>CACYHW010000001.1 GCA_902774335.1 uncultured Bacteroidales bacterium
GACCTGCTTACCGATGGCGATAACTTTGTGATTGTCAAGGTGGACAACAAGCGCAAGGCCGAAAATGTCCCCACCCAGATATTTGACTGGTGGAACTACGGCGGCATAACACGCGACGTATTGCTCATCGATGTGGCACCCGTCTATATTGAGAACTATAAGCTCTGCCTGGACAAATCGGCCCCGGACCAGATAAGTTTCAACGTCAATCTGAATGAGAAGCTGGCCGGCCGGCAGATAACGCTGAGCATCCCCGAGCTCAAGATTACCAAAAAACTTGTGACCGATGACAACGGAACCGCACAGGTACAGTTCAAGGCCAAAAAGCTGCAGCTCTGGTCACCCGATAACCCTAAACTCTATGATGTGGAGATTACACTGGCCGATGAGACCCTGAAGGATCGGATTGGTTTCCGTACCATCGAGACCAAAGGCAAGCAGCTGCTGCTGAACGGCAAGCCCATATTCCTGAAAGGTATAAGCATCCATGACGAGAAGCCCAACGGCGGAGGCCGCACCAACAGCGTTGAAGATGCCCGCACCCTGCTCTCCTGGGCCAGGGAACTGGGCTGCAACTACGTACGTCTGGCCCACTACCCCCACAACGAGTATATGGTACGTGAAGCCGAGAAGATGGGCATCCTGGTATGGTCCGAGATTCCGGTCTATTGGACAATTACCTGGACCAATCCCGATACCTACGCCAATGCCGAGCGCCAGCTTACCGATATGATACGCCGCGACCAGAACCGCGCCAACGTAATCATCTGGAGCGTAGCCAACGAGACTCCCCACAGCCCCGAGCGTGACAAGTTCCTGAGCAGCCTGGCCAAGACCGCCCGCAGCCTGGACGATACCCGTCTCATATCGATGGCAATGGAGGTGACATCGGCCTCCAACTACAAGAACCGCCTGCAGGACAACATGAACGAGTATGTGGATGTGATATCGTTCAACCAGTACATCGGCTGGTACAGGGATGTCAATGACGCGCCCAAGATGGAATGGGAAATCCCGTATGACAAACCGGTTATAGTAAGCGAGTTCGGAGGAGGCGCCCGATACGGCCTTCACGGTGATAAGAACGAGCGTTGGACCGAGGAGTTCCAGGAGAACCTCTACATAGAGAACCTGGCCATGCTGGATAAGATAGAGGGTCTGGTAGGCACCACCCCCTGGATCATGAAAGATTTCCGCTCACCGCGCCGCGTGCTGGACGGCATCCAGGACTACTACAACCGCAAAGGCCTCTACTCTGACAAGGGCGAGAAAAAGAAAGCCTTCTACATCCTCCAATCCTGGTACAGCACAAAATGATACAAAAGGGGTCAGGCCCCAATTGTATCATTTTTGAAAAATAGTACAATTGGGGCCTGACCCCTTTTGTATCATTTTAGCGGGAGAGTTCCTGGGCTAGGAAGCGGGAGGTGTAGCCTTTAGCGGATGCGGCAACTTGCTCTGGAGTGCCCTGGGCAACAATCATGCCGCCGCCGCGACCGCCTTCGGGGCCGATATCGATAATCCAGTCGGCCTGCTTTATTACATCCAGGTTGTGCTCTATCACGATTACCGTGTTGCCTTTGTCGACCAGACGGTTGAGCACGTTCATGAGCACGCGTATATCCTCAAAATGCAGTCCTGTGGTAGGCTCGTCAAGGATGTAGAGGGTCTTGCCGGTATCGCGTTTGGCCAGCTCCGTAGCCAGTTTTACGCGCTGGCTCTCACCGCCCGATATGGTGGTTGAGGGCTGTCCCAGCTTGAGGTAACCCAGGCCCACATCCTGCAACACCTTTATCTTGTTAAGTATTGTGGGGACGTTCTCAAAGAACTCAACAGCCATGTTGATGGTCATGTCCAGCACATCGGCAATGGACTTGCCCTTATAGCGCACCTCCAGCGTCTCGCGGTTGTAACGCTTGCCGTGACATACCTCGCAGGGCACCATCACGTCGGGCAGGAAGTTCATCTCGATGGTCTTGTAACCGTTACCGCCGCAAGCCTCGCATCGGCCTCCCGACACGTTGAACGAGAAGCGGCCGGGCTTGTATGCACGTATCTTTGACTCAGGCAGTTCCACAAAGAGCTGGCGAATATCACTGAAGACGCCGGTGTATGTTGCAGGGTTGGAGCGCGGAGAGCGTCCTATGGGCGACTGGTCCACATCCACCACTTTATCGATGAATTCGATTCCATCGGCACTTTCGTAGGCAAGCGGCTCCTTGAGCGAACGGTAGAACTTTTGCGACAGCAGCGGATGCAGTGTCTCGTTCACCAGCGTTGACTTTCCGCTGCCAGATACACCTGTAACGCAGATGAGCTTACCCAGCGGGAACTCCACGTCAATGCCCTTCAGGTTGTTGCCACGGCAGCCGCGCAGTACTATGCTCTGTCCGTTACCCTGACGGCGCTCTGTCATATTGCCGTCAGCCGTATCAAGCTTGCCGTTCAGATAGCCGGCGGTAAGGGTCTCAGTCTTGAGCATGTCGCCCACGGTTCCCTGGAACACCACCTCACCACCCTTGCGGCCGGCACGCGGACCCAGGTCAATTATCCAGTCGGCAGCCAGCATCATGTCGCGGTCATGCTCCACCACAAGTACGGTGTTGCCGCCGTCACGCAGCTGCTTGAGTGATTCTATAAGACGTACATTGTCACGCTGATGCAGTCCGATGCTGGGCTCGTCAAGTATATAGAGCACATTGACAAGCTTTGAACCGATCTGTGTGGCCAGACGTATACGCTGCTCCTCACCTCCCGACAACGACTCCGCCGGACGGTTGAGCGACAGGTAATCCAGACCAACATCCAGCATGAACTGAAGTCGGGTACGTATCTCCTTAAGTATCTCCGATGCAATGGCACGCTGACGTTCGCTCAGGCGGGGCTCCACATGGCAGGCCCAGTCATAGAGATCCAGGATGTCCATCGAGGCCAGCTCGTATATGTTCTTGCCGTCAATACGGAAGTTGAGAGCCTCCTTGTTCAGACGGGCGCCGCCGCACTCGGGGCATACGCGGGTCACGGCAAACTGATCGGCCCACTTCTGCTCGGCGGCACTCAGGTCAGTCTGCTGCTGCAGCGAACGTACATATTTGACCACTCCCTCATACTCCATGAACACGGCATCGGCCTCGCTATTTATACCGGTTATCTGCACCTTGATGCGCTCGTCGGAGCCGTTCAGGAGCTCATCGATCACATCGTTGGTCATCTCCGATATGGGAGTATCCAGAGTATAGTCATATTTATTGAGCAGAGCTGTTATCTGCCTGAATATAAGCGTATTCTTAAACGGTCCCAGGGGAGCTATGGCACCCTGGCGTACGGAGAGCGAACGGTCCGGAAGAACCTTGTCCTCATCAACGGCCGATATATAACCCAGGCCCTTGCACTTGGGGCAGAATCCCTGAGGCGAGTTGAACGAGAAGTTGTGCGGAGCGGGATCGTGGTACGAGAGTCCTGTCACGGGGCACATCAGTCGCTTGCTGTAGTGACGCAGTACACCCTGCTCAGGACGTCCCGGAATGGTTTCCTGCGGCATGGAGAGTATCATCATCAGGCCGTCGCCCTGCTTCATGGCAAGCGATACGCTGTCGGCCAGACGGTGCTTGTATTTCTCGTTGACAACCAGTTTCTCTATCACCACCTCGATGTCGTGGTTGCGGTAACGGTCCAGCTTCATGCCGGGTTTGACCTCACGCAGCTCGCCGTCAACGCGCACATTCAGGTAACCCTTGCGGCGTATGCCCTCAAACAGCTCCTTATAGTGACCCTTACGGTTGCGTACCAGCGGTGCCAGCACATATATGCGCTGACCGTCATAGTCGTTCAGGATAAGGTCTATTATCTGCTCCTCGGTGAACTTGACCATCTTCTCACCGCTCAGATAAGAGAAGGCCTCACCCGCACGTGCAAAAAGCAAGCGCAGGTAGTCATACACCTCGGTCACGGTTCCCACGGTTGAGCGGGGATTGCGGTTGGTGGTTTTCTGTTCTATGGAGATAACGGGACTCAGGCCTGTTATGCGGTCCACGTCGGGACGCTGCAGGTTACCCAGGAAGTTTCGTGCATAAGCCGAGAAGGTCTCTATATAACGGCGCTGGCCTTCGGCGTATATGGTGTCGAATGCCAATGATGACTTACCGCTTCCGCTCAGTCCGGTGACCACCGTAAGTGACTTGTGCGGAATCTCAACGTCTATGTTCTTCAGGTTATTGGACCTGGCGCCAGTTACGACTATCTTTGACTTATCCATGGTATATCAGTTCCCCAATCCCAATCCTTTCAGGACGTTTATATCGGCTCTCTTGTCATATTTGCGGCCGCCTGCGCCGGTTGCCTGAACGTTAATGAAATAGACACCGTCGTTCACGACATCACCGTTGAACGTACCGTCCCATATCTCAAACAGGTATCCGCCCTCATTGTCGGGTTCGGCATCGGCAGGCAGAATCTCATCCATCTTGCCCGATATGCTCTTGATGGTCTGTCCCCAGCGGTTGAATATGGCAATCTTCATGTTCACAATGGAGCGTACATATATCTTGTACACGTCGTTAATGCCGTCTCCGTTGGGCGAAAAAGCATTGTACAGACGTATGTCAGAGTCATCAATCGTAAAGTCCATGGGCTGGATTTCCGTGCCGGGAACGGTCTCGACGGAGTCCTTCTCCCTGTACGACCATGCGTAGTTGACCTGGAACTTGCCGTAGTCGGTAAACTCGAAATCTGTCACGCTCTCCTGACGTTTCAGGTAATCCACGGTGTTTGAAGTCTCGCCGTTGGTATAGGTGCGCGTAACCGTCCACTGCGGGAAGAGCACGTAGTCCTTTCCGTCATCGGCCACAAGTTCCGATTCAAAGTGCGCACGGAGCGGGACATTCAGGGTGGTCGGCGACGACTCGCCCGGTACAATAACCGTGGAGTCACCCGATACGGATATCAGGACAAGCCTTACCTGAACGGAAGGGGTGCCGGCCAGACACGTAAAACCGCTCACAAACGCCGCCAGAGCGGCCAGAATGAACCTGAAAGGAGGAATTCTTTTCATATATGTCCGTTTCAAATCGCAAAATTACTCAAAACACAACGAAATTGTCTTAACCCTATCTATAAATATGGTTATATATTATAGATTCACTACTTATTAAAACGTAGTCTGAACCCTTTTTTGTATTTTTGCCCGACACTAAGTTCAAATCAAAGTGATGAATCGCTTCAAGACAATCATACTGACGGCATTGGTGGCATTTGCATTCCAGGCCAAAGCGTCAGCCCAGGAATTTTTCATGCATACCGTAACTCAGGGACAGGGACTCTACTCCATCTCCAGGATGTACGGTGTGACCGAGGATGAGATCATCAAGTACAACCCCGGAAGCGAAAAAGTGATACGCACCGGCGAGCAGCTGCGCATTCCCAACACCAAGAATACCAGTTCAGGCAGCTTCCACACCATCCAGAAGGGCGAGACCTTGTACCGTCTTGCTGTCAACAACCGCATTTCCGTCAAGGAGCTGTGCGACGCCAATCCCGGACTTTCGGCCGATAACTTCAAGGTGGGCCAGGTAATCACCATCCCCGCCCCCTCCGACAGCGATCCGCTGGCAGCAACCATCCAGAACGCCAGTCAGGAGGCACCTCAGTCCATCCTGACCGATGTACAGACCCTGTCGGCCGATACAGCACGTTACAAGACCACGCATGTAGTGAGCAAGCGTGAGACCATATTCCGCATCTGCCGCAACTACGGCATATCACAGGCCGAGTTCCTGGCTGCCAACCCCGAATTCAGATACACCAAGCTGCGTCAGGGCGCAGTGGTCAACATACCGTTCACCAAGGAGGAGCTTGATCAGCGCGCCAAGAGACTCGGCGAGGCACAGTCACGCATGGAGGCCCTTCCCGACAGCACGCTCTTCAGCCTTAACGAGAACAGGTCAAAGGATGATGACGGTATCATAACAGCCGCCCTTATGCTTCCCTTCTCGCTCAACGATTCGTCCACAACCCTCCAGAAACAGATGGTGGAGTTCTATCAGGGTATGCTTCTGGCACTTGACAGACTCAAGACCGAGGGCGTATCGGTCAACCTCAAGCTGTTTGACACCGAGGGCGAGGACAAGTCTGTGACTCCTATGCTTGAAAGCGGCAGCATGGATGACGTGGATATCATCTTCGGCCCCAGATGGACCAGCCAGATCACCGAGACAGCCCGTTGGGCCCAGGCACATCAGGTTCCCTTGGTGCTCACCATGAACAGCGAGGCCGACGACGTCTACAACAACCCCTACGTATTCCAGCTCAACACCCCCAAGTCATACTTCAACCAGGAGATCTACAACCACTTCCTGGAGCAGTTCCCCAACCCCAACGTAATCCTGTTGGATGCCGATGAGTTCAAGAAGGATGACTTCATAGAGGGCTTCAAGCAGCTCATGACCGATCATGACATCCCGTATACCACTCTCATGGTAGACACCACCTATCAGCAGATAATGGATGCCACCATGCCGGACAAGCAGAACATATTCCTTATTAACACCGACAGCAGCGAGCCTCTGAACACCATGCTGCCCGTTCTGCAGCTTATCACCCGCAACAAGGAGCCGGAGGTTGAGACACATCTGTTCGGCTATCCCAAATATCAGATTTACGCATCCAGCCATCTTGAGGAGTTCTACGAGGTGGATACTTGGTTCTACAGCTGGTTCTACACCAACAACCTGCTGCGCGAATCGGTCGAGTTCAACAACCTGTTCCGCCGTTCGTTCAGCCGCCAGATGCTGGCCAGCTATCCCAGCTATGCACCCTACGGATATGACACAGGCTACTATTTCCTCAAGGGACTGGCCACCTACGGACGCGATTTCCAGGATCATTTGGATGACATAAGGTTTGAGCCCGTACACACCGGATTCAAGTTCGAGAGAGTAAACAACTGGGGAGGATTCATCAACCGCAAAGTGTTCTTTATCCACTTCTCCAACGACTACAGAATCGAGAAGAAAGACTTTGACAGATGAGACGCGCGTTGACCTTTATCTTTCTGACAGCATTCACGGCACTTGCCGCCAACGCTCAGGTTGGTGATCCCAGAAACATGCTCTCATTCGGTGTGAATGCCGGAATGGGAACAAGCAACGTATCGTTTGTACCCTCCATCAAACAGCAGCTCTGCCTGGGCCCCACCTTCGGCGTACAGGTAAGACATATCTCCGAGAAGTACTTCTTCCTTATCTGCGGAACGCAGATTGAGTGCAACTATGCACGCCGCGGATGGACCGAGAAGATCGAGGACGGATCGGGCAACGAATATACCCGTGTGGCCGATTACATCGAGGTACCCTTCCTGGCTCACGTAGGATTCGGCCGTGAGATACGCGGATTCCAGGGTTACATCAACCTTGGCCCCCAGGTGAGTTACCTGATACACGAGGACGAGAAATACAGCGACCTTGCCACATGGGATGACACGAACCGCCCCAATCAGGTGACGGCACAGTACGGCAAGGCCATAGAGAATAAACTGGATTACGGTATTACAGCCAGCGTAGGACTGGAGATGCGTACCGGTGCAGGAAACTTTGGAATTCAGGGCCGATACTACTTCGGCCTGGGTAACATATTCGGAATCACCAAGAAGGATTACTTTGCACGTTGCGCAAACAGCACAATCTCCGTCCGCGCAACATACACCTTCAATCTCTTTTAATCCCTAAGACGGAAACCGCTTGCGCGGGCAATGATGGCAGCCTCGGCCTTGGATACGCCGTGTATGGTCATGTATTCCAGAATCATGCTTATGAGCGGGAATGCCGATGCCACCTCAAGGCCGAACGATGCGTCGCCCTTGATAACGAGCACGTAGATGACAAACAGTATGTAGTAACCTACGGTAAGCAGCATCATAAAGACCAGAAGCCTTTTCTGGAGCACAAAGTTGCGGAATCCCGAGAGCAGCAGTTCAAACACGCCCACAGCCAGAATTACAATCATGATGGCACCCAGCGCCCACAATGCGACCTTGCTGTCGCCCTCAACAAAGTTCAGTCGGAAGTTGGTAAGCTCGGCCGAAGCTCCGTCGGCGTTCACCAACTGTCCTATCGGAAGAAGAAGGCCGGCAAACATCAGCACACAGATGAGAGCCAGCCATACTTGATGCAGGTAGAATTCTATCTTCATAAAGTAAATCCGGACCTATGCCGGAAAGTTATTAGAGATTCTCCTTCTCCTTGGCAGGATTACGGAAATAAATCTTACCCTCCTCAAACTCCTGGGCTGCAATCAGAGTGGGTTTGGGCAGACGCTCGTAGTAGCGTGAAATCTCAATCTGCTCCCTGTTCTCAAACATCTCCTCCAGGTTGTCTGTTGATGAACTGAACTCCTCGAGCTTTGACTTGAGTTCTTCCTTCATCTCAACTGCAATCTGATTGGCGCGCTTTCCCATGATGGCAACGCTCTCATAGATGTTGTTAGTGTCCTTTACGAAATTGACCAGGTCACGTGTAACGGTGTTGGTCGGAGCATTTGTCTTCTTGAAATCCATGTTAGTCTTCTTCTATTATTTGATTCTTGTTTCCTAAATTCTTGGTGGAGACGCGGAACATCTTGTCGGCCTCCTTCATGTATGAGCTCTCAGGAAACTCGTTCTTGAAAGCGTAATACTCATCTATAGCATCGCGGTAGCGGTCATCCCTCTTTTCCAGCACGCTCTCCTGAGCCATCTGGAATTTGGCCTTGAGTATCAGCATAGAGAGTTTCTCGCGATACTTGGTGTAGGGATAGTCACGCAGCGCGTTCTGAGCCACGATTATACTTGAGCGGTAGTTGTTGCCCATGTAGTTGCCCATGTTGTAGTAGAGCTCGGCGGTTCCTATCTCCTTCTCCACCAGACGGTCATACATAGTGTAGATCATCTGCTCGGCATCCGGACGGAACTTGCTCTCCGGGTAGGTCTCCACAAAGCGCTGCAGCTGCATAATGGCATTTGTAGTGCTTGTAGCATCCAGTCTGGGATCGGGAGTATCCAGGAACAGGCTCTTGCCTGACCAGAACAGACAACCCTCCGAGTAGGTGCTGTTGGGGTACGACCTGTAGCATGCCATGTAATACTGCGAAGCCGAGAGGTAATCGTCCATGTTGAAGTAGCAGGTAGCCAGCAGATACATGGATTCCTCGGCCTGGGCGGTACCGCGCTGATAAGCGACGCACTCCTCCAGAATCGAGCTGCAGCTGGTGTAGTGACCCTCCATGAAGTAAATCTTGGCAAGACTGTACTTTGTGTTGTAGTCCGATGCCTTAAGGATCTTGTTATAGCCTGAGCATCCCGACAACAAAGCCAGGAGAAGCAGTGAAACCGATATTGTTAACGCAGTCTTACGCATGCTGTTGAATTTCAAACTGCAAAATTATCTATTTTGGACGAACAGTGCAAGCATGCGCCCGTTATTTAATTATTATTTACGTATGCGCAACACATCGCCATGGTCATGCACCACACTCTCCTTCCACTTTTCGGAGTAGTCCTCCTGTATGGGGAACTCAGGAATGGTCTTGTCAAAACCGTTGTCCATGAACGATCCGTCGGGATTCTGGCGCTTAATGTTTCCGTCAATATATTTTACCAACAGATAACGATCCAGCCCCTTCCATTTTTCAAACAGGGCCGATGCATTGTCAACGCCAAAAGCAGACAACCTTGCAACAGGATCATCATCACTCATGGCATCAACCTTGGCAATCATATCATTCTCATATTCATCAATCACGCTGCGCACTTCGGCACCTATCCTGTCATAACGCAGATATGCGAACTGTGCTATACGGCTTACCATCCAGTACATTGATGTTTCTGAGTATTCAATAAGAGAGCCGTTACCCTCCCTGAGGCACTCCGGAACGCTATTGGTGCAGCTGAAGAAGGGCATGAGCGGAGATGTGGCGGCATCATCGACGCCAAACCAGAAGACACCGCATTTATGGTCGGCACGAGACTGGGCAACATACCACCAGCCGGTCTGCTGGGTCGCAATGGCACGCTCGTTCACATACTCCCATCCCTGATACTCAAACTCCATGGGACGCCAGCGGTAAGGCAGATGACTGCCGCCGGCACCTATGTCGGTAGTCATATCCATGGGTGTTCCCTCAAAGTGATCGCGCATCATGTCGGCCAGGTCTTTTGTTGAGATTTTTTTATTAGGCTCAACATACAGGGGCATATGCTTTTTCAAGTCATAACCCATGGCGTAATCCACATATTCATCCATTCCATCGGCAAATCGGTTGAAGAATGACCAAACCCTTGCCTCACATCCGCGGGCGGCGCCGAAATCCAGAGGATTGTATACGTCGCAGAAGCTGAACTCGCTGTCCTTGCCGCTGAATATTCCCTGCTCACGTGCATGCTTGATCACATCCTTGGCGTACATGCAGTTGTCGGGATCATTAAAGTCGATGGTGGTTATCCTGGACTGATTGGCATGACCGGATATGTATCCGTCAGGGATACGCTTGGCCACCCAAACGGCACCGCGGTTCACATTTCGGCCCTTCTTGTCAAACTTGGGGTTCTTGCCTATTATCTCCATGATCCAAATCTCCTGAGGGTCACAGAGTGTGAACGACTCACCCTCCGATGCATATCCGTACTGCTGCACCAGCTTATCTATCAACGATATAGCTTCGCGGGCGGTCTTGCATCTCTGCAGTGCTATATATATAAGCGAACCGTAATCCAAAACAGCGGTCGAATCAATGAATTCGCGTCCGCCGAAGGTTGTCTCACCTATCACGAGCTGATGCTCATTCATGTTTCCAATCACCGAGTATACATGCTGAGCCTGCGGAATCTCGCCCAGGAACTTGCCTGAGTCCCAGTCATGGATCTGCATCATGGTTCCGGCCGGATAGTCGGCGGATGCAGTGTAATGCAGGGTTCCGTAAAGTTGATGCGAGTCAGCAGCATAAGTACACATATTGGAGCCGTTAGCCGAGGCCCCCTTGGTAACTATCAGGTTTGTACAGCCCCAAGCCCTAACGCCCAAAGCCAGACACAAAATCAAAATTCCAAAACCTCTCCTCATTTAATTCTCAATTTTCAATTCTCAATTCTCAATTTTCAATTTCCTTGCCACAATACCCGCTGCGATGGAACACAGTTCGCCGCACGGACGCTTCTTATAATACTCCGGAGTACGGTCCGATGCAACCGGAGTACCCTCAGGCTTGCTCAAGCCCAGCAACTCACGGCATATAATACTGCCGTTCATCTGCTTGAACTCTCCCGCCATCTCCTGCACCAGAGCGTAATTGGCTGTCTTGGCATCCTTATTGCTTACATCGTCGGCCGGGATGATCTTGCCGGCCACCAGAGTCATGGCCGAAACAGTACCGCAAACCTCGCGCATGCGGCCCATTCCACCGCCGAATCCGCTGGTCAGACGAGCCACCTCGTCCTCCGGAAGTCCAAGTACATCGGCAAATGTCATCGCAACTGCCTGGCAGCAGTTATAACCGGCCTTAAAAAGCTCGCCGGCACGTTGTTGTCTCTCTTCTACAGTCATATCCATAAATATTTCGGGGGTTCAAAAATACGAAAAAAAACGTATCTTTGTTCCCCATTTCCACAACCGCGCACAATGGATTTCAAGCTTGTCTCACCCTTCCAGCCCACCGGCGATCAGCCGCAGGCCATACAGCAGCTCACCGAGGGGCTGTTAAGTGGCGCACATGCCCAGACTCTGCTGGGTGTAACCGGCTCCGGTAAGACATTCACCATTGCCAACGTCATAAAGAACATAGGACGTCCCACCCTGGTGCTGAGCCACAACAAGACGCTGGCTGCCCAGCTCTACAGCGAGTTCAAGGCTTTCTTTCCCGAAAACGCCGTTGAATACTACGTTTCTTACTACGATTATTATCAGCCGGAAGCCTATCTTCCTGCTACCGATACATATATAGAAAAGGACCTGGCCATCAACGACGAGATTGACAAGCTGCGCCTGTCGGCCACATCGGCCCTGCTGTCGGGACGCAACGACGTGATTGTGGTGTCATCGGTGTCATGCATATACGGCATGGGCAACCCGGCCGATTTCTACAACAACGTGATTGAGCTGCGCCGCGGCGACCGCATTGACCGCAACGTGCTGCTGCGCAAACTTGTGGACAGCCTGTACACCCGCAATGACATCGAGTTGGGACGCGGCTGTTTCCGTGTCAAGGGCGACAACGTGGATATAAACCTGGCCTATAACGACACCGCCGTAAGGGTTCAGTTCTGGGACGATGAAATAGATTCCATCGAGGAATTCGACGTGCTCACGGGAGAGCGCATAGAGACATACGATTTCTACCGAGTCTACCCCGCCAACCTGTTCATGACCACCAAGGAGAGCCAGGAAAGGGCCATCCGCGCCATCCAGGACGACCTGACGGAGCGTGTGGACTACTTCCAGGAGATAGGCAAACCGCTGGAGGCCAAGCGTTTGAAGGAGCGCGTAGAGTATGATATAGAGATGATCCGCGAGCTGGGACATTGCAGTGGAATAGAGAACTACTCACGCTATTTTGACGGCCGCCAGCCCGGTACGCGCCCCTACTGCCTGCTGGATTTCTTCCCCAAGGATTTCCTGACCGTCATTGACGAGAGCCATGTGAGCGTGCCCCAGCTGCACGCCATGTACGGCGGCGACCGTGCCCGCAAGATAAACCTGGTGGAGTACGGATTCCGCCTGCCTGCCGCGCTGGACAACCGTCCTCTCAAGTTTGACGAGTTCAAGGAGCTTACCGGACAGACCATCTACGTGAGCGCCACCCCTGCCGACTACGAACTGGCCGAGAGCGACGGTGTGGTAGTGGATCAGGTGATACGCCCCACAGGACTGCTGGACCCCGAAATAGAGGTACGTCCCAGCAAGAACCAGATAGACGACCTGCTGGAGGAGATTGCCGTCCGCTCCGAGCGCGACGAGCGTGTCCTTGTGACTACCCTGACCAAACGTATGGCCGAGGAACTGAACGACTACCTGCTCAAGAACGGAGTGCGCTGCAACTACATACACAGCGACGTGGATACCATGGAGCGCATCCAGATAATGACCGACCTGCGCAAGGGACTGTACGATGTTCTGGTGGGTGTAAACCTGCTGCGTGAGGGTCTGGACCTGCCCGAGGTATCGCTCGTGGCCATCATCGATGCCGATAAGGAGGGATTCCTGCGCGACCACCGGTCACTCACCCAGACTGCCGGCCGTGCAGCACGTAACGTAAACGGAAAGGTCATTCTGTATGCCGACAAGATAACCGAGAGCATGCGTCTGACCATCAACGAGACCACCCGCCGCCGTGACAAGCAGATGCAGTACAACAAGGAGCACGGCATCACACCAAAGCAGATCGAGAAGGCGCTCAACACATCAATTCTGGCGCAGAGCAATCCGGAGGCCGAACCCAAACCGTACGAGATTCAGGAGCGCACCAGGGCCGTTGCGGATCCCGTCATCTCCAGCATGACACCGCAGCAGCTTGACAAGGCCATAGCCCGCACCCGCCGCCTTATGAACGAAGCAGCCTCCAGAATGGACTTCATGGAGGCCGCTCAATATCGTGACGAGATGTTCAAGCTCGAAGCGCTGAAAAAGGACCCCGTTGCAACTAACGCGACCGGAGGGAGCTAAGCGAAGCGCTTTTGCGATAGCAAAATAAAAGAAGGATAAAAACGGTCTTCTGCTGAAGAATTCAGCTGAAGACAACGGTTTTGTTCTTGTAAACCAGAATCTTGTGCTCTATGTGTTTCTGCACAGCGTGTGAAAGCACGATCTTCTCAAGGTCCTTACCCTTGTTTACCAGGTCAGAGGGCATATCCTTGTGTGATATCCTGACTACATCCTGACAGATGATAGGACCGGCATCAAGCTCGGCGGTTACGTAGTGGCTTGTAGCGCCGATAATCTTCACACCGCGGTCAAAAGCAGCCTGATAGGGCTTGGCACCTACGAATGCAGGCAGGAACGAATGGTGAATGTTGATTATCTTGTTGGGATAAGCGGCAATCATGCGGTCGCCGATTATCTGCATGTAACGTGCCAGAACAATAAAGTCTATGTTGTTCTCCTTGAGCAACTCCATCATGGCAGTCTCCTGTTCCAGCTTGTTCTCCTTGGTGATAGGATAAACGTAATAAGGAATGCCGAACATATCGGCCACATGCTTCATATCGGGATGGTTGCTTACAATCAGAGGTATGTCCACGTTCCACTCGCCTGCGCTGTAGCGTGCCAGCAGGTCGAACAGGCAGTGTGACATCTTTGATACGAATATGGCCATGCGGGGCTTGCAGTCGCTGTAGTAGAGACGGAAGTTCATATCGTACTTCTTGGCATAGAGCGTACCGAAATAGTCGGAAATCTTATCCTTGGGGATAAGGAAGTTGTCGATATTCCACTCTATACGCATATTGAACACGTTCTCAACATGATCCACGAACTGGGCCAGATAAACCACGTTACCGCGGTTCTCGGTGATGAAATTCGTTATGTCAGCAATGATTCCCGGTCTGTCGGGGCAGTGCAGTAATAGTGTTACGGTCATTTCGAATTGTTTTTCAAGCCGCGAAATTACACAAAAAGAGCACAAAATTATCCATTTAAGAGACGAAAACGCTACGGAAAGTATCAGATGATAAAAAATCATTAACTTTACGGGCATATAATTGCTGTTTAAAATGGATAACAGAAGATATTTTCAGGACAAAGTTGCAATCGTTACAGGCGCCAGTTCAGGAATAGGACTTTCAACAGCCACCTTGCTTGCAAAGTATAAAGCCAAAGTAGTTCTGGCCGCCAGGTCAGAGGACAAACTCAATGATTTAGGTCGTGAGCTCTCACAGTACACCGACGTTCTGATTGTCAGGACCGATGTCTCAGTGGAGGACGACTGCCGCAATCTGATAGAACAGACCGTAAGCCGATTCGGCCGTATAGACATACTCATCAACAACGCAGGCATATCCATGCGTGCCATGTTCAGAGACCTGGACCTGAGCGTGATACGCCGTCTGATGGACGTAAACTTCTGGGGAACGGTATACTGCACCAAGTACGCCCTGCCCTACCTCCTTGATTCCAAGGGATCGGTAGTGGGAGTCATCTCCACCGCCGGATACAAGGGACTGCCGGGCCGCACGGGCTATTCGGCCTCCAAGTTTGCAATCAACGGATTCCTGGACACCCTGCGTTCGGAGCATCTGTACGACGGACTGCACGTAATGATTTACGCCCCCGGATTCACCGCATCCAACATACGCAAGACAGCCCTTATGGCCGATGGAAGCGAACAGGGCGAGACCCCGCGTGAGGAGGGAAAGATGATGACATCCGAACAGGTGGGCATGATAATGCTCAACCACATACGCCGCCGTTCACGCCGTGCCACACTCACATTCACCAGCAAGCTGCTGCTTGTGCTGACACGCCTGTTCCCCATCATTACCGATCATATGGAGTATTGGTACATGGCCCGTGAGCCGGACTCCCCCTTCAAGAAGCGTTCGGAGATAATGCGCGAGCGCAGAAAAAATCACCAGGCGTAATTGAAATTAAGCGTAAGGAATTCCTTGAACTGACTGTATCCCATCAGTTCGCCCTCCTTATTCTTCTTGCGCTTCACACTGTCGTCAAAGCGCCAGTGGCAGAAGAACTGCAGCGAGAGGTATTTGGAAAGTTTGTAGTCTATGGTATTCTCAAAGTTCATCTCGGTGCTCTCATAGCTGGTGTAGAACTGAGCCTTTGAGGTCCATGTAAAGTCCTCCAGGAATTTCCACTTCAGGTTACCGTCAAGACGCGAACCGATGGTGTACTTGAAGTTCTTGCCCTTGTCTATACCGAAGTTGGTCGCGATACTGTCCACGCTCACATAACGGCAGTTGTATGAGAACGGCGACAGCAGCATGGAGAGCGTGATGTTCTTGTTCTTGAACTTGGGCTTGTAATCCATACCGATTGACAGGTTACCGTATGCGGGAGCAAAGAATTTTGACTTGAGCAGCGTAGTAACCTTGGTGTCATACACCGGCATGAACTGCGTATATCCCTGGAACTGGGCCGAATAGTACCAGCTCTCGTATGCCTTGAGGCCATATTTGGAGGTCAGACGGATAAGGTCCTCGTTGGTACGGAACGTATTCTCACCGTTAATCTCGGTCGTATAGTAACCCAGCTTGAGCTCAAGCTTGTTGTCAAAGGTGGTCTGTTTCTTGGCGTAGTTGGCCTCGAAGTTTATCTGTCCCAGTATAGAGTGGTTGCTCTCACCGCCCTTGTACCAGTTCTCGGAATAGTAGCTCTGGGTATACTTGCCCTGGAAATTACCGAATGTCTTCCAGTAACGCGGCCTGGAGTGCACCATATCGGGATCATTCTCGTTTGACGGCTTGAGTCCGCTAGCACGGGAATCGCCCAGATGTATACCCATGGCCATATCCTCCGATATGGGTAAGATGCCCGGCACGTCCATCAGCTCCTCCTCGGTCATCTTGACCAGCTCGGGATGCTCCAGATAGACCTTCACCAGAGCCTCGTCGATCATTCTGGCAAGAGTACGGTCAGACCCCGTCTCAATGGGATCGAGCGGCAGCAGGCTGTCCGACAGAGCGCCGTCCCTGGGGTTGGGCGATATAGCCTCCGATACGGCAGATCCGTAGAGCACCAGCGGCATGAACAGTTTGTAATACAGGGGATTATCGGATATCTCATCGAACGAAACATCCATATATGCTATCTCGTCTTCAAACTCATATGAGATTGAATCCAGCAACGATTTCAGGTCATTGGAAATAACAACGGTGTCCGGAGATGTCTCCAACTGCGGAACGGAGATCTCCTGAGCGGCGGTCGTAATTGACAATAACAGTAATGCGGTTGGCGCAAAACGTTTTTTCATAGCCTCGTTTAAGGTTCAAGTGCAAAAATACAATAAAAACCTTTCATATATGCGCGCGCAGAGGGAAGAGTATCTCTTTTTTTATACCTTTGCACCCTGAAACATTTTATAACGTTAAGATACAGTGGACAGAAGAACTTATTTAGGCATGATCCTGATCAGCCTCGCCTTAGTACTGGTAGTCTGGTTATCAGGTAATTTCCAGAAGAAAAACGCACCCGCCAAAGCAAAGTACGAGCAGACTCTTGACTCCGCCAAGAAGAGCCAGGTCCAGAACGTTGACGATGAGACAACCGTAGCAATGCCCGCTCAGCAGGATTCACTCTCACCGCTCTTCCCCGCCATGAACGGAACCGAGAACGTGGTCACCCTTGACAACGGACTCGTAAAGATAGGCATCTCCTCAAAGGGCGCCGCTCCCTGCTTTGCACAGCTCAGCAACTACAACGACCAGCAGGGTCAGCCGGTGGTTCTCTTTGACCGGAACGAGATAAGCCTCAACTTCAAGATAGACGGCAAGAACCAGAACATACAGAGCCGCAACCTCTATTTCGAGACCGTTCAGAGCGGAAGCAATTCCGTAACGATGCGTCTTAACACCAACGGTTACGGTCACCTGGATTTTGTCTACTCCCTTATCCCCGAGAGCTACATGCTCAACCTGGACATCAAGGCTTCAGGCATGGACAACTTCTTCTCGTCCGATCTGAACGCACTGGCAGTAGACTGGATCCAGAACCTGCGCCAGCAGGAGAAGGGATTCGAGTTCGAGCAGCGTTACACCACACTCACCTACAAGCGTGCCGATAAGATAAAGGCCAAGGTGATGAACGTGGCTCCGGCTACCAAGAAGTCGGTCAAGGCCTCCTCAAAAACCATAGAAGAGTCTATGGACTGGGTAGCCTACAAGAACCAGTTCTTCTCATGCATAATGATTGCGTCCGATACATATGCCGGTGGCACACAGCTCTCAGGCGTATCATATCAGAAAGGTGTGGGTTACATGAAAAAGCTCATGGCCAAGTCCCACGCCGGATTTGACCCCAGCGGCAGCCAGCCCACAAAGTTCCAGTTCTACATCGGACCCAACGACTACAAGATACTCAAGCAGAACAGCAAACTTGCCAACAGCGACCACAAGGTTCGTCTCAACCGCGTGATCGACCTTGGCTGGCCTATAGTACGCGAGATCAACCGTTATCTCATCATACCTCTGTTCAACCTGCTCTCCAAGTGGAACATAAGCATGGGCCTGGTCATTCTGCTTATGACACTCATTGTCAAGATGCTGGTATTCCCCGCACAGGTCAAGAGTTATATGTCATCGGCCAAGACACGCGCCCTCAAGCCCTACGCCGACGAGATCAACGCCAAGTATCCCAAGCCCGAGGATGCCATGAAGAAGCAGCAGGAGACCATGGCCATGTACAGCAAGTACGGCGTAAGCCCCATGGGAGGCTGTCTGCCCTCACTCATACAGATGCCTGTGTGGATGGCGTTCTTCTTCTTTGTGCCCAACGCAATCGAGCTGCGCCAGCAGAGTTTCCTCTGGGCAACCGACCTGACAGGATTCGATGAGCTTATCAGATGGAACACCAATATACCTCTTATCGGTAACCACCTGAGCATTTTCTGCCTCCTGTTCTGCGTAACCAATATCATCAACACCATCTACTCGATGCAACAGCAGCAGTCTGTTCCCGGTCAGGAGGACGCAATGAAGATGACACGCTGGATGATGTACCTCATGCCGGTAATCTTCTTCTTCTCGTTCAACAACTACTCATCGGGCCTGTGCTACTACTACTTCATATCCGGTCTGGTTGGTATCATCACCATGATCTGGCTGCGCCGTTCAACCGACGAAAAGGCCATTCTGGCCAAACTGGAAGCCGATTATGAAGCCAGCCGCAACGATCCATCAAAGCGCAAGCAGGGCGGCAGCAGCATGATGGCTCGCCTGGAGGCTCTCCAGAAGGAACAGGAGCGCCTGCAGAAGCAGCAGAAAAAGTAACAACCTGAAAAGGTGACAAAGGGGACGGTTCCGTTTGGCTCACGTGAGCCAAACGGAACCGTCCCCTTTGTCACCTTTTCACCTCACCTCACTTGTTGCGCTCCAGCCACTGGGTTGGAGTCTCTTTGTAGAAAAGCTTGAAGTAGCGGTAGAAAGTCTGGATTGATCCGCATCCGCACTGGGATGCTATATTCTGAATAACGATATCCTCCTTGGGAGTTTGCTTGAGAATGTCCAGGGCATAAGCCAGACGGTACCTGTTCACGTAGTCCGAGAAGTTGCAGCCCTTGGCATCCTTGATTGCCTTTGATGCATAGGTACGGTTTGTGCCTACCCTCTCGCAAAGTGAGATAAGCGTCAGGTCCGGCTCCAGATAGAGCCTTTCGTTCTCCATCACCAGGTCGATGCGTTCCATCAGTGAAGTCGGCATAGGCTGCGCCTTGACAGGCTCAGGATGTGCCATGGGTGAATGAGCACTAATTACGGGTCTGACGGGAACTACCGGTTCATCCTCGGTCATCACATGAATATCCTCGGCAGTGACCTCCAGCTGCATCACATAAGAGACAACCATACTAACCATGACAATCTGACCAGTTACGGCAATGGCCACCAGAAGCAGATGGTCCGTACTTTCATAAATAGGTATGGCCGACATTATCAGACCCGTAACCACCACCAGAACCGTCATGACATGAATTCCGCGCATTCTGATCGTTGTTTCCGTCTGTCTGGCAGAGCTGTACCTGCGCAGCATGCTGATGTATGAATTGAGCCTGAACTCTCCGTATATCAGAACAAATATGCTCTGGCACGGCATAAAGATGTCGAATATCTTCTTTCCCACCAGCAGCATAAGCGAATAGGCTACCGATGATTCCATCTGTATGTCCTGCCCCATTATCTCGCTTGACATATAGGCATGTCTCTCGGCTCCGTTCAAGAGAGCCTGAGCCAGGATGAGCAGCACCATATATATGATGGCCGGCAGGAACATCAGCACATTTATGACGGGCCTTCGTTTGATGTCGGTCAGACAGTTGATGAACAGATAGTAGAGCGGCGCACAGAACGGCGTGATAAAGCTGTATACGAAATCAAAGCCCCATGAATACCTTGCTGCCAGGTACGGATTGTAATACTGCGCATAGCACAGCATACTCAACGCAACCACAATCAGCATGGCAGACATGGACCGCTTTATCATCACGGAACAGTTGCCCCTGAAGTTCAGGACAACGGTAGCGATGAGAATTGCCAGGCTCGGTAGCGAAAACAGTATATAGATTATTGTTTGAGCCATCTGTCAAGCCAGTTGAAGTATGTTCTCTGCCACATTATTCCGTTTTGGGGTTTCAGGACCCAGTGATTCTCGTCCGGGAAGAGCAGGAGCTCGGCAGGGACACCGCGCAGCCTTGCAGCCTGGAAGGCCGATACCGCCTGCGAGTATAGTATGCGGTAATCCTTCTCACCGTGAATGCAAAGTATGGGTGTATCCCACTTGTCGGCAAACAGGTGCGGCGAAGTTGCGTAAGTGCTCTTGGTTACGCTGTTCTTGTCCCAGTACGGACCGCCCAGATCCCACTGCGGGAACCACATCTCCTCGGTCTCGACAAACTGCTGCTCAAGATTGAATATGCCGTCATGTGCAATAAAGCACTTGAAACGTCCTTCGTGATGACCGGCCAGCCAGTATACCGAATAGCCGCCAAAACTTGCGCCGACGCATCCCAGGCGATCCTTATCCACATAAGGCTCATTGCTTATGTCATCGATGGCCGACAGAAGGTCCTGCATGCACTGGCCACCGTAATCGCCGCTAATCTGCTCAAGCCATTTCTTGCCGAATCCCGGCAGGCCGCGACGGTTGGGAGCAACCACAATGTAACCCTGAGCCGCCATTATGCGGAAATTCCAGCGATAGCTCCAGAACTGTGAAACCATGCTCTGGGGACCGCCCTCGCAGAACAGGATGGTGGGATACTTCTTTGTCTCGTCAAAATTGGGCGGGAAGGCAACCCATGTGAGCATATCCTTGCCGTCGGTGGTCTTGACCGCACGTGCCTCGACCTTGATATTTGGCAGCTGGCTGAAGATACGGTCATTCTCGTGCGACAGCTTCTGTGCAAGTCCGCGGCGGATATCCACCGAATAAATCTCGGTGGCAAACCTCATGGACTGACGTGTCACGACAAGACGGTTGCCGCTGCCCCAGGCCAGCGAGTTGTAGTCACAGGCGTCGTTGTTGACGGGAAGTATGTTTCCTTCAAAATCCACATTGTAGAGTGACATGCATCCCTGCCATGAGCCGATAAAGTAGAGGTAGTTCTTTCCTTTGGCCCATATATAGTCATCCACATTGCTGTCAAAGTTCTTGGTGACCCACCACTTGCGGTTCTCCTGCAGATCCATCACGTACAGACGGTTGATATCGCTCTCATATCCGTCGCGCTCCATGCTCTGCCATGCAATATAACGGCCGTCGTCGCTGAACTTGGGATTTGTGTCATATCCCATATTCTTATCGTCATCGGCCTCCTTGCAGATATTGCGTGTCTGGCCGCTCTGTATGTCGTAAAGGAATATGTCCGAATCGGTGCTCTTGGCATACTCCAGGCCGGCTTTCTTGCGGCAAGTGTAAGCCAGGGTCCTGCTGTCGGGGCTCCATGCGAACTGCTCAATGCCGCCGAACGGGAGCATAGGGCTCTCAAACGGCTCGCCCTCCAGCAAGTCCATAGTCTTGTCCGATACCTTCTTACCGTCAAATGCGGCGATGAAGGGATGCGGCAGAGATGTTACCCAGGTATCCCAGTGACGGAACATCAGGTCATCGGCAATCATACCCGATGCCTTGGGCAGATCCTCATACTGCCTATCCTTTACAAGCGGGTTGGGCACACTCATGATCATGAGAACGTTGCTCATATCCGGCGAGAACAGGAATCCCTCCACATCCTTGTCGGCAAAAGAGAGTTGCTTGCGACGGCTGCCGTCGGCGTTCATCTGCCAAATCTGCTGTATGCCGTTCTTAACCGAAAGGAAAGCTATACGGTCATTGTCAATCCAGGCGGGACTGTGGTCCGATGCAGCGTTTCTTGTAAGGAGTCTTACATTACCGCCTTCATCGTCCATAACATAAATCACGGTGTGGCTGGCATTCTCCTCAACGCTGTAGTAAGAAACCTGATAAGCTATCTTTGTGCCGTCAGGCGACGTTGTAACGCCACCTATCCTACCGAGTGACCAAAGCACCTCGGGTGTAAACTGACCATCCTCAATGCGGATATCGCTCCTACCAATGTTAACCTTACTCTCCTCTTTTTTTGTCGTCATAAAATACAATGCGGCTATAACGGCTGCTGCAATCAATACGTAAAGTGCAGTGAATCGTTTTCTGTCCATATTCAGTGTCTGTTTAAGATGCGAATATATTAAATTTTATTAGAACCCACCGGCTTTTTTCCGTCCAACATAACCTCATCCTGGATTTTGGTTTCCATTTTTGCTTATCTTCGCACAAAACAACCCGCATGACACTACTCGCCTGCATACTCTCCGTACTGTTAGCCTCGCCGCTTGGTTCAGGCTCCCAGCCCGTACGCTCCACACACAGCATAAAAAACGTATCGGCCGATACCGTAAGGCTTGTTTTTGACCTGACAATCCAGGACGGTTGGCACGTCTATTCCACCGGATTATCGGGCTCAGGACCCATCAGCGCAGAGGTGGAGTTTGACAACATTCAGGGTGTTCAGCCCATATCGGGACTCCAGTTCAAGGGAAATGAGATTTCCCAGTTCGATCCGGTATTCAGCATGGATGTGCGGTTCTTCAAAAGTAAGGTTACCTTCTGGCAGGACATGCTCATTACCGATCCTGCATACGTAATGGAGGGATCGTTAACCTACGGGGCGTGCAACGACGAGAGCTGCCTGCCTCCGCAGCATGTAGAGTTCAACCATTCGGGACAGCCGCAGGCCGAATCCGCCGCCCTTCCGGCAGCCGGAGGTCTGAGCGAAATCCAGGGATACGACCCGGAACTCTGGGCGCCGGTATCCTACTCTTCGGAGTTGGAAACCAAGGGCAACAGCCTGTGGGGACTCTTCCTGACCAGTTTTCTGGGAGGTCTGATAGCACTGCTCACTCCCTGCGTATGGCCCGTCATACCCATGACGGTGAGTTTCTTCCTCAAGCGTTCCTCAACACGCCGCAAAGCCATCCGTGACGCAGTCATCTACGGACTCTCCATCATAGCCGTCTATGTGGCGCTGGGCCTTGCCATCACGCTCATTTTCGGAGCCAACGCGCTTAACGCCCTCTCCACAAACGCCATAGTCAACATAGTATTCTTTGCCATGCTGGTGGCCTTTGCGCTCTCATTCTTCGGACTGTTTGAGATAACGCTCCCCTCGGGATGGAGCACCGGAACGGACCGGAAAGCTGCCGCAGCAGGCTTAGGAGGCATATTCTTTATGGCGCTCACGCTTACCATTGTATCATTTTCATGCACCGGCCCCATAATAGGATTCCTGCTTGTCGACGCCGCATCCACGGGCAGCATACTGGCACCCACCATAGGAATGCTGGGCTTCTCCACGGCCATGGCCATCCCGTTCACGCTGTTTGCCCTCTTCCCCGGATGGCTGCAGTCACTGCCCAAGTCGGGCGGCTGGATGGACCGCGTCAAGGTGACGTTGGGATTCGTGGAACTGGCATTCTCGCTCAAGTTCCTGTCGGTGGCCGATATGGCATACGGCTGGAATATCCTGCCTCGCGACCTGTTTGTGCTGCTTTGGATTATCATGGCCATCCTTTTAGGCCTATACCTGACAGGACTGCTGCAACGCAAGGCCAAACGCTCCAAACCCGATGCAGCCGCAATCGTAACGGCACTAGCATCGTTCGCATTCGCCGCGTGGCTCGTTCCTGGACTGTGGGGTGCGCCGCTCAAGGCCATAAGCGCCTTCACACCGCCCATGACCACGCAGATATTCGGCCAGAACACCCAGATGGTCGAGGCTCAGTATACCGATTACAACAAGGCGCTGAATGCCTCAAAGGTGAGCGGCAAGCCCGTGCTGATAGACTTTACAGGATACGGATGCGTCAACTGCCGCAAGATGGAGGCATCGGTCTGGACCTATCCCGAGGTATCGCAGACCATCCGTGACAACTACATTCTGGTATCACTCTACGTTGATGACAAGACTCCTCTTGAGAATCCCGTAACCATCGATGAAAACGGAACAAAAGTGAAAATCCGCACTGTCGGCGACAAATGGAGTCTGCTGCAGCGCTTTAAGTTCGGTGCCAACGCACAACCGTTCTATGTTGTGGTTGACTATAAAGGAAAACTGATTAAGGGACCTTATGGATTTGATACGGATCCGAATAACTTCCGCAGATTCCTAATTGAGAATTGAGAATTGAGAATTGAGAATTGAAAATTGAAAATTGAGAACCTGCGTAAAAAACAATTCTCCGCTCGGCCCGAAGGGACGCTTTCACAAAGCGAAGCGACTGAAAGAATTCTAAATTCTAAATTCTCAATTCAATTTACTTCTTCTCTCTCTTTATGACCTTCTTCTTCCTCACCGACCACCCAAAGAAACCGGTAGGATTGGAAACGTCAAAATACTCACCGTGAGTATAGGCAATCAGATCCATGGCTGCCATGTCAAGTTTGTCGTTTTCATCGATGAATTTCTCATCCACAAGAACGTTCACAACCTCGGCCAGGAACATGTCATGTGAACCCAGCGGACGAATGTCAACAACCTTGCATTCAATCGATACCGGCGACTCCTCGACAATAGGAGCAGCAACCACCTCTGCCTTGCCCGGAGTGATGCCAGCCTCCTTGAACTTATCGCAGTCACGGCCCGAACGTACGCCGCAGAAATCGGTGGCACGTGCCAGAGCCTTGGTGGTAAGATTTATGACAAAACAGCCGTTACGCTTGATTATATCGTAGGAATGACGCTCAGGACGTATGGAGACATAGCACATGGGAGGATTGCTGCATACGGTTCCTGTCCACGAAACGGTAAGCACATTATACTCCTGGGGAGTAGCGCCGCAACTTACAAGCACGGCAGGCAGCGGATAGATCATCGTGCCGGGTTTAAAGCTCTTCTTCATCTGTCTTGAGATGTTAATTTACGGAATACAGGGGGTACGGGGAGCGAAAAACGCATCAGCTCGCCTGTTACGGGATGGATAAAGGCCAGACGGTAGTTATGCAGCATGAGCCTGCGGGCGGGATTGGTCTCGGCACCGTATTTCATATCACCGGCTATGGGACATCCCATCTCCGACATATGTACCCTGATCTGGTTCTTCTTACCGGTAAAAATCTCAACATCCACAAGGGCGTACCTGCCTCTGGTCTGCAGAACCTTATAATGTGTCCTGGCCAGACGGCCCTTCTCCTCGTCCGATGTGGAGAACACCTGCATATGGTCATTCTGAGTCAGAAGGCTCTCTATGGTATCCTCGTTCTTGGCGGGAATATTTTCGGTCACACATATATAGCGGCGTTCCTTAACGTAGAAATCCCAGTTGGCGCGCATCTCAAGCATCATATCCTGATCCTTGGAGAACATAAGTATGCCCGATGTATACTGGTCCAGACGATGGCAAACATAGAGCTCTGCCTCAGGATTATCATGGCGTACATAATCACGCATAATATGGAATGCATTCTTTTCACGGGCATTGTCATTGGCAACCGACAGTAATCCTGAAGCCTTGGCAATGACAACCATATATTTATCCTCGTACAGAACCTTAACCTGCGGATTGTTGAATTTGTAGAATGAACGTCCGTAGTTAATCTCAACCTCGTCGCCAGGTAAAAGAGGGTGATCGAACTGTGTCACAGCCGATCCCTTAATGGCTATGTGCTTGTATTTAAGCATGGATTTGACCTCTGTACGGCTCAGATTGGGCATTGAAGCCAAAAGAAAAGGAAGAAGAGTTGTCTCCTCCTCTACCTTATATGTCTTGATGTTGTCAGCGGTATAAAGACGCCTGTTTCCCTTTTTGCTATTGATCATACAACCATATGACTTATGTGCCGCAAAATTACGAAAAAAACTCCACATCTTTTGGAAATAACAAAATGGACACTTATCTTTGCTACGTGTTTTTCATGGTATTAGATTTTATTTCAAGGGAAGCGGAACTGTGAAGTCCCGCTTCCCTGCTTTTCCGAGCGCCGGCAGCGCATCCGGGGTTCCGTCCAAACAGGACAATCCACATGGCAATACACCCCTAAAGATTAAAATACGTGTCATAATCCTTTAAAAAAATCGCAATTTTGATATCATATTCACAATTCCGACTCCTAAATCGTAAAAATTGTGATATCCACATGAATTTTAATATAAAAGATGCTTGATTTAGCAAAAACCCACATTATATTTGTATCGCAAACAAGGAGAGAGAAGATTGGTTGTGAAACCGGTTCATCTAAATTTCAATTATTGGAAAAGGACTATTGAGAACGAGAGACCCGCTGTGCAGCGAGTCTCTTGTTTTTTTTATTCAATCCAAAAGCAGGGGAAATAATGCCCTGATCAGAAGGGATTACTTCTTTCTTTTTGACAACTCCGCATATCTGTCCTTCCAGATCTTGGGAGTTACACCGGTAATCTTGCTGAATGTGGTATTGAAGGCCGACGCACCGGAGAATCCGCAGGCATTTGCAATCTCCTTCTGGGTTACGTCATCGTGATCCAGTATATACTGCTCGGCAAAGTCTATCCTGAGCATATTGACATAGTTGGAGAACGACAGACCATAGGTTGTCTCCATATAATCCGCCAGCTCATCCCTGGTCATACCTATTGAATCGGCTACAGACAGGAGTGTTATGTCACGCTGTAGGAAAAGTTTCTCGCCTATCATGAGTTTTTCAAAGCGGGTGTCGCCTGCCTTGAGAAGCAATGCCTTACGGTCATAAGTGGATAAATCGCCGGATTCATCGGAGGATTTCGTCTCCTGAGCCTCAGCTTCATGAGACCCTTCATCGGACTCATTATTCATATAACTGCCAGCCATCAGGAAATCATCCATATCCGATGTATTCACTCCAAAGCGGACCATATGCAGAATGCCGCCTATTGATCCCACACCCAGCCTGCCGGCGCTGCCTATCAAAGCAATAAGCGATATAACCACCGTAAGGAAGATGCAGAACACCAGGGTTACCATAACCTTGCCTGTATAGAATCCCTTACCTATAATAAGTACAGGCACCACTGTAAGCAGAAGCAACAGGGTCAGGATATAGAGGGCAGGTACAAGCTGACACTTCTTTCCTGCAAAAAAGAATCCAAGTACATTCTTGGGACTGCAATCCCCCTTTACCGCACATGTCATAAGACTGATGGCGAACAGAAGGAAGTTAAGCAGAACGAAAGTCCTGAACATATAGGTGTAGCAGGCATAGAAAACACTCTGTCCGTTATCATCCAGATAGGGGAACAAAGGGCCGCTGGTAGAATATGAATCCAAAAGTATTCTTACTGAGTTCTCATAACCTGCAGTATAGACCGATTCAACACCCATCATAAAGTGAAACAAAGGAACCATACAGCACACTCTGAAAAGGACGCCGGTTATCTCTTTTCCCTTATACGCGCTTATATAAGTAAGGAAAGAGGGGACCAAAGCCAATGCACACACCTGCTCAAAGAGAGTAAAGTGGAGCATCATGAAACGGTCGGGCTTGGTTGAAAGATATGCAAACAGAAAAAAGAAGGAGACTACTGCCAAAAATCTTTTTGACTTCCTGAAAAAAACATTCCGGGGAGCAAAAAAAATGTAAGCGAAGAGCCAGAAGAAGCCGGCTATGCAGGGCAGTAAGAGAGGTAATGACTGTAACTGCATTGATAGTTAACTTGTTTTTCCGGGACAAAGATAAACAAATAACATAATGCAAGAAAAATTATTCAAAATAAATTCAAGAATTTTTCAAAAACGGATGAAAATTTTTTCAAATACACATTATCAGTATCTTACAGACCATGATCCGGATGTCTTGGAGCGCAGCCAATCACGCTCTTCGGCCGAAAGGAAGGCCTCAAGGTCCCTGTATACCGACTCGTTGAAATTATTCAGCCATTCCGTTTCCTGACTGTCCATAAGTTCAGGAATAATTGCAGAGGTGTCGAAATAAGTTTTTGTAAGGGTCTCGAATCCCAGCCACTTTCCGAACTCATTCTCCCCCTTTTCGACACAGAGAATCATGTTCTCATGACGTATTCCGTGAAATTTTTCACGGTACAGCCCGGGTTCATCGGAGGTTATCATACCGGGCAGCAGAGGTTGGTCTTTAAGATTCTGACGGATGGACTGAGGTCCCTCATGAACAGAGAGGACATTCCCCACTCCATGTCCCGTTCCGTGTCCGAAATTGCGCATAGTCTGCCACAACGGACGGCGCGCCACCGCATCCAGACGGCATCCGGGAGTTCCCTCCGGGAATACGGCCATAGCCAGATCAATCATCCCCTTCAGGACAAGCGTATAGTCCTGACGTTCCAGTTCGGTAAGAGGTCCCAGGGGAACAGTCCTGGTTATGTCGGTAGTACCGTATTCATAATGCGCACCGCTGTCATTGAGATATAAACCGTGAGGCTCAAGAACGGCATCCTTGCCGCGCACTGTCGAGTAATGCGGCGATGCGGCATTCTTTCCGTATGCCGATATGGTCTCAAAGCTCTCGTCCAGGAAACCGGGCATGGCGGCACGCAGGGCGTGCAGCTTATCTGAGGCATCGGACTCGGTTATCCTGCTGCCGCAGGCCATCTCACTCTCCAGCCACATAAAGAAACGGGTCTGGACAATACCGTCCTGAATATACGCTTTGCGGAATCCCTCCACCTCCACGCTGTTCTTGACGGATTTGGCCAGTTCCACGGGCGATTCGCCATGCACGATATTATCCGTTCCGAAAGCCTTTGCCACGGCCTTGCCGGTTTCATAATTGAGCGAACCCGGATCAATCAGAATACGGCCGCAGCACTTCAGGGAGCCGATATAACCACCCACCTCACCGTACGGATGCACGCTGACATTTGCATTTTTGAGTTCATTCCGTACATGGGCCGGGAATTTTGAAATTTCGGCAAACAGTTCCACACTGTCCGGACCCACAAGTGCGAACGATATCACAAAGGGTGAGTATTCAACATCGTTTGACCTAATGTTAAGCAGCCAGGCAATCTGATCCAGACAGTTCAGGAACATGTAACTGCAGCCGCGGCCTTTCAGTTCACCGCGCAGCCACTCCAGTTTGTCAGTTCTGGACCGGCCGGCATAGATATCATCATGCAGCCAGACCTTACCGTCGGGCAGTGACGGACGGTCGGGCCAAAGGGCCTCCAGGTAATCGGGTTTGGAAACAACCTTGGCATCTTTAGGCGCAATTGCGTTTTCCAGCTTCAGAGCCTCGTCCATGCTCATGCACATGCCGTCTATTCCCACCTTGCCTCCCTGCGGAACAGCATCGGCAATCCATCGGATCCACTCCTTGTCCTCAACCGACACCATCTTGTGCAGTTCCACTCCGGAGCCCTCGAGCTCGGCTGCAGCCTGAATCCAATAGCGGGAATCGGTCCACAAGCCGGCATGGTCCTTTGTCACTACCACCACACCTGCCGATCCGGTAAAGCCCGATATGAACTCACGCTGACACCAGCGCAAAGGAGTATACTCACTGTTGTGCGGATCCTCGCCCACGGTTACTGCGGCATTCCAGCCCCACTCCGCCATGAAACGGCGCAATTGTTCTATTCTGTCCCTTATCATAATACCGCAAAAGTAGCAAATACATACAGTAATGATTAATTTTGCCAAAAATTTAAATATGAAGACCAGGATACTGTTTGTCTGCCACGGAAATATCTGCCGTTCGCCCATGGCCGAGTTCATCTTCAAGAATCTGGTTGCCTCACAGGGTATGGCAGACCTGTTTTACATAGAATCGGCCGCCGTATCGACCGAGGAGATAGGCAATCCCATCTATCCGCCTGCCAGACGCTGCCTCAACGCCCACGCCGTCCCCTTTGACAGCAGCAAGACCGCACGGCAGATTACACGCTCCGACTACGCCCGCTTTGACCTTATTATATGCATGGACAGCATGAACCTGCGCTGGCTCAGATACATCATACCCGATGACCCCGAGAACAAGGTCCACCTGATGATGTCATTCGCCGGCAGCAACAGGGATGTGGCCGACCCATGGTACACCGGAGACTTTGAAACAACATACAACGACATACTTACAGCATCGGAGCAGCTGCTTAAAAAATTTTCTACAAAAAAATTTTACTAATACAAAAACAACACTTACATTTGCCTCCGATATAACAATAATTGAAATTTAAGTTTGCTATTTGAAATGAACAACTACGATTGTTTAGGTCGTCGTATACGTCATATACCTATACGACTTTAGATACGCAAGGCTGTCATGTTGCATGACGGCCTGTTTTGTATGCGTACGTCTCAGGGAACCTGTTTATTAGATACGCTATATAACTATTGTTTAACCAATTAATTGTTTTCCTTTTCCTTTAATTATGAATCTGAAAAAAGTATGTGGCATTCTGCTCGCAATGGCAATGCCTATCTGTGCAGTGGCACAGAACGTGACTGTTAAGGGACAGGTTAAGGATGAAACGGGCGAGCCTCTTATGGCTGCCGCAGTTTCGGAGGTAGGTACTACCAACGGAACTTCAACCGATCTGAATGGTAACTATACCATCACGGTTCCTTCAAACTCAACCCTCCAGTTCTCATTCATGGGATACGCCTCCCAGACACAATCGGTGGGCGGTCGTACAACCATCAACGTGACTCTCCAGGAAGACGTAGAGCTTCTGGAAGAGATTGTCGTAATCGGTTACGGTGTTCAGAAAAAGTCTGATCTTACAGGCGCCGTAGCATCAATCCGCCAGGAGGACCTTAAGAACCGCTCCATGTCCGATGCAGGTGCGGCCCTCCAGGGTAAGATTGCCGGTATCCAGGTACTGAACAACTCAGGTGCCCCCGGCAGCAAGTCCGAGATCCGCGTCCGCGGTTATTCATCAAACTCAGGTGAGATAGGCCCGCTGCTCATCGTGGACGGTCTTCAGGTTGACAACATCCAGTATCTGGATCCTGAAATGATCGCAAACGTTGAGGTACTTAAGGATGCCGCCTCAGCAGCCATCTACGGTGCTCAGGCCGGTAACGGTGTCGTTCTTATCACCACCAAGTCCGGTGCCGCCGCTAAGGGTACAGGCAGGATCTTCTACAACAACCAGTTCCAGTTGGCTTCACTGTCACGCAAGCTTGACATCATGAACGCCAAGAATTACATCGACTACGGTCTGGCACAGGGATTCCTGAGTCAGAAGATGCTTGACGACAACTATGACGGCACTACCGATGTAGATTGGGGCAGCGAGGTATTCGTTCCCACTTGGAGCCAGCGTCACACCATAGGTTTCCAGGGCGGCAACGACCGCGGAAGCCTGTTCCTGTCAATCAACGACGTGCACAACAACGGTATCTTCAAGGGTGACAAGGACACATACGACCGTCTGACCATGCAGGTAAACGCCGATTACAAGATCAAGGATTGGCTCACCATCGGTACCAACAACTCTATCGAGAAGTGGAATACAAAGTCCGTTTCACAGCAGAACGATAACGGTTCGGCAATGTTGGCTACCATCACATCATCACCTCTGTTCCCCGTACGCGGTGACGAGACTCATCTTTCGGAGACTCAGAAGCAGAAACTGAAGGAGGGTGTAAAGGTCCTCAAGGACTCCGATACAGGCCTCTACTGGACACTCCCGCTTATCGGCGAGACCCAGTCAGGTAGCCCGTTCACCCAGAGAGATGCCACAGACGAGAGCAGCGGCGGTTTCAACATCCGCGGTATCGCTTACATGAACCTGACTCCCATCAAGAGTCTGACCTTCACTTCACGTCTGGGTTACAGAATCACCCACCAGACAGCACACGCTTACACTGAGCCCTACTATGCAAACGCATTCGTCAAGGCCGATAACTACACTATCAGAGCCGACGCCAGAACAGGTTACTACTATCAGTGGGAGAACTTTGCAAACTTCAACAAGACTGTAGGCCGCAGCAGCTTCAACGCAATGGCCGGTATGTCTTTCATCGAGAACAACTGGGACAATGTAACCACATCGGCCACCGGTAAGAACATCCTGATGGGTTATAAAGATAACTTCATCTATATGGACTACCTGCTCGACAAGGATGTAACCAAGACCATCAACAACGCTCCCGGCCGTTCAGCCAGCCTTTCATACTTTGGACGTGTAGGTTACTCATATGATGACCGCTACAGCATCCAGGCTAACTTCCGTGCCGATGCATTCGACTCCTCAAAGCTTCCCGCCAGCTCACGTTGGGGTTACTTCCCCTCAGTATCAGCAGGTTGGACTCTGAGCAACGAGAGCTTTATCAAGGATAACATTGACGCAAGCACTCTTTCATTCTTGAAGCTGCGTGCATCTTGGGGACAGAACGGTAACGTAAACGTTCTCAACAACTACCAGTATGCCACCTCCGTACGTTCAAACGTACTCTGGTACCAGTACGATGTTGACGATGACACCCCCACCACCGGTTCAGTTACCACAGGTGCTGCCAACCCCAACCTCAAGTGGGAGACTTCCGAGCAGCTGGATCTGGGTATCGACGCACGCTTCCTGGACAACAGACTCTCTGTAGGACTTGACTATTTTGACAAGACCACAAAGGACCTCCTTGTAGGTGCATCGGTTGCTATCGAGATCGGTCTTCCCGCATTCGGTGACAAGGGCTTCTCAACCACTCCTATCATCAATGCCGGTGAGGTTAGCAACAAGGGTATTGAGCTTGAGCTTGGCTGGAGAGACAGAATCGGCGACTTCTCATACTCAATCAACGGTAACGTATCATACCTCAAGAACATGGTTACCTACCTGTCACCCACTATCGACCGTATAGCCGGTAGAACACCGCAGGGAACACATCTGGCAACCACATTCGAGCAGGGTCACTCCATCTGGTACATGCTGGGTTATATTGCCGACGGCATTAAGGCCGACGGTACCGCCAACATCAGGGATCTGGACGGAAACGGCAAGATCGAGGAGGCCGACCGTACCGACATCGGTTGCGGTATTCCTGACTGGACATTCGGTCTGACCGTCAACATGGCATGGAAGAACTTTGACTTCACAGTATTCGGCACAGGTGTAGCCGGCAATGATATCTACCCCACCTCATTCCGTGTAGACCGTCCTTCGTGCAACACATATTCCTACTACTGGAACAACTCATGGAAGAAGGCCGGCGACGAGGCTACCGCCAAGTTCCCCGCAGCCAACCATTGGACCACCGAGGCATTCAGCTCTACTCTGAATATATTTGACGGTTCATACTTCAAGATCAAGACCATCGAGCTTGGTTACACTCTGCCCAAGAACATTACCCGCAAGGCAGCCATCAGCAACATGAGAGTGTTCGCTTCGCTGGATAACTTCTTCACATTCTCCAACTACATCGGTCTCGATCCCGAAACCGCTACTACAGGTGGAAATGCTACCGGCATAGATATGGGTACCTTCCCCACATCTAAGTCATTCATCTTCGGTGTTAACATTGACTTCTAAACATGAGCTTTATGAAAAAGATAATATTAGCTTCAATTGCTTTGACCGCTCTCATTTTTTCAGGGTGCGAAGACAGGTTGGACATCCCTCAGAAAGGTGTCATACTTCCTGAAGACTACTATAAGACTGATGCAGATGCAGAGTCTGCACTTGCCTCAGCCTACTATACCGCAGGCCGTTTCTACTCGAACACCATGTGGACCACAGCAGGTTGGAACGAGTGCCCCTTCCTCTCAATGTGGGAGTATGCATCGGACAACATCTACGCTGCCGGTAACAACAAGGCCGATAACCTGGACTGCAACGCCATCAACTCGTTCCGTCATGAGACCAACAACAGTCTGATTACCGGAACATACGAGTGCTACTACATGATTATCCGTATCGCCAACCTGGTTATCGACAACTTTGACGGTGACAAGGCCGATACCGACACCAAGAAAAGATGCGTTGCCGAGGCACGCGTACTGCGCGACCAGGCTCAGCTGCTTCTTACCCTTGGTTGGGGTACAGCTCCTATCGCTGACCACGTATATAACAGCACCGACGACAAACCCGGCAATGCCACCTCACAGGCCGATGCATTGCAGTGGATTGCCGACGACCTGAAGCTGGCTATCCCCTATCTGACATCAAAGGATTCCATCGATGACAAGAACGGTGCCGTCAAGGTTACCAAGGAGTATGCAAAGGCACTTGAGGCCAAGGCTCTTCTGAGCTTGAAAGACTACGAAGGTGCCAAGACTCTCCTCAAGGAGGTCATTGATACCGATCTGTATGACCTGGTTCCCTCCAACAAGATGACCAGCCTCTATCACTATTCAGGCCGCGGTTGCAAGGAGAGCGTATTTGAGCTCAACCTTGTGTTCAGCGGACAGGGTGACTACTACGGCCGTTGCCAGCCAAACTGGAAGATATTGTGGTCATGGCGTTCAGAGAAGATCAATCCTCCCACAGGCCCCGGTACAGAGTATGTACATAACGGTTGGGGTGAGGTTTGTCCTTCCGAGAAGTTCGTGAACAAGATTCTTGAGTATGACGGAGCCAACTCAGCCAGACGTAAGGCTTGGATCAAGAGCTACGACGAGGTTCTCTACGAGATGCCTTACGTAAGCGATGCCGACTGCCCCACTCTGGATGACAAGAAGGCTGACAAGAAGCGTGGAATCATAGCAGCCGACGGTCTGTACGGAAACGTAGGTTACTTTATGTGGAAGCACCTGTACCGCGTTGAGGACCAGACATCAACCAACGAGATCCGCTGGAACATGTGTCTGATGCGTTATGCCGAGGTTCTTCTGATGTACGCCGAGTGCTGCGCCATGACAAGCGATCCCGACGGTTCAGGTCTTGCCGCCCTGCAGAAGGTTAACCTCCGTGCTCAGTCACAGACTCCCGTTACCGCATTAAATATGGCTACAGTCAAGACAGAGAAGTTCCTTGAGATGTGGCTTGACGGAACACGCTTCCAGGATCTGGTACGTTGGGGTGATGCCGAGGCAGAACTCGGTCACAACGGCGAGGATTATCCCAGCTTCTGCGATGCTATGTTCACCAAGAACGAGGCTGTTCACCGCGGTTACATTGAGCGCGCTGACGCCGATTGGTGCAAGAAACTCTATAACGTAGGATTCAAGAAAGGTAAGAACGAGGTCTTCCCCTTCCCGTTCAAGGAGGTGCAGATCAATCCGAATATCAAACAGAATCCGGGCTATTAATTATTTGTTATTGTTGACGGCAGGGAGACTCATGCGGGTCTCCCTGTCTTTTTAAAAATCGGCAAAGCTCTCTGAACCAACTCTTTTTTGCATATTTGCATTACATATGAACCGGTTAAGATTAACTGAGCCCACACGCTGGGTTCTCCTTGCTTCAGTCCTTGGATTCCTGGTTGCATTCGGATTCTTCCAGTTTGCATACCCCTATCATCTCATACAACGCGAGCAGAACACTCTGTTTCTGTTCGACTGGGATTACATATGCATGACATACCGGGGCTCAGGCTGGCTGGCACGTTTTTTGGCCGATTTCGCCGAGCAGTTCTTCCGCCTGCCGGTGGCAGCACCACTGGTCATCGCATCGCTGCTAACCGCCATAGGATACACATCTTACCGTATATGCAGGATCTTTATGGAGAGCAAGCCGTCTATGGCTGTTGCCGCCGCACTCTTTGTGTGGTCATTCATGCGCGAGACCGGCAACCTGTACATCACCCGTTACACCATAGTCTTTTTAGGATACCTTATCCTGATACTGACAGCTCTCAGGTTCAGGAAACCGGCCGTCAGATACGCAGCATCGGCATTGCTGGCACTTTTCGGAATATGGGCGCTCGGATCGCCCGTACACCGTGATTACGGCAAGCTGTGGGGCATACCGCGCATCGGTTATGACAGGGTCATGGGACTGGATGTGGAGACATCGCGTGAGAACTGGGACAAGGTCCTCAAGCTCTCCGCCAAGGACCTCCATATGGTCGAAGCCAGCTACTGCTACAATCTTGCCCAGGCCATGAAAGGCAACCTGGGACAGAAACTTTTCAACCACTCCCAGAGCGGAACCGCCACCCTTCTCATGAGCGTCGCCACCAATCTGTCCACCTTTACCAATACGCTGGCCGGCGAGGCCTGGTACCAGTTGGGTGACATGACCATTGCCGAGCAGAGCGCTATCATAGCCCTGCAGGCATCGCCCAAACATACGGGAGCGCGCTATATAGTCCGTCTGGCCCAGGTTAATCTCATATCGGGCCAGGAGGTCACCGCACAGAAATACCTGGGCATGCTCAGCAAGACCCTCTTTTACCGCAAGTGGGCACTCCGCATGATGCCAGGATTGCAGGACGAAGCTACCCAACGTCATCTGTCACGTGCCCGTTCACGGTTGGCACGCACCGATATGGTACACCACTCCGACAACCCGCGGGCCATCCTGACAGGACTGTTGGAGGCCGATCCCTCCAATTCTCTGGCACGCAATTACCTGTTGTGCTACGACCTGATGAGTTATGACCTGGACCACTTTATCCGGGATTACTCACAGGATATGATCAAGGCGCACATCTACCACGAGGCCGTCCTTATCTGGCTCAGCCAGCAGGACCGCATGACGGAGCAGGACGCTGCCCTGTACGGAGTGGAGCCCTCAACCATCGACCAGATGTCGTGGTTCTTCCGCAGGCCCGACAGTTACCGTACCACATACTGGTACTATTACCTGAACGCAATTAATGCCAACTGAATATGAGACACAGCATATGGGCAATCCTCATTATCGGCCTCACACTGACCGGCTGCGGCAACAACACCTACACCGAGGTGGGCGGCAGCCAGGGTCCGCTGGTGATATACCCCGACTACAAGGATGTAACCGTTCCCTATAACATAGCACCCCTGAATTTCCATTACGCCATGCGTAGCGGCCGCAAGGCATCCACCACATTCACGGCCAGCGGCACCAGCATCACCATCCAGGGGACCGATGTCAAATGGAACCTGGACAAGTGGAAAAAGTTTATGGACGTGGCAGCAGGACAGACAGTCACCGTAAATGCCAGCATGATGGTTGACGGCCGTCAGCTGACCGACACCTGGTCCTTCTATGTCAGTCCCGACAAGATAGACGGCTACCTGACCTACCGTCTTATAGAGCCCTCATACCAGATGTACAACGAGGTCTCCATAATGGAGCGGTGCATCGAGAACTTCAGCGAGACCGTTATCTGCGACTACCGTCATACCCGTGACGCCTGCATGAATTGCCATGTACACGGACAGCAGCGCGGCGACCTGTCCATGTACTACATACGCGGCCCGCACGGAGGCGCCATCCTGAACCGTGACGGCCGGTTGCGCAAGCTCTCGCTCAATGCCGAAGGTATGCTCTCGGGCACCGTCTACGGCGAGTTACACCCCTCGGGACGTTTCGGAATATTCTCCACCAACATAATCCTGCCCAGTTTCCATACCCTGGCAGGCAAGCGTATGGAGGTGTATGATTCCGCATCGGACCTGACCGTGGCCGATTTCGACAACAACCTGATGATCAACCTGCCGCATGTGGCACGCGCCGACAAGTTCGAGACATTCCCCTGCTTCTCGGCCGACGGCAGATACGTGTTCTACTGTGTGGCCGACACCCTGCCGCTACCTGACAGGATCGAGGATATCAAGTATCACCTGGTGCGCCGCACCTTTGATCCCGAAAACGGACATATAGGCACCGGGACCGACACAATATGGAACGGACATGCCACCAACTCGTCGGCATGTCATCCCAAGGCATCCCCCGACGGCCGATGGCTCATGTTCACTGTGGCCGATTACGGCACTTTCCCGCTCTATCACACCGAGTCCACCCTCTATCTGGCCGACCTCACGACAGGAGAGATAACGGCGCTGGAGAGCATCAAGGGGGATAAATCGGACACCTATCACAGTTGGTCATCCAACAGCAGGTGGTTCGTGTTTGCCAGCAAACGCGGTGACGGACAGTACGGCAAGCCCTATTTCTGCCACCTGGACGAACAGGGTAACCCCTCAAAGCCGTTTGTCCTGCCCCAAAAGAGTCCCAGATTCTACAACCTTAACCTCAAGTCATTCAACGTGCCGGATTTGGGGAGCACATCCACAGGAATGAGCGTGCGTGACGCACAGAAAATGTACCGGATAGAGAGCGAAAAATTCAGGAATTGAAATAATTCGCTCATTATTATGGTATTTAGCATTGAAATATCAAAATAAATATATATTTTTGTCCTTGCAAACAAGGATAGAAGATGCTGATTAGTTGTGGAATGATTATCACACTTACAGTATTTTCAGGGAGCAGAGCGGCTGTGAAGTTGCTCTACTTTTTTTATATAGGTCCCTATTCCAGATGATGCATCTTTCCGTACGTTTTCAGGCCGCGCATCAATGAATTAAGCTTACCCTTTCCTATATATGTGGTACGCATGTACCCCTCACGCTCCAAGGTGAACTCCATTAAGGTGTCCGGGCCGGCGATGTATGTTTATATTTACAACAAAAGTATAAATAATTGTCAAAATGTTTGGATGTTTTTACAAGATGTAATTTATTTGCATCAAGAACCTGATAAAAAACAACCGGTATGAAGAAACTGACCGATAAAGAACTTGCAATTATGAACGTGCTCTGGGACAACGGGGCACTCTCAATGAGAGATATCCTGGCACACCTGCCCGAGCCTCAGCCCAACTTCAACACCCTTACCACGTTTGTACGCCGCCTGGAGATGAGCGGCATGATAAGTCACCGTGAACTGGGAGCACGATTCTTCCTTTATGAGGCTGCCGTTCCGCGCGACAAGTACATCGAGCTCATGAACAAAGAGAGCGTAGCCCGCTTCTTTAACGGTTCATACACCGATTTTATCTCCTGCCTGGTAAAACAGCAGGAAGTTAGCATTGACGAGTTGAAAGAACTTATTCGCATGGCCGAAAACGCAAAATAGTCCGATTCATTATGGGTAGCATAGTATTATATATAATGGAATGGGCATTCGCCCTGATTGTTCTGCTTACAATCTATAAGGCTGCATTCAGCGGAACGACATTCTACCGTTTTAACCGGTTTTACCTGCTGGGAGCCACATTGCTCTCGGCCCTTCTCCCCCTTGTTCAAATTACCATTCCGCAGGACGCTCCCCTGGTCAGCGAGTTGACCATATCGGACACCGAGTTCGCCCAGGAGCTGTCTGGCACCTTCACTCTGGTAGAGGAGCAGCCCGTGACAGTAGCCGCTGTAACGGAGCAGCCTGCCCCGGCCCCCAGACAATCCAGTTTATGGGCTGTAACCCTGGTATGCATCTACTCCGGTTACGTGATCATGCTTATAACCGGCTGGACACGCAGCATCATCAGGACCAGAAAGTTCCTGCGCGGCAAAACACGCCGCCGCTTAAGCCGTACCGTCTGGCTGGTTACCCACCATGAGGCTTACGGTCCCTTCAGCTGGATGAACTACATTGTAATATCCGATACCGAGAAGGGCTTTTCACGCCGCGCTAGCCTGCGTCACGAGTATTCGCACGTAAGGCTCATGCACTCTGCCGACCTGGTATTCCTGTTGGCATGCACCATAGTCAATCCGGTATGCTGGCTTGTACTCCAGGAGATTAAGATCATACACGAATACCAGGCTGACCATGAGGTGATCAACCGTTACGGTATCCGCAATTGCGACTATCAGAAATTATTGATAATGAGGACTGTCGGCGCAGAGGCCTATGCGCTTGCCAGCTCTTTTAACCTAAACATTAAAAAGAGAATTATTATGTTGAACAAGAACCAATCCAGGAAAAGGCGCCTCATGTGGCTTCTGCTCCTGATTCCCATGCTGGGAATGACTTCTGTCCTGTTTGCGCGTACAGAAAAGGCCGTAAATCTGGATGACAACTTACGTTTCACTTCCGGTAATACAGAAATGTCTTACAGGATACCTGAACCTATGGAACCTATATCCGTTGATTATCCCGGCCCTATAACGCGTGCCGAGTACATAATGGTTGTAGAAGATGATCAAGTAGTAAGTGATGAACTACAAAAACAAGCCCGAAAACAGGAGGCCATGATCATTCGTCAAAGGAACGTCATGACAATACAGGTCAACAAAAACAATGATATTTACGTCAAAAACGGATTGTTGGCCAGGACCGTGGCTGTTGACGAACTGAAAGACCTTGCCAAGCAGTTCATTCAGAATCCGGATAACGACAGCAGGCTCCCCATAATAGAGGATTATGAAATTAATGGATATGGAACAGTTAAGACAACTGTAAGACATATATTCTCATTTCAGTATGACCGTGCTTCCTCATCAGGCGTAATAAGTGATGTAAAGTATGAACTGCTGAACGCATACAATGAACTGCGCGATGAACTGTGCGTGAGCAAATTCGGAAAGAAATATGCCCAATGCTCTGATACTGAGCAGTTATTTGCCCGGGGAATGTATGCATGTAAAATAAGTGAAGCTCAACCCGTATCATATGATGGTGAAGGTAACCGCATCGTAAAAGAGGTAAGGTCTGCCGCGGCCAATCCGGAAAAGGCCAAAACAGAAAAAGTCAACAAGGATCTGCGCATCAGGGTAAAAGGTAGTCCCGCCAGATTATACGTATCCACGGTATTGTTTGATAATGAAAACGGTCAGGATCATCTTAAGAGTGAGACAACAGCAAAACAGATCCGTCTGGAGGACCTTGATAATTATATAGATCAGGCAATATCAGACGGAATGAAAATCCGCAAAGTCCGCCTTGGAATACAACAGGATGTTCCCATGGGAGTAATCATTGACCTGAAAGAAACTATCCGATACAGGATGCTTCTTAACATCATCCAGGAGAGCTACCAGGAGCCGGTTACCGCTCAGGCAAGCCCTGTAATTGATGATGACGAAGTAAAGATTGATCTGGACAGGAACTTCACTGAGCATGCAGAGGGCGAAGTCTTTAAGGAACTCCGCATGGTGATGTCCTATGACCCCGTCTGCATCCAGTCAACCATACGCACTCTCAGGCACGAAAACGGCCAGGACCTGCTCATTGACGAGGAACCCCTTGAGGATGTCTACGAGGTGGAGTATTTAGCAAACATCCTGGATCAGTCATCGGACCGCCTGCTCGAGGTCAGCAGGTTCAGGCTCGCCATGAGTCCCGACGTTCCCCAGGGCCTCGCAGCGCTCATGAAAACCATGCTCCGCAGCAGGAAAGTCACCAACTTGCTCTATGAGTCTTACGCCAACCAGCAAAAGACAAAGGAGATTTGATCTGACAAGATGACAAAGGGGACGGTTCTGTTTGGCTCGCCAAGTCGAGCCAAACAGAACCGTCCCCTTTGTCATTTTTGTTAAAACGGTGTTTTGACGCATCCCTTCCCCTGCGGCTTTATCCCAACGGAATTATGAAGACGAAAATCCCCGAAATCCAAGGATTCCGGGGATTTTTGGCTTTGTGATTCCGTTGGGATTCGAACCCAAGACCCACAGCTTAGAAGGCTGTTGCTCTATCCAGCTGAGCTACGGAACCGAGCCTTAAGCCAAACGAACAAAGCAACGAAGTTGATTTGTATTATTTTGAAATTGTGGGAAAAAGGAACTTGTTCATTTTTCACGCAAATTCAAAATAATCAAGCGAGCTTGCTCGCTTTGTCGTGGCGTCGCGAGGTCAACGAAGTTAACCAGCCGCATCGCGGAGAGGTCAACGAAGTTAACCGGCCGCATCGCGGAGAGGTCAACAAAGTCAACCATCTTTTTTGCGACTGCAAATGTAGCAAAAACTTCTAACTCAAAGACAATGAAACAACGAAAAAAGCCAACCAGCAAAAAAAATAATAAAACCAGCAGACGCTTGCATTTATAAATCACTAATCCTATTTTTGCACAAACCAATTAATCCCCACCAATAATAATATGGAAGAGAAGGAAACAACCAATTACGCAAAAGAAGAAAGAAGGAGCACAACCTCAGGCAGCATGCCCCTGCCGCCCCACAACAACCTTATGATTTGGGCAATCCTGGCAACACTGCTTTGCTGTCTGGTTGGAGGTGTCATTGCCATCATCTACTCTGCAACATCCAACACCAATTACAGTAACGCCCTGATGACACAGGACGATTACGCAAGACAGACACTCTATTACGAGTCCGAAAAGAATAACAAGACAGCCAGAACATGGATTATCATAAGCATAGTATTTGCTCTGCTTGGTACCATAACTACCGCCATTCTGGTCTCACTGGGAGTATTTGCATCGGCATTCGCATTCCTATAATCTGCGATATATGAAAAAAAGAGGGATGGCCATAACTGTTATTGTTATAGCCATCCTTCTTGTATTATTGATATACGGGCTCATGGATCCCGCCACTGCGCCGTTTCCCAAATGCCCTTTCTACACCTTTACCGGCCTCAAGTGCCCCGGATGCGGTTCACAGCGCGCCGTCCACCAGCTTCTGCACCTGAACATAGCACAGGCCTTCCGTTACAACGCCTGTCTGGTGGCATTCATCCCAATAATGCTGTTTCTTATAGCCGCACAGTTCCTAAGGGGCCGATACCCGCGGCTTCATGCGGCAGCCTACAACCCCATCCTGTCATGGACCATCGTTGCAGTGATCCTTTTATGGTTCCTGATCAGGAATATTTTTGGATGGTGATCCAAAGAACAGAAGGATGACCGGTAGCGGCAGCCAGTATATGACAAAACTCAGATAACCGTAAAGGCTCTCATCCAATCCTATCAGCCGGTCAATGTGAGTGTACTCCAGAGTCTGGATAAGCTGTGCGGCAATTAGCATGGTTACCAGGAACTGGGCAAAGGGACTCAGTATGGTACAGAATGCCTTGACGCAGTCATATGCGGTACGGAATGTCTCGGTAGAGAGGCCGAACACAAGCGAAGGCAGGCAGACGGCAAGCATCAGCAGGAACATAAAGCCGTCATAGAGAGGACTGCCGGCCAGATGTCCGGTAATACCCAGCAACAGATGGCTGCCCGAAAAGACGCCCAGCACAATCAGACATACGTAAACCAACAGAACAGCCGTACTGATATAGATAGCATTGCGCTCCTTGGGCGACAGGTTGCCTATCCTGGAAACTGCACGGAACAGTCCGCTCGCACGACCGGCACCCACGGCAATGAACAGCATGAGCGCATTACCCACCGGGGTAATGCTCATGCACGATGCAGCCGTACGTACTGCCCATCGTATGCCGCTCTCGCCCAGCACGCTGCGCAACAGCAGTTCACCGTTACCTCCCACCCTGCGTATCTCCATGATACTGCCTATCCATGATGCCAGGATTACAAGCACCAGCAGCATCAGATAGATTACGGCGGGATGAAGCCAGCCTGTGGAACGTCTATTCATCGGCCTCCAGATTTGACGGATCAATTATGTGTAATTCTATTGCACGCACCACCAGGCGGGTCACGTTCACGCCGCGCTGCTCGCCCTCGGGGAACAGGCGTGTCACCAGGTCGGCCTGACGCTTTTCCAGCGACTTGCTGCTGAACGGCATGGTACGCAACTCGCTTATCATATCCTTGGTGTAACCCAGCGCCAGATGACGCAGGAAACGCTCGTCGTACTCGTCAATCTCGTACTCAATGCCTGCGCTGCGCTGCAGTTTCTCGTCGGTGACAGCCTTGCGGAAACGCTCCACAAGCTTTTCCAGGACGGGCTGGTTAAAGACATAGCGCTTGCCGTTCATCACATCCATCACCTCGGAACGGGTAAGCAGTTCGCCCGTCTTGAGCACAATGCCGTGAGCTCCGGCGTCAAGCACATCGGCCCAGAGTTTCTCGTTCAGGAGCTCGCCGGTAAAGACAAGCACCTTGACGCCGCCCTTCTGCGTGAGCTTGCGGCAAATGTCCACGCCCACGGTGGTGGAGCCGCCCAGTCCCAGGTCCAGCAGCACCAGATCAGGCTGCGCGCCGCCGTCAATCAGGGCCCAGAACTCGCGCTCTGTCTGCGCCGTCCCTATCACCTCGACTTCGGGGATATCGTTCCTGATTATGGAGAGTGTACCCTTAAGTTCGAGTGACACATCCTCTACCACGATTGTCTTGATCTTATCCATATCCTAAATGTTTTATTTCAGTTTTGCGGCAGGCACGGTAAACCATATCACCATACCCTCCTTTTCGGCCTCGGCATTGATGCGGCAGCCGGGATGACCGAACGCCTCGTCATGCTCGCGTATTATCTGACGGCACAGCACGTATGCCATGTTATCCTTGTTCATGAGCGGTGTAAAGAGCCCGTCCAGCACATCGGGAGCGGGTGTCTGGCAGGTGCGGTGCAGCTCAAAACGCACAAACTCGCCATCCTTCCTGACCTCCAGCCTCATATCGCCACCCTGGGCCATTCCGCGGTCCAGAATATTGTCAAGCAGGAACTCCAGCATCACGCGGTCGGCCGTCACGGCAACATCGCTCTCCTTAACACTGAACTTCCCGCCGTATCCGTTCTTTGCCATAGCCTTACCCATGTAAGCCGATGCATGCGCAGTGAGGTCCGATGCACGGAAAGCCTCCCTGTGAAGCAGCTGGCCCGATGTCTGTGACAGCGCATACTGGCTCAGAATGCCGAATATCTCGCGATAGTAGTCCACCAGTTCCTGCATATCCTGCACCTGTGCGGCGGTACGGTTGGCAGCATCCGTAGCCTCAACGTCACTCACCATCTGCACAATCCTGTTGGGATACCATACAGTCTCATGCTTGAGTGTGGAGAGGCAGTTGTCCAGAATAAGGTTGCTTACATGCAGGCGGTTCTCCTCGTAACGAATGCGGTCCGACTCCTCCCTGATCTGTTCAATGTCACGGAATCCCGACTCAAAGCGTATCACGCAGCTGTAAAGCGCTGTAGCCATGTAACCGGCAATCATACCCTTGATAATCTGCCATGTCTGGCCGGGTTCCTGCTCCAAACGGATACCCAACGCACCTATCATGCGCTCCGTGCCGTCCAGCGTGAGCACCAGAGGCAGCGCGCGGCACAGTCCGTCGGCCGATGCCTGCTCCGTCCCGAGCGTCATGCAGGCGTTCACACGATCCTCAAGACGCTCATCCACAGCACCTTCGCTGTACACGGCGGTAATCATGCGGCCGTCGTCGTTGAGCTTGATCATCAGGCTGCGCATATCGGCCAGATGGTCCATCTCCAGATATATTCCGTTCACCAGACGCTTTACGATATCCTCGGCATTGAAGTCCTGAAGGTCCGTCACCGCGGTTGTGGCCGATATGCTGTCAACCACGCGCACGGCCTGCTGCAGGTCGCTGCGGAACTTGAGCCAGTGACGTGAGTGCACCACATATCTTATCAGGATAACCATGATGAATATGAGCACGAACACTATCACCGCGATGTAGAGGTTGCTGTTGGTGCGCTGCAGCTCACGGCAGTCCTCCTCGATCTTCCACTCGCCGAAGTAGAGTTTGAAGAGCTTTAGATAAGCGTCGTCATTGTATCGGTATACGCTCCAGTCACGCAGTGCCAGGGCCGATACCGCAATCTCGTTGCGCAGCCACAGCACCGTCTCGTAGTCGGTGGCAAAGCCGTCTTCCAGCCAGTAGGTCTCGGCCGGCACAAGCGTATCCACTACCGACAGGAGCATATCGTCAAAGCCTCCGTTAAGCAGGTAATCCTCGTTTAGTACGGCAAACGCCGAGTCGGCATAGAGCAGCGCATCCTCAAAGCGGCCCTCGGTGTTGCACAGGTAGGTCTGGTTGGCGTAGTTGTATGCCTCCACAAGCAGGCTGTCGCTACTCTGGGCACGGGTTGTCAGGCCCGAGCATATCAAAATCAGCAGCGCAAATGCCCGTTTGATACCCTTGGGCAGGCGGAACGAGAAACGGCTGCCCTTGCCCGGTGTGCTCTCCACGTTGAAGCTGCACACGCGGAACAGGTCATCGGCCTTGCGGTATTTCTCAATGATACCCTTGCAGTTCATAAGGCCGAATCCGCTGCCCTTGCCCTTGTCGCCCTGTCCAATCTGCGACGGGTCGTATACCTTCTCCTCGGTCAGGCGGCGCACATCGTCGGCACTCAGACCCACGCCCGTATCGGCCACCGATATCTCCACATAGTCATCAGCCTGCACGGCCTCGATATGTACCTTTCCGCCGGCCGGCGTGAACTTGCGGGCGTTGTCGGCAAGGGTGTTTATCATAAAGAGCGTAAGCACACGGTCGGCGCGCACCACGGCATCGGTGGGTGCAACCTCAAGCTCCACGCCCTTTTGGCCGAAGCTGCGGCTGCCGTGACTAACTATGTCAAACAGGCTCTGCACCTGGAAACTCTCAACATTGAGATTGACCACACCCTGACGAATGCGAATCCACTGGGCCAGCAGGTCGTTGTACTGATTTATGCGCTCCGCCAGCTCACGTACATACTGCAGGCTCTGCGCATACTGCGGGCTGTCGGCCGGCATTTCGGCCAGATGACGTATCTCGGAGCGCATACGGTCAATGTACGGCAGGCACTCGGCCACCACCTGACAGCAGGTCTTGCGGGCCAGATTTTCGCGTTTGTTGGCCGCGGCATGCAGGCTGTACAGATAGTGCTGCTTCTCGGCCTGCTTAAGGCGGTCCTCCTGCCCCACCAGCTCATCGGCATTACGCAGGGCAGCCTTCAGGTATGGAGCCACGGTACCCAATACGGTGCGACTGTCACGACTCACGCGATGTCCGCCCCATGAGGCATGGATATCGGCATTCTGATCGATGGTTATGGATTCAGCTCCGGTAAGTTCCATCATCACGGGAGCCACCAGACCGTTAAGCCACTCTATGATATCGGCCCCGTCGGGAGCGGGACGCAGGATACTCTCGCACAGCGCTACGGTCTTGCGCATCATCTCCACATAATGACTGTTGGCCGCGTTGATACGCTTGTGGAACAGCACCATGAGGAGTATCAGCAGCACTATCGCGCCGGCCACGGCATAGAGCATGCCCATGAGACGGCGGTTGGAGCGCTCCAGAATAATGGTGCGGGCCTCGTAGCGGCGGTCCAGACGGATGGTCTTCTGCAGCTCAAGATAGACCGTACGGTTATAGTCCGATGCCACCTTGTTGTCCATCCCCGAGTAGGCCAGGCTAATCTGCTCCCTGAGCGATGCCATGCACTCCGGAACCACCGCATGCGGCATTGCGGCCATCCACTGCTGCTCCACAATCACGCCGTCGGTCCTGTAGGGTTCCAGACGCTCAAAGGTGCCCTTTCCTACGCTGTTCAGGCGGAAATTGTCGTTGAGCATGTCCAGCGCGTTGGTGAGCACGTCCAGAGCCTCCTCATAGAGTCCGCGTGCTATATAACATGATGCCAGCAGGCGCTCGCACTCAATAATCTCATACTGTCCTCCGTACGATGCTGACAGCTGCAACGCCTTGAGCGCCAGCTGCGTAGGCAGAAGCTCAGGCTGCACGTCCGATGCATTCAGGCGTGCAAGCATGTCACTGCTCACACCTGACAGCACATTGTCCGTGCCGTACTCCAGCAGCAGCGAGCATATGGCGCTGATGCTCAGGGCCTGCATCCTTATGTTGTTGTAACGCACCGCACTGCGCTGGCAGTTATCCAGACTGCGCAGCCTCTGCAGCGCCTGTTCCTGCAACGTTCCTCCTTCCACGCCTATTCCCAGACCGCGCATGTAGGTATAGGTCAGGTATCGGTCATGGTCATTACGCAGCAGGTTGTCGGCCACCACGTATGACATCTCGGTCCCCGCCTGTCCCAGCTGCTCCAGTTCGAACCAGTAGCGTGCCGACTCCATTCTGAACGAGCGCTCCAACGACAGCAGACGCTCCGTCTGGGCCTCGTTCAGCACCCCGCTCTCCTCGTGCAGCGCACGCAGATGCAGAAGTATGCTGTTGCGGTATTCGTAGAAGGATACGTTGTCCGATGTACGCTGACATATGCGCATCAGGCCTATCTCCGCGCCCACCACCTCGAGCATGTTGCTGGTGATGTCGGGAACCGAGCTGTAAAGATCCCAGGCCTGGGTGTAATCCATGCGGACGGTGGCTATGCGGGCCAGTGTGTTGACAGCCTTGGCGCGCTCATCGGAACGGCGTCCCGACACCTCAAGCGCAAACCTGGCGTACTGCTCGGCCGAGTCCAGGTTGTTCCAAAGGTAGGAAATGGCCTTCTCGTTCAAGTCAAAGGCGGTCAGTCCCGACTCCTGTGCATGAACGCCTGCCGTTGCCGCAAGCAGCAGCAACCAAGCCAAAGCCCTATGTCCTGTTCTGAATCTCATTTTCTCTTGCGGTTCCTGCGGGATTTCTTACTCCCCCTGTCGGTCTGTTCAGGCGCATAGCTGATAGCGCATGCCGCCTCCAGTCCGTATTCCGTGTAGGCCGATACCAACACCGTTCCGGGCTCCCGGATGACATCGGGCGCAATCACCCTGCAGGTAAAATCATCGTCCACCTCTATGCGGAACAGGCTGTCCCATGATATCCATCCCACAAACATCCCCTCCTCAAGGCCACGCAACTGCAGTGTGGCGCTCTGACCGGCTTTGAGCGTGCTTTTATCGGCGCTCATCTGCATAAACAGGGGCTCCTTGAGATCTCCCTTGACGCATTCGGCCAGTTCCAGACCGTCAATGTCAATTATGCTCTCCACATCGTCCGGCACGGGACACTCATCGCCGTTCACGGTCAGTCCGGTTACATAATTGCGGTCGCAGGGGGACGGATTGACGCTGAACATCAGCCCGTTACATCCCATGGCATTGCAATCGGCCAGTATCATTCCGCTGCCGGAGCCAGCCATATAGAGCTGCCCGGTCCTGCTCCGGAACGTACAGTTGCGGAACACTGCTCCATATGAGCGGCTCAGCACCACGCTGTCCGTCTCAAAGGTGCAGTTCTCAAAGAGCACAGGCCAGGATACATCCACCGTTCCATGGAAAGTGCTGCCGCTGAACCTGTTGAGCACAGGGAGCACCTGACTGCGTACGCCGCTCACGGAGAGCATGCATACTATCAGCAACAGTACCGTTGTCTTGCCTAAACTCTTTGACATGACCATAACTTACAAATGTAGTGCAAACCGAGTGGATACAAAAGAAGTTTACTTATTTTTATCCCGAGGCGCAGCCTACATTATCCAAATGTATCTCTTTTTTTCCGTACCTTCGCAACGTACATGGACAAATTGACTCCCATAGCGACTATACGGACGGGATTCTCATCCAAATTCGGGATTCCCAGGCAGAGCGGTCTTGTGCCTGAGCTCAAGGGCACCATTGTTTTTGCGCCCGAGTTCCGTAATGCCGATGCACTCCGCGGGCTGGAGGGATTCAGCCATATCTGGCTTATCTGGGAGTTCTCGGAGGCAGTCAGGCAGGACTGGTCGCCTACGGTGCGTCCGCCACGTCTGGGAGGCAACACCCGCCTGGGAGTTTTCGCAACACGGTCGCCCTTCCGCCCCAACCCCATCGGCCTGTCATGCGTCAGACTGGAATCCATCGAGCTCAGCTCACCCGAGGGACCGCGCATCCATGTAAGCGGTGCCGACCTCATGGACGGCACACCCATTTATGACATAAAACCTTACATTCCCTATACCGACTGCCAGCCCGATGCCACAGCCGGATTCACCGGATCGGTAAGCATGCACCGCCTCAATGTGATCATCCCCGACCACATTGCCGCAAAAATAAAACCCGGCACGCTCAATGCGCTCCGGGGTATTCTTGCCGAAGATCCGAGGCCACGTTATCAGGACGACCCGGACCGCGAGTACGGATTCGATTTTGACGGTTACGCTGTCAGGTTCAAGGTTCCCCAGCCCGACACGCTTACGGTCATTTCTGTTCTTCCGGTTTGACCCTGTCGGCCACCAGTTCCTCAACCATCTCGCCTGTTATATAGAGATAGGCCGAGTTAACCTCGCAGTTTGTGGTAAGGTTCACCACCCTCTTGAGTTTGCCGACTCTGCGGGTCGATCCGTTGTATGTAACCTTGATTGAATCGGTCTTACCGGGCATAATAGGATCCTTGGGGGCCTCCACCTGGGTGCAGCCGCAGGTTGAGTTGGCCGAGATGATAAGCAGGTCCTTGTTACCGGTATTGGTAAACTTGAACCAGGTCACCTTGTCTCCGTGTGCCCTGTCAAACAGGCCGAAGTCATGTGTAGTCTTCTCGAAAGTGATTTCGGGGTATTTCTTCTCCTCCTCATCGCCGGCGTTCTTGCCGCATACCGGCAGCACTGCCATAGCGGCAAACATCAGGGATAAAATCTTTAAGTTCTTCATATTTTCAGTGTTTTATCGGCTGCTAAATTATGAATTATTTTTCATTCACCAATAAGAGTACCTTTTCTTTGCCCAATCCAAAAAACAACACTATTTTTGAGTCTTTAAAAAAGGACTTACAGTTTAATCAGGTACGTTAATCAGTTTGTTATATGTTTGACCAAAAAGATCTGGAACAGTTTAAAAAGAAGGGAACCACACCCCAAAAGGTTGAAGCACAGTTGGAGTTGATCAGGAACGGATTCCCCTTCCTTGAGTTGGATGCCGCCGCATCGATAGGCAACGGCATTGCGGCTTTCGATGAGACACAGTGCAGGGATTACATCAAGACATGGGATTCATACTGCGCCAGCAGGCACACCATCACCAAGTTCGTTCCCGCATCGGGAGCAGCCAGCCGCATGTTCAAAGACCTTTTTGCATTCCTGGATGCCAATTATTCCGAGCCTCAGACCGCCTTTGAAAAGAGCTTCTTTGACGGAATAGAAAAGTTCGCATTCTACAACGACCTGAACTCGGCCTGCACTGCAAATGAGGGCATGGGCATTAAGGAGCTCATATCCGGCGGCAACTACAAGGCTGTCGTCGCCAACCTCTTAGGCTCCAAGGGACTCAATTACGGAGCTCTGCCCAAGGGCCTGCTCAAGTTCCACAGCTACAACGACACCGCACGCACACCGTTCCAGGAGCATATGGCCGAGGGTGCCTTATACGCATCGGGCGCCGACGGAGTGGTAAACATCCATTTCACCGTCTCCCCCGAGCACTGTCCGCTGTTCAAGGATCTGGCCCAGAGCTGCAGCAAGAGCTTCTCCAAGCGCTACGGCACCACATATAACATATCGTTCTCCGAGCAGAAGCCCAGTACCGACACCGTTGCAGCTGCTGCCGACGGCACCGCATTCCGCAACGATGACGGCTCCATCCTGTTCCGTCCGGGCGGCCACGGTGCTCTGATCGAGAACCTCAATGACATCGACACCGACATAGTATTCATCAAGAATATTGACAATGTGGTCCCCGACCACCTCAAGGCCGATACCATAACCTACAAGAAACTGCTTGCAGGCGTACTGGTCCAGGTACAGAGCAAGGTGTTTGAATATCTGAACATTCTGGACAGCGATAAATATACGTCCGATAAACTCAAAACCATATCGGACTTTGTAGCCGGCACCTTGTGCTGCCGCCGTAAGGATATTGACAAGCTGGATCAGAAACAGCTTGCGGATTGGCTCCACAAAAAGCTCAACCGCCCCATCCGCGTTTGCGGCATGGTCAAGAACGTTGGTGAGCCCGGCGGCGGTCCGTTCCTGGCATACAACAGCGACGGCACCGTATCGCTCCAGATTCTTGAGAGTTCCCAGATTGACCTGAACGATCCCCGCAAGAAGGCAATGTTCACCCAGGGCACCCATTTCAACCCCGTTGATCTGGTCTGCGCCGTTCGCGACTACAAGGGCAACAAATTCAACCTTCCCGATTACGTAGACAAATCCACAGGCTTTATCTCCAGCAAGTCCAAGAACGGACGCGAGCTCAAGGCTCTGGAACTCCCGGGCCTCTGGAACGGCGCCATGAGTGACTGGAACACCCTGTTCGTTGAGGTTCCCCTGACCACCTTCAACCCCGTCAAGACCGTCAACGACCTCCTTCGCCCCCAGCACCAACCTGCCTGAGAGTGACAGCAGATGACAAAGGGGACGGTTCCGTTTGGCTCAATCCAAACGGAACCGTCCCCTTTGTCATCTCTTGTCACTGATCAATCTTGTTGACCCTACCCATAAACAGAAGAGTGCCGGCAGCACTATCTCTGATTGCATAGGCAAAAGGTCGGTCAATAATCATTTCATACGGTATACTATAAGTAAAACGTGACACCGAAGCTGCCGAGGCCTCCACTCCTTCCTCCGAAACAATAATATTTGCAGTCTGATTTATGCAATCGGCAAAAAGCAAAGAAGCAATCTTGGGTAGAGACTGGAATGGAGCCGATGCGCCCAGGCTCTCCAAGATAGGACGCAACTTGATGTCAGTGGAGATACGGAATTTGGGCATAGTAAGATTAACCTGAGTTTCAAGCTTGTCGATGTTAACGGACCAATCCACATAAGGAATTATAGAATCCAAGTCCACATTCTCATTGGGTACAACAATATCCATCCAGAATGACTTGTCCTTAAAGGGAAGAGATACTATCTTATAATCACCTTCAGGGTTTTTAAACAAGCAAAACTCCGCCCGTGTCACTTTCATCATATCAACATCCTGAGTCTGACCGTTTGCCATAGTAAACTCTCCTGTATACGTTTCACTTTTATCGAAGGCTTTATACCAGGCCGATGCAAACCATGCCGTATTAGCCAGAACCATTGATGTAGTGGTGCCAAAGTTCTCTAAGTCCAGTTTTTTCTGTTTGCCATAGGTGTTCTCATAAGCCCATTGGCAGATAGAGTCCAAAGACGCTTGCGTATCGGACCTGAAATCCAGATAACCGGTTTCACAGTTGTAATACTGCTGAACCAAATTACTATAAGTACTGTATATGGTTGTGCCGGTTTGCAGCCACATAGCGTTAGCCAGTTTGACACAATTGGTTCTCTCTAAAGCATTCTTGAGCTTTCCATAACTGCTGTTAAGCAGATCTATATCAACGGTCTCACCGAACATTGCCTGTGACAGTTCAATGTATGCACCATCACTGACACCGTTACTCAGAATACTCATGAGTACCTGCAAACTCAATGGGGATATACAGAAGTTTTCATCGGCCGTACTCTCGCATATTGCATTGAACATTTTTATGGCAAATGAGTCCGATCTAAGGAACAGTTCAGCCTCTTCCTGGCTAATATCAACATCAAGCGGAACAGGATCAAGGCGTGTAAAATCGTGCTCTCTTACCTCTCCATCCTTAAGAACAACCTCGGTATTCGGTTCCTGCGGATTACCTTCATCGGGAATCTTCTCTTGGTCATTGCAACTCACAAACAAAGAGACTACAGCTATCGCTGTGCCTGCAAAAAGGATTAATCGGTTCGTACTCATATTATTGAAAAGTTAGTTAGGCAATAAGGTTTTTGCAATGATACAAAAAAAACAAAAGGTGACACAATAGGTACGGTTCTTTTTGTCATTTTATTATCTTTGCCAACGCTTTGCGATAGTAGCTCAGTTGGTAGAGCGTTGGCTTCCCAAGCCGAAGGTCGCGGGATCGTGCCCCGTCTATCGCTCCGGACAAGATGACAAAGGGGACGGTTCCGTTTGGCTCGAGCCAAACGGAACCGTCCCCTTTGTCATCTGTCACCTATTACTCCACCTCGAGAGTAACAATGCTGGCGGCCGGAATCTCCAGGATCAGATCGCCGGTCTTCTTGTCAATGCGGGCCTTGTCAAAGTCGGCCAACTTGATCTTGTCGGGGTTCTCGAATGTGTTGTAGTTCGATGCCTTGTCGCTGGTCAGGATCTTGCCCGATACCTTCTTGGCCTTGATGCCGTCCAGCTTTACAACTACGCTCTGAGCCTCGTCCATCTTGACGTTGGACATTGAGATGTGCAGCTTGCCGTCCTTCTTTGAAGCGGTTGAGCTGAACAGAGGCAACGGACGTGTTGCGGTCTCATCGGGATTGGCAGCATAGCGCTCGTTGGGAGTGAGCTTTACATCAACGCCCTCCAGGTCGGTGGGGATGTATGTAGCGTCCATGTGAGGCTTGTACATGTCAAAAAGCCAGTATGTAGGAGTGAGCACCATCTTGTCGTCCTTGGTCAGGATCATTGACTGGAGCACATTTGCAACCTGGGCGATGTTGGTCATCTGGATGCGGTCGCAGTACTTGTGGAACACGTCAAGTGAAAGTGAAGCCACCAGAGCGTCACGCATGGTGTTCTGCTGGTAGAGCTGTGTGCCGGGCTCCGGTTCCCACCATGTACCCCACTCGTCAACCAGCAGCGGAGTCTTGTGCTCGGGATCGTACTTGCTCATGATAGCCAGGTGCTTCTGGATAACAGGCTCAATACCCAGGCACTTGCCCAGAGCCCAGTAGAAATCCTCCTCGGTAAAGTCCAGAGCGGGCTTCTTGGCACCTACCCAACCTGAAACGGTATAGTAGTGCAGAGATACGGCGTTCATCATTGAACCCACCTTCTTCATGAGAACCTCGGTCCACTCGTAGTCGTAGTCGGTAGCACCGCTGGCAATCTTGAAGAGCTGTGTGCCGTTAAAGTCACGGCAGTAGGTCTGATAACGACGGAAAATGTCGGAGTAGTACTCGGGCAGCATGTTACCGCCGCAACCCCAAGCCTCGTTACCTATACCTATATACTTAACGTGCCAGGGCTCCTCACGACCGTTCTGCTTGCGCAGCTTGGCCATAGGACCGTCGGCAGCGTTCATATACTCAATCCACTTGGCAGCCTCCTCGACAGAGCCGCTACCCACGTTCAGTGAGATATAGGGTTCGCAGCCGATAAGCTCGCACAGGTTCAGGAACTCGTGTGTACCAAAGCTGTTGTCCTCGACAATGCCACCCCAGTTGTTGTTAACCATCACAGGACGGTTCTCCTTGGGGCCGATGCCGTCCATCCAGTGGTACTCATCGGCATAGCAGCCGCCCGGCCAGCGCATTACTGGAACCTCAAGCTCCTTAAGTGCAGCAAGCACGTCGTTGCGGTAACCGTTGGTGTTGGGGATTGACGACTCGGGGCCTACCCACAGACCGCCGTAGATGCAGGTACCCAGATGCTCCGAGAACTGTCCGTAGATATTCTTGTTGATTGTGGCACCCGGTTTGTCGGCGTGGACATTGACCGTAACTTCATTTTTGGCGCTTACCGACAGGGCTGCTGTCAGCGAAAGCAGGAAAAAAATCTTCTTCATTATGTTGATGTATTTGTAGATTCGGAGTTTCAAAGATAAACAAAAAGGACACATGTAACGTACTTTATCACTACTTTTGCGCATCACACTACAATCAGATGACCAAGAGGATTATCATAGTTGTCGCTTCGGCGCTGCTCCTGGCTGGAGCATACTTTGCGTTCCATTTCTACAGGCTTTTTACCAACCCGGTATCACTTTGTGACGATTACCGTATCTACATAACCCCTGCCGACACGCAGCAGAGCGTCCTGGAGAGCATACTCAAAGGCAACCCCGAGGCATCCGTCAAGGGGCTGGAGTACTTCCTGAACCGCCGCGACTACGACAGCCACATCCACACCGGCTGCTACACCGTACTCTCCGGAGCCGCCCCCAAGCAGGTGGCCGATATGCTCCTGGGAGGAGCCCAGACCCCGGTCCGCCTGACCATCAACAGCACCCGCACAGTGGATCAGATGGTACGCGCCATATCGGGCCAGATCATGCTGGACTCGGCACAGATAGCATCCCGTCTCAACTCCCCCGCCCTGCTTGACTCGCTGGGCTACACCCCTGCCACGATATTCTGCATGATCATCCCCAATACCTATCAGGTATACTGGAACACATCGGCCGACGCCCTGATATCCCGTCTGGTCAAGGAGCGCGACCGTTTCTGGACCGATGAGCGCAAAGCCAAGGCCAAGAATATAGGACTGACCGAGCAGGAGGTGGTAACCCTGGCCTCAATCGTTGAGGAGGAGACCTCCAAGTCCGATGAGCTGACAGTCGTGGCCGGACTCTACATGAACAGACTCAAGAGAAAAATGCCGCTCCAGGCCGATCCCACAGTGATATTCGCCCTGGGAGGCGAAAGACCCAAGCGCGTGCTCAAGAAACACCTTGAGGTGGATTCACCCTACAATACATACAAGTATCCCGGGCTTCCCCCCGCCCCCATCCGTTTTGTAAGCACACGCAGCATCGATGCCGTGCTCAACTACAGCAAACATAACTACCTATATATGTGTGCCAAGGAGGATTTCAGCGGATACCACAACTTTACGGCATCGCTCTCACAGCATAACGCCAACGCTGCACGCTACCAACGGGCACTGCGCAATGCAGGCATAAGATAAAGAAACAGGGGCCCTGAGGTCCCTGTTCCTGTTTATTGCAGCACCTGTAATCAGTGCTTTATCATTACCTTCTTTCCGCCTATGATATAGAGGCCGTCGGGCAGATCCTCCAAATTATCAATGGTACCGTCTGACATAACCTTACGTCCCACAATGTCATATACATCATGCGTCTTGGGCTGCGGGCTGTACCAAACGGGATCATCGTCCTCGGTATCGGCTACGATATCTTCCACACCCGTCATTACGGTAGCTCTCTTCTGGTAGGTCTTACGTACGTCGATATATGCCTGGTGCGGAGTAAGGTCGGCAAAGAAGAACAGAGGCTTGGTACCTTCACTTCCGTCCAGCCATGACTGGTTGTCACGTACGCCCCAAACCATGAAAGTAGGCACATTGTCATACTTGATCATTATCTCTGCTATCTGGGCGTATTTCTCAGCCTGGATTCTCAGCTCTTCGGCCGATATCTCCCTTACGCATTTCTTGTCACGGACCTCACCACCCGGCATATCCATCTCGGTGATGATACAGTTAAGACCTATGGCACGGAACTGTTTGACAGTCTCCTCAATCTGTTCAGGCTGAAGGCCCGATACAGATGTATGCATCTGCATACCTACGCCGTCAATCGGAATACCGGAATCCTTAAGTCTCTTAGCCAGATTGTACATGGCGTGTGTCTTACCGTTCTCGTAGTGACCGTTGCCCCAGTGGCCGATGTTATAGTCGTTGATATAGAGTTTGGCATCGGGGTCGGCCTGATGTGCCCATACAAATGCCGAGTCAATATAATCCTCACCGCCAAAGCCGGAATACCATACAGAGTATGTACGGGTTGAATAGCCGTCGCCTACAGCACGGCCCACATTCTCCTCAAGGCACTCATTGACCACATCCCATTCGGCAATCTTACCTTTCCAATGACCTACCACATTATATATATGGTTCTTAAGAATCTTGATTGCCTCCTGTCTCTTGGCAGCTCCAGACAGACCGTTCAGTGTATTTGCCACCCAATCAGGATTCTGTCCGTGCCATGTAAGAGTATGTCCGCGTACTTTCATACCGTTCTGATGGGCAAAATTGACAACACCGTCGGCCTGCCAGTTGAAGCCGTTACGTGATGGCTCTGTGGCGTCAAACTTCATAGCGTTTTCAAGAACCACCATATTGAAGTTACCCACAACAGTCTTACCGAAATCGTCATTTGTACTTATACCCGGATTGACGCAGGTACCAAAATTCTTACCTATCTTGTTAGCCCAGTATTTTACTGTCGACTCAGGCCTGTTAAGGCTGTATTCAGACAGCAGGAACACAATTTCATCTATATAGAACTCAGCAGCCTCCGAGTGCAGTCCTATTCTCATCTGTTTTGCAAGGGAGTTCTTGCTAAGGGCCAGGCTAAGAACATTGTTAACCCACGAGCCCTTGGTCAAGGCGTTTGACGGAGCCGTCTTATGAGCATAAATGCCACCCCATGTCACATCAAAGGCAGCATCGGCTGATGCATCATCGACACGTTTGATATTGATTGACATCTGATTTGTCAACTTGAGTACAGATGCAGCCGACAAAATGCTTTCAGTACCCTCTTTCACAGGATTGTCAAGTTCCACATAGCCTATCTTTCCTTCCACTGAGGTAACATGAAGCACCTTATTCTTGCGGCCGTCCATCTCAACGACAGCAGTTGCGCCCTCTATGGGACTCTTACCGCCAAGTTCATAGACGGGGAACTCGGTACCAACTTCAAACTTCTCAAAGTCATAGGCAATGAGCTTGTCCATTTGGTAATCCAGATCCGAGCTGGCTGCGGCATAAGCCTCCTCAAAAGCCTGTAACTGCAAATCCCTCTCAGCAAGCCCGGCCTTGAAAATGGAGTCCTGTCTTGCCTTCTCCTTTGCCTCAGCCTCACGCTCATATGCATCCTCGGAGGCCAGGAAAACAATGTTGTCGATATAATAATCGGCATTGGCCACATAGAGACCAATCCTCATTGTCTTGCTGAGTGAACTCTTGGCCAGCTCAATGGGCTTATATACGCAATCCTTCCAGACACCGGCGGTAAATACCGACGGATTGGAGTTACTGTCCTTGTAGCCCGATACCTTACCGTAATAGAGTTCGAAATGACAGTTTGCAGCCTGGTCGTATGCCACATTGCTCTTGATCGAAAGAGTCAGGACGGGATACTTCTTCATTGTTGAAGCCGACAGATCATCTGGATTAGCCAGCTCCACGTATCCGGGTACCGCGCCCGTCGTAATATGAAGTACCTTATTGTCAGGATTATTCGGATCAACCTCAACCACTGCGCTCGCACCTTCGACAGCGGCACCGTCAACTGTAACTACCGGATATGTCTTGCCAACAGCCTGATCATCAAAGGAATCGCCGATAGCATAGAAATCATTATGAATGGCAAAGGTGATTAAGTTGGAAGAAACGAGTAATAACAGAAGTAAAATTCTCTTCATAAGCACGTCAGTAATTAGTTAAGTGATAATTTGGAAAAATAACCCACAAATATACATATTTGCGGCAATACATCTCTATAAAAGAGAATAAAAAAAACCGCACCGGTGATGTGATGAGAACTCCGAGAAATTAAGTTTTGAGCGCCCGGTCCCCTTTGTAATCCACCGACCGAAGGTTACCCCCTAAGGGGCGTGGCCCGCCATTGGAAACCAGAGCAATCCCGGTTCTTCATATTTTTTGATGAGTCTCCCGATCTAACCCGATGCGGTTATGCGAAGATACACAAAAAGCGGGAGGATTGAAGCATCCTCCCGCTTTTTAACTTATGGGACCGGTTTTTACTTAACCTTTTTAACGATAGCCTTGAAAGCCTCGGGGTTGTTCATAGCCAGGTCGGCCAGCACCTTGCGGTTGATCTCGATGCCTGCCTTATGGATGGCACCCATGAGCTGTGAATAGTTCATACCCTCAAGACGGGCAGCAGCGTTGATACGCTGGATCCACAGTGCACGGAACTCTCTCTTCTTGTTCTTACGGTCACGGAATGCGTATGTCAGACCCTTCTCCCATGTATTCTTGGCAACGGTCCAAACGTTCTTTCTTGCACCAAAGTAACCTCTGGTAAGACCTAAAATTTTCTTTCTCTTTGCTCTTGAAGCAACGTGATTTACTGATCTCGGCATAGTTTTTTGTTTTTTGAATGTCAGCGCCCATCAAAATAGGACTTAAAGGCTGACAAGTCGGTTAATTTTCTTTTGACTGATCTCTTAATCGGGTTATCTCATGCAAAGCAGGTCCTTAACCATCTTTACGTTGGCCTGGTCCAGCAGAGTGAAGTGATCCAGATTTCTCTTACGCTTCTTTGACTTCTTAGTCAGGATGTGACTGTGATAAGCGTGTTTTCTCTTGATTTTGCCCGATCCGGTAAGAGCGAATCTTTTTTTGGAACCGGAATTAGTCTTTGATTTCAACATTGTTATTAAAAGTTTTGTTTGTTATTTATAACCGTACGCACCATGCCGGAGCGCAGCGGTCGTATTTACTCTTTATCCTCTTCCTGCTTGGCATCCTTCTTGGGAGCGCCACCCTTCTTGGGCGATATGAATATTGTCATACGCTTGCCCTCCAGGATAGGAGCCTGCTCCTGCTTTCCGTACTCCTCAAGGTCTTTTGCAAAACGGGCCAGGATGTTCTCGCCCTGCTCCTTGAACAGTATTGAACGGCCGCGGAAGAACACGTATGCCTTAACCTTGTCACCGTTCTGCAGGAAGCCCATGGCGTGCTTAAGCTTGAAGTTGTAGTCGTGATCATCGGTCTGGGGTCCGAAACGGATCTCCTTGACATCAATCTTGACCTGCTTGGCCTTGGCCTCCTTCTGCTTCTTTTTGAGCTGATAAATGAACTTGGAGAAATCTACGATTCTGCATACCGGAGGAACGGCATTGGGCGAAATCAGAACCAGATCCAGCTCCATCTCATCGGCTATTTTAAGTGCTTCACGCAGGGGAACCACCTTGGACTCAATGTCATCACCGACTATACGGACCTCTCTGGCACGAATCTCATCGTTAACCTGAAACTGGTCACTCAAATTGTCTTTCTTCATTCAGAATCAATTAATCTCTATATTCCTTTAAAAACTCTCAATTAAACAGAATTAGCGCGCAAAATTACCATTTATTTATCATAGAATTAACTTCTTCGGCAATTTTTTTACCGAAATCGTCAATTTTCATGTTTCCAAGGTTCTCGGCACCCTGCTTACGGACGTTAACCTCGCCCATCTCGGCCTCCTTCTCACCTACTACAAGCATATAGGGAATGTGCTTGACCTCGTTGTCACGGATCTTGCGTCCAATCTTCTCGTTGCGGTCATCCACAAAGCCGCGGATCTCGTAACGGTCCTCAAGCTCCTTCTGTACCTTATATGCATATTCGTTGGCCTTCTCGGAGATAGGCAGGATAGCCACCTGGTCAGGTGTGAGCCAGAGCGGGAACTTACCTGCGGTATGCTCAATGAGCACAGCCACAAAACGCTCCATTGAACCGAACGGTGCGCGGTGAATCATAACCGGACGCTCCTTCTGGTTGTCTGAAGCAATATACTCGAGCTCGAAACGCTGCGGCAGGTTGTAGTCAACCTGGATGGTACCCAGCTGCCAGCGACGGCCCAGGGCATCCTTAACCATGAAATCCAGCTTAGGACCGTAGAAGGCAGCCTCACCGTACTCAACGGTAGCCTTGAGGCCCTTCTCCTGGCAAGCCTCTACGATAGCGCTCTCGGCCTTCTCCCAAACCTCGTCGCTTCCTACATACTTCTCGTGGTCGTTAGGATCACGCAGTGATATCTGAGCCTCGAAGTTGTCAAAGTCAAGGGCCTTGAAGATAATCTCGATAATCTCCATTACGCGGATGAACTCACCCTTTACCTGATCGGGACGGCAGAAGATATGTGCATCGTCCTGGGTGAAGCTGCGTACGCGGGTCAGTCCGTGAAGCTCACCGCTCTGCTCGTAACGGTATACCGTACCGAACTCGGCTATGCGCAGAGGCAGGTCGCGGTATGAGCGGGGCTGTGACTTGAATATGCAGCAGTGGTGAGGGCAGTTCATAGGCTTGAGCAGGTAGCACTCACCCTCCTCGGGAGTGGTGATGGGCTGGAAGCTGTCCTTGCCGTAGTGATCCCAGTGACCTGAGGTTACATAGAGCTGCTTTGAACCGATATGCGGAGTGATTACCTGCTGGTAACCGTAACGCTTCTGGATACGTGAAAGGAAGTCCTGCAGGCGCAGACGCAGTGCTGTACCTTTGGGGAGCCAGATGGGAAGGCCCTTACCTACCATGTCGCTGAACATAAAGAGTTCCATCTCCTTACCGATTCTGCGGTGGTCACGCTTCTTGGCCTCCTCGAGCAGCTCCAGATACTCATCCAGCATCTTCTGCTTGGGGAATGTGATACCGTAGATACGGGTCATCTGGGGACGCTTCTCGTCACCGCGCCAGTATGCGGCCGATGTAGCCAGCAGTTTGATGGCCTTGATTGCACCGGTGTCAACCAGGTGCGGTCCGCGGCACAGGTCAGTGTAGTTGCCCTGAGTGTAGGTGGTGATGGTTCCGTCCTCCAGGTCGGCAATGAGCTCGTTCTTGTAGCTCTGGCCGCGTGAGGCGAAGAACTTGAGTGCATCGGCCTTTGAAATCTCCTCGCGGACCAGTTTCTCCTTCTTCTGAACCAGTTCCTTCATCTTGGCCTCGATGGCGGGGAAATCGCTCTCCTTGATAACGACGCCTTCGGGAGGCATGATGTCATAGTAGAATCCCTTCTCGATTGCCGGACCGATACCGAACTGTGTGCCGGGATAGAGCTCCTGCAGGGCCTCGGCCATAAGGTGGGCGCTGGTGTGCCAGTAAGCATGCTTGGCCTCCTCGTCCTCCCACTTGTGCAGCTTGATGGTAGCATCGGTGGTTATGGGGCGGTTGAGCTCTGTAATCTGGTCGTTCACACTGCAGGCCAACACATCCTGTGCCAGTCTCTGGCTGATGCTCTCAGCAATCTCATAACCGGTCACGCCGCTTTCATATTCGCGTACGGAACCGTCGGGAAACGTAATCTTTATCATGTTGTTTTATAGTAATTTCTATTAGAGCGTGCAAAATTATCAATTTATTCGGACTTTGAGAAGCGTTTGATGATATTATATGCTGAATATATGCCAAGTTCGCCCGCGCGGCTCAGGTCGCGGAACGCCTCATCCATGCGGTTCAGGAACACCAGCACGAGTCCGCGGTTGTACCACGCTTCGGCCAGAGTCTCGTCCAACTCGATGGCACGGTTCAAATCCATGAGTGCGGCATGCAGGTCGTTAGTCATGGCGTAATAGGTTCCGCGGTTATACCAGCCGAATGCAAACGACGGCTCCATATCCACCACCCTGGACAGGTCCCTGATAACATCCTGATATCCTGCATCCGATGATGTGGCCGGCATATTCTGACGTCCCTGGCGTGTCTCCAGTTCCTGGTCGGCCTTGAACATCTCGATGCGGCGAGCCCTTACCTGAGCCCTGCAGAACCATATTGCCCAGTTATCGGGATCCAGATTGAGTGCGCTGTTCAGGTCCTGCTCGGCGTTGGAGTAGTCCTGCAGCAGGCAGAAATCCATGGCTCTTGCCAGCAGCTGGCACGACGGGCTAGCCGCGAGCGCCATGGTACGGCGGTCTATATCGTCAAAAAGTTTCTTGATCTGTTTCTCGTCCAGAGGCGACTCGCCGTTCTCCAGGAAGAGCTCGGACATGAAGCATCCCGACAGGTAGAGGTCATCCACAAGCTTGCTGTTGCGCACACTGCCCACCTGACGGCTCAGATCCCTGAAGAATGTCAGACGGAACGGATCCAGATAACGGGCCTCCACATTGCGGTTCTGCACCTTGCCGCGGTATTCGCTGGAGAATCCGGTGGAGTTCTCCAGATTCTCGTCAACCACAATCTTGCGGTAGTTGCGCACGTTCTTGTCGGAACGCTCACGGGTTTTGCCCTCGTCCTCATCCTGGTCCGATGCATACCCCATGGCATTATTGAAACGGCGGTTCTGCTCACGCAGCACCACCATAGCATCCTCTTCGGCTCCGCGCATGTTTCCAAGCTTTTCACGCACCTCACTGCGAATCTGATAGCCCTGGATAAACTGCGGATACTCCTGCAGCACACGCGTCAGATCCTGCTCGGCACCACGGTAGTCGCCCGTACCCTCACGCAGCAGGCCGCGGTAATAGATGGCCATCATATTGTCGGGCTCGGACTCTATCACCACGTCAAAATCCTCGATGGCGCGGTTGTCGTCGCCTATCTGGGCACGCAGGTTACCGCGGTTGTATCGGCCTGTAACGTTGGCAGGATCAATCGTAATGGACATATCATAGTCCGAGAGAGCCCCGTTCAGGTTATTGCGGAAGTAGCGTATCATGGCACGGGTTATGTATGCACCCGCATTGGTGGGATCGATGGAGATGACACGGTCCATATCCTCCTCAGCCTCCTGGTAACGTTCCATGCGGGCCAGCATCACACCGTGATGGTGAATCATCTCCGGATCAAAGCGGTTCACCCCGATGGCCTTTTCCATCCATTCAAGTGCGGCAACGCTGTCTCCCTGCTCCCACAGCAGGTCGGAACGCATGGCCATGGCCGGAGCATATTTGGGGGCCGATGCCAGAAGCGTATCGGTCTCCAGCATAGCCTCCTCCTTGCGGCCGTCACGGGCCAGACAGAGTATCAGATTATGACGCAGGGGCCTGTTCTCGGAATCCAGCTTGAGTCCCTTCCTGAAATCACCGGCAGCCTCCTCGTAACGTCCCTGATAGACGAGCGAAAGGCCGCGCACCTGATATGCGTTGACCACAAAGGGGTTACGCTCTATGGCGCTGTTGCAGTCCTGCTCGGCGCCTATGTAATCCTCGAGCGAGAGCTTGGCAACGGCACGGTAGAAATAGGGTTCGTACAGGTAGGGCTTGGCGCCGATGACCTGGTTGAAGTACTGGATGGAGAGTACGTAATCCTCAAAGTAAAGGGCAGTGCGTCCCACCGACATCATGCGGTCAGTGTTGATCTGGGCATGCAGCGGAGCGCACAGCAGTCCCAGGACCACGGTGCAGGCTGCAAGGAGAGACCGCCCCTTTCCCATATTATTTACGCGGAACCTTGACTTTGTAGTCGCAGTTGAACTTACCGGCGGCGATTGAACTCAGCGCCTTCTTGTTCATCTGACGACGCAACGGTGACATACGGTCAATGAAGCACTTGCCGTCCAGATGGTCTATCTCATGCTGGAGCACGCGGGCCGGGAATCCCTCGAACCACTCGTCATGCTCCTGGAAGTTCTCATCCAGCCAGCTCACGCGTACGCGCTCCGGGCGGTTCACCTTCTCGTGAATGCCGGGAAAGCTCAGGCATCCCTCCTCGTAAGGCACCATGGCGCCGTCGGTCTCCTCGATATAAGGATTGATAAATGTCTTGAAGTAATCCTTGAACTCAGGAGCATCGTCGGACATGACATCCAGGTCAACCACCGCCAGACGGATGGACAGGCCCACCTGAGGTGCTGCCAGGCCCACGCCTTCGGACTTACGCAGGGTCTCAAACATATCCTTGATAAGCTGGTCCAAACCCTCGTAGCTGCTGTCAATCTCCTCGGTCTCTTTTTTGAGGACACCCTGTCCGTATGTGTAGATAGGTAAAATCATATTTCTTTATACAGTTTTGAATCCATGAATGACTCCAGGATGATGGTGGCGCTCACCTCATCCACGAGTGCTTTGTTGCGGCGTGCCATCTTGCCTATGCCGGACTCCAGAATGGCGCGTTGGGCTATCACTGACGTAAAACGCTCGTCGAACATGAGTATCTTCTTGTCGGGATACTGCTTGCGGAGCTTCTCCACGAACGGACGGATCTGCTTCATGCTGGCCGAGTCCTCACCGTTCATGTTGGTGGCGTGACCCACCACAATGATATCCACCTGTTCCCTGCCCATATAGCCCGCAAGGTAGGTCTGCAGCTCATGAGTAGCCACAGTACCAAGCCCTCCCGGCACTATACGCAGCGGGTCAGTGACCGCAATTCCGGTACGTTTGGTACCGTAATCAATTGCCAGAATACGTCCCAAAGCTTACTTTCTGTAAAGAATCCAGGCGCTCTGGAAGTCCTGATTGTCAGGATACTTGGCCTTGAAACTGTTACGCTCGGCAACAGCCTCCTCCTTGGTGTCAAAGCTTGCGCATACCACACGGTATGTCTTGCCAGCCTCGTTCACCACGACCACAGCCTTGTAACCGTCATTGACAAGACGCTGACGCAGGGCATCGGCATTAGCCTTGAGCGAGAAGCTGCCGCATACTATTCCGTATGCCTTGATCTCCTGATCGCCCGATACCACCGAAACCTTCTCCTCACGTACCGATACATTCGATACATCCTCGGCCTTGGGTGCCTCGTTGCTTACCACAGGCTCCTCGACAACAGCCTTGGGCTCATCGCCGCTCACTGCTTTCTCGTATGCCTGCTTATAGGCATTCTGACTCGTTTTGCAGGCTGACAGTGAGAGCACCGTCCCCGCGATCAAAAAGTAAACTATTGATTTCTTCATAATCATAAAACTTTATCGTTCAGTGAATAAAAGAAAAGTTCAAAGTATCCTTGTCCAGACAATCCTGAACCAGTGCTTCCGGTATCAGCTTGCGGTGAACCGGATAGGTGACCTTTACTCCAGTATTGCCGTTAAGGGCAAAATCAGTTAACATATAATATCTTATATCGATTGATGACGCTCCGTTAAGACGGCGCGGCAAATCTTTTCTTTTAAGTCCCGTTGCCTTGAACAGGGGTGACTCAGCTCCAAAGTAGGTGTAGGAGCTCATTGTGGTACGGTACATACGGTTCAGGTCGAACTTGCTTCCGTCGGCCATGGAGAGTATGTTGACGCGGCTGCCCGCAGGCTTGGTCACATCGACCGTATAGTCTATGCCGGCTGCCGTGATAAAGTTTCCCAGATAGATTTCCGGGCCCACGGTACCGTCATCATAAGTAACGGTCTTGAGCAGTCTATCACCCTTTTTGTGGACCGTGTTATAGAACAGGTCCGATGAGTACTCCAGGATATCCTTTATCTCGCTGCCCTTGAGCATGACCGACACCAGGTTGTTCTCATACTGGAAAGCGTTGAAGGCGTCACGCATGCTGAACTGACCTGCCGGAAAATATGATCGGGTGGCTACCGGCGATGTCAGTGACACCTCGGCACCGAAGTAGCGCATCTGAATGGCATGTGCATAATCCAGACCGGTGGCATCCCTCCAAAGGGCTCCGTTGCACTCCAGCGGTGTACGTATGGTACCCAGGATTGAATCGGAGTAGCTTCTGATATCGGAATACCAGCCCGACAGCTCCTTCAGGAACGACTGGTCAGGCTCCTCGGCAGTGATATCCACAAGACCGCCGCTAACAGTCACCACAGGCTTGTCCTGAACGGTATAATCGGCCGTAAGGGTCAACGCTGCAACCTGGTTGGCATAGGGTCCGGGATTGATCAGAAGCAGTGAGTCGCCGGAGGCTGTAGGCACCATGATGCGGCGTGCCACATGATCATGGCCGTATATCACAAGGTCAAAGCCGGGAACGCTGTTCACAACCTGGAGAGTGGCGTTCTCAAAGACGCCTTCATCGTCCATTCTGCCGTTTTCAAGACCGGAGTGGAACAGGCCCACAACAGCATCGGCGTTGAGTTTTTCCTTGAGCAGGGGTACCCAGTAGGCTGCGGTCTCCACCATGTCATGTATCTCAAGGCCCGAGCCTGAGTTCTGCGGAACAGAGTAGTTGACAATGGCGGTGGTCATGCCCAATACGGCAATCCTGAAGCCCTGTTTATCTATGATCCTGTACGGAGGCAGGTAGTGTGTGGTGTCATCCACGAAAACATTGGCTCCCAGCATGGGAAAATCGGCACTCTTAAGGAACCTGTCGCAGCTTACAGGGCCGGCGGCCACGTCATGGTTACCCATGGCCATGGCATCGCATCCCAACAGGTTATAGGCCTGGGATACCACGCATGTCCTGAAGTACTGCGCCGTAAAGTCCTGGTATAACTCAACCGAACCCTGCAGCACATCGCCTGCATCCAGGTATATCACGTTCCTGTTCTCCTTGCGCTCCCTCTTGAGGAAGGTGGAGAGCTTGGCCAGACTTCCGTCCCTTTCAGTCTGCGTAATCAGGTCCTTGTCGAAAATGAATCCGTGGACATCGGTCGATGCGATGATACGCACGGTCACCTTGTCAGGATGCTTGCCGCACCCCGAAAGGACCAATATGGCTGTTAATGCAAACAGAACTGCAGACTTGACGGATTTCATAGGCTATCAGAAGAAGGACCATGACCTGATACTCAACTCATCGCTTGCAACCAGGTAAAGCAGGTTGACAACATCCTCGGGTTTTGAGTATACGGGAACGGTTATTGTTACATAATCATTACTCTCGGGAATATCGGCCAGGACATAGACTGTTCCGGACTTTCCGGAATTCTTGCCACAGATCTTGAGCGAGCCCTTACCCTTTACAACTGCGGTAAAGCCCACCGGTCCGTGCTTGAAGTCCACGTTCGAAAGGCACATCCACGATCCGGACTGGAGATGTGCCGCACAGTAAGTGTCAGCGGGGGTACTGCCCTTGTGGAAACTTGTGGTCACTTTGTACTCCCATGCCATTGTTGCGCCGGGAACCGTCCTGTAGGGATCAAAGTTCTTGAGCTGCGTAACTCCGGCCTCGGTTATCTGGGATGCACTCAGGTGGGTTATTGTGGCATTGCTCTCATTGACCTTTATCTCGCTGATGCAGGTGCTGCGCAGCTCGGCGTCGTTGGTTATCACGTTCTTGTAGGCGGCATCGTTGCGCATGGCGCTCTTGAGGGTGCGGGTGTGGTACAGAATGTAGTACTTACCCTGGAACTCCACAATTGCGTGATGGTTGTTTCCGCCTCCGCCCGACCATGATGCATCGCCCGGGTTGTCAAAGCATGAACCTACGTATGTAAAGGGACCCAGAGGGTTGTCGGACACCATATAGCCTATCTTGGCTGTGCCGGGGCCGCCGTTGGCCACCTGATTGCCGGACCAGTTGGCGCAGTAGCTGTACAGGTACTTGCCCCCAACCTTGTTGATTCCGGAGTCCTCAAAGAGATAAGGCGGGTTTATCTTCTCTACACTGCCTACGATAGCGGTCATGTTGCTGGCCAGCTTGACGCAGCGTGCCGTGCCGGGATTCTTGTCCTTGCCGTCGGGTACGCCTCCGCCAAAGTAGAGATAGGCGTTCTTGCCGTCCATAAGTATGGCGGGGTCAAAGAGCCATGTCACATCGCCGCAGTTGTTGGTACCACGTGATATAAGCTGCTTCATCCCCGAATAAGGCAGTTTCCAGGGTCCCCAGGGGGAATCGGCCTGGACTACGCCTATACCGCTGCCGTTGTCGGCAAAGTAGAGGAAATACTGCTCCTTACCGTTGATTCTCTTGTGTGCCGCGCATGGAGCCCAGCTGTTGTTGGCCCAGTTGGCCGGACCGGCATTGCCCGCAATGGGCTGTGCGCCGTGATCGGTCCAGTTCACAAGGTCGTCCGACGATATGATACTTATATTGCGGATATCGGCATATCCCTCGGTAATCACCTCACCCTTGTCGGTGTAGAGATGGTCATCGGTCATATAGACATACAGGCGGTCACCGTCAACCATTCCGAACGGGTCGGCACCGAACTTGTGCCCCATCAGAGGGTTGTGGTGATACTCCACCCCACCGGTACGTTTGTAGTTGTCCACCGGCTTGTAGGCGGCGCTGCCCGACTTGATGCTCATGGCGTCAAAGTCCTGTCTTATGGTCTCGGCGTCGCGAAGGTTGGTGGATACGAACTCGGGATACCGGAAAGTAACGCTGTCCACATCCTTTGCAGCCAGCGTATCATTGCCATCCATGGCGTAGATGAGCATGGAGCCGTCAGCGTGGAATGTCAGGCTGTCCATATTGACAATCTGATAATCCGACTGCACCCCACTCTCCCATACGGAGAACTGGCGCTGTGTCTGTGCCCATGCTCCACTCCACAGAGCGGATACCAACAGTGATACAATGACTCCCTTTCTCATAGGGTGTGCTTTTTAGATTCCAAGATCCTTCTTGAATCCCTCGATCTTCTGCATGGCAGCGGCCTGTACCTTGAGGTAATCCTTCTTGTCTGCCATGGGCAGCTTGGCCTCCATGTAGAACTTGATCTTGGGCTCGGTACCTGAAGGACGTACCGATATCTTGTCGCCTGCGGCAGTGAAGTACTGCAGCACGTTCGAGGGCTCGGGCATAACCAGGTCGGTAACCTTACCGGCAGCATCGGTCTGCTTGAGCAGCTTGAAGTCCTTGATCAGAACCACCTTCTCGCCTGCAAGTGACTTGGGCGGGTTGGCGCGGAACTGCTCCATCATGGCCTTGATCTCATCGGCACCGCTCTTACCGGGCTTGACCACGCTTACGGCACCCTCCTGTGAGAATCCGTACTCCTGGTATGCATCCAGCAGCAGGTCCCAGAGAGTCTTGCCGTTCTCCTTGGCCCATGCGGCAATCTCGGCCATCAGCGAGCAGGCCGATACGGCATCCTTGTCACGTACAAAGTCCTCGGCCAGGAAACCAAAACTCTCCTCACCGCCGCCTATGTAGTGCTTGCCCTTGGCGTTCTCATCGGCAATAACCTTGGCAATCCACTTGAAGCCGGTGTAGCAGTCAAACATCTCCAGGTTGTTCTTCTCGGCGATGCGGCTGATGACCTCGGTAGTTACGATGGTCTTTACAATGTACTCCTTACCGGTCATCTTGCCCAGTTTGGTGTACTGTGTTATGATGTAGTAGAGGAAAATCATTGCGGTCTGGTTACCGTTCAGAAGGGTAAGTTCACCCTTGTCATCGCGGCAGGCCACACCCAGACGGTCGGCGTCGGGGTCCGATGCCATCACCACATCGGCGTTCAGCTTGCGGGCCAGTGCCAGTGCCATGGTCAGAGCCTCGGGATACTCGGGGTTGGGTGATACCACTGTCGGGAAGTTGCCGTCGGGTATCATCTGCTCGGGAACACAGTTCACGTTGGTGAATCCCCACTGCTTGAGTGAGCGCGGTATCATTACGCGGCCGCATCCGTGCAGCGGAGTATACACAATGCAGAGGTCGTGGTTACGCTTAACCACGGCGGGATCTATGCAGATACCCTCAATTGCATCCAGGTAGGGTTTGTCAACCTCCTCGCCTATTATCTTGATCAGGTCAGGGTTGCCCTTGAACTTGATATCCTGAACCTTAACCTTGGCAACCTCATCAATGATACCGGTATCATGCGGAGCCAGCACCTGTGCGCCGTCCTCCCAGTATGCCTTGTAGCCGTTGTACTCACGGGGGTTGTGGCTGGCGGTAACGTTCACGCCGCTCTGGCATCCCAGATAACGGATGGCGAATGATACCTCCGGTGTGGGACGCAGGTCATCAAACAGATATACCTTGATGCCGTTTGCGCTGAATATGTTCGCAACGGTCTCGGCAAACAGACGTCCGTTGTTACGGCAGTCATGTCCCACTACGACCGATATCTCCTTACGCTCCTTGAAGTTCTTGTTCAGATAGTTGGCCAGACCCTGGGTAGCCATACCCACGGTGTATATGTTCATACGGTTGGTACCTGCGCCCATGATACCGCGCAGACCGCCTGTTCCGAATTCCAGATCCTTGTAGAATGCGTCGATCAGATCCGATTTGTCCTCTTTATTCAGGAGAGCCTCGACCTCCTTACGTGTTTTCTCATCAAATGAACTTCCAAGCCACTCCTGTGCCTTGGCTGTAACCATTCCTAAAAGTTCGTCCATATATTTTTTTATTATAGATTTCTAACCTAGCAAAGGTAAGATTTATTTTCCTAACATCCGCCTCAAAGCGAAATAGAATTTGACCTGCGCAAAATAACCCCGGAATGTGCAGCAGGGCATGTAGCCGGGTTTCAATTTCAGGCCCAACGGCAGAAGGCTGCGGTCTACATCCTGCCAGACCGCCCTGAAGCGTTCCATAGCCTCCTGAGCATCAAGGATTTCCCTGTTGTTTAACCACAGTCCGCAGATACCCGTCAGGTTTATCCAGCGCTCCCGTTCGAACATGGCCAGGACGCGGCGCTCCTGTCCTGCCTCACGCAGCTGACGCGCCATGGAAGTGTTGGCCTCGAGCAGGTCCAGGCGGCGTGCCGACAGGCTGTTGGTCATGCTTGCGGCATGCTGGCGGTAGTAATAGATACCGTCACAACTCCTTACCGTTCCGGAGTTGAGATAGTGCATGCGGGTGGTGTTGTCGTCACTGAACAGACGGCACGCAGTATCGTAGGGCCAGCGCCTGAAGAGCTCCGTCCTGGATACGTACAGTCCGTGTATGGACCAGTCCAGAGTGAGTTCGAATGCCTCCTGTCCGCTCCAGACGTCCTTCCTGGTGCGCATGGGATAAGGCTCCACCGAGTGCTCATCGAACCGTACCAGACGGAACAGCACGGAGCCGGTTTCCGGGTTGGTATCCAGCACTTCCACTGCCTTCTGGAGGGCATCGGAAGAGAGCCTGTCATCGGCATCCAGCATGGTTATGAAGTCGCCGTCGGCCACCTGGATTCCCATGTTCCGGGCCACAGCCTGGCCGCTGTTCACGCCGCAACACAGCACACGGATACGGCTGTCACGCGCGGCATAATCGGCCAAAATATCGGGAGTATTATCGGTGGAGGCGTCGTCAATGCAGACTATCTGAATATCCTTCAGGGTCTGTTCCAAAAGGGAATCCAAGCATTCACCCAGATACTTCTGGGCGTTGTAGGCTGCAACCAGAACCGTCACCCTGCTCATGAGCGCAACTTCCTTTTGAGTTTCTCCTCAACTGTCCTGATGAACGACGTATGCTTTTTGAGGTGATGAAGCGAATAGTATGTCGATACGGCCAGCAGCACAAGACCTGCCGCCCATTTCAGCATTCCGGGGATGAAGGATATGGCTGCCAGCGTAGAGAGGATAAGCAGCAACTGAAGCGCGAGCACCACGATGGCACGTCTGGAGATTGTTATGCCGTACCTGGCATGCGTGATGGAGTATACGATCACGGTATCGGCCATAGCTGCAGCCGTAAGCGCAGCGCCTGTCAGGATAACGCCTCCCACGTGGAAGAGTCCCAGCACGGCTGCCACGAACACCACGTCGTAGAGCACCTCCTGTATCATGAACGTACGCGAATCACCCTTGGCCAGCGATATGTACGACAATGGCTGGGTCAGGCATTTGAACATCAGGCCCACAGCCGCAAAACGTGCCATGGGGACCGCCTCGGCAAACTTAGGCGTCAGCAGAAGGCTCACTATCACTCCCGAAAAGAGTATGAATCCCACCACGATGGGAGCCATGAGCAGCAGGGCCACCTCGGTCTGGCTGTTAGCCAACTGGTTTATCTTTTCACGGTCCTGGTTCACGGCCGATATGCTGGGGAAATAGTCCGATTCCATGGCTGAGAAGACGAACATGCCCAGGTATGATATAAGCAGGTAACCGGCGCTGTAGATACCCGTCTCCTCGGCACTGCCGTTTTTCATCAGATAGTTGGCTATGATGGTAAACGCACCGGACCCGAAGAACGACGTTATGGTAAAGAACACACCCAGACGGATCATTCCGAATCCCTTTGTCAGCGTCTCCCTGGAGAACAGACGCACCCTGTAGGGGAACCTGCGGAACGAGAAGCAGCACGTTATAACCATCGATGCAAAGGATACCAGAACCAGTGACGGGGCGATACCCGGAAGGCCCATGGTCCAGAGTACGGGGACCGATATGCATAGCGTGGCAAGCACCATCAGAAGCTGGCTCTTGGCCAGCTGTCCCAGCATGCCGGAGCCCTTCATGATAGCTGTCTCACCACCTGTTATGGCACTGAATGCAGCCATGGGCGACAGCAGCAGGAACGACAGTGTATATCCCCTGTCACCGTCAAAAGCCCAGTAACTGAAGGCGGGAGCCAGCAGGATACAGAGCAGCATGCCTGCCATGGCGGTGAGCAGAGCCCACGTCCTGGTAATGAGCACGCTCTCCTCCAGCTGTTCAGAACAGCCCTCACGGCATTCCGACACGCTCTTGACGGCGCTGAACGGTATACCCAGGTCGGTAGTGCTCTTGACCAGGTTGAGTGTCCTGTTGAAGGATTCGTTTATACCAAAGCCGTTGGGGCCCAGAAGCATGGAGACCAGCTTGGTCCTGACAATGGTTATAAGGGTGACTATGCCCTGCACGCCACCGAACAACCCTGTATATTTGATTATGCGGTCATAAGCGTTTGAATGCTCCTGACCTGCACATTCCGGATCTGTTTTCTGTTCTGTCACGCTTATTTAAACGATATAATAACTACAAAATTATACAGAATCTGTAATAAAGTGGCTTAATTTGCGTTTTTGAACTGACAGATGGCAAGTTTATCGGTTATAATCCCCGTTTACAACAGCCTCTCCACACTTCAGAGATGCGTTGAGAGCGTGCTGGCACAGAGGGTCGGCGACATGGAGATAATCCTTGTTGACGACGGCTCCGTGGACGGCAGCGCCGCACTGTGCGACACACTGGCGTCGGAACATCACCAGGTGCGTACCGTACACCGCGTAAACGGCGGACTGAGCGCAGCCCGCAACACCGGCATTGAGCGCGCCACAGGCACATGGCTGTCGTTTGTGGACAGCGACGACGAGCTTGCCCCTGGCACTCTGGAGCCCAACCTGCAGATTGCACTGTCACAGCCCGACACCGATCTGGTGGAGTTCCCCATCATGGTTCATCAGGGCTCGCCATCGGCCTACAGCATCACATTCACCCCCACCCGCACCAGCGGAGAGCAGGTGTTCACACACTGGGTGGAAAGCCAGGGATACAACCACTGCTATGCATGCAACAAACTGTTCCGCGCCACGCTCTTTAAGAGCATCCGTTTCCCTCTGCGCGAGAGCTTTGAGGACGCCGCCATCTGTCCTTCAATAATAAAGGCATGCCGAGCCGTAGAGTACTCCGACAAAGGATGTTACATCTACAACCAGTCCCATGGCAGCATAACGCTCACATACAGCTTTGCCAACCAGGAGCCCCTGTTCCGCCACAGCCTCAAGCTGCTCTCGGAGATAACCCGCCTGGGATTTGACAAGGCCGGCCGTGCACGCCTGTGGAGTTTCTGCCTTGACAGGCTCATTGTACTGAGCCGATGCCACGACGCCAACAGGAACTACATCCGCTCCGCCGCAGCCCGCCTCAGAACACTCAAGCCCGGACTGTCGGGCCTCATACGTTCGGGAATGCCGTTCAAGTCCCGCATAAAGGTGCTTGCCACCGCCTTCCTCGGCGTAAGATGCGTCTGTTCAATACTTAGCACAAATAAATACAGATGAGAGTCTCGGTCATAATTCCCTACTACAATCCTGACAGCGACCTGCTTGTCCAGCAGCTTCTCACAAGAGCCGTGACATCGGCCTGGGAGAGCATGAACGGCGTATGCGACTGCCAGATAGTGGTGGTGAACGACGGCTCGCCCGCCATCCCCGACTCCATCCTGCCCGCCCATATTCCGGTGGAGAGCATAACCATACCCCACCGCATGCTGGGAGGTGCACGCAACGCCGGTATGGACATTGCCACGGGCGACATCATACTCTTCCTGGATGCCGATGACATGTACGTCCCCGGAGCCCTTGCCCCCTGCGTCAAGGCCATGGAGAGTATAGATGCCGATGTGGTTGCGTTCGGGATAAAACGGGTCAAGGGCAACCGCCCCGTGCCCGCGTGCTCATCGGCCAAACCTGTCTTCAGCGAACCCGTGAGCGGCGATAGTTATATGAGCTCACGCAACTTCCCCGCATGTGCCTGGCGTTACATGATACGCGCCCAGTTCCTTAGGGAGAACAACCTTCGTTTTGTGGAGAACGCCTATATCGAGGACGAGGAGTTTACACCCAGGATGCTGCATCTGGCCCGCTCATTCTCCGAGACCACACTCCCTGTCTATGCCTACTGCATACGTCAGGGCTCAATCATAACCGATAATTCCAAAGAGAGGATCGAGGCCCGCTCGGCCCACACCCTCCAAGCCATATCCAGCCTTCTGGCATTCAGGGAGCAGCACTCCGGCCAACCGCACAGGGGGCTTGACCGTAAGATCAGCTATCTGGCAATGGACCATCTGCGCCGCACCCTTCGCCGTAACGACTGGCGTACCGCCGTGCCGGCACAAAAGAGCGCCCTTGAGCAGATGGGGCTCTTCCCGCTTCAGGGAGGTTACTCCCTGAGTTTCAGGTTTTTCAGTCGTCTGTCCCGCTGCAAGGCAGGAACGGCGCTGCTGCATTTAATTGAGAGTTTCTACAAATGAGGATACTGCTATTAGGAGAGTACAGCAACGTGCACAACACCCTGGCCCGGGGACTAAGAGCCTTGGGGCATCAGGTTACTGTGGCCAGCGACGGTGACGGCTGGAAGGACTACCCCCGTGACATTGACCTGCAGCGCTCTCCCGACAAACGTCTACGGTTCCTGTGGAGGCTCCTCAAGGCACTTCCCCGCATGCGCGGCTACGACGTGGTGCAACTTATAAACCCCATGTTCCTGGAGCTCAAGGCCCAGCGTATCATGCCTATATACAGGTATCTGCGCCGCCATAACGGCAAGGTTGTAATGGGAGCCTACGGCATGGATTACTACTGGGTGAGCGTCAATACCGATATAAGGCCGCTGCGCTACAGCGACTTCAACATAGGCGACTCCGTACGCACCGACATAGAGGCCCGGCGTTACCGTGACGAATGGATAGGCACCCCCAAGCAGGAACTCAGCCAGGCCATAACACTTGACTGCGACGCCATTCCCGCAGGCTTGTACGAATACTGGGCAACATACAACGAGGTTACGCAGTGCGGCCGTGACGGACGCGCCGTCCGCGACAAGATGCAGTTCATCCCCTTCCCCATCACTATGCCCGAGCATCCGGACACCACCTTCAGCGGAGGCCCTCTCAAGCTGTTTGTGGGAATAAGCCGTGGCCGATCGACCTACAAGGGTACCGATATCATGCTGCGCGCCGCACAGGAACTTAAGAGCAAATACCCCGACCTTCTGGACATACGTATTGCTCAAGGCGTTCCCTTTGAAGAATATCAGCGCATGATGGACGGCAGCGACGCCATCCTGGACCAGCTCTATAGCTACACTCCCTCCATGAACTCCCTACTGGCCATGTCCAAGGGCATCATAGTGGTTGGAGGCGGCGAGCCCGAGAACTATGATATCCTGGGCGAGAAGGAACTTCGTCCCATTATCAACGTGCAGCCCACCCAGGAGAGCGTCTGCAACGAACTGGAGCAGCTTATTCTCCACCCCGAGCGCATTTCAGAGCTTAAGCGTCAGTCCGTAGAATACATAAGCCGCCACCATGATTATCTCAAAGTGGCGGCCCGTTATGTCGATTTCTACTCAAAAATCTGATTTGGGAGCGCGTTTCTTACGCAACTTCCACCTCACATCCGAACTTACGCGGCGGAAATATGATCCGTAATCATACAGGTACTTGAGCGAAGGAAGCGACAGGATCATAAGCACCGCAGCTATCTTCCAGTTGAAAAGCAGGAAGAAAACCAGAGCCCACACTATGAGTGCAGGGATAGCCAGAGCCAGTCGGACTCCGTATCGTGCGGTATTGTAGAAGGCATCGTCCTTGACATTTCGCAGTATCAGCATTGTAGGAATCCACTTGATCATTCCCACAACGGCACAGAATCCGTAATACGGCAGTCCCAGAATGGCAATCAGAATCCTGAACAGCAGCTTGAGGCCACCGCACTCGTTTGCAATGGTACGTACCGATATTCCGTTCTGGATTCTCCACAGACGCAGGGCATCCACCTTTGCAAAGAGCTCGCGGGCCTGATCGGGTTTGCTCTCCCTTAGGGCCAGCGCATCGGCCACAGCCTGCTTGTCGACAGCCTGGACACCGAGCAGTCCCTTGAGTTTCTTTCCCTGACGGGCCTCTATCTCACTGAGTGTCTTCTTGGAATAGTCCGGGTTGCCGGCCTTGAGCTTGGCATACTCCCAGATGGCGTCGTAATCCTCGTCGTCGGGAATATAGACAATCTGCTCTGCAAGTTTCTGAGTCAGCACCTCACGCATCTTCTGCATTACCACGGGCTGGGGCTCATCGGCATGCTCGCTGATAAACTCCGTTATGTTGAACGGCTTGCCAAAATTGATCAGCACGTCGTTATGGAAACGGAAATAGTCGCCGTACTCGATTCCTATTGGGAGTATATAGACCGGCTTGTTCTCCTTGGAGTTGGCAATAACCGACTCAGCGATATGGAAGATACCCTTGCTGAGCTTGAGCAGCGAGTGCTTGGGCCTGTGCGTAGCCTCCGGATATATCACAAACGGCATGCCGTCCAGGATCACGCTGGTGGCGGTTGCTATCGACTGGTCATTGTGCTTTACGGCATCTAATCCGTCCCTGATGCGGAAAATGGGCATCACACGCAGGAAGTAGAGAACTTTACTGGCCCATTTCTTGCGGAATATATCGGCCCTGGCCACAAAGACCTTGGGAATACGTGACGTGGAGAGGAGCACCATAGGGTCCATGAGTGCGTTGGTATGGTTTGCGGCCCATATCACGTGACCGTCGGTTGGTATGTTTTCGGCCCCCTCCACCTGATATCTGCGGTAAGAGCTCCTGACCGACCAGTCTACAAAAATCTTCAGAAAAGTATATAATGGATCCTTGTCCTGAATTCTGTTCTTCATTTCTTATGCAAAAATTTCGACAGCTCGCCGGTATCGAATCCCGTGAACCTGAATACGGTTCCCAGAATAAGGCCTGACACGATATGCCATACACCCCACCATGCTGTCACGAACACCATTCCGCCTTTGGCGACCTCGGGCGGGAAGATACCCGTATTGAAAAGCAGCAGGAGTCCCAGTCCCGAATTCTGTATACCGACCTCGAAAGTCACGGAACGGCGGTCCTTCACAGGAGTCTTGCCTATTGTGGCAGCCGTATAACCTATTCCGAAGCCTAGCAGGTTATGGATCAGGACTATGATAAAGATGTATCCTATGTATTCCTTGAATAGTATTATGTTCTGTGAAATCATCAAAGCGGCCACTCCTACAAAGACCACTATCGAGACATATCTCATAAGCTCCTTGAGTTTGGCCGATGCATCCGGTGCAAACTTGACCGTGATGAGTCCCAGCAGTACCGGTATACCGATGATCAGAATCACCGTTACGGCAATCTGCGTAGGCGGAACCTGAAGCGTACGCAACACGTCACCGGCGCTTGAATCCATATACTTTACGTACAGGCCGCCCCATATGGCGTAGTTGATGGGGGTGAATATGGGTGCCGCAAGGGTTGATATGGTACTCATCAGAACCGACAGTTCGGCATTACCCTTGGAGTATGACGACATGAAGTTCGATACCGCTCCGCCCGGGCATGCAGCCACCAGAATCAGGCCCATAGCCACCATGGGAGGGATGTAACCGCGCAGGATCACGCAGAGCAGGAATGTCATAAAGGGAAGTACCAGCCACTGGCTGAAGAGTCCGATGAACAGCGCACGCGGGCGGTTGAATACACCCCTGAAGAACTGGGGTTTGAGTCCAAGCGCCACGCCGTACATGACCACTGCCATGAACAGCAACAGAAGCCAGTTTCCTGTCCTGTTGAAATTGATTGAAAGAGTATCCAACTGTTGCAGACTCTCGTACATCTTTACAGGTTCCGTTTGGTTCTTCCTTACGTAAAAGCAGTCGCAAACTTAACAAATATCCGTCAAACAACCAAAATCAAAATAGATTCTGTACCTTCGTGGAGCAAACCACCTGCACTCAGGAATGAAGATACTTCTTATAACGGTAGGAAAAACGGACCAGCAGTGGCTCTCACAGGGCATCAGCCAGTATGTGGAGCGGCTCAGCCACTTCTGTCAGTTTGAGTTCCAGGTCATTCCCGATATACGCAACACGCGCAGCATGGAGCAGAACGTCCAGAAGGAGCGTGAGGGCGAGCAGATACTCAAACTTCTGCAGCCGTCCGATGATGTCTTTCTGTTGGATGACAAGGGGCGTGAGATGACATCGCCCGAGATGGCCTCCTGGCTCCAAAAGCGCATGTCACAATCCACCAAGCGGCTGGTCTTTATAATAGGTGGCCCCTACGGGTTCTCGCCCGATGTTTACCAGCGCGTCCCGGGACGCCTTTCGCTCTCCCGCATGACGTTCTCACACCAGATGGTCCGGCTCATCTTCGTAGAACAGCTTTACCGCGCCTTCGCCATCCTCAACAACCTCCCCTACCATCACGAGTGATGTGACAAGGGGACGGTTATTCAATCTATCATGACTCAAAAAAGCATTTCGTAAGTATCATATACAACTGATCGGGCGCCGAATCCCTCTTTCTGGAATATGAGCCCCTCGTTCAGGTAACCGCCGCCGTTCTCGGTCGAGACACCGAAATCGAAATAGGTGCGGTCGGCATAAACCTCGGTAATCAGGTTGTGTATCAGGAGGTCAAGGGCACCGCTCTTCTTGCCCTTTTCCGACGATGCGATATACTGGGCGTGAACCACATGACCCATGTCGTAGACCATGATTCCGGCCACCACCTCGCTGCCGTCGCGTACAACATGCAGTTTAATTTTGTCCGGGAAGCGGCTTTGGAGCAGTTGCAGTTCCCGAACAGTATGGACGGGCTTTTTCTTGTGCTTGTCCATCAGGACACCCGCCAGGATATCCCAGAAAGCCTGCAGGTCGGCGTCATTATCGGCCAAACCTACCGTGAGTCCGGCTTTGACAGCCTTGTTGTAACCGCGTTTGCGCAGCTCGCGAAGGGGCAGACGGTTCGAAAAGTCTATGACCGATGACACTCCCCTCTCCTTGAGCGTGCCGCCGCTGCGGAACAGTGCGTACAGATCCTCCTCGGCCGGGAGCTTGCTGTATATATAAGGAACGGGCTTGTAGAGCCAGCGGTGCGCGCCCAACTGACGTTTCATCCAGTCTATGGCGCAGCTGAACACCTCGAGCGCATCGACCGCAATCATCTCCTTGGGCACAATCAGGCCGCCGTAGGTCAGTCCTCCGTGCGACTGCACCGTACCCTCGCTCTCACGCCAGTTAGCCGGCAGCATGGCCAGCAGCTTGCCGTGTTTGTAGAACATGAGCGAGCAGTCGGTAAAACGGTCACTGTGGTAATCCATGTAACCGCGGTCAAACAGGAAGGTGCCGTTCTTGGAATTCCTTACAAAATCGTTCCACTCCTTCTTGTGGCTCTCATCGTACCTTACCACCTGGAGCTGCTCCGTCAGATAATCGCTGTAGTTGTTTATGTAGCCCGATGCGTTATACGGGTGCGAAGCAAACACCACGCAAACCGTTCCGGGCGCAAAGTCACGCAGATCGCACCATACTCCGGGCGGGATAAGGATACCCTTGCGTGGAGAATCCATCCTGACCTCCGCCTTGTGCGTGCCGTCATCCACCAGCATGGTGAACGAGCCGCTTACAGGTACCACCACCTCGGCCGACTCGCTGTGCGAGTGTCCGCCGCGCGTCTTGCCCTGAGGCACTCCGTATATCCAGAACACACGTTCTATCTGGAACGGTATCTGATGCGCACCCTCGGCAAAAGAGAGTGCGCCACGGTCATCGGCCGATTCGGGAAACTCTATGATCCTGCATCCGCGTGGCAGTTGGGTAGAGTTGTTATCTGACATATCTGTTCTGAACGTTGTATTAAGGGATTACACAAATCCTTTTTCAAAGATAACTATTATAAAAATAACGGATAAAAAAAATCTTTGTTGTTTTTTGAAAAAATATCAGCCTAAAACTTGCAGGACTCAAAACTGCGCCTTACCTTTGTGCCCGCTTAAGGATGCCGAACAACGGTTCCCAAGGAAGTTTGGGTGAGTGGCTGAAACCAGCAGTTTGCTAAACTGCCGTACGGGTTACCGTACCGGGGGTTCGAATCCCCCAGCTTCCGCCTCTTTAAGCAACTGACAATAACCGCATGGCGCTTTCATCTAACGGTTAGGATACAAGATTCTCAATCTTGGCATACGGGTTCGATTCCCGTAGGCGCTACAAAAAACAAGAGGTCTCGATGACCTCTTGTTTTTTATAGCGCCTATACGACCTCTTTTTAGTTTGCTACGCAAACGCGCTCATTCCATTCGCTTGGCGGCCTCCGGCCGCTCTCGCTCGCATACTCGCTTCGCCCCAATACACTTGTACCTGCGTGATGTTTCACAATTTTGTTCACTGGTTGAGTTTCCAGAGGTCGTTGGTTTTGGCCTCCAGGTAGTCGGGGTACCAGTCGGGGGCTGCTGCAAAGAGAGATTGTTTGGTTGGTTCTACTTTTTCCAGAACTTTGGTTATTGCGGAAAGGTCTTTTGATCTGACTGCCAGGTAGAGTTCGTGACCTATTTCTATCAGGTCCTTGCAGGTGCCGTTATGCTGGTTGCCGCAGCCCGCTGATCGGCCCTCCGAGAAAAACGTATACGAATTGCCGTCCAACTGAACAGCCACAATATGTATGCCCAGCGTTTTGTTGCCGTTCTCATCGACAGTAACCTCCTGGGGAGCCGGCATGAATGATGAGGTCTCGATGGCCACGCGGAACAGCGCGTCCAGCTTAGCCGCCACCTCCTTGCTTACCGGGAGCGTATCGGCCAGGACTTCAACATTTTTGGGCTGATTATACCATATATTCTTACTTGCAGTTGTGGCCACAAGTATCGGCTGATCAGAGGTCCCGGTGCACTTGACTGCATACTCCGGATCGAACGACGGGCGGTCCTCAAACGCCCATTGCACCCTTCGGCCCGTAAGCCCGAACATATCGGTAACAATCGCTGCGTAGTTGTTCACCTCAGCAACGCTCGAGCGCGCAGACGGAGTAAGACGCTGGGGCACGTTCACAGGAACAGCCACTTTAAAAGAACTCTGGGCCGATGCGCACAAGGACATTGCAAACGCAGAGGCAATAAGGAAAAACTTTTTCATACTGGTTGTAATTAGGAATTTGTAATTAAGAATCCCCAAATGGTCCGATGTTAAGCCTGTAGCCATAAAAATTATTGTTCGTTAAGAATCTGGGACAAAATTATGGCCCCAATCCTAACGAATCAATAATTCAGCATTGCAAAAACGTTGCAATTGGGGCCTGACCCCAATTGTATCACTTTTTGCGGATGGCAAAAACGTAGATAAGGAGGACGATGTTCATCATCAGGGAGTAGAGGATGGCGGGGATTGCCATTTCGGGACTGTTGAAGATGAAGGGGCTGGTGGCTATGGCTATGGCCTGGGCTGCGTTCTGCATACCCACCTCAATCACTACAGTGCGGCGCTGCTGCGAGTTGTTCCTGACCAGGCGCGACAACAGTGACGAGCAGGTTATGGCAACCAGTATCAGAGCTGTTACGCAGGCTCCTATCACACCTATGTTATCGATGATGGTCTTGTGGTGCTGAACGTAGAACACGGTGATGAGCACCATCAGGAGCGGGAAAGCCAGCTTGGAAAGAACCTTGTCGGTCTTGGAGGCTGCATTGGGCCAGATGTAGTGCATGCCTATTCCCAGCAGCACGGGAAGCAGCATGAGCAGCAGGTTCTGCTTGATCAGATTGCCCACGGGCAGAGTAATGCCCACGCTCTCACCCACCATCTGTGTAGCCCAGCTCATGATGACGGGAATGGTAAAGAGAGTGATTATGCTGCTCAATGCGGTAAGTATGACCGACAGAGCCACGTCACCGCCTGCCAGTCTGGAGAATACGTTCGATGAGCTTCCGCCGGGGCAGCATGCAATCAGTATGAGGCCGATGAAAAAGACCGGTCCCAACCCGAACAGTTTGGCCAGCCCAAGGGCGATAACAGGTAACAGGACAAGTTGTCCGAACAGGGCCACTGCAATGGGCCAGGGACGGCGGAAGACCTTGCCGAAGTCCTCAAAACGGAGCGTCAGCCCCAGATCGAACATCAGCAGAGTAAGAATAGGCAATACTATCCAGATAGTATTCATGATTGTTCAACTTTTTCGGACCGCAAAGGTACAAAAAAGTTGGGCTCATTCAACCCAGTCGGGCTTGACAAGCGAGCAGTATGACCATGTGCATCGGTCCTGGTCGAACATTTCGCAATATTCGCCCTTGAGAGGAGAATTCTGCGACACCTTGAGGCTCTGCATATATGAACCTTTCCTCAGGGTCTCCATATGGTAGCTGCCCGAATAGATGATCTCGTCCTCATGCAGCGAAGGGTTGATTCTGTTGGTTGTAACCAGTATCCTGTCGGTTCCGAAATCCATCTTGTAATCACCGTCCTCGATTACTCCTACAACGCTGACATCCCACGAATCGCCCCTGTTGCCGATAGTTGCGATAAAGGACAGGTTCTCATGCTCTCCCATCTCCAGACCGTTACCCAGATAGGTTACCGACCACCATCCTCCGCTCTGTTTCTTGCACACCAGCGGATTCTCCGAAGCGCGGTACAGTCTTTTGCCTTCTACACGATACTTCAAAGTGCACTCCCATGTATTCTCGGCTACATGATTAATCACGGAATCCCGCAGCGAAGGAGCCGAAGGGTCATAATCATAAACCAGATACTCTATTGTCGATAACGTCTTGTAGACGGTAAGGTCTATCAGTCGGAACATTTCATCCTTGAGAGTATCCTGGGACACCTTTGGTCCGTTGCTCTCCTGGAACTCACACGACATCAGCAGGAAGGCTGCCAAGAGGCTATATATTATCTTTCTCATCTCTTTCAAAATTTAAACTCAAAACCTATACGGTGACCCATTCCGTTGAACCTGGCACCTGCTCCGCACTCATAAAAGAAATTCTTAAATCTGATTCCCTCGACAACCTCCATAGAGCCTTTAAGACAGTTATGTCCCTTATCCAACAGATAGTCGTTATGACTTACAATAAAATCCATACCTGCCAGATGGGCATCGGACCTGTTGAAATGGGCACCCAATCCATAGCCGGCCTTCAGATAGAAACCGAAGTTTGCCGTGTGGATTATATTCAATCTTGCCGACGGGATAATGTAAAAGGAATTCGAGGCTACTTGCTTAGACCCCTTCCCTTCATATGAATCATAAACATCGCCCCATATGCATGTCCATGTAATACCGGCCGATAAATCCAGCCACTTATAGACGCTGTAGTTGACATCGGCCGACAAAGGAGGTATACCGTATATTGTTCCGTGATAGCCGCCGTATCTCTCCGAAAGGGAAACCCTGTCGTCTATCATGTCTTTAAACCCGTACATGAATCTGTTATCCAAAGAAACTCCCACGCTGTACGACCAGCGTGAATCGTCCGGGAGTTCAGCATAGGCCTTAGTGCTTACGGCAAACAAGGCACTTAAAAGAATGAAATGTTTTAATGGGACCATTGTCAGTAATACTTGGTTTGGCAAATATGGACAATAAATATCACAAAACAAAAAAAGAGGAGCGGTTTTAACCACTCCTCTTCTATCTCTATTCCAGTCCAGGGCGATTATTTAAAATCGACCTGTGCCCAAGGGATCCACTTCTGAACCTCTTTATCAACGAGAGTCTCGTCTACAAACTGGATAATGGTGTTGGCATCCTCCTTGCCAAGCAGGAACTTGTCAATAAAGGCCTCAACCTCGGGATACTGGCTCTTGGGGAGCTGGCAGTGACCGTGCTTGCCCTGAACCGAGAATCCCATGCGGTCCTCGATACCGAACTTTTTCCATACCTCACGGGCAGCTACGCATGATACGTAACCGGCCTCATCGGCCAACCACTCGTAGTCGGTGTTACCCAGAACCAGGAGAGCGCGGGGGCAAACCAGAGCGCAGAGTTCGTGGTGGTCATACGGAAGCTTTGATACGTTCTCGTCCTTCCAATCCCACATTGACTCCTTGAACCAGTGGTTATCGGTGTTGCCTAAGGTCTCAACATGACCCAGGGTCTCTGATACACGCCATGCAGCTGCACCACCGCCACCGGGCTCCTGAGCAATTGTCAGAGCAATACGCTCGTCGAAAGCACCTGACCAGAGGGCCATCTTGCCTGCATATGAGCAACCGGTAACACCAATGTGCTTCATATCGATCTTGCTGGCTGCGCCTACAATCTCCAGACCGTCAATGATACGGCTTACGCCCCAAGGCCACATTGCATATGCGCCGTTCTCAACCAGCTCGGGATATATCTTGTTGATGGGCTCGCTTCCGCGCTTCTGCTGATGTGCCATTACCTGACCCATGTTGAAGTTCATGGTGGCGATATTGCGCTCAGGGAAGAAGTTACGCGGCAGGCTGATACCTGACATACCGATCATGAGAGGGAACGGACCGTCGCCCTCGGGATATGTGATCTTTGAAGTGATGGTCAGGGTCTCACCATTGCGATGAACAATAACGGTAAGAGTGTTATCCTCGAGCTTAGCCTCGATGTCTTTCTTGTCAACCATGGGCTTCTCACCAACCTCGTAGTGATAGAGCTCGTGGATAATCTCGGCGCGGCGCTTCTCCCAATCCTTGAACTTCTTGACCTGCTTCTTGCCGTTTGAGAACTCGAACGGGTTAGGCAGGGTCTCCAGAGTCTTGGCCTCATCCACTGACGGATAAGCGGGTTCGGGATAACTTGCTCCTGTAAACTCCTGATCGTAAACAAGAGGAATTGACTTTTGTGCTGTTACAGCTGTCGCAGTCATAACTGCCGCTGCGATAAGGAAGGATTTGATTCTCTTCATTTCTTATGGAATAATAGGTTAATGAATCAAGTTAACGAGCCCAAATATAGGCTTTATATATAATATAACACACCAGACTGTCAGTTAAAGCGTCTAAAAAACGCAAAAAAATCAAAAGCCGATGCGCATTTTGACTGGAAGGTGGTCCGAATAGCCGCCTTGGTACCGGCGTCCGTTGTAGGTGCGAAAAGGCTTCACACCACCGTACGTATCATCATCCGTCAAAAGGAATGGAGCGTTCAGGACCGATGCCTCAACGAACTCCGTACATCCCAGTCCGTTCAACAGCGAGGCCGATACCACAAACTGGTCATAGGTATCCCACTCGCCCTGATACTTGTAACTGCCCTGCTCCACCGCATCCATCACGGTAACCAGGTTGCGGTCTCCCAGCCCGCTGCCGTTCGCGAACGGGAATGCACCCAGCCCCTGACGCAGAGCGGGAGCGTCGGGCCCGTCGTTAAGGTCGCCCATTATTATCACGTAGGGCTTGCGGCGCACGCTGAATATGCTGTCCACCGAATGCCGGACCACGCCTGCCGCACACATCCTGAGTTTACTGGTTTCATCGGTACCGCCGTAGCGGCTGGGCCAGTGACAGACATAGACGTCCAGCGTGTCATAACTCTCCAGCAGGCCTGTCACATGCAGTATATCGCGGGTGGCACCGCCTCCCACTTTACTCAGGTCCACTCGCAGGCTCTCGCTGTCAATCAGCCGGAAAAAGTTTTTCCTGTAGAGCAGTGCCACATCTATGCCTCGACGGTCGGGCGAATGGGTTATGACAAACCTGTATCCGGCCTCACGAAGCGCCGAGCGTGCCGTAAGGTCGGTCAGCACCACATCATTCTCAACCTCGGCCATGCCCACCAGTGCGGGCGCCGTCTCCTCATCGGCCGCCACAATCACCTTGGATACGGCGTCCAGTTTATCCCAGTAACGCGAGCGCGTCCACCGGTAGTCACCTTGAGGGGTATATGCGTCATCGTCCTTGAGGGGATCATCCTCAGGATCAAACAGGTTCTCCACATTGCAGAACATCACAGTCATGCCCTGCTGCGACTTTAAAACCAACGGAGTGAAAACGCAAACAAAAAGAAAGAACAAACGCTTGAACATATATAGGCTTTTTATGGTACGCACTGATAGCATCCCGCATCGGCCCCGGCGGGAGGTCGGGGTACGCCGGCCAGATCCACCGTCCACACGGCCGACAGGTCATCGGCTATGCCGCGTGCCCTTGAAAGGGAATCCAGCGTGAACACCGATGCATATCCCCTTTCCGTACGGTCGGTAAAGTTCGATGAACCGTATATCCTGGCGTCACGGCGGTCAAACACCACGTTACTGAAACGCGCATCGGTAGTGTCCTGAACCATGAGCAATGAGTTGCTTACACTATAGGGAACCCTGTCACGGATGGAGTCCTCAACCTGAACAGTGAACGCCGTCTGGTAACGGCCGGTTATTATACAGTTGCGGAACGTTGCGCCCTCAATGGGAGTAAGTCTGCCGTCGCGGCTGCCGTGCAAAGCCACCGCCTCCCGGCCTGCTTTCCACATGGAGAATCCGGCAATTGTGCAGAAGGTGAACTCCGCCTTTCCGCCGGCAATATCCACGCACGACAGACCGGCATTGGTAATCTGCGAGTTAGCCACCTTCAGACTGCATGACACAGCCTCTATTCCGTTGCCGCTCACATTATGTATGACCGATGAAACCACGCTCATCTTGAGCGCCTCCACACCCGAGCTGTCGGCCTTGATGCCCCATGAGCCGCTGTGAATGTCGCAATACTCAAACCGGTTGTCCACGCTGCTGCTGCGCAGTCTTATGCCACCCCACTGACCGTCCAAAAGGTCATACGGAAGTTTAGGCAGCATCAGGTCCAGACGGTCGCCGCGCATCACTATCACGCTGTCGGCGCTGCCACGGGCGACAATCCTGCCGGCCATGTCCAGTACCGCATCCTTATGGAAAAAGAGCCGCACGCCCGGATCAAGGGTAAGCACCGCGCCCTGAGCAACACATAAACTGTCATAGATGATATACGGCATACGCGCCGTCAGCACAGTATCGCGCTCCAGCGTCAGACCACGCAGCCTGACCGCATTCTGTCCGCTGGCAGCCAGCCTGACAAACTGAACGTTGCCGCTCTCCAGGATAAAACGTATCGAGTCAAACGCCTCAACAAGCCCCGCATTGTCCGAAAACGGTATGTTAGCCGACACAAAGCAGAAGAGGCTGTCGTTTGCCGGAATCTCCAGGCCGGTCAGTACCGAGCCGCCCTCCCCGTCCATATTCATACGGAAAGAGCTGCCGTCGCCTCCGCCCATCACGGCATCGAACCTGAGGCCCACACTGTTTGGGTTGTAGATCATGAATCCCTTGGTAGCCGATGCTACGCCCGTAAAGACAGTATCCAGCCGGATGGTATCGGACTCAAAAGAGAGGTTGTACCGGCTGTCGGCGCTGAATGACCAGTTGTCCGTACATGACCAGAGCGTCATTACGGCAAGCATGATATTCAGTATCCGTACTCTCTTCATATAGGGTTCATGGAGTTTTGAATCGCTAAGTTAAAACGTAAATCGCAAATAAAAAGTATCTTCGCACCCGAAAAACCAAAAACGGCACGATGAAAGGCAAGTTACTCAAATTTCTCAAGGACTGGATGCTCGTAATAGGAATGATCTCCGGAGCCGGAGCCTACCTTATCTACATGCAGATCCCGGCCATACACACCGCAGGCCCCGTTCTTGAGACCATCTGCCGCAAGACACAGCCCATACTGCTTTTCCTTATGCTGTTCATCAGCTTCAGCCGCATAGAGCCGCGCCAGCTGCGTCCTCACCGCTGGCATCTGAGCGACCTGCTCATACAACTTTCGGCCTTCATCCTTCTGTCCGGAGCGGTCATCTGGGCCATGCACTCCTCAAGTGCCGCCGCAGCGTGGATACTGCGCCACAGGGTGCTGTTTGAATCGGCCATGCTCTGTATGATATGTCCCACCGCCACAGCATGCGCCGTCGTGACCGGCAAGCTGGGAGGCGACATGTCGCAGGTGGTCATGTACACCATAATCATCAACCTGGCCGTATCGGTGGTTGTCCCGCTGACGGTGCCCATGCTTTACCCGCAGGCCGATATAACCTTCATTGCAGCCTTCAGCCGCATCCTGGCCAAGGTATTCCCTCTGCTCATACTACCCTGCCTTACGGCTTGGGCAGTCCGATATCTGATGCCGCGTTTCCATAAATGGATAGCCTCAAAGATCAACATGAGCTTCTACCTGTGGAGCGTTGCCCTGACCCTGGCCATCCTGATGAGCACCCGCGCCATCATACACAGCAACTGCAGCATCTGGACCCTGACCGGCATAGCCCTGGTATCCCTGATATGTTGCGCATTCCAGTTCCGGATAGGACGGCGCATAGGCAGCAAAAGTGGCAGCCGCATCGAAGCCAGCCAGGCCTTCGGTCAGAAGAACACCGTATTCGGCATCTGGATGGGTTACACCTTCTGGAACCCTCTTGTATCGGTTGCAGGCGGCTTTTACACAATCTGGCACAATATCCACAACACACGCCAGTTGTACAAACACAACAAACAATAATTGAGAATTGAAAATTGAGAATTGAGAATTGTAAAAAAGCGTTCGGTCGAATGCCTTTTTATTGTCGCGGGTTATTACGCAGGTTCTACGTTTCAATTCTCAATTCTCAATTCCAAATTCTCAATTCTCAATTCTCAATTCTCAATTCTCTTCCATATCTTTGCAACTATGGATAGTGGTTTCTTAGACAGAATCAGCGACTTCATCGCCGCCAATAACCTTCTCACCCCGGGAGCCAAAGTTGTGGCCGGCGTAAGCGGAGGTGCCGACAGCACCGCCCTGCTCGTCATTCTGACCCGTCTGGGTTACCACGTCCATGCCGTTCACTGCAACTTCCACCTGCGCGGTGCCGAGAGCGACCGCGACCAGCAGTTCGTTACTGATCTGTGCGCCAAGCTCGGAGTGGAGCTGGAGGTCTGCAATTACGATACGGAGTCATATGCCCGCCAGCACGGCATCTCCATCGAGATGGCCGCACGAGACCTGCGTTATGCCGATTTCAACCGCATCATGCAGGAGCAGGGAGCAAGCGCAATATGTATTGCCCACCATCGTGACGACTCAGTCGAAACCGTGCTTCTGAACCTTATCCGCGGCACCGGACTTCGCGGCCTTACCGGCATCAAGCCCGTAAACGGCAATATCATCCGCCCGCTGCTGTGCGTTTCCAGAGCTCAGATTGAGCAGTGGTTATCGGAAATCGGCCAGCCGTACGTGACCGACAGCACCAACCTGGAGACCGATTACACCCGCAACAAGATCCGTAACCAGCTGCTTCCGCTTATGCGCACCGTCAACCCCGATGTCGACAACGCCATAAGCACTACGGCGCAGCATCTGCAGCAGGCATATACCGTCTACAATGATGCTCTTGACAAGGCACGTGCACAGGTTCTGAACGGTAGTACCATCAGCATTCCGGAGCTCAAAAGGCTCCCCTCCCCGCAGGCGTTCCTGTTTGAGTTGCTCTCACCGTTGGGATTCAACAGCGCACAGATAAATGATGTATGGGCTTCAGTTGATTCTCAGCCCGGAACCAGGTTCCTGTCGGCCACGCATCAGATTATCAAGGACCGTGACAATTTTACCATATCACCGGTATCGGAGGTTGACTCAACCTATATGACCGTGAGCCTTACCCCCGGAACGGCAGTCACCCTGCCCGACGGTCGCCGCCTCAGGGTAAGCAGTGCACCTGCCGGCACCCCCATTTCACATGACCCCTCTATAGCCACTTTTGATGCTGCACAACTGACTGATAGCACCGTCACCATCCGCCGCTGGCATGAAGGCGACCGGTTCGTTCCTTTCGGCATGAAAGGCAGCAAACTGGTCAGCGACTTGCTGACCGATTGCAAGGTAAGTCCCGCCTGCCGTGAAAACCAGCTTGTTGCAACTATGGGCAATGACATCATCTGGGTGTTGGGCATTCGCAGCAGCAACCGCCACCGCGTCTCATCACGTACCGCCACACAACTTATCCTCACACTTGCCTAAGGCATAAAAAAGCTTCCGTAACACTGAATCAGTCAGCATTACGGAAGCCGGAAGTGTTTTATTAATAAAGAATCACTTATCAGATTGTGACGGTGGTCTTGAGGCGGATATCATCCGATGCACCGCCCAGCATGAGCTCAATCTCACCCTTCTCCAGTGTCCAGCCGTCGGTAGTCTTGGACTCGTCCCAGTAACGCAGTTCCTGAACAGGAATCTCCAGTGTCACGGTCTTGGTCTCGCCGGCATTCAGAGTTACGCGCTTGAATGCCTTGAGCTCCTTGTAGGGACGCTCCACCTTTGAATCCTTGTAGTGAACATAGAGCTGAGCAACCTCATCGGCCTCCATATCGCCCTGGTTCTGGAGCTTGAATGTAACCTTGATTACATCCTTGGCACCATACTTGCTCTTGTTGGTCTTGATATCTGAGTAACCGAAGTCAACATATGACAGACCGTGACCGAATGCGTACATCACAGGTTTCTCCTTAGTGTCAAACCAGCGATAGCCCACCAGCAGTTTCTCGGTGTAGAGTGCATCGGGAACAGCATTTGAACGGCGTGCATTTGCGTTTCCGCCAAGATCCTGACGGTACATGTTGGTAAACAGGTCACCCTCGGCCGATGCTCTCTGCGGGAAGTTGCCCATAGCATACGCAGGTGAATCCTCCAGCTTGATGGGGAATGTGAACGGCAGCTTGCCGGAAGGAGCGATCTTTCCGAACAGAACATCGGCCAGGGCGTTTCCGCCCTCCAGACCGTTCCACCATCCCTGAATGATAGCGGGGCTGTACTTCTCCAGTTTCTGCAGGTCACAGGGACCGCCGCTTATGATCACGCTTACTATGTTGGGGTTGACAGCAGAAATTGCTGCTATAAGTTCCTCCTGACCAAGTGTCAACTTGATGTCTGAACGGTCGCTGCCCTCAGACTCGATGCTCTTGCTGGTACCGCCTACAAATATTACAAGGTCTGCCTCCTTTGCGGCCTTGATAGCCTCAATCAGCAGATCGGTGTTGATAGACGGAGTAGCGGCAGGTCTGCCCCAGCCACCAGCCTGCGGCAGAGCATAACCCTCGTTAAAGGTAACCTGAACACCGTTTCCGGCATGGTTCTGAATACCCATGAGCGGGGTAATCTCATAAGGAGCCTTTACACCGGCACCTACACCACCGTTTGCAGTGATGGCAACGGCGTTATGACCTATAACGGCAATCTTCTTAACATCCTTCTTTATAGGCAGCAGTCCGCCCTCGTTCTTGAGCAGTACCACGGCTTTCTTTGCGACCTCGTAGGCAATCTTCTGCTGCTCAGGCAGACTGGTCTTACCCTGGTTTGCCACATTATCGGGAATGGCCTCAATGGCAAAACGTACACGCAGCAGCTCGCGAACCTTGGCATCGACCACACTCTCAGGCACCTTACCGGCTCTTACAGAGTCAATCAGCGGCTGACCCAGATAGTTGCTTCCTGTCATCTGGACATTCAGTCCGTGCAGTGCGGCACCCATAGTTGAGTGTGTACCGCCCCAGTCCGATACGGTAAAGCCCTTGAATCCCCACTCCTTACGCAGAATCTCGTTGAGCAGGTGCTCGTTCTCAGAGCAATAGTCACCGTTCACCTTATTATATGCGGGCATCACAACCATGGCGCCGCCCTCCTTTACTGCAGCCTCAAAAGGCTTCAGGTAGAGCTCACGGATGGTACGCTCATCGGCAACGACATTCACGCTACCGCGGTTGGTCTCCTGGTTGTTCAGTGCAAAGTGCTTGATGCAGACAGCGGTACCGGCATCCTGAGAGCCCTTGGTGTAACCTACTGCAAGAGCGGCTGCAAGCATGGGATCCTCGGACAGATACTCATAGGTACGGCCGCCCACAGGCAGACGCTGAATGTTGATGGCGGGGCCCAGGATCACATCCTTGCCGCGAAGTCTGCCCTCAACACCCATTCCGTGACCGTAGTCATAGGCCAGTTCCGGCGACCATGTGGCTGCCAGAGCCGAACCGGTGGGGAAATATGTAGCGGAGTCATTGGTCCAACCCAGCGGACGGAAACCGTCGCCCAGCTCCTCACGGATGCCAAAGGGACCATCGGCATACTTAATATCCTGAATACCAAGTCTTGGAACACCCTCTGATGACATGATGGTCTTGCTGTGAAGCATCTCCACCTTCTCCTCCAGGGTCATCTGCTTGATAATCTGGTCAATCTTCTTGTCATTCACTGTCAGCTTAGACTGCAACTTGCTCTGAGCTGATACTGATACGGCAGCTGCCAGTATCATCACGATAGATAATAATCTCTTCATATATTTAATTGGTAATAATTTGATTCTAAGCGTTAATAACCTGACTTACGTTCTGCAAATGTAAAGGATTTAAAATCCAATCCAATATCTTATCTGTTTAAATAATGTCCTCATTGTTCAAAAATGCGACAAAGGTGACAAAGGGGACGGTTCCGTTTGGCATGCACAAAAAGAATCCCATCTGAGCAACAGAATGCTACAGATGGGATTTCTATCTTAAGAGGCGTGCCAAACGGAACCGTCCCCTTTGTCACCTCTGTCGTGTCACTTCTTTGCAGCAAGAGCCTGAGCTACGTCAACGGCGCAAGCTACTGAGCAACCTACCATCGGGTTGTTACCGATGCCAAGGAAGCCCATCATCTCAACGTGTGCGGGAACTGATGAAGAACCTGCAAACTGAGCATCTGAGTGCATACGACCCATGGTGTCGGTCATACCGTATGAAGCGGGACCTGCGGCCATGTTATCGGGATGCAGGGTACGGCCTGTACCACCACCTGATGCTACTGAGAAGTAAGGCTTACCGGCCAGAACACGTTCCTTCTTGTAAGTACCTGCTACGGGGTGCTGGAAACGTGTGGGGTTGGTTGAGTTACCTGTGATAGATACGTCAACACCCTCCTTCCACATGATGGCTACGCCCTCACGAACGTCGTCGGCGCCATAGCACTTAACCTTAGCACGGGGACCGTCGCTGTAAGGAATGGTCTTAACGACCTTGAGCTTACCGGTATAGTAGTCAAACTTAGTCTGAACATATGTGAAACCGTTGATACGGCTGATGATCTGTGCGGCATCCTTGCCCAGACCGTTCAGGATAACGCGCAGGGGCTGCTTGCGAACCTTATCGGCCTTAGCGGCAATCTTGATGGCACCCTCGGCGGCAGCGAAACTCTCGTGACCGGCCAGGAATGCAAAGCACTGTGTCTTCTCAGAGAGCAGACGGGCAGCCAGGTTACCGTGGCCGAGACCTACCTTACGGTCATCAGCAACAGAACCGGGGATGCAGAAGCTCTGCAGACCGATACCGATGTTCTCGGCAGCCTTGACAGCGCTCTTGTCACCAGTCTTCTCACCCTCCTTGAGAGCAATGGCGCAACCTACAACGTAAGCCCACTTGGCGTTCTCAAAGCAGATAGGCTGAGTCTCCTCACAAGCCTTGTAAGGATCGATGCCGTAGCTGTCACAAATCTTGTTAGCCTCTTCGATTGAGGAGATTCCATGCTCGTTAAGAGCAGCGAGGATCTGCTTCATGCGGCGATCCTGTGATTCGAACTTAACTTCTCTAATCATAGTTGTATCTCCTTATTCTTTACGGGGGTCAATAAACTTAACTGCACCGGCCTCCTTGGTGAAGCGTCCGTAGGTTGAAGTAACCTTCTTGAGAGCCTCATTTGCATCGGTACCCTTCTTAATCTCATCCATGAGCTTACCAAAGTTGATGAACTCATAACCGCAAACCTGATCGTCCTTGTCAAGAGCGATACGGTTTACATAACCCTCGGCCATCTCAAGGTAGCGAACGCCCTTGGCCTTGGTGCCGTACATGGTACCAACCTGGCTGCGCAGACCCTTACCAAGGTCCTCCAGACCGGCGCCTACAATCAGACCACCCTCTGAGAAGGCGCTCTGTGAACGGCCGTATACAATCTGCAGGAACAGCTCACGCATAGCGGTGTTGATGGCATCGCAAACCAGGTCTGTGTTCAGAGCCTCCAGAAGAGTCTTACCCTGAAGGATCTCAGCAGCCATAGCGGCTGAGTGAGTCATACCTGAGCAACCGATAGTCTCAACAAGAGCCTCCTCGATGATACCGTTCTTGATGTTCAGAGACAGTTTGCATGCACCCTGCTGAGGAGCGCACCAACCAATACCGTGGGTATAGCCTGAGATATCCTTGATCTCCTTGGCCTTGATCCACTTACCCTCTTCCGGAATGGGAGCGGGACCGTGCTTGGGTCCTTTCTGGACTACGCACATGTTTTCAACTTCTTTTGAGTAAATCATAAATGGAATATGGTTTTTTTATGATGAATCCTTAATCAGCCGCGAAATTACTAAATTCAGACCAATTTATTATCTTTGCCACACAAAAAAACAAGAGCTATGAAAAGAAACATTATCCGTACACTGTTTGCCCTGTTAGCAGCATCTGCCCTGATCACATCATGTGATCCTTTGGAGCCCGATACATACACTGCCACATTTTACCGTATAGCTACCGTTCAGGTCGATGAGGGAAAGGCCAGCCTCCTGATTGACTATACCGGCGAAGCCTTCAAATTAAAGAACTTCAGCAACGACGACGATGCAAGGCGTTTCGAGGTTGAGGACGGAGACCGCGTGATTGCCAAGATGACTTTATCGGCCACCGGATCCATAGACATCAACCAGACCAATCTCGATGAGCTGTACAAAGTTCCTGTCCAGAAGATAGCCGAGACATGCCCGCACGATACAATGAACCTGTACTACATGCTGGATCCGTACCGCAGATATTCACTGGGAGGCCAGCAGTACCCCACCATCTGGTCGAACGGACATATTCTCAACATAACCCCGTTCCTGTATCTGTCGGCCCCCGATGCCAAGATTGATTTCTTCCTCTATCCCACAGGTGTCAAGAGAGATACCCTGGAGATGAAGCTTTATTCCGATATATCGGACTGCTACAACCCCTCATCAGGTTCCACACCCTATCAGTCACTGTTCTGCTTTGACATGGCAACGATGAGGAACACCTCCGATACTATTGAGAACCACAGACGAGACAGTCTTCTCAGCCTGCTAAGCGGAAGGGACTCCATAATGGTTCACGTATTCATGCCGGATTCCATTCGCGTTCCTACGCTTTTAAGGAATTCCAAGACCCTGAAGGATACCATAATGGACATTTACTACTATCCTAAAGTATCTGCGTCCACATCGGTACCGTTCAATTTCTGATAATTAAATGGCAAAACGCACCGCTTCAAAAAGCGTCAACATAAAGAACAAGAGGGCATCCTTCGATTACGAGCTGCTCGAAACATGGACAGCCGGCATTGTGCTCACCGGAACGGAGATCAAATCCATCCGTGACTCAAAAGCCAGCCTAGCCGACAGCTACTGCACGTTCATAAACGGGGAGTTGTGGGTAAAGGGCATGCATATAGCCCAGTACGCCTTTGGCTCGTACAACAACCACGAAGCCAAGCGCGACCGCAAACTTCTGCTCACCAAAAAGGAGCTCCGCAAACTGGCCGCCGACAGCAAGAACCCCGGCTTCACCATAGTCCCCACCCGCCTGTTCATCGGCGACAAGGGACTGGCAAAACTGGTTATCGCTCTTGCCAAGGGTAAGCACGAGTATGACAAGCGCCAGTCAATAAAGGAAAATGAGGATAAGCGTGAAATGGCTCGCGCGATGATGAAGTAACCGAGAGGTGACAAGAGATGACAAAGGGGACGGTTCCGTTTGGCTCGAGCCAAACGGAACCGTCCCCTTTGTCATCTTTTGTTACCGCTTTGCGCTGAGCATCACCGCGTGAACGGCCTGCAGCCAGCCCTGGCGGTTCTTTATGCGCTCATCCGGCTTCATCTCCGGCATGCAAATCTCACTGATCTTGCGCAGTTCCTTGATCTCCTGGACCGATGTAAACACACCGCATGCACAGCAGTTAAGTATGGCCGATCCCAGACCCGATGCCTCCTCAAGACCCAGTCGCTTGACCGGGAAGCCCAGAATATCGGCCTGGAACTGCATCAGGAAATCATTCTTGGCCGACTCGCCGTCAATGCTGAGTTCACGCAGAGGTGTTGTCAGGTCACGCATGGCCAGTTCAACCACATCGGCCACCTGATAGGCGATGGACTCCAGAGCAGCCCTTACCACATGAGCCTTGGTAGCCTGCATGGTAAGACCCGTTATCATGGCTTTGGCTTCGGGCACCCACCAGGGTGAGCCCAGTCCGTTGAACGCAGGTACAAAATAGACACCGCAGTTGTTGGGAACGCTCTGTGCCAGAGTCTGAGTCTGCTCCACGGAGCTTACCAGTCCCATATTGTCAGTAATCCAGTCCAGGACTGCGCCCGATGAGTGCACATGTCCCTCGACCACGTAGTAGTTGCGGTCAAACATGGAGTAGCCTATGGAGCAAACCATGCCGTTGGGTGCCGGAACAGGTTTCTCGCCCACATTGAACATGACCGATGAGCCCGTGCCGTAAGTGGTCTTGCCCTCACCCGGCTCAAAGCAGAGCTGGCCTACCAGGGCTCCGTGGGAGTTGCCCAGCACGCCTGCAATCTGTACCGGTGCAGGCAGGAATCCCTCCACGTCGGTCTCGCCGAACACGCTGTCCGAAGGCTTGGTCTCGGGCAGCATCTGTGCCGGTATGGTGAATACGCGCAGGATATCGGGATCCCACTCCAGGGTATTGATGTTGAAGAGCAGGGTTCGTGAAGCGTTGGAGTAATCCGTAACGTGGCTCTTTCCGCCGGTTAGTTTCCAGATGAGCCATGTATCGATGGTACCCATCAGGATGTCACCCCTGTCGGCGCGCTCCCTTACGCTCTGTATGTTGTCCAGGATCCATTTTACTCCACTACCTGAGAAGTATGTATCAGGGATAAGACCTGTACGCTCCTTGATGGTAGCCTCGTAACCCTTGTCAATCAGTTCCTGACAGAAGGAGGCACCTCGGCGGCACTGCCACATGACAGCGGGATAGACGGGCTTGCCTGTCTTCTTGTCCCACAGCACGACAGTCTCGCGCTGGTTAACCATTGATATGGAGTAAGTGGCGTCGTTTTCACGGGGAAGGTTAAGCTGCTTTACGGCAGCAACTGTATTTGCGTAAATCTCCTCGGCATCGGCCTCCACCCAGTCTTCCCTGGGATGGTTAACCTTGTGAGGGATTATCCTGCAGTCGATAAGATTAAGTTTGTCGTCAAACAACAGCGCCTTTGATGATGAAGTACGCTGGTCAATCGTTATGATATATCTCATTACTTGTTGTTGTCAGCTATTTTTTCCAAAGCCCTGAACATCAGTTCACGGCTGCTGTATTCATTGTATTTTCGATTTACCTGTCTTACATAGTTAAGTGTCTCGGTGGCGTCAAACGATCCGTACATGCATACGCTGTCATTATATACCGCCGAGTCCTTGAGTGAAACCAATACCGGGGTCAGACTGTTCCAGTTATACCTGTTTATGCCATTCTTGCGGGCCAGGCGCATGGCATCAAAGATATGGTTTGAACCGCCGTTGTAACTGCCCAGTATATAGTTCATTCTCTCTTTCTCATTTATAAAGCCGAATAGTCCGCTCAGCTCGTCCAGATAACGGACAGCCACCTTGATGTCAATCTCCACGCTCTGGGCCATGGTATCGGGCGCACCCATCCTGGCCAGTGTATGACGGTATGTAGCCGGCATGATCTGCATGAGTCCCTGAGCTCCCCTGCCCGATCTGGCTGTGGTATCGAACTTGGATTCCACATACGCAATGGCTGCCAGCATCTTCCAGTCACAGACGCTGTCGGCATACAGACGGAACAAAGAGTCATAAGGTGAAATGTAGAGGAACTGTTCCGGTTGCGGAGCCACCGTTTCCTCTACCGACGCGTCACTGCCTGGACGGGTTCTGGTAAGGAACAGGATCAATATCAGAGCTGCTGTAACGATCAGGATTATCAACTTCCTGGCATTCATTTCAGGCCCGTTGTATTTCACTTCCTCCATTGCAAACGTCGCGGACAAGGCGACTTGAATTGTTGTTTCCGCCTGCAAAGTTACCGCATTTTTATCAATCCTCCAAACATACTATGCCAAACCGTTCATTTTCACCTATTTACATTTTTGACTAAAAGAGCAAAAAAAGTGCCGATTTATTTGCAGAATGAAAGTGAACCATTAACTTTGCACCCGAAAACATACAAACAGTAGACTTTCAGATATGATTATGACAGCTAACTTTTGGTGGTGGCGCAACTCGGGATTCAAAAAATCGTGAGAAGACAGCTGTGCACCCCATAAGAAAGCATAGAAATAACAAAGAGGCCTGTCGTTCTTGCGACGGGCCTCTTTTATTTGACAGTTTAACGGAACAACAAAACCAACACATATCATGCCTAACAGTTATCATGTTGACAAGAACGGTTACTACGGAGAATTCGGAGGTGCCTATATCCCCGAGATACTCTACTCGACCGTAAAGAACCTGCAGGAGAGTTACCTGCCCATCATCGAATCGGAATCATTCCGCAAGGAGTACCTACAGTTGCTCAAGGATTATGTAGGCCGTCCCTCACCTCTTTACTATGCAAAACGCATGAGCCGGAAATATGACTGCCAGCTTTACCTGAAGCGTGAGGACCTGAACCATACCGGAGCACACAAGATCAACAACACCGTAGGCCAGATTCTGCTGGCCAAGCGCATGGGAAAGACACGCATCATTGCCGAGACAGGAGCCGGACAGCACGGCGTAGCCACTGCCACAGTATGCGCCCTGATGGACATGCAGTGCGAGATATTCATGGGAGCCACCGATGTTGAGCGCCAGCACACCAACGTGGAGCGCATGAAGATGCTGGGCGCCACAGTCCATCCCGTCCGCACAGGCAATATGACCCTGTCCGATGCCTGCTCGGCTGCCATCCGAGACTGGTGCTGCCACCCATCGGACACCTTCTACATAGTAGGTTCAACCATGGGCCCGCACCCCTATCCCGACCTGGTAGCACGTATGCAGAGCATCATCTCCGAGGAGATCAAGGCACAGCTCCAGGAAAAGACAGGACGTGACTATCCCGATTACCTGATAGCATGCATAGGCGGCGGAAGCAACGCTGCCGGCACCATATACCACTACGTTGACGACGAGCGCGTACGCATAGTACTGGCCGAGGCCGGAGGCCAGGGTTATGAGACCGATCACACCGCAGCCACCTTCCACCGCGGCACCACAGGCATCCTGCACGGAGCCAAGATACTGGTGATGCAGGACAACGACGGTCAGATTCAGGAGGCCTTTACCATCAGCGCCGGTCTGGACTACCCCGGCGTAGGTCCCATGCACTGCAACATGGCCAGGAAGGGACGCACCCAGGTGCTAAGCATCAACGATAACGAGGCCATCCGCGCCGGCTATGAGCTGACCCGCATGGAGGGTATCATTCCCGCAATCGAATCGGCCCACGCCATAGCCGCACTTTCCAAGCTCAAGTTCCGCCCCGACGATGTGGTGGTTCTTACCGTGAGCGGCCGCGGCGACAAGGATGTGGAAACTTATCTCAACAACAAGCAAATGGCAGGAGAATATGGAAACTTTTAAATATACCACCGTAAGCCGTACAATACTGGCCGACCTCTACACTCCCGTCGGAGTATACATGCGCCTTCGCGACCTCTATCCGCAGAGTGCCCTCATGGAGAGTTCCGACTACCACGAGCAGAGCAACTCACGCTCGTTCATCGGCATCAACCCGCTGGCATCGGTAGCCGTAGGTCACGGTGTTGCAACCATCAGTTTCCCCGACGGAAGCACCGTCAAGCATGACATAGAGCCCGGTTTTGATGTGGCCGATGCCATTCACACCCTGATAGACCGCATCCATGTGGAGGGCGACAACGCCCAGGTGATGGGACTGTTCGGCTACACATCGTTCAACGCAGTACGTTACTTTGAGAACATTGCCGTCAAGGACGAGACCCAGGCCAGGAACGACGCCCCCGATATGCTCTACATAATGTACAAGGTGGTCATTGCCTTTGACCATCACAACAACCGTCTTACCATGGTTACCGTGGGCGACGAGAGCGACCTGAACGCCGTATCGCTGGCCATGAACAAGGCCAATATCCCCGCATACGGCTTCAAACCCGTGGGCGAGACCACATCCACACTGACCGACGACGAGCACAAGGATAACATACGCCGCGGCATACAGCACTGCAAGCGCGGCGACGTATTCCAGATAGTTCTTTCACGCCGTTTCGTTCAGCGTTATGAGGGCGACGACTTCAAGCTCTACCGCGCCCTGCGCAGCATCAACCCGAGCCCCTACCTGTTCTACTTTGACTTTGGCGGCTTCCGCATATTCGGATCATCACCCGAGACCCACTGCCGCATCGAGAACGGCCGTGCATACATCGACCCCATTGCCGGCACCACACGCCGCACAGGCGACGCCGATGCCGACCGCAAGGGTGCCGAGTTCCTGCGCAACGACCCCAAGGAGAACGCCGAGCACGTGATGCTTGTGGATCTGGCCCGCAACGACCTGAGCCGCAACTGCCACGGAGTCAAGGTTGACTTCTACAAGGAGTTGCAGTACTACTCACACGTGATTCATCTGGTATCAAGGGTATCGGGCCAGCTGGACAACGGAGCCGATCCCGTACGCGCATTCATCGACACCTTCCCTGCCGGAACCCTGAGCGGCGCTCCCAAGGTACGTGCCATGCAGCTCATATCAGAGTACGAGCCCCACAACCGCGGTGCATACGGCGGCTGCATCGGCATCATCGGACTTGACGGATCGCTCAACCAGGCCATCACCATCCGCACCTTCGTGGCACGCGGCGGCGAGCTGTGGTTCCAGGCCGGCGGCGGTATCGTTGCCAAGAGTGATCCTGAGTATGAGCTCCAGGAGGTTAACAACAAGCTCGGTGCACTGCGCCGTGCCATATTCATGGCCCAAAACATGTAAGAAAGATGAAGACAGTAATCATAGATAACTACGACTCGTTCACATACAACCTGAGTCATCTGGTCAAGGAACTCGGTGCCGATGTCACCGTACTGCGCAACGACCGTTTCGAGCTGCCCCAGCTGGCTGAGTTCGACAAGATAATACTGAGCCCCGGTCCCGGCATCCCCTCCGAGGCAGGTCTGCTGCTGGATGTGATACTCACCTACGCATCACGCAAGCCCATGCTGGGTGTCTGTCTGGGTCATCAGGCCATCGGCGAGGCATTCGGAGCCCAGCTGACCAACCTGGACGACGTGTTCCACGGAGTGGCCACCCCCTGCCGCATTGCCGCATCGGACCCCATTTTCAAAGGACTGCCCAGTGAGATTACCGTAGGCCGATACCACTCATGGGTGGTATCCAACCAGGGACTCCCCTCCTGCCTTGAGGTGACCGCCCTGAGCGACGAGGGCCAGATCATGGCCATGCGTCACCGCGACTATCCCATCCACGGCATCCAGTTCCACCCTGAGAGCGTCCTTACCCCCCAGGGCCGTACAATCATCGAAAACTTTTTAAAGCTATAAACCTTATGAAAGAGATTCTGCAAAAGCTCCTCAACCATGAGTACCTGACACGTGAGGAGATGAAGACAATTCTGATTGGAATAACACAGAGTGAATACCCCACCGAGCAGATCACTGCCCTGCTCACCGCCCTCCAGATGCGCGGCGTTACAGTCGACGAGCTGCTGGGATTCCGTGACGGTATTCTGGAGACAGGCGTTCCCGCCATCCTCAACGCCGACCGTTACATCGACGTGGTGGGTACCGGCGGTGACCGCAAGAACACATTCAACATATCCACAACATCGTGCTTTGTAATAGCCGGTGCCGGTTACAAGGTGGCCAAGCACGGCAACTATGCAGCGACATCGGTGAGCGGTGCAAGTAATGTGATTCAGCATCACGGCATCAAGTTCACCAGTGATATAGACCGTCTGAACCGCAGTCTGGACGAGGCCGGCATAGTTTATCTGCACGCACAGCTGTTTGCCAGCGCCATGAAGTTCGTAGGTCCCATCCGCAAAGCCCTGCAGTTCCCCACCATCTTCAACCTTCTGGGCCCCATCGTCAACCCCAGCCAGCCCAAGTGCCAGCTTCTGGGTGTAGCCAACCTGGACCAGATGCGCCTGTACCATCAGGTTTATCAGAAACTGGGTATAGACTACGGAATTGTCAACTCCATTGACGGTTACGACGAGATTTCACTTACCGGCGACTTCAAGGTTACCACAGCCCATTACGAGCGTGTGTTCAGCCCTGCCGACCTGGGATTCAGCATTGCCAAGCCTGAGGAACTGGTAGGCGGCGCAACCGAGGAGGAGGCAGCCGAGATATTCGATGCCGTTCTGGAGAACCGTGCACTGCCCGCACAGAAGAACATAGTCCTGGCCAATGCCGCATTCGGCATCCAGGTGCTTGAAAAGGGTCAGAAGAGCATTGAGGAGTGCATAGAGATTGCCCGCGAGAGCATAGACTCAGGCTCCGCCCTGCGTACCTTCAGGAAGTTTGTGGAACTGAACTCATAACAGGTCATGAAGGATATCCTGCAGGAGATAGTTGAAAACAAACAGCGCGAGAATGCCTTACTAAAGGCTGTCAAGCCCTCTATGAGGCAGGCTCTGCTGGACTCCGACACCGGCATCATAGCCGAGTTCAAGCGCAAGTCACCCTCCAAGGGCTGGATCAAGGAGGATGGCAGCCCCCATGTCATCCCGCTCTCCTATCAGCAGAACGGAGCTGCGGCCCTGAGCATACTCACCGACCGTGACTACTTTGGCGGAGACGATGAGTTCATACGCGCCGCCCGCAAGAGCGGAGTCACCCTGCCCATCCTGTACAAGAACTTTGTGATTGACGAGATGCAGCTCTACCAGGCCGCACTGTGCGGTGCATCGGCCGTACTGCTTATAGCAGCCTGCCTCACCAAGCAGAGATGCCGCGAGCTCATTGACCACGCCCACTCGCTGGGTCTGGAGGTGCTGCTCGAGATGCACTCCGAGCAGGAGCTTGAGTACGCCGCCCTGGAGCCCGATATGTGCGGCATCAACAACCGCAACCTGGGTTCGTTCGTGACCGATGTGGAGAACTCCTTCCGTCTGGCCTCCAAACTGCCGGCCGATGCCGTCAAGGTGAGCGAGAGCGGAATATCCAGTCCTCAGACCATCGCAGCACTGCGCCAAGCCGGATTCCGCGGTTTCCTGATAGGTGAAAGCTTTATGAAAACATCTGATCCCGGACAGGCTCTGGCCGGTTTCATCAAAAGCCTCAAGTCATGATTGTAAAGGTCTGTGGAATGCGCGATGCGGATAACATCCGCCAGGTGGAGCAGCTGGGAGTGGACTGGATGGGATTCATTTTCTATCCCAAATCGTCACGTAATGTGGAGACACTGCCCTCTTATCTGCCCTCAAAGGCCAAGCGCGTGGGTGTGTTCGTAAATGAAGACCCTGAAGTGGTGAGCAGCCGCGTCCGTGAATTCGGTCTGAACATAGTGCAGCTGCACGGTACCGAGGATGCCCGTTACATAGGACGCATCCGTGCACTCTGCCCCGGCATAACCGTAGTCAAGGCGCTGAGCATTGCATCGGCCAAGGATCTGGAGCAGGCACGTCCCTACTTTGGTATGGCCGATTACCTGCTGTTCGATACCAAGGCGCAGCTGGCTGGAGGCAACGGCGTGCAGTTTGACTGGAACGTGCTCAACTCTTACAACGGCACCCTGCCGTTCATACTGAGCGGTGGCATCGGCCCCGACGACGCAGAGCGCATCAACGCATTCAACCATCCCATGATGGCGGGCATAGACCTTAACAGCAGGTTTGAGAAAGCGCCCGCACTCAAGGATGCAGACAGCCTTAAATCATTCTTATCACAACTTTCAATTTAAAGATCATGAACAAGATAAACAACGTATTTGCCAACAGGGGCGACCGCAAGCTGCTGAGCCTCTACTTCTGCGCCGGCGCGCCCACACTGGAGAGCACCGCAAGCGTAATCATGGCCATGCAGAACCGCGGCATCGACTTCATTGAGGTGGGCATACCTTTCAGCGACCCGCTGGCCGACGGTCCCGTAATCCAGACCGCAGCCACCAAGGCCCTGCACAACGGCATGTCGCTGCGCAAGCTCTTTGACCAGCTCAAGCAGATCAAGGACCAGGTTCAGATTCCCCTTATCCTTATGGGATACCTCAACCCCATCCTCCACTACGGCATCGAGGAGTTCTGCAAGTCATGTGTAGAGAGCGGTGTAAGCGGCATGATCATCCCCGACCTGCCCTTCAACGACTATCTGGAGAGCGTCAAGCCCATTGCCGACAGGTATGACCTGCGCGTGATCATGCTCATCACCCCCGAGACATCCGACGAGCGCATCCGCTTTATCGACAGCAACACCGACGGCTTTATATATATGGTAAGCAGCGCCGCCATCACCGGTGCCCAGAAGAGCTTTGACGACGTCAAGCAGGAGTACTTCCGCCGCATCGACGCCATGAACCTGCGCAACCCCCGCATGATAGGTTTCGGAATCAGCAACGCCCAGACCCTCAAGGCCGCCCAGGACAACGCAGCCGGCGCAATCATCGGCTCCAAGTTCGTCACTCTGCTCGACGAGGCCGGGGGCAATGCCGACGCCGCACTTGACCGTCTGTTTGACGATCTCTCCAAATAAAGGGTCCAATTGTTTGCATATGCAAAATAAAGCGACTATTTTTGCACCCGAAATGAAGAGAATTTTGTCACATCACCATCATCATACCTGCAGATCCTGATCGGTAGGCTGTGAGTGATGTATTTTTATACAAAGGCTTGCCGATGCACGGTGAGCCTTTTTTTGTTGACTGAAAATATTAAAACTTAACGATATGCTTAGAATAGCTGTACAATCAAAAGGTCGTTTATACGACGAGACAATGGAACTGCTCCAGGAATCAGGAATCAGCCTGGGGGTATCCAAGAGAACACTTCTGGTGCAGGCCGGCAACTTCCCGGTCGAGGTACTGTTCCTGCGTGACGATGACATACCCCAGTCGGTTGCCGGCGGTGTGGCCGATGTAGGTATCGTAGGCGAGAACGAGTTCGTGGAGCGTGCCGAGAAGGCCGATGTCATCAAGCGTCTGGGATTCAGCCGCTGCCGTCTGTCACTTGCCATCCCCAAGGCCATCGACTACAAGGGTCTTGAGTGGTTCAACGGCAAGAAGGTTGCCACCTCCTACCCCGGTATCCTCAAGTCATTCTTTGACAAGAACGGTATCAAGGCCGAGACCCATGTCATTACCGGTTCCGTTGAGATTGCACCGGGCATTGGTCTGGCCGATGCCATCTTTGATATCGTAAGTTCAGGCTCAACCCTGGTAAGCAACAACCTGCGCGAGGTCGAGGTTGTTATGCAGTCCGAGGCCCTGCTCATCGGCAACCCCAACATGGATGCCGAGAAGAAAGCCATCCTCGAGGAGCTTCTGTTCCGCTTTGACGCCGTCAAGGCTGCCCAGGGTAAGAAGTACATCATGATGAACGTGCCTGACACATGCCTCAACGAGGTAATCGCCGAGCTGCCGGGAATCAAGAGCCCCACCGTCATGCCTCTGGCAACCAAGGGTTGGAGCTCGGTTCACACCGTACTTGACGAGAAGCGTTTCTGGGAGATTATCGGCAAGCTTAAGGCTGCCGGTGCCGAGGGCATCCTTGTCCTCCCCATTGAGAAGATGATTCTCTAAGAATTGAGAATTGAAAATTGAAAATTGAAATGAAAGTAGTAAAATATCCGTCCAAGTCTGATTGGAAGCAACTGTTGAGTCGTCCCGCGCTGAGCGTGGAGGGACTCTACGATCGCGTTCAGAGCGTGCTTGACAAAGTTCGCAACGGAGGCGATGCCGCATTGCGCGAGTTGGAGTTTCAGTTCGACAAGGTCCAGCTGGATTCACTTGCAGTAAGCCAGGCCGAGCTTGATGAGGCTGCCGCACTGGTACCTGCCGAGCTTCGCAGCGCCATAGACCGCGCCGCCGTGAACATCCGCAAGTTCCATGAGTCCCAACTGCCGCAGCTGAGCAAGGTTGAGACCTCTCCCGGTGTAATCTGCTGGCAGAAGGCAGTGCCCATCACAAAGGTTGGCCTCTACATCCCCGGCGGCACGGCACCCCTGTTCTCCACCGTACTGATGCTGGCCATTCCCGCCCGCACCGCAGGCTGCTCAGAGATTGTTCTGTGCACACCTCCGGGACGTGACGGTAAGGTCAACCCCGCCATACTCTACGCCGCGCAGGTGGCAGGCGTAAACCGCTTCTTCAAACTGGGCGGTTCACAGGCCGTCGCCGCCATGGCATACGGCACAGAGAGCATACCCAAGGTATCCAAGATATTCGGCCCCGGCAACCCCTACGTTACCGCCGCCAAGCAGATAGTATCACTTAAGGATGTGGCAATCGATATGCCCGCAGGCCCGTCGGAGGTCGAGGTCATAGCCGATGCCCAAGCCAACCCCGCATTCGTGGCTGCCGACCTGCTTTCACAGGCCGAGCACGGACGCGACAGCCAGGTAATCCTGCTCACCACATCGGCAGAACTCATTGATAAGGTTCAGGCCGAGGTTGACCGTCAGGTACCCCTGCTGCCCCGCAACGAGATTGCCCAGGCTTCACTGCAGAACAGCCGCATGATACTGCTCAGCAACGACGATGAGATAATCGAGATGACCAACGAGTATGCTCCCGAGCATCTGATCATCCAGACTCAGAATGCATCGGAACTTGCAGAGCGCGTTGTAAACGCAGGTTCAGTGTTCATCGGCCCCTGGTCACCCGAGAGTGCGGGCGACTATGCATCGGGCACCAACCACACCCTGCCCACCAGCGGCTATGCCAAGGCTTACTCCGGTGTCAACCTGGACAGCTTTATGCGCAAGATCACCTTCCAGCAGCTTACTCAGGAGGGACTCAACTCACTTGGTCCCGTTATTGAGACCATGGCTGCCGGAGAGTATCTGGATGCGCACAAGAACGCAGTAACCATCCGCATTGCGGAAATTGAGAATTGAGAATGGAGAATGGAGAATTGTATGGGAATGGAGAATTGATGGTTTTTTATTGGGAATAACGCCCCGCATGGCTAATTCTCAATTCTAAATTCTCAATTCTAAATTAACACATAAATATGAAAGAGCTTAAACAATTAGTCCGTCCTAATATCTGGAGCCTGAGCCCGTACACATCGGCCCGCGACGAGTACCAGGGCAAGGACGCCAAGGTGTTCCTGGACGCCAACGAGAACCCCTACAACGATCCGGTGAACCGTTATCCGGACCCGCTGCAGCGTGACCTCAAGGTGCGCATCGCAGCCATCAAGGACGTTCCCGTGCAGGACATATTCCTGGGCAATGGCAGCGACGAGGCCATCGACCTGATGTACCGCATATTCTGCACCCCGGGAGTTGACAACGCCGTGGCCATCGAGCCCACCTACGGCATGTACGGTGTTTGCGCCGATATCAACGGCGTGGAGTACCGCCGCGTGCTCATGAACGACGACTTCCAGCCCAGCTACGACAAGATAATGGCCGCAGTTGACGCCAACACCAAGCTGGTGTTCTTCTGCTCGCCCAACAACCCCAGCGCCAATAACATTGACCGCACAGTCATTGACAGGGTGCTCGACAACTTTGACGGAATAGTGATTGTGGACGAGGCCTACATTGACTTTGCAGGTGTCCCCTCCTATCTGCGTCAGTTGGAGAGCCGTCCCAACCTGATTGTGCTCCAGACATTCTCCAAGGCGTGGGGAATGGCCGGAATCCGTCTGGGAATGGCATTTGCGCAGCCCGAGATCATAGGCATCATGAACAAGGTCAAGTATCCCTACAACATCAACCTGCTCACACAGCAGCGCGCCATGGAGGAGGTGATGCAGTACAACCGCGTTCAGGGCTGGGTTGACTCCATCCTCAAGGAGCGTACACGCTTGATGGAAGAGTTCGCCAAGCTGGATTGCTGTATCAAGGTCTACCCCTCCGATGCCAATTTCTTCCTGGCACGCGTCAAGGATGCCGCCGCCACCTACAACTACCTGGTGGATCAGGGCATCATTGTCCGTAACCGCAGCAAGATTGCCCTTTGCGGCAACTCCCTGCGCGTAACAATTGGTACAGCACCAGAAAATAATGCGCTCATTGACTCACTGAAGAAGTTCTCCAGTTGCACCAAGAAAAACCAAAACGTAGTGGTGGTTTTTTCCGGCCCGGAGGGACGGCAGAGCGAAGTGAAACGAAGCGAGTTTTCAGCAGAAAACTAAAAAAAGGTTGTCTCTGATACGCAGATAAATATACATCCCGAGGCTTTAAGCCGAAGGTGATTAAAGCCCAAAAATAACGAACCGCGAAGCGGTGAGAAAAAGAGAGTAATATGAAAAAGAGGGTATTATTCATTGACCGTGACGGAACAATAGTAGTTGAGCCGTCCGACGAGCAGCTTGACAGCTTTGACAAGCTGGAGTTTGTACCGGGAGTGTTCAAGAGCCTTTCGTTCCTGCGCGACCACACCGACTTTGAGTTCGTGATGGCCAGCAATCAGGACGGACTGGGTACCGACTCGTATCCCGAGAAGGATTTCTATCCCACTCACAACCTGATTATGAATACCCTTAAAGGCGAGGGCGTGGAGTTTGACGACATCCTGATAGACCGTCACTTTCCCCAGGACAACGCCCCCACACGCAAGCCCGGCACAGGCATGTTCGGCAAGTATATGACCGATGAGTACGACCTCAGCGCCAGCTACGTGATTGGCGACCGCGCCACCGACGTAGAGCTGGCCCGCAACCTGGGCTGCCGCGCCATCCTGCTTCAGGAGAGCGCCGACACTCTGCCCGCCGACCTCAAAGCCGTATGCGCCCTTGCCACCCGCGACTGGTGGAAGGTTGCCGAGTTCGTCTTTGCAGGCGAGCGTCGCGCATCGGCCCACCGCGCCACCAAGGAGACCGACATTCTGGTCGAGCTCAACGTGGACGGCACAGGCAAGTGCGACATCAGCACCGGACTTGGATTCTTTGACCACATGCTTGAACAGATAGGCCGTCACGGAGGTATGGACCTGACCATCAAGGTCAAGGGAGACCTCTACGTAGACGAGCACCACACAATCGAGGATACCGGCATCGTGCTGGGCGAATGTATCCGCAAGGCACTGGGCGACAAGCGCGGCATTGAGCGCTACGGCTATGCCCTGCCCATGGACGATTGCATGGCTCAGGTGGTTCTGGACTTTGGAGGCCGCAGCTGGCTGGTATGGAACGCCGAGTTCCGCCGCGAGAAGATTGGCGAAATGCCTACCGAGATGTTCCTGCACTTCTTCAAGTCCCTCAGCGACGCCGCCGCCATGAACCTCAACGTCCAGGCCCAGGGCGACAACGAGCACCACAAGATCGAGGCCATCTTCAAGGCCTTCGCCCGCGCCCTAAAACAGGCCGTCCGCCGCGACATCTGGAACTACACCCTCCCCTCATCCAAGGGAGTTCTTTGAGATGACAAAGGGGACGGTTCCGTTTGGCTCGAGCCAAACGGAACCGTCCCCTTTGTCACCTCTGTCAGTTGCGGATCAAGCCGGTCCGATAAGCTTGGAGCAGCGCCTTGAGGTCCTCTACGCGGGCCATGAGGCGCTTTCCTTTGTCGGTGTCGCGTACCAGGATCTGCTGGTCGGAGTATTCCACTATCTGTGTGGAAGCGATTACATCCATACCCTCGGCTACTGACTTTTGGATTGACTCGAACGGATGGTGGCGCACCAGGCGCAGGCCGTGCGAGTTGTATATCAGGGTGTAGCCCGCTATTCCGGTCTGTTGATGATAAACCTTTGAGAATCCGCCGTCAATAACAAGCAGTCGTCCGTCGGCCTTGATTGGGCTCTCGCCGCTGGCTGCCTTTACGGGAATGTGTCCGTTGATAATATGGGCGTGCTCCATATCTGTAATGCCGAACTCGCGCAGAATCATCTCGCAGATGTCGCGGCGGTTCTTAAGGCGGTAGTAGTTGCCCTTTTCCTCATTGTGCGTGCTTTTATCGGCTATGAAATAACGCTCGAACGTAGCCATGCTCTTCTTGTCGAAGGGAGGCGATACGGGACCGCACCAGAGGTACCAGAACAGGTCCTTGCCGTACTCCTTGAGCGGATCGTCGGCGGTGGAGAAGTAAGCGGTACGCACCAGTTTCTCCAGCGTGTCAAAGAGCTCTCGGCCCTTGTATTCAACGCCCTGAATCTGCATGGACGCAAAGGTTCCGTCCTCGTTCAGAGGCACACTGCCGTGGTAAAGCAGGTTGTTGTTATGCACCAGATAGAGCGATCCATGCGCGAACAGGCACTCCATATGACGAGCCAGGGCCTTGCTGTTGGTAAAGCTGTGTACCAGGCGGTCTATCACGTTCTTCTCGGCCGGCGTAAGCTTGAAGGGGGCCGATGGGTCCACGGTGGGGAAGTTGGTGTCGCGCAGCGCGTACTCCTGACCGTTGCAGATAACAGTACCCTTTTTGAAATCTATCTTGTCCAGCAGGTTGCGGTGCTCCATATGGAACTCCGGATGACGCGCAATGACATCGGCCTCAATCTTGAACTGTATGATGGCGATGGCCTTGTGCATCTGGGAGAGCAGGCGTATTTGCGGTACGTCGTCCACCGGTGTCTTGTCGGTCTTGACGGGGGTAAACAGCGTGCAGGGATCGTCGGCGTAGGTCTCCATGGCGAATGTGGCCAGCGGCAGCAGGTTTATGCCGTAACCGTCCTCAAGCGTGCTCATATCGGCATATTTGATGCTGTTGCGTATCACGTTGGCTACGCAGGCGGCGCTGCCCGATGCGGCTCCCATCCATACCACGTCGTGGTTGCCCCACTGTATGTCAAAGTCGCGGTAGCTGCACAGCATATCCATGATACGGTGTGCGCCGGGACCGCGGTCGTAGATGTCACCGATAATGTGGAGCTGGTCAATCACCAGGTCACGTGTGACATCGGCGATGGCTATTATGAAGTGGCTGGCACGGCCGGTGGATACGATGGTGTCCACAATGGCCTTGAGGTAGTTGTGCTTGGCCTCGAACGTGCCGCGGGTCTCGTGCATGAGCTCCTCGATGATGTAGGCGTAGTCCTTGGGCAGGGCCTTGCGCACCTTGGAGCGGGTGTAGCGGGACGATACGCGTGTGAGCACGGCAATCATGCGCATCAGCGTAACCTTGTACCACTCGTCCAGGTTCTCGTTTTCGGCCTTGAGGACGCGCAGTTTGGCCTCGGGGTAACTGATCAGGGCGCTCAGGCTGCGCTTATCGTCCACGCTCAGCTCATCGCCGAACACAGCCTCGATCTTTTGCTGGATAACGCCCGATGCCGAACGCAGCACATAGTCGAACGCGTCGTACTCGCCGTGGATATCGGTCACAAAATGCTCGGTACCCTTGGGAAGGTTCAGAATAGCCTCAAGGTTAATTATTTCGGTCGATGCAGCCGCGATGGAGGGGAAGCTCTTGGCCAGCAGCTGCAGATATTCTATGCTACGTTCCATAGTTCAGTTTTCGGCAAATTTAACGAAAAAAAGGCTTCATGTGATACTCCTTGCCCTATCTTTGCGCGCTGAAAGCATCTAGGCACTACGGGATGATGAAAAACAGATGGAAACATCTATCGGCATACGTCATGCTGGTATTCTACATGCAGGCACTGCTGCTTGCATCGTTCCACGTACATCCCCAGCTGCCGCAGAACGAGTCGGCCCGCACTTATACGGAGTACGCCCTGCCCGGCACAGCCCACAGCGTTGACGCTTGCATGGACTGCCCGGTCTGCCAGTTCCTTGCCGGACTGCAGATGGACGTTCATCATGCTGCGGAGTCTCTGCCCGTATGCACACCGGCCCGTCCGTTCCTTTCATTTACACAAATCACTCTTACAGGACAGTTCTCCTGCGTCTCGTGGAGGGCCCCTCCCGTTGAATTCTGCCTTTAACAAGTGATCAAAGGGCTGTCCCAAGGTACAGTCCCCTACTATCGTTATTATCAGAATTCAATAATCCTTTTATGAAAAAGAACATCATAATTGCAGCTGTGCTGTGCCTGTCACTGCACACTGCCGCCTATTCACAAGACAGTACAGACATATTCTACAAACATCTTAAACTGGACGAGGTAACAGTTACCGGACTTACCGGAACCAGCCTGCTCAGCCAGACCCCGTCGGCCATAAGCGTGGCCGATGCATCCACGCTCAGGAACAGGGCATCGTCCAACATCATTGACGCCATAGCTACCGTGCCCGGCGTGAGCCAGGTGACCACCGGCAGCGGTATCTCCAAGCCCGTTATTCGCGGTCTGGGATACAACCGAGTTATCCTGATGGCCGACGGAATCCGTCAGGAGGGCCAGCAGTGGGGCGACGAGCACGGAATCGAGGTCGATGCACAGACCATCGGCAGCGCCGAGATCCTGAAGGGACCGGCCAGCCTGATGTACGGTTCGGACGCACTGGCCGGCGTGATCATTCTCAACCCCAATCCGTTCCCCGAGCCGGGCACTCTGACAGCCGGAGTGAGCAGCGAATACCAAAGCAACAACGGTCTGGCCGCATACTCCCTGTACCAGGGCGGCAACAGGAACGGAACCGTCTGGGACGTGCGTTTTACCGATAAGTACGCACATGCGTTCCGCAATGCAGCCGACGGTCTGGTGCCCGGAACCCAGTTCCGTGAGCGTGCCGCCAGCGGCAAGATAGGCCTTGACCGCGACTGGGGATTCTCACGACTTACCCTGGGCTACTACCACCTTACTCCCGGCATGACCGAGGGCTACGAGGAGGGTGAGCTGGAGGGCCCCACAGGCTACGCCACCGAACTCCCGTTCCAGCAGGTGCACCACTACAAAGCCGTTCTGGACAACTCATTCATGGTTGGCCCCGGAAGCCTCAAGGTGCTTGTAGGTTTCCAGCAGAACCGCCGTCAGGAGTTTGAGGAGGAGGCCGATGAGGCCGAGCTGGATTTCAAGCTCTCCACAGTGAACTATGACCTGCGTTACACCACCGACGAGTGCGGCAGCGGATGGAAGTTCGCAACCGGTGTGGGCGGCATGTACCAGCAGAGCGACAACCTGGGCGAGGAGGTGCTCATTCCAGCCTACAGACTCTTTGATGCAGGACTCTTTGCAACTACCACCAAGAACTGGGACAGACTGACCATGTCGGGCGGACTCAGATTTGACGTGCGTCATCTGGAGAGCCTGTTCCTGGAGGAGAAGTTCGATGCATTCAACCGTGATTACACAGGTGTGACAGGAAGCATCGGCGTAGTATATTCACCCACTGACCGCCTTAACCTTAGAGCAAACGTGGCACGCGGATTCCGCGCTCCCAACCTGAGTGAGCTTGCATCGAACGGCGTTCACGAGGGTACCATCCGCTACGAGAAGGGTAACAACGCACTCAACCCCGAGTTCAGCCTGCAGGGTGACCTGGGCGCCGACCTGCAGCTGACACGCCTGTCGCTGACCGCCGCCCTATTCTGCAACCGCATAGACAACTACATCTACGCCCTGCGCACCGGAACCGTAATTGACGGATACGACGAGTTCCGCTACGACGCCACCGACGCACTGCTGTACGGAGCGGAGGTATCGGCCGACTATCATCCCGTCCACGCCCTGCATCTGGGAACCGATTTCTCATACGTGCGCGGCACATTCAAGTCCGATGACATGCCGCTCATCCCCGCTCCCAAGGTTGGTGCCGAGATAAAATGGGAAATCACACACTCCGGAAAGACTCTCAACAACTGCTACCTGTCGCTGCGCGGCGACCATCACTTCAAACAGGATCACTTCCTGCCCGGCACCGAGACCGCGACAACTGCTTACACGCTTGTGGGTGCATCGGCCCACACCGATATCCTGGCACGCGGAAAGAAGGTGGCAGCCCTGACCCTGATTGCGGACAACATTACCGACCAGGTGTACTTTGATCACCTGAGCCGTCTCAAGTACGTTGGCATCCGCAACCCCGGCCGCAACATCACTCTCAAACTCGAGCTCCCGCTGAGGTAATCAGGTGACAAAGGGGACGGTTCCGTTTGGCATGCTCTGAAACAACAAAAGAGCGCCTGGGAAATACCCAAGCGCTGATTGAATCCTTTTGTGCCGTGCCAAACGGAACCGTCCCCTTTGTCACCTTTGTCACCTGATTTCGCGAAGGATCGCAAGCAGGTGCTCAAAGACCATGGGAACCGTAGCCAGCTCCAAACGCTCCGAAGGAGAGTGAACGCCGCGAAGTGTCGGGCCGATGGAGATCATATCCAGATCAGGATACGATGTCAGGAACAGGCCGCACTCCAGACCGGCATGAATAGCCTTGACCTTGGGATCCTTACCGAACAGTTCCTTATATGTGCGGACTGAAATATCAAGAAGCTCCGATTTAGGATTGGGAGCCCAGCCGGGATACCCCTCACCCCGCTCCACCTTGGCTCCGGCAAGACGGAAGCAGGCTGCAAGAGTCTCCTGCACGGCATATTTGGCCGATTCCACCGAGCTGCGCTGGCTGGCCAGCATGGTCACCCTGCCCTGCTCCGTGCGTATGCGTGCCAGGTTGGACGATGTCTCCACCAGTCCGGGCACATCCATGCTCATGGCATAGACACCGTTGAACACGGCAAATACGGAGCGTATGATGTTACGTGCCACCGCAGTCTCGATGCACTCAGCAACTGCATCGGTCGACTCCATGAAGAACTTGGCCTCCTTCTCGGTCACATGATACTCTTCCTGGATATCGGCCGCAAAGATGTTGAAGTCAACGCGTATCTTCTCGCGGTCGGCAAACGGAACCGCAATCACGGCCGTGGCGTCACGCGGAATGGCGTTGTGCAGATTACCTCCGCTCAAGGAAACCAGTCGCAGGTCATACTTGTCCAGCGCAGCGTTCAGGAAGCGCGCCAGTATCTTGTTGGCATTGGCAAAACCCTTGTCAATATCATCGCCCGAATGGCCGCCGTGGAACTTGTCCACGCCCACACGCAGGAAGAAATACCCCGCAGGAACAGCCTCAGGCTTATAGTCAAACTCAACAGTTGTATTGATACCGCCGGCGCAGCCTATGAATATCTCGCCCTCATCCTCCGAGTCCAGGTTGATGAGCATCTTACCGTTCATCATACCCGGCTTAAGGTTCTCGGCACCGGTCAGACCGGTCTCCTCAGACACGGTAAAGAGGCACTCCACAGGTCCGTGCTCGATATCGGGACTGTCCAGCACGGCAAGAGCCATGGCAATTCCCATGCCGTCATCGGCCCCCAGTGTGGTACCGCGGGCCTTGAGCCAGCCCTCCTCCACGTAGGTCTCTATGGGCTGCGTCATAAAGTCATGCTCCAGCGTGGCGTCCTTCTCGCACACCATATCCTGATGAGCCTGCAGGATCACCGTCTGACGGTTCTCGAATCCCAGGCTCGCCGGTTTGGAAATAAGCACGTTACCAACCTCGTCCCTACGGCATGCCAGACCGCGTGCGGCGGCAAAGTCCATAAGGTATTCTATCATCTTCTCCTCGTGTCCGGACGGACGCGGAATGCGGCATATCTCAAGGAATATGTCCATCACTCTTTTTGACCAGTCTCTCTTTTCCATATGGTGAATTCTTAACAACTCCAAAAATACAGCATTCTTGCAAATATTTCAACTTAAATCCCTAACTTCGCGGACTGTATGTGGAAAACGTTTCTGACAGTTGTACTTCTCATTCTCGCGGCAGTAGTCCTATTATCAGCTAATATACTGCTCAAAAAGAACGGCAGGTTTCCAAACATCCACGTAGGAAAGAACCCGGCTATGAGAAAGCGCCGTATCGGATGCGTTGAATCACAGGACGCACAGGCCCAGAAGAGCAATCCCATGGCCGTGTCAGAAAAGAGCAAATAATAAAAATACTGAACTATATGAACTTCAAATCCGCTTCATCACTTGTTTTGTCAGCAGTAGCTGTGCTTGGCTTCAGCCAGTGCAAACAGCAGACTTCAGCCCCCGTTCAGGAGCAGGCACCCGTTGCAGTATCGGGTCTCAAGATTGCCTACATCGACGTAGACTCTCTCCTGGCCAACTACGCATTCTATCAGGATCTCTCCGAGGAGATGCTCCGCAAGGAGGAGAACTACCGTCTTGTCCTGGCCGAGGATGCCAACAAGTTCCAGAAGGACGTGACCGACTTCAACAAGAAGATTGAGAACGGAGTATATTCATCAAGAGAGCGCGCCGAGGCCGAGCAGAACCGTCTGGCCAAGAGACAGCAGGCCCTGCAGGAAAAGAGCGACAAGTACAGCAAGGAGTTGGCCGATGAGGGCAACGCCAATGCCCAGAAGGTCAGCGAGACCATCGACAACTTCATCAAGGAGTACAACAAGTCACACGGTTATGACCTGATCATCTCCAAGTCAAGCCTGATGTTCGCCAACGAGAGCCTGAACATCACCGCCGAGATTCTGGAAGGTCTGAACGCCGCCTACAAACCCGGCAAGTAATCCGAACGACACATATATAGAAAGGTCATCCGCACGGGTGACCTTTTCTTTTTGTACCCCGACGGAGCGCAAACACAAAAAAAAACTATCTTTGTAAGAAAATATACTACTTATGAGAATTATCAGAAATATCCTTGCAGGCGCACTCCTGGCCTGCTTTCCGTTTACTGCAAACGCCCAGTTCATGATGTTTGGCGGCGGCAACCGCGCCAGTCAGGACAGCTTGCGTAAGATTGCGGCTGCCGATTATGCCGATATGCTGGCAAAGGTGGGTGTGGACCAGCCCCGCGAGGGACGTCAGCCCAACAGTCAGGACGAGAGCAAACATCCCAACTACGATGAGCTCACAGCCAACCCCTACCCCTTCTACCCCGACCCCTTGGTAACTGAGAGCGGCAAGAAGGTCACCAGCGCCAAGATGTGGAACAAGGTGCGCCGTCCCGAGATAGTCAAGCTCTTTGAGGACAATGTCTACGGCCGCATCCCCGACAACGTTCCCGGCGTTAAATGGGAGGTCACCAGCGAGGAGAAGAAGGAGTTTGCCGGCAAGCCAGTAGTGGTACGCATGCTCAAAGGTGTGGTCGATAACTCCAGCTACCCCGCAATAACCGTCGAGATACAGGCCAACGTAGTCTACCCTGAAGGCCAGCAGAACCTGCCCGTAATCATAGAGTTCGGATTCGGAGGCGGTGATCCCACCCGCGTCCGCGCCGGCAGCACCTCATGGCAGCAGATGGTCATTGAGCGGGGCTGGGCAGCAGCCACCATCAACCCCTCCTCCATCCAGGCCGATGCAGGCTCGGGCCTTACCAACGGCATCATAGGACTGTGCAACAAGGGTGAGTTCCGCCAGCCCACCGACTGGGGTTCGCTCCGCGCATGGGGCTGGGGCCTTTCAAGACTGATTGACTATTTTGAGACCGATAAGACCTTCGACGCCACCAAGTGCGCCATTGAGGGTGTATCACGCTACGGCAAGGCATCGCTCGTGGCTATGGCGTTCGAGGAGCGCATAGCCGCCGGATTCATAGCATCATCCGGTAAGGCCGGCGCAGCAGGCTGGCGTCGTGACTGCGGCGAGAGCATCGGCAACATAGTATCCAACGAGGAGTACCACTGGGTATGCGGTAACCTTATCAAATACGGTACCGATCCCATGACCGAGAATGACCTGCCCGTGGATCAGCATGAACTCATAGCACTGTGCGCACCGCGTGCATGCTTTATCTCCACCGGCAGCTGGAACGGCGACAAGTGGCAGGATGTGGTAGGTTCGTTCATATCGGCCTCAAAGGCATCGCCCGTGTATGAGCTGTTCGGCTACAAGGGCGTGGGCACCGACCTGTTCCCGGGTATGGACAACGGTCTTATGGAGGGACGACTCACTTACCGTCAGCACCATGGCGGGCATGAGGCTGGACCTAACTGGCCGTATTTCCTTGACTTTTTTGAAAGAGAAGTGGTGAAGAAATAGAATTGAAAATTTTTGGAGCAGTGAGAGGAGAGAAAGTTTACTTTCTATCCCAAGTCGCGACAAAAATCATGGAACGAAGTTACATAATTAACAATAGAGTGTTTAGATCGTCTTTATAGTAGAAAACACTTAAAGACTATTGTGATGAAACGTAATTTGATGATGATTGGCATAGCAGTTGCAGCGCTTCTGCTTTGCACGGAGAATATTCAGGCACAGTCCAGAGTTGCACGAAGAACACGCACTGAGCGCCGCGAGGTCCGCCGCGACGAGAAACTTGTCCGCCAGCCCGATCCCCGCCGCACACAGGGAGCACCCGTAATAGTTGAACAGAGAAGGCCAGTCCTCAAGGTGGTTGACAACGAGGTGATACGCGCATTTGACCGTGAGCGCTTTGATTCAGACCGTCTTAAGATGGCCGATATGATATTCAGCACAGGCGGTCTGATGACCGTGGGTCAGATAACCAGGATATCGGATATCTTTGACTACGACAGCAACCGTATCAAGTTCCTCAAGAATGCATATCAGAACTGCGTAGACCGTCATAACTACTATCTGGTTCTGGCTACTCTCGACTACAGCTCAAGCCGCGAAAAGATCATAAAGTTCGTAATGGAAGAGCAAGACAGGCCTTACTACGATGCCGAGGTTGTAAGAAAGGTTTCATCTTCGGATATGACCGCCATCCTCAAGGCTCTCAAGAACGAGACATTTGACTCTACACGTGAAAAGCTTGCCAGGATGATTACCAGCGGCAGCCTGTTCACATCACGTCAGATAGCCGATATGGCCAAGACATTCAAGTTCGACAGCAACCGCTACGACTTCCTGCTCGACGCTTACCGCAGCTGCTCAGACCCGCAGAACTACGCTATTGCGGCCAACACACTTGAATTCAACTCAAACCGCAATGACCTTATGCGTAAGATCACCCGCCGTCCGTAGTAACAGCAACACCCCCAACAAAAAAGGCTTGCAACAACTTGCAAGCCTTTTTTAATTCTCAATTCTCAATTATGTAACTTCGTTCCATGATTTTTGTCGCGACTCGGGATAGAAAGTAAACTTTCTCTCCTCTCACTGCTCCAAAAATTCTCAATTCTTCTTAAAGTAGTCCTCCAACGCCTCCTCCAACTCGCTATCCCTAAGGTTACGACCAATAATCGTACCCTCAGCATCAATCAGATAAGTGCAGGGAATAGCCGAAACAGAGTACTTTACTGCAGCCGAGTTAACAGCATCCTCCTCGGAGCCGTTCCACAGCTGAACCCAGTTCATACCGTTGTCCTTTACAGCCTTGATCCAATCCTCGGTGCTGTCATCGACCGATACGCTTACAATCTCAAAGCCTTTTGACTTGAACTTCTTGTAGGCAGCCTTAAGGTTGGGAACCTCGTTCATGCAGGGACCGCACCAGCTTGCCCAGAAATCCAGAAGCACAATCTTATTCTTCTGAACATACTGTGACAGGCTTGCCTTACCCTCGAATCCGTATTTCTTGTCCAGAATAGGAGCCTCAAAATCAATGTAGGTGTGACCCAGGCTGGTGCTCAGCTGAGCGTTCACAATTGATGTGAGCTGACCGAACATCAGGTCGCTGCCATACTTGGGAGCAAGCTTTTCGAGCATGGGAAGAATTTCCTCCGGCTCAAACAGGGTGTAGTTCTCCATGAGCTCCTCGTAGGCGTAAAGCAGTCCTGCATTGTCCATGATGCTCTGTGCGAGCAGATCCTTGAAACGCTCCTGCAGATCGCCCATCTGCCTGTAAAGGTCGGTGCAGTCGCCCTGTGAAGCCAGGGTGATGCGGATCTTGTCCTCAATCTCATCGGCCTCATCGCTAAGAGCCTCGGTATCATCGTAGAATCTCTGGCAGACATCGTTGTTGGGTGTTCCGCCGATTTGCTGATAGCCGTCAATTACATTGAGGTTTATATCAATCTTTCCTCTCTCCAGATAGAACTTGCAACCGCCCACGCTGCCATCCATATCGAATGTTACGACAGCTACATTGGCTGTGTCTATCCTACCCTTGAAGGTAAACTTGCCGCCCTTGAGAGCAACTGAGTCAACAGAGTTCAGATTGCCGTATTCCAGAACACTCAGGGTTACCACTGTGCCCTCGTCGACACCCTCGATTGAACCCTTGACTGTGTACGCATCCTTACCGCCGCATGCTACCAGCAGCACCGATGCTATGAGGAAAAGCAGTCTCTTCATATTATTTGATTAAGTATTGTGAGCTGATTGACTCGTTCGATGTTACTCGACGGATGGTCTCCGCAAACATCTGTGCAATTGAAACCTGCTTGAGCTTCTTGCAGGGGATGGGATTGCGGTAAGGAATGCTGTTGGTGAATACAATCTCCTCCAACTGTGAGTTGTCAACGCGTACGGGAGCATCGCCCGACATCACGCAGTGTGAAGCGAATGCGCGAACGGACTTGGCACCGGCCTCCATCATAACGTCAGCGGCCTTGCAGATGGTACCAGCAGTATCTACAATGTCATCAACAATAACCACGTTCTTGCCCTGAACATCACCGATAATGCGGATATCGTCAACCACATTGGCGCGGGTGCGGGTCTTCTGGCAGAGTACCAGAGGCACATCCAGGAACTTGGCATATGCGCTGGCACGCTTACTGCCGCCTACATCAGGAGCAGCCATTACCAGTTCCTCAAGTTTGAGGCTCTGGATATAAGGCAGGAAAGCCATGGATGCGTACAGATGATCGACAGGGACATCAAAGAATCCCTGAATCTGATCGGCATGCAGGTCCATGGTAATCAGTCGGTCAATACCGGCGGTGCTCAGCATATCGGCCACCAGCTTGGCGCCTATTGAAACACGCGGCTTGTCCTTACGGTCCTGACGAGCCCATCCAAAATAAGGTACAACGGCGTTCACTGACTTGGCCGATGCGCGCTTGGCGGCATCCACCATGAGCAGAAGCTCCATCAGGTTATCCGATGAGGGGAATGTGGACTGTACCAGGAAGACATCCTTACCGCGGATAGACTCCTCGTACGATACTGCAAACTCACCGTCTGCGAAATGAGACACATTCATGTTGCCCAAGGGGCAGTTAAGGTAATCGCATATCTCTTTGGCCAGGTACATGGTGTTGGTACCGCAAAAGACCAGGAAAGAATTGCTTTGATCCATAAGGAAATGACTGTAAGTGATTTTTTAGTTTTAGCGATGCAAAGTTACACAAAAATAGGATGCACCGCGGGAGCATTCTCCCTATTTTAAAATTATTTATCAACAGAACCCGTCTTTCTTTTTGAGACCTTGCCGGGGTTGCTGGAAACGAACTCTTTCCAGCTCTTGGGCCCCTTCTTGCCTGTATCGGGCTTACCCATCTGCAGATAGTGACAGTAAGCGGCGGCCAGGGCATCGGTCGCATCAAAGAACTTGGGCATATCGTTCTGGTCCAGATGGAGCATACGCTGCAGCATTCCAGCCACCTGCTCCTTGCTGGCTGTACCGGTTCCGGTAATGGCCATCTTGATTTTCATGGGGGCGTATTCGGTGATGGGTACGCTGTGGTTTATGGCAGCGGCTATGGCTACGCCCTGAGCGCGGCCCAGTTTGAGCATGGACTGCACGTTTTTACCGAAGAACGGGGCCTCAATGGCCATCTCGTCGGGCAGATATGACTCTATTATGCCGTTCACGCGCTGGAATATGTGACCCAGCTTAAGATACATATCGTCCTCCTTACGCATATCTATTACGCCCATTGTGATGATGGAGGCTTTCCTATCTTCCACTTTGATAACGCCGTAGCCCATCACGTTGGTTCCGGGGTCTATTCCCAGGATTATTTTTTCAGCCAGCTGCCCTGCCATTTTTGCATTTTTTCTATTGCGAAGATAGCAATTATTCAATCCTAATCATTACCTTTGCAGCCGAAATCATCAACAACGGGGCATTAGCTCATCTGGCTAGAGCGTTTGACTGGCAGTCAAGAGGTGACGAGTTCGAGTCTCGTATGCTCCACAAAGAAAGGGTCGCAAAAGCGGCCCTTTCTTTGTGGAGCACACGAGACGTGTTCCTTTTTTTAGTTTCCTAACGGAAACGGGCGGCCCTCCGGGCCGTGACGCAAAGGGGTCGTTTCGTTTTGCGTCATTTCCACTCACCTTAGGGAGAGAAAAGCCCGCACCTGTGTTCTGCGTCCCCAAGGTCATGGGGTAACGCAGGTTCGAACGTATTTCCAGCTCACCTTAGGGATGAAAATGGCTCTACGTGCGTTACAGCTCCCTAAGGTATGGCGGTGATGGAAAGAATCCTTATCTTTGTTCTAATGATGGGGAAAAATGGATAATCATTACATTTGCATTCACAATTCATGAATATGCTTCACTTTGATTCCGATTATATGGAGGGTGCGCATCCCACAGTGATGCAGCGTCTTGTTGAGACCAACCTTGAACAGACAGTAGGTTACGGTGAGGATGAGTATTCCAAGCGTGCGGCCGACCTGATTCGTGAGGCTTGCGGCCAGCCCGATGCCCTGGTACGTTTCCTGGTGGGCGGTACCCAGACCAACGCCACCGTCATTGACGGACTGCTGCATCAGTATGAAGGTGTGATGGCGGCCGATACAGGTCACATCAACAACTTTGAGGCTGGTGCCGTGGAGTCATCGGGCCACAAGATACTCATTGTCCCTTCACATGAGGGCAAGGTTGCTGCATATGACATTGACCGCTATCTGACCGAGTTCTATGAAAATGAGAACCATCAGCATATGGTATCGCCCGGAGCATTGTATCTGTCTTTCCCTACAGAATGGGGAACCCTGTATTCACTGGGTGAACTGGAGGCTCTGAGCCGCGTCTGCCATAAGTACAATATTCCCCTTTATATGGACGGAGCCCGTCTGGGTTACGGCCTGGCTGCATCAAAGGACGTTACGCTTAAGGATATTGCCCGCCTGTGCGATGTGTTCTACATTGGCGGAACCAAGGTTGGCGCCATGTTCGGTGAAGCCGTTGTTACAGCTCATCCGGATCTTCTGCCCCGTTTCTTTACCTTTGTAAAGCAGCACGGCGCAATGCTGGCCAAGGGTCGTCTGCTGGGTGTTCAGTTCAGCACTCTGTTTACCGATAACCTTTACCTGGAGATATCTCAGAACGCTGTCAATCAGGCTCTGCGTCTTAAGAAGGCCATGATCAAGAAGGGCTTCTCGCCATATGTGGATTCACCCACCAACCAGCAGTTCTTCTGCCTGCCCAAGTCCGAGATTGAGCGCATCGGCAAGTTCGCATCATTTGAGATCTGGGCTCCCTGCGGTCCGCAGCAGAGCGTAGTCCGATTCGTGACCAGCTGGAACACATCGGACCAGATGATTGACGAGTTCATCAGCAAACTTTAATGTGCAATTGGGGTCAGGCCCCAATTGTACTATAGATAGAAATACTTTATAAGACGTCTAATATATACGCCAAAGAACATCTTCTCAGGGAGACTGCATTTCTGGAATTCATATCTCAGTATCATGTCCAGACAGGCAAACCTGCCGGCTTGACTGTCAAACTCAGAATGGTCATCCTGGCCGGTGTATGCTTTTGCAAAAGCATCCCAGAACAGATGTAGCTGCTGCTCTGTCATATGGAAAATATCCTGGACCTGTTTCATGGGCGCATACACATTGCAGATCTGGTATAGATGGCCCATGTCAAACATCGGGTCTCCATAGCCGAATCGGTCCAGGTCTATCCATATGGGCCGGTCACCGGACAGTACAAGATTTCCCATATTGAAATCACCGTGACTGCAGGTCTTAATGTCCTGTATGGTCCGGGCAAAGTCTTTGAGTATGCGGCGGTTCTTGCGGCTTACGAACTGTACCTTGTCCAGGGCTCTCATGAGTTGCTCCTTGCGGCTGGGAAAGAAATCCGTGTCACACTGGGTGCTGAAAAGTATCTTGCCGTTGCTGTACATGATCTGTGCCATCTCTTCTATGCGTTGCGGCTCATCGTGACAGATACGTGAAAGGGATCTCTTGTCCTTTATGCGGTCCGATATGGTTGCGTACAGATTACCCACCCGTACCATCTCATGCATCTTGGAAGTGGGTAACCCCAACCTCTCCACAGCCCTGGAAACTTCGAACTCATGCTTGACAAACTCCAGAGTGTTTATCTGCTTTTTATCTACTTTCAGAATCAAATCCGGTTGAGACGGATTCTCATACGTGAATCCGTTACCCCCTTGTCCTACTAGGGTCCAAGCGCTCAAATCAATGTCCTTATACTCACTCATAAGCTTTGACAGTCCGTTTTACAATAATGAGATTTTTACTGTCGGTAACAATATACTTTGTTTCGGCCAAAGATAGCAAAGTTGTTCAATCCGGATGAGCTATTATGGCATTTTATTAGTATGTTTACGGCCGATAACATATAACCGAATATTTATGCTTATGAAAACTACCTGTATTAAATCCCTTTTTGCAGTTGTATCGATGCTGGCCCTTATTTGCGTATCGTGCGATAAGGACTCTCCGGAAGTTGCACAACCGGGAAACAACGCCGATGATCAGTCAGCCGTGACCGGAGCATTCTTTCCCGACTCCTGTGTTGATAAGACTGTAGCCGCCTGGTATTCGGCTTATACAGAAGAGGATTACAAGAAAAAGGTGGAAGCTGTATTCCTGTTCAGTGACAGCACCCTGGCAGTAACCAAGAGTAAGGTTTACAGCGAGGAGGATGGACGTGATTCCTCACGTGTAGTGATGTATGCAGGCACCTGGCAGATAGTGCAAGGCGATTATGATAACGGAATCCTGGCTTTCCACATAACTCCAGGTTCGACAATCCAGGTGAATATTGTAGACGGAAAGCTGTCATTCATGGAACAGACATATGCCAGACGGGATAATTACAAGGTTCCCGATGCCTCCAAATCCACCGAGAACGAGTTCATCGGCACAGTACAGCCCTATCTGCCATCGCTCAACCTGGAGATCGAATATGCGGCATGGTATACATCTACCGTGCAGGAAACCAACAGGATAAAGATCGATGCCATGCTGCTGAGCACCGACAGTCTTTTGGTTTATACCCGTAGTAAGTTCTACACTCAGAAAGACGGTCGCAAGCCTTCAAATGAGTTGCTGTACATAGGCACATATAAAATCACGGAGGGTGATTACACAAACGGCAAGGCCTTTATCCAACTCACCAAGTTGCAGTCTTATGACGCAGTCATTACCGATGGCCGGATGGAGGTGATGGATATGGTATTCACAAAACAGGATAACGCCGCATTGTGAAACGACCCCTTTGCGGCGCCAATGAAATTATAATTGTATCTTTGCGCCATGAAAATCTGCGTAGGACTTTCAGGTGGCGTAGACTCCAGCGTAGCGGCTCTGTTGCTCAAGCAGCAGGGCTACGATGTCTTTGCCATGTTCATGCAGAACTGGCACGATACCGAGGGCACGCTGCATGGTGACTGCGAGTGGGAGGAGGACCGCCTGGTAGCCGAGATGGTGGCCAAGAAGATAGGCATACCCTTCCATTTTGTAGACCTGAGCGACGAGTACCGCAAGCGTGTGGTCGACTACATGTTCAGCGAGTATGAGCAGGGCCGCACCCCCAACCCCGATGTCCTGTGCAACCGCGAGATCAAGTTCGACGCATTCCTGGATGCGGCATTGAAACTGGGGGCCGATATGGTGGCAACCGGTCACTACTGCCGCAAGGATCAGGTTGACGGTCCCGACGGCAAACCCATGTACCGTATATTCGAAGGCGTTGACCCAGGCAAGGACCAGAGCTATTTCCTGTGCCAGTTAAGTCAGGAACAGTTGTCACGCGCACTGTTCCCCATCGGACATCTGCTCAAGTCACAGGTACGGCAGATTGCTGCCGATGCCGGGTTACCATCGGCCACCAAGAAAGACTCGCAGGGCATATGTTTTGTGGGTAAGGTGGACCTGCCGGAGTTCCTCAAGCAGAAACTCAAGAGCGTAGAGGGCGACATTGTGGAGGTCTATCCCGAGTTCTACGCCGGCAATCCGCATTTCAAGTTCCAGCAGCAGACGCTGTCCGGCATCACCGCCGACGGCTCCGCCGCCAACATGGTGACCGGCTACATCAGCGAGGACAAGTGCACCGACACTCTTAGTTCCAACAACTACAATCCCGACAAGATAGCACAGTTGTCCGATGAGGTTCTGGAGCGTCTTGCCACCCCCTACCGCTACGACTCCATCAAATTCATAACCGAGACATACCGCTCGGGCCGCAAGCACGTCAAGAAGACACGCTACAAGGCCAATCCCTGGGGCAAGATAATAGGCACGCACGACGGCGCGCAATTCTTTACTATCGGCCAGCGTCACGGCCTTAACGTGGGCGGACACGATGATTCGCTCTTTGTGATTGCCACCGACATTGACAGCAACACCGTCTATGCCGGCGAAGGCCACACCCACCCCGGCCTTTCACGCAGCTGCCTCAAGATATCAGACAACCAAATCCACTGGATACGTCCCGACCTCAAAATGGAGGACGGCGAGATTCGCCGTTACCGCGTGCGCATACGCTACCGCCAGCCCCTGCAGGATGCCTGGCTCATCAAGCGCTCATCGGGCCTCTACATCATCTTTGACGAGCCCCAGCGCGGCATCACTCCCGGGCAGTTTGCGGTCTGGTACGATCCCGAAGATGAGATGCTTGGCTCGGGTGTGATCAGTTGAAGAGGTGACAAAGGGGACGGTTCTGTTTGGCTCGACTGAGCGAGCCAAACAGAACCGTCCCCTTTGTCACCTCTTCAGCTCAGCTCAATAGAACCACTTAACGTAGCAGAAGTCCTGACGGTGAGGAAGGTCTGAGTTCTTGGGGAACATACGGTAAGCAATCTTGAACGATCCGGCATACTCATTCTTGATACAGCCGCGGAATGTGTACAGATTGCCGTCGCGCTTAACCAGCTCCAGAGGAATAACCTTCTGCAGCTTCTCGTCGCCGTCGGCATCATAGCCTGTAACAACCATCTCCACGCCGATAGCATCCTCCAGGCCCTTCTCATCAATCACATACTCCATCTCATATGCCTTTCCGGTCTCAAACAGACCCTGCTGAACGGTCTCGGTCTTGTTGGAGCTTACCACCTCAATCTGATCCCAGCGCTGAGCCACAGTCTCTTTCCATGCGGCAATCTCCTTAGCCTTGGCAAAGTCATTAGCCTGCAGCATATGTGAGCGCTCAGCCATCTTGCAGTAGAACTTGCTGAAGTAATCGTCAAGCTGACGCTTCATAGTATAGTGAGGAGCAATCTGGGCGATTGAGTTCTTCATTGTCGATACCCAACCCTCGGATACGCCCTCGGCGTTCTTGTTGTAGTACAGAGGCAGGATCTCGTTCTCCAGAATGCTGTAGATGGTAGCGGCATCCAGCTGATCCTGATAATTCTGGTTCTGATAGGTACGCTTGTCGGTCAGAGCCCAGCCGGCACCCTCGCGATAGCCCTCGTACCACCATCCGTCAAGCACCGAGAAGTTCACCACACCGTTCATCAGAGCCTTCTCGCCCGATGTGCCCGATGCTTCCAGAGGACGTGTGGGAGTGTTGAGCCAGATATCAACGCCCGATACAAGACGGCGGGCCAGATGCATGTCGTAGTTCTCCAGGAAGATGATCTTGCCCAGGAACTCCGGACGGCGGCTGATGTCGATGATCTGCTTGATCAGACCCTGACCGGCACCGTCGTGCGGGTGAGCCTTACCGGTAAAGAAGAACTGTACCGGATAGTCGGGGTTGTTCACGATCTTGGCCAGACGGTCCAGATCGGTAAAGAGCAGATGTGCGCGCTTGTAAGTGGCAAAGCGGCGACCGAATCCGATTGTCAGGGCACCCGGGTTGATCTTCTGCATCAGTGACATGATACGTGAGGGATCACCCTGGTTCTTGAGCCAGCTGTCCTTGAACTGCTGACGGATAAAGTCAATGAGCTGCTTCTTGAGATCCTGGTGCAGATCCCAAACCACCTTGTCAGGCACTTTATAGATATCCTCCCACATCTTCTCATTAGACTGGTCGGACAGGAACTTCTTGTCAAAATACTTGGCATAGAGAGCCTGCCACTCCTTTGATGCCCATGTAGGCATGTGGACGCCGTTGGTCACATAGCCCACGTGGCTCTCCTCGGGGTAGTAACCCTTCCAGATGCCGGAGAACATCTTCTTGGACACCTCGCCGTGCAGCCAGCTTACGCCGTTAACCTCCTGGCAGGTGTTGCATGCAAATGTGGACATGCAGAAACGCTCGCCCGGATCGCCCGGATTGGTACGACCCATATCCATAAGTTCGCCCCAGCTTATACCCAACTGCTGAGCGTAACCGCCCATATACTTGCCGAACAGGCCCTCGTCAAAGTAGTCATGACCTGCGGGAACCGGAGTATGAACGGTATAGAGTGACGATGCACGAACCACCTCCATAGCCTGGTTGAAGGTCAGACCCTGCTTCACATACTGGGTCAGACGGTACAGGTTGCAAAGGGCTGCATGACCCTCGTTGCAGTGATATATATCCTTCTTTATACCAAGAGCCTCAAGTGTAAGCATACCGCCGATACCCAGCAGGATCTCCTGCTTCAGACGGTTCTCCCAGTCACCGCCGTAAAGCTGTGATGTGATGGGACGGTCATAATCGCTGTTCATGTCGATGTCGGTATCCATCAGGTACAGAGGCACACGGCCTACGTTAACCTTCCAGATGGCGGCATAAACAGTGTAGTTGATATAGGGAACCGATACAATGAGCGGCTGTCCGTTCTTGTCATAGACGCGCTCCAGAGGCAGGGTGTTGAAATCCTGCGGCTCGTAGTTGGCAATCTGCTGACCGTCCATGGACAGGGTCTGTGTAAAGTATCCGTGACGGTACAGGAAACCTACACCGCACATATCAACGTTACTGTCGCTAGCCTCCTTCATGTAGTCACCGGCCAGAACACCCAGACCGCCCGAGTAAATCTTGAGCACATGGGTCAGACCATACTCCATGCAGAAGTAAGCCACAGACGGACGCTTTGCATCGGGTTTGACATCTATGTATTTGCGGTATTTGTCGTATACGGTATTCATCTTGTCCAGGAAAAGCTGATCCTTGGACAGTTCCTCCAGCTTGTCATAGCCCAAGCTCTGGAGCATCATGATAGGGTTGTGACGGACTGTACTCCACATCTCGGGGTTGATCTCCTTGAACAGGGCCTTGGCGTCCTCGTTCCATACCCACCAGATATTGTGAGCCAGTTCATCAAGTTTCTGCAGTGCTTCAGGTACACTTGATTTTACATAAATCTCGCGCCATGAGGGCTGATTGGAATAACTTGCTTTGATCTTCATAATATTGTCGTGTTATCTGTTTTCGTAAATCTTGTTCCATGTTTTCTCTACCGCAAAGGAGTAGGCCTCAAGGTAATACTTGACAAAGTTTTTCCAGAGTGCCTTACGGGCCAGCTTTCCGGCTTCCTGGCGGGCATTCTCACGCTGTCGGAAATCCATCTGTACCCACTTGAGTACCTGGTTGCATATATCCTGAGCAGCCTCGTTCCAGTTGCTGTCGGTCCTGTGAACCACCTTTACTCCGTCCTCAAGTCCGGCGCTGTGTCCCACTTCCGAGTTCACCCAAAGTCCGAATCCGGCCAGGTCCGATGTCATCGTAGGAACCTTGAAGGCGGCACTCTCGAGCGGAGTGTAACCCCACGGCTCGTAGTATGACGGGAACACAGCCAGATCCTGTCCGATAAGCAGGTCGTAGTATGACTTGTTGAAGATACCGTCGTTACCGTCCAGATAGCACGGAACGAACAGCACCTTGATATTATCCTCGGGGGCATTACGGAATCCCATAGACTGCAGTGTGGTAATCACACGGTCCTCGTTCATGTTATGCAGCCAGTGTGTGGTGAGCGGCATCTCGAGCGGTCTGGTATCCATATCATGCATGAGCACGCGCTCCTGCAGGTCGTGACGCGGCTCCTTTACCCATGCCGGCACGTTAATGAGCGCCAGGATATGGGCATCGCCCGTCTTGCGGCTGTCGCGCAGGGCACGCATGGACTCCAGGAACAGGTCAATACCCTTGTTGCGGAACTCATATCGGCCGCCGGTAGCCACAATCACGGTCTCATTGCCCCAGTTGGTGCCGAACAGTTTGTTGGCAACCGACAGGATGCAGCCGCGGGCCTGTGCACGGACAGCCTCAAACTTGCCCGGAGCAGGCAGAAAGCCGTCCTCGAAACCGTTTACCGTAACCACATCGGGGGTGCGTTCCAGCAGTTGTGTGCACTCACGGGCAGTAATGTCACTCACCGTGGTAAAGCAATCCACACGGTTTGCGGTCTGTTTCTCCACAGAATGCTTGGCCTCCATATTGAGTTCACGCGCCATCTGATCACCGTTGTAGCCGTCAAAGAACTCATAGAGAGCCTTGCCGTTGCCGCATATGGAGCGGCCTATCGATGTGGCGTGAGTGGTGAATACGGTCGAAATCTGCGGAATATAGTATTTCAGGAACATGGCACCCAGACCGGTCATCCACTCATGTGCATGGTACACCACTGTGTCATTGGGGCCGATGTTGAAATTGTAGAAACTCTTGACGGCCATGGCTGCGGTATACGAGAACATCGAAGCCTCGTCGTAATCGCCGTAAGCATGCATGGAATCAACCCCGAAGAGTTCCCATGCGCGACCGTAAATCTGATTCTTGAGCGAGTAGTTGGACATGAAGTCTACCAGTATCACGACAGGACGTCCGGGGATGTTCCAGTACCCCACCCTGACCGGAATGCCGTCAGTATCACGGGCATAATCCTTCCAGAGTGAATAGAGCGACTTGTCTTCAATAAACAACGGATTGTTCTTTCCTTCCCACAAATCGGGTCCCACGTAAATGAGCGTAGCTCCGCTCTCCTCCTTGAGTGTCTTGGCCTGAGTGGAGAGCACTGTGTATATGCCTCCTATCTTGTTGCAGACCTCCCAACTCACGGAAAAGATAAAACTTGGTTTCCTCTTGGTACTACTCATATCAAACTCTAAAATAAATAATCCCTTTTATCAAATTTTACAGGCTGCAAAGTTACGCATTTATCAAAAGGGACGGTTCCTTATGCGGACGTTTTTTTTCAAAATGTCCGCATAAGGAACCATCCCTTTTGTATTGTTCTATCTGTTACTTGCCGTTAGTAGTCAAAGATGAAAGCAAATCATTGGGTATCAAAGTAAAATCTGTCTCCATTGCTGTCATAATACCCTCTTCTATTACCACCTCCATAGTCGCACCGTCGGCTGTTACGACCGATGCAGTGCCGTTTTCGTAATCACCACCCTCGGCAAGACGGTATTGTCCCTTAGCCGTGACCTTATATTCCGGGGCTCTTCCATCGGCCTTGGAATAAAGTTTGGTCTTTGTTACAATCAGAGTGTTATCGTTAAACAGGAATACGGATTCTATGCGACAACTGTTGTTATCTTCGCCATAATACATATACCATGCGGCAATAGCTTCAGAGGAGAAATCTGACGGCAGATATGCTTTCAGCAATGACTGATCAAACTCAACACTATCACCATCACCGTCACCATCACCGTCGCCGTCATCGTCGCCGTCATCGTCGCCGTCATCGTCGCCATCACCGTCGCCGCCCTGCTGGCCCTGATCGGTGGGATCAAGCGGCTTAGGAACATCGGCATTGTCACGCTTGGTGTAATCGCCGTACAGGCCTTCGACTCTCAGAATTCCATTAGTAATTGTCACACGCTTCTCGCCCAGTCTTTCAAGAATTACTGTTGCAGAACCGTTTTCGTAGTCACTGCCTTCTGTCAGTTGATATTTACCATAGTCAAGGATATAACGCTCGGGGTTCATACCCATACTCTCGCCAAAGACCTTGTTTTGTGTAATAACCGCCAGGTTACCATCCAACAGGAATACTGCCATAACCCTTGTCTCAGCAGGTTCTCCCTCTTTAAATGAGTACCATGCAATAACAGTCGAATTGGCAAACTGGTTGGGGAAGAATGCCAGAACTTCATCGCCCTGGCCTTCGCCGCCTTGCTGGCCGTTATTGGTAGGATCAGAAGGCTCGGGAAGTTCAGTTGCATACTGCATGGCGAGATTTTCATCCTTTGCCTTCATTATACCGTTCTCGATTGTAATATCCATGGTTTCACCATTTGCGAGTATAGCCCTCAAAACACCATCCTGGTAATCACCACTGATCAAACTATATGCACCCTCGGCAATGATTTCACGCTTGGGACTGCGGCCATCCTCCTTTGAGTAAACCTTATGCTTGGTGGTAACGAATGTTCCGTCTGCGAACAGGAACACGGCCTCTACCCTTGTGCTGTTTTCCTCAACCTCAACATACTTGTACCATACCAACAAAAGCTTGCCTGCGTATGATGACGGGAAGAATGCCGGAACATCACTACCATAACCGCCCTGCTGGCCATTATTGTCCGGTTCTGACGGCTGGGGAACCTTTGAGTTGTCCTGCTTTACATAGATTGTATATTTTCCATCCACCTCTACGTACGTCAGTTTGCCTTCCTTGAGTTCAACAGTCACTTCCTTTCCATCGGAACCCTTCAGCTTAATAGTTCCATTGGTGAAGTCTCCTTTCAGGATTGTGTACTCACCTGATATTGAGATTACCTTGTTCGTAACGGGGCCCTGAGGTCCATCTATCACGGTGTGAGCAGTAGCCACAAAGATTCCATCAGTGAAGAAATAGATCGATGCATTGTACTTCATATCAAATCCCTGTTCCTGCATTTCTCCGGCTTCTGAGTACCATGCAGAAACGGTCTTGGCGGAAAAATCGGTCGGGAAGAATGCTTCAATGTGGCCACCGTCGCCCTGGCCTCCCTGGCCACCGCCGCCTTCACCACCTTCACCGCCTTCAGACTCCTCAGATGCTTTGGGAACCTTCTTGTTGTTCTGTTTGGTGAAAGTCTCTCCCATTGCCAACATCTTTCCGTTTTCAATCGTAACGGTCATGGGATCAGGTGCACCATTGATACTGACTTCGGCTGTACCGTTTTCATAGTCGCCTCTAAGTGTATAATCACCTTCGGCCAGGATCTTACGCTCCTGACTGCGGCCGTCGGTATAAGTCTTACTCTTGGTAGTTACAAAAGAGTTGTCATCAAAGAGGAATACTGCTTCAATCCTGGTTCCACTTTCTTCTTTCTCAGTTAAAGAGTACCATGCTGCTACAGTCCTTTGACTATAAGCGTTGGGGAAGAAGGCTTGATTGTCAGTTGATCCTTTTTCATCATCAAGCAGACCTTCCAATTCTTCACAAGATGTGAATGAGAGGCTCAGCAGAAGCGCTGAGGCAATAATTGATAGAAAACTAATCCTTCTCATATAAGCATATTTAATTGTTAGAAAAGACGATATATGCCGTAAACATACATATTATTTTTAATAAAGATGTAAGGAACCGCCTAAAGTTTTCATGTGGACCGATTTTCCGCTTGGAAACTTTATCGGGATTGATGCCCACGACCAATCCCGGCAAAGTCTCAAAACGAAAGAACGGAATGGAAAACAAACAATAAAGGGCCGCAAACGCGACCCTTTATTCTTCAACATCCGTTGGCTTATCACTTTACAAGCACCTTTATGGTCTTGCCGTTTGCGTTGATCAGGTAAATACCCGAAACAACCGATGTCGATACCGTTCCGCGACCGGCTGCGATGTTTGCACCCGATGCACTGAGCACTCTGATCAGGCTGTCATCGGCTGCCGATACAATTATGCTGCCGTCAATTACACTGATATTCACATCTAAAGCAGCATCTGACTCAATCTCAATGCAAACATATGTAAACAAATTTAAATAAACAACAAAGGCGACCATTTTTTTGGTCGCCCTTGTTATAGCATAAGTTCAATAAAATCAAACTGCTACACCCATAAGGAATACGCCGGCCAGAGCTACGATAGCGTAGAGCTCGGGGAATACTGCCAGGATAAGAGTCTTACCGAACACATCGTGACCCTGTGCGATACCGGCTATACCGTTGGCGCAAACCTGGCCCTGACGGATAGCCGAGAACAGACCTACCAGACCAAGAGCGACACCGCCGCCAAACACTGATGCAGCCTGCAGAGGAGTGATATCGGGGGTAAGAATACCACCGTTACCAGCCATGTTGGCAAAGATAAAGTAACCGGCAAAACCGTACAGGCCCTGTGTACCGGGCAGAGCGGTCAGCACGATAAAGTTACCGAACTTGTCCACTTTCTTAAGAGCACCAACTGCTGCATTACCGGTAATAGTTACACCGTATGCACTTCCAATGCCGCAAAGGCCAATCATAAGGGCTATGCCCACAAAAGCTAATACTAAACTTGACATAATTGTATTATTTAATTAATTCTCAATTCTCAATTCTCAATTCTCAATTCTCAATTTAAACGGCTTATACTCCGTGCCACCGCCAGTGTATCCCGCATTCTTAAAGAACTCCACGAAAGTAAGTCGCATGGGATGCACAATAGCGCCCAGAATATTCATAAAGATATTCAGTGCATGGCCGATGACAAATATCAGCGCCATTACAATGAATCCAGCCACAGGATTATCGGGTTTCATGCCGATAGCCATGCTGTTGAACACATTTGCCAAAATGCCGCCGCTAAGTCCAAGGGCGAACAGACGTACATACGAGAGCACGTCGCCCAGCAGGCCGGTTGCCATGTTATAGGTATCCCACAGGCCTAAACCTATGTTGAGCAGAGGGTTCTTGCCGGGGCTGTTGAGCAGGAAAATGAGCACTGATGCAATAATAATCAGCGTCATTACCACCGGATTACCCATATCGATGCCCGCCAGTACCGATACGCCCACGGTGATAAGCAGCATGAGCCATCCTATTGTACTGAGTGAGTATTTGAATCCGCACTGTATGGTCAGGTTTACCGCCTTGATGGCCATACCGAACAGTATCTGTACCACACCTATTGCGAGCGAAACCGTAAACATGGTTGAACTGTCCACATAGAGCAGCCCCTTCATAGTCTGCACGAACGGTATATCCAGATTATACAGGTTGAACCCGAAGAACGATCCCGACAGCAGTCCGCACAGCATCGTACTTGCGCCGAACAGCACTACCAGCCACTTTGAGAAGTTGGGGTTGATAAGCTGGAACAGTTTGGTGAATATAGGCAGAGCCACTATCATGAGCAGTCCGTAACCCATGTCACCCAGGCAGAGTCCGAAAAAGAGCATAAAGAACGGCGCAAAGAAGAGCGTCAGGTCAAGCTCCTGGTAAGTAGGCAGCATATAAAGTCGTGTGAGCGGCTCAAACAGCTTAGCGAACTTATTGTTGCTGAGTTGGATGGGGATGTCATCATCGGGCTGCGGATCCTCAACGTCGTAGAACACGCCCTTGATGTCCAGAGCCTTGCTTATTCCGTCAATCTGAGCGGCGGGTGCCCAGCCCTCGAGCAGTACCAGGGTATCGGCCGCTAGCGACTCGCCGGTAAGGCGTACACGACCAAAGTCAACCTTGTTCTCAAGTTCGGCCACGGCCTTCTCGAGCAGAGGCACACCTACTGTTGCCAGATGCATCATCTTGACCGGCATGGCGTCGATGGCAGCCTGAGTCTTGGCAATCTCCTCCTCCACCTTACTGAGTGACATGGAGGGCAGATGAACCTGCTCGGCGTCGATATCGGGCTCTACATCGGCATGAGTCAGGGTTATAAAGTTTACCTTCTGCTTGTCACGCAGAATCTCTATCACACCGTATTTATCGGTCCACTCGGGGTTGAACGCGCGCAGCGGGCAGGTGTAGAAACGTATTACGTAACCGGCCTCCTTAAGGCGCTCCAGGCTGTGCGGATCAAAATCTCCCCACGGCAACAACTGAGCGCGGTCACGGTTAAGAGCCTGCAACGTCTGCTCCTGAACAAGCTTTTCGGCCACCTGCAGGTCATACTTCTCGACCGCCTTGGCAGCTGTAGTAACTCCGGTCTTGCGGTTGGGATCAAACTTCTCGGTCTCCGACAGATGGGGCGTGAGCTCGCGCAGAACGGTCTTGTAGCGGTTGAGTTCGGCTACCAGGTTCTGAAGGTCGGCATCCTGAAGGGCTCCCTGCTGTTTCTGTGACACATGTACCACTCCCAAGGAACGCAGATGCTCCAGGAACATGTCATATTCCTTGCTGTGTACAAGGAACACCAGTTTCTTCATCTTGGTAATCATGACTCTGCCTCCTCTTGTTTTGCGGTTTCACGCTTCTCCAGAAGCGATTTCAATATCTTCTGGCTGGACTTGGACAGGTTCTCCTCGTCCTCCATGAAGCGCTTAATCTTGCGTATGGCATCCTCGTATCCCGGAATCTGCACCTTCTCAAACAGATTCACCTTCTGGGTGGTCTTTTTGCGGGCTTTCTCCAGGAGCTGCAGCTTGGCTGTGGTAAACTCCACCAGGATGGCGGCGTGTGCCAGACCCTGCAGTATGTTTATGCCATCGTAGTACCATTTGGGCTGACTGAACAGACTGAACGGTGCAATCTCAAAATCCACCTTGTCAAGTATGGGAATGCGCGTGCCGGCAATCTTACGTACCGACAGATGCACGTCCTTGATTTTGACAAGCTCCGGATTGAACTCGTTCCACAGCGCGAACATGGATTCGTAGTGGTTGATGCCCTCCTCCAGTTCGGCCGCAAGTCTGACCAGGTCGTCCTTGCATTTCTTGACTTCCATGCGCAGGGCGCTCTCCTTACTCTTGATGATAGGGAGAGTACGCGTACGCACCTTCAGCTGCTTTTCAAGCATCTGGAGTGAAGTCTTGTTATATTGGAACTTTATCGCCATATCTCTCGTTTTAATTGAGAATTGAGAATTGAAAATTGAAAATTAAATGTTAGGACCTGCGTAAGATACGCACCGGATGGTAATTCTCAATTCTAAATTCTAAATTCTCAATTCGTTTTTGGCCAGTATTGTTCAACAAGAGCAGCCTTGATATTAACCTCATCCGGCTTGAAGTACTTGGCAAACAGGCCCCATGTAACATCCAGCATCTCGGTAGTATCCAGGTTAACGTCGATGGCCAGCAGTTTCTCGCTGTAATCGTGTGCAAAGGCCAGTGTACGCTCATCGTAGTCAGTCAGGTCAAAACCGTTCTCAACCTTGGTCTTGGCGTTCGATGCATCGGCATACAGACGTACGGCGGCGTTCATCACCTGCGGATGGTCGGCACGTGTCTTCTTACCGTTAACCAGCTGTTTCAAACGTGAAAGCGAACGGAACGGGTCAACGATAACCTTACCTATATCACTGTCGCGGCGCAGGAACAGCTGACCCTCAGTAATGTAACCGGTGTTATCAGGCACAGCGTGAGTGATATCGCCACCCGACAGTGTTGTCACTGCTATAATGGTAATGGAACCGCCGCTGGGGAACTGCACGGCCTTCTCGTAGATCTTGGCCAGGTCCGAATAGAGCGAACCGGGCATGGAGTCCTTTGAGGGAATCTGGTCCATACGGTTACTTACAATAGCCAGGGCATCGGCATACGATGTCATATCAGAGAGCAGCACCAGCACCTTCTCGTTCTTCTGGACGGCAAAGTACTCGGCTGCGGTAAGAGCCATATCAGGCACAAGCAGACGCTCTACGGCAGGGTCCTCGGTTGTATTCATGAAGCCGATGATACGGTCCATGGCACCTGCATTGGAGAACACATTCTTAAAGTACAGATAGTCATCGTTGGTCATACCCATACCGCCCAGGATAATCTTATCGGCCTTGGCACGCATGGCCACGGTTGCCATAACCTGGTTGAACGGCTGGTCAGGATCGGCAAAGAAAGGAATCTTCTGTCCCGATACCAGTGTATTGTTAAGGTCGATACCGGCAATACCGGTAGCAATCAGCTCGGACGGCTGTTTACGGCGAACGGGGTTCACGCTTGGACCGCCAATCTCAACCTCCTGGCCCTCAACGGCAGGACCGCCGTCAATAGGATCACCGTAAGCGTTGAAGAATCGGCCGCTCAGGCTCTCGCTCACCTTAAGTGTAGGAGCCTTGCCCATGAACACCACCTCGGCGTTGGTGGGGATACCGCCGGTACCCTCAAACACCTGCAGCGTCACGTCATCGCCGGCAATCTTAACCACCTGAGCCAAACGGCCGTCAATCACGGCCAGCTCGTCATAACCCACACCCTGCGCCTTGAGCGAGCAGGTAGCCTTGGTAATCTGGCTTATCTTGGTGTAAATCTTCTGAAATGCCTTTGTTGTCATAGCTATCGGGATTATGCGATTTTACGTTCAGCGATCAGGGCGTTGAGCTCTTTCTCGTATTCAAAATACTTTTCCGACTCAAACGGCTGGTAGTTCATCTGCTTGCACAGGTTGATAACCTTCTTGAAGTAGTCAATAACCTCCAGGAAAGTATCGAACTTGAACTCGGTGTGGCAGATGTCGATCACGCGGTTCACGATTGTCTCCTGACGCTCCATGGGAGTCACGGCGTCAATCTCATCGAAGGCATCCTGCTGGAGCACGATAAAGTCAATCAGTTCCGACTTCCAGAATGTAACGTGATAGTCCACAGGCACGCCGTCATCACCCAGGATGTTTATCTGTTCCGATATCTCCTTACCACGGAGCAGACGTGTCTTGAGTTCGTTCACCTTGCTCAGCCACTGGTCGTTGATACGGTCGGTGATATACTTGTCAAACTCCGGATAATCCAGATATTTGGAGTATGAATCAATGGGGTTAATAGCCGGATAACGCTTGCGGTCGGCACGCTCCTGCTCCAGGGCGTAGAAGCATCGGGCCACCTTCTTGGTGTTCTCCGTAACAGGCTCCTTAAGGTTACCGCCGGCAGGCGATACGGTTCCGATGAACGTGATTGAGCCCGGCTGGCCGTTGTTCAGGTATACATAACCTGCGCGGCCGTAGAAGTTTGCAATGATGGACGATATATCCATAGGGAACGCATCCGGTCCGGGCAGCTCCTCCATACGGTTTGACATCTCACGCAGAGCCTGTGCCCAACGTGAAGTGGAGTCGGCCATCAAGAGGACTCTCAGGCCCATTGAACGGTAGTATTCCGATATTGCCATAGCCGTGTAGACCGATGCCTCACGGGCAGCTACAGGCATGTTTGATGTATTTGCAATGATGATGGTACGCTCCATGAGCTTACGGCCTGTATGCGGGTCAACCAGCTCGGGGAACTCGGTAAATATCTCCACAACCTCGTTGGCACGCTCACCGCACGCTGCAATCACAACGATATCGGCCTCGGCCTGCTTGGATATGGCGTGCTGAAGCACAGTCTTACCTGTACCGAACGGGCCGGGGATAAAGCCTGTACCACCCTCCACGATGGGGTTCAGAGTATCTATTGAGCGTACGCCTGTCTCCAGGAGCTTGAAAGGACGCGGTTTCTCGCGGTAGTTGGTCATAGCCACCTTAACCGGCCATTTCTGTATCATGTTCACCTCCACCTTGTCGCCCTTGGCATTCTCCAGAACGGCAATGGTATCAATGATGCGGTACTCACCGGCAGCGGCAATGGACTTGACCGTGTACTCGCCTTCCAACTGGAAAGGAGCCATTATCTTGAGCGGTTGGAAGTTTTCCTCAACCTGACCCAGCCAGTCCGATGAGCGCACCTTGTCACCCACCTTTGCTATAGGCTCGAATTTCCACAGACGGTCATTATCCAGCGGATAGGTATACTCACCGCGCTTCAGGAAAACGCCCGTCATCTTGTCCAGGTCATTCTGCAGACCGTCAAAGTTGTGCGACAGCATTCCCGGACCCAGAGTTACCTCCAGCATGTGACCGGTAAACTCGGCAGGCGATCCCACCTTGAGGCCGCGGGTGCTCTCAAACACCTGTACGTAGACGTTCTCGCCTACCACCTTGATGACCTCCGACATGAGCTTGTCGCCTCCTGTCTCGATATAGCAGATCTCATTCTGTGCAACAGGTCCGTCTACCTTGAGTGTGACCATGTTGGCAATGACACCGCTAACAATTCCTTTTGTAGCCATATCTTAATTCTCAATTTTCAATTCACAATTACTTAAACTCCGCCGGAACCTCCGTCTGCGCCTTCAGGTCACCGATCATTTTGCGCAACAGTTTCTGTCCCTCCTCCTTGTCAAGACTGCACCAGCGCTCCACCATACCCAGCTGAACCATATAGGTAAACAGCCTCTCCACGGTAAAGTAATGGAAGAAACAGTTCTCCTCCAGCCACTGCCAGCGCAGCAAATCGGTCTTACGCTCACGGTCGTTCAGATCCTGGGCCTCCTGCAGACGCATGATATCATCCCAGAACGGAACCTCCTGACTCAAACCCCAGTCACGGGCGCCGCTTGTGCGCAGAGCCTGTGCCACCTCATTGTCACCCACCAGCATACGGCGAACGTCCAGTTCGTACTTACGGGCGGTGATGGCGGTCTGGATATTGTTCAGGTCAAGATTAAAGCGATACCAGTCACTTACAAACTCATTGCCCTGACGTGATGCGTAGTCAAAGAAGAGTCCCCACAGACGGTCCTCGGCAAACTGGGTATACTCACGCCAACTCTCATCCTGATATTCCTGTACAAAACCGTACATGAAAGCGGGTATTCCGTCGGGGCACTGCTCCTGAGCCTTGACGCAGGCAATCAGCTCCTCTAACTGCTCCGTGCTGAACATGCCGCCTTGCGCGCCTGCAGTATGAGCCTGTGCGTCCGTGAGCGCTGCCATAAGGTTACGGCAGTCGTCCTCCAGTCTGAGCAGGTCCATAAGCTTACGGTCAGAACCGCTCAAGGCCTCGTAGACCTCCTCACGGAACTGTTCCACAGCCACGGGAACCTTGCTGTCATCCAGCTGCAATTCCTCAAGGCCTGCAATAAGATAATAGTATTTACCCATCAGAATAAGGTTTCAACCAGCTGCGGGCGCAGGATTGACTTGAACCAGTTCTCAAACTCCTCGGTACCGAAGTTCACCTTATATGAACCGTCGGCGGGCAGGATGCTGAACTCAGCCTGACGGCCGTTCACCTGTGTAATCTTTACACCCTTGTCCAGCAGTTCCTTGGCATTGGCCATGAAGAACTTCTTGAGATTCTCGGCATCGGCTGCCTGGATCTCAATATTCTGACTGCGTCCCCACTCCTGGGCCAGTTTGAGAATGAACTCGTTGAAAACCTTTTGGTCGGCGGTAAAGCCCTTGACCGAATCAGTCACAATCTTGTCTGTGACTACAGTGGCAATCTCGCTTTTAAGAGCCTCAACAGCCTGTGATGCGTAAAGCTTAAGCTCCTTGCGCATATTCTCAGCATTGTCGGCGCTCTCCTTACGTGCGGCAGCCAGCATTGAATCGGCCTCCTTGCGGGCATCGGAAATGATTTTTTGGGCTTGTTCGTTGGCCTGAGCCAGAATCTGGTCGGCCTGGGCCTGACCTTTAGCTACACCTTCATTATATATAATGTCGGTCAGTTCCTGGATTTTGGTATTCATAGGTTAATAATAGTATATTCACAATAGAGTTTGGCAAATATAGTCAAATCCGCCAAACTCCCTAACAGATTAACAAAAATTGTACCTACTTCTTACGCTGAAGAGTACGCCAGACAGTAGGAGTCACACCCTCCGTCTCACGGAACTTACGGATGAATTGTGTAGAGCTCTGGAAACCGCTCTTAGCGGCCACGTAATCTATCACAGCATCAGGCTCATCCATCAGAAGGCGCTTTGCGTAATCAAGACGAAGATTGTTCAGATAATCACGGAAAGGAACGCCATAATAAATATTCACCAACTTGGATACATAGGTACGATTGGTATTCAGAGTCTTTGATATCTCGTCTATTGTCATGGAAGGATTCAGGAAACCCTGCTCCACTATCATAACCTGACGGAATGATTCCATGATCTTATCGTAACCTGATGCGGGAACATCGGCCACAGGACCGGAGTTAATACCCTGGAGGAACTCCTGACGCGACTGACGCATAGCGCTGAAAGGATGACGCATACGCTCAATATTGATATATCCGCCAGGCAGAGGAGGTATTGCAGCCACATAACCTACAAAGAAAAGCAGCAGTGCTACAAAGAAAGACCATAAGGATGACCAAATTGACAATGTATTCATGAAGGGGTCCATAAACACAATGCACAAAGCCCAAAGGAAAAAGTAAATGATGAAAAACGAACAAAGGATATTCGCCACAAAAGAGGACTTCTCGCCTCTCAAAAAAGCAGAGATATGTGCAAATTTAAACTTACCGACAAAAAGTCTGGAGGAAAGGAACACCATTGAGGCTACCAATTCCACAAAAAAGATCACATTGAACGATTTGTATGACAGGTTGAGATATGCAGTCTCAAGAACATCAAGTCTGTCCACAACAATTACACCGGAATAGATAGTCTCTATAACCTTAGCGCAAGCCTGGACACCCAAAAGCGACGTCACGACTATTGTACAAACTGTTTGCAGCATGGAAGGCAGAAACAGCAGATACATAATTGAACGCTCGTGAGATTCCTCGAACAGCGACCTTATATATAAACAGATCAGCGGGAAAACACTCAGGACAGTAAACTGCATCACAATATCCATAACTACGAGTTTTGGGTAGTTGGGATACGGCGACATATGGTTTGATCCGCAATAAAAGCATACGGTCAGAAAGGCCATAATTGTGGCCAAAAGACGGTCTGAGTGAGTTTTATGGCCCTTAAACAAAGTCAAAAGGAACCATACAGCGCACACGGAAAATGGCAATTGAACAGCAAAAATACTCAGCATAATCAGTCCTTTCAGTTATTTACAATGCAAATATAGCATTAAAATCGGCTCCACAATACCAAATATCGGTGATTATTGTTCAATATAATACTTTTTGTCAATTCGGCAATTGTTGTTTTGTCTATCAATTGACATGTTGAACACTAGTTGTTGATATTTGAACGATTGTTTGAAATTCGTTTTGTGATTTTTGGAATCCAATTTGTGATTGTTAGAAAATCATCACTTATATTACGCGTACCTTTGTATCGTTGATCAACGAAAAGAACAAATTCAAATGTCAAACGGAAGAAATTCAAACAAAAGGATTATCGCAAAGATACAGCTTTTGCTGAGCTTTGCAATAATTCTGCTTTCCAATTCCGCTTGCGAGAGAAAGGATTTGTTCCTCCGTGTTGACCAGACACAGATCTCAGTCGAAATTTACGATATTCACCTTGACCTCCTCTGGGGTATCGACTGGGAGACCGAGTGGCAGTACAGCTGGAATGAAACTTCCACAAACTTCGGTACAATAGGCTACACCAAGCCTGAGCTCATCAAGAGCACCATCTACAGCGTAGATCCCAACACAGGCAAGCGTTTCAACCCATTAGTTAAGATCTTCGGATCAAACGGAGGCCGCGTATCACTCACCGCCGGTTCAGTGTACGACATGATGTTCTACAATTTCGGAACTGAGTACACATCATTCTACCAGTCTGAGGATTTTGAGACATACACAGCTTCTACACGCGCGAGCTCACAGACCTCTTGGATCCGCACCCGCGGTGAGAGCGAGAGCAGCGAGATGCCTGATTCACTCCAGAATTACGTAGATTACAATCAGCCCGACGAGCTGTTCGGATCACTCGTCAGCGACCTGGTTATCGACGAAGATCCTTCAGCTTACGAGAAGGAATACGACGAAAACGGCAATATTACTTATATATATAAGGTTGACGCCGCTCTTCGCCCCTACTCTTTCATCTACCTCTATCAGATTGTAATTCTGAACAATGCCGACGAGAAGGGCAACCGCATCACAGGCGCCAAGGGTCTCACAGTTACCGGTCTTTCACAGGGCGTTGAGCTGTTCACCCGCCAGACATTCAACAACACAATCTCAATTTCTACTGACGAGGTTAAGCCTCTGCAGAATCACGACAACGTACGTCTGATTGACGGTACAGTAATTGAGAACGCCGACATCCTGGCAGCACGTATCCTGACATGGGGTCTTCCCGGAATAAATCCTCTGGAGAGAACAAAGGCAGGTACAAGAGCCGATGAGAACGACGAGAACTTTATAGGAATAGGTTTCACACTGCGTAACGGCTACACCTGGACCAAGACCTGCAAGATCACCCAGGAGATGAACGACAAGCCCGCCGGCGGTGTTATTACCATATACATTGACGCCAACGAGATTCCTGCCGAGGATCTGGATCGCAGACCTCAGAGCCAGGGTGGCGGTTTCAATGCAAGCGTAGAGGATTGGGCCAACGAGGTTAACGCCGAGGTAACCATTTGATGAGGTAAAGATGTTTTTATACAAAATGTGAATAAAATTAAATAATGATAAAAATAAAAAGAAGTATGTTTACAGGATCTTTAAAAAGGCACGATTGGAACTATATGTTCATTGCAGCAGCTGCCTCGTTGGCTGTAGCCGCCCTGGCCACCCTGTTCTCTACCCGCGAAACAGGAAGTCCTAACGGAAGAGCCAGCCACGAGTATGAGCAACCCGCTACAAGCGGATACATGCATAATGGAACTATGACACGTTTCATTAACTAAGAACAAAAAGAAAAGAAATAAAAAACAAAAAACGAAAGACTTATGAGAAAGAGTTATTTATTCGTTGCAGTTGCCGGAACAATTCTGGCATCATGCGCACAGACAGAGAAGCTCAACATTGACCTTCAGGACAACGAGCAGGCCGCTATCGGTTTTGCATCCTACTCACAGAACGCAACACGTGGTGACGCCACAGTAAAGACAAACCTTGAGTACTATCATAGTACCTTTGCTGTTTACGGTACAAAAGAGTCCAAGAACGACGGTTCTATCCAGTACCTGTTTGGAGGCAAAGCAGAAGCAGCCGGCACACAGGCTGGTGTTACCTGTTCATATATGGATCCCGCACTGCCCACAGTCCTGGGTGATTGGAGATATGAGGATCCCCGCTTCTGGGACAAGCAGGCTAAATTTGATTTCATAGCTTACGCTCCCGTATTGTCATCCAACCCCATCCTCTACTACTATAGCGCAGGTAATGCTGAGGTAGGTGCTAATGGTAACGAGTTCAAGTCAACTTCAACCTATACACTTGAGGGAACAAACATTCAGGCCACCCCGACTGAAAACGAGAAGGTTAAAGGTTTCAACGATAACAGCCACGATCTGGATCTGATGGTTTCAGCTTACACAGGCGAAATTGACGGAGCTTCACACAATGAGTATGTAAACCTCATTTTCCGTCACATTCTGTCAAAGTTCAACGTAAAGGTTGCAAAGGGCGAAGGTCTGAACAATTCTATTGTTACTGTAAAAGAGGTTACTATCAACGGTTTCAAGGACAGCGGTGATTACACCAGCAGCACTTACGAGGCCGGAACTGCAACAGGTTGGACAGCTTCAAGCGTTGACAACAATTACGCTTTGACTTACAGCGATGCAACAGGCGTCGTTCTTAACAGCGGTTTATACGCCGGCAATCCCGCCGTATTCACTCCTGGAGCACCCTATTACTTCATCGAGTCACTGCTTATTCCTCAGGCAATAGCAGACGACGACGTTCAGGTTACAGTAAAGTATTCAATTGAATCAACCATTAGTAGTTTTGTACAGGATTTCACTAACGTATTTGACCTCTATGACATTGTAGATATGCGCGATTTCAAGGAGGGTTACAACTACACTCTTACCTGTACAATCCAGCCCGATATAATCAAATTCGACGCAACTGCATCACCTTGGGAGGTTGTATCTGCTGACAAAGATATTATCTCAGAAGAAGGATATTGATGTATAAAGCATAAAGAATAAAACGAAACATAACCATTTTAAAGAAAAGAGAATTATGAAAAAGAGTTATTTGATGATCGCAGCCGCTGCCGCACTGTTCGCAGCCTGCTCAGACACCGACACCTTCAAGGAGGCAGTTAACAGCAATCAGAAGGCCTTCACCTTCTCTGCTTATGCCGACAAGACTACAAAAGCTCCAAACACAAACTCAACCAATTTACAGGATTTCTACACCGTATTTGGCGTTTATGGATTCAAGAACGTAACAAGAAACGGATCAGCAACTAGTGAGACCGTATTCAGCAACGTTCCTAACGAGTATTTCGCAGCTGATGATATTTCCAGCAATAAGACTTACACCTATTCTGATTACGATCCCAAAAGAAAGCCTGCAGACGAATGGAATGCTCCTACCGCAGGATGGTATTATGAAGATATTCGCTATTGGGATAAGACGGCTAACAGCTATGAATTCTTTGCTATAGCTCCGTATGAGGCTTCACCCACATACACTGTTGCAGCTGGAGCAGGTAATATTTCCATAGCAACATCCGCCGCAAAGTATGACATCTCAACTGAGTACAACCTGGCTCGTACAGATTTGACTGATCCTGCCAATCCTGCAACAGTTGCCCCGAAGGCCGCATTAACCTACAGCGGCTTCAAGAAGGACTACATGTTAGCTGAAAAGAGTGCCGCAAGAACCAGTGATGTTATGCTGAATTTCCATCATATCCTGACAAAGCTCAATGTAAAAATAGTAAAGGCAGATTCATACAAAGGCAAGCAGGAGCTTATAATTAAGCAGTTGAAGATTGATGGTCTGGCAAAGGAGGGTTATTATACATACCAAACAAGTCTCACAACAAACGGATGGACAACCGGCAGTACTACTTATCCGCTCGACATTGAAGCAGATTATTCTCTCACTGCAGCAACAAATTACAGTGGCAAGTACTGGATTGAGACCCTTATTTTCCCGCAGACTGCAACATGTATGAAGGGTGGTGCTCAGTCAACTGCAACTGCTTTAACCGACAAGTATCTCTATGTTAAGTACAGTATCGGTACAGAGGTATTTGAGGCATACTATGATTTAGCCTATGTATTTGATAAGACATTAACTTACACTGCCGCAGAAGCCGCTGAATACAACGCAGATCTTGCTGATGCCGTTAGCACTACTGATGTAAATCCAGCAACCAATACAAATTATACCGCAGAAGAAGCAGCTGCTCACAATGCAGCTCTTACTGGTGCTGTTGCAGAAAATGATGTTAAGGCTGCAAATACCGGATATACATTCAATCCGGGTAGTCAGTACAACCTGACACTGACAGTTGGTCCAGAGCCCATCCACTTTGATGCTACTGTAACTACTTGGACTGACGTAGCTGAAGTAAATCATACTAACAACTAATTGATTTTGATAAAGAACAATAACAAATAAACATATTAACATTATGAAAAAGTCATTATTTATCATCGCAGCAGCTGCTTTAATAATCAGTTGTGCAAGTAACGACATCAAGAATGACATCGCTCCCACTCCCATTGGTTTTACCAAGGTCTACATTGAGAATGGCACTAAAGCTTTTCAGACAGGTGCTTACACTACTGCCAACTTTGAAACTGAGGGCAATACATTTGCTGTATATGGTTTCAAGACTACTGCAACTCAGACAAACGCTCGCGTATTTAACAACAAGATTGTTACTTACACAAGCGGTCTGACCGTTTCAGAAAACGGTTATCAGGGAACCACAGACTGGGCATATTCACCATTAGTGTATTGGGATAAAACAGCCACAGCATACAATTTCTATGCTTATGCTCCGGATGATTCAAAATTTACAGGAACAGCTGCTTTCACAACAGCCAACGATCCTACATCATTCAGCATCTCCGGTTTCAAACAAGCTAATACTCAGTCTTTAATGATTGACCTCATGACAGATTTGACTAGCAAGGGTGGAACAAACTCGGTAACGAGCAATATAGGCACAAACGATGTTGCCTTCACTTTCGGTCACATTCTTTCTAACATCAATGTAGAGATGGCTGTTAGCCAAGCATTAAAGGATGACTCTAACAATAACCCTGTTACTGTTGTAAGTGTTTCACTTGAAAGCATTAAGATGGATGGAAGTTATGCATATAATACAACTGCTCATGCATGGACATTAGCTGAAAATTCAACTACAGCCAAATTTGAAGGAACCAAAACTGGAACCAGTCCTGACCTCTACGTATTTGCTTCTAACGCACTGAAAGCAGTTAATCCCAGTGCTGAAAATGGTGGTTTTACCGCAGTTCCAGCTATGACTAACCTATTGTTTGTTCCACAGGCTGTTGACGCAGCTTATGCAATAAAAGTTCAGTACAAGATCGCTAGCGAAGTATTTGACAAGACTATTCTTCTTTCTGAGTTTAAGAATAGTAATGCGTCTCTTGCCACTTGGGCACCAGGTTATAAGTATACTTACAGACTTGTAATAGGACCGACACCCATTCTCTTCGACGTATCAAGCGTGAGCGACTGGGCTGACGGAGGTATATATACCTACACCATAGAATAAGTTCATCAGCTAACTCTTTTCTTTAAATAGGCCGGCAGGGGGTGATACCCCTACCGGTCACCAAGAAAGCGTGAGCGCAGATGACCAATGATATTTATAAA
>CACYHW010000002.1 GCA_902774335.1 uncultured Bacteroidales bacterium
GTAGTTCCACCAGTCAAATATCTGGGTGGGGACATTTTCGGCCTTGCGCTTGTTGTCCACCTTGACAATCACAAAGTTATCGCCATCGGTAAGCAGGTCGGTTATGTCCATGTTGAAGGGGGTGAATCCGCCCACATGATAACCGGCGTTCCTGCCGTTCACCCACACGCGGGCCTCGTAATTGATTGCACCAAAGTAGAGTATGGTCCTGTGGTCATCGGCCTTACGGTGCCACTCAAACGAGCGCTTGAACCAGACTGTTCCCTCATAGAAGAACAGCTGCTCATTCTGGGTGTTCCAATCGCCGGGAATGTTCATTACCGCGGCCTTGTCAAAATCATATTCTATAAGGTCCTCGGGGCGCTGGGGCTTGGCGTTCCTGAAGAATCCCCATGCGGTGGGGTTCATTCGGTAATCATAGTAGCCTTCCTCCTGCACATCGATTATGTAATTCCACTCTCCGTTGAGCGATGTGATGTTGCGCGCCCGGACGTTGGCCAGTTGCGGCACCTCTACGGCCGTTGCGTTGGTGGTTGCCAGGCAGATGGTCAGTAATGCGATAATTCCCTTTTTCATTTGAGCAAAGTTTTTTGCAAACATACAAATAATTGGCAAAATGATACAATTGGGGCCTGACCCCTTTTGTACCGGTCCCTATGTGTCCTTTTGTTCACTTTATCAGAACTTTTACGTTCTCGGGCTCTCCGTTGCCCTGGAGAGTTATATTGAATATGTTTGAATCGTTGTCCGGTGCGGAAAAGGTGACAGAACCTGAAGCCGGTGCACTGTCTATCAGCTTTCCGTCCATTCCTGTGAGTGAGACACTCTCATTGGCCTGAGCCTGGGAGATGTTTACCGTTATTCCCTGGGCTGAGCTGTTTACGCTCATGCGGTTAAGAACTCTGCCTATGGTTTGAACTGAGTTCGTGGAGGGATTGATAAGGTACATTCCTGAATGAACCTCCTGGCGGCTGTCAGAAGTATGTCCTATCAGTTCAAGTGTGCACATATAAAGCATACCGTTCATCTTGGCAATGTAGTAACCCTCTATCTCATTGGTGATCTGGTCATTTTTATCCGGCATCTCGCAGTAAGCCAGCTGGGTGCCATTCTGGCTCATGATCTTGAATCCCTTGATCTTCTTGGTCCTTACTACATGGCGGTAGGTGACGTTGTCCGATGTGTACTCTGAGTCTTTTTCGGGCTTATCCAATAACTCGACATCGGCAACTATATACTCCCACTTGTCGTCGTTGTTGAAGATATTCTGACTTGCGAAAACTCTTGACGACGGATAATAGGAGTTGTCTACATCGCGGTAATAGAACGAAAGCAGAGTGTGGTCGTAGCCGTCATCGGTAATGTATGACATGTCGGCATCATACGTCCAGTCGCCGCCGTTAACGGATTTCTGCCAGAAGTTGTTGGGTTTCTGGGAGTTGGCGATATTTACCGAGAACTTGATGTCCTCCTGGCTTTGGGCAACCATAAGCTCGGACTCACTGCGGTTATGATGGTAATTGAAGACGGCCATATTAACGGAGTTGTCAACTGTCAGTTCTACGGGGACAGGCTCGAATCCGCCCTCGCTCATACGGTCGGTCATCAACAATGTCTGCGCATTTGCTGATACGAATACGGTCAGCAGCGCCAAGGATAATTTGTACTGTTTCATAAGCTCTGTTATTAAAAAGTTATTGGCATTATTTCAGAAGATGATATTGGCAAAAATAATAATAATTTCTGCAATTGAGTTATTTGCTCAGGTCCAGAAGGACGCGCTTGCCGTCCGCAAGGGTGGTGGCTATCAGGTAGCGGGCGCCGCCGTCGCGCAGCTTGAGCTTTTGCTGGAGGGTCGGGGCGGTCTCGGGGAAATTGCGGACGGAGAGGTTGGCCTGGGTCTTTGTCAGCTTGGACAGTGATCTCTTGTCAAAGGGTATTATTCCCTGTAATATGAATGTGCGGCCGGGGAAATCCTCCGGCTTTTCTTTGCTCCAGAACAGATGTGTGTCCGGGTGGAGCAGGGCGGTGCCGGTTCCGGCGGTTATGGTGCGGAACAGGGCGCTCTTCATGTACGGGGCACTTGGCTCGCTTATGAATGTGCCGGGCTGCAGCCACTGCGGTCGGGCTATAGGAAGAGGCAGGCTGCTGTCTGTTGATTTGGCCGATGAAACCGCGGTTTTAGGCTCTCCTGCGGAGTTTATGTCAACTGCCTGAGTCACGGGCTCTCCGTTATAGTCTCTCTGTAAGAGCAGCGTTATCTCCTTGCATTCGCCTTCGAGGCCTATCACCAGGACATGGCTTACATGCCTCATCTCGGTTAAGGCGCGGCTTATGTCGAGCATGGGGGAAAGCTTGACCATCACGTTGGGCGATACGCGCAGGAGCTCATCCTGCAGCGCTACGGTATCGGGCTGGCAGTCACTGATGGATATGAGTTTGCGGCCGGTATCACCTCGGCGGGCGGGATCCAGATAAATGAGGTCAAGGGAATCCGGCTCCAGATGTGATATATAATCCTCTGCAGTACCGCAATTTATCTCAATTTCCGGCCGCTCCAGAGCCTTGAAGTTTGCACGGGCGCAGTCGCAGAGTTCGGCCGACATTTCATTGTAGTAAACCTGGGAGGCATTCCTTGACAGAAAGAAGCAATCCACTCCGAATCCACCGGTGATATCGGCCATTCTGAATCCGGAGCCAAGCAGTCCCTCGATGAAAGAAGCCTTATACTGAGCGATGTATTGTGATGTGCACTGCTCCAGAGACAGATGCTTAGGATAGACAACACCTTCAGTAGCAGCCCAAAGCGGCACTTTCAGGCGTGCTGCCTGCCAGCCTGAAATCTGCGTCAGGGCATACTGCATGTCCACTCCGTCCGGATGACTGCCCAATGCTAAGGTGCGGACATCGGCCGTAAGATGCTCACGTATAAACTGCTCAGTGAGGTTGTTTGCCATATTCAGCTCAAAATTAGAAAGTTTTTATTACTTTCACGTCATCAAACCAAAGTGCTTTATGAAGAAACTGTTTATTGCTTTGGCCGGCATGCTGGCTCTTGTGGCATGCGGCACTCAGGACGGCGGCCCTATCCTGACCATTGAGGGTGGACAGATACAAGGCGTTGCTACCGATATCAAGGGAGTTACCGTCTATCGCGGAATCCCGTTTGCAGCACCTCCTATCGGACAGAACCGATGGAAGGCTCCGCAGCCTGTTATTCCATGGGAAGGCGTGAGACTCTGCGACAAGTTCGGTCATCCGCCATTCCAGGCAGCCCATTATCCCGGCGGCTACACCACCGAGTGGGGATACGGCGATGAGGCTCCTTACAGTGAGGACTGCCTTTACCTGAACGTATGGACCAAGAAACCCGGTCAGACCGATGCCAAGCTGCCTGTTGCCATCTGGATATTCGGCGGCGGCATGCGCGAGGGCTGGGGATCGGAGCCTGAGTTTGACGGACAGGAGTGGGCTAACAAAGATGTTGTGCTGGTATCATTCAACTACCGTGTAGGTCCGTTCGGATTCTTTGCACATCCACTACCGTGTAGGTCCGTTCGGATTCTTTGCACATCCTGAGCTTTCGGCCGAGGATCCCGAGCATGCAACCGGTAACTGGGGTACTCTGGACCAGATTGAGGCAATGAATTGGGTCAAGAAGAACATCGCCCAGTTTGGCGGTGACCCCGATAACGTGATGATATTCGGACAGAGCGCCGGATCCCGCAGCGTCAAGTTCTTGAGCGCATCACCCCTGACCAAGGGCTTGTTCAACAAGGCTGTGATAATGAGCGGAAGCGGACTTGTAAAGCCCCGCCCGCAGGCTGCAACTGCTCCTGCAGGTCGTGGCATGGGTATGGGAATGGGTATGCCTCAGCAGGGTATGACCACACTGGCCGAGGCCGAGGCATCCACCAAGGAGGTATGCGACTGGGCCAATATGACCACACTGCGTCAACTGCGTAACGCCAGCACCGAGACCATATTCGCTATGGCTTCTCTCTACACCAACGTGACAGGCAAGCGCAGCGTACTTACCGCATCACCCATATCACCTTATATAGACGGATATGTCCTGACCGAGTCATTTGATGACGCATGTCTGGACGGCTCATTGGCACAGGTTCCTTATCTGATAGGCTATACTCTGAACGATGCCGGCAATATGGGTACTCAGATTGCTGATTTCTGCATCAACCGCCAGGAGATGGGCGGCAAGGCATACGCCTACCAGTTTGCACGTCCGCTGCCCGATGACGGCAACCATCCGGAGGTGACACAGCGCTTGAGGGGCGCTTTCCACTCATCGGACCTGTGGTTCGTATTCAAGTCATTGAAGCATTGCTGGCGTCCCTGGACCCAGGGCGACTGGGATCTGTCCGAGAAGATGCTGACTGCTTGGTCCAACTTTGCCAAATACGCTGACCCGAACGGTCCCGACGGTGGAGAGTGGAAACCTTTCACTGAGGATAACCAGCAGTTCATGATCTTCAAGTTGGATGAGAATGATGCCGAGGCATCAGAGCTGGGCAATCCTCTGGCAAGATAAGTCCGGTATAACCGGATAAACTGTAAAGATTAAAGACGGACTGACACCGTCCAGTCGGATGGGGATTTGCCGGTGATGTTCCTGAAGTTTCGGCGGAAGGACTCCTCGCTGGCAAATCCTGACATCTCGGCAACCTGGGCGATGGACAGCTTTCCGTCTTTTTGCATTATTGTTTTGGCGTATTCCACCCTGTAGGTGTTGACATACGTAGCGAATGACTTGCCGCTCTGTGAGTTGATGCAGGCCGATACGTACGTGCGGTTGCTTCCTATGGATTTGGCCAGGTCCACAACAGACAGGCCGGGTTTGAGGTAAATCCTTTCGTTCTCCATCTTTTCCTGAATGACCTTGAAAAGAACGGAGTCTTCCTTCTGTTTCTCGTCCGATAAGATATCCTCTTTGAGTTCAGTCTCCATCTGGTAGGCTCCAAAGCGGTATCGGAATCCTACATAGGCGATAGCGTATATGGTGCTCGCAAAAAGGAGCGACGGTATGGCCAGGATGGCCTTTCCGGTAAAGAAACGCGGTCCCAGAATGGTTAGCACCACAGTGCATATTGCGGCTGTGAACTGTACGGCAGCCAGAATAATAATGGGCTGGGCGGTCTTTCCCTCCACCTCCGAGTAGGAGTCGTAGACACTGCGGTCAAACGCGGTGAGTTTTATAAGGCTGATTACGCACACCGCGACAGTCTGGATGGGGCGGACTACACTGATGAAAGTATCAGTGAACTGATGCGCGATTCCGAATGAAACCGTCAGTATGCTTGAAACCGTGGCAATAAGACCGGGAGCGAACAGCAGCGCCATCTCATACTTGCCCGGATTGTGATAATCCGTTATGGCCTTTATGTAGAGGTAATACAACGGATATGTAGTAAGCGTTGACCATGAATACATAACAGTCAACACCCTATAGTCATCGGCCGGATAGTTTGTGCTGTAATAGACGGCATGGTAGAGAAACAGCAACATGGATACACACAGGAACACTCCAAGGTAGCGTTGTGCCTTGTTTAATTCCCTGTAACTGATGCCGGCATGGATTGTCCAGAACAGACAGACCATGAAGGGAAGGATAGGACTGAGATTCTCTAAAAATACCATTCTAGGTTGCAAAGATATTGTTTTGTACGATATGACCGATTAATTTCTGTTTTGAATGGTCAATCAATCAGAAAAGTCCCATTTTAGCGGAAAATTTTTAAAGAAATAGAAAAATGAAAAAGTTCTTGTTTTATGCACTTGCAACAGCAGTGATGGGATTGTCCTTTACATCATGTGACAAAGAGGAAGATGACTCAAACACCAAGGTCTCACTTGACGGACGTTGGGACGGTAGCCGTAAGGGAGGAGGTCATGGACATCAGGATATGACCCTTATATTCGACGGTAATAAAGTTGATGTCTATATCATTGCATGGGGAGACCATCTGCAGGGAACTTACACCTATGAGAATGACATGCTGTCTTTCTCATTCAATAATGACAACGCCTTTGATGCCCTTATCATAGAGGATACCTATAAGGGTTGGAATATGTCTGACGGAGCATTCAATCCCGAGACATTGGAACTTACCTACACCGAGGAGCTTCCATATCGCTGGTACAAGATGGACGAGGAACAGTTTGAAACTGATGTGGATTTCCTGAGTTCCTTTGAATTCCATTTGATAGATGGAAAGACTGCCGTAGGTAGCCAGATGCAACTTGAATTCACAAAGCGCTAAGAATAACTGAACTATCTGACTTGCCTTACGACCTGCCGCACAGTTGACTGAAGTCACAGTTGCGGCAGGTCTCTTTTTGGTCCGTGGCAGCAAAGGGGATATCGGGATTGAATAACTCCGATATCAGTTCTATGAGCCTGCTCTGGAATTCTTCCTCACACTGAGTGCCGAAATCAGTCAGGACATCCGTTCCTATTCTGTAATAGATATCCTGCTTGGTGGGCTTGGACGATGAACGTGTGTAGAGCAGAGTGGGTGCCAACCGGTACTTGCTGAACTGCGGCTGCATGCTCATGATGTATGCGTAGTAGAAAATCTGGAAGGCCTGGCTCTTGCGTTTCTTGCTTTCTGTGGGAGGGAACAGTTGATCAATCGTATCAGGTGTGCCCTTGTCCGATCCTGTCTTGTAGTCCACAATACGCAGTATGCCGTCCTTGCAGTCAAGGCGGTCAATGATACCCTTAAGACGTATCTGTTTCATTGAACCTTTGTGCAACGGGTCCGGAACTTCAATGACATGCTGGTAACCCTCATCCTCACTGCCTACGTAACTGAACGGTGCGTACAGCTCCATATCCATGCGCAGCACCTGGCGCAGGTACTTGAGAATCACGTCAAAGTTTATGGACTGGGTGCCGCTGTAATCGGCCTTGTCAACGGTCTTGCGGGCAAAATAATCGTCGTTGAATGCCTGCTGCACAAATCCTTCCAGGCGCTTGCCGTCCTTGAGCAGTGAGTCAATGGCGGCGGCGGTTATGGTCTGACCGGCCGATGACAGATAGTTGTATGCCAACTCCGCGCTTTTGTGGAACAGCGTTCCGAACATGGCGTAGTCTATCTCGGTGTCGGTGTCATTGGGCTTGCGGAGGCCTGCTATCTGTGCAAGATAGAACTGCAGCGGGCAGTTCATGTATCTGTTCAGGGCCGATGGTGACAGGAACGTCTTGGGGTTGGAGTAGTCATACCTGCGGCACAATTCCTCCAGTACGGCCGGTGTCTTGTCTATGCTAAACGGCTCAATATCAGTATCCTGCCGATCGGTCTTGAGAGTGATTCGGTTTATGTCGGCACCGCTTACGATGAGTTGCAGCAGATAACGTGATATCTGTCCTTTGCCTATTCCCTTGGCATCGGCATTACCGTTGTAGACCATAGTCACATTCTCGGCCCTCTGCAGCAGATGGTGGAAATTGTACGATGAAACCGCACTTTTATCCTGCATGGTGGTGAGTCCGAACGCCACGCGTATGTTATACGGAATGAACGATGCGCTCTGGCCGGATTTGGGCAGCGCACCCTCTTGTGCCGACAGTAGCAGTACGTTCCTGAAGTCCAGGTTACGGGTCTCGATAAGTCCCATAATCTGCATTCCCACTGCCGGCTCGCCGTGGAACGGGACGGTCGTGGTAGCCAGCACTGAGCGTATCAGACGGCACAGAGTGTCAGTGCTTATATCCAGACCACCTGACTCCATGAGTGAGTACAGACGGTTTATCTGCGTATATATGCGGTAGAGTGACTCCTGGTTCAGGGGCTGGAACAGGGTGTCATCGGCACGCTCGCGTATAACCGGTACGAGTGCCTTGAGCACGTTCTGTAGGTACTGCAGCAGGGATATGTTGTCAGTCGCAGTGCTGAACATTACAGCAAGTTCTTTGCTGTTTATAAGCTCTGTGGTGTCGGGGAACATACGGCGGCTGGCACGCAGATTCTCCAGTATCTTGGGGGCATCGGCACACAGGGCTGATGTCATGGGGTTGCCCAGCACACGGCTGAGCGACTGTATGCTGAGCCGGCCTTTGTTCCTGGCAGCCAGACGCTGCATATCTATCAGGGCGTTAACCAGACTGTAGAGCGATGTCTCGGACAGCTGGTAACCCATGGTTATGTTCACATTGCCAACGCGCTCCTGCGGTATGCTGTGCAGGACGGGCTGCAGCAGGTTTTCATCGGCCAGGACAATGGCGGTCTCCTTGCCTGCTTTTGGGATATTGAGCGATTCGAGCCACTGGGGTATAAAACGAGCCTGGGCGTTATCGGTCGATGCCTCCACGATTGTAAGACGGGCCTTGTGCATGCCGTCAAACCGCTCTCGCGGCAACTCATTGGGAAACTCCCTGAGGTTGTCGCGCAGGAAACGGCCGGCCTCATGCAGCAGGCTGCTCTCGGTGTATGCCGGGTCATAATCCCAGTAGAAGAGTGCCTTGCCGGCCTTTTGTATGGCACGGAACAGTTCCCTTTCGGCTCCGTCCAGACTGTTGAATCCCACGAATGCGTATTTGCCGGCAGTCAGACGGTTAGTGTCAAGATTGCTTATGACACGGCGCTGTATCATGCCGTTGTAACCTATGCCTTTGTCGTTTAGTAGTTTGCCAAAGCGCTCATAGATAGTTCCCAGCACGCTCCATACAGCCTGGTAATGCTCACGGAGTTGGGTGGGCTGGGCGTCTTTCATCTCGCCGAAGAACTGCTCAAGGGCCTTTCTCTGCTCATCGGTCAGGAAAGATGTATCAGACAGTTCACGCTGCTCACGCAACAGGCTGAACAGTTGGTCGGCGGGTGCCAGGTTGCGGTCCACATCATCAAAATCGGCCAGCATGAGCTCGCCCCATGACCAGAAACTGTCAAGCGACTCATCGGTATGGAGTACCTCCTGATAGATCTTGTGGAGTAGGGTGACCATCTCAATGCGGTCGGCCACCCTGAGGTCGGACTGAGACTGGAACAGTTCCTCGATGGTAGTGTATTGCGGTGACCAGACAGGCTGTGTAGAGCAGGCCGACAGCCAGTCGTCAAAGAACAGCCTGGCGCGACGGTTAGGGAAAACCACCGTGATATGGGCCAACCCGCCGCCTTGAGCGCCGTACTTGCCGTACAGATCCTGTGCTACTGTCTTAAGGAACGGTTCCATTTTACAACACAAAGATAGCGGTTTATAGTTTTACTGCATCCCAGCCGTAGTCTTTGTAATAATGTACGCTGATGTTATGAAATCTTACATACTCGCCCAGCTGCTCGCGGCGCACGGCCTCACGCACATCCTGGTTGGAGTGCATGTTCTGATAGACATCGTAGTGGGAGCGGAATATGCGGCGGGCGCTGGCATCATTACCTGCACCGTCAACGGTCTGCTCGAATGACGTAACACTAAGCTTTCCGTCCTCCTGTTTTACGGTCATAAGACCCGAGTGGTTACCGCCCGATACGGTCATCAGGGTATCACCCTCCCGGTTGTACCACCAGATCCAGAAATCGCCCCAGACCCATGCCTGATCAGCGCTTATCTCCTGGGCCGATACAATCATTAGGGTGGGGATGCAGAGCTCTCCCTGCCTGTACTGAGTACCAATTTCCTTTACCAGATAATCGCTTATGGCATCGCGCAGCGCCTGCTCCCTGCGGTTGTTGGCTATGTAGTTTATGCAGTCCTGCTTATGACCGTCAAAGTCACACATCAGCCACACTCCGTTTACTTTCTCCATGTAGAGTTTGTGCTCCTCAATGTCACATTCCGGGTCAAATGATCCGTCCTCCCACTTTTGGCGTACACTTACGGTAGCAGTTGCATGAGTTTTATCGGTCTTTTCTACTCCGGTTACCGTGAAATCTGCAATGGTGCCGCCGTTGCCGGTCACAAAGTAATAGAGCCACTCGTGGTCCATGGCCTCATGCGCCGGCAGCCGGTAGAACATGGTGTCCAGCACGGCATAGAAATGGGCCGTCATATACTCCTTGGACTTTTCCAGCAACTCATGGTCCGGAATGTACTTGCACAGCTCCTCAGCGCGGCTCATCAGCTGCTTTGTGCTGTCGCCGCATGCTGTCAGCATTAATGCGGCCGTGAATATGAATAATGCTCTTTTCATCGGTTATTCGTAATACTCTATCTTAAGTTCGTCGCTTACCTGGAAATCCTCATGGAAATCATCCTCATACCTGTACACTATGCGCAGTCCGCGATATACCGCCGGCACCCTGAGAGTCTCCAGCAGATGCCAACGCGGAATCCCAAAGTCATACGATGCCCGGTCCAGAATCATGCGGTTGCAGGTAAAGTCAAACTGATAGTACCCACCACCTATGCAATCGTCCTCGGGTTGCAGCAGGTCCTTGTGCTGGCGTACCATTCCTAGGCGCAGGACTCCGGCTCGGGTTATTATGAATTTGGGGAGTGACATTGGGATATCTGTTTATTCAAATTTATTCATTTTGATTGAATGACGGATTGGGGTAGCCCCAATTTCTTATATTGTCTAGTAGGCACTAATGGGACAATCCCAGTGTCATGACTTCCTTCAATCGTCAATTTGGATGAATTTGTATGAGAGGACAGCTCCCTCATTAAATCTCTTTGTTTTTATCAAAATTGAATACCATAACCTCTAAAAAAACTTCCTTGTTTTTGTCTTGTGGTAGACTAAATATGTAGTTAGTTGAGGTATCGCTATGTGCTTTATTCGGCCTAACATAGTATGGATGAGATACAATATTCTCTTTAATTGAATTAAGCACTTTGGTGAATCCCGTTCCATTAACAAATACCATTAGGGCGGTTTTTGAATCTCTCCAAGTAAGATATCTATCAAATAATTGACTGATTGCCTGCTGAAAAAGAGAAGGACCATGCCAGAATTTACACTCCGCAATAAAAAGATTTGAACCGTCCGTGGAGTTCTTTAGCAGGATGTCTGTTTTGCCGCAATGGTTGAATGTTTCACCTGTAGCAGTTATGCCTTTGAAACGTGTTTCTAATAAAGTGACAAACGTGTCTCTAAGTCCTTCTTCATCTTTGCCAAGATAAAGAGATGGCTTTCGTTCCATGCTGGCTCCTAATGAGTTTATTTCTGAAATGATATTCTCATATGTAGACATATCAAGACTAGGCTCAGGAGAATATAATTTTGCGTTTGGGCAACTGGGTTTTACTGGTTCCTTTTTCTTGATAACAGGTACTCCATATGTTGATGGGGTGTTTGTAGTTTTATTGACTTTAATCGCTGCAAAAAAATTAGTTTTTTCAAGACGTTTCTGTTTTATGCTTAAAAACATCTTCCTAATAAGATTATTGAGTGAATTGTTGTAAGATGCGACACAAGAATTGATGTTATCAATGTTGGTAAATGCATGTCTATATGCGTCTTCTTTTTCTCTTTCAAATTCTTTGGGATCTTGGGAGTATATTTTAATTATAAAAGATACTCTTGAAGAGTATTCGTCTAAAGATATTTGATAAGTAATTGATGCAAAGGGATTGGGACGTACTTTAAACAATACGCCAGTGCCATTATATGAATATGAGATGCGGATTGAATAACCTTGACGATATTTACCATATCTAGCACATAGATAATCATCTCTATACTGAGATAAATCTTCGCGAAATTCAGTTGGAGTGGCAACTTCCTCAGTTTCTTTAATTACCGTCAAAGGCTCTAATGCATATTTTTCAATAAGGTATGAAATATACTCTTCTTCATTCACATTAAGGATATAATCATCATCACATTTTCCTATTTCAGTTTCAATTCCTCGAATAATGTTATTGTAAAAATCATCCCAATCACATGAAAAGAAGGAATTAAATGATGTACTATTCATAATAACAAGTTTATTAATTATGCGACGCCGCCATAATGCCGTTTTACATATCCAAATACAGCATCGCGATATGGGGTGTGGTCATCGCCATAACTTTCAGGCAGTTCTTGCCATAAGGTGTCTCGTATTGTAATGATGATAGCAGCTTGAGTTTCTTCTTTATCAAAAGGATGATCCATTGCTGCAAGCTTGGCCTTTATCTTTTCAAGAAGATCAACGGCTACTTTCTTTATTTTCTTGATATCTTCCTTGCTCAGGTCGTCTTTCATCAGGACATCAAACATTGAGAGCTGCTCATCATTTTCAAAACCTTCACGGAGATAACGTTTCTCCTCTTCTGTCAATTCATTTGAAAGCTTCATCAGTTCCTCGAAAGTCTTTTCTATTGTAGCTCGGTTCTGCTCCTTATTGTAATCACGGATAATCTCCTGGTACTTCTCATAGAAGTTTATTCGTGAAGGATTTTGTGACATCATTTGAGCTATGCGCTCTTGTAGCAAATCCTGAATGTCTTTCATCACAAGATGCTTTTCGCGGCTCCTGGCAAACTCTCGTCTAAGAAGGTCAAAGTTGATGCCGCTTATATCAAACCGGCGTGGTTCAGCAACTGAAATCTGACTTAAGTCTACTTCAAGATGTTCATTTACTATGTTATTAATGGCCACACTCAGGTCTGTTATGTCAGCATGCTTGCGTTTCTTTTGGAGTTCTTTATATATAGCCTCAATAGCATCCTTTTGCTGCTTAATCTCTGGGGTAATATCTTCACGATCAAGATATTTCCAAAGCTTAAGAAGTGTGGTGGAGAATGTGCAATAAGTTTTTCTTATCTCCAGAGTCTCACACATGGCATTTGCCGCTTGTTTTAGCAATGACAGTTTCATGAAGTTAGCGGCATTAATAAGCTCATCTAGTTTGAAGTCATGCTCATAGAGGAATGCTTTTGCTGCAACTATGGTTTCTATTACGTGTCTGATTAGCTCTTCCTTGTCAATTGTAGGATCATTGCCGTTTCCATTTCCTCCGGGATTGGCAGTATAATCAGCAAGTGCTTGACGCAAAGCTTTTACAATACCTATATAATCAATAATTAGACCGTTGGTTTTACCCTCTGATACACGATTGGCACGGGCTATGGTTTGCATCAAGGTGTGGGCTTTCATAGGCTTGTCTATGTAGAGACAGGATAGAGTCTTTACATCAAAGCCAGTCAGCCACATGGCACATACAAACACAACGCGAAGTTTTGAATCAGGATCCTTGAATTGCTTGTCAAGCTCCTCTTTCTCCATGCGTTCACGATGCGTCTTAATATCTAAATCCCACTTTTGGAAAGTCTGTATCTCATTCTGCTCTTGTGATACAACAACAGCCATATCTGTTTCCTTCATCCAATCCAGCTTGCGCTGCATTTCCTGGGCTTCTTGTTGGGATTTACATTTCTCAATTTGCTCCTCAAGCAACTTGATTTCACGTTGCCAGTATTCCTGCACGTAGTTGTACATTCTGACACAAGTTACCTTGTTAAAACTTACAAACATAGCTTTGCCAGATGTCCACAAATCGCTGTAATGACGCACAAAGTCTTGAGCTACCAAACGTAAGCGTTTCTTGGCCGAAAGCAAATGGACCTCTTTGCTGAATTCGCGTCCCAGCTTGGCCATCTGTGATGCATCAAGATCACCGGCTGTCTCCAAAGCGGCAGCAATCTCTTCATTTATTTCAGGATTCTGTAGGTCTTGCAGTTTCTCTCCCCGATTCTCATAGAACAGAGGAACAGTAGCTCTGTCCTCTACGGCACGCTTAAAATCATAGATGCTCACATAACCTCCGAATGTGCGGGCTGTGATGTTATCATTTGAGAGTAGGGGCGTTCCGGTAAAACCAATACGGTGAGCGGTAGGCAGCATGTGCATCAGATTGTCGGCAAAGATGCCGTTCTGAGTGCGGTGTGCCTCATCACTCATAACAATTATATCGTGGTCTGACAGTATTGGCTCAGCTTTAGGATCGTTGAATTTTTGTATGAGTGAGAATATGAACGACGGGTTTCCTTTCAGTTTTGTTTTAAGGTCCTCACCGCTGCTGGCTATAAACTTTTTGGCCTTAACATTACCCAAAAGCCCGCAGTTCTCAAACGTATCACTTATTTGCTTGTTCAACTCATCACGGTCAGTCAATACTAGGAATGTAGGTGAACCTTCAAATTTTCGTCTTATCTTTTGGGCAAGGAACAGCATAGAGTAACTCTTGCCGCTACCTTGTGTATGCCAGAATACTCCCAACTTTCCGTTTAGATACTGGCGGTTCCTGTACATCTCCACAGCTTGGTTTACGCCAAGATACTGGTGATTGCGGGCCATAATCTTGACTGTACGGCCACCGCTATGATCGTAAAGTATATAGTTCTCCAGTAAATCCAGGAAGTTGTCCTTGTTGCAAATGCCCTGCAACATAGTGGGCAGTTCAATATTGCCGGCATCCATCTCTGTAAGACGTTTCCACTCATGGAAGAACTCCCACTTGCTGTCAATAGTTCCAACGCGTGCCTCCAATCCGTTACTGAACATGATAAAGGCATTGTGATAGAATAATTGCGGAATGGTATCCAGATAATCGCGGTAGTTCTGGTTAAAAGCATCAACTACTTCAACATCATGGTTTTTGAGTTCCATAAAGAGTAGGGGAATACCATTCACAAATCCTACTATATCTGCTCTGCGATGATATAACGGGCCATAAACCCACATCTCCCTTACGCAAAGGAACTCATTATAATTGCGGTCTTCTTGGCTAAAACCTATGACCTTAGCTTTTACCTCCTCGGTCTCGCCGTTGGGCTTTACGCGTGTTACTGGTATTCCGTCACGAATCAGTTTATACTTATCCTCATTTATCTGCATCAGCGTCTGGCTGCTCATATGCTCAGTCATACGCTCTATACATTCTTGCAACTGTTTATCTGTTAGCCAAGGATTAAGGCGTTTCAAAGCGTCGCTCAGATGACGGGTAAGAAGCACCTCATGATAGCTTTTACGACCAAGTGTACCATCAACACCTAGTGTTTCTTGATCAAAAGCATAGACGCTCTTCCAGCCCAGTTCATTCTCCATAAACTCGGCTGTACTCTTCTGTATCAGTTGGTCTTCACTATAGTCCCTTGCCATAAATTGTTATTCTTTCATCTCTTTACGAAGTTCAAAGATATCTTTTTGAAGCGTAATGTCGCATTGAATGAGTTGCATTTCTCTGATTTTCATGAAATGGAGATTCATTTTCGCCCTTTTGAGCTCCATGTCAAGATCATACTGCTCGGCTAAAGTTGCTTTTTTAAGTTTTTGTTCTAGGACTTTTATGTTACCCTCCAGATTTTTAATAACTACCGCGTTATAAAAGGCCTCTATCCTAAAAAGTGAAAGATGCTCACTGCCTGTAGTGCGACTGTTCTCACGCATCAATTTTGCCAACAGTCTAGTGGATTTGTTGCTTGATCTGATTGATATGAAAGTCAAAACAGCAGAAACAATAATACTTGTTATGGCAATGACTATGGTTATAAATTCATACTTATTCATATTTTGTTCGTTTAAACTGTGATTTCTCCACTCATTAGTTTAGGTAGCAAGCGGTCTCGGGCTTCAGTAAGGAGATGGATTTGATATGATGTTTTTTTAATTTTTTGAAATATCGGATTCGCTATATTTGTAAACGCATCAATAACTTGCCTAGTAGGGACCAGCACTTCTTTGTTCTTTACGACTATTCCACTTATGTTCTGTTGCCCTGCACCACGGGCTATAGAATTAAATTCATCACGTAGTTCAAACAACTTCCAATAAAGCCATTGCCATGATACAATCTGCTCATTAGCTATAAGACATAATGCAGCTTGATTACAGCAACATTCAGAAGCAAGGATTCCTAATCGTCCCAACGTAGGACTTGCATAAATAGCCATGAGAATAGAATTGACAGGATATATCTTAGTAGAAGAATTTTTCAATCCATCATCAGTTATATATTCTTCAGTATCAAATATCCATCCATCAAGAAGCTCTTTAGTCTTAATCCACTTAATTGTTCCGTTTTCCCAATAAGATTTATTCCTACGCGATGGTGTGCTTCCAGAAGATATGTGAGTACATATATCATTAATCGTTTTCTTCTCCCAATCCTCTGGCACGCCATCGACAATCTTTGTGTTTTCGTGGCCGGGGAAGCGGAGATCAACGAACCATTCTTTATAAAGTCGCTGCGCTGCTTCCTCTAATAGTTTTATCTGCTTCTGATAGTTCTCTATCAAAGTGTCGTAGCGAGAAAGAATTGAAACAATGTTTTGCTGAATGAGAATATCTGGCAAAAGACCGTCTATTGATCCAATTAAAGCAGGCGTTACATGCGGAATTGCCGCCCCCTTTTGGGTATTATGTAGTTCCCTCTGTTTGCTTTTTAATATATAATAGAGGAACTCAAAATTTACATTATCTTTTGGCTCAATCAGAAAACCATCTGTAACAAATATTGGTTCATTCCAAAATGAGACATATCCAGCAGATGCGCCACTTCTGGAAATAACAATGGCTTTCCCAGTGTGATTGAACTTATTGATGTAATATGCAGGTTCCTTCCCACCAAGAATTACTGGGTAAATACCTTCCTTTGCTTCCTTCTTAGTGATGTATTCACCCTTCTTTACTTGAAGAATCTCTTCTAGCTTCACTTTGTTCCACTCACTCATGCCTCGTCCTCCTTTTGTTTCTTTCTCAGTTCCAGTTCAGCTACCGTGCGGTCAACCACTTCTTGCAGTTGGTAGGTGGCTACGCCTAAAGGCTTCTGAATATCCTGTAAAGACCACTCTACAATGGTTTTGTCTGTTGACTTGCATATAATCAGCCCCACAGACGGATTATCGCCATCGCCACGAAGCAACTTATCTGCAGCAGTGACATAGAAATTAAGTTTGCCTGCAAACTCTGGAATGTACTTAACGGCTTTGAGTTCTATAATGACGTAACGATGTTGTGGTATGTGATAGAACACCAAATCGGGGAAGAAGGTTTGTCCATCAGGCATCTGCAATTCCATTTGGCGTCCAACATAAGAGAAACCCCGGCCCAACTCTAACAAGAATTGTGTGACATTGGAAACGAGCGCTTCTTCCAGATCGTGCTCATCATATTTCTCTTTCATTGAGAGAAAATCAAAATGATAAGGGTCTTTCAGTATTTCTTTTGCCAACTGACTCTGAGGCAATGGTAGAGCCTGGCTGAAATTGGTAATAGCAGAGCCTTGTGAAAGAAAGAGTTTTGCTGCGATCCTGTCTTCCAGCCAACTGCGACTCCATCCTTCTTCTACCACTTTATTTATATAAAACAAGGCTTCGTCGAGAGAGTCGCAATGACTGAAGATTTGGACATGATGAAACCATGGGACTTTTCCAAATACTTCAGGCATTTCCAATTGGTCAGCAACTTGCTGACCTTTTTCTGCCATCTCAATTTGGTCAGCAACTTGCTGACTTTTTGTAACTTTCTCAAAATAAAACGAATACCAACGTTTCATGTACTTGACATTGGTGTCTGAAAAGCCGGTCTCGTTAGGAAATGCCTGGCGCATATCAAGTGCAAACTGCTTCACAATACCTGCGCCCCAGCGTTCTTCGGCACGCAAGGCCATCAAATCACGACCAATACTCCAATAGAATTGGAGCATATCGGTGTTTACATGAATAGACGCTTTTATCTGGCTTTGGTGAAAACGAGCTTTTACATCAGAAAGCCATTCCACATATTCTTTGTCTGCCAGCATCCCATCGCGGTGTACGAATGCAGGTTTCATTATGTTATCTTTCTTGCTCATTTCAGTTCCTCCCATGCTTTTTGTATCTCATCCATCAGTATGTTGGCCTCCTTGTTCAACTGCGCCAGTTCTGCATGAATCTCATTCATACGCTCATGGAAATTCACACCGTCATCCTCCTGTTCTGCGACTCCTACATAGGCTCCAGGGGTGAGTGAGTAGTTCTTCTGCTCAATTTCCTGGATGGTGGCTATTTTGCAGAGGCCAAGAATGTCTTGATAATTGCCTTTCTCTCCAAACTTGGATACCAGCCATTCACGCTGGAGGGCGGTTTCAAGCAGATCCTGTGTTTCTTCAATAATGGCGTTTTGCTCAGCCTCTATGCGTTTTTTGTCTTTTCGCGGGGCATTGTCAATGAGTTGCTTGGCTTGCGCCTTGTGCTGTTGCAGAGCCTCTTGGATTGAAGAGACAGTTTGACCGTTCAATGCTTTGTCATAGTCTGCAACAAGTTGCTGATATTTCTCTTTCTCGCCACGATACAGATGTACTATGGCTTGAAGATTGCGCAGTTGCCATTCGGTCCATTCGTTCAGCGTGCGGTCAACAACGGTGAAATAGTTGCGCGCATCAATAAAGAGTACTTTGTCGCGTATATCGGCATTCTTGTTGCGGTCAAAGAACCATAATGAGCAAGGTAGCGATAAGGTGTAGAAGAAGTTATTGCCTACGCTTACCATTACGTCAACATCGCCTGTACGTACTAGCTTTTCTCGTATATCGCGGTCTTTATTTGCACTATCTGTGGCTGAACTTGCCATTACAAAACCGGCACGGCCATGTTCATTCAGGTAGGCATAGAAATAACTAATCCATAGATAGTTGGCATTGCCTATCTCTTTTGTCTTGGCATTTACGCCTGGTAGTCCAAAAGGCAATCGTCCGGCGGCAGATGCGGATTCGGCTTTTACTTTATCTACATTAAAAGGCGGATTAGCCATAATATAATCACATTTGCCTGCCAGATTATGAGCATCGTGATAGAATGAGTTGGCCTCATCACCAGAAATAATCTTTCCGTTAAGTCCGTGAACGGCCATATTCATAAGACACAACTGGGCGTTGTATTCAACCTTTTCCTGTCCGTAGAATGTCATGTTTGTGTTGGCATTCATGCCGGACGCATTTACAAAATCACCTGTCTGAACAAACATACCGCCGCTTCCGCATGCAGGGTCAAGCATAACACCTTGCTTGGGTTCCAATATATTCACCAACATCTTAACTAGTGACTTAGGGGTAAAGAATACTCCATCATCGCTGGCTACGGCCTTTGCAAACTTGGATAGGAAGTATTCATATATGCGGCCTATGACATCACCTCCAACTTCATCAATGGTTTTGTTGTTGAATATACGGAGCAGTTCACGGAGCAGATCATCAGCAAAACTGGTATAGGTCTTAGGGAGTACGCCTGTAAGCTGCTCACTCTGGTCCTCAACCAGTTGCATGGCGTTATTTACGGCTTCACCTAGGGAGTTTATGTCATGCCCGTCTTTGCTCTTAAGTCCTGCTGATGCTATATTGTCCGGTAAATTAACCAGATAATCAAACTGTGCTTCTTTAGGTAGATACAGCGCACTCTTTGCTGTAAAATCGCTGGGTTCTACAGGCATTATCCGACCACCTCTCATGGGGCGACTCTTTAAAATCTCGGCCTCTACCATCTTGTATCGGCTATATGCATAACGCAAGAATAAAAGAGCCAATACGGGCATGCAATATTGGTTGCTGGTTAGTTTGCTGCCTTGCCTTAACAGGTCAGCTGATTCCCACAGTTCCGCTTCTAGTTTTCTTATGTTTATCATTATTTGATTATTTTTCAAATGGTTACAATCTAAAACTGATTGGTTTGGTTGAAATGGTTATTTCTATTCGTAAAGATACAAATAATAATTGTAAAAACGAATAGAATAACAATCTTTTTATCAGTTAATTAGGTGCTTTGCTTCTAGATTTTTGATTTAGCTTTTGATATCCAATGGCATGTCTTGGTGATGGCACTAAACTATTCTTTTATGCTATTGAAAGAGATGGAATTGATTGTAGGTATTTCCTCTTGTGTGGTTTTGTCGGTATACAATACTTTGATAGTCTTAGAGTCACAATGAAAATCAATCTTCATTTTTCCATTGTGTAGTTTCGTGATGTTGGTAACAACAGATGGAGCAAGTATATGAAGCGCGTTTTTTATTGTAAATTTTCTATCATTCAAGACAAAGTCATTTTGATTTGGCACCGTCGAAAATGCTGTAAATTTTGCCCCACTTTTGGCCATTTTTATATTGACGCAAAGGGAAACGACCCCAATGCGTCGTTTTTTGCTCGCTAACTAGGGAGTTTTTTCTCGCTAACTAGGGAGTGGAAAAATGAGGGTAAACCAATTGGTTTATTTTTGGTCGGAAGGAAGCTGATACACCCGGACATAGTCCACTTCCATGGTGACGGGCAGAGCATCCTCATCAACGCCTTCCTGGCCGCCCCAGTCGCCGCCCCAGGCCAGGTTCAGGATGATGTGGAAGGGGTAGTGGAAGGGCCACTGGTCGTGGCTGTCACCAAGAACGGATTTCTCCAGATGAAGCTGCTCCTTGCCGTCAACGTAGGTGATGATCTCATCGTCGGTCCAGAGTAGGGAATAAACGTGGAAATCGCCCTCGGCCTTCTTGATGGTCATGGCGTGGGTCTTCTGGGTCTTCTTGGTGTGGTTGTAGTCCTGGGTATGGATGGATGAAGACACCTCGTTGGGTGTAAATCCAACCTCTTCCATTATGTCAATCTCGCCGCAGCGGGGCCAGCCGTTGTTGGGCATGCGGTTGGCGGCGGGCATCATCCAGAAGGCGGGCCAGGTGCCTTTACCCTGGGGCAGTTTGATGCGTGCCTCAAAGTAGCCGTTCTGCCAGCCGGTGCGGGCGTTTCCGTTCAGGCGGCCGGAATAGACTTTGCCGTCCTCCTTGAAGCAGTTTATTCGCAGGGTTCCGTCCTTGACCTCGGTTACGGGGGTGCCGGCGGGAGTGACGTGGTTCACGTAGTTCTGGAGTTCGTGGTTGACCATGCCCTGGCGCATTATCACGTGGGTCCACTTGGCGGCATCGGGCTCGGTGCCCTCGTTGAATTCGTCCTGCCAAACAAGTTCGTAACCCTTTGGGACGTATTTACCTGCGCGTTTGCACTGTGCTGAAACTAAAGGCAGACAAGCTGCTGCAATAAGTAAAAAGATCTTTCTCATATCTGTAAACGGTTAGCAATCAATAATCTTGTTGGTGTAGACGTACCAAATGTGGCCTTCTACTTTGGGGTAACCCATTTTGCGCAGAAGGTCCATGTACTCGCGGACCTGGTGGAGGTACTCCTCGCGCTCGCGGCCGAATTTGAAATCTACAATTATGGCACTGCCGTCGGGTTTTATCATTACACGGTCGGGGCGTCGGGTTTGGAGAACGCCTCCGTCGCGGTATATGATTGAGGCCTCGTTGAATAGGGCGTAGGAGCCGTCAAACCAGGACTGTACGCCCGATGCCTCTATGTGACTGTGAAGCAGTTTGCGAATGTGATCGGCCTTGCGGGCGGTCTCTATGAGACCTTGACTTAACATGATGTCTACCTGCGGGTTGATATCCTGTATGGTGCTGATGGCGGCAAAGATGCTGTGAAGCAGCTTGCCGGTTTGGATGTACTCCTCCTGGCGGTCGTCGGAATCATCGGTGGAATGGACAAAACGGGTGGATTCGCCCGATTGGCGGAACTTTGCGTTTATGGGGAAGGAGCGCAACTTGAGATCCTGCTGTGTGGGCTTGAACTCGAACGGGTTATCGCTTGTCTGCTTTTTCTTGTCTGTGTGCGGTACTATCCGGCCGTTCTCATAGGTGTAGATGTTACGGTCATCGGGCTGGCAACCGAAGGCGGCCGACAGGGCGTAGACCATGACATCGGACATGGAGGTTCCCCAACCTTGCGGACTCAGGACTATCAGGTTGCTTATGGCTCTGGTCAGGGCTACGTACAGAAGGTTCAGGTTATCAACAGTCTGCAGTCCGGCCTCCTGCTTGTATTCGTCGGTGAAAACGGAGTTTGCCAGCTTGCTGCTGAATCCTATGGGCAGCAGGGGCATGTCACGGAACGGGTCAACCTTGGGGGTGGTCCAAAGACGCTCGGAGTGGCGGGTGTCAATAACCTCCCAGTTGCAGTAGGGTACTATAACGGTGTGGAACTCCAGTCCCTTGGATTTGTGTATGGTGAGCAGCCGTATGCCGTCGGCATCGGTTGCAGGGATAGGGGTCTTGAATAGTTTATCGTCCCATTCTGTAAGGAAATCCGATGGTTCGCCGGGGTTGCGGTCGGTCCATTGGCAGATGGTGTCGAACAGGGTCATCACGTACTGGTCCTGTCCGGTTATGCGGTCCAGCTCCAGGATGGAGTGGAGTTTCTCGGTGAGTTCATAGAGCGGCAGATGACGCAGTGATTCCAACTCATCGCGGAAGGCCTGCGGAAGGGCTGTCTCCAGACCCTGGGCAATTAGGCGGTCAAACGGGAGCCCGGACTTGACAATATGGCACTCACGTTCCCAGACAAGCTGTGCCAGGGCTACATTGTCGGTCTTGTCCATGAGCCAGCGCAGGGCGTTTATGAGTATGCGGACCGATGCCGATGAAGCCAGTTGGAAGGCCTCGCCCGATATCATCCGGTATTCCGGACAGTTGGATGCGAACCACTGTGCTATATCTGCTATCTGACCGCTTTTACGGCACAGGATGGCTATATCGGTCTGTTGTACTCCGGCGGCGGTGAGCTTATCCAGTTGGTTCTGGATTTGTTGGAATATTTTATCGTTGTCATCGGCCTGCTTTTCTTTGCCTTTACCGCTTTCCTTATCTTTCTTGCCCTCGGCCATGACATAGACGTAACCTTGACCGTCGGCTATGGGACTGACCTGACGGACCTCGTTGTAAGCTGCCTGGATGGCGGGGTAGCTGGTGCCGGTCTGGCCGTTGTAGTACATCTCTACCATCTCCACAGCCTTTGGGAACAGGGCGTTGTTGAAATCTATCACGTTCTGCTGGCTGCGGTAATTGGCCTCCATGGGTACCACCTGAGGGTTGTAGATGGCCATCTCGTTCTCCAAACGGGAGTTGAGGATATCCCAGTCGCTGTTACGCCAGCGGTAGATGGATTGCTTGACATCGCCCACCACAAGGCAGTCCTTGCCTATGGCCAGACACTCCCAGAGCAGCAGACGCAGGTTACCCCACTGAAGGCGTGAGGTATCCTGGAACTCATCTATCATAAGGTGCTCTATAAAGCTGCCGGTCTTTTCATATACGAATGATGTGTCGCTGCCGGACAGACGGCTCAGCAGCATAGGGGTATCGGCCAGTATGAAACGTCCCTGCTCCTGGCTCTGGCGGTCTATCTGGGCGCGTATGCCAAGCAGCAGGCTCAGCTCATGGATGTATTGGAGCGCGGCATCGAACGAGTTGCGGTTGTAGTTATACTCGTCGTAAAGTTCCTTGGCCTTTTCCAGCAGGGGCGAGAGGGATTCTCTGGCCAGATTTGACAGATAAGGAAACTTGTCGAGCTTTCCCTTGTCATAGAACTTGTCGGGGTCTTCCAGGCAATTGCCCAGGGTTTTGCCTTTGCTCAGGTCTGCATCGACCAGTGTGCCGTCGGCAATCTTGTTTACCAGCGGCTTGACGTATCTGTTCAGATCCTCAACTGTTGAACCTGCCGATGAAATGGCTCCGATCATATCCCGTCCTACTGCCTTGACCTTTTCAACTATGCCCGGCAAGACGGTGTCACGGGCCGATGTCAGATTGTGCTTGTAGTCGGCTACGGCGCCGGGTTGGGAGAGTATCCGGCGTAGCTCGTCACCCCGCTCCATGAATATCTCGCGGAACAGCTCCTTTGAGAATTTTTTGAGCGTGCCGTCAATGGACCAGCTTTTGTCATTGTCAATATTGTTCTCAACAAACTCCATGACGTTGCGTCGCTCATCGGACCCCTGTTCAACGCTGGCCAGAAACGAATCCACAGCCTCGTCAATGACCAGTTCGGTGTCAAGCTCTAGGGTCAGGTTAGCGCCTATGTGGAGCTCGCGGGCCAGGCTGCGCAGCACGGTCTGGAAAAAGCTGTCAATGGTCTCCACACGGAACCGCCCGTAATCCTGCAGTATCATGTCAAGTGCCAGCAGGGCGTTGTGGCGGATGGTCTGCTCGTTCAGCGTGACGCTATTTTTTACCTCCCGGTAATAGCTTTCAGAGTTCTTGAGGCTGTGTCCGATGCCGTATAACTGCGACAGGATTCGCTGTTTCATCTCGGCCGTGGCCTTGTTTGTAAAGGTTACAGCAAGGATATGACGGTAGTCCTCGGGCTCTTTGATGAGCATGGTGATGTACTGAACCGCCAGCCGGAAGGTCTTGCCCGATCCGGCCGATGCCTTATACACAGTCAGGTGCGAATTGTTACCCATGGGAGTTTAAACTATTCAAAATTAGTGATTCCGTTTGATAAAAGCGTTATCTTCGCGGTCCAATTATACACAGTAAAGTTATGGGATATATAACTGAGGACAAGAGAAAAGTGACCACACAGCGTCTCAGAGAGATGAAACAGCGTGGCGAGAAGATAGCAATGCTCACAGCCTATGACTACACAATGGCCAAGATGGTTGACAGCGCAGGCATTGACGTTATTCTGGTAGGTGATTCGGCATCGAACGTTATGGCCGGCAACCAGACCACTCTGCCCATTACACTGGACCAGATGATTTATCACGCCAAGTCGGTGGTTCGCGGCGTACAGCGCGCCCTGGTAGTTGTGGATATGCCTTTCGGCACCTATCAGATCAATGATTCCGAGGCTGTTACAAACGCCATCAAGATAATGAAGGTCTCTCATGCCGATGCCCTTAAACTTGAGGGCGGCGAGGAAATCCTGCCTCAGGTACGTCATTTGATAGAAATAGGTATCCCTGTTATGGGACATCTGGGCCTGACACCCCAGTCAATCAATAAGTTCGGAACATATGCCGTACGCGCCAAGGAGGAGGCCGAGGCCCAAAAACTTATTTCCGATGCCCACAAACTTGAGGAGGCTGGTTGTTTCTCAATCACACTGGAGAAAATCCCCGCCAAGCTGGCCGAGCGCGTAGCCAAGGAGGTTTCAATTCCCATCATAGGCATAGGTGCCGGTAACGGTGTTGACGGTCAGGTCCTGGTATGCGCCGATATGCTGGGCATGAACAACGATTTCAGCCCCCGATTCCTGCGTCGCTACGCCAACCTCTATGAGACCATCACCAGCGCCGTTGGTCACTACGTGGAGGACGTCAAGAACTGCGACTTCCCCAACGAGAAGGAACAATACTGAGGTGAAAAGGTGACAAAGGGGACGGTTCCGTTTGGCTTGCATGAGCCAAACGGAACCGTCCCCTTTGTCACCGCAGGTTCTGCGATTTAATTTTCAATTCTCAATTTTCAATTCTCAATTTTTCCTGGGTTTCCTGAAGAACCGCCCTTTCCCTTTATGCTGCGGTTTCTTGCGCTCGGCAGCGTACTCCGGAGCCTCGCCAAGCTCGGCGGGGATGGGGACCTTGTAGACGTCTTTGCCCAGGAAGCGCTCTATCTGGCGGAACTTGGGCTGGTCGTCCAGGCTGATGAAGGTGATGGCGCAGCCCTCGGCTCCGGCGCGGGCGGTTCGGCCTATGCGGTGGACGTAGTCCTCGGGGTCGTGGGGAACATCGAAGTTTATTACCAGGTCTATATCGTCGATGTCTATTCCGCGCGATACTATATCCGTGGCTACAAGGATATTGATGTGGCCGTTGCGGAACTTGTGCATTATGTCGTCACGCTCTGATTGGGCCAGGTCGGAGTGCATCTCGCCTACGTTCAGACCAAGGCGGCGCAGTGATTTGGTTATCTCCTTGACTTTCAGTTTGGACGATGCAAACGCAATCACCCTCTTGGGAGCGTTGTTGCTGAACAGACACTGTATGATGGGCAGTTTCTGGGCCTCGTAGCATACGTAGGCGGCCTGCAGGATCTTGTCGGCGGGCTTGGAGACGGCCAGTTTGACCTCGACGGGGTTGTGCAGGATGGTGCGGGCCATGCGCTGGATCTCATCGGGCATGGTGGCCGAAAACAGCATGTTCTGGCGTTTGGCGGGCAGCTGCTTTACAATCTGCATGATGTCATCATAGAATCCCATATCTAGCATGCGGTCGGCCTCGTCAAGGATAAAGAAAGATACTTTAGACAGATCGATGTTGCCCAGGCTGATATGGCTGATAAGGCGGCCGGGGGTGGCTACGACGATATCGGTACCCATGGCAAAACCTCGTTTTTCCTGCTCAAAGCGGATTCCGTCATTGCCTCCGTAGACGGCGGTTCCGGATATATTGGTAAAGTAGGAGAATCCTTCGATCTGCTGGTCGATTTGCTGGGCAAGCTCGCGGGTGGGCACCATGATAAGGCAGTTCACAGCGTCCTGGGGGTAGTCTCCACTGGACAGTTTGTCAAGTACGGGCAGCAGGTAGGCGGCGGTCTTGCCGGTGCCTGTCTGGGCTATGCCTATCAGGTCGTTACCCTGTAACAGAATGGGAATTGCTTTCTCCTGGATGGGAGTGCACTCCTGAAAATTCATTGCATCTATGGCGTCCAGCAGCGACGGCTGGAAATCTAATTCGTCAAATCTCACGGTGAAACGGTTATTTTGGTGCTTTTATGTAAAGGAATATGGCTATCGGTATGTAAATGATGTTGGGGAGCCACTCGGCCCAGAATGCGGACATCAGACCCATCACGGCGAATGTCTGCGAAACGGTCTGGAACAGTATGTAGCCAAAGCTCAGGCCCAGTCCTATACCCAGGTAGAGTCCCATGCCTCCCTTGCGCTTGCGGCTTGAGAGCGAAACACCTATCACGGTCAATATGAATGCGGCGAACGACATTGCGTAGCGCTTGTGGTACTCAATCTCAAAGTCCTGTATGTTGCCTATGCCGCGGTTCTTCTGGCGTTTGATGTACTCGCGCAGTTCGGCCGATGACATTGTCTCGTGCTGTCCGTTCTCGATAAGGAAATCGGCCGGTTCAAAGCGGATGATGGTATCCATCTCGGTGCCCTGGTTGATGGTCTCTATGTTGCCGGACATGTCACGTATCATGTAGTTCCTTGCCTTCCAGTGGTACTTTTCGGGAGCCAGAGTGTCATATGTGATGCTGCGGGCGGTCATATGCGACACCAGCTGCTTGCCCTCGAACTTGTCCAGCGCAAAGCGGTAGCCGGTCTTGTTGTAGTTCTGGAAGCTCTCCATATAGGCTATTACGCCGTCTTCCACCTCGAGCTGGATGTTGTATGTGCCGTTGGAGTTGTCGCGGTTGTAGTGGCTCATCTTCTGTTCCGCCTCGAACTGAAGGCGTGTTATGCTGCCCTTGGGTATCACATATGATCCCAGGTAGAGGGTGAATGATGCGATGAGTGCGGCCGAAAGCATATACGGAACCATCATCCTCTTAAAGCTCATGCCGGTGGAGAACATGGCTATGATCTCGGAGTTCTCGGCCAACTTGGAAGTAAAGAATATGATGGCGATGAATACGAACAGCGGGCTGAACAGGTTGATGAAGTAGGGGATGAAGTTCAGGTAGTACTTGAATATGATGTCATGTACCGACGCTGAGTTGAGCTTGTCAATGTGTTCGTTGTAATCGAACACCACCATGATGATGATAATCAGCGCGATGGTGAACAGGTAGGTACCCAGGAACTTCTTTATGATGTACCAGTCAAGCCTTTTGAGCAGTCTGTGTCTGAATTTGAAGCTCATGGGTTACAGTCTTTGCATTACACGTTTAACCATGATATCCTTCCAAGCGTGGTAGTCGTCGGCCAGGATATGCTTGCGTGCCTCACCAACCAGCCACAGGTAGAACGCCAGGTTGTGGATGGAGGCAATCATCAGGGCCAGATACTCCTGTGCCTTGAACAGATGGTGCAGATATGCCTTGGTGTAGAGGGAGTCTACGGCCGATGCACCATCGGGTTCGATGGGCTCGAATACATCCTCCCACTTCTTGTTGCGTATGTTGATGATGCCGTCCTTGGTAAAGAGCATGGCGTTGCGGCCGTTGCGGGTAGGCATGACGCAGTCGAACATATCCACGCCCAGGGCAATGGCCTCCAGTATGTTGGCGGGAGTACCCACACCCATCAGGTAACGCGGCTTGTCCTGCGGCAGGATGCCGTGAACCAGGTCAATCATCTCGTACATGACCTCGGTGGGCTCACCAACGGCAAGTCCGCCAATGGCATTGCCCTCGGCCCCCTTGGATGCGATGTACTCGGCAGACTTGGAGCGCAGGTCCTTGTAGACGCAGCCCTGGACAATGGGGAAGAGTGACTGATGATAGCCGTACTTGGGCTCCGTCTCGTCAAAACGCTGAATGCAGCGGTCCAGCCAGCGGTGTGTGCGCTCCATGGACTGCTTGGCGTATTTGTACTCGGCGTCACCGGGGCAGCACTCATCGAACGCCATCATAATGTCGGCTCCGATGGTACGCTCTATGTCCATGACACGCTCAGGTGTGAACAGGTGGCGTGATCCGTCTATGTGCGACTGGAATGTGACTCCCTCCTCGGTCATCTTACGGAGTCCGGTCAGGGAGAATACCTGGAAGCCGCCGCTGTCGGTAAGCATGGGACGGTCAAATCCGTTGAATTTATGCAATCCACCGGCCTTTTCCAGGATGTCGAGTCCCGGACGCAGGTAGAGGTGGTAGGTGTTGCCCAGTATGATCTGTGCTTTTATGTCGTTCTTGAGCTCGGGCATATGAACGGCCTTGACCGAGCCAACAGTGCCAACAGGCATGAATATGGGGGTCTCAATCACTCCGTGTCCGGTGGTTATCCTGCCGGCTCTGGCGTGACTGGTGCCGTCAGTGTGCTCAAGTTGAAACGTCAATCCTTCCAAAACGGTTTACTTTTCGGGTTGCTGAATTGGGACTATTTCCTGAGCATCCTGTACCTTCTCGTCAAGCAGCGCAATCTTCCACACCTCGCTGATGTTGCTTACGTAGTGGAACTCCAGGCCGCTCAGGTACTCCGCGGGAATCTCTTCGATGTCGCGGCGGTTCTCGGCGCAAAGGATTATATCGGTTATGCCGGCGCGCTTGGCAGCCAGTATCTTTTCACGTATGCCACCCACGGGCAGAACCTTGCCTCGAAGTGTGATCTCACCGGTCATGGCCAGATTGGCGCGTACCTTACGCTGGGTAAATGCCGATGCAATTGACGTGGCCATGGTGATGCCTGCCGACGGACCGTCCTTGGGTATGGCACCCTCGGGTACATGGATATGCACGTTCCATGAGTTGAATACCGCAGGATCGAGTGAGAGCAACTTGGCATGGGCACGGATATACTCCATGGCCAGCATTGCCGACTCCTTCATTACGTCGCCCAGGTTACCGGTCAGGGTAAGTTTACCCTCTTTGCCGCGGCTCAGGCTGGTCTCCACAAAGAGAATCTCACCGCCTACGGCAGTCCAGGCAAGACCGGTCACGACACCGGCGTAGTCATTGCCCTGATACTTGTCGCGGGAGTAGGGCTTGGTGCCCAGCAACTCCTTGAGGTCGGCAGGCTTGACGGTCAGCTTTCCGTAATCGGCGTTATCGGCATAACGGCATGCAGCCTTGCGGCATATCTTGCCCAGTTTCTTGTCCAGCTCGCGCACACCCGACTCGCGGGTGTAACTCTCGATGATGGCCTCGATGGCGGGTTTGGTGATGTTCAGGGAGCCTTTCTTGAGACCGTTGGCCTCCATCTCCTTGGGTATGAGGTGGCGCTTGGCAATCTCAATCTTCTCCTCGGTAATGTATCCGCTCACCTCGATTATCTCCATACGGTCCAGCAGGGGCGCCGGTATGGTGTTCAGGTTGTTGGCGGTGGCAATAAACATGACCTTGGACAGGTCGTAGTCTATATCCAGGTAGTTATCGTGGAACGCATTGTTCTGCTCGGGGTCGAGAACCTCAAGCAGGGCCGATGAGGGATCACCCTGGTTGGTCATCTGGCTTACTTTGTCAATCTCGTCCAGTATGAACACCGGATTCGACGAGCCGGCCTTGGCCAGGCCCTTGATGATACGTCCGGGCATGGCGCCGATGTATGTCTTGCGGTGTCCGCGTATTTCGGCCTCATCGTGCAGACCGCCCAGCGAGATACGTACGTACTTGCGCTTGAGGGCGTTGGCGATGGAGAGTCCCAGCGATGTCTTTCCCACTCCGGGAGGGCCGTACAGGCACAGTATGGGCGATTTGAAATCACCGCGCAGCTTCATTACTGCCAGGTGCTCCAGGATACGCTCCTTGACCTTTTCCAGACCGTAGTGGTCCTTGTCGAGAGCCTTGCGGGCGTTGCCCATGTCAAGATTATCCTTGGTGTACTCGCCCCACGGCAGGCTCAGTACGGTCTGCAGGTAGGACAACTGTACGTTGTAATCGGGGGATTGGGAGTTGGTGCGCTCCAGTTTGACCAGCTCCTTGTCGAATATCTTGCGGACGTCGTCGCTCCACTTTTTCTGGCTGGCCTTGAGGCGCATCTCCTCTATGTCCTGGTCCTGGACGCTGCCGCCCAGCTCATCCTGAATGTTCTTGAGCTCCTGCTGCAGGAAGTACTCCTTCTGCTGCTTGTCTATGTCTTCGTGAGTACGGCGCTGGATGCTCATCTTGAGTTCGGCCAGCTGGATCTCGCGGTTGAGGATGGAGAGCAGGCGCAGCGCGCGGCTGGAGCATGTTCCCTCACGCAACAGACGAACCTTCTCCTTGATGTCGAAGGGCAGGTTGGCGCAGATAAAGTTTATCAGGAACAGCCCGTTGGATATGTTCTTGAGCGCAAAGGCTGCATCGGGCTGGATGCTGTCGGACAGTTTCACGTATTTGATGGCGGCCTCCTTGCAGGAGTCGACTATTGCCTTGAACTCCTTGCTGCGGGTAGGGGGCAGCACCTCGGGGAACAACTCGGCATTACCTATCAGGTAAGGCTGGTCGTTTACTATGCTCTTGAGCTTGATGCGCTGCATACCCTGAAGTACCACTGTGGTGGTCTGGTCGGGCATGTCGAACACGCGGATTATCTTGGCCAGTACGCCGGCCGAGTACAGGTCGTTCAGACCCGGGTTCTCGGTGTCGGGCTCTTTCTGGCAGAATACTGCTATCTGTTTTCCTTCAGCAAACGCTGTCTGTACTAGTTTGAGTGATGATTTGCGGCCTACGGTCACGGGCATGACGACAGTGGGGAACAGCACCATGTTGCGGAGCGGAAGCACCGGCACGATGTCGTCCAAGTCCGAGTCGAACAGTCCGTTCTCGTTGCCGTCAAAATCGGCTATCATGGAAAAAGCCGGATTTGACTCGTCAAAAGATTCTTCAGAATGTTTCTTGGTAAACATACACGTATAAATATCGCGCAAATTTAGTCATTTGCGCGCATGTAGCTGCTATTTGGCCGGTCAAAAGCCGTAAATAAAACAAAAAAAGTACATTTGCACCGGCAAATACGTTGCGTGAATGTCAAACAGCTGGTTCCAATTCAAACGTTTCACGGTCAATCAGGAGGATTGCGCCATGAAGGTGGGCACCGACGGCGTCCTGCTGGGCGCGTGGGCCGATATCCGACCAGGATGCAGCGTGCTTGACATAGGGACGGGAACGGGAGTCGTGGCCCTGATGACTGCCCAAAGGGGCGCTTCACAAGTGACGGCCATCGAGATAGATGCGGCTGCCGCTGCACAGGCAGCCCGTAACGCAGCCGGCTCGGAGTGGGCCGGAAACATAGTTGTCATTGCAACCGATATTGCCGATTATCATCCTGATACAAAGTTCAACAGAATACTCTCCAATCCGCCTTATTTCCGTGATTCACTCCGCTCTCCCCATGCGGGCCGGAACGCAGCCCGTCATAACGACTCGCTCAGCTACGAGACGCTGGTCAGGTGCTCGGCCGCCATGCTCTCTGATGACGGAGAGTTCAGCGTGGTACTGCCGTACGATGCAGCAGGGGAGTTTGAACGCCGTGCCCGTGACGCCGGACTTTACATGATCCGCAGGACGGATGTGGTGACCGTAGCCGGGCATGAACCCAAGCGGTCGCTGCTCACTTTTTCGGCTACATACACTCAGCCTGAATGCAGTGTCCTGAATATGCGTGAAGAGGATGGAAACGAGTCCGCTGAATACATCGGACTTGTAAAGGATTTTTATCTAAAATACTGATCAGATTCCGCGACGTTTGTCGGGGATGAGGACCTTGAGTCCCTTGTGTTTCATCTCTATCTCGATTACCTTACCCAACTGTAACGGATCGCCGTCATAATGGGCGGGGCCGTCATCCTGTCTGGTTATGGTCAGGCGGTTGCACTTGCGTATGGTCACCTTCTCGTTGCGGTCAAGCTGACGGTTAAAGAGCTGGAAGGCCAGAAGCGGTGCGTCCAGAGGAGTGAACGGATGTATCACAACCACGTCCATAAGGCCGTCCTGCAAGGATGCGGTGGGTGCTATAAAGGCGTTGTTGCCCCATTGGTCGGCATTGGCGCAGGTCACTATGAAGGACTCGAATGTCTCGCTTGAGTTGTCGAACGACAGCTTGTACAGCTGGTCCTTGTAGGTGGCTATCTTAAGCAGGATGTTCTCCATGTAGGTGAGCACTCCGCGTGTCCTGGATTTGGAGAACGAGTCGCTCACGGTGGCGTCGAATCCCACTCCGCAGGTGCAGAAGAAGGGGCGTCCGTTTATAGTGCCGTAATCAATCTCGGTGAATACTGATTTGTCCAACCATTTTACTGCCTTGAAGGGGTCAATGGGTATGCCCAGATGACGTGCCAGACCGTTGCCCGAACCGCAGGGTATTATGCCCAGTGCGGTGCTTGTTCCTATCAGTCCGCAACCCACCTCGTTCACGGTTCCGTCGCCGCCCACTGCAATCACAGCGTCGTACTTGCGGGCTGCGTACTCGCGGGCCAGTTCCGTGGCATGTCCCTTATGGTCGGTGGAGATTATGGAATAGTCGTAGAGGTCGCGGTTGATGAACCTCTCGATGATGGGAAGCACAGGGATGAGCCTGCGACTGCCCGAAATGGGGTTGTAAACGAACAGAACTTTTCTTTTCATAGATGATGACCCGTCTATTCCGTACGCGAAGGTAATAAAAAGATTGCACCAATCGGTATTTTGCCTATTTTTGCGCCGATATGAATAAACTTAGCGAAAGATGCGCACAGTACACCCTGCCTCAGGAGGGTAAGGCGCAGGGTATCTACCCTTATCACAGATGTATTTCAAGCAAGCAGGACACAGAGGTCATGATGGAGGGCCGCAAGGTTCTTATGTTCGGCTCCAACTCATACCTGGGCCTGACCAATCATCCCAAAGTAATAGAGGCTGCAATCGAGGCAGTCAAAAAATACGGTACCGGATGTGCCGGCTCACGTTACCTTAACGGAACGCTTGACCTGCACAAGGATTTTGAGGCCGAACTTGCCGAGTTTGTGGGCAAGGAGGATGCCATGATATTTTCAACCGGTTTCCAGACAAACTTAGGTACCATTTCATGCCTTATGGGCCGTGATGACTATGTCATCTGTGATGATCTGGACCATGCTTCCATAGTGGACGGCCGACGTCTCTCCTTTGCCAAGCCGCTTAAGTTCAAGCACAACGATATGGCGTCGCTGGAGAAAACACTGCAGCGTTGCGAGCCCGATTCGCTCAAGCTGGTAGTTGTGGACGGCGTATTCAGTATGGAGGGCGATCTGGCAAACCTGCCGGGTATCGTGGCTCTCAAGGACAAGTACAACTGCAGCATCATGGTTGACGAGGCTCACGGACTTGGCGTTCTGGGTGATCACGGCCGCGGCGTGTGCAACCATTTCGGCCTGACGGATCAGGTTGATATCATCATGGGAACATTCAGCAAGTCACTTGCTGCAATAGGCGGATTCATTGCTGCCGATGCTTCCGTAATTAACTGGGTACGTCATCACTCACGCTCATATATATTCAGCGCCAGCAATACTCCGGCCGCTACTGCAGCCGCACGTGCCGCGCTTCAGATTATGAAGAACGAGCCTGAGCGTATTGATTATCTGTGGGAACTCACCAACTATGCCCTGAACAACTTCCGTCAGCTTGGCTTTGAGATAGGTAATACATCGACCCCGATAATACCGCTTTACATCAGGGATTTCTACAAGACATTCTATATCACCAAGATGTTGTTTGAGGAGGGTGTCTTTGTGAATCCGGTAATCCCTCCTGCATGCGCTCCCGAGGATACCCTGATCCGATTCTCCCTCATGGCAACTCACACCAAGGAGCAGATTGACATCGCCACCGAAAAGCTTGTCAAGTGCTTCAAAGCCTACGAGATTTTGAAATAAAAAATTGCTGATTCTGACATAAAAGCGTACTTTTGCACCGCTTTTCGGAACAGAATAGCTTTCGGGATGTAGTTCAGTCCGGTTAGAATGCCTGGTTTGGGACCAGGTGGTCGAAGGTTCGAATCCTTTCATCCCGACGCAGTGAGAGTGGCAGAATTTTGCTACTCTTTCTTTTTTATCAAGGATTCCCGGGATGAAAGGATTCGGTATACCTTTTAATTCTCAATTTTCAATTCTCAACTTTCAATTATTTTATAAAAAGGTTTGGGGGTAATAAAAAAGGTGTACCTTTGCGGTCAGGAAAGCAGAATGGATTGAATCAGAGTTTTCCTATTATTGAGTTGTGCGCATAACGCACATTGTGTACCTGATAGGTACCCCTTTTTTAAAGTTGGTTACTTTATAACCGCCCGACTTGGAAAACGGTCAATAAGAAGAGTAGTAAAAGTATTTGTTTACTATATAGACTCTGATTTGAAAGTACAAAAGGCATTACTGCCCGCGTACCGAAGACGTAAACAAGAGAGGTTTTATTGTTTATGTCTTTTTTTTGTCCCCTCACGCTGAGGGTCAGGAAAAAGGCTGGATGGTTGAACTTTTAAAACGTTTTTGAAGTAGATGGATCAGCGAAAAGCTCCCGTTTATGAAGCCCTTCAGGAGTTCCGCAGGAACAGAGTGGTACCATTCGATGTACCCGGTCACAAAAGAGGTAGGGGAAACCCCGAACTTGTTTCATTGCTGGGTAAGCAGTGCGTTGAGTTGGATGTGAACTCAATGAAACCCCTGGACAATCTGTGTCATCCCATTTCAGTTATCAAGGAGGCCGAAGAACTGGCTGCCGAGGCATTCGGTGCCGCACACGCATTCCTGATGGTGGGCGGAACCACATCGGCCGTACAGACTATGGTTCTTACCGCCTGCAAGAGCGGCGAGAAGATAATCCTGCCGCGTAACGTGCACCGCAGCGTCATCAACGCCCTGGTTGTGAACGGCGCGACTCCCATATATGTAAACCCCGATACCGACAACCGCCTTGGTATAGCCCTGGGCATGAAGATATCACAGGTGGAGCGTGCCATCGAGGAGAACCCCGAGGCAAAGGCCATCCTGGTGAACAACCCTACATACTACGGAATCTGCTCAAATCTCAAGAAAATCGTTGAGATTGCCCATGAGCACGGCATGATGGTGCTGGTGGACGAGGCTCACGGTACACACTTTTACTTTGGCGAGAACATGCCTCTGACCGCTATGGCATCCGGAGCCGATATGTCATCGGTCTCAATGCACAAGTCGGGCGGCAGTCTTACCCAGAGTTCGTTCCTGCTTACAGGTCCCGATGTCAGCGCCGGTTATGTGCGTCAGGTGATCAACCTCACTCAGACCACAAGCGCATCGTATCTGCTTATTTCAAGTCTTGACATATCACGCCGTAACCTGGCACTTCGCGGAAAGGAGCTGTTTGCCGAGGTTATGCGTATAGCCGATTATGCACGCACCGAGATCAACAAGATCGGCGGCTACTATGCCTACGGCAAGGAGCTGATCAACGGTGACAGCGTGTTTGACTTTGACCCCACCAAACTGACCGTCTACACCTTGGACATCGGCCTTGCCGGCATTGAGGTTTATGACCTGCTGCGTGACGAGTATGATATCCAACTGGAGCTGGGTGATATGGGTAACGTGCTGGCTTACATATCGATAGGTGACCGCATGCGTGAGGTTGAGCGTCTGGTGAGCGCCCTGGTTGACGTGAAGCGCCGTTACAGCAAGGACCGTTCAGGTCTGTTCGATCATGAGTATATCAATCCGTCGGTGGTCATGACTCCGCAGGAGGCTTTCTATGCTCCCAAGGAGGAGATGATTCCCATCCGTGAGACCAACGGACGTATATGTACCGAGTTTGTCATGTGTTATCCTCCCGGAATTCCTATCCTGGCTCCGGGTGAGCGTATTACGCAGGAAATCATAGACTATATCCTCTACGCCAAGGAGAAGGGATGCCAGCTTACAGGACCCGAGGACGAGAAGGTGGAGAGACTGAATGTGATCAAGGAAAGTACAACATATTGATTCTGCTTGCTCATGGAATTCTGGTTTACTGAGTTGCATACTCCGAACGTTAAGTTCTCCGTAAAGGTGGACAAGCATCTTTACACATCCGAGAATGACCTGGGTAGGGTCGATATATTCGAGTCACCCGAGTTCGGACGTTTTCTGGCTGTTGACGGATACATCATCCTGACCCAGCGTGACGAGTTCATCTACGACGAGATGCTGGCACACGTGCCTATGGCCGTCAATCCCAACGTGGAGAAGATACTGGTATTCGGTTCGGGCGACGGAGGCGTGGTGCGCGAGCTGCTCAAATACAAGACCATCAAGGCCATAGACCTTATCGAGATAAACGAGGGCGTTGTACAGGCCTGCCGCCAGTATTTCCCCGAGATGGCCGAGTCGCTGGACGATCCCCGCGTGACCATCTACACCGAGAACGCACTGCGTTTTATCCGTCACATAGAGAACGAGTACGACCTGATAATAGTTGACTCGGCCGGTTTCTACGGACCTGGCGAGAGTCTGCTTACCCGTGAGTTCTACGGCAGCTGCTACAAGGCACTCAAGGCCGATGGCATCATGGTGAACCAGCATCAGAGCCCCTTCTACGAGGAGGACCGCGTAGAGACCCAGAAGGCTCACAAGCGTATCGTGAACAACTTCCCCATATGCCGCGTTTATCAGGCTCACATACCCTCATACCCGTCGGGTTACTGGCTGTTCGGATTCGCCTCCAAGAAGTTCCGTCCGGTTATAGACCTTGACGCCGAGGCCTGGAACCAGCTTGGAATCAAGACCGATTATTATACAACCAACCTCCATAAAGGCTGTTTTGCCCTCCCTGCATATGTGGAGCGCATGCTGGCCGATGTGGAACGCATATACGACTGAGTCATGCTGGAAAGAAACGTTGAGACATTCATAGGCTGCGACGCCTCATATGACGACGCCCGCATAGTGCTGTTCGGCGCACCGTTTGACTCCACCACGTCATTCCGCCCCGGCACCCGTTTTGCCCCGCATGCCATCCGCTCCGAGTCATTCGGCCTGGAGACCTACAGCCCCTGGCTGGACCGTGACCTGGAGGACATCAGCGTGTTTGACAGCGGTGACATTGAGCTCTGCATAGGCAGTGCCGATAAGGCTCTCGACCAGATTTCGGAGCGTACATCGGTGATTCTGGCCGACGGTAAGGTTCCGTTCATGATAGGAGGTGAGCATCTGGTTACCTTAGGATCGTTCCGCAAGGTATTCAGGAAATATCCCGATGTGCACATCATCCACTTTGATGCACACACCGACCTGCGTGACGATTATCTTGATGTAAAACTGTCGCATGCATGCGTACTGCGCCGCTGCCACGACCTGGTGGGTGACGGCCGTATACATCAGTTCGGCATCCGTTCGGGCGAGCGCGCCGAGTGGCAGTGGGCCCGCGCCGGTCATACCGATCTGCATCCCTTCAACTTTGACGGCCTTGCCCAGGTTGTTGAGGGACTTGGTTCCGCGCCTGTCTATTTCACCATCGACCTGGATGTAATGGATCCGTCGGTATTCCCCGGCACAGGTACTCCTGAGTATGGCGGAGTGACATTCATGCAGCTGATAGAGGCAATCTATACGGTTTGCGGCAAGTGTAACATTGTAGGTCTGGACGTTAATGAGCTCTGTCCTCCGTATGACCAGAGCGGAGCATCCACTGCGGCTGCCTGCAAGATTATCAGAGAATTATTGTTAAGTGTAAATTATAAGTAAGATGGGAAAGGTTTTGGTTATTGGCTGCGGTGGCGTAGCCCAGGTTGCAATTCAGAAGTGCGCCCAGAATGACGCAGTGTTTGATGAGATTTGCATTGCAAGCCGTACGGTTAGCAAGTGTAATGACCTTAAAGCTAAGATTGAGGCTCAGGGTAAGAGCCGTTCCAAGATTACCACAGCACAGGTTAACGCAGACAGCGTGGAGGAGCTTACAGCCCTTATCAAGAGCGTCAAGCCCGATGTAGTGCTCAACCTGGCTCTTCCGTATCAGGATCTGACCATCATGGACGCCTGCCTTGCATGCGGCGTACATTACGTTGACTCAGCAAACTACGAGCCCGAGGACACCGAGGATCCCACTTGGCGCGCCATTTATGAGAAGCGCTGCAAGGAGCAGGGCTTTACCGCATACTTTGACTACTCATGGCAGTGGGCCTATCAGAAGAAATACAAGGATGCAGGCATCACTGCAATCCTGGGAACCGGCTTTGACCCGGGAGTAACCAGCGTATTCTCAGCATACGCACTCAAGCACTACTTTGACCAGATAGACACCATCGATATTCTGGACTGCAACGGCGGTGATCACGGTTATCCCTTTGCCACCAACTTCAACCCCGAGATCAATTTGCGTGAGGTATCGGCCAACGGTTCATACTGGGAGAACGGCCACTGGGTAGAGACCAAGCCCATGGAGATTAAGCGCGAGTACAACTTTGAGCAGGTGGGTATGAAGGATATGTATCTGCTTCATCATGAGGAGATTGAGTCTCTTGCCAAGAATATCCCCGGCGTAAAGAGAATCCGTTTCTTCATGACATTCGGCCAGAGCTATCTGACTCACATGAAGTGTCTTGAGAACGTAGGTATGCTTCGCACCGATCCCGTTATGTTTGAGGGCCGTGAGATTGTTCCAATCCAGTTCCTCAAGGCTCTGCTGCCCGATCCCGCATCGCTGGGCCCGCGCACAGTAGGCAAGACCAACATAGGTTGCATCTATACCGGCACCAAGGACGGCAAGAAGCGCGCCATCAAGATATATAACGTATGCGACCATCAGGAGTGCTACAAGGAGCTGGGCTCACAGGCCATCTCTTACACCACCGGCGTTCCCGCCATGATCGGCACCATGATGGTTATGACCGGTCAGTGGAAGGGTGCAGGCGTGTTCAACGTAGAGGAGTTTGATCCGGATCCCTACATGGATGCCCTTAACAAGTGGGGTCTGCCCTGGGTTGTTGATGAGAACCCCGTAATGGTTGACTGATTTATTTAAGGCCGATGACCGCAGAGCAACTGCATACTCCGTGTTACGTAATTGACCGCGACCGCCTGGAGGAGAACCTCAAGGTGCTGCGCGGCGTAATGGACCGTACCGGATGCCGTATTCTGCTGGCGCAGAAGGCGTTCAGTTGCTATGCTGTCTATCCGCTGATATCCCAATATCTCTGTGGCGCTACAGCAAGCGGGCTCTTTGAGGCCCGCCTGTGCCACGAGGAGATGCCCGGGCGTGAGAACCACGTTTTTTCTCCTGCTTTCCGTGAGGAGGACTTTCAGGAGATTCTTTCTATTTGTGACCATATTGTTTTCAACTCTATCAGGCAATTGGAGTTGTTTGGTTTTAGGGCCAAAGAGGCAGGTCTGCAGGTGGGATTGCGCATAAATCCGCAGATTTCAACACAGCCTGCCGAGCATGCCATCTATGATCCTTGCGCTCCGGGCAGCAGGTTAGGGGTGTCTTTGGCCGAATTCCGTGATGGAATAGCTCGGAATCCTGCCTTGCTGAATTTGCTTGACGGATTACACTTTCATACTCTCTGCGAGCAGAACTCCGATGACCTGGAGACCACCCTGAACGGCTTTGAGAAGCAGTTCCGTGAGTGGCTGCCACAGATGAAATGGGTGAATTTTGGCGGCGGACACCATATTACCCGCGCTGATTACGATATACCGCGCTTAGAGCGCTGCATTGAGCGTATGTCCCAGGGCTATGGCCTTACGGTCTATCTGGAGCCCGGTGAGGCAATCGCCCTCAACGCCGGTTATCTGCACACCCAGGTGCTTGAGGTCCAGCATCATGCAGGAGCAATGGATATTGCAATCCTGGATACATCGGCCGCCTGCCACATGCCCGATGTGATAGAGATGCCGTATCGGCCCCCTTTGCGCGATAGTGGCCAGCCCGGTGAGAAAGCATACACCTACCGTTTGGGCGGCCCCACATGCTTATCGGGCGATATAATAGGGAAGTACAGCTTCGATGCCCCATTAAAAGAAGGCCAGACCCTGATATTTGAGGATATGGCCATCTACTCCATGGTCAAGAACAACACCTTTAACGGCATGCCCCTGCCCGCAATCTACCTCAAGCAGGGCTCCGACTATACCCTCCTAAAGTCCTTCACCTACGCTGACTTTAAGAGCAGACTTTAAAACGCCGCATTAGGGTCGTTTCCCTTTGCGTCATTTTGACGCATTATTAAACGACCCCTTTGCGTCCAAATATACTTATTTTTTGTGATAATTTGTGGCGTTTTGGTAATCCCGCGTGTCAGTAAAATTTCTTTACTTTGCATTGTTTAATCGTTGGATTACGACACAGTAAAAGAAACTCATGAAATACAGTACCACCTATCCCATAACGGCCTCGCAGATGGACGGCAATTACCGTCTCACGGTTGACGGCATACTTTCATATCATGAAAATACAGTAGCCCGATATCTTACATCGCTGGGCTTGGCTGCATTTGACATGCAGAAACAGGACAAGACGTGGATAATTTCCGAGATTAACGTTGAGATGCCTGGCGTACCGGCTATCTGGACAGAGGATGTTACTTTTACCGTGTGGATAAGTGAGATGTCATCCCTTAGGGTCTGGTTTGATTTTGTGGGCGTTGAGGCTCATACGGGCGTTGTGGCAGCCCGTGGCAACAGCTGCTGGTCACTCATATCAATGTCAGGACGCAAACCCGTGGCATGTGATGGTCTTATTCCGGAGCAGGAAGTTGTGGATGAACTTGTAATAGGTCCACACCGTCGTCGCAAGCCGGGTAATATGGCTGCCGAACCTGTGGAATCGATGGATCATACCATAAATCTGATAGACCTTGATTTTAACGGCCATACCAATAACCGCCGATACATCCAGATGGCGCTAGCCTGCTTCAAGCCCGGTTTTATTAAAGCATACCGTCCGGATATGCTGAACATAAGGTTCATTCATGAGTCCCTGATGGGTGATACCGTAAGGACCACTACTTACCCATCTGATGATGACAATACGTTCATAGGCATTTCAACAAACGGTCAGGGACAGGAACTGTGCCGTGTTACAAGCCGCTGGAGGGAACGGGAGCCGCTGCCGGACATTTCGGATTTCAACTATATAAGGAATGAGTGATTTCTTTGTTTCACTGGCAGGTGTTACGGCCCAGATGAGCCCGTATCTGCTACTGGGATTCCTGATAGCCGGTATCCTGCATGTTTATGTGCCGGGCAGGTTCTATACAAAATATCTGTCATCCGGCAACAAGTTATCTGTGCTGTATGCTGCCCTGCTTGGGGTTCCGCTGCCGCTCTGCTCGTGCGGTGTAATACCCACAGCCATTGGGCTCAAGAACGAACGGGCATCAAACGGTGCAGTGGCATCATTCCTTATTGCCACTCCTCAGACCGGCATTGACTCCATACTGGCCACATTCTCTGTCTTGGGATTAGGGTTTGCGCTCATGCGTCCGGCTGCAGCCCTTATAACAGGAGTATGCGGCGGTCTGATAGTAAACCGTTTAGTGCCCGGAAGACAGTATGACGATACCCCTTGCACTGTGGCATCGGCCCAGACAGGAAACCGCCTGTTCAGGGTGTTCAGATATGCCTGTTTCGATATGATTCAGGATATTGGTGCCCGGCTGCTCATAGGTCTGATTATTGCGGCGCTGATAAATGTGGCTGTTCCGGATTCTTTTTTCCTAAGGTTCACTGACCGTCCGCTGCTGCAGATGCTGGTGATACTTGTGGTAGCCGTGCCCATGTACATCTGCTCTACAGGCAGCATTCCGGTGGCAGCTGCGCTTATCATGAAAGGTATGTCGCCCGGAGCCGCCATGGTGATGCTCATGGCCGGTCCGGCAGTCAACATGGCATCAATACTGGTAATCCGCAAATCTATGGGTGGTCGCTTTACCGCTGTCTATATCTCTACTATCGTGGTGTTCTCCATACTGTTCGGACTCCTGGTAAATGCACTTGGCATAGGGTCTGACCTGGCCGATGCATCAGAAATGGCATGTCACCATACACTCGGCTCCAACATGCTGAGCCCATGGCGGATAATCTGCTCAGTAATTCTTATTCTGCTGATAATATTTGCACTTTCTATGAAACTGTTTGACAAATTCCGTAAGCAGCCTGCCGCAGCGGGCACAGTAGTATATAAAGTGGAGGGCATGCACTGCAACCACTGCAAGGCATCGGTGGAGAACTCGGTCCTTAAGGTGAAAGGTGTTCAGAGTGCCCTGGCCAATGTAAGCGCCGGCACCCTGACCGTAACCGGCACCGCCACAGAATCCGATATACGCAGGGCTGTGGAGCAGGCCGGGTTTGAGATGCATTAGTGATGCATTGTTCGCTCGGCCCGAAGGGACGCTTTTACAAAGCTAAGCGACTAAAAGAAACGCCCCCTTTGCGTCACGTCCTGCACACTCCAGCCCACAGAGCCCCTTAATCAAATTAGTGTTCTTTGTCGTATCTATAGTTTTCCTATTTTTGCAAATAGATATTAGGTTTACACATTTGCTTGATGTGATAAATGAAAAGGATTATTTGTATTGTCATATTCGTAATCACCATATTGTCTGCTTGTAATCCTCAGACGCAGAGCGATGATATTGTGACACCGGAAACAATTATTCCTGAACAATCAGTACATATAGACTCAACCACAGCCGGTGTAGTCTTTTACTATCCTCCTGTTGATTCGGTAGAACTTCGATGCTTTGTACGGCCAGAACCCAACAAAGATCCTAATGCAGCTTTTTGCTGTGCCGCAGCATTTACCTTGGATTATGATACAATAGCAGACCACAGAAGAATATGCAGTTCACATGTAACGGGTGGCGTGTATTATAGAAAGCCTCAGACTAGCCGTTATACCGGTGCTTTTGTAGCATACAATGGAGAGTGGGCTTTTCTATATGACAAAGATGCCGATCCTGCTGCGTTTGATAATGCATTTCAGTCTGCCGCCCATAATAATGGTGCAGGGTTTGCACAGGAAATGATGATACATCAAGGTGTAAGAGTGCCCACAACCCGTCCTGCAGGAAACACAAATCTGTTCCGGGCATTGTGTGAAAGAGATGGCCGTTTGTGTATAGCCGATGCCACTACAACCATGCAGTTTGGTGCTTTCATCGAATTACTGTTAAGTAGCGGAGTCACAGAAGCTATATATACAGATATGGGGTATGGCTGGAACTATTCATGGTACAGATTCTATTTTGGCGGTCAGGCAACCTATATTCATCAGCAATATCAGCCAGCTGCAACAAACTGGCTGGTATTCTACTCAAAATAATACAATATGATAGAACACTAATAATCCCGTCCTCTGGTACGTATCGGCCAAAATACAGCTCACCGCTCGGCTATGCCGCTTGGCTAGTCCAAGATTTGGTTAAAGATTAAATCCTAAACAATCTTTTGGAAACAAGACGTATATAGCGTAACTTGCCGTTCATAAAGAAAACAAGATGTTATGAGAACTAATAGATTGAAAGTCCATATATCAAAAGATTGGTACTTTATAGCATTCAGTTTATTCTTTATTATACTGGTGTCATCCTGCCGCAATAGGGTGATGGCTGCCTCAGACAAATTGAATCAATGTACAACCACAGCTGTAGTTGATGAATCTGTCCAGGATAGTACATCCGATAGAATCATATATTCACCCAACGGCGATATTGTGTATGAGGAGGGTATCGATATTATTGAGCCTATTGATACAAATGAAATCTATATCGTGATAGAGAATATGCCCATGTTTCCTGGTGGTTCGGATGCTTTATTGGATTATCTGAGTAAAAATGTAAGATACCCTGAAGAGTGTCGCAAGGATAGTATTGAGGGCCGAGTAATAATCTCTTTTGTAGTTGAAAGGGACGGTAGAATAACTGATACTGAGGTCTATAAAAGCGTAAATAAGTTGTTTGATGCCGAGGCATTGAGGGTCGTCAGAGCAATGCCCAAATGGACACCAGGCAGACATCGTGGCGTGCCTGTACGGGTATATTACCGCATTCCGGTGAATTTCAGACTGGAAAACTCAAAAAATCCTGTAGAGTGGATTGATTACGATGAATCAGATCCTGTTGAATAAGACATTGCTGTCGTAATGGAATAATGACGCAAAGGGGTCGTTTCTTTCAGTCGCTTAGCTTTGTGAAAGCGTCCCTTCGGGCCGAGCGCACTTTGCGTCACTTGAATAAATCTGCGGGATTCAAGCTTAAGAAATCTTCGGCCTTCATGCCGCCATCGCCTACCACGAGTGCAAGATATGGCTTGAATTGAGTTTTGAACTCAGTTAACCCTGTATTTCCCGGATTATCATTGCTTTTGACCTCAATTGCCAATAAACGTCCTTTTTTCTGAAGTACGTAATCTACCTCGCAGCCGGGTTTGGTCCGCCAATAGAACACCTGGTAATCTCCGGCATATGCATTACTCATAATATGTGCACCGATGGCTGATTCATACAGTCTGCCCCATAGGGATCGGTCCATAATAGCGTCGGCAAAAGGCTTTTGGCAGTAGATGTTCTTTAAGGCATTATTATAAACCTGATGCTTAGGGACACTGTTTTTCTTCCTGGCCATATCAACAGCATACTTGTTAAGCCCGCACACCAGACCGGCTTGTGACAGCAGATTGAGATAGCCGGTTACGGTGGTGGTATTGCCGGCATCCTGCATTTGGCCAATCATCTTGGTAAGTGAGAGCTCCTTTCCGGAATAAGCGGCTGACAGTTCGAAAGACTGCCTGAGCAGTGCTGGCTTGGTAATATTTTCATTGACCAGAATGTCTTTGTTGATGGTGGCATCCACAATGGAACCGGTAATGTAATCACGCCAACGGTCTTCATCGCCAATAAGCTCAGCCGCACCCGGAAAAGCTCCATAGTAAATATACTGGTCCAGGCTGAATCCAAAGGCATCACGCATCTCGGCAAATGACCAGTGAGATAGAATGATTCGTTCAAATCGGCCTTGTAAACTGTCAGAGAGACCTTTGTCCAGCATTACACGCGATGAGCCCAGAAGAATGACTTTAAGGTTTACATCGTAGAATGTGTCAGAGTCCCATTCCTTCTTTACTACCTCGCTCCAGCCGTTTATTTTCTGAATCTCATCTATTACCAGAATTAGTTCTTTAAGGCCTTCTGTGCGCATTTTGGCACGAGCTGCTTCCCAGCAGTCGCTTATCCAACTCTGCTGTGTGGCTGGTACTGCATCGGCCGGATAAAATACGTAGGGTATGCTGGTGGTGCCCAATACTTGTTTCGTCAGCGTGGACTTTCCTACCTGACGTGGACCCATAACAACTTGGATAAAACGGCGCTTTTCCTGCATTCTAGCAAGTAAAACGTTGTATTGTTTCCTCTGATACATAGTGAGTTATGCGTGTATTTGAAATTTTACTCAATTGACTGAGCAAATTTACTCAAAGGTTTTGAGATGTGCAAATATAAAAAGTGACGCATTGTTCGCTCGGCCCGAAGGGACGCTTTTACAAAGCGAAGCGACTAAAAGAAACGCCCCCTTTGCGTCACGTCAAAAACGGTACCAAACAGAACCGTCCCCAATGGCATCAAAATAGCAAGATTTGGGTATTACCCACGCAAAATCGCGTCAGTACCTTTGCGGCTGTAAAAGCAATGGTTATGATAGCGATGATAATTGGAATATGTTTTGGTTTGTGTGGAAGAGGAAAGGGGGTCAACTCCGCTCCCGAAAGTGAGATTGAACGATAACAGGAAGGGCCTGCATTGCAGGCTCTTCTTTTTTATTAAGGAATTAATCTTTTTATACAATGAGAATAGAAACAATCAATGAAAAGTTCGGGGTCATGATCCGCGGACTGCTTAAGAGGCGCTGGTTTGCATTAGGCGCATTTGTCCTGATCCTGTTTGTGGGAATGGTGGGAATGAAGAAAATGGTTAAGGAGACATCGTTCGATGCCTATTTCATCGAGGGTGATCCCATGCTTGTAAAGACCGATGAGTTCAAGGCCCATTTCGGTAATGATTATTTTGTAGGAGTACTCACTGAGTGTGACAACATCTTTACCAAGAAGAACCTGACACTGCTGCGTGAGCTGTCAAACGAGCTGCTGGACAGCGTGTCTTACGCCGATAAGATTACATCGCTGACCGATATTGAGTTTATGGTAGGCGATGAGTGGGGTATGACGATTGAGCAGATTGTGCCCGATGAGATTCCCGATGACGGAACCCCCGAGATGGACGAGATTCGCCGCAAGGCATACAGCAAGCCCAATGTGGCCAGGAAACTGGTATCCAAGGACGGCCGCATGTCATGGGTGGTGCTTAAACTGCGTGCGTTCCCCGAGGACAGCGTCTGGCACAAGGAGACAGATGTTGCTCCCGATATGCAGACGGGCGAGGAGGTGGACCGCGTGCTGAACAATCCCAAATACGCATCGCTTAACCCCAAGGGTACCGGAATGCCGGTGGTAAGCTATGAGAAGATGGAGTTCATCAATGAGGAGATGAGCCGTCTGATGATGATTGCCTGCATCATCTGTCTGGTAGTGATGATAGTCATGACCAAGTCCCTGCGTGGTGTGGTATCACCCTTCCTGTCGGTCATAGGCGGTATGTTCATCACATACGGAATTGCCGGATACACAGGCATGTACGTGGACTCAACCACAACGTTGATACCTGTGATACTGGGATTTGCGGTATCTATTGCATATAACATTCACATATTCTCCTATTTCAACGGTCGCATGCGCATACACGGAGAGCGCCGTAAGGCCATAGAGGAGACCATCACCGAGATTGGCTGGTCAATCTGTTTCTGTGGTATAACCACCATAGTTTCGCTGCTGTCTTTCCTGGTCATCCCCATCCGTCCTATGAAATGCGTAGGTATGATATGCTCCATGACAGTGCTGTTTGTGATGCTCACCACGATGGTCATCACTCCCGTACTGCTTTCATTCGGCCGCAACCGCAAGCCGCGTGAGGGATTCGGTGAGGAGAGTGACACCACCTGGACCCGCGCAATGGTTCGTATGAGCGACTGGACCATGAAAAACTCACGTATCATAGTGACCGTGTTCACAGTGATCTGTCTGGTGCTTTGCATCGGCCTCTTTAAGATAGTCCCGGCATTTGACATAGAGCAGACCATGGGTATAAAAGTTCCTTATGTTGAGAAGGTTGTAGGCGTAGGCCGGTCCGAGATGGGATCGCTGTACAGTTATGACCTTGTGATAGACTTGGCCGATGAGGACGCCGCAAAGCAGCCCGATAACCTGCGTCGTCTGGAGAGCCTGGCCAAGGTGGTGGAAGGCTATCCACTTACCAAGCGCACCACCAGCATCCTGGATATCCTCAAGGATCTGAACCAGACACTCAATGAGGGCAATGACGCATTCTACCGCATCCCTGATACCGAGGAGGAGGTGGCACAGATGATGGTGCTTTATGAGAATGCCGGCGGAAGCGAGGCAGAGTACTGGGTTGACTATGACTACCGTCGTCTGAGACTGATGGTTGAGATATCGGACTTCAACTCGGCCGAGGTGGAAAAGGAACTGAATGACATAGACCTGCGTGCCAAGGAGATATTCCCGGGTGCATCGGTCACCGCTGTAGGAAACCTGCCCCAGTACAATGTCATGATGCAGTATCTTGTGCGTGGTCAGATGCTGTCATTCATCATATCGGTCCTGATAATAGGAGTCATACTGATGATTGCCTTCCAGAGCGTAAAGGTTGGACTGATAGGACTTATACCTAACCTGATGCCTGCCGTATTCGTTGGCGGAATAATGGGTTGGGCCGGCGTACCTCTTGATATGATGACCGCAACAATCATCCCCATGATGCTGGGTATGGCCGTTGATGACACCATTCACTTTATCAACCACTCCAAACTGGAGTATGACCGCTGCGGCAAATACCCGCTCTCCATCAACCGCACGTTCAGGGTTGTGGGCGTGGCTATCGTGACTACCAGTATAATCACATCGGCCGTATTCGGTGCATTCACCACATCGCCGTGCGCCATGAACTTCCACTTTGGCCTGCTGGCAATAGTTGGCATAGTATCGGCGTTGGCTGCAGACCTGTTCGTGACCCCCATACTGGTAAAGAGATTCAAAGTATTCGGTAATGAAATCAATAATTGAAACAATGAAAGCAAAAGTTATCCTTACAGCAATAGCCGGCCTTGCATTCATGGCTCCGGTTTGTGCCCAGAACCTCTCTGGACGTGACATAATGCAGAAAGCAAAAGACCTTCCCGACGGCGATACCCGTTATGCGGAGATGGAACTGACACTCATCAAGAAGAACGGCGACAAACGTGTGCGCAAGGTGACATCATGGTCAATAGATGAGGGCAAGGATAAGAAATCACTTATGTTCTTTACCTATCCGGGCGATGTGAGCGGCACCGGATTCCTGACCTGGGATTACGACGAGATAGGCAAGGATGATGACAAGTGGCTCTATCTGCCTGCCATGAAGAAGACACGCCGAATAAGCGGCTCATCGTCCAAGACCGATTATTTCATGGGTACGGACTTTACGTACAACGATATGGGCTCACGTAATGTCGATGAGGACGAGCACAAACTGCTGCGTGAGGAGGATCGTGACGGACAGAAGTGCTGGGTCATTGAGTCTGTACCCGTTGATAAGCATGAGATTTACAGCCGTAAGGTTACCTGGATACGCCAGGACTGCTGCGTACCGGTGTATGTGGAGTTCTATGACAAGCTGGACAAGCTGCACCGTGCTCTTACCATCAGCGGCATAAGCCAGGTTCAGGGTTTCTGGACCAAGCAGCGCATGGAGATGAAGAATGTGCAGACCGGTCACAGCACCGTGATAAACGTGCTTAATCCTCAGTATGACCTTAAGGTCGATAAGAGCATGTTTACAGTGGCCAAACTTGAAAAAGGGCTATGAATAGAATCCTGTTTATTTTGTTGTTTGTTCCGATTCTTGCCGTGGCGCAGGAATCGGAGCCGCTCAGCGTGGGCGTGAAGGGTTTTGTTGATACCTATCACGCCTTACGCTCTGGGGCGGATCATGAATGGATGTCGTCCCGCAGCCGTGTGCGTGGCGAGCTTACCCTGAGCAAGGGTGGGGCGGGCGCTTTCATATCGGCCAACATGGTGTATAACTCGCTGCTGAAAGAGCGCAGCGGACTGCAGGTACGTGAGGCGTATATGTGGTGCGGCAATGACCGTTGGGATTTGCGTGCCGGACGCCAGATCATTACCTGGGGCGTGGCCGACGGCCTGCGTGTGACCGATATCATATCGCCCATGGATTACAGCGAGTTCCTGGCTCAGGATTATGACGATATACGTATTCCCGTGAACGGCCTGCGCCTGCGTTACATGCGCGACCGCTGGAACCTGGAGGTAGTGGCTGTTCCTGTGGCATCGTTCTTTGAACTGCCTGTTGATGACGCCAACCCGTGGTCGGTGGCTCCTCGTGATATGGGCGTGCCGGTTGTTATGGATATGGGTGCAGAGCCTTTACGGAAGTTTGAAAACATGGAGTTCGGAGCACGCCTGAGTATGTTCCTGAGTGGAGTGGACTTTTCACTGTCAGCCCTGCGTACCTGGAACAAGATGCCTGTGTTCAGCACCACATTTGACGGCACGAATCTGGTTGCAACCGGTCAGTACCGCCGCATGACCATGCTTGGGGCCGATGTTTCCCTTCCGCTTGGACAGTTTGTGGTGCGCGGTGAGGCTGCACAGTACTTTGATGAGGCACAGACTCCCGCATCGGGCCTTGACATTCCGCGTTCAGGCAGCCTTAACGCCCTGCTTGGCATAGACTGGTATGCAGGTAATGACTGGAATGTGTCGGCCCAGTATTCATATAAGTTCATTGAGGATTATTCGGCCCTGATGAGTGGCCAGGAGCATACCCACATGGGTACGCTGCGTATCTCCAAGAGTCTGCTCAACAACACCCTCTCGCTGCAGTCTTTTGCCTACATGGACCTGACCGACGGCGGTATTTACAACCGCTTCACTGCCGATTACGCCCTCAACGACCAGATGCACGTGATGCTGGGCTATGACCTTTTCCATGCCGACAAGGGCATGTTCCGCATGTACGCCGACAACTCCGAGTGGTGGCTCAAACTCAAGTACAGTTTTTAATCAATAAATAAATACAGTTATGAAACCTATTTTTAAAGTTATCCTTTGGGCAATCGCGTATTTTGCCTCATTTATTCTTGGTTCATTGACAGGTCTTATCCATCCTGCATGCTACGCTTACGTAGGCGCTTTGCTGCCGTTTCTCACTGCGTTCATCTACAAGGGCATGGTCAAAGCGGTTCCGGGATTCGGCGCTGCAAGTATCATGAACGGACTGGTATTAATTCTGTTCCTCATAGCAGGTGAGGCCGATACCGTATGCGTAATAGGACTGATATTCCTGGCAGCTCTCTCTGAGTTCCTTAAGATCAAGTTCCAGTCAAACCCCGTAAAGAGCCTGCGCTGGGGATTCGTGCCGATGGCTTTCTCATTCTTTACCTACACGGCTCACTGGTGGACTGACACCGAGGGCTCTCTGGCCGCTGCTGTAGCAGAGATGCGTCCCGGCTACGACCAACTGATGATTCCGGTCATAGACAACGTTCCGGTTCTGATTTTTGTCTATCTCATCACCATTCCCATTGCAATTCTGGCAATCAGATTGGCAAAGTGATGCCATTGGGGACGGTTCTGTTTGGTACTGTTTTTCGCAAAACGGTACCAAACAGAACCGTCCCCAATGGTATCACTTGTAGTGTGCGATTATGATGATGGAGTTCTCGTGGTTCTTGACTTTGCGGAAGAATTCCATTACATCGGGACTGTAACCCCAATCACTTTCGTTATTGTCAATAGACTCCAGTTCGTTTTTTATTGAATAGGATGTGATTGTGGATATGACATCGTTCCCATGAATCGTATAAAATCCATGAGCCGGAACTTTGAGATTGGATATATCGCGTTTCATGCGGAGCAATCTGGAGGTCCGTTTTTCAAAGACATATTCGGTGCGGTCATTATAGATTATGTACAGATAATCCTTGTACTCATTAATGGTGCTGATATCGTCGTCGTCACGAAACGCCTCATAGCCTAAGTGTTTCTTGTCGTAATCTGAAACCTGGGGCAGGCAACTCAGGTTAGCGATGCAACTGTATCCGGTGCCGTACAGGCTGTAGATGTGGCTGTCAAGCTTGGGCATTAGGACGGTGGTATCGGACAGGACACTGTAAGTTGCTTCACGTATAGAAAATCCGCCCCAGTCTCCAGCCAATTGAATATCATGTTTCAGCATCGCTAAATCTTCATCGCTCCAATTCTGATCATAACCGTTGGTCCCTAGGGGAGTGCTGAATGTGCCGTCCGGATGTATGTAGAAGTATTCGTATATCGGCTTGAAACTCAGGTTGTTTTCCACAAGTATACTGCCATCTGACATACATTTGATCACTTTCCCTATGTGGTACTGATCGGTCAGAGTGTCGGTCTCGGTCAGACTAATGAAATTACCCTGATAATCATATCGCTTGATCGTGACGTTGCTGTAATAGCCATTGCGGTTAATGAGTAGTACCTGATTACGGTAGGGGTCGATGATCCATTCGTCAATAAACAGGAACTCATTCCGTGCACGCCCCATGCGACCTATGTTGTTCAAGTAGTGTCCCGTGCTGTCATATACTTTTATGGCATAATTCATGGGTTGTATGTCGTCCAGAAAATAGAGTCCGTCATCATATTGAACCCTATAGTTGTTACCCAGGATTCCGTCAAGGTCGTCATCATCAAGCAGGATATAGTCCCAACTTTCCAGATAGTTGTCATCGAATGAACCCTCAAGTTCAATTACGTCATCTTTTGTAATCTGCAAGCAGTCATCGTTAGTGGCGTTATTCTTGCAGGAGCAAACCAACAGGGCCGATAAGAAGGCCGCCAGAAAGGACAATTCCCGTTTCATAATATTGGAAAAAAGAGTATTCTGCGTAAAGATAATTAATTTTGCAAAAACGACGCAAAACGAAACGACCCCTTTGCGTCATTCGATGCCGAGTATGGCATGTAAGGCGGGACGTATCCTTTGAACAGGATGGCCCAGCATGGGCTCGACTACCAGGATGCGCAGGAATGCGTAAGGGGCGGCCATCCTCTCAATCTGCTCAACGGGTGTGTTGGGGCCGAAATATGCCTTGACGAATGCCTCCCAGAATACTTTTGACAGCTCTTTGCCTATGTGGTACAGATCCTGCATCATCTCCTCGGGGATGATGAGCGTCTGAAGCATGATTACACCGATGTCAAATAGCGGGCTGCCTGTGCAGAATTCACTCAGGTCAATGAAATACTGTTGTCCGCTTTCGGTAAAGATCACATTGCCGTGATGCAGGTCACCGTGAACGGCAGTGTTGGCATCGGGCAGGTCACGGATAAAGCGCTCTAATGCCGTTCTCTCCTGATCTGTAAGATAGGGGTTACGGCCGATGCCCAGTATGTATTGGTCCTTGGCATTTGGGAACAGTCCCGGCTTTGGTTCCAAGGCGTGCAGTTTCTTGCATGTCTGGGCGAACTCTGCCGCATATTGCTCAACTTTTTCGGGGTTCTCGCTTATGGCGCGTGCATATGATTTCTTGCCCTTGATGCACTGGAACTGGATTCCAATCCTTCCGTCGGCGGTCGATACCAGTTCGCCGGGTTCCGGACAGGGGAGCCCCATCTTGTATACCTTCCAGGCCCTGTCATACTCATCAAGCCCCATCTGCTTAAGGGACAGGGGATACAGTTTGAGCAGAATATCAGGATTGCTGTTCATGATATAGCTCTCGCCAAGCTTTCCTCCTCCGGAAAGCTTATAGTCCTTTAAATCAATCTGTTTTATAATCATATTTGCTTAGTAGATCAGTTTGGTAATCAGGGTGGCAACTATGGTACTCGTAATGACACTCACCAGACCGGGCATCATGAATGAGTGGTTTAGCAGGTATTTGCCTATCCTTGTCGTTCCGGAACGGTCAAATGTCACCGTTGCGATATCGGAGGGGTAGTTGGGAATAAAGAAATATCCGTAAACCGACGGCAGTACGCCCAAGAGTACCGGACCGGGAATGCCTAAGGAGTAGGCCAGCGGCAGCATTGCCACAACTACCGCTCCCTGGCTGTTGACCAGCACGGATACTGTGAAGAATGCCAGCGAGATTGCCCAGGGATACTTGTTTACTATACCTTTCAGGCCGTCCTGCATCTGGGGCAGATAGTTACCGAAATAGGTATCGGCCAGCCATGCGATTCCATAAATGGCCACCACAGCAACCATGCCTGACTGCCATACTGCGCCGGCTATGGCTCTTCGGGGTTTGGCCTTGGCAATTATGATCATGAAAGCGGCGGCTGTAATCATCACAATTTGAATGATGATGTTCATGCCTATGGGCTTGGTTATCTCGGTTCCATCGGCCGCAAACTTGCCGGTGCCTACCTCCGGGCGGATATCGCAGCCTATAATCTGGAAGAACGAGTAGAGCGTGATGACGAGCAGTGCTCCCAGGAATATGTAAACGGACATCTTGGCGTTCTTGTCTACCTCCTGGTCAAGCAGGGACTGGGTCTCGCCGTACATGTACTTGTACATCTTGGGGTTGGCTTTGCGCTCCTGGAATACGGGGTCCTTGTCCAGGTCCTTGCCGCGCTTGTAGGAGCAGAGAGCGGCGGCCATAAGTCCGCAAAGGCAGGCGGGGATGGTCACTGCAATAACCTGCAGGTTGTTTATGTCAAATCCGTTGTCGTTGCTTATGATTACGAACGATGCCACAGCAGCCGCAATGGGAGAGCAGGTGATACCTACCTGTGATGCCACCGATGCCACTGCGCACGGACGCTCCGGACGTATGCCTTTTTTCAAGGCTATGTCGCAGATTATAGGCATAAGGGTATAGACCACGTGGCCTGTACCAACCAGCACTGTCAGGAAGAATGTGCAGAGCGGTGCCAGGAATGTGATATGCTCGGGATGCTTACGGAGCAGCCTCTCGGCAATCTGTATGAGCCAGTCCATGCCTCCGGCGGCCTGCATTATTCCTGCGCAGGTTACGGCGGCTATAATGATGTAAATGACGTCGGTAGGGGGATTGCCCGGTTTCATTCCGAAACCCAATACCAGAATGGCCAAACCTATTCCCGATATGGCGCCCAAAGCAAGGCTTCCATAGCGTGAACCAACATAAAGAGCTGCCAACACAATGAGCAGCTGCAGAATCATGACAAAGCTCATAAGCATACATTGTTAAGTCCTTATGGCAAATGTACGAAAAATAATGATATGTGCTACGTGTCAGCCCACAGTGCCGAAGTCAGTCGTCTCCAATGTCTTGTCCAACAGTTTGCTCCATTCCTGAGGCTTGAGTCCCCAGGCGGGTGCAATAAGCATTGATGAAGGTGTCTCTGATACAAAACGGTCATAATAGAGGTCTTTACGCGCAGTCCGGATAAACCTGGCTACGGTCTCTGCGTACTCCTGTGCAGTAAAGAGCCTGATTTGAGATGGATTTTCCTGATACATCTGTGCCAGCCTGGTACCCTTTACAACCTGCAGTTGGTGCAGCTTTAAGGTCTTTATGGGCAGGGCCGATATGCGCCCGGCATGTACCATATAATCCTGCTCCGTCTCACCCGGGAGCCCCAGAATCAGGTGGGCTCCTGTATCTATGCCGCGCTCATTGAGGTCGTTGAGGCACTCCACAGCACACTGGTATGTGTGATGACGGTTTATCAGCTCAAGGGTGAGGTCAATGGTTGATTCTATTCCTATTTCCAGAAGCAGGTGAGGGTGCCCCTGAGGAGCCTTGCGGCCAAAACGCTCTTCAAACCAATCGGCCAGATCGGGTTTGATGCAGTCGGGACGGGTTGCAATGACCAGACCCTTAACTCCAGGATACTGCAGCGCCTCCTCATACATTTTTATGAGTTTGTCAGTGGGGCCGAATGTGTTGGTATAGGACTGGAAGTATGCCAGATAACCGTAGCACTCTCCCTTGCGGCGGTTGAACTGAATACCTTTTTCGAGTTGAGCCGTAATGCTGCCCGAATGATCCAGGGCGGCATAGCCCGGATTGAACGCAAGGTTGTTGCAGTATATGCATCGGCCCCGGTTGGGACATCCCAGATCCGCGTTTACCGCAATCTTGATGACCCTGCCGGGAAACACCCCCGCAAGATATTCATTCATTGTCCTGTACATACAACAAAGATAGAAAATAGTACAATTGGGGTTCACTTCACAATTGTATCATTTTGTATATTTGCCTAAAAAACTAACCAATATGAGACTTTGTTTTTTTCAAATTGCTGCCATCTTAGTTTTGGTAAGTTGTAGTGACGATATCAAGGGCCCATGTGATATCTATCAGAAATATGGTACGGAGTGCGTGGCTGCTCACAGCACCACCCGTAAACTCTATTCAAAGTATGACGGACCGCTGTATCAGGTGGTTCGTGACTCCGATGGTAAGACACTTGATATAGGAACGGTTGACGGCGGTTATGCCGATGCTGCCGCACAGGATGCTTTCCTGGAGGGAACCATAGGTTACATAAGTATCATATATGACCAGACAGGTCACGGCAATGACCTGATTCAGGCTTCTCCGGGTACGTTCAACGGTCCGGCAAAGGGCGAATTCAACACCTTGCCCATTGCAGACATGGCACCGGTAGTCCTGAACGGCCATAAGGTTTACGGAGCATATTTCATGCCCGGCATGGGCCTGAGGAACAATAACGCTTCGTATCTGGCCATCAATGATGAGCCGGAGGGCATCTATTACGTGGTCGACGGAACGCATTTTGACAGCGGCTGCTGCTTTGACTACGGCAACTCATCGACCAACGGCCGTGCAGTAGGCCGTGGCACTATGGAGACCACATACTTTGGAACATCGACCAACTGGGGTAGCGGAAACGGTGACGGTCCCTGGATTATGGCCGATATGGAATCGGGCCTTTTCTCCGGTTACAATGCCAAGAAGAATGATGTTCCTTCCATAACTGACTGGCGTTTTGTGGCTGCTTACGTTAACGGCGGAGGCGGCAACAAGTGGGATCTGCGCGGAGGCGATGCCACCAGGACCGATGTGGTTACATTCTATGAAGGCGAGCGTCCGTCATCACCCAGCCAGACTGATGTCTATTTCCCAATGAGCAAGAAGGGTGGTCTGCTGCTGGCCAACGGCGGTGACAACGGTAACGGATCGGCCGGAACGTTCTATGAGGGCGCAATGACTGTGGGCTATCCGTCATTGGAGGCAGTCCAGGCCGTTCAGGCTAATATCGCATCGGTAAAATACTCGGAACCTGCACTCAAGGCTTCACGACTGCATACATTCCGCAATAGTACACCTCAGATCCTGACAGTTACTTTCCACAACACTACCGGTGCTCCCATTCATCGTGTGGATTTTGAAATAAAAGTGGACGACGGGTGGATTGCGGATTGCATATATACCGATGATAAAGAGTATACCGATTTCAGTAATACGGTAGTGAGATTCAGGATTTTCGGTCCGTACAGAGACTCTTCCGGTTTTGCCAAGGTTATAGCCAGATGGGATAATGGCGGTTATGAATGTTTGCCGATAAGAATCCGCAGTGCTGCTGAGGTTAGTATAAACGAGATAAGTCTGGGCAGCGAGCAGTTCATTGAACTTTACAACTCAACATCTGCACCGGTTGACCTGTCTGGCTGGGAGCTTGAGATTACCCGTAGCGGATGGGCGCCTGTCCGTGCCGCAAAACTGCCGGCCGGTACCGTAATCAAGCCAAAGGATTTCCTGGTGATGCGCCCTGACGCTGCAGCCCTTGAGTTTGACGAATTTCCGCTTACCAAGATATTCATCCCTGTATCAACGGCTCCCAAGAGCGTTTTCAAGGCCGGCAGTAAGAACCTTCCCGTAACATCGGTCGAAGGATTGCAGGCAGGTCAGAAGATTGGTATTGATTTGGGAGGCAAGTATGAGGAGGTGACATTGACCAAAGTTGGAACTCCCGGTACCCAGACCGTTCTGGTGGGCCCGGCCAAGGCCGGTGACAAGACTTTGAACCTTGAGGTTACTGCAAACCTGACCGAAGGTATGGAGATAACCATAGGTACCGGTCAGAGAAAGGAGGTGCGCAAGGTCACCAGGGTGGTCAAGGTTTCACAAGCTCCGGCACCAAGGCGTGGTTTCGGCCAGCAGGCACAGCCTCATGAGCCCGGTGTCGTGGAGATTGACAAGCCTCTTACAATTGACCAGATTGCAGGTGTCGATGTGTGGGCATTCGGTACGGGAATCGAGTTTACCCCCGCACTCAAGTATGATCATATGAGCGGTGATGCCATATCGGCTCCGGCTGCTCCGTTGGCTCAGAACGGCAGTTACAGCTATACATATTCGACAAAGGCAGGTGCCATTGCACTCTATCACGGCGACGTGCTGGTGGATGCGGTCATTTACGGCTCCAAGCAGAGCAATTCAAGCGCCAACGGCACTATCTGCAGGCCTGACCTGGCGGTTCTGGAGGGTGAACAGACCCAGGGTGGCTGTCTGGCTGAGGTTCCGCAGGTGCGTATGCCCAGAGGTATGAATCAGGGTGCGGCATCGGCCCCGGAATATTCTCTTGTGAGGATTCCGGACGGCAATGACAATGATGCCCTGTGTGAAATAGCTTATACTCAGCTTCCCACTCCCGGAACTTCGAACGTATATAAATAAAGAAAGGGGCGCCAGGCCCCTTTCTTATTTTAGTCTCATTCCGGTGTATTCCATTATGAAGGCGTAGATATCGGCCTGCTCCTCGAGTACTTTGTCCAGGGGCTTGCCGCCGCCGTGACCGGCTTTGGTGTCGATGCGTATGAGCTGCGGCTTGGGGCCTGCGTTGCACTCCTGCAGTGTGGCTGCAAACTTGAAGGAGTGGGCAGGAACCACGCGGTCATCGTGATCGGCCGTGGTTACCAGTGTGGCGGGATAGACGGTACCGGGCTTGAGGTTGTGGAGCGGGGAGTAGCTGTAGAGGTATCGGAACATCTCCTCGGAATCCTGTGATGTGCCGTAGTCTGGTGCCCAGTTCCAGCCGATGGTGAACTTGTGATAGCGCAGCATGTCCATTACGCCCACCTGGGGGATGGCTACTGCAAAGAGATCGGGACGCTGGGTCATGCATGCTCCGACCAGCAGACCTCCGTTGGAGCCGCCTACGATAGCCAGTTTGCTGGGGGAGGTGAAGCCCTTCTCAATAAGCCATTCGGCAGCCGATATAAAGTCGTCGAAGACGTTCTGTTTCTGCATCTTGGTGCCGGCCATGTGCCATGCCTCGCCGTACTCGCCGCCGCCTCTAAGGTTTACCTGGGCATAGATGCCGCCGGCCTCGAGGAAGGGTATGCGTGACGATGAGAACGACGGTGAGAGCGATATGTTGAATCCGCCGTAACCATACAGGTATACGGGGTTGCTGCCGTCAAGCTTGATGCCCTTCCTGTATGTGAGGAACATGGGTATCTTTGTGCCGTCCTTGGAATTGAAGAATACCTGGACTGTCTCATAGTCCGAGAGGTCAAAAGGAGTCTTGGGCTGCTTGTAGACGGTGCTCTGTCCGGTCTCGATATTCCAGAAATAGATGGTTCCGGGTGTGGTAAAGCTGGAGTAGGAGTAGTAGCACCAGGGCTCGTTGATCTTTGTGGCAAAGCTTGCGCTGCCTACGCCCGGCAGGTGCAGCTCCTCGACCATACGGCCGTCATTGCGGTCATACAGGTATGCGTGCGTTGCGGCATCCTGGGAGTAGAGGGCTATGATGAAATCCTGTGCTATAAAGGTGACCTCGTCCAGAACACTTGTACCCTCGGGGATAACATCCTTCCAGACGGTAGGATTGTTGATGTCGGCTACCACAAGCTTGTTCAGGGGTGCGTCGACATTGGTGTAGAGGTATATCTTGTCGCCATCGGTCTCCATCAGATAGCACATGTTCTTCATGTCCTTGGTCATCTGCACGAACTTGCGCTTGGCAGGATCGGTGCGGAGGTCCATCACGTAGAGGTTGTTGCCTATATCCGATCCGTCCTCATAGAGGAAGAGCATGGTCTCCTGCTCGTTGACGGTGGCCTGATAGAAACGCAGGGGCTCGTCCGGGTTCTGGTAGAAGAGTACATCCTCATCCTGGGAGGTGCCTATCTTGTGATAGTAAATCTTATGGTTCTCATTCTTTCCGCTGTAGGCGTGCTCGTCGGTGGGACGGTCATATGCACTGTAGTAGAATCCGTCCTTATACCAGGCGGCATCGGTGAACTTGGCCCATTCTATGTGGTCCTTGAGCAGCTTGCCGCTTTTGACATCCATCACGAATATCTCTTCCCAGTCACTGCCGCTGCGGGATATGGTGTAGGCCATGTACTTGCAGTCGTTCGAGAAATAGCAGCCCTTGAGTGCTACGGTGCCGTCTTGGCTCAGGGTGTTGGGGTCCAGGAAAACACGCGGCTCGGAATCCGGAGTATCCATCTCGTATAGAACGCTCTGGTTCTGGAGGCCGTCATTGCGGTAAAAGTACCATTTGCCGTTATTCTTGTGGCTGGGTACACCAACCTTCTCATAGTTTACAACATCCTTCAGACGTGCCAGCAGCTTTTTTCTGGTAGGCAGTCTTTTCAGATAGTAGTCGGTCACGTGATTCTGGGTCTCGACCCACTGAGCTGTCTCTTGGGAGGCGTCATCCTCAAGCCAGCGGTAGGGATCGGCCACCTTGGTGCCGAAATAATCATCAACAGTGTTGTCTTTACGCGTAACAGGAGTCTTGGGTGCACATGCATCAATCATAACGGATGCCATAATTGCCACTAAAGGAATATAAGTTTTCTTCATAGTGGTAAAGGTATACAAAATACATGTTATGATGTTCCGGCTTTGTATTTTTTTACGCTTTGTTTTCAGATGCGTCTGCGGAAAGCGAGTATAAGGGGGTATATTTCAAGTCGGCCCGCAAGCATGAGCACTATATAAAGATAAGGTGTTTATATTTGCATCGTAATAAACAATTAAGTATGACCAAGACCGAATTTGTACTTGAGTGGCTGGATAATCACGGGATAGAATACCAGGTGCATTACCATCCGCCGTTGCCTACCATTGAGGAGGCTCTGGCTTATTGGAAGACCATCGACTCAGTACACTGCAAGAACCTTTTTTTCAGGAATCATAAGGGAAACCGACACTATATGGCCAGCTTTGAGTGCCATAAGAATCTGGATATCCATGGCCTGGAGCATATTGTAAAGCAGGGTAAGCTTAGCTTTGCCAGCCCTGAGCGCATGGACCGGTGCATAGGCGTTACTCCCGGCTCGGTGTGCGCCTTCGGCCTTATCCACGATATGGATCTTGCGGAACATCCGGCAGTTCTCAAAGCCGACGGCACCCGCGACTTCGGTCATGTTAAGGAGGGTGTCAATCCCAAGGAATTGTTTGACAACGGCCACCGCGTCAAGTATTTCCTGGACGCAGACCTCAAGATTGCTCCCAAGGTGTCGTTCCATCCTTGCGAGAATACTGCCAGCGTGGTTATTTCGCACGACGGCTTTATGCGCTTCCTGGAAATTTGGGGCGGTGAAGTTGAGTGGATTGAGGTGGAGTGAAAATGTGACAGAGGTGACAAAGGGGACGGTTCCGTTTGTCACCTGATGATGGTCCGGATCTCATCCTCCGCAACAGAGAGAGTGGTGATGCCGGTTGAGTAGGGCGCGATATCGTACTGGTTGAAGATAAAGTCTATCGTGTCCTGGCGGATCTCAAAGTTCTCGGGCACAAACATGGGCTCATTACTGAAATAGCCGTGCTCGTCAAGCTCATCACGTGAACTGCACTCGGCATACTCCAATAGTTTGCGCTCCAGCACAGGAATGAGCACCTTCTCGTATCCCGGCTTGAAATAGTTGTCCAGTGTAACCACGCTGCCGTCCTCCAGACGGTAGTTGCGGCATGTTATGAATGTTCCGCCGTGAGCGCCGCCGGTATACTGATACATATTTATAAAGTGGCCGATGATATCGCGTTTGTTGCCGTAATGGACCTCGGTATTGATCACCACCTCGTAGTCTATATCGCGTGGTTCGAATCCTCCCTCACGTGCATATCTGATCTCTTCCCTGTTCTCCTCCTTGAAAAGGTTGATTATGGAGTCGATGTAGGTAATCATGGCTCCGCGGACATCGGTTGTACGCCTGTCGAACAGGAAATGGGAAATGTCTACGTTAAAGGCATCGGCAAAGACAGTGTCGGTACCGTGCGCCTTGAGCACATTGATATCAAACGAACATGAAGGATTATCCTGACCCTGATGAAAGGGGAGAGTCTCCTTAAACGTCACATACTGGAATGCGTATTTGTCACCCTTGGGGGCACATGCTGCAACGGACAGGACCAGAGCCGTTGCTATAAGGAATCCGGATACTTTCATATGATGCTGTTTTAGCGCGAATATACATAAAACAACTGTTCGTGATTCAACTTGACGAAAAGTGAATAAAAATGGCGCTTAAGTATTGTGTTATCACGAATAATTACTATCTTTGCACCGCTTTTCGAGGAAAGCGGTACATGGTGCCCGTAGTTCAGTTGGTTAGAGCGTCAGATTGTGGTTCTGAATGTCGTGGGTTCGAGTCCCACCGGGCACCCAAAAAGAGAGGTCGATTTTTTCGACCTCTCTTTTTGGATGCCCGGTGGGCTCCTTTTATTCCTTTACTTTCTTTTCCTGTTCTTTTTGTTCCTTGAGCTCAGCCAGATTGCGGGGACTGATGACACATTTATCGTGAAAATAGAAGTTTCTCTTGGGTTTGCCCAAGATCTTGATGTCTTTACTGAGATTCCAAAGTGACATATTGAAAAGGATTAATTGGTTGTTGTTTCCAAAAATATGAATATTATTTTGATTTTCCGTATTTTATACTTTAATTTGTAGAAACCAATAATTGCTACAGCCATGTTGTGGAATAAACTGTATTTTGCAAATCAGATGAGAGACCTTGGTGCAAAGAGGAGGTTCAACTTCCAACAGAAAGGTCTGGGGAACTACTACATCAAACATAATGATGATGAGAATAAAGAAACAGAGGAGAAGTAATTCCCCTCTGTTTTTCTTTTACAGGCGCTCGCCGCAGTGTTTGCAGTAGTTGGCGTTAAGGTCTGTCTTTTCGTTGCAGCGGGGGCATCGACCATCCTTACCTTTCTTTTTGGTGGTATCTATCATGGTGGCCGATACGATACCGGTGGGTACGGCTATGATGGTGTAACCCAGGATCATGATTATTCCAGACAGGAACTTGCCCAGTGCGGTTACAGGCGTTATATCACCGTAACCTACGGTTGTAAGTGTCACTATGGCCCAATAGATGCTGGTGGGGATGCTGGTGAATCCGGAGTTGGGAGTTCCGCTCTCCACGATATACATTATGGTGCCCAGCATGCATACAAGCATAACCACGAACATGAAATAGACCAGTATCTTGTTAAGGCTCTTCCTGATACTTTCCAAAAGCAGAAAACCTTCATTCAGGAATGCAAACAGTTTGAGAACCCTGAAGATGCGGAACAGTCGGAAGGTTCGCATAAGGGACAGGTACCTGAGCGGCGGGAAGAATACACTGAGCAACTGGGGCAGTGTAGCCAGCAGGTCTATGATACCGAAGAAACTGAGTACATACTCGCGCTTTACGGGCGAGCAGTAAACCCTGAGAACGTATTCTATGGCAAAGAGTATGCTCAATACATATTCAAGGACAATAATTGACGCTTTGAGAATACCAGCCCCGTTCAACTCCAGATGGATGAGTGCCTGGAATGAAAAGTCGTCAACTTTTACAACACTCTCCAATGATGCCATTACAATGCATAGTGCAATGGCAATCATTATGGTTATGTCAACGGGCTTTGATAACGGATCAGTTCCTTCAAACAGTATCCTGTGAAGCCTCTCTTTGTCTTTGATTATGGATATGAGCTTTTTCATTTATACGGATCTTTTGTGCCGGGTTTCCAAGTGCATCCGTTAGCCAGGATGGGGTAGACTACCGACGGGAAGCAGAGGCTCTGGTAAATGGTATACTCGTTGTTCTGATAGTTGTCCAGGATATCTATGTAAGCACGCTCGCGGGGAGTGGTGTTACGGCTGATAACCGGATAGCTGGGATAGTTGCGTACGTAGTTGCCGGCACCGAATACCAGGATGCCCGGACGCGGACCCCAACCCTGCTCAATGGTGTATGCGCTCTCGCGGTCATGCGGCCAGTGAACCTGGTTGAATCCCAGGGTGGTCATGTAGCACTTGCCAAGCGGGTTCAGGCCAAGTGCGTAGTCCATCATCTGGCTTACTACGTCTATATACTCCTGTTTGCCGGTAAGCTTCCACATCAGAACGATGGGGAATGTGTACTGACCCTGAGCCACGTTACTGCCCCACCAGCTTACGTTCATGGGCACACCGTTGGGGTAGGCGTTCTCGGCGAATGCAGCCATCTGCTTGTCAACGGTAGCCTGCATGATATCCTTGAATGCCTTGACGGTGGCGGGATCGGTTTTGCTGGCCGGTGCCAGTATGTAGCTGTAGAAGTATGAGGTAAGCCAGCCGCGCTCGGCAAAGATCTCGGAGCCCTGGTTGTAGGTGGTGAGCATCTGTTCGGCATCCTTGGCGTGGGTCTTGATGTATTCGTGGCACTCGGCATTGCCGGTCAACAGGTACTTCTCAACGTTGTAGTACATCTGGAATGAGGCAGGCATCTCGCGGTTACGCTCGCCGTATACGCGGACCGATGCGCTGTGGGCCAGTTCGGCACGATTGGCATACTCCTTGCTCTTGGCCTCATCGTACGGCTTGATTATGCGGGCAAAATGGTAGAACAGGCCCGATGCCCATGCCGATGTACGCGGGTCGAGAGTCTCGGAACCGAACAGATGGTCCTCGAAGTCATAGGTTGTAAAGGGTGAGTATCCGTTGGTCTCGGTACCCCATGGAATCTGTCCGTCCTCCTCCTGGAAGTACTTCCAGAACATGGTGCCCCATTCGGCCTCGTCAAGGATATCGGGTATTCCGTTGCCCTTGCCAAGTATGTTGAACTGCTCGTCAAACTTGTCGGGGATATTGAACTGATCGTCGGTAAAGAGCTCGGGGAATGCCTCGAATGTGGTGAGCAGGGTGCTGGGCACGTCCATGTGGTAGGTGCGTCGGTCGGCATCGCCGGCATCGTGGTAGCCTCCCCATGCCTGGATGGTGGGCTCGTCGCCTTTGACAACCAGACGGGCCTCGGCAATACGGTCGTAGGTCTGGTAGATGGTCTCGTGGCAGCGCTTGGTGCGATAGCTGAAATCAGAGTAGGGCTCTATAATCTGGATTCCGCAGCGCTGGTTAAAGAGTGAGCGGAAACTGATGTATGAGAGCTTCTGTGAGAACTGGCCGCCTACGCCGAAGGGGTAGGATGAGCCGTAACCGTCAACTACAATCTTATAGGGGCCGCCCTCAGGAACCTGTGACAGGTCTATGCGGTATACAAAGTCGCCCGATGAGCGGTCTTCGCCAATCTCGGTGAGCTGACCTGAGCATACCTTCTTGCCAATCTTGGATTTCTTGAACTGATATACGGTATAGGTGGGCAGGGCGCCTTCGATCTTGCGTACGCCGCCGTCGCCCAGATAGATGGCAAAGTTGGCAAAACGCTTGGTTGACAGGGCACTGTATGCTACCTGATTGGTCTTGATAGCCTCGCAGTATATCTTCTTGGGATCGAACTTGAAGCTGTAGGAACCATAGGGAGTTTCGATGCTGTACTTCTGGCCGCTCTTGAGGGTGGGGACGGTCAGATAGACAAAGTGGTCGCACTTATCGGCGGCAGCGGCTACACGGTTCAGGCCCAGGACCTGGGTGCCGTTAACCTTCCACTGTGCGGGATCTGAGATATCGACCTCGTTTACATCAAGGGTGTCGCTGATAAAGAAGAGTTCGATAACGTTGTCGGATGCTGTGCGGATCTCTTGGAATGTCAGTTTGGCACTGGCTGTAAATGACAGCGTAAGGACTAGTAATGTAGTTAGTAACGGTTTCATAATATAAAGTAGGTTGTTTTTGGCAAAGGTAATATAATTGGGAATTGAAAATTGAGAATTGAGAATTAAAACGAAGTACCTGCGTGAGTTTTTTAGCGTAAGCGTCTGAATCTCAATTCTCAATTCTCCATTCTCAATTCTCAATGGGAATGACCCTGAACAAAGGACGTTCAGTGTAGTTAGGGTGGATGTCGTAACCAATCATCCTGGCGCCGGATATGCTTTTCTGCAGATAGAGAGTCACCGCCAAGCCATGGTCGGTGCGCGGCGCAGTCATGTTGGATATGTAGTTGCCCAGTGACCAGACCGTCAGATGGCTGTCGGAATAGTATCTGTGCGGCTGTGTTCGTACGGGCTGCACTACATGAGGATGACCGCCTATGATATGGTCCACGCCGATGCTGTAGAGCCACTGCTCGGTCCTGACCTGGTCGGTGTTGGGAAGTGTCCGGTACTCTATGCCCCAGTGCATGCATGCTATGATGCAGTCGGCCTTGAGCTGGCGGGCGCGAATGACATCGGCCTTGATCTGTGCTGTGTCGATGTAGTTGACTATGCAGGGGGCGGCCACCGGTATGCCGTTGGTGTCGTAGGTGTAGTTGAGCAGTGCAATGCGCATGGAGCCGCGCTCTATTATATAAGGATAGAGCGAGTCGCGCTCGGCCCGGTTGTGGTAGGTTCCCAGGTGCTTTATTCCAAGACTGTCCAGAACATCCAGAGTACGTACAAGCCCTTTTGAACGGCGGTCCAGGCAGTGGTTGTTGGCTGTCAGGAATATCTCAAAGCCGGCGTCGCGGATGGCCTGAGCGTATTCATCAGGCGAGCAGAACTGAGGGTAGCCGGTGTAGGGGGCTCCGCCCAGCGTGGTCTCAAAGTTGCAGACAGCAATATCGGCTGCCTCAATCTGGGGTTTGACCAGAGTGAAACAGCCGCTGTAGTTGTATGTGCCGTCGGGTTGCAGCGCCGCGTCAAGCTGGGCCTGATGCTGCATCATATCTCCTGCAAAGTAGAGGGAGATACTGTCAGGGGTTTGGGCCGATGCTCCTAGCGTGCATACCAGCCATATCCCGGTGAATATGGCAGACCTGGTCACGGTTTATTCGTAGATGCACTTCTGACCTGCAAGCAGGGTGTTCTTCATAAGCGAGCAGATGGTCATGGGACCTACGCCGCCCGGAACGGGAGTGATAAAGCTGCACTTGGGGGCAACCTCGTCAAACTGAACGTCACCGCACAGACGGAATCCGCTCTTCTTGGTGGCGTCGGGAACGCGTGTGGTGCCTACGTCGATGATTACGGCACCCTCCTTGACCATATCGGCCTTAACAAAGCCGGGCTGGCCAAGTGCTGCTACTATGATGTCGGCCTGGAGGCACTCCTCCTTGATGTTGGCGGTGTGGCTGTGGCATACGGTTACGGTGCAGTCGCCGGGATTGGACTTCTGCATCAGAAGGCTGGCCATGGGCTTGCCTACAATGTTGCTGCGGCCCAGTACGACGGCTTTCTTGCCGCGGGTCTCGATGTTGTAACGCTTAAGCAGCTCCATGATACCGTTGGGTGTTGCCGAAATAAAGCAAGGCAGACCGATGCTCATGCGGCCTACGTTGATGGGATGGAATCCGTCCACATCCTTGCGGTAGTCGATGGCCTCGATTACGTGCTGCTCGTTGATATGCTTGGGAAGGGGGAGCTGAACGATGAATCCGTCTACGTCGGGATCGTTGTTGAGCTCGGCAACCTTGGCCAGGAGCACATCCTCGGTGATGTCGCTCTCGAATCTGATCAGGGTTGATTTGAATCCGCATACCTCGCAGGCCTTTACCTTGGCTGCAACATATGTCTCGGAACCACCGTCATGGCCTACCAGAATGGCGGCCAGATGGGGGCGTTTTTCACCTCTCTCTACCATTGCGGCCACCTGGGCTGCAATCTCCTGTTTTACCTGTTCGGCTACTGCCTTTCCGTCAATTAAAGTCATAGTATCGTGTTTTTATCTTCTCATCATTGAACCAAGATTGGGAAGCTTGGCGCCGGCCACGTTCTTCATCATCTTGCGGGTCTGCTCAAACTGCTTGAGCATGCGGTTCACCTCGGTAAGGGGAACACCGCTGCCCTTGGCAATACGGTTCTTGCGTGACTGGCTCTTGTCCAGAAGCTCGGGGTTGCTGCGCTCCTGTGGGGTCATGGAGTAAATCATGGCCTCAATGCCCTTGAATGCGTCATCGCTTATGTCAATGTCCTTGATGGCCTTGCCCACACCGGGAATCATGCCCATCAGGTCCTTTACGTTACCCATCTTCTTGATCTGGCCTATCTGCTCCAGGAAGTCGTTGAAGTCGAACTTTCCCTTGCCCATCTTCTTCTGGAGGCGCTTGGCCTGCTCGGCGTCGAACTGCTCCTGCGCACGTTCCACGAACGACACGATATCGCCCATGCCCAGAATGCGGTCGGCCATGCGGTCGGGGTGGAATACGTCGAATGCATCCATTTTCTCGCCGGTTCCCACAAACTTGATGGGTTTGTCAACTACGGTGCGTATGGAAAGGGCGGCACCGCCGCGGGTATCGCCGTCAAGTTTTGTCAGGATTACACCGCTAAAGTCCAGACGCTCGTTGAACTCACGGGCGGTGTTCACGGCATCCTGACCGGTCATGGAGTCTACTACAAAGAGTATCTCGTTGGGAGTTACAGCCTCCTTTATGGCGGTTATCTCCTGCATCATCATCTCGTCGATGGCCAGACGGCCGGCGGTATCGATGATGACCACGTCATAACCTTTGGCGCGAGCCTCCTTTATGGCGTTCTGTGCTATCTCAACGGGCTTGTTGTTTCCCTCCTCGGTGTAGACTGTAACACCTATCTGCTCGCCCAGAACCTTGAGCTGGTCGATAGCTGCGGGACGGTAAACGTCGCAGGCAGCAAGCAGGGGCTTCTTGGCGCGCTTGGTCTTGAGCAGGTTGGCCAGCTTGGCGCTGAATGTGGTCTTACCGGAACCCTGTAGACCGGCCATCAGGATGACTGCGGGATGTCCCTTTACGTCAATGTCCACTGCCTGGCCGCCCATCAGGGTTGCCAGTTCGTCGTGCACCACCTTGACCATGAGCTGGCCGGGACGCAGCGATGTGAGCACGTTCATACCCAGGGCCTTCTCCTTTACGGTGTCGGTGAACTGCTTGGCAACCTTGTAGTTTACATCGGCATCAAGCAGGGCCTTGCGTACGTCCTTGAGGGTTTCGGCAACGTTGACTTCGGTGATTTTACCTTCACCTTTCAGTATCTTGAGTGACCTTTCGAGTCTTTCTGACAGATTTTCAAACATTCCTTTTGTCGGGATTAAATTTTCAGTTTGCAAAATTAGTAAAAAAACGCTTTCTTTGCGCATCAATAGTCTACTATGTCATTCAGTTCCTTTTCCGTATTCCAATGGAAAAAACCTGTTGTCATACTGCTGCTTCTGACCGGAGCGGCCCAACTGACCAAGGCTCAGGGGTTCTCAGCTGCCCTTGAACGCGTGGATCAGCCCTGGTATGCAGGTGTGAGCGCAGGATCTTCCTTTGGACAAGCCACATTCCGCAGCGTAACCGAACACCAGTTTCACATGGGTGCTCAGGGCGGTTTTTTGGGTGGTTATCGCATGAATCGTCTCATATCATTTGAGGCAGGTCTTCAATTCGGTCGTCAGACACAGACAGCCCTTGACTGCTGTCCCTATTGGCTGTCAGAGTCAGGTGAACGTTACATCGCACCTGTTTACGGGATGAACGGTTGGGCTTACCGTGACCTCAGAACCAGAACAGGGTGGGGCAAGCTTTTGCTCCAGGCTAATTTTGATGCCATCAGTCTGTTTAAAGGTCCGGATTGCAAATGGTCGGCCAGTCTGTCACCTCAAATATCGGTGGTGACAACACGAACACTGTTTCTCACTCCCGGTGATGACATACGTCATGACCGTCAGTGGCATATGGGTCTGGGCGGTCAGGCATCGGTCGGCTATGAGTTCAAAGAAGGTATTGTGGCGACTGCCTACACAGGCATAACCTGCCTTACCGGCCAGCGTTTTGACAATATCCCCGAGCATTGTCACAAGAGTAACCTTATTTATGATGCCGGAGTAAAACTGACTATCCGATGGGATATACTTTGTAAAGGACTGAGGCTATGAGAAAGAGTACGTTTATTTCAATCGCCCTGACTGCCGTGTCATTTCTTATGGCTGGCTGTTACCATGATTATTATGAGTTACGTGAGTCTGAATTCGGTAATCTGCCGGTAGGTTATGTGGCACCTTTGATTGACTGGGAACAGGAGGACGCTGCTGTACCAGTACACGACTTGACAATTGTTGCTGTGGGTAACGGTATATCGGATTCAAAAAGTTATGACCATATTCCGGATATTGCCAAGGATCCGTTGCAGATTCCTAAAGGTGAATATAAAGTACTCTACAAGGTCAATATGACGGAACCTGACGGTTATGACAGGACCGATGACGTGACGGTATCTCTGATAGACTCCGCTAAGTTACCGGCCCAGGCATGGTTCGGAGTGACAAATACAATCATCAGGGCCGATACGATAGTAATAGCCGAAACAAAACTGCAACCTTTGCTCTCGGTATTAAAACTGAACATGACCAATGTGCCTACGGGAACCGTCGTAACCATTAAACTCGGTAATGTGGCGAAGAACATCAAGCTTACAGCCAAAGACGAAAACGGACGTTACGGTGTCCCCGACAGTATCTCAATGGGATATATGGTCATTGATACACTGACAGCCGGTGATGACGGCGTAATCAGTTCGGATGAGTTGCTGCTGCCGCCTACTGTCTCAGATATTGACAGCACCGATATGATCATTGGCATTATGCTGGCCGATGGCGGTACTTTTGACTGTATATGTAATGCTCCGCGAATCGCAACAGGCTGCACATACGCTTTGAACCTGGATTTCGATGCTCTCACAACCAGCATGAAATTCAACTCTAACTCCATAAGTCAGAGGAGAGAGGAGTGGACTGCAATACCTGACAGTTTCAAGGTAAGTGCCTATCCTACATGGCAGTTGGCTGTGCCGCTTACCATCGAGGCTGTTACCCCCGGAGCACAGGTGCGCTTTACACTGTCAGACGCCGTAGCCGCCAACAGCGTACAGTTCAGAACCGGTAGCGGTGCCTCATGGAGTGATTGGGCTGACTATACAGGAGGCAGTGATATCGTTTTGGAACATGCCGGCGATATGGTGCAGTTCCGTGGTGACAATGCAAAGTATACCACACAAGATTATAAATACAGCAAGATCAGTTTTACCGAGGATTGTTATGTGTATGGCAATATCATGAGCCTGATAACAAGTACGGACTATATCGATTGTAACGTTTTGACAGCAACCTTTTCCTTATCCCGTCTGTTCTGCGAAAACAGTCATCTGTTGTCACATCCATCCCGAGATATTTTGCTTCCTGCTGTCACACTGACTGATTATTGCTACTATGGATTGTTTGAAGATTGTTCAGCCCTGAGCAGAGTACCGAGATTGCCGGCTGTCAATCTGGCCAAAGATTGCTACTGTTTTATGTTTGGCAATTGTGCCAGTATTGAGACCTTGCCCGAACAGATGCTTCCTGCCACCAAATTAGCTGAATCATGCTATTTTGCGATGTTTAGTAGATGCTCGGGTCTGACCGCCTTGCCCGAAGACTTGCTTCCTGCCACTACACTGGTTTATGCTTGCTATAATAATATGTTTGAAAGATGTACGGGCCTGAAATCCATACCTGAGAACCTGCTTCCTGCCACCACATTGGATGAAGCCTGCTACGGATACATGTTTTACCTTTGTACCGGTCTGACTACAATACCCCAGGACTTGTTGCCGGCTGTTAATCTGAAAAAATATTGCTATGACGGTATGTTCTCGGACTGTTCGGGCCTGAAATCCATTCCGGAAAAATTGCTTCCCGCAACAACACTGACTGAATCTTGTTATGCAGCAATGTTCTCTTGTTGTACGGGCCTGACTATAGTCCCTGAGAACCTGCTTCATTCTACAACTTTGGCGGAAGGATGCTATAAGTCAATGTTTTCAAGTTGCACAAACCTTATAGGAGCTCCCAAATTGCCTGCTACTACGCTGAGCCGGTATTGCTACAGTTGGATGTTTGCAAACTGTACCAGCTTGACTGAATCACCGGTTTTGGATGCTCGTGGTTTGGCTTATGACTGTTATGAAGAGTTGTTCTCCGGTTGTTCAAGTCTAAACAGCGTGACTTGTTTTGTTCATTACTTTTTCACTGATAACATGGCAGAGGGCCACTATTCGTATATGTATAAGTGGTTGGATGGTGTTGCCACCAACGGAACGTTAACAGTGGACGTATTAGAAGATTGGACCGACAACGATGGTTGTGTCCCTGCCGGTTGGACTATAGTGGAAAAATAAATATCAGTTATCGTCCGGACAGATAGAGCATCTGGCGGATCTCCTCATTGAATTTGCGGGATGCCAGAAGTTTCTCTATGGTAAGGTGCATGCGGTAACGCCAGTAGTTGTTGGAATCGGCCGGGACGTTTATACGCTCTGAGCGCGGGTCTTTGGCACGTAGCGAACTGCTCATGGAGAGCCAGTCCTGAAGCGGGAATATGGCCAGCATCGAGGGTGATGCCAGGTGGGCCGATATCACGCTGGTGCATGCGGCTACGGTCGCCTTCTGGGCCGATATCACGCTGTTGGGTTCCATTTCATCCTCTATCCAGGTGCGCAGCACGCTCATGTCGTGAGTGGATGTGGTGCAGACCGACATGTAGGGGTAGGTGGCTGGGTCCGATACGCTTACGCCCATGTTCTTGGGCATACGCTGAACCTCAAGTGCTATGATGCGCAGACGGTCCATCACCTCGGGAACGCAGGCCGGTATCATACCCAGATCTTCACCGCACACAAGCATATCGGTAGCCTCAATCAATGCCGGGAGCTTGGACATTGCCACGTCGCTCCAGAAACTGTTGTTGCGACTGTAGTAGAAATCATCGTGCAGACTGCGGAAAGCCTCTTTTTCATTGTCGGGCAGAGCTTTGAACATGTCCGTGTCAAAGGCCTCTATGCGCGGATGATAGGTGCCGGGACGGTGGGTATCCTCAAGGAAAAGCACATCGGTCTCAGGTTTTCCTTCAGGTGCCTTGGCATGCAGTGCGGGATTGAAGGGGAAACCGTTGTCCCATATCTCCTGCGGGGTATATGTGATGGCGGGGTTGAAGCGTCCCATCAGACCGCTGCTATACTCCAACGGCACTTCCCATATGCGGAAGAATCCCAACAGATGATCTATGCGGTAGGCGTCAAAGTAATCGGCCATCTTGCGGAAACGCTCTACAAACCAGGCGTATCCGTCAGTTGCCATGTTCTCCCAGTTGTATGTGGGCATTCCCCATTTCTGGCCATCCTTGGCAAAGGCATCTGGTGGAGCGCCGGCCTGACAGTCGGTATGGAAAAGCTCCGGATGTATCCAGACGTCGCAGCTGTGACGGTTTACGCCGATGGGTATGTCACCCTTGAGCAGGATACCTTTCCTGTTGGCATATTTCTTGACATCGGTAAGCTGTCTGTCCAGATGGAACTGTATGAAGTAGTGCTTGCGTATCTCGCGGTAACGTTCGTTGCCGGGAGTGCAGTATTTGTCAAGCAGGGCAGGGCTGTACTGCGACTCTTTCCAGGTGTCAAAGCAGGCGGTGCCGTACTTGTCACGCAGGTAGCAGTAGAGAGCGTAGGGCTCAAGCCAGCTGCGGTTTGCCGCAAAGAAGTTCTGATACTCCCTGCTCTTGAAGCACTGGTCGGCATAACGGGCGTACAGACGGTCCAGATAGTCGCTCTTGAGCCTGAATACGCGTTCGTAGTCGACCGCCGGAAGTGCGTTGAGCTCCTTGCGGAGCTTTCCGGCCTGCTTGAGGAACTCCTTGTCATCAAGTTCACCTATCAGTTCAAGGTCTATGTAGACGGGGTTGAGTGCGAACGATGAGTTGGCACTGTAGGGGTAAGAGTCGCGCCATGTTCCGGTCATGGTGGTGTCATTGACCGGAAGGGTCTGTATGATGCTCTGACCTGTGGCTGCGGCCCAGTCCACAAGCAGCTTAAGGTCGGTAAACTGTCCTATTCCGAAATCCCTCTCGCTGCGAAGTGAGAACACGGGGATAGCCGTGCCGGCACCTTTCCAGCGGGGACGGTTGTTATGATGCACGTAGGGCAGGGCGACGGTGCGCTGCTCTATGTTCTCTCCGCCAACCTCCTTCCATCGGTCCGACAGGACCAGACGTCTGGCCTTGGTATAGGGGATGGAGTGCAGCGAGCCCTCCTCGCGACGGGTTATGTTGCCGTCGGTCTGCACCATATAGGAGTAAGTGATGTCGCCGGCGGCCATCTCGTCGTCGTCCAGGTCATAGTCGGTGAACCAGGTGCCCTGGCCGTTGTTGTCCATGTCTATGCACAGCTGCGAGCCGTCGGGCATGTTGAGGCTCAGGTACAGGTTCTCGCCCCAACGGGTCAAATATTCAATCTGGAAGTGTATCTGCATATGTCGGTTCTGGGAGTTACAAAAATACGTTTTTTTGCTGAACCATGTCCAGACCTTGTCAAAAAACAGGGTGCAGAAAGGTTTTCAACCGATTTTTAAAAGTTATCAACAATTTCCAAAAAAGGAGAATATTTTCTTTTGCCGTTCTGTACTCGAAATTAATTTTGCTAACACGATAAAACAAAAATAAACATATCGTAACTAAAACAGTTATCAATCATGGACTTAAAACAGGATGGTATCTATGATGCCAGTACCCTCGGAGGGGGAAAAATGTTAGTGCTCGGTTTCCAGCACATGTTCGCCATGTTCGGCGCGACGGTTCTTGTTCCTATTCTTACCGGACTTTCAGTTTCTGCCACGCTGCTGTTTGCAGGTATCGGCACACTGATTTTCCATCTTTTCACCAAATTCAAGGTGCCTGCATTCCTGGGTTCTTCGTTCGCATTCCTGGGCGGTTATGCCGCAGTCAAGGGATTCGGTGTTGAACAGGGTATGACGGAGAGTGTGGCACTGACATACGCCTGCATCGGCGTGTTCTGCGCCGGTCTGCTCTATTTCGTGCTGGCGGCACTCTTCAAGTTCTATGGTGTACGCCGTACCATGAGGTTCTTCCCTCCTGTGGTAACAGGCCCCATCATCATTTCAATCGGACTTATCCTCTCTTCAAGTGCCATCAACAACTGTATGGCTAACTGGTGGATTGCCCTGCTTGCTATCGCTATCATAGTGATCTGCAACATCTTCGGTAAGGGTATGATCAAGATTATCCCCATTATTTTAGGTGTTATCGGCTCATATGTTGTGGCTGCTTGCTTCGGACAGGTTGATTTCAGCGCTCTTAAGGAGGCCGATTGGTTCGGTCTGCCTTTCCAGATGGAGAACACTGCCTTTGCAGTTTTCCAGGATCCTGACTGGGCATTCATGTGGACAGCAATCATCGCTATCGTTCCCATTGCATTCGCTACAATGATCGAGCATATCGGTGATGTGTGCGCCATCTCTTCAACCTGCGACCGTAACTTTATTGCCGATCCCGGTCTGCACCGCACTCTGATGGGTGACGGCTGTGCCACAGCTCTGGCAGCCCTGTTCGGCGCTCCTGCCAACACCACATACGGTGAGAACACCGGCGTGCTCAACCTGACAAGAGTATTTGATCCCAAGGTGGTCCGCATTGCTGCCTGCCTTGCTATAGCATTCTCATTCTGCCCCAAGTTCGCCGCCCTTATCTACGCTATGCCTACTGCAACCGTAGGCGGTGTTTCACTGGTTCTTTACGGTATGATATCGGCTGTCGGTGTACGTAACCTTGTAGAGAATAAGGTGGATTTCACCAATAACCGTAACGTGCTTATCGCCGCTCTGATACTTGTGCTTGCCATCGGTATCAATTTCGGCCCCGGAAGCATCTCATTCGGTAAGATTGCCCTGTCAGGTCTGGCTGTAGCCGCTCTTGCAGGTATCATCCTGAATGCTGTTCTTCCCGGTAACGATTTCCATTTCGGCGAGGAATACACAACAGGTAAACGTGCTTCATCGGAGATTAAGGATATGCCCGAAGAGTTCAAGAAGCCCGTTCACGACGATCCCAAATATAAAGGATAACAAACACATTTTTTCAATTATAAACTAATCGGATTATGAAAAAGTTAGTAGCATTTGCAGGATTCAGCCTGCTCGCAGTTGGTGCTTTCGCACAGACAAACTTACAGGTGTTCTATGATTTCGGTGAGAACCGTAAGATGACAACAACAACACTTGAGATGTTCAAGGGTGATGATTGGGGTAGCACATTCTTCTTTGTAGATTACAACTACGCAAATAAGGATCTGCATGATATTAACGTCTACGGTACACAGAGCACATATATGGAGATTGAGCGTGCCCTGAACTTCTGGAAGGACACACAGCTTGGTGACCTGAGCGCACATGTTGAGTTCCAGGCCGGCAATTTCGGCGCTGGCATCTCTGCACGTAACTGGTTGTTCGGTGCCGAGTATCTCCTGCATAACGCAGACTTCTCAAATACCTTTACAATCGCTCTTCTGTACAAGCATTATACAAACAGCAACGCATCTGACACTCCCATTCAGATCTCAGGTGTTTGGGGTATGCAGGATATCTTTGGCGTAGAGGGACTCAGGTTCTCTGGCTTCTTTGATTTCTGGGGCGAGAATCGTGATTGGACTCTGACCGACAAGACCTCATGGAAGTTCCTGTCTGAGCCTCAGCTCTGGTACAAGGTAGGTCAGTTCTTTGACTGCCCCAACCTGAATGTAGGTGGTGAGGTTGAGCTTTCATACAACTTCAATGACAAGGGCTTTGTATGCAATCCTTGCCTTGGTGTAAAGTGGGAGTTCTAAACTGAATAAAAAAGGTATTACTTAATCATCAGGATTATGTCTTTCCTTAAGTTATTCGGGTTTGATCCCGCCAAGCATAGCGTCAAGACAGAGATCGTGGCCGGTCTGACCACCTTCCTGACAATGGCTTATATCCTGTCGCTGAATCCTGACATATTCAGCGCTCTGGAGTCTGCCGGCATGCCCAAGGGTGCCGTGTTCACAGCAACCGCACTTGCCTCACTGGTAGGTACACTCGTTATGGCATTCTATGCAAAGAAGCCTTATGCCCTGGCTCCCGGTCTGGGTCTGAACGCCTTCTTTGTTTACACTGTATGCCTGACCCTGGGTTACTCATGGCAGTTTGCTCTTACAGCTGTGTTGATTGAGGGTATTATCTTCATCATCCTTACCGTCACCAACATCCGCGAGGCTATCATCAACGCCATTCCGGCTTCGATGAAGAACGCAGTGAGCGTAGGTATCGGTCTGTTCATCGCATTCATCGGCCTTAACAACGCAGGTATCATTGTTGATGACGGCGGTACAATCATTGCTCTGGGTGACATTACCAGCGGTACAGCTCTTCTGGCTATCGTAGGTCTGATCATTACATCAGTAATGCTGATCATGAAGGTGCCCGGAGCAATGCTGATCGGTATCCTTTTGACAGCAGTTATCGGTGTTCCGTTCGGTATCACCAAATTCAACGGTCTGGTTGATGTTCCTCCTTCGATCTCAGACATAGCTCTTAAGTTCGAGTGGGACAAGATACTGTCTCTGGATATGATAGCCATTGTATTCACATTCCTCTTTGTTGATATGTTCGATACCATCGGAACCGTAATCGGCGTATCAAAGAAGGCTGGTATGGTGAATCCCGACGGTTCAATTCCCGGCGTTAAGAAGGTTCTTATGGCCGATGCCATTGCTACCGTTTTCGGCGCATGTGTAGGTACCAGCACCACTACAACTTATGTTGAGAGTGCATCGGGCGTTGCCAGCGGCGGACGTACAGGTCTGACAGCATTTACCACAGCAATCTGCTTTGGTGTTTCACTGCTGTTTGCTCCTCTGTTCACTGCTATCCCCAGCGCAGCTACCGCTCCTGCCCTGATTCTGGTAGGTGTTATGATGATGGCTCCTGTAAGAGAGATTGACTTTGACGACTTAACCGAGGCAATCCCCGCTTATGTTACCCTCATTATGATGCCTCTGGCATACAGCATCTCCGACGGTATCATGCTTGGCGTTATCTCTTATGTCCTGCTGAACGCTCTGGGCGGCAAGACCAAGAAGATCTCAGGTATGATGTGGGTTCTCGCAGTACTCTTTATATTGCGTTACCTGTTCCTGGTAGAACATTGATGCCTTAAGGGATTAAAAAGATCAGGGCGGCTCCAATCCGGAAGCCGCCCTGATTCTTTTATAGCGGTATCTGTTATTCGTTTATTCCCTTGATGTTGCCAGTGGTGATGTCAAAGGTAATCTTTGCGTCGGCGTTCTTACCCATGATGGTGGTGGGTACCATCTCTATGTTGCCGAACTGCGCAACCCTGATGTCCTGCTCCAGGAACTCCGTGCGGTTGTTGTAGACCCTTACCGATGCGCGTCCGGGGATGCGGTAGTACAGGAAGGGGGTATCTTTCTTGTACTTGTTGGCCTGAATCTTTGAGGGCTCGGAGTAGCCGTCCATCATCTTACGGTCGGTAATGTCAATCCATACGGGCTCGCCGGCCAGATTATCCACAGGGAGCACACCGAGCTTACCCGAGAATCGGAACAGTATCTGTTTGTTCAGGGGTGCATCGGGAGTGACGTTGATGCTGAAGGTTATCTCCTCGGTCTCGGTGGTGCCGCTGAAGAGTGTGAGCAGGGCTGTCTCCTGAGCTGTCAGGGACTCCAGCATGAACTTGAGTGACTCTCCGTCGGTAGGTACAAAGTCGGCCTGTCCGCGGGTTATGGCGTTGCGGCTCTCACGTATGTTGTAAATCTCCTTGGCGGTAAGCTCGGCCATCTTGGCGGTGGAGCCGGCCATGAGTATCTCCTCGGTCATGTAGTCCTGCGGGTTGACCTTTTTGGGTGCAGGTGCTGCGGCTGGTTTTGCAGCCTGGACCGCGGTCTCCTGGGTGCGGACGTTGACAGCGCTCAGAATGCCGTCACGGGTAAGCTCAATGTAGGGCCTGTTTCCCTTTGGGCTGAAGGTGAGCGTGTAGAGATGCTCCTTGTCGGGGATGCCGGCCGAAACTATCTGCACGTCGGATATGGTCCAAATCTCCTCGGCTTTGTCGCGCACGTCGCTGAGACGGAGGTAACGCTCTGCATAACGGGAGAACTCTCCGGGCTTGAAGGTCTGTTTGCGGACCTGAACCTGTACGGTGAGCTGTGTCTTGGGCAGCCAGTAGGAAACGGCATCCTGTGTCGATCCCGGCTGATAGGCGGCCGATGATCCCTGGGCGTGGAGTGGGGTGATACCCAATGCCAGACCGAGCAATAGAACTGAATTCCTGATATTCATAGTAAAGTGTTTTTTTCAAACTGTAACCAGACCTGAGGCAATGAGGCAGCTATGTCGGCCGATGTCATTGCGGTCATGCTGAGCCTTGCGGCTGCCGTGTCGCCTGAGAGTCCGTGTATGTAAACCGCCGTTGAGGCGGCCTGGTTCTGATCAAATCCCTGTGCAAGCAGTGCCAGCGTGATGCCTGTCAGCACGTCGCCCGATCCTCCAGTGGCCATGCCGGGATTGCCGGTGGTGTTCACAAAGAGATCTCCGGTGGGTGTGACGGTAACAGTAGGGGCACCCTTGACCACAATGGTCACTCCGTACTTGGATGCCATGACCATGGCGTGTGAAATCATATCGGTCCAACTCCGGGTGTCGCCCACAAGACGCCTCAGTTCGCCCGGATGCGGGGTCATTACTGAGCCTGCAGGTACGGCCTCCAGCAGAGAACTGTCCTGGGATATGATGTTCAGGGCATCGGCATCAAGCACCATAGGGCATGAGGCGGCTCTCATCAGTCGTCCCAGAAGGGCGGCCTGAGCGGCACCCTGGCCCAGTCCCGGGCCTGCGCCTATGGCGTTGTACCTGTCCAGTACGGGGTTGGCGTACATGTCGTCATCGGACACGGTCATGGCCTCGGGAACCGATATTTGGAGTATGTCGTTGTTGACGGAGGGGGTGCAGACCGTAAGCAGACCCACGCCGGAACGCAGGCATGCCCTGGCCGAGAGAACTGCCGCACCGGCCATTCCAAGGCTGCCGGCATAGAGCAGCGCATGGCCGAACGACCCCTTGTGAGCCTTGGGATTACGCACCTTGACGAGCGGCCTGACGTAGTCGCTGTCCACCGTAATGATACTGCCGGAGGCGGTTATCTTACGCAACTCTTCGATGCATTCCTGTACCAGAACTTTGTCCATATTTTGGCAATTGCACATGACAAATGTACGGCTATTTTGTTAAAAATGCTCCTTTCTTGTTTTTTCGGGGTTATAAAAAACGGAAGATTATCTTCAATAACGTGCATTTTAAGTACTTTCGCATAAATAAACACAAAATACAAATATGGGAACCATTCAGGTTAAGGACAGACAGTTTGAGATTTTCCTTAAGGAGGAAGATATTCAGAAAGAGATTAAGAGGGTCGGTTCAGAAATCAACCGTGATTTTAAGGGCAAGGAACCCCTGTTCCTGTGCATCCTGAATGGAGCTTTCATGTTCGCGGCCGATCTGCTCAGGAACGTGACCATCCCCTGCAACGTATCGTTTGTAAAACTTGCCTCGTATCAGGGAACCGATACCACCGGTAAGATCAAGCAGTTGATGGGACTCAATGAGGATGTAGAGGGCCGTGACGTGATAATTGTGGAGGATATTGTGGATACCGGCTATACTATGCGCGACATTCTGGATTCGCTGGCCGAAAAGAATGCGGCATCAGTATCGGTATGCGCACTGCTCTGCAAGCCCGATAAGCTCAAGGTTGATATCAACCTCAAGTATCTGGCCATGAACATTCCCAACGGTTTTATTGTAGGCTACGGACTGGATTACGACGGCTTTGGCCGCAACCTGCGTGATATTTATAAAATTGTAAAATAAACTTACCTCCTAACGATGGACAACATAGTTATTTTTGGAGCCCCCGGTTCAGGAAAGGGGACTTATAGTGCTGCCCTGGTAGAAAAATTCGGTTATAACCACATATCAACTGGTGACGTTCTGCGTGCCGAGATAAAGGCCGGATCGGAACTTGGAAAGATTGCCGAAGGTTTTATTGAAAAAGGACAACTCATTCCCGATGATCTGATTATAGACATGCTTGCCGAGGTGTACGACACCATGCGTCAGGGCCCCGGCGTGATATTTGACGGTTTTCCCCGTACCATTGTTCAGGCCAAGGCTCTCAAGGAGATGCTTGCGGAGCGCGGCGAGAAGATATCGGTCACACTCAACCTGATTGTCAGCGAGGATGTGCTCATGGAGCGTCTGCTCAAGCGCGCTCAGATAGAGGGCCGTGCCGATGACAACGAGGAGACCATCAAGAAGCGTTTTAACGTATACTACACCCAGACCCATCCGCTCATTGAGTGGTTCCGCAAGGAGGGCGTGCTGTCCGAGTTTACCTTCAAGGGCGACAAGGACAGGATGATAGAGGAAATCATAGACAAGGTGGCTTCGCTGTAAGCCGCCTTCACTTTATATGGCTGAGAGTAATTTTGTAGACTACGTAAAGATATTCTGCCGGTCCGGAAAGGGTGGCAGAGGTTCGGCGCACCTGCGTCACGACAAGTATATTCCCAACGGCGGTCCCGACGGCGGTGACGGCGGTAAGGGCGGCAGTGTTATACTCAAGGGTAACCGCAACTACTGGACACTGTTGCATCTGCGCTACGAGCGTCATGCCTTTGCCGAGAACGGAGGCAACGGCGGCAGCAACAAGTGCTTCGGCAAGGACGGCAACGACATCATTATCGAGGTTCCCTGCGGCACTGTGGCATACGATGCCGAGACAGGTGAGTACCTGTGCGACATTACCGACGACGGTCAGGAGGTGGTGCTGCTCAAGGGCGGCCGCGGAGGTCTGGGCAACTGGCACTTCCGTACAGCCACACGTCAGGCTCCCCGCTTTGCACAGCCCGGTGAGCCCGCTCAGGAGCGTATGGTGGTGCTGGAACTCAAGCTGCTGGCCGACGTAGGTCTGGTGGGATTCCCCAACGCAGGCAAATCCACGCTTCTGTCGGCTATATCGGCCGCAAAGCCCAAGATTGCAAACTATCCTTTCACAACACTGGAACCCAACCTGGGCATAGTCTCATACCGTGACGGAAAGTCATTCGTCATGGCCGATATTCCCGGAATCATCGAGGGCGCCAGTGAGGGTAAGGGACTGGGGCTCAGGTTCCTGCGTCACATAGAGCGCAACTCGTTGCTGCTGTTCATGGTTCCCGGCGATACCGACGACATAAAGCGCGAATATGAGATCCTGCTCAACGAGCTGGCACAATTCAATCCCGAGATGCTGGACAAGCAGCGTGTGCTGGCCATCACCAAGTGTGACCTTATAGACGAGGAGCTTATGTCCATGCTCGAACCCAACCTTCCCGCCGATATCCCGCACGTGTTCATATCGGGCGTAAGCGGCCTGGGACTGCAGCAGCTCAAGGATGTGCTGTGGAAGGAACTCAACAGCGAGAGCAACAAGCTGGATGCAACATGGAAAACCGAGCATATAGTACACCGCTCCAAGGATGCGGCCGAGCTTCACAGTGAGCTGGCTGCCGCAGGAGCCGATTTTGAGTTCGATTTTGATGATCTTCCCGACGATGAACTGGATGATGATCTTGAAGAAGTAGAGGTGGAATTAGATTAAATAAAAAAATATTGATTTTTTTCCTTTTCCTTATTTAACTTTCATTTTTACGGCTTATATGATAGTTGTATGAATTTGTTTTGAATTCACCTTTTACTAATTAATAACTTAAAACGAACTAAAATGAAAAAGATGTTTTTGGCAGCTGCCCTCATGGCAGTAGTTTCTCTGGCCAACGCTCAGGCTCCGGCCGATGCTCCTTACGGAGTTAAGTCAGGTGTTATCACCATGTCTATGGATATGATGGGTAACGAGATGATCACCGAGACTTATTTTGACAACTACGGACTCAAGACCGCTCAGGTTTCAGAAGGCGGTTTCATGGGTGGCGAAGGCAAGACTCGCACTATTACAGATAAGGATGGCGCTCAGATCCGCATCAATGATGAGGCTAAGACCGCTACCAAGATGCCTTCATTCGGTGGTGGCTTCGGCGGTGGCCGTCCCCAGATCAACTGGAATAAGCTGACTGACGAGGTTAAGAAGGCTAACAACATTAAGGAGGTTGGTAAGGAGACCATCGCCGGTAAGGAGTGCACCAAGTACACCATGACCGTTGACATGATGGGCAACCAGTCAGAGCAGACCGTTTGGATCTACAAAGGCATCCAGCTCAAGAACGAGATGACTTCAGACTTCGGTACCTTTGGTTCAACTTGCAAGAAGTTCGAGGAGAAGGATGTTCCTGCTTCAATGTTCGAGGTTCCTGCCGGTGTTAAGGTAGAGGAGATGGATATGTCACAGTTTGGCGGATTTGGAGGTTTCTAATCGAGCCTGAAAATAAAAAAAGGTCGCCCTTCCGGCGGCCTTTTTTTATTTTCAGACCCGGTTAGAAACCCGGACCTTTTTTTAGTTTACTCCGTCGCTCGGCTCCGAAGGAGACGCTTGGCTTGTCCAAGAAATGGGCGGCCCTCCGGGACCGCGGTCTCGCTCGTCGCCTCGCTCGCACCAATACGTTGAACCTGCGTAGATAAAGGTATACTCCTCCCCCCAACTCCACAAAAAAAGGCCCCGCCAGGGACCTTTTTTTGTGGAGCTGGAGGGAGTCGAACCCTCGTCCAAACGGGGAAACCATATGCTTTCTACAGGCTTATCTCTACTTGAATTTTCGAGCCATGACTTGGATAGAGCTACCGGGCCATGACCTTATCTTCAAAAAATCTCATCCCTGACGCGAAGCCGAAAGGAACTATCCCCGATTTGACTGCACCACCGTATCGACGAGCTTCGGAGCAAGAGCTTCCGGGTGATGTCTTGTCACAGCACCTTGTGCCGTGATTAAGCAGATCTACTGTACTTCGATCAAGCAGCAAGAGCAAAGTTGTTGTTGCCAGATAATTGTTGACGTTCTTTTTATAGTGCGGACCGACAGAGCACTGCCTGCTTACATACCATTCCTGCCCGCTGTCAAAGCCAGACAGCCCCAAGTATGTAACGGAATCTCTATTCCGGCTGCGAAATTACAAAATGTTTCCTAATTTTGAAGTGCTTATGGATAAAACACTTGTTGAGTATATTGAGAAGAGTGTCATTCCCATGTATGACAGGTTTGATGCGGGACATGGACGGGAGCATGTGACGGCTGTCGTGACGGAGGCTTTGCGTCTGGCCGGGTTCTATGATGTGGACCGGGATATGATCTATGCTGCGGCGGCTTATCATGATACGGGTTTGAGCGTGGACCGTAAGACTCACCATTTGGAGTCGGGTAAGATAATCCGTGAGGATAGGGAACTGCGCCGTTGGTTTACCCATGAGCAGATTGAGGTTATTGCACAGGCTGCCGAGGACCACAGAGCGTCATCGGACCATGAGCCACGTAGCATTTACGGTAAGATCATTGCGGAGGCCGACCGACAGATTATTCCCGAGAGCATTATTCTTAGAACCGTACAGTACGGCTTCAAGCACTATCCTGAACTGGATAAAGAGGGCCATTGGGAGCGTACCTGCCAGCATATGGCCGAGAAATATGACGTAGGCGGCTATCTTAAACTGTGGATTCCTGAGTCTCGCAATGCCGACGGGCTGACCCGCCTGCGTGATATAATACATGACAAAAACCGCCTCAGAACAATGTTCGAGGCGGCTTATAATGAGACTGTGGGGAGTTAGGGACGGTAAATGAACTTACGTCCGTTCCTGATGTAAAGTTCTCCCGGACGCGGCGTCAGGACGGGTTGGCCAAGCAGATTGTATATTACGTCCGAATTGGCCTTGGCCCGGATAACTTTCACACCTGTAATATGCTCTGAGTCAATCTGGTCATAACTGTTCAGATTGTTGGACTTGCCTATGCTGGGGCGGTTCATTACGTATGATGTGCTGCCGCCGTCGGGATAGAGTCCTACGCTCTGGAAACCGGTGTGCTTCTTGTATGTGAGCGTATCGGCCCATGAATGGTCGGCTGCAGTCAGTACAACGGTGTTTTCCTCCTTGTTGTCCAGCTTGAAGGGTGCATGCAGCTGGCTGATGCCCTCCTCCTTGTCACACCATATGATCAGATATCCTTTTGAAGGAATTATGGTGCCTGCGGGAATAACGTATTTCTCGGGCTCCGAGAGTTTGTCCGAAAGGAACATACCGCCTATGTCAATCCTGCTCGAGGTGGTGTTGTAGAGCTCTATCCAGTCGTGCTTTTTGAATGAATCATCGATGTATACGCTGTTGTCGGCACTTACCTCGTTGATTCTGACAGGTCGTTCAATTTCACTGTCGGCAACGAAATAGGCGGTTATTGTCGTGTTGCTGCCGGACAGGTCATATTCGGGGTCTGTGGAGATAATGTTGTTCCTGATGTTTTTCCATCCCACGAATGTATAGCCGTTAGGAGCGGTGGCCTTGACCTTGGCTGGCAGGAATACGTCGCCTACAAACTTATTGGTGGGTATTTCAAGTCCGTTCAGCGTCAGAACAGCCTGGGTGATGTTTGTCTTGATGGTTCTGGATACTTTTGTGGCGCCGCTCAGTCCTGAATATGACCAGTTGGCCAGCTGATTGATCCTTTTGGTCCTGTAATCGGCGGTAATGGTGCCGGTTATGAGATCGGCGTCTCTCTGGGGCGATTTTCCCTCTATCTTCATCTCCTGTGTGGCCCGTGCGGCAAGTTCATCCACAATTGACCTGACGCGGTCGGGATCATATACCGAACCGGCTATTATACAATAGCTGTCAATGAATTTCTTGCGGAAAGAATTGTTGTTGAGCATATTGTGGAATATGGTCACCATTACCGACTTGTATCCTCCGTCAGAGTAATACTCCTGCGAATCAAAGGATGAGAACGGATTGATGTCGGTTGCCTGTGAGGGAGAACCGAAAGCATGGTCCAGGTCGAATACTACAAAACGGTAACGTCCGTCACCGCTGTGGCGGAATGATTTGATGTTGTTCCTGGGCCAGTCCTCGTTGGCAAGATAGAACTCCATGGCCATATAGTTGGCATACTCGTCAATATCCACAATGTCGCAGATGCGACCGTATGCGACGTCCTTGGAGGCGTATTTGGCCAGACTTACCCATGTGTCCCATGCTTCCCTGCTGCCTTCGGTCAGGGTGAATCCTCCACCACCGTTGTTGTGGTCAAGCTTGAAGCAGTCCACGTCATCCTCGTCATATCCGTAGTTGGAGTAGGCGTAGTCCTTATTGTTGGGCTCACGTATGTTGATAATGCCTTTGTAAACACCATTGATGAAGTGGTGGACAGGCTGATATGCCTGGCAATCGATGTTGAGTCCCGAACGTATGGCTATCTCCTGGAGCGCGGCCTCCTTGAGTCTTGTATCAGGGTTGTTGCCGCCGCTGCGGAACTTGAGCGTCTGGTACTTGTTGTACGGCTTGTCGCTGAAGGGGGTAAAGGCAAAGTAGTTGTTGTAACCGAACTTCTTTTTTGCCTTGACCTTGAAAGGATGGGGGTTGTAGGCCCGGCTGTATCGGCCCGACGGGGTTATCTCGGCCTCCTGACTGAGGATAAGATTGCCGTTGGTATCGAATATCTCGATATTTACGGAGCGGTCCCAGTCGCGGTTCCAGTTGCACTTGTCGCTCTGGCCGTTGCCTGATTTGCCATAGGGACCCTTGGCCCACATTCCGTACTCATTATTGCTGAGTCCCTTTTCGTCGGTCACAATCGAGACGATGGGCACACCGTACGTGTTCGATGTGAATATGTACGAACGTGTTGTGACGGGGCTGGGCAGCATTCCCTCCTTGTACAGACGGAAGCGGTAAACCTTGGTGTCGCTTACCGAGTGGTTACCGTCGCTGCTTATCTTGACGTCGGGGTTGTCCGGAGTAGGTACTGATCCGTTCTTGGTGTAATAGAGCGTGGCACCCTTGGGAATCTCCACCGAGAAGTAGAACTGCTGGTTGAACAGTCCTGACTGAACGCTTACCTGGGGCGCAGGAAGCTGTTGTGAGGCAAAATCGCTAAGGTCGTTGGTGCCTCCCGGCGACGGATTACCGGTGTATTCCCAACCGTCCTCGCCGTCATTTATCCTGGCCCATGCTATGCGTGCCTTGACCTCGGGATATGTGACTGTGGATACCGGCTGGCCGTTTTTGTCGGACAGGATTATGTCACCACCTTCGCAGTCAAGGCTGAACTCAATCTGCTGCTGGCAGTAGTCGTCCTTATGTCCGAACCATAGGGTCAGGAAACCTCCGGCCGATACAATCCTGGTGCTGTTGCCCAATGGACAAAGTGTGGGGTTGGAGGCATCGTCGCTCAGATAATAGCCGGCCAGGTCTATGTCCTGGTCCGAGCTGTTGTAGATCTCGATCCAGCTGCCATAGTTCATGGAGGGATCCAGGAACATGTCGATGTTGGCAGGCATGATCTCGTTAATGACCAAAGCCGGCTCTGGTGTTGAGTCGGCTTTTATGTGGGTAAACTGTACGACTGCTGTAGCTAATAGCAGCAGTCTTTTTAAACTCCTGCTTGTCATACATTTAGGTTTTATCGTGCGTAGTTGACGGCGCGTGTCTCGCGGATTACAGTGATCTTAACCTGACCGGGATAGGTCATCTCGTTCTGGATCTTCTGTGCTATCTCGGCAGACAGCTGCTCTGTCTGCTTGTCGTCAATCTTGTCGGCTCCTACAATGACACGGAGCTCACGACCGGCCTGGATGGCGTAGGTCTTGGTGACACCGGGATAGGAGAGGGCAATCTTTTCAAGGTCGTTAAGACGCTTGATGTAGGCTTCCACAATCTCGCGGCGTGCACCGGGACGTGCACCGGAGATGGCGTCGCAAATCTGAACGATGGGAGCGATAAGGCTGGTCATCTCGATCTCCTCGTGGTGAGCACCGATGGCGTTGCAGATATCGGGCTTTTCCTTGAACTTCTCGGCCAGGTGCATACCGTACTCGGCGTGTGCCATCTCGGTCTCCTCGTCGGGCACCTTACCTATATCGTGAAGCAGACCGGCACGCTTGGCCTTCTTGGGGTTGAGACCCAGCTCGGCAGCCATTACTGCGCACAGATTAGCGGTCTCACGTGCATGCTGCAACAGGTTCTGACCGTATGATGAACGGTACTTCATCTTACCTATCAGGCGGATAAGCTCGGGATGCAGACCGTGGATACCCAGGTCAATTGTGGTGCGCTTACCGGTCTCGATGATCTCGTCCTCAACCTGCTTCTGTACCTTGGCAACAACCTCCTCGATGCGGGCAGGGTGGATACGGCCGTCGGCAACCAGCTGGTGCAGGGCCAGACGGGCAATCTCACGGCGAACGGGGTCAAAGGCGGATATTACAATAGCCTCGGGGGTGTCGTCAACCACGATCTCGACACCGCAGGCGGCCTCGATGGCGCGGATGTTACGTCCCTCACGGCCGATGATGCGGCCCTTCATCTCGTCGTTCTCAATGTGGAATACGGTTACCGAGTTCTCGATGGCGGTCTCGGTGCCGATTCTCTGGATGGTCTGGATGACAATCTTCTTGGCCTCCTTGCTGGCGGTCATCTTGGCGTCGTCCATTATCTCGTTTATGTATGATGCGGCTTCGGTCTTGGCCTCCTCCTTGAGGGACTCCACAAGGCGGCTCTTGGCCTCCTCGGCTGACAGTCCGCTGATCACTTCAAGTTTCTCGCGCTCCTGCATCTGGAGTTTCTCGAGCTCCTCCTTCTTGTCCTCAATTACTGAGAGCTGTGCTTCGAGGTTCTCACGAACGGCATCGGCCTCCTGATGCTTGCGCTGCAGGTCACCCTGGCGCTGGTTGAGCTGCATCTCCTTCTGACGCAGACGGTTCTCGTTCTGCTGGAGCTTCTGGTCGCGCTGCTGGACCTCTTTTTCGAGCTCGGCTTTCTTGTTCAGGAACTTTTCCTTAACCTCAAGCAGTTTGTCACGTTTGATTGCTTCGGCCTGATTCTCGGCCTCCTCCAGACGGGTCTGGACTTTTTTATTTAATTTACTGTTCGACAGGATGTAAGCTGCCACTGCGCCTATTACCAGTCCGATTGCTAGAAAAATGTATTCCATAATGTCCCTCCCTTTTATATGTATATGTAAAACGCACTGCCCTGCTGCGGAAAGGTTGGGAGACCACCTCTCTGACAGGAAAGTGCGCGTAATCTTCTAGAAAATGACTGCTTGGAATCTTATTCCGCCTTGGGATCGCCGGCTATATCCAGGATGGAGTCCAACTCCTTGTCCAGCTGCCTGATCTTATCTTTATACGGAGCCGTATCATTGAAACTCTCCCACATGATGTTTACCATCGAGATATGCACGGCGGCCATCACGTAGTATTTTTCCTCGCTCAACTGCGGATACCGGGTACGGTATCTGTTGAGTTTATCGTTGATACGTCTGGCGGCTTCGCGGTACAGGGCCTCATCCTTACGTCGGATTGTGAGGGGGTAGTATGTTCCGCCGACCATCAGTTTGATTTCAAACAAATCATCCATTGCCTCTGCCATATCCTTACACGTTTAACAGTTTGATGCAATGGTCTATCTCGCGCACCAGTCCTGATACTCTGCGTTTGGTGTCATCGATGTCGTGACCCGAAACTTCAAGTACTTTTGACCGTTTCAAATTCTGATAGGAGTCTTTCAGATCTGTGAGCTGACGGTTCAGGCGGCTGATCTCCTGGTCCTTGGCCTCAATCTGGCTGCGGAGTTCCGAATTGGCGCATTTGACGGTGTCGTACAGATCCACCAGCTTGCGGATCTTACCCTCGAACTGCTCAATCAGTTTTGAATCATCCTCTGTCATAAAATGACTGCCGTATCAGTATTTGATGCACAAATATACTCAAAAATGAATAAAAAGTAAATACCGCGCGCGGTTTTTTTTATCGGTTTCTGAGCATTTCCCTGGCGGCTTCCAGGTCCTCCTTCTTGCGGGGTTCCTTCTTGGCCAGGATCAGAGTATTGAATGCATATTCAGTCATCCACTCCTCGGAGAATCCAAGGTGCTGCTGGTACTGACGTATGCTGAATACTGTCTTGTAGCTTGCCTCGTCCTTCCAGGTGTTGTTGGTCATGATCTTGTGGACGGCATCCTGGGTCATGGTGCGCAGAGCGCCGCGCATGAACGAGGGAACGCGGAATTTCCACTTGAGGATGGTTCCTACCTGCATCATCAGGTCTGAACTGAATCCCTGGAACTGGAACATGAACGGCTGCAGCATATTCACGTTGCGGCAGTTCTTACGTATGCAGGAATCAATCTCCTTGAAGAAACCGTCCGATATGCCGTACATCTGTCCCATCATCTTCTTGCAACGGGTCTTTTCGGCCACGCCCAGTTTGTTTCCCTGGGTCTGGATCTTGAGACCGCGCTTGAAAGTGGCCAGGTCGGGGAGCATATTGATATTGGTTATTCCCAGATTACCTGCTATTTCGGCCTGCAGATAAACGCGGATAAGAGTCATAAAGTCCTCCATTCCACCGACGTTTTCCACCTCTTCAGTCTTCTTTCCGAATAGTTTGCTAAAAAAGCTCATATTTCTATACCTTATAATCTTAAACTGTTTTAACCTTATTAGTTTCGTAATTTTGCGCGAAAGTAAAAAGAAATTCTTAATTTTGCGCCGTTTTTAGAGAGAAAGAGAATTTCAATATAACAAACAACCTAAATCAAACAAAATGATCAAACTCGGTATTAACGGTTTTGGCCGTATCGGTCGCATGGTTTTCCGTGCTGCTGTTGAGAACTTCGGTAACGACATTCAGGTCGTAGGTATCAATGATCTGCTGGATCCCGATTATCTGGCTTACATGCTGAAGTATGATTCAGTTCATGGCCAGTTCAACCACGACATCAAGGTTGACGGTAACTACATGATCGTTGACGGCAACAAGATTCAGGTTTTCGCTGAGAAGGATCCCGCAAACATCACATGGGGTGCTCTGGGCGTTGACGTTGTTGTTGAGTCAACCGGTTTCTTCCTGACCGCTGAGCTCGCTGAGGCTCACATCAAGGCTGGTGCCAAGAAGGTTATCATGTCAGCTCCTTCAAAGGATGCTACTCCTATGTTCGTATACGGTGTTAACGACAAGACATACGCTGGTCAGACAATCATCTCCAACGCTTCTTGCACAACAAACTGCCTTGCTCCTATCAGCAAGGTCCTGAACGACAAGTTCGGCATCAAGCGTGGTCTTATGACTACTGTTCACGCTGCTACTGCTACTCAGAAGACTGTTGACGGTCCTTCAAAGAAGGATTGGCGCGGTGGTCGCGGTATCCTGGAGAACATCATTCCTTCTTCAACTGGTGCTGCTAAGGCTGTAGGTAAGGTTCTTCCCGTTCTGAACGGCCGTCTTACCGGTATGTCACTCCGCGTTCCCACTTCAGACGTATCTTTCGTTGACCTGACTGCTGAGCTCGAGAAGCCCTGCACATACGAGGAGATCTGCGCTGCTATGAAGGAGGCTTCAGAGGGCGAGCTCAAGGGTATCCTTGGCTACACCGACGAGGCTGTTGTTTCAACTGACTTCCGCAACGACTCACACACCTCAATCTTTGACGTTAAGGCCGGTATCCAGCTCGATCCTACCTTCGTTAAGGTTTGCGCTTGGTATGACAACGAGTGGGGTTACAGCAACAAGGTTTGCGAAATGGCTCGCGTTATCACAAAGTAAAATGCAAGCCGAGAGTAGAAGCAAGTTTACTTGTTTATACCGAGGCGAAGCTTTTACTCAAGGCCGTAGGCCTTAAGTAATTATACCTTAAATAAAAGAATCCTCGCAGTAATGCGGGGATTTTTTTTTATCTTCGCACTTACCTATGCAGAGCTATGACCTTATAACCATTCTGGGACCTACGGCCTGCGGCAAGACAAAACTGGCCGTGGCGCTTGCCGACCGCGTAGGAGGCGAGATCCTGAGTGCCGACAGCCGTCAGGTGTACCGTGGCATGGATATAGGTACCGGCAAGGACCTGGCCGACTATGACATCAACGGCCACCGCATACCGTATCACCTTATTGATATTGCCGAGCCCGGCAGCAAATACAACGTGTATGAGTTCCAGGGCGATTTCCTGAAGGCTTACAAGGGGGTGAAGGAGCGCGGATCGGTACCGGTCATGTGCGGCGGAACAGGTCTTTATCTGGAGTCGGTGCTTCGCGGTTACAGGCTTATTCCAGTACCTGAGAATCCTGAGCTGCGCAAGTCGCTCGAGGGTAAGACTCTTGCCGAGCTTACTGAGATTCTCAAGGGCTACAAGACTCTGCATAACACTACCGATGTGGATACCTGCAAGCGTGCTATCCGTGCCATCGAGATAGAGGAGTGCTACAGGAACACTCCTGTCGAGGCCGGCGCTTTTCCAGTGCTCCGCAGCCTGAACATCGGAGTGGACATAAGCCGCGACATGAGGCGTGAGCTCATAAGCAGCCGTCTTGAGAAGAGGCTTAACGAGGGTATGATAGATGAGGTCAAGGGTTTGCTGGACAGTGGAATATCGGCCGAGGATCTTATCTACTACGGACTGGAATACAAGTATGTGACCCTGTATGTGACGGGGCAGCTTGAATACAAATATCTGTTGCAGGAGCTGGAGGTGGCCATACATCAGTTCGCCAAACGCCAGATGACCTGGTTCCGCGGTATGGAACGAAGGGGCATACAGATAGAGTGGATACCTTTTGAATGGCCCAAGGAAAAGAAAGTGGACCGTATTGTTGAACTAATGGGAAAATGATAATATGACCGACGAAGAGAGATGGGGAATAGTATATGTTCCCAGAGCCGGTGTAAGCAACTCGCTCAAGAGGTGGAACCAGATCAGGGAGTACCTGGAGTTCCGCCAGGTCAAGTATGATGTGGTGCAGTCCGGCGGTGAGGGCTCTATTGAGCGCATCACCCGTATGCTGATAGACAGCGGTCATCAGACCATAGTGATTGTAGGCGGTGACGAGGCTCTGAACGATGCCATAAACGCCATAATGTTCTCTCCCCGTGAGATACGCCAGAACCTGTTCCTGGGTATAGTGCCCAACGGTATCGGTAATGACTTTGCAAGTTTCTGGGGTCTGGAGGTAGATAATTACAAGAAGGCTATCCATAGCATAATAGAGCGCCGTACCAAGAAGATTGACGTGGGTTACTGCTCATATCAGGAGGACGGTGCCGAGCGCGTGCGCTACTTCCTTATGTCGGTCAACATGGGCCTTGGTGCTCAGGCCATCCGCCTGTCGGACATATGCAAAAGGTTCGGTAAAAAGAACCCGGCATATCTGGTGGCCATATTCAGCCTGTTCAAGGAGCGCAAGCAGTACAAGATGCGTATCAAGGTCAACAGCGAGGAGATCAACGACAAGATAATGACCATCTGTATAGGTAACTCACGCGGTTACGGTATGACTCCGAGTGCTGTACCTTACAACGGCTGGCTGGACCTTTCGGTGGTTTACAGACCCAAGTTCTGGCAGACTATCCGTGGTCTCTACATGATACTGCACAACCAGTTCCTCAATCACGAGCAGGTACGTCCGTACCGCACCAAGCAGATTGAGATAATGCAGGCCGACGGTACCCTGACATGTATTGACGGCCGTACTCTGAACCATACATTCCCGCTTAAGGTTTCACTTGAGCCGGCAGTAATCAACTTTATAATTCCCTGATAGCGTATGTCACTGTTTAAAGAATCCCGCAATTTCTTCCTTCTGGCAGGCCCTTGTGTGATTGAGGGCGAGGATATGGCTCTGCGCATTGCCGAGAAATGTGTAAGCATCACCTCACGTCTGGATATTCCGTACGCTTTCAAGGGCTCCTTCAAGAAAGCCAACCGTTCACGCATCGATTCATTCACCGGAATAGGCGATGAAAAGGCACTTAAGATACTTGCACGCATACGCAGCGAGTTCGGTGTTCCCGTTGTGACCGATATCCACAGGGAGGAGGATGCCGTTATGGCTGCCGAGTATGTGGATATTCTGCAGATTCCGGCTTTTCTGTGCCGTCAGACCGACCTGCTGGTGGCTGCAGCTCGTACAGGCAAGACCGTGAACATCAAGAAGGGTCAGTTCCTTGCACCTGAAGCCATGCAGTTTGCTGCGCAGAAGGTGGTGGATGCCGGCAATAAGAACATAATGCTTACCGAACGCGGAACTACATTCGGCTATCAGGACCTGGTGGTCGATTTCCGCGGCATCCCCGAGATGCAGAAGTTCGGTTATCCGGTTGTGGTGGACTGCACCCATTCGCTGCAGCGTCCCAACCAGACCAGCGGAGTAACCGGCGGTCAGCCCGAACTGATAGAAACCATATCCAAGGCAGCAGTAGCCGTAGGAGCAGACGGTCTGTTCATGGAGACTCACATGAATCCCGCAGAGGCCAAGAGTGACGGCGCCAATATGCTCCCGCTTGACTTGCTGGAACCTCTATTGACCAAGCTGGTAAGGATCAGATCAGTTCTATAATAATTAAGGCTCGCAGATTTGCGAGCCTTAATTCATTTAATCGATCATTTCAAATCCTGTGTAGGGAACCAGTGCCTTGGGAATCCTGATTCCGTCGGGGGTCTGGTTGTTCTCCAGGATGGCTGCAACTATACGGGGAAGAGCGAGTGCTGAACCGTTCAGAGTGTGGCAGAGTTCTGCTTTCTTCTCGCCAGTCTTGCGGTAGCGGCACTTCAGGCGGTTAGCCTGATATGTGTCGAAGTTGGATACCGATGAAACCTCAAGCCAGCGGCCCTGTGCCTCTGAGTATACCTCAAAGTCGTAGCAGATGGCCGATGTAAAGCTCTGGTCACCGCCGCACAGACGCAGGATGCGGTAGGGGAGTTCCAGTTTCTGGAGCAGTCCCTCGACGTGTGCCAGCATCTCCTTGTGGCTCTCGACTGAGTGTTCGGGAGTGTCGATGCGTACTATCTCGATCTTGGAGAACTCGTGCAGACGGTTAAGACCGCGTACATCCTTACCGTATGAACCGGCCTCACGACGGAAGCACTGGGTGTATGCGCAGTTCTTGATGGGGAGCTGCTTCTCGTCCAGAATTACATCGCGGTAGATGTTGGTTACGGGAACCTCGGCGGTAGGAATCAGATAGAGGTCATCAACCTCGCAGTGGTACATCTGCCCCTCCTTGTCGGGGAGCTGACCTGTGCCGTAGCCCGATGCCTGATTGACAACGGTGGGAGGCATGATCTCGGTGTAACCGGCCTTGTTAGCCTCGGCCAGGAAGAAGTTGATGAGTGCACGCTGCAACTGTGCGCCTTTTCCTATGTATACGGGGAATCCTGCACCTGTAATCTTGACGCCAAGGTCAAAATCAATCAGGTTGTACTTCTTGGCGAGCTCCCAGTGGGGAACCTTAGCCTCACCGTTCTGGGGGTTGCATGTCCAGTTGCCCACTGTATCCTGTCCGATGACGCACTCCTTGAGGTTTGACTTGACCACCCAGTTGTCCTCGGCGCATGTGCCCTCGGGAACCTCAGGGTAGGGTATGTTGGGGATTGTGCACAGGAGAGCAGTCAGATCATTCTCGGCCTGCTCCTTCTTAGACTCAAGTTCTGTTGCTGCAACCTTGAGTTCGGCTACCTTGGCCTTGGCCTGCTCGGCCTCCTCCTTGTTGCCGGCCTTCATGGCCTGTCCGATCTTGGCGGCAAGAACCTTACCCTCGGCAAGATTGTTGTCCAACTGTGCCTGGGCCTTCTTTCTGTCATCATTCAGCTTGATAGCCTGGGCAATTGCCTCCTCAGCATTCTTGAAATGCTTTTTTTTCAGACCTGCTATAACGAGATCGGTCTGTTCTGTGATCTGTTTGAGTGTGAGCATCGGAAAAAATCGATTTTTAAACAAAAAAGGCTCACGCCGAAGTGAGCCTCTTTTAAATTGTTTGGTTTATCAGGCCTCAGCGTTCTCCTGAACGGGGATTACTGAAACATAACTTCTGTCCTTGCGGCCCTTCTTGAACTGAACAACACCGTCAACCAGTGCGAACAGGGTGTGGTCCTTACCCATACCGATGTTCTCGCCGGGATTGTGCTGAGTACCGCGCTGACGAACTATGATGTTACCTGCTTTTGCATACTGTCCACCCCAAATCTTAACGCCAAGACGCTTGCTGGCAGACTCACGGCCGTTCTTAGAACTACCTACACCTTTTTTATGTGCCATTTCTTTCTAATTTTTAGGGTTATGCTACTACTTCCTTAACCAGAAGCTCTGTGAACTGCTGGCGGTGACCGTTCAGCTTACGGTAACCTTTTCTTCTTCTCTTGTGGAATACAAGAACCTTGTCACCCTTAACGAGAGCGGTCTTGACCTCACATACAACCTTTGCGCCCTTAACGGTAGGAGCACCCACGGTGACCTTTCCGTCCTTGTCGGCGAGAAGGATCTTCTCGAACTCGATGCTTGCACCAGCCTCAACATCCTGAATGTGGTGCACGAACAGCTTCATTCCCTGTTCAATCTTGAACTGCTGTCCCTGAATTTCAGCAATAACGTACATTTAATCTTGCTTTTATTCGTTTCTCCGTAAGGTGGTCCGCCCTCTATGCAGACACTTTTTCGACCTCCACGGCACTAATCGGGCGCTAAATTAGCATTTTACCTTGTCACCACAAAATATTTCAGTTGATTTTTTATGTTGCAGAATTGACTTTTCCCCCCGAAACGTTAAGGTGTCCCGCTTCAGCCGGGGAGAGGACGTATTCTCTCAGGTCTGACAACGGGACACTTAGTCAAACAAGGATTAGAAGATCTGATTTTTCAGGGAACAGATTGCCGCTTAACTTCCGGATTTCCATTCTTCTGAGGGATGGCGTTCCGGATGTCTGAGACTGTTTGTTTGCAGCAAATATAGTGGTGTAATAAGGGCTGATACAAGAAAAAAGCGTTGCAAAAGCGTTGCAAAAGCGTTGCAATCGGCCAAAATGCCTCTTTTTTACCTCAATTTGTTGGATTCAAAGTGGCGGCGGATGGAAAGGAAGTAGAACGCCACTCCAAAGAGATTTACTATCCACGAAGCCCAGAAAGCGCTGTGGTATCCCATGAACTCCGAGCAGAGTCCGCCAATCAGGACACCAAGGCCGACGCCGGCATCCCACGATGTCAGTATCGATGAGTTGGCGGTGCCGCGCTGCGAGTGCTCGGCCAGATTGATGAACATGGTCTGGAAGGCGGGGTACATATGACCGTTGCCGAGTCCGATTATCAGGGCGGCGCCGTAATAGCCGAACGGATTGTGTAGCGCAGCAAAAAGGAAGTATCCAACCAGCGAAACGCACATGCCCATGGATGCGTTGCGCGACACCTTTCCGTCACGCAGATAGCGTGCACCTGTAAGACGTGAAAGGATAAGTCCGGCGGCGCAAAGTCCAAAGAAAAGTCCCGTTCCACCGGTAATTCCAAGCTCCTCCTTGCCGTAAATGGCAACGTATGTGGAGATTATTCCGTAACTGAAAGCAAAGCATGCTATGCCGATTGCCTCGCGCCATCCGTGCAGCAGGAAGAAACGGTCCCACGATATGACCTTTTTTTCAGGAACAAAATCCCTCTTGGGCAGACGTATGGATATTTCCAGAATAAGTCCGATGAATGATGCGGCCAGAGATACCCAGAACAGTGCTTTGTAGTTACCCTTGAAAGCCTCCAGAAGCACTATCGCGATGGCAGGCCCCAGAGCCATGGCCAGGTTGTTGCTTAGCCCGTAGTAGCCGATGGCCTCACCGCGGCGAGATGAGGGGACTGCGTCAATGGCAACAGTGCTGGCTGCAACAGTGGTGGCGCCGAAGGGTGCACCGTGGAAAGTGCGGAATATCGCGAATGCGGCCAGTGAACCTGCGGCCAGATATCCGGCAAAGAGTCCGAAAAAGAGTATGCCGCAGATAACCAGCACCTTCTGGCGCGGAAAACTGTCAACCATATAACCGCTGAAAGGCCTTATGAGCAGTGCCATTACACTGTATCCGGTCAATACCATTCCTATGGTATCCTTGGTGGCGCCGAATGTCTCGCTCAAGTACAGAGGAAGCAGCGGAACGATGAGCATAAAAGAGAAATGGACCAGAAAATTCACGGTCCATATCTTAATGTAGTTGGCGTTCCAAAGTTTTTCCTGAGTCATTTTGTCCCGCAGATGTCCTGCATCAGGTGTGCTGTCTCCAAAGCGTCTTTAGAATAATAGGTGGCGCCGATGGCCGATGCGATATCGGGGGTCATCACCGCACCTCCCACAATGATGGGGCAGGTTATGCCGTTGGCGCGCAGGTGCTCTATGGTCTCCTTCATGGAATCCACGGTGGTGGTCATGAGAGCGCTCAGTCCTACGGCGTCGGGGTTCTCGTTGCGTGCGGCATCAAGCACAACCTCCTTGGGCACATCCTTGCCCAGGTCGGTCACGCTGAATCCGTGACTCTGCACTACAACCTTGACAATATTCTTGCCTATGTCATGCACGTCGCCCTTGACGGTTGCAATAACCAGGTGACCCTTGGCGGCCTCATCGGAACCTGTCTGAGCAAACTGCTCGGTGATGACGGCAAAGGCAAGCTTGGCGGCCTCGGCCGAGCGGATAAGCTGCGGCATGAATACCTCGTTGCGTGCGAACCTGGCACCTACGTCACCCAGCGCGGGAATAAGAACCTCGTTGATGATACGGTCCTTACCCATCTCGGGCATCTCACGCTCCAGACACTCCTTGACACGGTCCTTAAGACCCTGTGATACGGCGTTGAAGAGGTTGTCGACGGTTTGCTCCTCGGATGTCTGGGTGTTGAAGTAGATGAATCCGGAACAGCCGGGGTCATTGCCCGTGAGAGCCATCGATGCACGTACGGTAGCTACCGTGTCGTGATCCAGAGGGTTCATGATAGGCATGTCCAGTCCGCCCATGAAGGCCATGGCCAGGAAGTTACGGTTCAGGGTGCCGCGATCGGGCAGACCGAACGATACGTTGGACAGACCTACAGTGGTAAGCACTCCCAGCTCCTTGAGGGCTGTAAGGGTGTTTATGGTTATCTTGGCGTACTGCTGATTGGATGATATGGCCATGACAAGTCCGTCAAACACAAGCAGACGGCGGTCAATGCCCATGCTTTCGGCACGTTCAATGATGTTTTTGGCTATATCGATTCGGGCCTGGCAGGTCTCGGGTACACCGCGCTCATCAAGCGGAAGGGTGACCGAAGGACACTGGTAGCGGGCGATGATAGGCAGCAGACGTGACATGGATTCCTCGCCTCCGTTCACGGAGTTGATCATGGGAACACCGTTGTACAGACGTATGGCAGCCTGAATGGCGTCAGGGTTGGATGAGTCGAGCTGCAGCGGCAGGTCGCAAACCTCCTGCACCTTGCGTACGGCCTGGCACAGTAGAGCCTTCTCGTCGGAGTTGGGCACACCGCAGTTCAGGTCCAGGAAATCGGCTCCGGCATCCTTCTGGGCCAGAGCCTCGTGCTGCAGATACTCAAAATTGCCCTCGGCAAGGGCTGCCTTGAGCTTTTTCTTGCCGGTGGGGTTGAGTCGCTCACCGCATATGAGACCCTTGTCCAGCTTGAGCAGTATGGTGGAGGAGCAGATGTATGCACCGTCGGGTTTGGATACGGCGGGTGCAGGCTCTCCCTTATAGACTGATATGGCTTTGATGGTGGAGGGGGATGAACCGCAGCATCCGCCTATGATAGAGGCGCCGGCCTCGATCAGGTCCTTGGCGGCAGCAGCAAACTGCTCATCGGTCCAGTTGTAGACCACCTCGCCGTCACGCATCTCGGGCAGACCCTTGTTGGGCTGTGCCAGGATGGGGCAGTTGGCGAACGGTTTCATGCGGCGTACCACGTCGATTACTCCGGCCGGGTTGGTGGAGCAGTTTACGCCCAGGGCGTCGACACCGAGCGACGACAGGGTCAGGGCCACAATCTCAGGGGTGGAACCTGTCAGGGTGCGGGCCTGCTCGTCGAAAGTCATGGTGGCGAATATGGGCTTGCTGCATACGTCACGGATGGCCAGAATGGCGGCACGCAACTCGTAGAGGTCGCTGAATGTCTCCAGCAGGTATCCGTCTACGCGCTGCCACGTGTATTCGGCCACCTGGCGGAAGTTGTCATAGGCCTGCTCAAAAGTGAAGGGGCCTACGGGCTCCATGAGCTGGCCCGATGTGGAGACGTCGAACATCACCATTGCCTTGTCGCCTACGGCGGTGCGGGCGTTCTGTATGGCGGCATCGGCTATCTCCTGCCATGTATATTCGGTAGACTGCCACTTGACGGGGTTGAGCTCGAAAGAGTTACAGGTGATGTATTGGGCGCCTGCCTCCAGGTAGTCGGTGTGCATCTTCTGCACACGGGCCGGGTTGGTGAGGTTGAGTACGGCCACACCGTTGTGTTTGGGCTTGCCTTCGTCGCCAGGCTCATGGGGATGGGCATCGGCAAGCACAGTTCCCTGCGCTCCGTCGAATATCTGTATTTTGTCTATCGTCATCGTGGCTTTGTGTTTTTATTTGAAGAAATCGGACGCTACATAGCTTATATTGTCCATAAGCTTGCTTATGAATCCGCTCCTGTTCATGGAATAGATATGGATTCCGTCTACGTCGTTGGCCATGAGGTCAAGTATCTGATAGCTTGTAAAGATAAGACCTATCTCCTCTATGGCTTCCTTGTCGTCCTTGTAGCGGTCAAACTGGTTGAGCAGCTTGAGGGGCACCTTGCATCCGCTCATCTGGATCATGCGGTTGATCTGGTTGTAGTTGGTCACGGGCATGATTCCCGGAATGATGGGTACGGTGATGCCGGCCTTGCGTGCCTTGAGAAGGAAGTGGTAGAATACCTCGTTGTCAAAGAAGAGCTGGCTGTTGAAGAACTCCATTCCGGCATCCTGCTTGACCTTGAGGAACTCAATGTCGGTGCTGATGCTCTCGGCTTCGGGGTGCTTCTCGGGGTAGCAGGCTCCTGCCATACCGAACTTGCCATCATACTTGGCCTTTATGTACGATGCCAGGTCGCTGGCATGCTTGAAATCCGAAAATATGGGTGTGGTGGTATCCTTGGGAATGTCGCCGCGCAGTGTGAGTATGTTCTCTATACCGTACGACTGCAGTTCATCGCATACGCTGTCAACCTTTTCACGGGTGGATGCCACGCAGGTGAAGTGGGCCAAGGGCTGTGCGTCCGTGTTCTCCTTGATGGTCTTGGCTATCATGGCGGTGTTGGTCAGGGTGTTGCCTAGCGCTCCGTAGGTAACGCTCATGTAGTCAGGCTTGTAGCTTGACAACTGCTTGATGGTCTTGTCAATAAGGACGAACGTATCTTCCTCTCTCTTGGGAGGGAAAATCTCGAACGATAAAGTCTTTTTCTTGGCCAGAATCTCTGAAATCTTCATTCTTTCCTGTCATAGTTAAAGGACAGGTTGGGGGTACCGGTCCGTGGGTTCAACAAATAGGTTTTTTCTGGTCGGGTGCAAAGGTAATACATTTTTGCTTAATCCGGTATATTACTTGTTCAGGTATCTTTCGGCTTCCATGGCTGCCTTGCATCCGCTGGCTGCGGCGCAGATGGCCTGACGGTAATTGGGATCGGCTACGTCGCCGGCGGCAAAGACACCGGGTATGTTGGTGAGCGGACGGGCTCCCTGAGTCTTGATATAGCCGTTTTCATCGGTCTCAATCCAAGGTTTGAAGACGTCGGAGTTGGGCTTGTGGCCGATGGCAAGGAAGAATCCGTCGATTTCGCGCTCATAATGCTCCTCGGTGGGCAGGCCAAGATCCTTTACCAGCTTGACGCCCTGAACCTTGCTGTCACCGGTCAGACCCTCGGCGTTGTGGCTGAACAGAACCTCAATCTTGGGGTTCTCCAGCACGCGCTTCTGCATGATGTCGCTGGCACGCAGGTAGTTCTTGCGTACAATCAGGTATACCTTGCTGGCCAATGTGGACAGATAGGCTGCCTCCTCGCATGCGGTGTCGCCTCCGCCTACAACGGCTACCACCTTCTTGCGGTAGAAGAATCCGTCACAGGTGGCGCAGGCGCTTACGCCGCGTCCGGCATATTTCTTCTCGTCCTCCAGGCCAAGATATTTGGCTGTGGCTCCGGTGGAGATTATGATGGTGTCGGCCTGCAGCTGTGTGCCGTCATCCACGGTGACGGTGTAGGGGGCTGAGTTTAAGTCAACGGCGGTGATGATGCCCATGCGTATAGTGGCACCAAAGCGGGCAGCCTGGGTGCGCATGTCCTCCATCATGTCATAACCGCTCACTCCCTGGGGGTAACCGGGGAAATTCTCAACCACGGTGGTGGTTATGAGCTGGCCGCCCGACTGGGGACCTTCATAAAGAACTGGCGCCAGATTGGCGCGTGAAGCGTAGATGGCTGCGGTGAATCCGGCAGGTCCGGATCCGATGATAAGGCATTTTACTCTTTCCATATTGTGTGTTTCTTTTATCTCAAATCAATGATATCGGCATCCTTATACTTCTGGACGGGGCATGTGAAGGTACTCTTGTCAAAGGTCTGGCCAGGCTTGTAAGAGATTACCTGGACCTTGGCGGATATATCGCCCAGTTCCTCAGAGAAAAGGATGTTGATGACGGAGGGGACGTAAGTCTTGGGGTCGACCATGACGGTTACTTTGTTTATTCCCTCAACGCTGTGCTGGGAGTCCGATGCGGTAAGGGTAAAGGTGTCTGTACCGTTGCCGCTTACGCTGAATCCCTGATGCTTGCCCAGCAGGTTTATGATGTCATAACGGGCTCTCTCCTGGGGAGTGGGCTCCGTGATGTAAATCTCCTCGATTCCATCGCCAAAGTCATTGCCGCGCCACATGGTTTTACCGTCAAACCATATGGTGTTATCGTCGCTCTGTGCGTAGAAGCAGGTGCCCGACATGCGGATCTCGATCTCGGTAAAGTCCGAGCCGTTTTCAAACTTGGTCTTGCAGTCGAGCTTCATGGCTATGCCTCCGTCTTTCTCAAGCTTGGATACCGTCTTCTTGAGCAGCTGCTCCGAATTCTGGGCGTAGGCCGGGACGATGGTGAGTAGGGTAAGTATGCTGATAATCAGTTTTTTCATCTTAGAGCAGGTTGTATGTTTCAAGGATGCGGTCCAGCTGAACCTCATCGGCCACCAGTACGGGACGCGGCTTGCTGCCGTCGGCCTTGCCTACAATGCCGGTTGCCTCGAGCTGGTCCATCAGACGGCCGGCGCGGTTGTATCCGATGGAGAACTTGCGCTGTATGAGTGATGTGGAACCTGACTGGTTGACCACCACCAGACGTGCGGCCTCGGCGAACATGGGATCGAACTTACCCATCTCTATGCCGCCTTCAATCGGTCCGCCCTCGTTTTCATCGACATACTCAGGCAGCGGATAGGCCTCGGTGTAACCCTGCTGATGGCTGATGTACTGGCATATGGCGTTGACCTCGGGGGTGTCTACAAAGGCGCACTGCACGCGTACGGGATCGCTGCCCGACAGGAACAGCAGGTCGCCGCGGCCGATGAGCTGGTTGGCGCCCGGACGGTCCAGGATGGTGCGTGAGTCGATCATGGAACTTACGCGGAATGCCATACGGGCCGGGAAGTTGGCCTTGATGGTACCGGTGATGATATTGGTGGTAGGACGCTGTGTGGCAATGATCATATGCATTCCCACGGCGCGCGCCTTCTGTGCGATACGTGCGATAGGCATCTCGATGTCCTTGCCGGCGGTCATGATCAGGTCACCGAACTCATCGATCACAACTACGATGTAGGGTAGGTAACGGTGTCCCTTCTCGGGGTTGAGCTTGCGGTCCTTGAACAGATTGTTGTACTCAATCACGGAACGTACGTTGGCGTTCTTGAGCAATTCGTAACGGCTGTCCATCTCAATGCAGAGCGACTTGAGGGTGTGGATGACCTTGGTGGTATCGGTTATGATGGCCTCGGAGTCGTCCACGTCGGGCATTTTGGCCAGAAAGTGCCTGATGATGGGAGCGTAGATGCTGAACTCAACCATCTTGGGATCCACCATGACCAGCTTGAGCTCGGCCGGGTGTTTCTTGTAGAGCAGCGAGGTGATGACGGCGTTCAGACCTACCGACTTACCCTGACCGGTGGCACCGGCTACCAGCAGGTGGGGCATCTTGGCCAGGTCGAACATGAACACTTCGTTGGTGATGGTGCGGCCCAGAGCCACAGGGAGTTCCATCTTGCTCTCTGCAAACTTCTTGCTGTTGAGGATGGACTCCATGGATACCATGACGGGCTTGGCGTTAGGTACCTCGATGCCGATGGTTCCCTTGCCGGGTATAGGTGCTATGATACGTATGCCCAGGGCTGCAAGGCTCAGGGCTATATCGGCCTCCAGGTTGCGTATCTTGGAGATGCGGACACCTGCGGCGGGGGTTATCTCGTAAAGGGTGATGGTGGGACCTACGGTGGCGTTGATGGTGTCAATCTCTATGCCGAAGTCCTGAAGCACCTTGATGATGCGGTTCTTGTTGGCCTCCTGCTCGTTCTTGTCGATGGCGGGAGCGTCGTTGTCGTAGTGCTTGAGCAGGTCCAGGGTGGGGAACTTGTAGTGGGACAGGTCCAGACGCGGATCGTAAGGCTCCTGTATCTTGCCCTCGGCCTTCTGCTCCTGGGCGCCGGTGGAGATGGTCATCTCTATGTCGGCGGCGTCATCGGCCCCGCTATCCTGCTTTATGGCTTTGGTTACAGTCTCTTTCTTGGCCTCGGGGCTCATTTCGGCCTCCTCATCGTCGGGGATGGGGTCGGCGGGTGCGGGCACGGGCTCGGGTTCGGGCTCGGGTGCCGTGGCGTAGATGTCGTCGGGCTCCGGAGCGTAGGTGTCGGCGGTCTGCTCCTCCTGTACGGGCTCGGTGTGCTCCTTGCGGTGTATGCCGCGCTTCAGACTGTCGGCTCCGTCACGGATTACCTGGATGGTACGGCGTGTCAGATAGACGCAGAATATGAGCATGGTGAGCAACAGGGTGAGTATCACGCCCGGCACTCCTATGTAACTGCGCAGCAGGTCGGTCAGGTTCATTCCGTGGCTGCCGCCCGGGATTATGAACGAGTTCTGCATCAGGGGTGAGAGTACGAACTGGAGGAATACGGAGAGCCAGACCATCAGGAATACGCAGGCTACAAACCAGCGGAACACCCTGAAGTGTGTTATGCGCATCATGTTGAGGCCGCAAATGGTCAGGAAAACGGGAATCAGGATGGATGAGAATCCGAACCATCCGTTCACGATGCTCTCCGACATGCTGGCGCCCAGCTTGCCGGTGCTGTTCTCTATCTCCTGCACACCGCTCAGGACGGCACTCTGGTCGGTTCCTCCGGTAAACAGGAACGATATGTATGCTATGATGAAAAAGATAGCTATGATGGTGAGCACAGCTCCGCTCACAAACAGGAAAGTCTCGTTCCTGACGGTGTCGGATATCTTGCTTAAATTGAACCTGAATTCAGGTTTCTGGGTCCCTGTGCGGGGTTTTGAGTCTTTTTTTCTGTCACTCATAAATGTGTCTTGAGCCCTTTGTGCGCTTAATCTGCAAAGTTAGTAATTGTTTATGACAATAAAAAATGAAATTAGGGTGGGTTATAGCCGAAAAAGTGAGTAATTTCGCACCCGAAAACTTTTGATAATGGAATCATCAGCAGCATTTAACAGGAACACCGTTGAATTTGTGACGGTTGCGGCCGAATACTGCGCTTTTCTGGAGCGTCTGGGTGAGCATGAGCCGGACAGGATAATCGATGTCCTGTGCAAGATTCTCCCTTTGGTCTATCTCAAGGCTACAATGCTTCCTGACACTGATCCCGAGGGCCTTTACCTGGAAGAGACGGTCACTGAGCAGGATTACGAGGAGATACGTATGCAACTGGCCGGATTTCTCGGTGAAAAGGATGATTATCTGGAGGTTTTCGTGGAGGATATGAAATACAGCGACACTCCGGTGCGTAAGTGCATATCGGAGGATCTGGCCGACCTGTATCAGGCTCTCAAGAACTTTGTGCAGTCCTATCGCAGTGGTCTTGAGGAGGTTATGAACGAGGCTGTGGCTGTATGTGCTGAGGGGTTCCGGACCTACTGGGGTCAGACTCTGACCAACACCCTGCGCGCTATCCATAACGTCAGGTACGAGGAGAGTGATTTATGATAGAACTGCCCAACAAGATAGACAAATCGGAACTGGCCGACAAGCCAAGGGTTGCCTTTGAAGGCATAGTGGAGGAGATAGATACGGAGGAGAAGGCCCAGATTGCCATCGGACTGCTTTCCAAAGAGAAGATTGTGGGCTTTGATACGGAGACAAGACCATCGTTCACCCGTGGAGTGGCTCATAAGATAGCTCTGCTGCAGCTCTCCACAAAAAACAACGCTTATTTGTTCAGACTCAATAAGATAGGTATTCCGGACTGCGTTGCCGGATTTCTTTCGGATCCCAATATAATCAAGGTGGGAATATCCATCAAGGATGATTTCCATTCGCTCTCGAGCCGCCGTGAAATGAAACCGGCCGGATTCGTGGAGCTGCAGGACCTTTGCGGTGGAATGGGTATTGAGGAGAAAGGATTGCAAAAGCTGTACTGCCTGCTCTTCAAGGAGCGTATATCAAAGAACCAGCAGCTTAGCAACTGGGAGATTGACAGCCTGACCGAGAGTCAGCGTCAGTATGCGGCAATCGACGCCTGGGCATGTCTCAGGATATACGAGTATGTTGCCGATCTCAAAAAATCGGGTGAGTACAGGATTATCAAGAAATATGCAGAAGAGAGTAATACTGAAGCGAGGTAAGGAGGAGTCGCTCCTGCGTTTCCATCCCTGGATATTCTCTGGGGCCATTGCGACCATCCAGGGTGAACCCGAGGAGGGTGAGGTGGTTGACGTCTATACCCACGAGGGCGATTGGATTGCCGTAGGACATATCCAGGTGGGCAGTATTGCCGTCAGGGTGCTCTCTTTCAAGCAGGAACCCATTGATGCCGATTTCTGGTTCAGGCGTCTGAGCGTTGCGCTCGATGTGCGCCGCTCGCTGGGACTTACCGACCGCAAGGACCACAACATATTCCGTCTGGTTCACGGTGAGGGTGATAACCTGCCGGGTCTTGTGATCGACGTTTACGGCCGTACGGCTGTGATGCAGGCACATTCGGTAGGCATGCACTGCGACCGCCAGACCATAGCCGACGCCCTGCGCAAGGTCATGGGCGACTCCATAAGCGGCATATACTACAAATCCGAGACAACACTTCCGTTCAAGGCCGATATCGACCGCGGCAACGGTTATATATGGGGCGGACCGTCCGATGATACTCCTCTGGAGTACGGAATGAAGATGCCCGTAGACTGGATAAGCGGTCAGAAGACCGGACTCTTTATTGACCAGCGCGAGAACCGCGCCCTGCTGGAGAAGTACTCCAAGGGCCGTTCGGTGCTGAACATGTTCTGCTACACAGGCGGATTCTCGCTGGCTGCACTGCGCGGCGGCGCCAAGCTGGTGCACTCAGTGGACAGTTCGGCCCGTGCCATTGAGCTTACCGCAGGCGGTGTAAAGGACAACTTTCCCGGCGATACCCGTCATGAGGCCTTTGCCGAGGATGCCTTCAAGTTCCTGGACCGCATGGATCCCATATATGACCTTATTATATTGGATCCTCCCGCATTCGCCAAGCACAAGGATGCTCTCAAGCATGCCCTTATCGGTTACCGCCGTCTTAACCAGAAGGCTTTCGAGAAGATTCAGCCCGGTGGCATACTCTTTACATTCTCCTGCTCACAGGTGGTTACCAAGGACCAGTTCCGTATGGCTGTGTTTACCGCAGCTGCCCAGGCCGGCCGAAGTGTAAAGATTCTCTATCAGCTTCATCAGCCTTCAGATCATCCTATTAACATATTCCATCCGGAGGGAGAGTACCTTAAGGGACTTGTTCTGTCGGTGGAGTAATGTGAAATAAAGTTAAATTTTAAGGATTTTTTTATGAATAGGAATGGTATATAAATTTAAGGCATATCTTTGTGATGTGTTTTTCATGGTATTAGATTTATTTGAAACCGAGTTGTCGTGATGACAACTCGGTTTCTGCTTTTGGTCAAAAGCAGAAACCGAGTAAGGACATTTTTTTATTTTTCTTTGAAACAGGGCGTCCTTCCCTCGTTTTTGTTACTTTTGCAGAGATATGGGAGATGGAAGGAAGATAGAGATGGTGGTGGGCGAGATCCTTAACAGGAAACCGTCGGACCTTGCACTGATAGCTCTGCTCAAGGAGAAGGATGCCCAAGGCAGCGGACTGCGCTGTCTGCCTGTGCTTGTGGGTCCGCTCGAGGCTCAGGCTATAGTAGTGAGCCTGTTCCGCCACAAAATTCCCCATCCCGGTATCTATGACCTCTATCTGGATACCATCGCATCATTTGACTGCCATCTGGTACGCACCGAGATATTCAAGGTGAAGGGAGGCATATTCTACTCGCATCTTTTTATGGAGCGTGACGGCAATACATCGTACATAGAGTGCCGTACGGCCGATGCACTTGCCCTTTCGGTACGCAGGGACATACCCATATATATAGGTGAGGAACTGCTGGAGAGCAACTGCGTGCGTCTTCAGCCCGACGGTGCTTACTCTCTGCCCATCAGCACAGCCAGTACACAGGTTCTCAAGGAGGCGCTGGAACAGGCTGTTGCAACCGAGAATTACGAATTTGCCGCCCGCTTGCGCGACGAGCTCAACAGCCGCGACCAAAACGGCGAATCTGACATGAACATTATCTGACTATGTGGTTATTCTATACTCCGGACATTAAGGACGATATGCAGCTTCCCGAGGAGGAGGCCGGTCACTGCATACGCGTGCTGCGCATGAAAGAGGGTGACAGCATCCGTTTAACCGATGGAAAGGGCTGTTTCTATGACGCCGTAATCAGTGCGGTGTCGGGAAAGCGCTGCATGGTCCATATTGAAAGAAAAGAGCAGCAGGAACAGTTGTGGAACGGATACCTGCACATTGCCGTGGCTCCCACCAAACTGATGGACCGTAACGAGTGGTTCGTGGAAAAGGCCGTGGAGATAGGTGTTGATGAGATAACCTTCCTTAAGACCGATCACTCCGAGCGCGATGTGATCAAGATGGAACGCATAGAGAAGATAGCCGTATCGGCCATGAAACAGTCGCAGAAGGCAACACTGCCGGTGCTTAACGGCATGACCCCGCTGCGCAGTTTCATTGAGCAGGGCTTTGACGGCGACAAATACATAGCCCATTGCGAGCCGGGCAGCAAGGTGCTGCTTCAGGATGCCCTGACGCCGGGGCATAACAGTCTGGTTCTGATAGGTCCCGAGGGCGATTTCAGTCCTGCCGAGATAGAGATGGCTCTCAAGGCCGGCTTCAAGCCCATTTCGCTGGGACCCTCACGCCTTCGCACCGAGACTGCTGCACTTGTGGCCGTACATATAATGAACCTGGCAGGACAGAAGCAGTGATGAGGTACTTTGCGGACATAGAGTTTGACGGTACTGCCTACAGCGGATGGCAGATCCAGCCGCATTCACCGTCGGTCCAGCAGACCCTCGAGGAGGCTCTTGCGCTCTTCCTGCGCTGTAAGGTTGACGTGACAGGTGCAGGCCGCACAGATGCGGGCGTTCATGCATCGCAGATGATAGCGCATTTTGACCTGGAAACGTCTCAGGATCCCGACTGGATGATGCACAAACTCAACGGTATTCTGCCGCAGGACATAGCCGTACACCGTATCTGGCCCGTCCGTCCCGATGCGCATGCCCGTTTTGATGCTGTCTCAAGGACCTATAAATACTATGTGACCCTGAACAAGAGCGCATTCCACAGGGAATACTCCTGGTATCTGGTGAACGAACCCGATTTCGGACTCATGAACCAGGCTGCGGAAATGCTGCTTTCAACGGTGGATTTCACCAGCTTCAGCAAGCTTCATACTGATACCAAGACCAACGACTGCCGCGTGACCGAAGCCCTCTGGACTCCTCTTGAGGATGGCCGATGGGTGTTTACCATCACTGCCGACCGCTTTCTGCGAAACATGGTGCGTGCCATAGTGGGAACGCTCATGGAGGTGGGGCGTCACAAACTCACGTTGGAGGAGTTCAAAAAGATAATAGAGAGCAAGGACCGTTGCAGCGCCGGCGATTCGGCGCCGGCACAGGGGCTGTTCCTGCACAAGATAGTTTATCCCGATAATCTGACTCATATATGAAAAAGAGAGTACTCGCCGTGCTGGCCATATGTGCCCTGACATTCAGCCGGGCTGGGGCAGAGGATATCCGTTCGCTGTTTATCAACATGCCGGATACCATAATGCCCACTCTTACCCGTAGCGAGCGTCTGGATTTCCTGGACTACATGGACAGCGGCATGAAGGCCCGGGTGAGGAATAAACTGGGCGGTGAGAGCGTGATGACAGCATTCTCTGAAAATTCGCTTACAGTCATGACATCGCAGTCGGGCAGAATAGAGATGGCATTGTTTCCGTGCAAGAACGGTTCAAACCTTATATGTATCATCAGGACTGTCACTGCACGCTATGATGATTCCCGTCTCTCGTTCTTCACTGAGGGTTGGCAGCCTGTTCCGACGGAACAACTAATGGAACTGCCCGGGATTGACGATTATCTGACAAAGGAAGCTCTCAAGAATGATTCCATAGATGATTTCAGGAAGCGTTCCATACTCAGGTTCCAGTCAATAGTTTCCGTAGACGGAGCCCTGGAATTCAGATACACCTCAATTGATGATCTGGGTCAGGATGCTGATAAATACCGGGACTGGTTTAAACCGACGCCGTTAAGATATACTTGGAACGGCAAAACCTTCAAGCGCTGATGAGGTGATACCATTGGGGACGGTTCCGTTTGGTACTGTTTTGAAAAATAAAAAGGTTCGGATGTTTGTCCGAACCTTTTGTTGCTTTTATAGAAAACAGTACCAAACGGAACCGTCCCCAATGGTATCACTTGCCACCGCGGCTCTTAGCGTAACGGCTCATGAACTTATCAACACGACCTGCGGTATCAACCAGCTTGGACTTACCGGTGAAGAAGGGGTGTGATGTGCTTGAAATTTCGAGCTTGATTACGGGATAGGTCTGACCTTCGAACTCGATTGTCTCCTTGGTTGCGCAAGTTGAACGAGACAGGAAGCAGTCGCCGTTTGACATGTCCTTGAATACTACAGGACGATAATTTTCGGGATGAATACCTTTTTTCATAACTTATTTTGTTTTTAATTTCTCCATTTAATGCCCGCCGGAATATAGGCGGAACTTGTTTATGGGGGTTTCAGCGCGCAAAGATACGACAAATTCCTTTACCGCCAATCAAATTGCTGCAGTTTTTTACTACGTAACATGTTTTGCTCACTCCGGTGTGCAAAATAATGCGCATGGACTTAAACTTTGTGAAAGTGTGGATAACTTTCTTGTATATTATATAAAAATAGTAGAGAAAGAATGTAATTTCGCGGCTGAAATCAAACGAGTACAAATATTCACCAAATAAAACAATACTATTATGGTAAGCTACAAAGATCTGGGTCTTGTAAACACCCGCGCAATGTTTGCCGCAGCCGTTAAGGGCGGATATGCAATCCCGGCATTCAATTTCAACACTATGGAGCAGATGCAGGCTATCGTTCAGGCTGCAGTCGAGACCAAGTCACCGGTTATCATGCAGGTTTCAAAGGGCGCCCGCAACTACGCTAACGCCACTATCCTGCGTTACATGGCACAGGGTGCTGTTGAGTACGCCAAGGAGCTTGGCTGCGCTCATCCTGAGATCGTTCTTCACCTTGATCACGGTGATAGCTTCGAGCTCTGCAAGGACTGCATCGACATGGGCTTCTCTTCAGTTATGATCGACGGTTCTTCACTTCCCTACGAGGAGAACATCGCTCTTACAAAGAAGGTTGTTGAGTACGCTCACAAGTATGATGTTACCGTTGAGGCTGAGCTGGGTGTTCTGGCCGGCGTTGAGGACGAGGTTGCAAGCGAGGTTTCTCACTACACCAAGCCCGAGGAGGTAATCGACTTCGCTACCCGCACAGGTTGCGATTCACTCGCTATCTCTATAGGTACTTCACACGGTGCTTACAAGTTCAAGCCCGAGCAGTGCACACGTGACCCCAAGACCGGTAAGCTGGTTCCTCCTCCTCTTGCATTCGACGTACTGCACGAGATTGAGAAGAAGCTCCCCGGCTTCCCCATCGTACTGCACGGATCATCATCAGTTCCCCAGGACGAGGTTGATACCATCAACGCATACGGCGGCAAGCTGCCCGATGCAGTAGGTATACCTGAGGAGCAGCTCCGCGAGGCTTCAAAGAGCGCTGTCTGCAAGATCAACATCGACTCAGACTCACGTCTGGCTATGACTGCTGCTATCCGCAAGTATCTTGCTGAGAACCCCAGCCACTTTGATCCCCGTCAGTATCTCAAGCCAGCTCGCGAGAACATGAAGAAGATGTACATCCACAAGATTGTTGATGTACTCGGTTCAGACGGCAAGCTTCTGCAGAAGTAAGACAAACCATAAACACACATATCGGATAATGGAGAGGACTATACAGTTTTCTCCATTATTTTTTTGTTTTGGTGTAATTTAAATAAGGTCGGATTGTTTCAATCCCCGAAAAAACCATTAAGTTTGTAGGATTATTGCAAGATGTGTATGAATATCCTAAATCGTTTTATTGCGCCTTTGGCAGCATTTGTCGTGCTGGCTTCGTGCGTTGGAAAGGACTATAAGAAACTTGATGACGGCGTTGTAGTCAACGTGAGGGAGAGTGTAGATGGAAAACCTCAGAAAGTACGCCTTACTGTTATGTCGGACCGCGTTATCCGCGTTACGGCTACACCCGATAAATCTTTTCATGACAGAAACAGTCTGATTATACTTCCCCGTGTGGGACACAGCGTGGATTTTGCCATCCATGATACTGAGGATGAGTGTGAGCTGCGTACCGGCTGTGTAAGTGCGTTTGTAAACAAAACGGATGGTAAGGTCCGCTTTACAGATGCCGGAGGCAACACCATCACCGGCGAGACTCAGCCTGCCTCGTTTACACCCATCACGGTGGACGACACACACGGTTACTCTACTGTCAACAGCTTTGACACTCAGGAGGACGAGGGCCTGTACGGCCTGGGACAGCATCAGTCTGACCAGTGGAACTACAAGGGACAGAACGAGGAACTGTTCCAGTATAACACCAAGATAAGCATTCCGTTCGTGATCTCTTCACGCGGATACGGTATTCTGTGGGATTCATACTCACAGGGCCGATTCGGCAATACCGAACCCTATATGCAGCTCAACCGCCTGTTCAAACTCTTTGACAAGGAGGGTAAGCAGGGCTGCCTTACAGGTACATACTACAGCGGCATGGGTATGCGCGGCCGTACCCAGGTCAGAGAGGAGGATTCCATCTACTTTGTGGACTCCGAGACTGTAAAGAATCTGCCGCGTCTGGGCCAGAGAGTGGAGTACGAGGGTGCCATCGAGGCTCCCGAGACAGGAGTGTACAACTTTATCCTTTACTATGCCGGCTACATCAGGGTGTTCCTGGGAGGCGAGGAGGTTGTAAAGGAGCGCTGGCGCACTGCCTGGAACCCCAACTCATACAAGTTCAGTTTCAGAATGAAGCAGGGTCAGAAGTATGACCTGCGTATAGAGTGGCGTCCCGACGGAGGTACGTCATACTGCGGTCTGAGAGCCTATGCACCCGTAAGCAAGGAACAGGCCGATAAGCTTACCATGTGGAACGAGATGGTTCCCCAGTCCGATTACTACTTTATTTCGGGCGATGACATGGATGGCGTAATAAGCGGTCTGCACTCACTTGTGGGACGTCCCAATATGCTTCCCAAGTGGGCTATGGGATTCTGGCAGAGCCGCGAGCATTATCAGAACCAGAACGAGGTTCTTGCCACTGTCAAGGAGTTCCGTGACCGCGGCATAGGTCTGGACAACATTGTTCAGGACTGGAACTATTGGGAGCAGGATTCATGGGGCTCACATGAGTTCGACAAGGCCCGTTATCCCGATCCCAAGGCCATGATGGACGGCGTGCACGGCATGAACGCGCACCTGATGATATCGGTTTGGCCCAAATTCTACGCATCGACCGAGCATTTCAAGGAATTCGACTCTCACGGCTGGATGTACCGTCGTGCCGTTGAGGACAGCATACGTGACTGGGTTGGCCCCGGTTACATCGGCTCATTCTATGACGCCTATTCGGCAGGAGCACGTGAGCTCTTCTGGAACCAACTCAAGGATCATCTGTACGGTTACGGAATTGATGCATGGTGGATGGATGCCAGCGAGCCCAATATCCGTGACTGCGTGCCCATGGACTACTGGAAGGCACTTTGCGGACCTACCGCACTGGGCTCATCCACGGAGTACCTTATGGCATACTCGCTCATGAACGCACAGGCCATCTATGAGGGCCTGATCAAGGAGGATCCCAACAAGCGCGTCTTCCAGCTTACCCGTTCGGGATTTGCAGGACTGCAGCGTTACTCCACTGCTTCGTGGAGCGGCGACATAGGCACACGCTGGGAGGATATGCGTTCACAGATTACAGCCGGACTCAACTACTCGCTGTGCGGCAATCCCTACTGGACCATGGATATAGGCGGATTCTGCGTTGAGAACCGTTACGCCAACGCCCAGCGTTTCTTTGACCGCTCACGTGTGGAGACGGCTGACCTCAAGGAGTGGCGCGAGCTCCAGACCCGCTGGTATCAGTTCGGCACATTCTGCCCGCTCTACCGTGCGCACGGCCAGTTCCCGTTGCGTGAAGTGTGGAACATAGCACCCGAGAACCATCCCGCATACCAGTCCATCGTATACTACAACCGTATGCGTTACAGACTGATGCCTTACATCTATTCGCTCAACGGCAACTCCTGGATGAACGGAAACGTGATAATGCGCGGCCTGGTAATGGATTATACCGATGACGCCAAGGCTCGTGAAGTAGCCGACCAGTTCATGTTCGGACCCTCTCTGATGGTATGCCCGGTATATGAGTACGGCGCCGTTTCAAGGAACGTCTATCTCCCCAAGGGCAGGGTCTGGTACGACTATTACAGCGACTCCTTGTTCGTGGGCGGACAGACAATCAAGGCCGATGCTCCCTATGAGCGAATACCTCTGTTTGTTCCGTCAGGTGCCATAATCATTTCCGGTCCGCAGATCAGTTATGTGGATGAGAAACCTGCCACCGAGATTACCGTCGACTGCTATGCCGGTTCCAACGGCTCGTTCATGTTCTACGAGGATGACGGCACCACAAACGCATACCAGGACGGAGCGTTCACGGTTATTCCGGTTTCGTTCCGTGAGGATGGCGATGCATGCGTATTTACATTCGGACAGCGTGAGGGTAAGTATGAGGGAATGATAGGAGAGCGTAAGGTCAACGTACGCTACCATACCGCCAACGGCGTGGCCCAGAGCAGTTTCAACTACTCCGGAGCGGCTGTGGAGTGCAATCTTGAATTGAGATAATTACAATAACAAAACATATAAACGATGAAAAAATATCTGTTAGGTTATGACATAGGCAGTTCCTCAGTGAAGGCTAGCCTGGTGTCAATTGAGACTGGCAAAAGCGTAGCTTCGGCATTCTATCCCGACTCGGAGGCTCCCATCAAGGCCCTCAATCCCGGATGGGCCGAGCAAAACCCCGATGATTGGTGGACATACCTCAAGAACGTGACCGCCAAGGTCAAGGAGATGTCTGGTGCCAAGGGTTCCGATATCGAGGCTATCGGTATCTCTTACCAGATGCACGGTCTGGTTTGCGTGGACAAGAACGGCAAGGCTCTGCGTCCTGCAATCATCTGGTGCGACTCACGTGCCGTACCTTACGGTGACAAGGCTTTCCGTGAGATAGGTAAGGGTCAGTGCCTTACAAATCTGCTCAATTCACCGGGTAATTTCACCGCCGCCAAGCTGGCATGGGTAAAGGAGAACGAGCCCAAGCTCTACGAGCAGATTGACAAGATCATGCTGCCGGGTGACTACATCGCAATGCGCCTAACAGGTACCACATGCACCACAGTGTCAGGTCTTTCGGAGGGCATGATGTGGAATTTCAAGGAAAACGACGTTGCCGATTTCCTGCTGGAGTACTACGGATTCAGCCGCTCACTTATCCCTGAGATCAGACCTACATTCTCAGAGCAGGGCCGTATCTCGGTTTCTGCAGCCAAGGAACTTGGACTTGAGGTGGGTATCCCCGTAACATACCGTGCCGGTGACCAGCCCAACAACGCTCTGTCACTGAACGTATTCAATCCCGGTGAGATTGCCGCTACTGCAGGTACATCGGGCGTAGTTTACGGTGTAAACGGCTCTGTAAACTTTGATCCCCAGTCAAGAGTAAACACATTCGCTCATGTTAACCATACCAACAAGCAGACCCGTCTGGGCGTGCTCCTGTGCATCAACGGAACAGGTATCCTGAATGCATGGACCCGCCGCAACATCATGCTTGAGGGCCTGTCATACGGCGATATGAACAAGATAGCCCAGAGCGTGCCCGTAGGTTGCGACGGAGTATCAGTACTGCCTTTCGGTAACGGTGCCGAGCGTGTCCTTGGAAACCGCAACGTAGGCTGCAGCATCCACGGATTCAACTTCAACATACATAACCGCAACCATATGGCCCGCGCCGTGCAGGAGGGTATCGTATTCTCATTCAAGTACGGTATGGACGTAATGGTTGAGATGGGTATGGAGATATCAAAGATCCATGCAGGTAACGCCAACATGTTCCTGAACCCCGTATTCCGCGAGACATTGGCCGGAATCACAGGCGCAACCATCGAGCTGTACGATACCGACGGTTCAGTAGGTGCCGCCAAGGGTGCCGGTATGGGTGCCGGTGTTTACAAGAACAATGACGATGCATTCTCAACTCTTGAGAAGATCAACGTCATCGAGCCCGACAAGAAACTCATACCTCAGTACGAGGAGGCATATGCCCGTTGGAAACGTATCCTCGGCATGTATCTGAACGAGTTCTGAAAAGCTCTTACAAGTGCTGGTCAGGAGGCAAAAAAAACGTTGTTCAAAGGTTGATTATTTGAATTATAAACGTAACTTTGCCTTCCGTCACGCATGTGACTTAACAAGTAGAAACATTTTGTTTTATTAATAAAAAATCAATTATGGCAAAAGAGTATTTTCCCGGTTTGAAGAAGATCAAATTCGAGGGTAAGGACAGCAAGAATCCTATGGCTTTCCATTACTATGATGAGAACAAGGTTATCATGGGCAAGACCATGAAGGATTGGCTGCGTTTTGCAATGGCATGGTGGCACACACTGTGCGCAGAGGGCGCAGATCAGTTCGGTGGTGGTACAAAGACTTTCCCCTGGACCGATGCAGATCCTCTTCAGCAGGCTAAGAACAAGGTAGATGCCGGTTTCGAGTTCATGCAGAAGCTGGGTATTCCTTATTTCTGCTTCCACGATGTTGACCTGATTTCTGAGGGCGCAAACGTAGCAGAGTATGAGAAGAACATGAAGGCTATCGTAGCTTACATCAAGGAGAAGCAGAAAGAGACCGGTGCCAAGCTGCTTTGGTCAACCGCTAACGTATTCGGTAACAAGCGTTAC
>CACYHW010000003.1 GCA_902774335.1 uncultured Bacteroidales bacterium
CCTGTAAATTACGGGCCGACAAAGATACGACATTATTGCTCTCGGGCAGGACGAACAAAGATTTCTTATCACAAACTTTAAGATTGTTTAAGATTTCTATGAAACTCTTGGTTTTGGGAGCCTCGAAAGCGAAGTCCTCAACTACGATAAGAGCGTTCTCCTGAACTTTGTATGAAAGGGCAGACTTGCGGGCAAGCTGTTTCTCCTTCTTGTTTACCTTGAAGCTGTAATCACGGGGCTTGGGACCGAATACGCGGGCACCACCTACCAATACAGGTGAGTTGATGTCACCACGACGGGCACCGCCGCCACCCTTCTGACGGCCCAGTTTCTTGGTTGAACCGCTGATCTCACTTCTCTCTTTCGACTTGTGTGTACCCTGACGCTGGTTGGCCATGAACTGCTTCACATCCAGGTAGATGGCGTGATCGTTGGGCTCAATGCCGAAAATAGCATCGTTAAGGACTACCTTTCTGCCGGTATCCTCACCTTTAATATTTAATACACTAATTTCCATTACCTAAGAATTGAAACGATTGAACCTTTATAACCCGGAATAGAACCCTTGATAAGAAGGAGGTTGTGCTCCGGAATAACCTTAAGAACCTGGAGGTTCTGAGTAGTCACGCGCTCGTTACCCATGTGACCGGCCATACGCATGCCCTTGAACACCTTAGCGGGGTAAGAGCAGGCACCGATTGAACCGGGCTTACGACCGCGGTTGTGCTGACCGTGGGTCTGCTGACCTACGCCACCAAAACCGTGTCTCTTAACGACACCCTGGTAACCATGACCTTTTGATACTGCAATGACATCAACAAAGTTTGCGTCATTGAACAACTCGACGGTAAGAACATCACCCAGATTGAGTGAACCGTCAAAATCCTTGAACTCGGCCAAGTGTCTCTTGGGAGTTACACCAGCTTTCTTGAAGTGTCCCATGAGGGCGTTTGTGGTGTTCTTCTCCTTGGCATCCTCGAAGCCAAGCTGAACTGCCTCATAGCCATCCTTCTCAACACTCTTGATCTGGGTAACCACGCAAGGACCAACTTCGATAACGGTGCATGGAACATTCTTTCCATCAGCACCGAAGACCGATGTCATACCGATCTTTTTTCCTAATAATCCTGGCATTTCAAATAAAAATTAAGTTACTGTAAAAAATTTGTCAATCACTTTGTTTATCAAACCTTGATCTCTACGTCTACACCGCTGGGAAGCTCAAGCTTCATCAGTGCGTCAACAGTCTTTGCAGTTGAGCTGTAGATGTCGATCAGTCTCTTGAATGAAGAGAGCTGGAACTGCTCACGTGACTTCTTGTTGACGAATGTTGAACGGTTAACAGTGAAGATACGCTTGTGTGTGGGAAGTGGAATAGGACCGCTTACTACAGCACCGGTAGCCTTAACAGTCTTAACGATCTTCTCGGCACTCTTGTCTACGAGATTGTGGTCGTAAGACTTCAGTTTGATTCTGATTTTCTGACTCATTGTCTAAAATTTAAATGTTTGTTTGAATTTTATTGTAAGCGGCTTTGATAAGAGTCATTTGCTATCGCAGCCGCTTTCTCTCTCTTTTACCTTATTATATTAAAGCAGTGAAACGTTACCACCCTGCTCCTCTACAACCTGACGGGCAAGAGCCTTGGAAACCTCGGCATGACGCTCGTAAGACATTGAAGAAGTAGCACGACCTGAAGTGATTGTACGCAGAGCGGTTACATAACCGAACATCTCGGCCAGAGGTACGTGTGCCTTGACAACCTTGGCACCTGAGTGGTTGGTCTCCATACCCTCAACCTGACCGCGACGCTTGTTAAGGTCACCGATAACGCTACCCATGCTCTCCTCGGGAGTTACAACCTCAAGTGCCATGATAGGCTCGGTCAGACCGGGAGCGGCCTTAACGCAAGCGTTACGGAAGGCATTTGTTGCACAAACCTCGAATGAGAGGGCATCTGAGTCAACCGGGTGATACTTACCATCCAGAACGGTAACCTTGAGAGACTCCATGGGAGCACCCATCAGCACACCATTCTTCATGGCATTGGTAAAGCCCTTCTCGATAGCAGGCAGGTAGGTCTTAGGCAGAGCCTCACCCTTGGTGGCATCGATGAACTGGAGGCCGCCCTTCCAATCAGGATCGGCAGGACCGATTTCAACGACAATACAAGCGTAGTGACCCTTACCACCGGTCTGCTTCTTGTACTCTTCACGCAGCTGGACTGTCTGTGAGATTGACTCCTTGTAGCTAACCTGAGGACGACCCTGGTTGCACTCTACGCCAAACTCACGTTTGAGACGGTCGATAATAATATCAAGGTGGAGCTCACCCATACCTGAGATCAGGGTCTGGCCTGAATCCTCATCAACCTTAACGGTGAATGTGGGATCCTCCTCGGCAAGACGTGCAAGACCGTCAGAGAGCTTGCTCATATCCTTCTCGGTCTTGGGCTCAACAGCGATGCTGATAACGGGATCCGGGAAGTCCATGCTCTCGAGTACCAACGGTGCATCCTCATCGCAGAGGGTATCACCGGTACGGATATCCTTAAGAGCAACAACTGCACCTATATCGCCTGCTGCTACCTCATCAACCTGAATCTGCTTCTTTGAGTACATCTGGAACAGACGGCTTACACGCTCCTTCTTACCTGAACGGGTGTTGAAGATGTAGCTTCCGGCTGTTACCTTACCTGAATATACGCGGAAGAAGATAAGACGGCCGACATAGGGGTCAACAGCAATCTTGAATGCGAGAGCGGCTGTCTTCTCGTCTGAGCGGGGATCACGGTGAGTGGTCTCGTCCTCAGAACCGGGCAGGAAGCCGTCTACGCCACCGCAGTCGATAGGTGACGGAAGGAATGCGCATACATAGTCAAGCAGAGGCTGAACGCCCTTGTTGCGGAAAGAAGTACCGCAGACAACAGGAACAAGCTTCTGGCTGATGCAACCCTTACGGATAGCACGCAGGATCTCATCCTCGGTGATGGTTGAAGCGTCATCAAGATACTTCATCATCATCTCGTCATCAAAATCGGCAGCCTTCTCAAGAAGGTTGTCACGCCACTGCTGGGCCTCCTCCATCTGATCGGCGGGGATATCCTCGACGGTGTACTCAGCACCGAGAGACTCATCGCGCCAGTAGATGGCCTTCATTTTAATAAGGTCTATAACGCCCTTGAATGACTCCTCCTGGCCGATAGGAATTTCTATGGGGCAAGCGTTTGCCTTGAGAATCTCCTTCATCTGGGTGATTACACCAAAGAAATCAGCACCAGAGCGGTCCATCTTGTTGACATAACCCAGACGGGGTACACCGTACTTGCTGGCCTGATGCCATACGGTCTCAGACTGGGGCTGAACGCCACCTACTGCGCAGAACACTGCAACAGCGCCGTCAAGCACGCGGAGTGAACGCTCAACCTCGGCGGTGAAGTCCACGTGTCCCGGAGTGTCAATAAGATTGATCTTATATGTGTTTCCCTGCCATTTCCAATGTGTGGTAACGGCAGCTGAGGTAATAGTGATACCGCGCTCCTGCTCCTGGACCATCCAGTCCATGGTAGCGGAACCGTCATGAACCTCACCTATTTTATGTGTTAATCCTGTGTAGTAAAGAATACGCTCTGAAGTCGTAGTCTTTCCGGCATCAATGTGAGCCATGATGCCGATGTTTCTCGTGAGATGTAAATCCTGATCTGCCATTTATTAGAATCTGAAGTGTGCAAAAGCTCTGTTGGCCTCAGCCATACGATGCATGTCCTCTTTACGCTTGAATGCGCCACCGGTGCTGTTGAAAGCATCAACAATCTCGGCTGAAAGCTTGTCTGACATAGACTTGCCACCGCGCTTACGGGCGAATGAAATAAGGTTCTTCATAGAGATTGACTCCTTGCGGTCTGCACGGATCTCGGTAGGAACCTGGAAAGTAGCACCACCAATACGGCGGGACTTAACCTCTACCTGAGGAGTTACGTTATCAAGAGCCTTCTTCCAAATCTCAAGGGCAGACATCTCCTCGTTGGGGAGCTTGGTCTTAACCTTCTCAAGGCTCTCATAGAAAATCTCGAATGATGTGTTCTTCTTACCATCGTACATGAGATGGTTGACGAACTTGGTCACTGCAACGTCGCCGAATACGGGATCCGGAAGGATGACGTGCTTTCTCGGTTTTGCTTTTCTCATTTTAAACTGTTTGTTTTGTTCGGGTTGTCATTCTGATTCTTCAACGTCCACGCTTGGACATTTACTCAACCTCACTCTAACCAAAACTTGTTATTGATTACTTCTTAGCTGCTTTAGGACGTTTTGCACCGTACTTGGAACGTCTCTGGAGACGACCGTTAACGCCGGCGGTATCAAGTGTACCGCGGATGATGTGGTAACGTACACCGGGAAGATCCTTTACACGACCTCCGCGAACGAGAACGATTGAGTGCTCCTGCAGGTTGTGACCCTCACCCGGAATGTAGGAGTTAACCTCCTTCTGGTTGGTCAGACGAACACGGGCAACCTTTCTCATGGCTGAGTTAGGCTTCTTAGGTGTTGTTGTGTAAACTCTCACGCAAACGCCTCTCCTCTGGGGGCAGGAATCCAGGGCCGGAGACTTACTCTTGTCCTCCAGGACCTGACGTCCTTTGCGTACTAACTGCTGAATTGTTGGCATGTTTGTTTGTTTTTAATTATTATATATTAAATAGTAAATCCAGAATTTTTGGCGTGCAAAGATACGGCTATTATTTTATAACGCAAGCGAAATCACGTAGTTTTTAATGATTTCGACCGAAAAAAGGCAAAAAAGTGGCGGATGCCGCAAAAACATCCGCCACTGAACCTATCCCGAAGACCCGGTTTCAAGCCTCTCCGTGGAAGTCGGAGATGGGTGGCATGTAGGTGCCCTTCTGAGCCTTCATCTCGATCGTTCCGAACGCATTCTCATACTTGGCCACGTTATCCTGAAGAGCCATCAGAAGACGCTTGGCGTGCTCGGGCGACATAATGACGCGGGACTTTACCTGAGCCTTGGCCATGCCCGGAAGAATGCTTATAAAATCCATTACGAATTCCGATGACGAATGAGTGATCATGGCGAGGTTGGAATATACCCCCTGAGCCGTCTCCTCCTTGAGTTCTATCTGGAGTTGTTTCTGTCCGTTTCCGTTCTGTTCCATATTGTGCGGGTGTTATTTGTTTTTGTTGCGAATATAGCACCATTCGGCCGTAACTGCAAGTTTGAGCAGCACAAATCCACAATACGGACAGCAGAAAAATCCGGAAGCGGGCTACATACAATAGTAATATTTCCTTACATAAAACAACCCTTGCGCCTGCACGTATATTCAAGCACATTAAAAAATGATAAAAAAAGTTCAGGCCAAATCGAAAGCGTTTGTCTACTAATTATTATATTTGCCGTTCGCGTCGGAAAACGCAGAATAACAAACAACTGAACCAACATCAAATAAATACTTACTTATGAGCAATTACAAAGAGACTGGCAGTAAAGCTTACCTTTACGGAATCTGCGCAGTGGCCGTTATCGGCGGTCTGCTGTTCGGATATGACACCGCTGTCATATCCGGTGCCGAGCAGGCATTGCAGAAGTTCTTCGTCAGCGGACTTGGTGCATACTACACAACCGGAATGCACGGCTTTGTGACTTCATCCGCACTGATAGGATGCATCATCGGAGGTCTGATCTCCGGTATCATGGCCACCAGGCTTGGCCGTCGTAACGCACTGATCTTTGCATCAGTACTGTTTTTCCTGTCTGCACTCGGCAGCTACATGCCCGAGTTCCTTTTCCGTCCCAACTTTGAGTTCTTCCAGCCCGGCGAGGCTACAAAGGGCCTTATGTGGGCATTTATCCTTTACCGTATCCTGGGAGGTATCGGCGTAGGTATGGCATCAGCCATCTGCCCCATGTACATCGCCGAGGTCGCACCCGCTCAGATACGCGGAACACTGGTTTCATGCAACCAGTTCGCCATCATTTTCGGTCAGTTGGTAGTATACGCAATCAACACCCTTATCCGTAGCGGTCTGGCCGATACAGCCGAGCTTATCCAGGCTGCAATGGTCAACATAGGATGGCGCAGGATGTTCGTAAGCGAGGCCTTCCCGGCCGGCGCATTCGGACTGCTTCTGCTGCTTGTCCCCAAGACCCCGCGTTACCTGGTTATGCGTGGCAACACACAGAAGGCAATGGAGGTTCTTACCCGCATCAACGGCGAGGGACGCGCACAGGAGATCCTGCAGGAGATCAAGGATACTCTGGTAGAGAAGAAGGAGAAGCTGTTCTCATACGGTATTATGGTTATCGTTGTAGGCGTGCTGCTCTCATTCTTCCAGCAGGCCGTAGGTATCAACGTGGTGCTCTACTACGCTCCCCGTATCTTCCAGAACATGGGTTCGAGCGGTGACGCCGCCATGATCCAGACCGTAGTAATGGGTGTGGTCAACATACTGTTCACGGTAGTGGCCATCCTGACCGTCGACAAGTGGGGCCGCCGACCCTTGCTTATTGTAGGTTCAATAGGTATGGCTATCGGCATGATCGCCCTGAGCATACTCTCATTCTGCGACGTGATAGGCATTGCCGCACTCGTATTCATCATCATCTACACCGCATCGTTCATGATGTCATGGGGCCCCATCTGCTGGGTTCTCATTTCCGAGATATTCCCCAACACCATCCGCAGTAACGCTGTGGCTGTAGCTGTTGCCGCACAGTGGATTTCGAACTACATCATATCATCCACATTCCCGTCACTCTGTGAGTGGAGCGTAGGCGGAACATATCTGATCTATGCCGCATTCTCAGTCCTGTCGGCCCTGTTCGTATTCAAGATGGTCCCCGAGACCAAGGGCAAGACTTTGGAGGAGATGAGCGCTCTGTGGAAGAGCAAGATGAAGAAGTAATTGAGAATTGAAAATTGAAAATTGAGAATTAAAAAAATCCTTGCGATGATTTCGCAAGGATTTTTTATTGGGGGACAAATTAGCTTACTTAACCACGCCCTGCTTGATCAGATACTCTGCAATCTGAACAGCGTTCAGAGCTGCGCCCTTGCGGATCTGGTCACCTACAATCCAGAAGCACATTACGTTGGGATTGGCGATATCCTTGCGGATACGGCCCACGTATACGGGATCGGTGCCTGACAGGAACAGAGGCATGGGATATTCCTTCTTGGCGGGATCGTCCATCAGGACAAGGCCCTCACCGTTCTTAACGGCCTCGCGGAATGCCTCAACTGATACAGGCTCCTCGGTCTCGGCCCAGATAGCCTCGGAGTGGCAACGCAGGGCAGGAACGCGAACGCATGTAGCGCTGCACTTGATGTCGTTGTGGAACATCTTACGAGTCTCGTAGAACATCTTCTCCTCCTCCTTGGTATAACCGCTCTCCTTGAAGACATCGATATGAGGAATCAGGTTGTAAGCAAGCTGATAAGCGAACTTGTTGACGGTAACCTCCTCGCCGGCAAGAGCCTGACGGTACTGCTGCTCGAGTTCGGCCATGGCAGCTGCGCCGGCGCCGCTGGCAGCCTGATAGGTTGAAACCTGTACGTTCTTGACGGGTGAAAGGTCGTTGAGTGCCTTAAGTGCCACAATCATCATGATTGTTGAGCAGTTAGGATTGGCGATGATACCCTTGGGACGAACCAGAGCATCCTCGGGGTTAACCTCGGGAACTACCAGAGGAACCTGGGGATCCATACGGAAGGCACTTGAGTTATCGATCATGATTGCACCGTACTTGGTGATGGTCTCGGCATACTCCTCGGAAGTACCGCCGCCGGCCGATACGAATGCAATATCTATACCCTTGAAATCATCGTTATGCTGGAGTAACTTGACCTGAATCTTCTTACCGCCATAGGTGTAATAAGATCCGGCACTGCGGGATGACCCGAACAAAACCAACTCGTCGAGCGGAAAATTACGCTCTTCCAGCACACGCAGGAACTCCTGTCCTACTGCTCCGCTGGCTCCAACAATTGCTACTCGCATATGATTATTAGTTATTTGTGAATAAATCGGGCGCAAAATTAGTGTTTCCAAACCAAATAGACATCCTATAAAGCATAAAATATCATGATAATAGGTCAAATTCAACATAAAGCGTATATTTTTGCAATGCTATAAGAACAGAAACATGATTGAACTGGACAACATAACAAGAAGCTTCGGCTCACTTCAGGTACTCAAGGGAATCAGCCTCAAGGTGGACAACGGCGAGGTGATAAGCATTACCGGCCCCAGCGGCGCCGGCAAGACCACGCTGCTGCAGATCATGGGTTCGCTGGACCGTCCGGACGGAGGCCGTGTTCTCTACGACGGGCAGGACATAACCCGCATGGGCGAGAAAGAGCTGTCGGCCTTCCGCAACAAGCACATAGGATTTGTATTCCAGTTCCATCAGCTGCTGCCGGAGTTCACCGCCCTGGAGAACATCATGATACCCATGCTGATTGCCGGCAACGGGATGAAGCAGGCTTCGGCAAGAGCCAAGGAGTTGCTGGAGATGCTTGGACTGGCCGATAGGGCCCAGCACAAGCCCTCAGAACTGTCAGGTGGCGAAAAGCAGAGGATTGCAGTGGCACGCGCGCTGGCCAACCAGCCCGATGTAATACTGGCCGATGAGCCATCGGGCAGCCTTGACACCAAGAACAAGGAAGAGCTGCACAAACTGTTCTTTAATCTGAGAGACAAACTGGGACAGACATTCGTGATAGTGACTCACGACGAGTCGCTTGCCGCCATGACCGACCGCACAATACATCTGCTGGACGGTATGGTTCAGCCCTGAACTACCACTTTCTTAAATGCAGGACAACCCTGTCGTTCGACAGGATGAGACCGCCCTTGGGATACTTAACACCGAAGGTGGTGACCGTACTGTCTATACCGCATCGGCCAAGACCCTCCAAAACGTCCGATACATCAGGATACATTGAGAAGTCGAACCTGATTGAATCGCCCGTATCGGTGGTGATGCCATGACGGGTAAAGGAGGAACCGGACAGTATCTCGATAAGTACGATATGACGTGAAAAGCCGAACATGGTGTTGTCCACCCGCTCTGTAGCACCACCCTTATGCTCGATGCTCTCCAGACGCCAGTAGAAATCCAGGTCATCGTTAGGGAACGCATGCTCACACGAACTGACCGCCACCGCCCCGAAGAGCAGCAGCACCCATGCCGCTATTGTAAGGAATCTTTTACTCATAGCACATTCCACAGTTTTGTGACGGTAAACATAACACCCTTGTTGTTTCCTATAAGATTGCCGCTGTCAAAATCCATGGATCCCGACAGGCTGAAGTTCCATCCATATGTTTCGAAGCCACGGTACGAGCACTCGAGCATGAGTGACGTGACACGCTCAACATCCTTCAGAGGCGCTCCGTAACAGCCCCAATGGAGGGTTGTCGTAGCCAGCACGCGGTAGTCAATATCATCGGTTATACCGCCGTCCACACCCAGATGGAACATCTGCACGCGGTTGCTGCGGAAGCGGTTGTCGCCCTCCTTGTTGTAGGCCGGCGATATAAGTACCGGATTACCCATAGCATAGCCCCAGTGGCTGTATGACGAGTATATGCCATGATTGTACATGCCGTCACGGCCGTCAACCTCCTCAATCACGTACATACCGTCCGTGTTGCAGGACGCGCTGTGACAGATAGGACCGCACAGACCGCGGGTGTTCATGAACTCGAACACAGCATTACGGAAGTACATGAAATTATCAGGGGCGTTCAACTCTATTCCGAACAGGCCGTCAAACCAGTTGCGGCGGAACCCGAAGAATATGAAATCCTTTTTACCCTCCATATCGTTCTTGTATTCGATACCGAGCATGGAGGAGTGGTCCTCGTAGAAGTGTTCATAGTAGGCGCCGATGTGCCAGTCGTTCAGTTTGTAATCAAAATTCAGATGCCAGCTGCCCAGATTGTCGCCATCCTCGTTTCCCTGTTCCTCGACATGATGGAACGGGAAGAGCACGGTCCAGTAGGCGTTGACATCGGAAGGAAGGCTCTTATCGGCCCCACCCTGATGACGCACGCCACCGAACATATTGTTCATCTCCAGCCCCAAAGTGACCTGCAGGGGGAACCTGCTCTGGTCGCCGAACCTTAAGAATGCGGACTTGCTATGGAACAGCACGCCGTCCACATAGTCCAGGTTATTGTCGTGAGAGCTGCGCCATTTATCGTCAGTAAGACGTCCGTAGCCCAGGTGTCCCTTTACGGAAAACCAGCTCCCAAGGATAGGCACACGGACATACTCGGGAATCCCCACCCTGACCTCGGGCACAGGCTTGCTGTTGCCGGACCAGGTGAGCGCACCGGAACTCAGATAACGGTTCCTGTCACCCCAGCGCTCCTTCATTCCGACGGACATACCCAGCCATCGGTAGTTCAGGTCCATATATAGCTGATGCAGCAGCAAGTCCCTTTCAAGACCCGCACCGAACCCCACATCGGCCCCATAGTCCAGGCCGAAGCCTCCGGACTGTTGAACGCTGCCCAGGGCGGCAAAAAGCATATATCCGTTGTTGTTATTTACCGAAGGGAGTCCCTGACGGTTCGATGTATGCCAGAACGGAGCATGTCTGCCTGTTCCGGCCAGACCGGCCGTCTGCAACCGGCAGACAAGGGAACGGCTCTCAGTCTGAGCCCACATTCCTGCCGGGATGAGCGCCAGAACCAGAAGCGTCAGTATCCGTCTGATATTATGTTTCATCAATTACGCGCAGTGTCGTTATACCTGCAAAGATAATGGAAAAGCGCTTATGTGCACACATGTACAAAAGCAAAGAACGGCAACCTTACGGCTGCCGTCCTGTAGATTGATATCCCGGAATCAGGCGTTAGCTCTCTTCTCACGGATACGGGCCTTCTTACCTGTGAGGTTACGCAGGTAGTAAAGCTTAGCGCGACGCACCTTACCGATCTTGTTGACCTCGATGCTGTCGATAGCCGGTGAGCTGATGGGGAAGATACGCTCTACACCAACGGTGCCAGACATCTTACGAACAGTGAAACGACGGTTGTCACCGTGTCCGCTGATCTTGATTACTACACCACGATAGAGCTGGATACGCTCCTTGTTACCCTCGATGATACGGTATGCTACTGTTACGGTGTCACCAGACTTGAATGCGGGGAACTTACCCTCATTACCGGTAGCAAATGCCTGTTCTGCAATTTTGATTAAATCCATTGTTCTGGAAATTTCAATGTTTCGTATACGCTAGAGCGACATACCAAGTTACTCTTCCTTGACAGCGATCGCATAAAGCGGCGCAAAGATACTATAAATTTCTTTTTGAGCAAAATAAATTACTCAAAATAGAGAGTCAGCACTATCATGGCACTCTGAGCCTTGTCCAGCGACTGGCTGTATTTGAGTAGTAAGGGATCGGTCAGATCCGTTCGTTTGCTTTCAAGAATGTTCTTAAGGCCGAAGCAGAACTTGAGTTCCGGGATCATCTTGAAGAAGGGATAATATAGGTCCAGACCCATTCCCACCTCGAGCATAAGGTCGGACGACTTGACCAGCAGCTCCTTTCCTTTCTTTACTGTAAGGTCAAACACCGGAGCAACACCCGCGACAACATATGGACGGTAGTTGTTGAAACGCTCGGCGCTTATCTTGAAGTCCAGGGGGAAAGAGAGCAGCGTGGATTTGAGATACTGCTCCACCACCTTACCGGAGCGCTGTTCCTTGAACACCACCTTCTTGTCGCCGAAGTGCATGGTGGGGATAAGCCTGACCGACAGCCATTCGTTGGCCTTGAGTTCGCCCAACACGCCTACACTGAATCCGGGTATGTATTCGGGAACATCGCCATACCAGTATTCGGCCGAACCCGCCGAGTTGATGTAGGGAAGTCCGTTATTGGCCAGGCGCAGGTCCTGGATATTGAAGCCCACCAGGAATCCGTAATGCCACACCCTGTCATCCAGATAGGGACGGTTCTGTATCTTGCGTTCCTGCGCAAAGAGACGGCCCGCACCCATGGAGGGTACGAGCAGCAGGAGAACAACGGCTACAAAGGCCGCTCTGAGTGTGCTACGGTTCAGAGTCATCGGTATAAAAACGATGAAAAGGGCAAGTTATTGTAAAAAGTAACTCTCCATTTGGCAGAGTACCTAAAAGTGTGTATTTTTGCACCGCACAAACCTAAAAAACATTTATCATTATGGCATACGTTATTGGTGACGACTGCATCGCATGCGGAACTTGCATCGATGAGTGCCCGTCAGAGGCTATCTCAGAGGGCGATAAGTACTCAATCAACCCTGATCTGTGCGTAGACTGCGGCACTTGCGCCGGTGTCTGCCCTTCAGAGGCTATCCATCCGGGAGAATAATCCGGAAGGAAGACAAAATAAAAGCGGGGGTCCCGAAAGGAACCCCCGCTTTTATTGTATCGGCCGTTTACTTGAGGTTGGCAAGAGCCACCTTGATGCGGCGGAAAGCCTCGATAATCTTATCCTCGCTGGTAGCGTAGCTGAAACGGATGCACTCAGGTGAGCCGAATGCGGTACCGCCTACTGTAGCCACGTGTCCTACCTCAAGCAGGTACATAGCCAGGTCCTCGGCGCTGTTGATTACCTTGTCACCGTAACGCTTGCCGAAGTATGAATCGCACTTGGGGAACAGGTAGAAGGCACCCTGAGGATTGTTAACCTCGAAGCCGGGAATCTCCTTGGCCAGAGATACAATCAGGTCGCGGCGCTTCTGGAACACCTGGCGCATCTTCTCCACATCGTCCTGCGGGCCGTCAAAAGCCACCTGGGCAGCCTTCTGGGCAACAGAGCAGGTACCGCTGGTGTACTGACCCTGCAGCTTATTGCAAGCCTTTACGAGCCAATCGGGACCGGCCATGAAACCTATACGCCATCCGGTCATTGCATAAGCCTTGGATACACCGTTGATGACAGCGATGCGGTCCTTGTCCACAAACTGGGCCAGGCTCTGGTGACCACCTATAAAGTTAATGTGCTCGTATATCTCATCGGACACGATAAACACATCGGGATACTTGTTAAGAACCTTGGCGATAGCCTCCAGCTCATCCTTGCTGTAAACCGAACCGGTAGGATTCGAGGGTGAGCAGATCATGATAGCCTTGGTCTTGGGAGTGATGGCAGCCTCAATCTGGGCGGGTGTAACCTTGAAGTCCTGGTCGATACCGGCCTTGATTACAACGGGAACGCCGCCGGCCAGCTTAACCATCTCAGGGTAGCTTACCCAGCAGGGTGAAGGCAGAAGAACCTCGTCGCCGGGGTTTACAACAGCCATGATCACGTTGCAGAGTGACTGCTTGGCACCTGTTGATACGAGAATCTGGGTAGGCTCGTAGTTGAGGTTGTTCTCACGCTTGAGCTTGTCGCTGCATGCCTTGCGCAGCCACATGTAACCCGGAACGGGAGAATACTTGGAGAAGTTCTGCTCAACTGCCTCGATAGCAGCCTTCTTAACGTAATCGGGAGTGTTGAAGTCGGGCTCGCCCACGCTCATGTTAACTACATCGACACCCTGTGCCGAAAGTTCATTGCTCTTCTGCAGCATAGCGAAAGTAGCCGATGCCGCAAGTCTGTTGACTCGATCTGAAATTTGTGCCATTCTATTTATTGTTGTTTGTTATATATTCAATCAAATTGTCGGCCACCTGTGCCGTCTTTACCATCTGACGCTTGAGCTTACGTGTAAAGAGCCATGCACGGAGTTCGAACAGGAGTCCGATGGGGAAGATTATTCCCACCATCCTGTCGGCCCACGTACGGGCAAACGGGGGCTGTACGCCGTGGCTCTGAAGCAGCGGGAATCCGTTGAGCATGTCAAGCTCCACCCTGTCGCGGCTGTTACCCAGCTCCGAAACCAGCACCTCAAGCTCGTCGCTGAGCTCGGTCAAGCGGGCCGAATCCACGCTGCCGAAGAAAAGCTTGCGGTAGTCGGGTACCGAATTGAGCAGGGCCGAATTCTCCAGCTCCACACTCATGCGCTTTATGTCGTTGAGCGACCTTACGCACTTGTCCCTGTCGGGATCGTCAATCACCACATCCTTACGTACGATATTGCGGTTGACCTTGGTTCCGAACCAGTATCTGAAGAACTCAATTATCACATCCCACTGGAACAGCGTGGAGTCGCCGTTGGCCTTGACCGTGAAGAAGACGCTCAAAGGCGAGAGGACCATGACGCTGAACCAGCATCCCACTATACTCCACTCGCCCTCTCGGTACATCTTCTCGCCCGATACCGACGTAATATAGAAGAGTATAAAGGTAAACACCGACACAATGACCGGGACACCCAGACCGCCCTTGCGGATGATTGCACCCAGAGGAGCACCGATAAAGAAGAATATCAGCACCGACAGGGCGTTTGTAATCTTTTTCATCCACTCTATCCAGTGACGGCGTATGCTCTTGTCCTGATAATACATATTGGTGCTCTTGATAGCCAGGTCACTTGCCTGCGTCTGTATCCTGGAGCGCATGGCAGCCTTTATATCCACCTGCCTGTTACGGCTTGAAACCGCATAGACACTGTCGGCGTTGATATAGAGAACACCCATGTTATTGTATGCCAGGGAGTCCGATTTCTGATAACGGAAGGTAGCCAGAGCGGTGGATCTGTACTCATCCAGGTTACCCAGTCCTATGCTGTCCTGATTCAGGGAGAGCGAATCGATGGTAAGCTTGATCTCGTTCATGTTCTTACTCATGGCCTGCGAGCCCACCAGTCCGTCGGGAGCCTCTTTCATGCCCGAGTTGAACTCCAGCAGGATATGCTTTTCGCGGAATCCCTCGCGACGGTAGGGCTTACCGTTGCTCTCTATATCCGTCTCCTGGGTGAACCAGAATCCGCTGAACAAGTGCAGGTAGAGATGCTGTTTATCGGCCGTAGTCTCCATATAGCCCGAATCGGCCACAATCACGCTCAGGTTCTCGTATCCTTTACGGTGATCGTAGATTGTGACATCATACAGGTTTCCGTTACTGAAGTCCTTATGCTTGACATACATGTTGAAGCCCTGGATCTGGTTATAGAACACTCCCTCCGGAATATCCAGTTCAGGGTTCTTCTCGTTGATGGAGTAGATTATGGAGTAGAGGTTCTTGGCAGCCTTGGGCACCGTGACGTTCTGGAAGTAGAACGATACGCCCGCCAGGAAGATGGAGAACACCATTACCGGACGCATGATGCGCAGCAGCGGGATACCGGCCGTTTTCATGGCCAGCAACTCCAGACGCTCTCCAAAGTTACCGAAGGTAATGAGCGACGCCATGAGCACAGCCAGAGGCAGTGCCTGCGGAACAAGCGTGAGAGCGAACTCCCAGAAAAATTTGGCCAGGAAAGAAAAGTTGAGACCCTTTCCCACTATATCCTCGGCATAACGCCAAAGGACATTCATGAGGAGCACAAAAAGACAGATGGCAAACGCTGCCACAAAAAGCAGCAGGAAGCTCTTGAGAATAAATATATCCAGTCTTTTAGGCCTCATTAAAACGTGCATTTTTTTCCAAACTGCGAAGGTACGAAAAAAAACGCATGTTATTTGACCAGTTAGGATTATTTCATGATTCTACAGGCCACATCGATGCAGAGCGTCGATTGAGGTATCCCAGAGACTGCGCACATCATCCTCGTCGTCCGAATCGGCAAAATCAGTGATCTCCAGCGAGTAGTTTGATGTCAGGTCATTCTTGAGTATTCGCAGTTCAAAATATGTTCCGGGCTCCTCGTCCAGCCAGTGGAAACGAACATATGTGTTCTGTCTACAGTTGATGAGCTCAGCAACGCGCGACTCTTGCTTTCCCCATATGAAACTGAAATTCTTACCGTCCGATGTCACATCATCGGCAAACCATGAGGTCAAGCCCGGAGCAGTGGCTATCGCGTCCCAAATCATAGGTATTGACTGCGAACTCAATACATATTCCAGAACGACCTTGGTCTTGGTTGGTATATTTTTATCTGTAGCCATAGCATTATGTTTTTTCAATAGCGGTACCGGAATACTCCGCCCAGGTCCCGCCTAGGTTCTAATGCAAAGAAATATTAAAATCTTTTAATTTCCAAATGAATGGAAGACAAATTTCTAACAAAAATATGCAGATAAAATGTTGCAGGTATCAAAAATGAGCATTACCTTTGCACCCGCTTATCAAGCGATGGCGGGATAGCTCAGCTGGTTAGAGCGCATGATTCATAATCATGAGGTCCCCGGTTCAATCCCGGGTCCCGCTACAAAAAATGGAGGTCGTTCGGCCTCCTTTTTTTGTAGCGGGACCCGGGATTGAACGTTAGAAGAAGGGGTCGACCCCCTTCTTCTAACTAAACCTTCTTTTAGTTTGCTATGCAAACGCGCTCCCTTCGGGAGCTTGGCGGCCCTCCGGGTCCGCGGTCTCGCTCCAGGCATTCGCTCGCTCCAATAGGTTTGAACCTGCGTATTTATGTTACTTGCGTATTTATAATTTATTATGGTGTTGGTATTGGGAAAAAGTGTAATTTTGTGGTGCTTTTGCTAAGTGGAGATTACAATTTAATATATATCGCTATGGAATTAATAGAGCAGATTATTGCGCGTGCCAAGGAGAATAAGCAGCGCATTGTGTTGCCCGAAGGTACCGAGGAGCGTACTCTTAAGGCAGCCGACAGGGTTCTGGCCGACGGTGTGGCAGACCTTGTTATCATAGGTAACAAACAGGAGATAGAGGGACTCGCAGCCCAGTGGGGACTCAAGAACATCTCAAAGGCCACAATCATCGACCCTGAGAACAACCCCAAGAAGGACGAGTACGCCAACCTGCTGTTCGAGCTGCGCAAGAACAAGGGCATGACAATCGAGGAGGCTCAGAAGAAGGTGCTCGATCCTCTTTACCTGGGATGCCTCATCATCAAGAGCGGCGATGCCGACGGTCAGCTGGCCGGTGCCCGCAACACCACAGGCAACGTACTCCGCCCTGCTCTCCAGATAATCAAGACCGCCCCCGGCATATCAGTTGTATCGGGCGCTTTCATCATGCTCACCAAGACCCCGCAGTACGGTGAGAACGGTATCATGGTATTTGCAGACTGCGCCGTAACTCCGGTGCCCGATGCAGACCAGCTGGCTCAGATTGCAGTTGCATCGGCCGGAACCGCAACAGCTGTTGCAGGATTCGCCGAGCCCCGCGTAGCCATGCTCAGTTTCTCAACCAAGGGTTCAGCCAAGCATGAGGTAGTAGACAAGGTTACCACAGCCCTTCAGAAGGCCAAGGAGCTTGCTCCCGACCTCAAGATTGACGGTGAACTCCAGGCCGATGCAGCCATCGTACCCTCTGTAGGTGCCAGCAAGGCTCCCGGATCGGAGATTGCAGGTAAGGCCAACGTACTTGTATTCCCCAACCTCGAGGTTGGAAACATAGCTTACAAGCTGGTTCAGCGCATCGGTAACGCCGAGGCCATCGGCCCTATCCTTCAGGGTATAGCACGTCCCGTGAACGACCTTTCACGCGGCTGCTCAGTAGACGACGTTTATAAAATGATTGCAGTTACCGCCAACCAGGCTATGGCTGCCAAAAAAGCATAACCAAACATGAAGATTCTGGTACTCAACTGCGGCAGCTCGTCAATCAAGTACAAGCTGTTCGACATGGACAAGAACGATGTCATTGCACAGGGTGGCATCGAGAAGATAGGAATGAAGGGATCATTCCTGAAGCTGACCGACAAGAACGGCGAGAAGGTTATCCTGGAGAAGGAGATTCCCGAGCATACCGTAGGCGTTAAATTCATATTCGAGGTTCTTACCGGCAGCCAGTACGGCGTAATCAAGTCTCTCAAGGAGATTGATGCCGTAGGTCACCGCATGGTGCACGGAGGCGAGAAGTTCAACAAGAGCGTACTGCTGACTCCCGAGGTTCTGGAGGCATTCGCAGCCTGCAACGACCTGGCTCCCCTGCACAACCCCGCAAACCTGAAGGGTGTGAATGCTGTAAGCGAGCTGCTTCCCGACGTTCCGCAGGTTGGTGTGTTCGACACCGCATTCCATCAGACCATGCCCGACTACGCATATCTGTATGCTATTCCCTACGAGCTCTATCAGAAGTACGGCGTTCGCCGCTACGGATTCCACGGAACATCACACCGTTTTGTATCGGGCGAGATATGCAAGTACCTGGGCATTAAGGCCGAGGGTTCCAAGATCATCACCTGCCACATCGGTAACGGCGGTTCAATCACAGCTGTCAAGGACGGCAAGAGCGTTGACACCACCATGGGTCTGACTCCTCTGGAGGGCATCATGATGGGTACCCGCAGCGGTGACATCGATGCCGGTGCAGTTACATTCCTTATGGAGAAGGAGCACCTGGACAGCACAGGCATGTCAAACCTTCTGAACAAGAAGTCAGGCCTGCTGGGCATATCGGGTGCATCGAGCGATATGCGTGAGGTTACAGCCTCAATGGAGGCCGGTAACGAGCGTGCCGCTCTGGCCAAGAAGATGTATGCTTACCGCATCAAGAAATACATAGGCGCATTCGCTGCTGCAATGGGTGGCGTGGACGTAGTTGTGTTTACCGGAGGCGTTGGTGAGAACCGTCATGAGGTTCGCGAGGCCGTATGCGAGAACATGGAGTTCCTGGGTATAAAGCTTGACAAGGAGCAGAACGCCAAGATCATGTTCGGCAAAGACGGCATCATCTCTACTCCTGACTCTAAGGTCAAGGTGGTTGTACTGCCTACCGATGAGGAACTGATGATCGCGCAAGACACAATGGCGCTGGTCAAAAGATGACAAAGGGGACGGTTCCGTTTGGCACCTTATAATGAAAACGTCTGGATTTCTCCAGACGTTTTTTGTTCATATATGGCCTTATTTCTAAAGATGCCAAACGGAACCGTCCCCTTTGTCACCTTCCAGATAGTTGCGCATAGAGAGGGTTTTGCCATCAAACACCGCATAGGTATATTGACTGATCCAGTCGCCGATAATAAGCAGACGGCAGGAGTGGCTGATCATCAGATCCAGCTCAATGTGACGGTGTCCGAATATGAAATAGTTTATGTCGGGATGGGATTTGAGATACTCCTTTGCGTAGAGGACCTGAAACTCCCTATCCTCACCCAGATATTTGTCAACGCCTTTGAGACGGTGTTTTTCCATGCTATGCTTAGCCCAGGACTGACCAAGGCGCATGCTCCAGCGGGTAGGCAGCAATGAGTAGAAGAACTGGCATACACGGCTGCGGAATATCTTCCTCATAAAACGGAATACAGGATCGGGATCACCCATGCCGTCACCGTGAGCCAAAAAGAACTCCTTACCCATAATCTCAACAGTTACAGGCTCCTTGTGCAGTATCACTCCGCATTCACGCTCCAGATAACCGAACATCCAGATGTCATGGTTACCTATAAAGTAGTGAACCTCGACACCGCTGTCGGTCAGTTCCGATATCTTACCCAGGAAACGGGTGTAGCCTTTGGGTACCACATATTTGTACTCATACCAGTAGTCAAACATGTCTCCCAGCATATAGACCGCCTGCGCCTTGTCCTTGATGTCATCAAGGAAACGCACCAGACGGCGCTCCTGCATCCGGCGATGGTCGATAGCCCACGATCCCAGATGTGCGTCAGAGATGAAATAAACGTTTTTCATACCGCAAACTTTTATATCAGTCCAAGTTCAAGTTTGGCCTCTTCACTCATCATGTCCTTGTCCCACTCAGGTTCAAAGACAAGGTTTACAGTAGCTGAGTTGACACATTCCAGCCCCTCCACCCTGAGACGTACGTCTTCCACGATGAAATCGGCCAGGGAACATCCGGGTGCGGTCAATGTCATATCAATGGCCACATTGGCGTTATCATCGACATCGACCTTGTAAATAAGGCCCAGATTATATATGTCAACAGGTATCTCAGGATCATAAACGGTCTTGAGAACCTCAACAACTTTTTCCTCTATCTCAAACTTATCACTCATCTCCTTTTCAAAGCCGGCCATGGTCGGCATAACTGTAATATCCGCTGTCTGTGAATATCACATGATCCAGCAACGATATGTCCATCGTGTAGCAGGCCTGCCGGACAGCAGTGGTCAGCCCGTCGTCCTGACGGCTGGGAATAAGATTGCCCGACGGATGATTATGACACATGGCTATCGCGGTAGCCCTGTGCAGAATCGCCTCACGCACTATCAGACGTACATCAACCGAGGCGCTCGTCAAACCTCCCTGGCTCACAAGTATGCTGTCAACCACCCTTCCGGCCTGATTGAGCAGCAGAACATGACACTCCTCAACCTGCTTGTCGGCCATGACAGGGTAGAACCAGTCATAGATGTCACGAGACGTCCTCACTACGGGCTTACGCTGCGGATCCTCCTCCTTGCGGCGTCTGCCCAACTCACACGCGGCCAGGATGGTTATTGCCTTGGCCTCGCCTATTCCTTTAAAAGAGCATAGCTCCCCGACGCTAAGTTTTCCAAGTTCGGAAAGACTGTTGCGGCAGGAAGCCATCACTTTTTGTGTTAAAGCCACCACCGAATCTTCATCCCCGACGCTAAGTTTTCCAAGTTCGGAAAGACTGTTGCGGCAGGAAGCCATCACTTTTTGTGTTAAAGCCACCACCGAATCTTCAGTGTTTCCAGTGTGTATTAGAATCGCCAATAACTCAGCGTTTGTGAGCGCACCTGCGCCCTTTTGCTTCATCTTTTCACGGGGGCGATCCTCAATGGCCCACTGCTTAAGATTCAGCTTGTCTGGCTTATTCATTCATATCTTACGCCTTTACGCGGCCCTGGTATGAACCGTCACGGGTGTCTACCTCGATGAGCTCACCTTCGTTGATGAACAGAGGTACACGAACCTCGCAACCGGTCTCAACCTTAGCGGGCTTGGTGGCATTGGTAGCCGTATCACCCTTAAGGCCGGGTTCTGTATATGTAACTTTAAGTACTACCTTAACGGGCAGGTCGGCGAACAGGATCTCGCCGGTATTGGCGTTGGTAACAACGTCTACAACCTCACCCTCCTTGAGGTAATCAACACCGTTGATAAGGTCCTTTATGATTGTAACCTGCTCAAAGTTCTCCTGGTTCATGAAAATGTAACCCATGTCATCCTGGTAAAGATACTGGTAGGGACGACGCTCCACGCGGACATCCTCCAACTTGAAACCGATCTGGAATGTACGCTCCAGCACGCGGCCGTTTACCACGTTCTTAAGCTTGGTACGTACAAATGTGTTACCCTTGCCGGGCTTAACGTGAAGGAAATCGATGCAGAAATAGAGCTGGCCCTCCAGGTTGATGCAGGTACCGATCTTGATGTCTTGACAAAGAATCATAAAAAATTGTTTGATCTATAATTAATAAAAAACTTTTCGGACTACAAAAGTAGTGCAATGACACAAATAGACAAAACTTTAGACAAAAAAAGAGATGCAATTTGCATATTAAGAAAAAAGAAACTACCTTTGCCCTCCGATTCCCAAAACGGATAGAAAACAATAAAAATATATAACGATGAAAAGAACATTTCAGCCTTCCAACAGGAAGAGAAAGAACAAGCACGGTTTCCGTGAGAGAATGGCCACAGCAAACGGCCGTCGTGTACTCGCTTCACGCAGAGCCAAGGGCCGCAAGAAGCTGACAGTTTCTGACGAGTACTGCGGAACCAAGAAGTAATTCTTGAGTCAAACGCAAAAAAGAGGTCGGGCAAATGTCCGACCTCTTTTTTTATATCTCTCACTGAAGGCTCAAAAAAAGATCAGGAGGTGAACGGATTCACCTCCTGACCTGTATTTAATGAAGCACGGGATCAGGCTTCGCCACCTTCGCCACCTTCACCGCCTTCGCCTCCTTCCTCACCGAAGTCGGGTACAGGTTCCGGAGCAGGAGCATTCGGGTTATTGTCCTCATCGGAGATCAGTTTGTTGGCCTGAATCTCAGACTCAGGAATTCTCCAAAGAAGGATAGGATCGTCATTTGCTATGTTGAAGATTGTGTGGTCATCGGGATATCCGGCACCACGACGGTCAACACCCTTCTTAAGTCTCATGATATCGTACCATGAAAGACCCTCGCCCCAGAGCTCGATTCTGCGCTGTCTCCAGATCTCGTCCTGCAACTCTGCACCGGTAACATCCGGGCATGTGTAGAGAGAGTCTCTGCAGCTTGTGATAAAGTCCTCAAGAGTGGTCTTAGCCTCAGCTGAACCGCTCATAGCCTGACCTTCAGCAAGGATCAAATACATCTCCTCAACACGCATAATGGGCATATCATTAGCGTTTGTCTCTGTGAAAAGCTCATTCTTGTAAGGAGCGAACTTAACCTGGGTGTAAGCAGGATAGCAGAAGCACTCCTCTTCGTTTGTAGCACCCATGTAATAATTCTCTTCCTCTGTAAGATTCTTGGATGTTGTGTCTGCACCAACCCACCAACCTTTGCGCACATCAGAATCATTGATTGAATTGAACAAAGTCTGGTTGATCTGACGGCCGCCACTGTACCAGCAGTAACCGTAGTTGAATGATCCCATATGAGATATCCAGTTGCAGATACCGGTCTCGACAACCTCATCGGTCTCCTCGATAATGATACCCCACATCCAGTTGGGCTCGTTGATATCGGCAAAAGCAGGTCTTGAAGCCTCTGCAAATGATGAGGGCACTGCGTCTGTATTATCGATTGCGCTCTGAGCATCCTCAGCGGCCGCACTCCAGTTCTCCATAGTCAGGTTAACCCTGGCGCGGAGTCCGTAGGCAACAGCAAGGTCAATGTATCTCCTATCGGCACGTTTAACGCCATTTGTCTGAGCATAGGTCAGAGCCTCAATAGCACCGTCAAGATCCTCAAGGATCTGCTTGTAAACATCCTCGACAGTTGCTCTTGCGCATCCGTTCTCAAGAGCCTCCTCTGTGTTCTCCTCAGTGATCAGGGGAACGCAGGGTTTGGTCTTGTTATCCTTGTAGTTAAACTGATACAACTGAGCCAGCAGCCAGTAATCAAATGCTCTCACAGCCAGAATCTGACCGATATAGAACTGAACGGTAGGATCCTCTGATTCAAGATCAACCTTGCTTATTACATCGTTGGTAGCAAAGATCATCTTGTACATTGTGCTCCATACAATCAGAGACTCGTTTGATGTATAGATACGGTCTGAATAATCAAGCTCGTTTCCGCTCCAGTTATAACCGTTATCCTCGGATACCACGTCAAAACCGTTGGCATCGGTGAACATCATGATTGAAGGATAGCCAAAGTCATTATGTCTTTCGGTTCCTGTTCCACTCTCACCTGTTACAGGCATTGAAGCCTTCATAGATGCGAAAATGGCATTCACACTTGAAGCAAGCATATTCTCAGGATTGGTCTCGTTCATCTCCTCCATCTGTCCTGAGGTAACTGTGCTACCGCCGGGAAGCATATCGCTTTCAACGCAACCGGTCAAAAGCAGCAATGACAATCCGAATAATATTTGTTTTTTCATATCTCTATCGTTTTAATTGTTAGAAGGTAAGGCTTACACCACCGCTGAGTGTCTTGATTGCAGTGTAACGTGATGTAGTTGCTGTAGTAAAGCTCTGACGGGGATCAAGACCGTTTCTTGCTGAGAAGAGGGCAAGATTGTCGGCTGTAAAGTAAACGCGCATCTTGCTTACCAGGAACTTGCTTGTCAGAGTTGACGGGAATGTATAACCGACAGTGATATTGTTGATTGACAGATAGTTTGAACTGGTAAGGAATCTGTCAGAAGTGCTGTTGGTATATTTGTCGCTTGTGCACAGTCTGGGAACATCGGTATCGGTATTCTCGGGAGTCCATGCATTTCGGATATCAGTGCTCCAGTTTCTACCCATATCGCTTGATGAACCGCCGTGCATCAGGAGCTGATAGCCATAGTCGCGGATGTAACCGCCCAGCTGATATGAGAACTGAGCCGAGAAATCAAATCCGTAAGCCTGAACTGTGGTTCCGAAACCGCCGTATACCTTAGGCATAAGATCCTTGGTGGCAACCTTGTTGGTCTCGTTAGCAGTTGTCCAGTCATCGGTCTTGTACTCCTCACCCTGAGCATTCTTAGCCCAGTAGAGAGCCTTACCGTTAGTGGGATCTACACCGGCATACTTGACCAGATAAAGACGGTACATTGACTCACCCTCCTCATAGATTCTGGTACCATCCTCAAGACGGCCACCCAGATCCGGATGGAGCTTGATGATCTTGTTCTTTACGGATGTAGCGTTGAAGTTGATATCCCACTGAACCTTCTTGGTCTTGATAGGAGTATATGTTACATCCAACTCAACACCGCTGTTCATAAGAGAACCTACGTTCATAGGAAGCTCTGCATAACCCAGTGAAGGATTAACGGGCTTGAAGTAGAGCATATCGGATGACTTGCGGCCGAAGTACTCGATAGATCCCTGCAGCTTTCCGTCAAACATTGCAAAGTCAAAGCCTGCATTGTATGAGGTTGTTGTCTCCCATGTGATATCGGGATTACCCTTGAAGGTAAGAGTGGTGGCGAATACGCCGTTGGCTCCTGTCATCTTGTACTGGTCCATATAGGGATAATAGTTAGCTTCATCGTTCTTTATGAACTGGTCGTTACCCTGCTGGCCGAATGATGCCTTGAACTTGAGGAGATCCAGCCATGAAGCCTGAGAGAGGAAGTCCTCGTTGCTCAGTACCCATGCTGCAGATGCAGAGTAGAAGTTACCCCAACGGTTCTCGGGAGCAAAACGTGAAGAAGCATCCCTACGATATGATACGCTGGCAATGTACTTCTCGTTGAATGTATAGTTCAAACGGCCGAAGTAACCCTGAGTAGAGTAGTTGTCAGCACTGCCGTATCCGTTCTTCTGGTCGATGGCGTTGCTTACATAGTACTGATCCGGGTTATACAGATTTACACCTGATGCCTCAACTCTTGTAATATTCAACTCGTAGCCCTCATAACCTGCGGTCAGGTCGATGGCGTGCTTGCCGTCAAGAACGACGTTGTAGTTGGCAACATACTGCTGGTCAAAGCCGCTTGTTCTCTCAGCGTACTGATATGCTGTACCGCCGTAGTTTGCAGACTGTCCGTATCTGGCATTACCAAGATCGTTGTATCTGGTGTTGTCGATATCAAGACCGTAACGTGCGGTAAATGAAAGGCCCCTGAGAGGAGTGATCTTGGCGAACCAGTTGCCATGGAAAATATCCATCAGGTACTCGGTCTTGTTGTAAGTCAGGTCACCTGCAGGGTTGGCAATCTGCATGTATTTTCTCTTCTGCTTTGTGCTCTTTCCGTCACCGTAGTCATATACAGGCTTGTTGTAAACATCATCGTAAATGATGTTACCCTGAGCATCGCGTACATATATGGGATATACAGGAGCGATGGAGTTAGCCAGGAAGAAGGCGTTACCGGAAGAGCTTGTGTTGGTCTGCTCACCGGGATAGTAGCTCTTGGAGTTAGAATAAGAGACGTTACCGCCTACTCTCAGCCACTTGGAAGCCTGATACTCTGAGTTGACACGTACAGTGTTTCTTTCAAAACCTGATCCTGTGATAACACCCTGATCATCCAGGTTACCATATGAGATAAAGTAGTTGAAATTGTCATCACCGGCCGATACGCTGGCGTTCAACTCCTTACGGGTATTGTTTGAGAAGATCTCATCGGACCAGTTGTCGGGAGTATAATAATAGGTACCGTCGGTGTAACCCAGGGTAGCGTTTGAATTGAGTGATCCGTCGGCAAGGAACAGTCCTTCACCTGAAGGAATTGTGTAAATCTTATAACCGGTACCGTTTGATGTAAACAGACGGCCGTTAGCCCATGTGGTAGCGGCATCCTCGGCATAATTGGCAGCCATACGCTGGTTCTTGAGAGCGGTGAATACGCCCTTCATGTACTCGGCGGGATCAGTAAGAACATCGTAGTTCTTGATACCACGGCTGTTGACACCGTATCTTGCATCGACATTGACAACTGCCTTGGATGACTTACCGGTCTTGGTGGTAACCATGATGATACCGTTGGCACCACGGGCACCGTAAAGAGCGGTAGAAGCAGCATCCTTAAGAACTGTCAGGTTCTCGATATCGGCTGTATTGATTGATGAAAGGTCACCGTCAAAAGGAACACCGTCAACAACGATAAGAGGAGATGTACCTGAGTTGATAGAACCCACACCACGGATAAGGATCTTTGAAGAAGTACCGGGCTGACCGTTGTTGTTCTGGATCTGAACACCGGCCATGGCACCTGCCAGAGCGTTGGATACGTTTGAAACGGTGCGCTGCTCAATCTTTCTTGAGTCTACAACAGCGGCAGAACCGGTAAATGTACCCTTGGTTGATGTACCATAGGCTGTGATGAGGACTTCGTCAACCTCAATTGAGCCGGGGTTAAGTGTTACATTGATCACTCTACGTCCGTTCACGGGAACAACGGCATCTTCGTAACCTACGAATGAGAACAACAGTGTACCGTTTGAAGGAGCTGAAATTGAATAAGCACCATCCATATCGGTTGTTGTTCCGATTGATGTACCCTGAACAGATACTGTCACAGCAGGCATAGGACTACCGTCATCAGCTGCGGTAGCAATACCTGTAACTTGCACGTTCTGAGCAAAAGCGAAGCCTGCGCTCAAAACAGCAGTCATCATTAAGAGAAGTTTTCTCATAGACAAAGTATTTAGTTTGACAATAGTTTGATTATCTCCTTTCCATAAAAAAACAAAGTTGGAACAAGAGTAAGGCGTTGTCCCAAGTAACACTGCATAAATATTACAATTTTATTCCTTTTCAATCATACACAATATCACTTTCGCGGCAAATATACGTAAATTCTACAAAAAGTTATAAAAATACCGATTTTTTTAGTACAACTGATATAAACCGTAGCATTATAAATATACAATTTGCAATTCAGGAGGGCTCTGCTGAGACTTTTACAACAGTAAAAGAACAAGTTTTGATACTACCCTTAAAAACCATTATCTTTGCACTATCTTTAGGTCAAAACAAACTGGATAATATGACAAAAGAGAAGAAACGCGCCATTGGCCGGATACTGATACACATACTCGTTATGGTGGTTCTGGCCTTTATAATCATACTGATGACATTCCGATGGATGAAATCATACACCCGCCACGGACAGTACATCACCGTGCCTGACGTATCGGGCATGTACGAGGAGGAGGCTGCCCAGACGCTTGCCGCATCAGGTCTGATATATGAGATATCGGATTACAAGTACGACAAGGAGATGGTGGAGGGCGGTGTCATTGAGCAGAAGCCCAAATCCGGATCGTATGTAAAGGAGGGACGCAAGGTCTACCTGACACTCAACTCCGGCAAGGAGCCGCTCAAGGCTATCCCCGACCTGGCCGATAACAGTTCGCTGCGTGCCGCCGAGTCTCATCTGAGGGCTGCCGGTTTCAAACTGAGCCCCACAATCTATATAGACGGCGATCAGGACTGGGTATATGAGATAAGGTATCTGGGACAGAAGATAGAGGCCGGAACCGAGATTCCCGAGGGTTCGGTGCTGACCATCGTTGCGGGCAACGGCAATCCGGTGGAGCATATCGAGGAGGTGGATTCTGCCACCATTGTGGATTCTGACTTTTTTGAGTGATATGCTGGATCTGGAGGACGAGATTGAAGAGTCGCTGGACGACCTGGAACCTACTGCCGATGCGGTAGAGCTCTTTGAGCACTTCCGGGTAGTAGCCGACAAGGGACAGTCTCTGCTCCGTGTGGACAAGTTCCTGTTTGACCATCTGGAGCACTCGTCGCGTAACCGTATCCAGAAGGCAGCCGATGCCGGAATGGTGATGGCTAACGGCAAACCGGTAAAAAGCAACTACAAGGTCAAGCCGCTGGATGTAATCACGGTCATGATGGACCGCCCCCGATACAGCAGCGACATAGAACCTGAAGATATTCCCCTGGACATTGTATACGAGGATGACTGCCTGCTGGTGGTGAACAAGCCCGCGGGACTGGTGGTACATCCGGGCTGCGGAAACTTTCACGGGACACTGGTTAACGCCGTTGCCTGGCACTTAAGGGATAATCCCGACTATGATCCAAACAGCCCGCAGGTAGGTCTGGTACACCGTATAGACAAGGACACCAGCGGTCTGCTGGTGGTGGCCAAGACACCCGACGCCAAGACCTGTCTGGGAAAGCAGTTCTTCAACAAGACCACCAAGCGTGCCTATCAGGCATTGGTATGGGGAGTACCCGAGCCGGCTCAGGGCACCGTTGAAAGCCAGATAACCCGCAACCCCAAGGACCGTCTGCAGATGGCCGTATCGTTTGACCCCGAGGTGGGCAAGCATGCCGTCACCCACTACACGGTGCTGGAGAGATTCGGATATACATCACTGGTGGAGTGCCGTCTGGAGACAGGCCGTACACACCAGATTAGGGTACACATGAAACATCTGGGACACCCCCTGTTCAGCGACGCCCGTTACGGAGGCGACCAGATACTCAAGGGTACCACATACAGCCGCTACCGTCAGTTTGTGCAGAACTGCTTTGACACCTGCCCGCGTCAGGCCCTTCATGCCAAGACCCTGGGTTTTGTGCACCCCACAACCGGAAAGGAGATGTTCTTCAACTCCGAACTTCCGGAGGACATGACAACTCTCATAAACAGGTGGCGCGATTACGTTAGTTCAAGAGACTTTGAAAAATAAACATATAAATGAAACGCATCATAGCAATTGTAGCAGGCGGTGACTCAAGCGAGAACCCCGTTTCCCTGAGGAGCGCCGCAACCATCCTTGAGTACATGGACAAGGATAAGTACGAACCTTATATCCTGGAGATAGAGGGAAAGAAGTGGCAGGTTCACGTAAAGGAGGGCGTAACGGCACCAGTGGACCTGAACGATTTCAGCTTTACCTATCAGGACAGGAAGACCGTCTTTGACTACGCATACATAATCATTCACGGTACACCGGGCGAGAACGGAGTACTGGAGGGTTACCTGCGCCTGATGCGTATCCCCTTCTCTACCTGCGACGTTCTTCCTTCGGCCCTCACCTTCAACAAGTTCGTACTCAACAAGACCATGAAGAGCTGCAAGGTTAATGTAGCCGATTCAAGGCGCCTGCGCCGCGGAGACCCCGTAGATCCCGACAAGATTATCGAGAAGGTGGGACTGCCCTGCTTTATCAAGCCAACCGACGGCGGCTCCAGCTTCGGCACCACCAAGGTAAAGACCCGCGAGCAGATCATACCCGCCGTGGAGGAGGCCTTCAAGGAGAACTCCGAGATTATGATAGAGTCCTTCATGCAGGGTATTGAGGTTACCAACGGCTACTTCAAGACACGCAAGCGCGAGGTCAAGCTGCCTGTAACCGAGGTTGTTCCCAAGACCGATTTCTTTGACTATGACGCCAAGTACAACGGTCAGGTGGAGGAGATAACCCCCGCCCGCATATCGGACGAACTGCGCGACCGCATCCAGGACCTGACCGCCAGGATCTACGACCTGCTGGGCTGCCACGGAATAATCCGCAACGACTACATCATTACCGACGGTGACAAGATAAACCTGCTGGAGGTGAACACCACACCCGGCATGACCGCCACAAGCTTTATCCCGCAGCAGATCAGGGCCGCCGGTCTGAACCTGACCGATGTGCTCACCGAGCTGATTGAAGACAGTTTCTAAAACATAAGGACGATGATCATACCTGCCGAATTTGAAAAGATGCGTTCCTTTGAGGACGAAGAGGTACGCGGAGCCATACTCTCTCTTCTGGACGACCCCTCATTCAGAAGGATAGCAAAGGCCAATGTCAAGTTTATTCCCATATGGCTGCTCAAGCTCTATACCAAGCGTTTCAAGACGGTGAACAGTTTCCAGTTAGGTATGATCTACCCCATCCTCAAGAGGATACTCAAGAAGGGATGCACCGGATACTCGGCCGACTTTTCGGCTCTGCCCCAGGGACGCGAGGACTTTATCTACCTGTCCAACCACAGGGATATTGTACTGGACTCGGCCTTCCTGGACTACCACCTGCTGCTTGACGGCAAGAAATCGGTCGAGATTGGCATAGGCAACAACCTGCTTATCTACCCTTGGATTGAGACCATAGTACGTCTGAACCGCAGCTTTGTGGTGAACCGCTCAGCCACCGCCGCCGAGCTTCTGGAGTCATCACAACAACTGTCACGCTACATACGCTTTGTCATTGAGCAGAAGAAGGCCCCCGTATGGCTTGCCCAGCGCGAGGGACGCGCCAAGGATTCCGATGACCGCACACAGAAGAGCGTGCTCAAGATGCTGGCCATGTCCGGGCCCGATGAGATGCCGCTGTCGGAGCGCCTGCAGTCCCTGCACATAACGCCCCTGACCATATGCTACGAGTATGACCCCTGCGACTACCTCAAGGCCGAGGAGTTCCAGCTCAAGCGCGACAACCCCGCCTACCGCAAGACCAAGAAGGCCGATCTGGACAACATGAAGACCGGCATCTGGGGATTCAAGGGACACATGCACTATCAGGTATCGGCCCCCATTGACAGCGAGATTGCCGCACTGGACAGCTCGGTTCCTCGCAACCAGTTCCTGGACCAGGTGGCACAGATCATAGACCGTCATATCTTTGAGGGTTACCGCATCTATCCTTGCAACCACATAGCACTTGACATGCTGCGCGGCGATGCCGCCGAGAGCGCCAACTACACCCCGGAGCAAAAGGCCCAGTTCCAGGAATACCTGGAAGGACAGCTGGCCAAGATAAACATACCCAACCCCGATTGGGATTTCCTCAGGGAGCGCATACTCACCATGTATGCCAATCCTCTTATCAACCAAAAAAGCGTAATGAGATGAAAAGATCCTTTGTACTGTTATCCCTGTGCGCAATGACCGTCCTCGCACTGGTTTCATGCCAAGACGATGAGGGAGAGTTCATTGAGACCATGTACACCGGTTTCCTGACCGGACGCACCAACTCGAAAGGAGAGGTTAAGACCCTTAAGACTGACTTTGGCGACACATATACGGTAACGGAAACCGAGGTCAACAGCAAGTTAAGGCCCGACACCACCTACAGGTTGGTCTGCTCTATTGCACTTGACGGCAACAACGCGCGTATCATACAGTTGGTCAAGCCCATCTCATACATCGCACCCCCCGACTCCGTCATACCCGACAGCCTTCGCATAACGGATCCCGTGCAGATTGAGAGCCGATATGTGGGCGGCGGTTTCCTTAACATAATAGTCGGAGTCAAGGTTCAGTCCGAGGAATCCAAATACAAACATGAGATAAACTACACCAGACTTGACACCCCGGGTAAGTACACCTTTACCATATATCACGATGCGCACGGCGACGGACAGGTATTAACCAAACACGCCTATCTGTCCATACCCCTGTACGGCTATGCGGGACTGGCAAAAAACGACACAGTCTTCCTGAAGTGCAAAGGCTATCAGGAAGACTATGACATTAAGTTGCTCTACAAGTAACTCTTATTTCAATCCTTCAAGGATTTTCTTGAGAACCACCGTGGCCGATATCTCACGGTTGGCAGCTTCGGGGATTACCAGTGAACGGGGTCCCTCGATGACGTCGTCGGTAACGATCATGTTACGGCGTACAGGCAGGCAATGCATAAAGAAGGCATTGTCGGTCACTGCCATCTGACGTTCGCCGATGGTCCAGCTGCGATCGGTGCTCAGTATCTGTCCGTAATGCTCGGGGCTGGCGCATGACCAGTTCTTGCCGTATATAAAGTGTGCACCCTCAAAGGCCTTCATCTGATCATACTCGATAGTGGCGCCGGCGGTGAACTTGGGATCAAGCTCGTAGCCGTGGGGATGTGTAATCACAACCTCATAGCCTGCAGCCACCATCCACTGCGCAAATGAGTTAGGCACAGCCTGGGGAAGAGCCTTGGGATGCGGAGCCCAGCTCATGACAACCTTGGGACGCTCCACGGTCTTGTGCTCCTCGATTGTAATCCAGTCGGCAAAGCTCTGCAGCGGATGACCTGTGGCAGCCTCCATGGAGAACACGGGACGGCCTGAGTACTGGATGAACTGATTCAGGATCTTTTCCTGATAATCATCCTCGCGGCTCTCAAAGCGGGCAAAAGAGCGAACGCCAATCACGTCGCAGTAGCAACCCATCACGGGAATGGCCTCGAGCAGATGCTCCGACTTGTCGCCGTCCATAATGACGCCGCGCTCGGTCTCGAGTTTCCAGGCGCCCTGGTTGACATCAAGTACAATTACGTTCATTCCAAGATTCAGACCTGCCTTCTGTGTGCTCAGACGGGTACGCAGGCTGGAGTTGAAGAACACCATGAGAAGGGTCTTGTTGCGGCCCAGCTCAACATATTTGTAACGGTCACGCTTTATCTCGAGGGCCTCCTGCAATGCCTGATGCAGATCGCCCAGATCCTTTACGCTGGTAAAATGTCTCATATCTGTTTCAATTACTGTCTTGTCTGGCCGTCACCGTTGATCAGCCATTTGTAAGTGGTTATCTCTTCAAGAGCCATAGGGCCGCGGGCATGCATCTTCTGGGTGCTGATGCCTATCTCGGCTCCCAGACCGAACTGACCGCCGTCGGTGAATGCTGTGGATACGTTCACGTAGACGCAGGCGGCATCGGTGTACTGCTGGAACAGGCGTGCCTTGTCGGCGTTCTCGGTTATGATGCACTCGCTATGGTGTGAGGTGTAGCGGCGTACGTGCAGCACAGCCTCGTCGAACGAGTCAACGGTCTTGATTGACATGCGGTATGCCAAAAACTCCTTACCGAAGCTTTCGTCGGTGGCATGCTCCAGAAGATTGGCGGGATACTTGCCGTCAAGGGCGGCAAAGGCACGCTCATCAGCCTCGATAGCCACGTTCTTCTGTGCCATGCGGATGCACAGCTCAGGCAGATCGGCCAGACGGTCCTTGTGTATTATCAGGGAGTCCAGCGCGTTGCATACGCTCACGCGGCGGGTCTTGGCGTTGAATATGATATCGGCACCTTTCTTGAGGTCACCTTCGGAGTCAAAATATGTGTGGCATACACCTGCACCGGTCTCGATGACAGGAATCTGAGCCTGCTCGCGTACCGACTTGATAAGACGGGCGCTGCCGCGCGGTATGAGCAGGTCAACCATGCCCACGGCACGCATAAGCTCCTGGGCGGCCTCGTGGCCTGCGGGCAGAAGCTCCACGGCATGGGGGTTGATACCCTTCTGCTCAAGCACGCTGTGGATAAGCTCGACTATTGCGCAGTTGGAGCTGTAGGCGTCGCTGCCACCCTTCAGGGCGCAGGCGTTGCGGGTCTTGAGGCAGAGTGAGAATACATCAAAGCTTACGTTAGGACGGGCCTCGTATATCACGCCGATTACACCGAAAGGCACACGAACGCGGGTTAGCTTCATGCCGTTGGGACGGACAGTCTCACTGATGACCTTGCCCACGGGATTGGGCAGTTTGGCCACGCTGCGCATATCGGATGCGATACCGGCCAGACGCTCCGGGGTGAGCATGAGGCGGTCATACAACGGACTTGCCGGATCCATGCGCGACAGGTCATCGGCATTGGCTTTGAGCAGCATGTCCGTATTGCTCTCTATGGCATCGGCCACCGAGAGAAGGGCGTCGGTCACCTGGCTCTCCTCAAGCAGGGGAAGCGAGTAAGACGCGTCTTTAAGCAGTTGTAAGGTATTCTCTATCATTTGTGGTATTCACTTTTTGGGTGCATGGAAACGGGTGCAGCGGGCATTTTCGGGGTCCGAAAGGACATCCAGCAGCACATCCTGACGGCGGCCGTTGGCTATACGGACCTCAATGCCGTCGGCAGCTACGCCCAGAGCGGTCTTCATCTTGGTCATCATTCCGCCACGGCCGAACTTGGACTTGGTACCGCTCACGTAGCCGGAGTAGTCATCTTCGGGATATACGTCATGAATGAGCTCGGAGCCCGGTTCATCGGGATTGCCGGTAAACACACCGTCCACGTTGCTGAGTATCACCAGCAACTCGGCCTTCATCATGCGGGCTACCAGTCCTGACAGCTCGTCGTTATCGGTAAACATAAGTTCCTCAACCGACACGGTATCGTTCTCGTTGATTACGGGCACCACACCGTTGTCAAGCATGGCTGTCATACAGCGCATCTGATTGGCATGAAGGGTCTCGTTAATGAAGTTCTCCTTAGTGGTAAGTATCTGGCCTACCGTGATGCCGTACTCCTGGAAAAGGTCGTAGTAGTGCTCAATGAGCTTGGCCTGACCCACGGCGGCAAAGAGCTGACGTCCGGTCACGCTCTCATCCTTGAGGTTGGGCAGTGCTCCGCGGCCCGATGCCACAGCACCCGACGATATGAGCAGGACCTCGATCCCCCTGTGACGCAACTCGGCAATCTGGTCCACCAGAGCCGCCATACGCGATATGTCCAGACGGCCGTCCGGACGGGTAAGTACGTTGCTGCCTACCTTGACAGCTATTCTTTTGGGCTGTTTCATTGTTCGTTAAGCAATTGGTCGGCACGCTCCTTGTCCTGAGGGTTAACAAGCACGCTCACGGGGCCTGCCGTAATGGTATATGTTGAGAATATGGCACTCATGGAGTTGTTCATGATCATGGCTGGGATACCCTCTGACTCCAGACGGGCACGCACCACCTCGGCCTCAAAGGGCTGGCCTTTGAAAACGCACACCAAATCCTGTTTTTCATTCATAGCAGTTACTGTTTAACTATTGTGAACCTGCAAAGTTAATGATTTTTCCCTACCTTTACACCGATATGTCCCGCAAACAGATACTCATAGTCTCAATATTGCTTCTGAACGTGCTGTCAGCCCGCGCATTAGCGCCCGACGGTGATGTACTCAGCGGTGACACCATCCTGTTTGACGACGGTTCCTGGTACACAGGTCAAGTGGCCGACTCCCTGTTCAACGGATACGGAAAGATGGTCTATGCCGACAGCACCGTCTATGAGGGAGAATGGAAGAACGGCCTTTGGAACGGAAAGGGAAAACTGTTCTATCCCGACGGAGACAGTTATGAGGGCGAGTTCATGGAGCATGAGTTCTCCGGTTACGGAGTATACCTGTATTCCGACGGAGCCAAATACGATGGCTACTGGGAAAACGGAATGTTCAACGGTGCCGGCACCATGAACTATGCCGACGGAAGCACCTACTCAGGTTCCTGGAAGGACGACATGAAGGATGGTCTGGGTTTCCTTTACGACAATCAGGCCGGCGTCCTGTACAAAGGCCATTTTGAGAATGACAGTTACGTCAGTCCCATAAGCAGCAACTACCACGAAAACATATACGGGAAATTCGAATCGGTTTCTGACTATGACTTTGACGGATTCTTTTATGAGCCGCCCCGCCGTCCGGATACACTGTTCCACAGCAAAGGCGACATGATGGCCGGAATAACGGCAGGCACCCGCCATATGTTCTCGTTCCATTTTGACTACTACGTAACCAACCGCTTCTTTGCCGGAGCCAGGATAGGTCTGGACCCCAACGACCACACTGTGGGAGAGTCGTCCGAGGCCGTGGATGACGAGACCGGCGAACAGATATCCCTGGTGGGATGGAACTCATACGTGGACGAGATCATGTCCGAAAAGGAGTACACCAACTTCAGGATTGCCGGCGAGTGCGGACTGAGCTGGGGCTGGTTCTCACTGGGTATGAACCTGGGAATAGGACTCCGTCACACCATAAGGAACTGCAAGAGCCTGGAGCATAACGACAGCTACTTTGAGCCCGGCACGCTCTACTACAGGGACAAGATTACCGGAGCAAAGTTTGATTACGGTGTGTTTACCGACATAGTCCTGAGCCGCTCAATCCCCGTGTTCCACTCCTGCTCACTGCGCACAGGATACGGCAGTCTGGACGGGTTCTTTATAGGAATGAGCGTGATATTCTGAACGCCCCATACGTAAACAGGAACGGCCCGGAAGCAGATCCGGGCCGTTCTTTGTTTATGATTATCCTTGCATCATACCAGATGCTTTACCAGATCATCCCTGTCACCGTACAGATAGTCGATAACAGGCATCTCGATCATGGTGTAGCAACCGGGCTTCTGCAGGACAGATGCACGTGCGGCGCATACCAGGATCTGACCGGTAAGTGCGGGATTGTTGATCTTCATGTCAAACTCAAAGAGCTGGTTCTGGGTCTTGCCTGATACACCCTTGCGGGTCAGGTTAACACCGTGTCCCATATCCTTGAGAGCATCGACCGACTCCACCTGCATTACGTGGGTCTCGTCGTTTACAAAGTAGGGATCGGCCTTGATTGCAGCGGCCACATCCTCAAAGCGGTAACCGTCAAGAATCTCAACATATACCATACGGCGATGGATTCCTGTGCCTACAGGGATTGTCATGGAGAGGGCAGCCTTTACACCGGGAACGGCCTTAACGGCTACTGAGTGACCCATTGACATACCGGGGCCGAAGTTAGTGTAGCTTACACCCTTGGGAGCCATGGCCTGCATGAGAGCGCGTACGATTGAATCGGTACCCGGATCCCATCCTGCTGATATCACAGCTACCTTTCCGGCCTTAGCGGCAACCTGCTGCAGACGCTTGCGGGTCTCGGGGATGAGAGTATGTATATCAAAGCTGTCAACCGTGTTGATACCCAACGGAAGAATCTCGTTGGCGTACTCCTCGGTCTTGCGTGAAGGAACGCACAAAATGGCCACATCGGGCTTGGGGAGTTCTGAAATATTCTTTACAATCTTGTAACCGTCAAGTTCCTTGGGGCAGTCTGCGCTGCCGTTACGGCGAACTATACCGGCCACCTCGAAATCAGGTGCTGTCTCAAGTGCCTCAAGCACGTACTTGCCAATGTTTCCATAGCCTACGATCGCTGCTTTGATCTTTTCCATAGTCTTCAATATTAAGGTTTTCTGGGCGCGAAGTTATGAAAAAAGGGCTTTATGTGTACGCGTGCGTGCAATAATAACGCGCCGAATACGTTATTTCTTAGCAACAGATACTTAACCAACGCATAATTATCATGATTGAATTCATTCAGGGAAAGATTGAAGAACTTACACCCACGCAGGCCGTACTGCTTACACAGGGCGGTGTAGCTTATGATCTGAACATATCCGTCTATACATATTCGGCCATCCAGGGCAAGGAGGAGACACGTCTGTATGTATACGAAGCCATACGCGAGGATGCCTACATACTTTACGGATTCAGCGGCAAGCAGGAGCGCGAGCTGTTCCTGATGCTCATATCCGTACCGGGCATTGGAGGCGCATCGGCCCGTATGATACTGTCGTCGTTCTCACCCCAGGAGCTGATAGGCATAATCAGCTCGGGCAATGACTCGCTGCTCAAGAAGGTCAAGGGCATCGGCGCCAAGACCGCACAGCGCATCATCGTGGACCTGCACGACAAGATTGCCAAGACCGAGTCCGATGACACCCCGCTCAACCTGCAGTCAGGCATACAGACCGGCCAGGTAGCTACCGAGGCCGTGACAGCACTCGTAACCCTGGGATTCCCGCAGGCCGCATCACAGAAGGTTGTACAGGGCATTCTCAAGGAACAGGATGGTCTGACCGTGGAGGCCGTAATACGTGAAGCTCTGAAACGCATCTGACAAAACACCTTCCCACTGTCTGATGATTAAAGCAAAGCACCTTGCTGCAGCACTGCTGCTCATGGGCTCCTGCATGTGCGGGAGCCTTAACCCGCTTTATGCGCAAGGTAAGCAGCGCACACTCCCCAATCCCGAGAACATCAAGGAGGAGGTCATCTACAATGAGGAGGACAATACATACAAGGTAGGCTACAAACTGGGCGACAGCTATCTGGAGGTGCCCGATGTGATGACGCCAAATGAGTACAACCGCATGCTCATGCAGCGCTCCATGCAGTCCTACTACCTGGACAAGTATGCCGAGGAGATGAAAGCCCAGGGCGATGACCGCTTTGACTTTACCAACATGAAGTTCGACCTGGGTCCGGCCGAGAAGATATTCGGACCGGGCGGAGTGCAGGTAAGAACCAGCGGATCGGCCGCCGTAAAGTTCGGATACAACCGCAACAAGGTGGACAACCCCTCGCTGTCGGTCCAGAACCGTACCACCGGAGGATTTGACTTTGACGAGCAGATAAACCTGAACATCAACGCCAAGGTGGGCGACAAGATCAACATGAACCTCAACTACAACACCGAGGCCACGTTCGATATTGACGCCAAGATGATCAAGCTGCGCTACGAGGGCAAGGAGGATGAGATTATCCGACTCCTGGAGGCCGGTAACATAAGTTTTCCCACCAACTCGTCGCTCATACAGGGTGCAACATCGCTCTTTGGTGTACGTACCGACCTGCAGTTCGGCAAGCTCAAACTGCAGATGGTGCTCTCGCAGAAGGAGTCGTCATCATCATCGGTCAACTCACAGGGCGGTCAGCAGATAACGGACTTTGAGATTGACGCCAGCAGCTATGACGAGAACCGTCACTTCTTCCTGGCCCATTTCTTCCGCGACAACTATGACGCCAACATGGCCATGCTGCCCAACATCATATCGGGAGTGCAGATTACCCGAATCGAGGTGTGGGTAACCAACAAACGCAGCAACTACGACAACCCGCGTAACATAGTGGCCTTTACCGACCTGGGTGAGACGGACCACATCAGCAACAACACCTGGAATCCGCAGGGCGGCCCCGCTCCCGCCAACGCAGCCAACGACCTGTACCGCCGCATCAGCACCGACTACTCGGCTATTCGCGACATAGACCAGGTGGCTGTCACGCTGGGAAACATACTGGAGGGCAGCACCGACTATGAGAAGATATCCAACGCCCGCAAGCTCACCACATCGGACTATACACTCAACAGCGAACTGGGTTACATATCGCTCAAGAGCGCTCTTTCATCGGACGAGGTGCTGGCTGTAGCCTTTGAGTACACCTATGGCGGACAGAGCTATCAGGTGGGTGAGTTCTCATCGGACAATACCGATGCGGGACAGACGCTTATTGTCAAGCTGCTTAAATCCAACTCCAACTCTCCCGGCAGCGGCACATGGGACCTTATGATGAAGAACATCTACTCCATCACGCAGGGCAACATACAGAACGCTCAGTTCAAGCTGGGCATCTACTACGACAGCGACAGCACCGGAAGCCGCCTGTCATATATTCCCGAGGCCGACCTCAAGAGCACCCCGCTGCTGCGCATGATGAACCTGGACCGTCTGGACGACAAGAACAACCCCCACCCCAACGGCAAGTTCGACTTTATTGACAACTATACCGTCCAGGCACAGAACGGTAAGATCATATTCCCCGTAGTGGAGCCTTTCGGCAGCCATCTGCGCAAGATGATAGACAACGACGCCATAGCAGGCAAGTACGTGTTCCAGGAGTTGTATGACTCCACACGCGTAGTGGCCAAGCGTATTGCCGACAAGGATAAGTTCGTACTTATGGGCCAGTACTCGGGATCTGGCAGCAACGTGATACAGCTGGGCTCCTACAACATACCGCGCGGATCGGTGATAGTGACTGCCGGCGGTGTGACACTGATAGAGAACGCCGACTACACGGTGGACTACAGCATGGGTACGGTGACCATCATCAACCAGGGTATTATCGATGCCGGCACCAGCGTGAACGTGCAGTTGGAGAGCAACACCGAGTACAGCATGCAGCGCAAGACCATGGCCGGACTGAACTGGATGTATGACTTCAACCCCAACCTGCAGTTAGGCGGTACATTCATGCACCTGAACGAGAAGCCTCTGACCAGTAAGGTGACCATGGGTGACGAGCCTCTGGTCAACACCATGTACGGACTCAACATAAACTGGAAACATGAGAGCCAGGCCATAACCAACATACTGGACAAGATACCGTTCGTGACAGCCACCAAGCCGTCCAGCATCAATTTCAAGGCCGAGATGGCCGCGCTGCAGTCGTCGGTATCGGACAAGGTACAGGGACAGGCATCGTACATAGACGACTTTGAGGCAGCCGAGAGCGGCATATCCATATCACAGCCGTCGGCATGGTCGCTGTCGTCAGTGCCCAAGGGCATGCCGGGATACGGTCTGTCAGGCCAGGTGGAGTCCGGCTTTAACCGTGCTCTCATAAACTGGTTCACAATAGACCCGCTGTTTACCAGACGTAACTCGCCGCTTACCCCCTCACATATCAAGACCGATCTGGACCAACTGTCCAACCACTATGTACGTGAGGTCTACGAGCGTGAACTCTACCCCAACAAGGAGAGCACGTCAAGCGAGTCCACCACCCTGCAGGTGCTCAACCTGGCATACTACCCCAATGAGCGCGGTCCATACAACCTGAACCCCGCCCTGGATGCCGACGGTCATCTGACCAACCCGCAGAGCAACTGGGGCGGTATAATGCGCCGACTGACCACTACCGACTTTGAGGCAGCCAACATTGAGTACATTGAGTTCTGGATGCTGGATCCCTTCATATACAACCCAAGCGCCGCCGGCGGTGACATGTACCTGAACCTGGGTGAGGTCTCCGAGGACGTGCTGCTGGACGGCAAGAAGTTCTATGAGAACGGACTGCCCGTGGACGGCGACTCCGCCAAGTGGACGCAGACCGTATGGGGTAAGGTCCCCAACGGAAAGAGCCTGGTATATGCATTTGACAACAACAATGCCGACAGCCGCGACCGTCAGGATGTGGGTCTGAACGGACTGTCATCGGACGAGGAGCGCACATGGCCCGCCTACGCAGCCTACCTGAACCAGATACGCGGCATATTGAGGCCCGAGGTGTTCAAGACATTCTATGACGACCCCGCAGCCGACAACTACCACTACTATCGCGGATCGGACTACGACGATGTACACATGTCCGTGCTGGACCGCTACCGCAGGTACAACGGCACCGAGGGCAACTCGCCCAACTCGGCCGAGAGCGGCAGCCGTTATGACCAGTCGGCCCGCACCACCCCCGATGTGGAGGATGCCAACGGCGACTATACCATGGATGAGTACGAGAAGTTCTTCCAGTACCGCATATCACTTCGTCCCGCCGACCTGGAAATAGGCCGCAACTATATATCCGATAAGCGTGAGGTCAAGGTCAAACTGCGCAACGGCAACACCGAGACCGTGAACTGGTACTGCTTCCGCGTGCCCGTGACCGACTTTGAGAAGGCCGAGGGCGGCATACGCGACTTCAGTTCAATAAGGTTCATGCGCATATACCTGACCGGATTCAGCGAGGAGGTTCATGTACGATTCGGTTCCCTGGAGCTCATGACCAGCCAGTGGCGTAACTACGAGCAGCCCATATACAGTGCCACCAACCGCACTCCCTCCATATCGGGCAAGTTCTCGGCCACATCGGTCAACATCGAGGAGAACGGCGACCGCGCCCCCGTGAACTACGTGGTTCCTCCCGGCGTGACACGTATACTCGACCCCACACAGGTTCAGCTGGTTCAGGACAACGAGCAGGCCATGAGCCTGAGAGTGCTCGGACTGGGTGCCGGCGAGGCACGCGGTATCTACAAGAAGAGCTCGCTTGACCTGCGCAAGTACCAGCGCATACAGATGTTCAGCCACGCCGAGGCCGTGGTGCCCGATGACGGATCGCTCAGGGACGGTGACATATCGGTATTCATACGTCTGGGATCGGACTACTCGGGCAACTACTACGAGTATGAGATTCCGCTGGACCTCACCCCCGCCGGCCATTACAGCGGTACCAACGAGAGCGACCGCCGTCTGGTGTGGCCGCTGGAGAACATGCTGGATATTGACTTTGACATACTGACACAGGTCAAGAACAACCGCAACATACAGAAGAACCTGGGTGCCATTAACGGTACATCGGTCTACAGCGAGTATGACCCGGGCCATCCCGAGAACAGGATAAGTGTTGTGGGTAACCCATCCATAGGCAATGTACGCGCCATAATGATAGGTGTGCGCAACAACTCCATGAGCGCCAAGAGTGCCGAGGTATGGGTCAACGAGCTTCGTCTGGTAGGTTACGAGAGCAAGGGTGGAATGGCAGCCCACAGCACCCTGGGACTCAAGCTGTCCGACCTGGCATCGGTAGACCTGTCAGGTCAGATGAGCACTGCCGGTTACGGAGGACTGGAGCAGAGCATCAAGGACCGTAAGACCGATGACTACTACAAATACTCCATAACCACCAGCACCAACGTAGGACGTTTCCTGCCCGAGAAGTCCAAGATATCCATACCTGTCTACTACTCCTACACCAAAGAGAAGACGTCGCCCAAGTACAGTCCGTATGATACCGACCTTATTCTGGACGATGTGATAGAGTCATACCCCGAGGGACATGCACGTGACTCCATACAGAGCATATCGCAGGATATCAGGGAGAGCCATAACTTCAGTGTCTCCAACGCCAAGGTCAACATAAGCAGTGAGAATCCTATGCCTTATGACCCTGCCAACTTCTCGTTCAGCTATTCGCAGAGCGTAACCGACAGAAGCAACAGCACCATTGAGTACGAGCATGACGAGAACTGGAGAGCAGCACTTGACTACAGCTATTCACCCTCGTTAAAGGGATGGACTCCCTTTGCATCCATACCCATCGAGGGCCGATGGTTCAGCATTGTCAAGGACACCAGGATAAGTTTCCTGCCCCAGAGCTTCTCGTTCAACACAAGCCTTCAGCGCAGCTACCACGAGCTTCAGGAACGTGACCTGGAGGGATCGGACGGCATTCCCGTAACATTCTCGCAGCAGTTCTACTGGAACCGCGACCTCTCCATACGCTGGGATCCGTTCCAACTGCTCAAGCTGTCACTGACTGCACGCACCAGAGCCGAGGTGGAGGAACCCTACACCGTTGTGAACAAGGATCTCTATCCCGATGAGTACCAGTTCTGGAAAGACTCCGTCAAGACCAGCCTCATGAATATGGGACGTCCGCTTGACTACAGCCAGTCCTTCAACGCATCCTATAACATACCCATCAACAAGATACCCGTGTTTGACTGGATGACGGCCGATGCCAGCTTCAACTCCAGCTATTCATGGAACCGCGGAACCACCTATGCCGGCGGCGTATCCTACGGTAACATTATATCCAACAGACGCTCCGTTTCACTCAACGGAAGGTTCAACCTGCTCAACATGTACAACAAGGTGACCTATCTGCACAGGATCAACAACAGGTACTCCACCAACAGCACTGCCGCCAACGCATACGCAGTGAACCGTAACAAGAGGTTCCAGCAGGAGATGACCCTTATACCGGGTAAGCGCAACGTCATACTGCACCAGTTGGGTACGCTCAACCCGCTCATTACCGCCACCACCAAGGACGGCAAGAGCGTCAAGCTCAAATACAGGAAGCTGAGCGCCGACAGCGTGCTTATCAAGGTAAAGGACACCATGGACGTAGTGATTAAGGCCATACAGGATCCCGATATGCCGGTAAGGAGAAACAGGTTCAACATGCGTGAAGGAATGGATATGGGACTCCGTGCTCTCATGATGGTGCGTAACATCTCTGTCACCTACCGCAACGACTACTCAATGTCACTGCCCGGATTCATGCCCAACTCGCAGATGCTGGGTCAGAACAGCAGCGCCGGCCTGTTGGCTCCGGGTCTGGACTTTGCATTCGGACTTACCGGTGACAACTACCTGTACCGCGCCATCGATAACGGCTGGCTGCTCACAGGCGACAGCATAGCCCACACCGCAGCCTCCACCGCCACACAGGATCTGCAGGTCAAGATGACCATAGAGCCTTTCGCCGACTTGAGAATCGATGCCAACGCCAGCTGGAGCAAATCGGACAACAACCGTATACAATATATGTACGCGGGCATGCCGCGCACGCGCGGAGGTAACTTCAGCATGACCGTCATCACCATAGGAAGTGCGTTTGAGAGCCACTCGTCAAGCAATAACTACCGCTCACGCGCCTTTGACCGCTTTATCAGCAGTCTGCCCACATTCCGTGACCGCATAGAGGCACAGTATCAGGGTGCACGCTATCCTGCAGCCTCGTCACTGGCAGGACAGGCTTACAACAGCGCCAACGGCGGCGTGGACATGTACTCATCGGACGTACTTATACCCGCCTTCCTGGCGGCCTATACCGGACGTGACGCCAAGAAGGCAACCCTGGACCTGTTCCCCGACATGCTTAGCATACTGCCCAACTGGTCATTCACATACAGCGGTCTGAGCAAGCTGCCGTTCTTCAAGAAGTACTTCAAGAGCTTCAACCTGACACACGCCTACAAGAGCGTCTACTCGGTGGGCAGCTTCAACACCTTCAACAGTTATATGGAGTACATGAACGGACGCGGATTCATAGAGGATGTCTCCACCGGCAACCCCATACCCAGCAGCATGTTCAATATCGGTTCGGTATCCATCAACGAGTCATTCTCACCTCTTTGCGGCGTCAACATGACGTTCCTCAATGACGTATCGGCCCGTCTGGAATACCGAAAGACACGCGTGCTCACACTGAGTACCACTGCCGTCCAGGTTGTTGAGACCACGTCCGATGACATTACCGCAGGTGCCGGCTACAAGATTACGGGAGTCAAGCTGTTCGGAGCCCAGCCTGGAAGCGGACGCAACAGGGTAAGCAACGACCTGAACCTGAGCGCCGACTTCTCGCTGCGCAACCAGAACGCCCTGTGCCGCAACCTGCGCGAGGATATGACCCAGGCCACCAGCGGCAACCGCGCCATCAAGTTCTCGTTCCAGGCCGACTACACCTACAGCCGCATGCTGACGCTCAACTTCTACTATGATTTCCAGAGCAACTTCCCGCTGGTATCAACATCATCCTACCCCACCAGCACTCACGATGCCGGCATGACATTGAAGTTCACTCTGACCAGGTAATGCAATTACCCGTCAACGGTCATTCCAGTGAGATAGAGAAAGATGTCTTGCAACGGGTGTCCTGTGATGAGGCCGAGAAATCGGCCTTGTATTCACCCTGTACGTTCAGGTCATACTCCGGGAGAACAAACTCAAGGATCTGGCTCTCACCGGGCTGAAGCATGGAGGTTTTGGCATATGACCGGAGTTCGCGGGTCTGATTGGCCAAACGGCTTCCCGGCCTTTCAAGATAGAGTTGTACAATATCCTTTCCTGGTACGACTCCGGTATTGGTTACAGTTACGGAAAGATTGACCGTCCCTGCCTGGAACTCAACCTGCGGTTCGCTATAGATAAAGGATGTGTAGCTCAGGCCGTATCCGAACGGGTATGATATCTGTCGGGAGTTACCCGATATGTTATCGTCAAGGTAAGTCTCAATCAGTTTGCCCGATGTGTTTACGCGGCCGTTCAGAATATCGGTAACGGCACTGCCTGTCAACTGTCCGGGCTTTCCTGCCAGCAGGATGGCATCAGGCTGCGACTTCCAGCTTGCGGTCCCGATGGGGCTGTCGGTGTTGAGCAGTACAACCACCTTTTTGTTCTTGGAGTGGAAGGCGTCACATACATCCTTGATTAATTCCTTCTCGGCATCCGTAAGCAGATAATCATTTGCATCGGCACGACCCAGTGTTATTATGGCCAGATGGCTCGCTATGGCATCGGCACGGAACTGATACGGCTTGCGTACCAGCGTAGAAGGAACGACCGGTTCCTTGGAGTATTTGCTGTAGGCTGTGTACACCGACGGCTCAAGTTTGAAGCCGGCATCTTTGAGGGCCTGGGCATACATATCGTATGAGTTTACACCGTAAAGGGCAATCATATTGAAGTTTCGGCCCAAGGGCAGGATTCCGTTGTTCTTGAGCAGCACCATGCCCTCGGCTATACCGCTGCGCAGCATGTCGGCATCAGGTTCCTGAACGGGAACGTTGCGTTGGTCATCGGACTGCATACGGGGTGAGCCGGCAATAAGATCCAGCATTCTCTCCACGTTATAGTCGATGACTGCGGCGTCCAACAATCCGTTTTGGACAGCCTCGGCAATGCTTTGTACATAGTTAACCGCACTGTCACCCGGACAGCCCATCATAATGACGCCTTCAAAGCCCCACTCACTGCGCAGTATGCTGTCGGTGGCAGCTATCAGGTCCGGAGCGGCGCAGCTGACAATGACGGCCCGCGGCTGTGACTCACGCAGAGTAACTTCGAAGCCTTTGTCATCAATGGTATTCACACTCAGAGCGGCACCCAATCCGTTGGACTGCACTCCCTCAACCAGGGCGGCTGTCATGCGGCCTTTGATAACAGGATTTTCAATGTCCGGTTCCTCAATGAGCAGCAGGTCTGTACCGCCGCTTCTCATGCGGGCTCCCGTTGAGACACCGGACTCACGGACAAGCTGCAGATTCCAGCTTTGGGCCAAGGAATTGACATTGTACTCCTTCCCGGCAGCACAGGCCGATACCTCTACGGACGGAATGCCCAAACGGGATATGGGATATGTCTGGCCGGAACCCTGCGTATATACGAGCAGATTCACTTTATCCTGAAGTGTCATGGCATCGATTAGCTTGCTCACGGGCGATTTGCCGAACACGGCTTTGCGGTTACATGATACCGTAAATACCATTGCTGCAAGAATGCATGCTACAGGAAAAAGGTGACGCTTACTCATACGCAACAGGTTTTTGGGGTTATTTGGGCTCAAGACCACGCTTGCGGGCCTCGTCCAGCAGGAAGCGGAACGCGGCATCGTGCTCGTTGGGAATGACGCCGTCCAGTATGGCATCCTTGATAGCCGCCTTGAGCTCGCCCACTATGGCAGTAGGACTCAGACCGAAGGTCTGCATTATCTCCAAACCGTCCACAGGAGGCTGGAAATTGCGTATACGGTCACGCTCCTCAAGGTCCACCATCTTTTGGCGTACCAGTTTGAAGTTCTCCAGATGACGCTGTTTCTTCTGCTCGTTCTTGGAGGTTATATCGGCCTCGCAAAGGGTCATAAGGTCATCAATGTCATCGCCGGCGTCAAACAGCAGACGGCGTACGGCAGAGTCCGTAACCTCATCATCTACTATAGCTATGGGGCGCATGTGCAGCTCAACCATTTTCTGCACGTATTTCATCTTCTCGTTCTTGGGCAGCTTCATGCGCTCGAATATGCCGGGAATCATCTTCATGCCCACATAGTTGTGGTTGTAGAATGTCCAGCCATGGGCGGGTTCCCACTTCTTGGTGCGGGGTTTGCCTATGTCATGCAACAGGGCGGCCCAGCGCAGCCACAGGTCTCCGCCGTTACGGGCCACGTTGTCAAGCACCTCCAGTGTATGCAGAAACACATCCTTGTGACCGCGTCCATTGACAGTCTCCACTCCCTGCAGGGCAGTGAGTTCGGGGAATATGAGTTCCAGCAGGCCGCATCGGTCCAGGTCGATGAATCCCTTGGAGGGTATGGGTGCAAGCAATATCTTGTTGAGCTCCTCGGATATGCGCTCCTTGGAGATGATCTTAATGCGTTCGCGGTTCTTCTCTAGAGAGCTGAACGTGTTGTCCTCTATATAGAAATTGAGTTGCGTGGCAAACCTTATGCAGCGCATCATGCGCAGGGGGTCGTCACTGAATGTGATCTCAGGATCAAGCGGAGTACGGATAATGCGGTCCTGCAGGTCATTAATGCCGCCAAACGGATCAACCAGTTCACCAAAACGCTCTGCATTGAGGCATATCGCCATGGCGTTTATGGTAAAGTCACGGCGGTTCTGGTCATCCTCAAGGGTTCCGTCCTCAACAATGGGATTGCGTGACTCACGGTGATAAGACTCCTTGCGTGCACCTACAAATTCCACCTCAAGGTCTCCTTTCTTGACCTGAGCCGTACCAAAGTTCTTGAAAAGGCTCACGTGTGCTCCGCGTCCCAATGCCTTGCCGTAAGCCTTGGCCATCTCAAGGCCGCTGCCCACAACCACCACATCAATATCCTTGCTGGGACGCTCCAGAAACAGGTCACGAACATATCCGCCCACCACATAGCACTCAAGTCCCAGACTATCAGCAGTCTGAGACAGCAGCCTGAACTCCTTACGGTCAAGCAGTTCTGCAAGTTCCCTGTCGCTGTATATTTTCATTTCGGTGTGCAAAGATAGTGCAAGCATCACTTAATGTGTGCAAACAGACAGAAGAAAAGCAAATCAGAAAAGACATCGGGACAAGAATGTCCCGTTTTTGTCCCGTTTTTGTCCCATTTCAAATTTTGCATGTGGGACAACTGCTTCTATATTCGCCTTATAATGATCTAGTAAACAATAGACATATAAGATAAATAAAAAACAAGTACATTTGTTCCAGTAGGAATAACATTGCGTATAAAAAGTTTGATCTTAAAAGGAAAAGGCTATGAGTATTATTCATTCTTCAACAATAAAGATGGCATTATTATTGGCACTGCTGTCTTTTAATGTCTGTGCACTTGGGCAGGATCAGCCCAATACTGAATATTGTTTAAAATATGGCCCATCAAAAGTAAAATATTTTGTAAAAGCAAAGAACAGGCTATTCGTAGAAAAAGATTCGACAATTTCACAAGATTACATTACATCGTTGTTGAACAGATTAACTGATTCAAATATTGAGATTAGTTGGATTTCCCAAACAAGTCCAAGAAATAACCTTTGCAGAGTAGTTTATGAAGATTCATTAATTGAGGCAGCGTAAAGACTGAAAAGAAACTGTTCAAATGAAGAGAATAATCTCCATAGTAATATCTTTGACGCTTGTATCAGCATGCGGAGATAATGCTGTATACAACAGTTTGCAGGATATAGAGCAACTGCTGGAGACTGATGTTGTGGCTGCAGATTCCATGCTCAGCACCATTCCATTGTCCGGCAGCAGGAAAGACAGAGCTTTATATGCAATACTCAAGACACAGGCTGATTACAAGAATAATGTCATAGCTCAGGATGACAGTCTGATTCTTACGGCTACTGAGTATTATGGAACAAAAAAAAGAGATTATCATGCTGCCATGGCCTGGTACTCACTTGGCTGTGTATACTCGGATATGGGCAATGACCCTGAAGCGATCAATGCATATCTAAAGGCTAAGTCTCTGTTTCCTGACACTCTGGTACGTTATTATGCGCTTACAGAACAGAATCTGGGACAGCACTATCTGAACCAGATGATGTTTGACGAATCCTTGGATAACCTCATATGGTGTCTCAAGAACTCTCTGCGGTTACATGAGAGTGTACTTACCACAAATGCAAGATATCTTATAGCCCTGAACTCTCTCTACCAGGCCGATTATACTACTGCGGACTCTCTATTCAATATCATTATTAAGGACCCGCTCGCATCAAGTCTACGCAGCCGCCAATGCTACATGAATCTGGCCAAGATTCAGTTGCATGGATATAAGGATTATGACAAGGCTATGTATTACATTGACCGATATCTCTGGGAACTCAAGGATCCGGCCGAATCCGGTATAGGCTACAGCGTAAAGGCTGACATATTCTATGAGACAAATCAGTATGATTCGGCCTACACTTACTATATAAAATCCATGGAGTGTCCTAGCGAGTTGTATACAGTATGTGACAATAGCGGCAAGCTGGCAGTACTGTCAGTGATTATGGGTAATCAGGACGAGGCTCGTGAATACCTGGAATTGCATGATGAACTCATCGATTCCATATATGACCTGCGCAAAGACATTGCCACCCAGGAGGTTATCCGTAACCACAACATCATGTTGATGGATAATGAAGCCGATTACAGGAACAGACGTCTCATTATTATAAATATATCCATCCTGACTATCCTCATTTTGTCATACTTGCTATATATGTCACATAGAAGGATACGAATGGCCCGGAGACAGATCAGGCAACGTGATATAGCCCGCAACAACAGCATAGAAATAATGAAAGCGCACATGCTTGACTCCGGGTTCAATGACCAGAGGTTGCCAAGAGACAAGATTCTGGATATGTATAAAGAGGAACTTGAGGAGTGTAAGAATCTGTTCCGGGAGACTGATGCCTACACGTTACTGTCATCAAAGTTACTCAATAACGACCTTACGTTCAGCATAGAAGAAAGGAACTCTGTAATAGACCAGATATCGGAGTCTTTCATAGACATCATATTGGATATGAACATTGAGATAGAGAACCTGGGGCGTGAAGACATTGTCATCTGCATTCTTTCCGGCATGAAATTCAGTAATAAATTCATTTCTGCATTCATAAATATATCTGAAAGCGGTGTGAGGAAACGCAAGTTGAGACTGGCAGAGAAAACCGGAAAAGACTTTATAGAATTGTTTGTTTAGAATTAAAACCGTATTCGATTATGAGAAACAAGACTGTGTTATTGATTTTGATGTTATCACTTACTCTGGCAGCCGGCGCAAAGAGATATATACCCCTTGTAAAGAGTGTGCCCACCGGAGCCGGAGGTGGTGGCAGCGCCAAAGCCCCATTAAGGACGAGCGTCTACTCGCCTATGGCATTTTATGAAGATAATATACTCTATGTGCAGTTTCCCGCAAGCACAGTCTCAAGCGTCATCATAACCAATGATTCAACAGACCTTGCGGTTATAAATAAAAACTTTGAGATAGAATCAACAGGTATTCAGATTGATATCGCTTCCCTTCTGCTTTATAATTCATATAACTTATATGTCAATGCATTCGGAAACTGGTGGGTAGGTTATTTTGATTATGAACTTTCAAGTGATGAACAATCCATCCAGAAAGCATTTTTCAGTTTAAGTGAAGACGCAGACAAAGAACGCAATTATGGCGTTTACAGCGTTGCCGGAAATGCTTCATCAGGATGGAATTTTGGTGTGAGCGGAATCCTGTCCGGCCAACAGGGAGGAACCGGAATCTATGGCTCGTCCAGTTATGATGAAGGATTCAACACAGGAGGCAAGTATGCCGGTCTATTCCATGGAGACCTTAAGGCCACTGACGCCGTATATGCATCAGTTTATAATACGTTGGCCGATTCCAGGCTGAATCAGGAAATGGAGCTTGTGGATGAAAGCAGTCTGGATAATATGATGCAGATTAACGTATACCGATACAACCTGAAACAGTTTAATGTTGACGGAGGAGATGAATCTGACCCTCAGAGTTACTACAATGATGACTCCGGTATTCTGCAAAATGATCATTTTGGTCTGACCGGACAGGAGATAAAGGAAATCTATCCCAATCTGGTAACAGAGAATCAGGAAGGATACTACTCTATAAACTATGTTGAGATGATTCCTCTCCTTATCCAGTCCATTCAGGAACTCAAAAAAGAACTGGAAGAGACCAACAAGGAGATGGAGGCCTTGAAGACGACCACAAGAGTGTCAGGCAGAACAACGCCAGACAAAGCCGTTTTGTTGCAGAACACGCCCAATCCTTTCCGTGAAAGGAGCATTATCAAATGTGTTATTCCTCAAAGCGTTGCCGATGCATCATTATACCTGTATGATTATAATGGACATCAAATACAATCCAGATCTATCAGTGACAGAGGAGACGTTCAGATAATTGTAGAAAGCAATGGACTGATTCCCGGCATCTACCTGTATTCATTGGTTACTGATGGAGAGATTATTGACACAAAAAGAATGATTCTTGCGGAGTAAGATGGTTTAGCGGGAAGCTTATGTCCCGAAATTGTCCCGTTTTTGTCCCGTATCTTTTGCTGTCATTGTTGTTTTAGCCATATATATTTGCCTTTGGATTTGACCTGGACATTCAGGCATTGACAAGCAACATGAACAATTAAACGAAAAGGATTATGAAAAAGACTGCAACCTTAGCATTAGTGCTTATGACTGTAAGCTTGACAGCTTATGGAATTGAACCGCGTGACACAACGCAGGTTGAAGATTTTACTTTGACAAAACAAAGTATTACCCTGAATATTGGCGAAAGCTTCCAACTGTATGTAAGTCCGGCCAATGCAGATGTAAGATGGTTTTCATCTCAGAGTTTTATGGATAATCCTGTAGCACTGGTTGATGAGAACGGTCTGGTTACCGCAGTAAGAGCCGGACAGGCCTATGCCGCTGCTGAATCAAAAGACGGAAGTATAAGACGACAGTGCCAGATAACCGTAACGCAGAACGGAAGCATTAAGACCGGCAACAAGAAGTTTTCTCCTGTAAATGAAAGTGTATGGCAGGACGTAGACTTTACCCTTACAAATGACGGTAAGTTCACTGCACAGGGCACCTTCGTGGGTAGCGGAGCAAGAGAGAACTGTCTTAATTATGTTGTTACTGACCAATGTATCTACCTTTCATTTGAGATAGACTACGAGGACTCCACCAAGTTGTTCTACTCCCAGCCGTTCAGCATTGAGATTGAAGGCTGCAATGCATCACAGTATAACATATACTTCAATAACAGTGCCCAGGTCGTGGAGTCTCAAAAGGGTTTTGTAAGGTATTCAATAGCCAGAGGCTCATCAGTTAACACTACCGGAACCAAGAGGATTGAGGCTAAAGAGAAAGATGGACTGATCTATAATCTGAAAGGACAGATTCTGGATTCAAAGTCACAAAAGGGATTCTACATCCATAACGGAAGGAAATATCTGGTTAGGTAGCAAACGTTTACATACCAAGCATTACCGTAACATAAACGAGTCCACTGCGGACTCGTTTTTTTATTACTTTTGCACCGTAAAAGACAATCGATAATATGAAAAAGACCATTGCATTACTGGCTGTATGCGCTGCACTATGCGGTTGCGCAGATAATGTGGAGAAACTGGCTGGACGCCATCTGGATAACGCCAAGGAGGCATTCAGCATTGGCAATTACAATGTTGCCAAGCAGGAGATTGACAGCATACGCATACTCTACCCCAAAGCTTTCGAGGCCCGCAAGCAGGGCATCAAGCTTATGCAGCAGGTCGAGGAGGCCGAGCAGATGCGTGCCATTGAGTATGAGGACAGCATGATTACCGTAGCTCAGGCAGCCTTTGACCAGATAAAGGCCGGATACGCGTTCCAGAAGGATGAGCAGTATCAGGACCTGGGCCTGTACACCATAAAGAGCCAGGATCCAACCCGCAACACCGACCGCACATACATACGTGCCCAGGTGGACGAGCTGGGACGCATGACTCTCATTTCAAGCTACCGCGGCAGTTCATACATACATCACGACTGGCTCAAGCTGAGCGTGGGTGACCTGTATGTGGACACCCCCGAGTCAAACGACCGTCATGAGTTCAAGGATCTGGACGTATGCTACGAGTGGCTCAGCTTCATTAACGGCAATGACGGAGGCGCCGCAGCTTTCATCAGTGCCAACAAGGACGCAAACATCACATACACCCTGTACCGCAAGACCGGTCCCGACAGCAGCCGTCCCGTATACCGCAATCTCAAGATGACCAAGGATGACCGCTATGCCATTGCCAAACTGTACGAGTTGTCACTTGTACTGTCGACCCTGGATGAGCACAAGAAAGCTCGTGAGGAGGCTGACCGCCACCTCAAGTTCATCCGCTCAAGGATGACACAAGACTTATCTGAAGAAGGTGTTCAGGAAGATAAGTAGGATTCCTATCGGAGCCACCAACTTTACCAGATAGTAGATTGTAAGACTGAGCCAGCGGGGAATCCTGAGTTTTCCGCTGTTGGTCAGTTCATCCAGGAAGTTGGCACGTCTCAGACGCCAGCCGGCAAAGACAGCCAGCAGCAGGCCTCCGATAGGAAGCATTATGTTGGATGTGATGTAGTCAAAGAAATCAAACAAACTCAGTCCGAACAGTTTGAACTCTGAAAGCGGTCCGAAAGAGAGTGAGCAGAACGCTCCCACCACACCGCAGATAACAAAGCAAAGGGCCACAGCCCTCTTTCGTGAGCGGTGCATCTCCTCAATGATGAATGCCACTACAACCTCCATAAGTGATATGGCCGATGTCACGGCAGCCAGCAGAAGAGCCAGGAAGAACAGTATGGCAGCAACATTACCCAGAGGCATCTGACTGAACACACCCGGAAGCGTAATGAATACCAGACCGGGACCCGCGCTTACATCGGGCTCAACGCCATTCATGTAGGCGATGGCATAAACAGCCGGAATAATGGCCAGACCGGCAATTATGGCAAACGTAGTATCAAAGAATGATATCCAGGCCGATGACGCCAGAATATTCTCATCCTTCTTTACGTACGATGCATAAGTCAGAATGGTTCCGCAGCCTATGCTGAGCGAGAAGAAGGCCTGTCCCATAGCCGCGATACAGGTATCGGCCGTAACCTTGCTGAAATCAGGTACGAACATATACTTGACGCCGTCCATGGCACCCGGCAGGGTAAGCGAGCGGACTACCACCATCACAATGATGACAAACAGCATGGAGATCATGACCTTTGACATTCGCTCAATGCCCTTGCGCACACCAAAGACTATGATTGCTCCAGTCAGCCCCAGGAAAATGAGGGTATAGGCCAGAGGTTTCCACGGGTTGCTTATGAATGAGCTGAAACTGAGCGCATAGTCACCCTGAGCGTCTGAGAAAGCCAGGATGCATGAGTCGGCCAGATACTTGACTGACCAGCCTCCCACAACGCAGTAGAAAGAGAGGATGCAGGCCGATGCCAACACGGCCAGAAAACCTATCCAGCGCCATTTGGAGCCGGGAGCCAGACGGTCAAAACTGCTGAACGGATTGGATGCACCGCGTCGGCCTATCAGGTACTCCGATACCATTACGGGCAGACAGAGCACAACCAGCATGATGACATACAGAAGTATGAATGCGGCCCCGCCGTTCTTTCCCATCATGTAGGGGAAACGCCAGATATTACCCAGGCCGATGGCGGATCCTGCCATAGCCAGAAGCATGCCCATGCGGCTGCCGAATGTTTCGCGGGGCTTGTGTACCATCAGAACAGTCTAATTACATCGTTAAGGTTAGCGAATATGAGCAATCCGAAGAGTATGATCATGCCAATGGTGTTAGCCACTTCAAGGAATTTGTCACCCGGTTTTCTGCCTGTTACCACCTCTACGAGCAGGAACAGCACGTAGCCGCCGTCAAGAGCAGGTATGGGAAGAATGTTCATGAAGGCCAGGATGATGGAGAGGAATGCCGTCATGAGCCAGAAGTCATGCCAGTTCCAACGGTCGGGGAATATGCTTCCGATGGTTCCGAATCCGCCCAGGCTCTTGGCGCCCTCCTTGGTGAACACATATCGGAAATCACCTACATAACCCTTCAGAGTGTTCCATCCGTAACCGATACCGGCAGGGATGGAACTCAGGAATCCGTATTCAAGTTCTACAGGCTTGTACTCATCGGTCAGATGTATGATACCTATGCGGAAACCTGAATCGGCGGTAACCATGACTGTATCACGTCCTGCACCCGGACGGCCGATAACCATCTGCAGGTCGTGACTCACGTATGAATCCTGTGCACGGGTGCGCAGATCGGACAGTATGGCCTTGAACGATGTCCACGTACATGCGCTCTGTCCGTTCACGGTCAGGATGGTGTCACCGGCCAGAAGGCCTGCGGCAGCTGCTCCCGACACTTCGCCCTGGCTTATGACGCTGTCTATCGTCATGGGGCTCAGAATGGATACGAACGGAACGGTGCGTGTAAAGTCAAACAATGACAGTTCTTCCGGCATATCCAGAGTTATCTCCTGTCCGTTACGCAGCACAGTTACCTTACTGGCCTTGGCAATGGCGCGGTACAGGTCTACGTCAAACTCACGGGTTGCTTTGCCGTCGGTGGCAATGATAACGTCACCGTCACGGAAGCCCAGTGACTCGGCATGCTCATTGAACTCCATGCCGTACTTGAGACCCTGGGCGGGGATATAGCTGTCACCCCACTTGCAGAGCACCATGGAGTATACAAAGAATGCCAGGATAAGGTTGAAGAGCACACCTCCCACCATGATAAGCAGACGCTGCCATGCCGGTTTGGTACGGAACTCCCAAGGCTTGGCCTCCTGCTGCATGGCTGCCACATCCATGGATTCGTCTATCATTCCGGCAATCTTGCAATAACCGCCGAACGGCACCCAGCCCACACCGAACTCGGTGTTCTCGGGTGAACGGCGCCAGTCGCCCTCGGGGAGCGAATCAATGTCTATAGGTTTGTATGTAATCTCCTCTTTACCCTCAAAATTATAGTGTTTCTCCTCCTCATAGCTGTCGGGGACATTGGGACTGAAGAACTTTACTCTGATCTTTCCGTCCACTCTCTTGATCCTGACAAGCGAGAAGCGGGGATTGAAGAACGCATAGAATTTATCCACCCTGACACCGAAAAGGCGTGAAAACAAGAAGTGTCCGAATTCATGGAATACGACAAGGATGGTAAGCGCAAGGACTAATTGGATTGCTTTGATCCAGAATGTTGACATAACGGTTTAATTAATCAGTTTTTTATAAGTGATGCTGCCACGCGACGTGACTCGGCATCGGTTTCTATATACTCTTGAAGTGTTGACTTGCTGCGGAACGGTACGCGCTCCATGGTCTCGGCAATGACGTCGCTCATCTGCAGGAATCCTATCCTGTCATGCAGGAAAGCGGCCACGCAGACCTCGTTGGCGGCATTCAGGATACACGGCATGTTACCGCCGCGCTCGATGGCCAGGTAGGCCAGAGCCAGGTTGCGGAAACGATCCGTATCGGGCTCCTCGAACGACAGCATGTGCATGGTGGTAAAGTCCACCCTGGGGAAATCGGCCTTGAGGCGGCGCGGATAGGAGAACGCATACTGTATGGGCAGTCGCATGTCGGGGGCTCCCAACTGTGCCTTGATGGCGCCGTCGGCAAACTGTACCATGGAGTGTATGACAGACTGCGGGTGTACCACCACCTGTATCTTGTCATACGGTACGCCAAAGAGCCACTTGGCCTCGATAACCTCGAAACCCTTGTTCATCATGGATGCCGAGTCGATGGTGATCTTGGCACCCATATCCCAGTTGGGATGCTTTAGAGCCTGGGCCTTGGTTACTATGGAGAGCTGATCCTTGCCCAGCGTACGGAACGGGCCGCCGCTTGCGGTAAGCAGTATCTTCTCGACCGGGTTGTCCATCTCGCCGCTCAGGCACTGGAATATGGCCGAGTGCTCCGAATCCACGGGGAGTATGGGTGTCTTGTACTGGAGGGCCAATGATGTCACCAGCTCGCCGGCCACCACCATGGTCTCCTTATTGGCCAGAGCTATCACCTTGCCTGCCTTGATGGCCTCGATAGTGGGGCAGAGTCCTGCGAATCCCACCATGGACGCCAGCACAATGTCAATAGGCTGGGCAGTGACAATCTGGTTGATGGCATCGGCACCCGCATAAACCTTGACAGGCTGTCCGGAGAGTGCCTCCTTGAGTTTGGGGTAGTGCTGTTCATTGGCTATCACCACCGCCTCGGGCTTGAACCTGAGCGCCTGCTCAATGAGCAGATCCACGCTGTTGTTGGCGGTAAGTGCATATACTTCATATTCGTCAGGATGGGAAGCAATGACGTCAAGCGCCTGCTTTCCTATGGAACCTGTCGAACCCAATATCGCTATCTGTTTCACTGAAAGAGAATATATTTTTCGGGATCAAGGGGCTGGCCCTGATACCACAGTTCAAAATGAAGATGTGAGCTCTGCAGAGAATTACCCGTCATGCTGCCCACAAGTGCCACCACATCGCCCTGCTTTACACGGTCGCCCGCCTTCTTGAGCAGCGACTCGCAGTGCTTGTAGACCGAAATAAGCTCACCAGGATGCACAACGCAGATGGTATAACCCATGTCCGATGTATAATTGGCCATGAGCACCGTGCCGTCCAGCACCGATACCACACTCTGGTTGGGGCTGGCCACTATGTCAACGCCCAGATGGGAGTCCATGGCATTATAGCTGCGGTTCACGATTCCTGCGGTAGGACGGAACATATTGATGGTAAGCACGTCGTTCACAGGCTGTGACTGTGAGGTAATGTTATAGCGCTCGGCCTCCTCATACTGGCGCACAAAGTTCTCCTCGCGCTCGGTACGCTCCATGAGCAGTTCGCTGCGCTGGCGGGCCAGTGAGTCCACCGAGTATACGGTGTCAATCCTTATTGTTCCGGCTATGATATCCTGCAGGGTGGTGATGTAACGGTTCTGCATCTCGAACACCTGCTCCAGGGAGTCTATTCGGAGAGCCTCGTTTACGATAGCCTGGCGGATCCTGTAGTCCTCAAGGCTGGTTCCCCTCTGCTTGGGCGAGTTACGGTATATCTCAATGCCTATCCATGCACCCAGCAGCGCTATTACAAGCACGGTTGTGGTCAGGATAAAATGGGATATCTTCATCCTGAATACCCTGCGCTGCTCGTCCTCGTTGACCACTGTCAGGCGGTACAGATAGACGAACCTGCGGAACAGGCTCTTGCGGCCCACGGCTTTGCGTTTCTGACGGATACTTTTCATATCACAGTTCGGCTAACCCCTCGGGGAGTTCATATTTAAGGGTACGGTTCTTGCGGTCCACACCTGTTATCCATTCCTCGTTGGCCGGGATAATGCGCTCACGCTCGCCGTCACGTACCAGGAACAGTATGTTAGGCGTGCTGTCATCCACGGTGTGTATGGTTCCCAGCATTCCGGCGGCGGCATCCACCACCTTCCAGTCCAGGAAGCAGCCCCACTCCAGCTCATCCTCCGAGCTCTGGGCCACAAAACGGAGCGGCATGTATACGGTCACTCCCATGAAACGCTGGGTCTGCTCGACCGTATCCACATCCTCGAACTTGACAAGCAGCGTGGTGCGGCTCTTTTCACGGAGTGACTCCACCCAGAAGGGCACCAGTATGCCGTCCATGGAGCAGACCAGGCAATCCAGATCATCGGTCCAGTCAAGAGCGGCCGGTACGCTCACGGCCATCTCGCCGCCCACTCCGTGCGGTTTGACGATCGTGCCTATTCTCTGTACCTCGCTCTGCTCTATCATATCACTCTATTCTGGTTATCTTGGCTCCAAGGGCGTTCAGACGTCCGTCAATATCCTGATAACCGCGGTCTATCTGGCCGATGTTATCGATGCGGCTGGTGCCGTTGGCGCTCATGGCGGCTATCAGAAGGGCAATACCGGCACGTATATCGGGCGACGACATACGGCGTGCCTGCAGCGGGAAGCTGCGGTCATGACCTATCACCACCACACGGTGCGGGTCACACAGTATCACCTGGGCTCCCATGTCTATCAGGTTGTCCACAAAGAACAGGCGGCTCTCGAACATCTTCTGATGAATGAGCACGCTGCCCTTGGCCTGGGTTGCGGTTACCAGCAGCACGCTCAGAAGATCAGGCGTGAGTCCGGGCCACGGCGCATCTGCCAGTGTCATTATGGATCCGTCAATGAAAGATTCTATCTGATAGTGTTCCTGAGCGGGGATGTATATGTCATCGGCATGCTGCTCCATCTTAATTCCCAGACGGGCAAAGCTCTCGGGAATGATTCCAAGGTTCTGGTATGAGACATCCTTGATGGTTATCTCACTGCCTGTCATGGCGGCCATACCGATAAAACTGCCCACCTCAATCATATCGGGCAGCACCTTATGGCTGGTTCCGTGGAGTTCGGTCACTCCGTGTATGGTGATCAGGTTACTGCCGATGCCCTCGATGCGTGCGCCCATGCGTACCAGCATGCGGCACAGTTGCTGCACGTAAGGCTCGCAGGCGGCGTTGTAGATCACAGTGTCGCCCTGCGCCAGTACGGCAGCCATGATGATGTTGGCAGTACCTGTTACCGATGCCTCGTCAAGCAGCATGTAGGTTCCGCGCAGGCATGAAGCCTTGAGCTCGTAGTAGCCGCGTGACTCGTTGAGCGAGAAGGTTGCGCCCAATGCCTGGAAGCCCTTGATATGGGTATCCACGCGACGGCGTCCTATCTTGTCTCCGCCCGGCTTGCTTACCGTGGCGTGTCCCAGACGGGCAAGCAGCGGTCCCAGAAGCATGACCGATCCGCGCAGACCTGCGCTGCGGGTGACAAAGTCCATGCTCTCGGAATAACTGCGGTCAATGCTGTCGGCCTTGAAACTCCAGCATCCGGGAGCGGTGTTCCTGACCTTGACACCCAGCTGAGCCAGCATGTCGATCAGGTTCCTTACATCCAGAATGTCAGGAACATTGCTTACCGTCACCTCGTCGGAGGTGAGCAATACGGCGCAGAGTATCTGCAGAACCTCGTTCTTGGCACCCTGCGGACAGATGGTCCCCTGGAGTCTGTGACCTCCCTCTATAAGAAATGACGGCATAGTATCAATATCTGCGTTTGTTCTTTTTCTTTCCGTGCTGCTGAGCGCGCTGCTGTGGCGGTGCCTGTGCAAAGGTGACGTCAAGGTCACCCTCCTGCAGGTTCAGACGCCCATGTGAGAAGTAGGCCAGGTCATCGGCTATGCGCTCGTCGCTTACCATCTCCTTGTTCCAGGTCATCAGGTCCTTCTTCATCTGGACAGCCAGAAGACGTACCAGCTGGCTGCGCTCCGGGCCCTCGGGCATGGATACGGCCACCTTGACCATGGAGGGCAGCAAATGTCCGTAATGACGGTAACGGATATCGCCGGCCGGATAGTTGATATGATCCGGTATCTGCTTGGTCTTTTCCAGACGTGTTATCTCACACGGATAGTCTATGTCCAGCTTGTAGTCCGACATGAATGCCAGATGATCCCACAGCTTTCCCTGGAAATCGGGTACGTCACGCAGCGTGGGGAACATGCTGCCCATGATGTTTATGATAGTGTTGGCGCAATGCTGACGCTCTGCACGATCGGGTATTGTTACAGCATACTCCACCATCTCCTGTACGGCACGTCCGTACTCGGGCATGGGAAGTTTCTCGCGTTGGGTGTTATAGTTCATCAAACCAGTTTTTTAGGTTTAACAGCAATAAAATCCTTCAGATAGTAGGGCTCAAAATAGGCCACGTCACGGAACTCCTCGCGGTTGAACGACTGTTCGGCCAGAGGGAACATCCATCGGGCATCAGGGTTCACATCGTCTATGAACCGGGCGTTGGGATGGTTGATGGTCTCGCGGCACTTGGCGGCTCCGTTACCCATGAACCATACCGGGTGGCTGTCCAGGAACTCGCGGTACGTATCGGGCGTAACGATATCGGCCTGAATCTTGCGGACCTCATTCAGGGCACGGTCATAGACGGCACTGTACACCTCCATACGGCGAGCGTCGATCATGGGACAGAGCAGAGCGTCATCGGGCAGGTCGAGCGACAGGAGCGGCTGCACGCAAAGCAGCTTGAGGGTGGAGACCGATATCAACTTGATTCCGCGGCCGTAGCAAATGCCCTTGGCCATGGAAACGCCTATGCGCAGTCCGGTATATGAACCGGGGCCCTCGCTCACCGAAACGGCATCCAGCTTGAGACCGCGACTGTCAACCAGCGACAGCGCCTCATCCACCAGCACACCCAGAGAGACGGCATTGTTATGTCCCTCACGGTCAGCCTTGTTGAAGACCAGCTGACCCTCATCACTCACCGCCACCGAACAACCGTCCGTAGCTGACTCTATATGCAGAATGACACTCATCCCTACAATTCTACCTATTAACTTGCAAAAATAATGATTTCTTTGAACAAGAAAGGCCGTACAGAGCAGAAAATGCCACTCTGTACGGCCTTAAACCGAATGACCGGACTTTTACTTGCCGAAATAGCGCTTGTAGAGAGCCTCGAATCCCTTGCCGTGACGGGCCTCGTCCTTGGCCATCTCGTGAACGGTGTCGTGGATGGCATCCCAGTTCTGGGCCTTGGCGGTCTTGGCAATCTCCAGCTTGCCGGCGCATGCACCGTGCTCGGCCTTCATACGCTTTTCAAGGTTGGTCTTGGTGTCCCATACAACCTCGCCCAGCAGCTCGGCGAACCTTGCGGCATGATCGGCCTCCTCGAATGCGTAACGCCTGAACGCCTCGGCAACTTCGGGATAACCCTCGCGGTCGGCCTGACGGCTCATAGCCAGGTACATGCCCACCTCGGAGCATTCGCCGGTGAACTGCATGCGCAGATCGTTTATCATAGCCTCGGTAGTACTCTTGGCGGTGCCAAGCTCATGCTCGCAGGCAAACTGCAGTGACTCGCCATCGTCTACAACCTCCTTGAATCTCTCTCTGGGTGCTTTACACTGTGGGCAACGCTCCGGTGCCTCGTCTCCTTCATGTACATATCCGCATACGGTGCAGATGAATTTCTTTTTCATAATCCTTTTGAATGATTGGTTTGTTAATTGGTTGGATTGCGAATATATGATAATTTGCGGGAAATGACTAATTTTGTGTCCAAAATTACAGCTCAGATTATGATTCAGTCAATGACAGGTTACGGCAAGGCTACGGCCGAGACCGGAAACAGGAAGGTGATAGTTGAAATCAAGTCGCTCAACAGCAAGGCTATGGATATATCCACCAAGATAATCCAGGCTTACCGCGACAAGGAACTGGACATAAGGTCCCGTATCACAGCCGCATTGGAGCGTGGAAAGGTGGATTTTTCACTCTATATCGACGCTGCCGCCGCCACAGGTGCACAGACCATCAACACGGCCATCTTCAACAACTACCTGCAGCAGATTGAGTCAATTGCGGCACAGACCGAGTATAAGGTTCCGGAGGATATCATTACCACCGTACTGCGCATGCCTGACGTAATAAGCAGCAACCAGCAGGAGGAGGTCAGCGACGAGGAGTGGGCAGCCGTCTCAAAGGCTGTCGACCAGGCCATTAACGCTCTGGTAGAGTACCGCAAGGTTGAGGGCGCAGCGCTGGAAAAGAAGTTCCGCGAGAAGATTGCCAACATATCGGCCCTGCTCCAGTCTGTCGAGCCCTACGAGAAAGACCGCGTAGCCAAGATAAAGGAGCGTATGCGCACCTCCATGCTCGATGCCGTAGGCAAGAACTACGACGAGAACCGTTTTGAGCAGGAGATGATATTCTATATCGAGAAGCTTGACATCAGCGAGGAGAAGCAGCGTCTGAGCAACCACCTGGACTACTTCATCAAGACTCTTGAGGAGGGTCACGGACAGGGCAAGAAGCTGGGATTCATTGCACAGGAGATGGGACGCGAGATCAACACCCTGGGCAGCAAGAGCAACCAGGCCGAGATGCAGAACATCGTGGTCCGCATGAAGGACGAGCTGGAGCAGATCAAGGAACAGGTGCTGAACGTAATGTAATCCTAAGGTTATGCGTGGAAAATGTCTTATATTCTCTGCCCCGTCGGGCTCCGGTAAGTCAACCATTGTAAACTGGCTGCTACAGCATCCTGAGCTTAAGATGGTATTCTCCATATCGGCTACCAGCCGTGCTCCGCGAGGCACCGAGCAGAACGGAGTAGAGTATTTTTTCCTTACAGCCGATGAGTTCCGCAGCCGCATTGCGAACAACGAGTTCCTGGAGTATGAGGAGGTATATTCAGGCTGTTTCTACGGAACACTTAAGGAACAGGTCGAGAAGCGCTTGAATGAGGGAATGAATGTAGTCTTTGACGTTGATGTGGTAGGCGGCTGCAACATCAAGAAATACTATGGCGACGAGGCCCTGTCCATGTTCATCCAGCCCCCTTCGGTAGAGGAGTTGGAGCGCCGCCTCAAGAACCGCGGCACCGACAGCGACGAGATGATTGCCAAGCGTGTGGCCAAGGCCAGCTACGAACTTACCTTCGCTCCCAGGTTTGACGTCGTGATTGTAAACGACGACCTTGAGGAGGCTCAGCAGAAGGCTTTATCTACCATCAAGTCATTCCTTAATGTCTGAGGGTATCAGGACAGCCCTCTTCGGCGGCACTTTCGACCCGCTCCACAACGGTCATCTGGCCATTGCGCAGAGCGTGATTGAGCAGGGTCTGGCCGATGAGCTGTGGCTGCTAATCACCCCATGCAACCCCTGGAAGGTCAACCGGCAGCTGCTTGACGACCGCCTGCGCTACGAGATGGCGTCCCAAGCCGTGAAGGATCTGCCGCACGTATGTGCATCGGACTACGAGTTCAACCTTCCCAAACCCTCATATACCGCAAATACCCTAAGGCATCTGTCGGCCGATTATCCCGACCGCGAATTCCTGCTTGTGATAGGAGCCGACAACTGGGTACGGTTCAACAACTGGAAGGAGGCCGATTACATTCAGGGAAACTACCGCACTATCGTCTATCCGCGCCAGGACTGCCCTATTACCGACGTTCCTCAGTGCGTCACTATTCTGGACTGTCCGATGGTGAATGTTTCATCGACCCAGATACGTAATCTGGTTAAGGAGGGTAAGCCTATAGACGAATTTGTCCCGGCTGCAGTTGCCAGGACAATCAAGAATCTGAATCTCTATCTTTAAAGCTTTTCGATAAGAGCGACGGCGTGGGCGGAGATGCCCTCTTCGCGGCCGGTGAAGCCAAGTTTTTCGGTTGTAGTGGCCTTGATTGATACCTGATCGGGATCAACCCCCATCACCTGAGCCATGACGCGCTGCATCTCCAGGATGTGCGGGTTGAGCTTGGGACGCTCGGCACAGACGGTGGCGTCGATGTTCGCCACCTGCCAGCCCTTGGAAGCAAGCAGATCGACAGTACGCTTAAGCAGTATCTTGCTGTCGATATCCTTGTACTGCATATCGTTGTCAGGGAAGTTGTAACCTATGTCACGCAGGGTGGCGGCGCCCAGAAGGGCATCGCACACGGCATGTATCAGCACATCGGCATCGGAGTGACCCAGAAGGCCCAGTGTATGCTCTATCTTGATTCCGCCGATCCAGAGGTCACGACCCTCGACCAGACGGTGTACGTCAAATCCGTATCCTACGCGTATGTTTGTCATCTTCCGAATATCTGTTTGATGCCGTCCATGTCAAACGACAGTGTGAAACGTAATGTCTGGTCCAAAGGATTGCTCTGGGCGGTCGATATCAGGTAAGCGGCATCCAGCGAGAAGACGTTCATGCGGAAGCCTGCACCCACCGTGAAGTATTTGCGGTTACCCTTGTACTCGTTTTCGTAGTGGTATCCTCCGCGCAGCAGGAACTGGTCGTTGTAGTTGTACTCGGCACCTACGCCCCAGTATATCTCGCGCAGCTCCTCCTTGAAGCCGCCGGGAGCGTCGCTGAACGACTTGAAGATACCGGCTATGGGCGACATTTCATTGTAACCTGTGCTGGCCAGCCACTGTGCATAGTCCGATGTATAGCTCAGGTCCTTGGGATCCTCACCGGGATTGACCTCGGCCATATACTGCTGATATGTGGGTCTGGTGGGAACCATCAGTTTGTTGGCATCGGCACTTATGGCAAATGAGTTGTACTCGTCGATAGGTATGGTAAGCGATGCACCCAGACGCAGGTTGGTAGGTATGAACTCGTTGGTCTGACCACCGTCATAAGATATCTTGCTACCGATATTCGATGCGTTGAGTCCCAGACCAAGCAGGCAGTCACGGCGGCCCACTCCGATGTAGTTCTGATAGAACATGGAGATATCGGCCGAGAAGGCCTTGCCGGGGAATACGTCATCGGAATAGTTGTACTGCAGGTCCGAGTAGATGAACCTCATACCCACGGCTGCCGAGAAGTTCTCGGAGAGCTTGCGCGAGTAGTCGAAATCGATGGCCATCTCATACGGACGGATTATCACCTGCGATCCTCCTGTGATGGCAATAACCTCACCCAGCGAGAAGTATGTGAGCGATGCACTAAGAGCCGAGTAGTCGTCCAGTTTGTAGTAACCGGTCAGGTTGGCCAGGTCGATGTCGCTCACCAGCTTGCGCAGCCACGGTGTGTAGCAGAGCGACACGCCTGCCTGGCTGTTGGCGAACGGGTACTTGGAGGGGTTCCAGTACTGGCTGTTATTGTCCATATAGGGATCGGTGGCACAACCTACGTCACCCATGGCGCCTGCCCTTGAGTCAGGGGCGATGGAGAGTGAAGTCACACCCGTATATACAGGGTTGAACTGCATTACATCACTCTCACTCTTCTGAGAGAATGCGTTCTGACATGTCAGGGCAAGTCCCGACAGCAGAACAAATGCGCGTATATTGTTATGTTTCATCATACTATTAACTCAAAAACATGGCTATTATTGTATCACGGGCCTACTATCACCAACTTGCACGACGCCTGTGACGATCCTCCGCCGCTGCCTACCGTAGCCCTTATCAGGTAGAGGCCGGGCTGCATCCTGTGGCCGGAATTGCCGTGCAGGTTCCACTGTATGAGTGTCACTCCGTTGTTGGAGGTGTCGGTTACGCTGTGGGTCCACTGGATGGTGCCGTTCATATCGGCCACCTGAACGCTCACGCCGGCATCCTGGCCTGGACGGTCGTGCGTAATCACGAACGTCGTGCTCTCGCGAGCGGGGCTCTCGGTGACATCGACGGTGAAGCGCGGCTTGAGGTCGATTACCACCTTGAATCCCAGGTATACGGTCGATGAGTTGTTCATCATATCCCATGCACGCAGCATAAGGGTATGCTTGCCCTCGGGCAGTTCGGGAATGGCAAACGAAACCGTTCCGCGGGTATAGTCGCCCGGAGTCTGCACAAAGCTGCCGTTAAGCACCCATGTCCAGTTGGGGTTGTTGTCAACAACCAGCAGTATATCGTGTCCCAGTCCGTTGCCCGATGTGTTTATGCCGGAGCTGTCCTGCAGCTCTACCACCAGCAGCGGCGTGCTGTTGACATTCGCTCCGTACTGGAACGACGGTGTGTTCAGGTAGAGCCTGACTGTAGGTCCTATGCTGTCGGCCGAGAGGCCCGCTGCCGTTCCGCCCACGGTGAAGTTGTCATAGTGACCGTGAGCAGCTATGCCGTCTACGCTCAAAGCATACATGGAGAGCAGTCCTTTCCGGTTCGAGTAGTTTATATCCAGCGGAACGGGGAACGTGAGCACGAACTCACCGCCGCGTACCGAGTCGGTTCCCGAATAGAGCACACGGTCACGGTAATTGAACTCGAAAGGCTCATCGGCGGTCTTGAGGTTGTTGTAGCAGGTTATGGTGCGCTCATTGTCGTACACCATGCCTGACAGGATTCCGCGGAAAGCGTCCTGACGTACTCCGCCGCGCTCAATATGACCGCGAATGGTTATGACCGAACCGGCCGATGCCGATCCCGTGGCCGATGCGGCCACGCCTCCGAACGAGTCGACCACGGCAGTATACTCGGGTACAGCCAGACGCAGGGCCGGATCACCCAACAGCACGTAGTGTATCTTGTTCTCGGTGAAATCGGTCTCACCCTTTCCGCTTGTCACCAACTCGTTCTTGGCCATTCGCAGGGCGTCACCCAGGGTATTGGCTCTGCCTTGATTATCGTAGGCCAGCACGTATCGGTTGAAGCTCAGGTTTATGGTCCTGTTAAGCGATGCGTATACGGTTCTGGTAGTGGCCAGCATGCCTATGGCACCGCCTGTCTGGTTGCTTATAAGGTTCATGCCCAGACTCTCAATGGGCGAGTCAAACGGCGCGATGTCACAGGATGCGGTGATCCAGAACGGCAGGCGCTTGGAGGAGAGTTCCTTCATATCGGCCTTGTTCATGACAAGCTCATGCGACATTACCTCGGTGCTGCCGTGACCCGAATAGTTCACAATCAGAGCACCGTTGTCAAGCTCCTTGAGCAGCTGCTTGCGCACTGCGGGATAGCCGTTGTAGGATGCCGTGACCTCCATCTTGTAGGCGTCCCAGTATATCTTGCGGACATCCATATCGGGATAGATACCGGAATAGAGGTCGGCCATCTCATCGGCGTCACGCATATGCGTATTGTTGTCGCCGTCATCGCCCAGCACCAGGATACGGTTGTTCCAGGCACCGGCATAACGGCCCTGCATATAATCTATCAGCTGATCCACCTCGGCACGGGCCTGGGATGCGGTGTGTACCGGAATTCGGCCCACTCCTATATCCACCTTCTCGCCCGGCAGGTTCACGCCCTCCTGGTCGTCCAGCAGGCCGAAATAATCCTCCATCACATACGATGCGGTGTGACTGAGCGACTCGTAAGACTCGTAGCAGAGCAGGAAATCGTCCGGGTCATTGTCCTTCCAGTCCGATACGTGCATGCGGTTGTCCCAAGCGCCGTCGCCCATAAGAAGCAGGTAACGCGGGGCGGCATCGGTTCCGCCACGGTCGTAGAGCATCTTCATGAAACGGCGCAGCGCAGTGGCATCGGGAGTGCCCGATGAGAACTCATTGTAGACCATATCGGCACGCACCACAGCCACCTTGAGGCTGTCCAGAGCGCGGTGTGCAGCGGCCAGACGCTCGGCCTGTGCGGTGAGTTTGTCCGATGCGGGCACCACAATAACCATATCCAGCGAGTCCATCCCGTGCAGGTTCTGGTTGGCAACCGTACCTACCGTCTGCGGTTCGGGGAAATTGCCCTTGGGATTGACGGCAATCAGGATATCGTCGGTGCTGTATGCGGCGTTGAGCGTTACGGTCTTGCCCTGTCTGAACTCCGAGGGTATTATCTGTGCCTGTCCGTCGGCAGCTATGCGCCACACCATGACGTCGGCATTGGAGTTGTCTATGCTGAAGCTGGCATCGGCCTCACCGGAAGCGGTACGGAAAACAGTGCCGGGACCATAGAGGGCCAGCTTGCGGTTAAAGTTCAAGCGTATGTAATCCAGATGTCCGTTCGTGCCCGAGGGGGCGTTGTGGACCAGCCTTACTGTCGACTCCTCCCTGAACTGGCCGCGGCTTACAAAGCTCTGCTCCTTGGCAACGGCCACGCTCTGCCCCATCCTGGAGCCCATGTTTATCACGCCTGTCTGGAATCCGTTGACCGTTACGTTCAGTGTGGTGGCAGTTGTGGCCGATGTGGAGAAGGCCACTGTCACGCCCACGCTGTCGGTCACCATACCCTCAACGGAGAACTTGTATGAGCGGCCGCCGCCTGCAAAGTCATATGACTCAAACATGCGTCGTCCGGAGCGGTACCAGCTGAACTCATCCTGATCTATCACCGCAAAGTCGGGATATCTGTCAAGGATACGGGCCGATATGCTGTCGGCCTCAAGTGTGCCGAACGATGCCGCCGGCGAATCATCACGGTCGGTCAGGAAGTAATAACCCCAGTCCGAATATGTGTTGACCTGATGCGTATAGCTTTTTGATGTGCGTTTCCAGCTGACAGGACCTTTGGCATAGAAAAGCATGTACCCGTCGGCACGCCACATGGGCTGTTCCGGCAGGTCGTCTGTAAGATTCTGAAGATAGGTTTCGGGCAGTACCTGGCCGCCGTATCCAAAGAGTCTCACCTTCTTGGGATCACTGAATCCCATAGAGCGCAGACTGCTGTATGTAAGCTTGTAGACTCCGCTCTCCGGAACCCTTATCTTGACCCATTTACCGCCGGACAGGACCGACTCACGAGTGTATCTCTCAGAAGCACTCCTGACAGGAGCCCTTTGGCCAGTTCTGGGGCTTGCACTGATGATTGCCTTGTATGACTGGATGGCGTAGTACCGGCCGTCACGCTTTATCACGGGCATGAAACCTGCATCCAGGGTGGCTGCGCCGTGTGTCACGCCTATAAATGTCTGAACATCGGGCCATTCGGGGACATCACCTTCGGTCAGGTTCCAGCGCCTGATGTCATCGGCCTCGATCCTTATAAGCTCGGGATACTCTATGCGGGCTGTGTAGACAGAGTCCTGCCATTGGCCCTGCAGCTGCACTCCAAAGCTGCACCACGGACGCACGGAATCGCTGCGTGTGGACTGCCAGCCGGAGTCTGCAAAGCCGTTTCTCTGCGCATGCATACCTGCGCACGCGCCAAGAAGCAATATAAGAATGGCTAATGACTTTCTCAATTCAGAGTCTATCTAACATGAAAATCCAATACGTTCTTTCCCTCAAGGAATCCCTGCAGATGCTGGCCGATGCTGACCGGGCCCACGCCCACAGGTGTTCCGGTAAAGATAAGGTCGCCTGTCTTGAGTGTACAGAAGCTGCTAACGTATTCTATTATCCGCGCAACGGGGAATATCATATCGGCAGTATGTCCATCCTGCACGGTCTTGCCGTCTATGTCAAGATTGAAGTGCAGGTTCTGCAGGTCACCTATCTGCTCCTTTGGAATCCAGTCACCTACCACGGCCGACTGGTCAAAGCCTTTGCAGAGCTCCCACGGCATACCCTTGCTGCGCAGATCATTCTGCATATCACGAGCCGTGAAGTCTATGCCCAGCGTCACAGCGTCCCAGTATCGGTCCGCAAAACGGGCGCTGATGCTCTTGCCCAGACGGTTTATCCTCACCACAAGCTCCGTCTCATAGTCTACTCGGCCAAGATGGTCGGGCAGGAAAAAGGGACGACGGTTCCTCAGGATTGAGGAGTCCGGCTTCATAAAAATGACCGGACTCTCCGGTTTTAATAACGTTTCGCCCAGTTCTTTATTGTGCTGGCAATAGTTCATGCCGACGCAGATGATTTTCATAATCGCATTATTAAGTGAGGCAAAGTTAGTAATTTTGCCACTGTTATGGGAAAGAATACAGGCAATGATTGGAAGGACAGGCTTGGAGTCATGTACTCCACCAATCCCGATTTCAAATACGAGACTGATGAGGAACCTGAGCAGGAGCTGTTACCTGCACAGCAGCAGAAACTGCGCCTCAGGATGGAGAAGAACGGACGCGGCGGCAAGACCGTGACTGTGATAAGCGGATTCCAGGGGCCCGATGCCGATATGGAGGCGCTGGCCCGCACGCTTAAGACTTTCTGCGGGTGCGGCGGCTCGGCCAAGGACGGCGAAATCATAATCCAGGGTGACTTCAGGGAAAAAATCAAAACGAAACTGATTTCCCTGGGCTACACCCAGACGAAATGACACAATAGGGACAGTCCCTACTGTGTCAAAAAAAAGAGGCTTCCAATCACGGAAACCTCTTTTTTAATATGGAGAAATCTTGAAATTTATTCGGATTTCCTAAGCGGTCCCGGAGGGCCGCCCGTTTACGGAGTAAACTAAAATAAGGCCAAAGATTTACTTTGGAATCCGGATTTATTCGGATTTCAGAGTGAATCTTCTGAAGCCGGCTACGGTGAGATCCTTATCCAGAGCCTTGAGGTACTCGGCAACGGTCTTCTTCTCGTCAACGATGTACTTCTGGTTCAGGAGGCAGCTCTCGTCGTAGAACTTCTTCATACGACCCTCAGCGATACGCTCGATCATGTTCTCGGGCTTACCCTCCTCGCGAGCCTTATCGGCAGCGATCTCCTTCTCACGAGCCACGATGTCGGCAGGAACCTCCTCGGGCTTAACAGCGATAGGATTCTGAGCGGCAACCTGAAGAGCGATCTCGTGAACATACTCCTTGTCGGCAACCTCCTTGTTGAAGGCAACCAGGCAGCAGAGGAAGTTCTTACCCTGGTGGTTGTAAGAAGCGATCTCGGGACCCTCAATGAAGTTGTAGCCATCGAGCTCGAGTTTCTCACCTACAATACCGGTGCGCTCCAGAACGATGTCGGCAACGGTCTTGCCCTGGAAGGGAAGAGCCTTAACCTCATCAAGTGACTTAGCCTTAGCAGCAACAGCAGCATCCAGGATGCTCTGAGTGAGAGCAACGAAATCCTTGTTGTTGGCAACAAAGTCGGTCTCGCACTTAAGAGCTATCATAGCGCCGAAGTTACCGTCTACCTTAACGAGAACGCAACCCTCGGAAGCCTCACGGTCAGAACGCTTTGCAGCAACTGCCAGACCCTTCTTGCGGATTATCTCGATAGCCTTCTCAAAATCGCCTTCGGCCTCAGTGAGAGCCTTCTTGCAATCTGACATACCGGCACCGGTCTTGGTGCGGAGGGCTTTAATATCATCAAGTGTTACAGCCATTTTCTTTAATGTTTTTACGGTTAATGAAAATCAAGCCTCAGCTTCGCCCTCTGCCTTGGGAGCAGCAGCCTTGCGTGTACGCTTGGGTTTTGCGGGAGCCTCCTCGGCGGGAGCCTCAGCAGCAGGTGCCTCCTCGGCGGCCTCGGCGGCAGGAGCCTCATCAAGTGACTCTTCCTTCTTGGCAACCTTGCGGATGCGCTCCTTGCGGGGCTTCTCGGTCTTCTCCTCATCATCGGCAGCAGCCTCGTCGCCCTTCTCAGCCTTGCGCTCAGCCAGACCCTCAGCTATAGCATCGCAGCAAGCGGTCAGGATAGCGTCAACTGACTTGGTAGCGTCGTCGTTGGCAGGAATTACGTAGTCGATGTTTGAAGGATCGCTGTTAGTATCAACGATAGCGAATACGGGGATACCCAGACGATTGGCCTCACGTACGGCGATGTTCTCCTTGAGAACGTCGATCACGAACAGAGCAGCCGGCAGACGTGACAGGTCGGCGATAGAACCGAGGTTCTTCTCCAGCTTGGCGCGCTGACGTGTGATCTGAAGGATCTCACGCTTTGAGAGGTTTGAATATGTTCCGTCCTGAGTCAGCTTATCGATGGTAGCCATCTTCTTAACAGCCTTGCGGATGGTGGGGAAGTTTGTGAGCATACCACCGGGCCAGCGCTCAATAACGTAAGGCATACCTACTGATGATACCTTCTGAGCTACCAGCTCCTTGAGCTGTTTCTTTGTGCCTACGAAAAGGATCTTCTTTCCGTCACGGGCCATCTTCTTGAGAACCTCAGCAGCCTGATCAATGGCTGATACTGTCTGGTTCAGATCGATGATATGGATGCCATTGCGCTCCATGAAGATGTAAGGAGCCATAGCGGGATTCCATTTGCGGCGCAGGTGGCCGAAATGGCAACCAGCTTCGAGAAGCTGTTCAAAATTTGTTCTTGACATAAATTGTTTAATTGTTTGTTTACTTTCTTTTTAAACCAACCATCGGGTAGCCGCACCTTTCAGTACAGATCCCGACAGTTTAGATACTAAACACAGATCCCGTAGGCCTGCTTCCAATTGACAATTGAAAATTGAGAATTGAGAATTGTACAGGCATGGGAATATATCCAGAGCTTAACGCTTGCTGAACTGGAATCTGCGACGTGCCTTGGGCTGACCGGGCTTCTTACGCTCAACAGAACGTGAGTCACGGGTCAGGAAGCCCTCTGAACGAAGAGCCTTCTTGTCGTCAGGATTGATCTTAACAAGAGCGCGGGCGATAGCCAGACGCAGAGCGTTGGCCTGACCGTTGTAACCGCCACCATCCAGATTAACCTTGATATCGTACTTCTCGGCCACCTCAAGTTTCTTAAGAGGCTGGAGAACTACGTACTGAAGCAGTGATGAGGGGAAATATACTGCGAGATCTCTCTTGTTGATGGTAATCTTACCAGTTCCTTCAGTAACGAAGACACGTGCTACGGCGCTTTTTCTGCGACCTATTGCGTTGATTACTTCCATTCTCTTTAAAATTAGCTAAGTGAATTGATATCTATTGCCTTGGGAGTCTGAGCCTCGTGCTTGTGCTCTGTACCAGCATAAACATAGAGGTTGTCAATAAGCTTGTCACCAAGCTTGGTCTTGGGCAGCATTCCCTTAACAACTTTCCTCATAAGTCTCTCAGCGCCGTTGGGCTTAGCCATGAGCTGTGCGGGAGTCATCTCGCGCTGGCCACCGGGATAACCGGTATAACGCAGATATACTCTGTCAGTCCACTTCTTACCGGTAAGAACAATCTTATCAGCATTGAGAACAATGACGTTGTCACCGCAGTCAACGTGCGGAGTGAAATTTGTCTTATACTTACCGCGCAGCAGCTTGGCAACCTTCACGGCGAAGCGGCCCAGAACCTGGTCCTTGGCGTCAACCACGACCCATTCCTTATTAGCGGTAGCCTTGTTGGCCGAAACAGTCTTGTAACTTAAAGTATCCATTCTAAACTTTAAATCAATAATTAAACATTCATTACTCTACGCAACCTCTCCGTCTCCCGACGTCATGGAAACTCCCTAAACGCTTGACTTCAGCGGTTACGCTATACCGCAGAACCCGTACTCGGGGGTTTAACACGCTAATAACTAACCTTTTATCCAAAGGTTGATAATAATCGGCTCGCAAAATTACACTTTTTCAATGAAATAGCGCACTTTTTCTTGTGTTTTTTTGTTTTTCTGCGGCTATGTTGTATTTTTGAGTGACTATTCACTTAATTGCTATGAAACGGACTGGGATAATGCTTTTGGGCAGAACAATTACGAAACGTTTCTGGGGAGCACTCGTTTGCTCACTGTGTCTTACCACATCGGCTTTCGGACAGTCGGCGAACGCCCTGTTCCTTAATAATGGAGATAAGGTTATCGGATACGTGATGGACCTGAACCAGGATCCTGATGGCGGTGTCAAAATACAGACTACCGACGGCAAGACCATGTCGTTTCCCATGAGTGAGATAGACAACATTATCTGGACATACAAGTTAGTGGAGCCAAGTCCCGGACCCATCTACAGGTACGGCGAGACATTCAGATGGAAATACAACAATCTGGAGTTGTCCGATAAAAACTTCAGCAGGTACTTTGACGTGGACCTGTATCATGAGTACATTGTGGGCAAGAACCAGTTCAACATAGGCGGCGCAGGCCTTACTCTTGGAACGGGATGCCTGATGCTGTCAATACTCTCCATAAACCCCAACACCGGCAGTCTGAACAACTCTTTCTATGCATATCTGGGCACCGCAGCCATTCTTTACTGCGTGGGAGCGGTTTATACAAAAAAAGGTATTGCACGCCTGAACAAGGTGGAAAGAACCTTCAATGAGAGGCAGGCCAATACCCAAAGGTCCGGAGCCGAAAAAAAATTGAACTCCTTAGAGCTAAACCCGGCGCTGTTACTCACAGCCAACGATGATTTAGCCCTAGGAGCCTCAATCAGTTTTGCCTTTTAATTACTTAAGGGCAGCCTTTACCTCGGTAATCATGTTCTTGTGAGCCTCATCCTCTTCGGTAAGCGATGAGGTGAGCTTGATTTCACCAGCCTTGTCCTTGGTCGAGAATGCACCGCTGTACAGGAGTATGCTGTTGAAGTAGAGTGTAGCCTCCATGCATATCTTGTAATCACCTGCGGGAACATCCTTGCCATTGGCATCCTTGAAATCCCAGGTGTATGTCTGGATTCCGCTCTGTGCGGGTGTTGCGCCGGTTACGGCATCGATCTGCTCATCGGACATCTCCTCGGCCTTGGCGTTCTTGACCCATGTGGGTACGCAGGTGGGACGGAATGTGTAGCCGCGGCGGCCTCCGCGTCCCTTTGAGGTGAACGAGGTTACGGTAAGTGTGCGTACCACCTCACCCTGGGAGTTCTCAACCCAGACAGCCCACTGGTTGGAGCCTGCTCCGGGCTGTTTCTGATAGTTGAACGAGAGTTCCACTGCACTGGTTTTCTTGGAACGCTGAGCCGATGCAGGCATGGCAATGGCGGCAGAGAGAACTGCCAAAAGAATGATTCTGATCTTCATATAAAACAAATTTGGTTATCTTGCTGAGTGCGAAGATAACCAAAATGTTTTTAAACTACTACTCTCCTGCGGGAGCCGATAGTGGAGAAAGCGAACTCAAGTTCAAGCTTGGGAATCCTCCTGTCCACTTTGATGTTACGGTTGTGTCTTTTTTTACTTCCTTCGAAGCATTAGTATTATTCCAGTCCTTCATATATAAATCGTTGTTTTCAAGTTATACAATCCTTTTCAGCATTATCAGGCAATGCTTCTAAGGCAAAGATATGAAAACAAATGGAAACAAGTGTTAAAATCTGAAAATTTTTTTCAGTTTTTTTATTCCAGTCCCGAGAAGGGAGCCGGCATACGCTTTGTATAGCCCTGAGCGTGGAATGTTGCGATTATTGTGCCGTTCTGGTCGGTCACCTGAACCTGGGCTGCCGGGATCTTGGGATGGCGGCTGGTAAAATGACCCTCGGCGGTAAGCACATCGCCCAGTTTGGCCGATACATGATAATATATGGTGGAGTTGATGGCAAAAGCCATATTCTCGCCCTGGTTGACAAGAGCTGCGAATACCAGATCGGCAAGAGTGAAAAGCGCTCCGCCCTGGCAGATGTTTCCGGCATTCATATGGTGCTCAGTTACTGTCATGGTTGCCTTGGCTGAGCCCGGTTTTACATCGGTCAGTTCAATGCCGATATACTTGGCGAACTTGTCGCCCTCGTTCAGAAAGTCTTTCAGTGTCATGATGTAAGGTGTTATTCTGCTGCAAAAGTATTCAAAAATATGATGGCGTCTATAAGTTCCTGCTGCGGAAAATCCATGGAAACTATTCCTACCGGCTTTTTATGGTTACCCAGATACTCCAGCAGGCGGGCATTCGTAACCCTTGCGTTACGGTTTATGTTTGTGCTTATTCCCGATCCCGTATAACCCGACAAATGGTTAATGCACCAAACTCCCTCCGGGGCCGATGCAAAAGCCCTTATCATACCGGTAACCATATCCCATTTGGAGTCAAGATAGTTTCCCCTACCCCCGTCAGTAAAGAAATCCTGCGACCAAAGCCCGGCACTGTTTCCTGTACTTGACACCATCCTTGCCTGATGAGATGATCCGTTGCCGGGCCAGCCCGCCGCTACCGTGCCGGGATAATCCACGCCACTGGAGGGAGAGTTCCTATGTATAAACAGGACGTGCCCGCGCATATCGGCCACAGTCATACGGGCGGTGAATGACGCAAGCATACCGGAGGGAAAGAGTGAGTTGATAATATCCATAGTCATATCAACCGCCGTCTGACCGCCGCCTGCGCTGTTGCTCATGACTATGCAGAACTCCGTGGGGTGTTGCTCCAGTTTCGCTCTTATGGTGAGCAATGCCTCCTCAAATCCCAGATGGCAGTCCGCCGGACCGTGATATATCATGAGCTTTCCGTCCTCCAATTTGGGCCTGAGATCAAAGAACCGGATTCCGGCATCCCACTGCTCACTTATGGAAAGGGTTTGCGTACGCGCATAATGCCGCATGGGGAACCGCACCCCTGCAGTTCCGGAATCGTGTGTACCTGGAACGGAAACCCTGCACACCGCCATAGCATCGGACAAGCCCGCCATCCAACTGCCACGAGCCGTCTGTGCACCGGCCGCTTTGGATATCAGTACTGTAAGACAGATAACAACTAAGTATTTTTTCATAATCCTTGGGGTTCCGGTTGGTATGCAAATTTATAAAACACTATCTTTGTTGATACAACCAATTGAATCCAAAATATGAGACGAGTCCTTTATCCGTTTGTCATCGTATGCCTTATTCTCTGCTCATGCAAGAACCGGAGCAGCCAGACCCAGTCTACATCGGTCCCGGCCAAGGCACCGGTTGCAACCCCGGCAAAGCCTTTAGCTGCCACAATACTTGAATTCTACAAGGCGTACTGTGCCAATTGGGACGGTGAAAGCAAGACGGACTCCATACTTTCCATGTATTGTACCCAAGAACTCAAGGATTATGTAATGGATTGTGTGGGAGAGTATGACTTTGTCTTAAACGGAGGCATATATGCCGATATACACCCCGAATCTTTCTGTGTGGTCAAACGGAATGAGAAATACATTGTCTATTATGAGTACACCAAATGGCCCGTCAGCGAAGAACCCGGGAGGGACTCGCTATATATAATGGTGAATAAGGAGAACAAGATTTCATATGTAATAAGACCAGGCGACAACTACAGGGTTCCGGCACAATACGACAGGGAGAAACTCTATACTTTCGATGATTACGAGTATGTGGACCTTGGTTTGAGCGTAAAATGGGCTACCTGCAACATCGGAGCAAGCAAGTACAATACTGTATCATACGGTGATTTTTTTGCGTGGGGCGAAACCGAAACAAGGTACGCCTTTGACAAGAATTATTATCTTGAGCCCAAACAGGGGCATTATTATGATGGCAATTTATCAGTTCTGGAGCCATCCGATGACGCAGCCACAGTGCTTTGGGGTAAAGAATGGCGCCTGCCCACAAAAGAAGAATTCCAGGAACTGATTAATTCCTGTAAATGGGAATGGGAGGAAATATATAATCATTGGGGTTATAGAGTAACAGGACCGAACGGTAATACATTATTTCTCCCTGTCGGAGGAATGAAAATGGATGAAAGATGGCTGAATTACAATGAGGGCCTTTATTATTGGACCAGTTCCTGCAATTTCAGTGACCCGGAAAGAGAGCCCAGAGCATGGATGTTCTTTTCGGTTGCCGATGGGCCCGACCCCAATAAGAACAGAAGGATGGATATTGCGCTCACACCCTTGAGCGTTCAGTCGGGACGATTAATTAGGCCTGTCACCACTATGGAGTATATTCCCATCAAAGACATCGACATCAATAAGAAGGAGTTGAAACTGGAGATAGGCGATGAGTATACTCTTACAGCTTCGTTCATTCCCCAGAATGCCACAAAAAGAAACATATACTGGGAAAGCGGCAATTCGGCAGTAGCACATGTGGGCCGAAACGGTAAGGTCACTGCAGTTTCAAGCGGAAAGTGCACCGTTGCCGCAGTATGCGGAAATATCAGGACGGAGTGTCAGGTAACTGTCGTGATGCCCAAGGAGTTTGTTCCTGAATACAGTAAGGTAACCACCGTTTACGAATTCGGGAAAGAGCCCGATAAAGCATACATTGAAAAATTCAATGAATTCGAGGATTCCTTAAAACTGGAAGAGGTTTTCAGTACACATATAGGTAACAGATCCAAGGGATTCGACGTAACAGTGTCTAACTTTACTGATGAAGAAGACTGGAAGATTGATCCGGGTGACTTCCGTATGATAACCATTGAAACCGGCGGAAAGAAATACCAATTCAGGAATGGGGACTGGGTTACCGATTACCGGTTTGACAACGGATACTTTATCTGTTATCCTATAAGCAAGTCCAGATATCTGCTCTTCCTGAAAGGTTTTGATTATGGATGCTGTCCCGGTGTGCTGACGGTATTGGCAATAGATGAATCCGGCGCACATCTGGCCTTACATAAAGAATACCATTTGGTGGAAATAAACAGAGATCCCTTCTCAATGACACTTGAAAGCAGTTACGGAGAAGCTGTCTCCAGATACAAGACTTACTACCCCACATCTTATAATCTGTTTATAGAGGATGGTGCTCTAAAGATAAAGAATGTAAAGCTGCTGCGGGAATAAAAGATTATCTTTGCAGCCGTTTTAGGACAAGACACACATGGATCGGTTCAAAAGGGTTGTAAAGCAGGCAGTACCAAGGGCATTCAAGACGATATGGTGGATCTTCAAGATTACCGCCATAGTCTCCTTTATAATGTTCCTTCTCAAGTATACCGGCATACTGGCATGGATCGCAGCGGCTGTAAGCCCTGTGTTCCGTATATTCGGTCTGCCGGGTGATGCGTCGCTGGCTTATGTAAGCGGTTATTTCATCAACGTATATTCGTGCATTGCGGTGGTATCGACCATCGACCTCACCGCACGTCAGATTACCATTCTGGGTACCATGACACTGGCAGCCCACGCAATGGTGGTGGAGACGGCCGTTCAGAAGAAGACCGGCGCTCCAGCCTTATACACCGTACTGATACGTACTTTCGGCTCCATTGCATTGGGTATCATCATGAACCTGGTTCTGCCGGGACGTCCCGTATATGATGCTGCAGCAGTGAATCTGTCCGATATTCCGTTCTTTCAGATTCAGGGCGAGTTCTGGCCCATGTTCCTGGTATGGTTCAAGGGACTGGCCAAGCTGGCTGTATGGATGACGGTGCTCATCACTCTGCTCAATGTGATTCAGCGCGCATTCTACGAGTACGGTATCATGAACTGGATTTCACGCCTGTTCAGCCCGCTGCTCACTCTGTTCGGTCTGCCCAAGGAGACATCGTTCCTCTGGATCGTTGCCAATGTGGTGGGTCTGTCGTACGGATCGGCCGCAATCATGGATGAGATGGAGCGCGGTGAGATATCGGACAAAAGCATACGCCTTCTGAACACTCACATCGGCATATCGCACAGTAACCTGGAGGACCTGATGCTCTTTGCAGCCGTGGGCGGCATGTGGTACTGGATGCTCCTTTTCCGCTGGGCCATGGTCACCATCCTGGCCTGGTCGCTCCGCCTCTACTTCAAACTCACCAGAAGATGACAAAGGGGACGGTTCCGTTTGGCACGCACAAAAAGAATCCCATCTGCGCTTCAGATAGCTCAGATGGGATTTTTTCAATTTGCAGACGAGCCAAACGGAACCGTCCCCTTTGTCATCTTTAGAACTCGGCGGAACGCGGAGTTCTAGGAAAGGGTATTACGTCTCGGATGTTCTGCATGCCTGTTACAAACAGGATCAGGCGCTCGAAGCCCAGACCGAATCCGGCGTGCGGGCATGAACCCCAGCGGCGGGTATCAAGATACCACCACAGGTGTGTCATATCCATCTGACGACGGTTGATCTCACCCATCAGCTTGTCGTAATCAGCCTCACGTACTGAGCCGCCGATGATCTCACCGATCTGCGGGAACAGTACATCGGTACCCTGCATGGTCGATGCGGGAGCCTTGACACCGTGATAGCCGATAGAACCGCCATCGGGTGTAGCCTCGTTCTGCTTCATGTAGAATGACTTGATGGCTGTGGGATAGTCGGTCATGATGACAGGCTTCTTGAAGTGCTCCTCGACGAGGAAACGCTCGTGCTCAGAGGCCAGGTCGTCGCCCCAGTTGCAGGGGAACTCAAACTTCTTGCCGTCCTTGATAGCCTGCTGAAGGATATCGATACCCTCGGTATATGTAAGACGTACAAAGCTCTCCTTGAGTACGCTCTGCAGACGCTCCAGCAGTGTCTTGTCAATCATGTTGTTGAGGAACTCCAGATCATCCTGGCAGTGGTCGAGTGCCCACTGTACGCAGTACTTGATAAAGTCCTCCTCAAGATCCATGAGCTCCTCCTGGTCCAGGAAAGCAATCTCGGGCTCGATCATCCAGAACTCGGCCAGATGGCGCGGAGTATTGGAGTTCTCGGCACGGAAGGTAGGACCGAAGGTGTAGATGGCACCCAGAGCGGTTGCACCAAGCTCGCCCTCAAGCTGACCGCTTACGGTAAGTGAGGTCTGCTGGCCGAAGAAATCGTCATCGTAGATAATCTTACCCTGATCGTCCTTCTTGAGGTCATACAGATTCTTGGTGGTTACCTGGAACATATTACCTGCACCCTCGCAGTCACTTGCGGTGATGAGCGGAGTGTGGAAGTAATAGAATCCATGCTCGTGGAAATATGTATGAATAGCCATTGCCATATTGTGGCGGATACGCATCACAGCACCGAAGGTGTTTGTGCGCAGACGCATATGGGCATGCTGGCGCATATACTCGAAAGACTGGCCTTTCTTCTGCATGGGATAGTCATCACCGCACAGGCCCAGAACCTCGATCTCGTTGGCCTGGACCTCTACAGCCTGACCGGAGCCGATGCTTTCGACCATGGTACCCTTTACGCTCAGGCAGGCACCGGTGGTGATCTGCTTCATGAGTTCATCGTCGAACTTCTCCAGATCGGCCACTATCTGAACATTCTTGATTGTCGAGCCGTCATTGAGGGCGATAAAGCTTACAGTCTTGCTACCGCGCTTGGTTCTAACCCATCCCTTGACGACAACCTCCTGTCCGAAATCGGTACGCTTAAGAAGGTCGGCAATCCTTGTTCTCTTGATATCCATTGTTTTAGATTTATTGTAAGGTTAATTATTCATATGCACCCATACGGAGCATGTTGACCTCCTTCTCGGTCAGGAAACGCCAGTCACCGCGACGCAGACGCTTCTTGGTGAGTCCTGCAAACTGAACGCGGTCGAGCTTGGTTACACGATAACCCAGGGCGTCGAACATACGACGTACCACGCGGTTGCGGCCTGAGTGGATCTCAATGCCTACCTGAGTCTTGTCATCGTTAACGTAGCTCACCTCGTCGGCGCGTACGATATCGCCATCCTCCTCGCCTATGTTCACACCGTCCAGAAGCTTCTGCAGATCCTCACCGCTGACAGCGCGGTCCAGACGTGCATGGTAGATCTTCTTCTTGAGGAACTTGGGATGAGTCAGGCGGCTGGCCATCTCACCGTCGTTGGTAAGCAGCAGCACACCGGTGGTGTTGCGGTCCAGACGACCTACGGGATAGACGCGCTCCTTGCATGCACCCTTGATGTAGTCCATAACGGTCTTGCGCTCCTGGGGATCATCCACTGTGGTAACGCAATCCTTGGGCTTGTTCAGAAGGATATATATCTTACGCTCAATGCTTACAAGCTGATCGTGGAACAGTACGTTGTCACCGCGGTGTACCTTGGTGCCGAGCTCGGTTACGGTCTGGCCGTTAACCTTTACCACTCCGGCCTGGATGAACTCATCGGCCTCACGACGTGAGCATACACCGGCATTTGCCAGGTACTTGTTCAAACGTATCTCCTCCTCGGGATCGTGTATCACATCCTGATACTCAATGCGCTTGCGGTTGTCCTGACGCTTCTGCATGGGCTTGCGGAAACCGCCCTGCTGGCCGTAGCCACCCTGACGCTGGTAACCACCCTGCTGGTAGCCGCCCTGACGCTGGCCGTAGCCGCCCTGGCGCTGATAGCCGCCCTGACGCTGGCCGTAGCCACCCTGGCGCTGATAGCCGCCCTGACGCTGGTAGCCGCCTTCCTGCTGCTCACCGTTCTGACCCTGAACACGCTCCCTGTAGAAACGGGGCTGACCCTCCTCGCCGTTGTTATACTGGCGGGGCTGGTTATAACGCTGCTGTCCGTACTGCGGACGATTATTATTGTAACCACGGTTCTGATAACCGCCATACTGACGCTGTCCGTACTGGGGGCGATCCTCACCACCCTGGCCGTACTGACGGCGCGGACGGTCCTGATTGTAGCCCTGCTCGCCATCCTGGCGCTGCGGACGCTCAACTCTTGAGTACTGCGGACGATTGTTGTTGTAGTCTACTCTTACAAAACGCGGGCGGCCTTCGCGGCGTGAACCCGACTGATTGTTGTCCTCGGAATTACCGTTAAATCTGTTGAAGCTGTTTTCCTGCTCTTCCTGATTCCCGCTCTCGTCGTAGAATCTGTTTCCGTTCTCTGTTTCCATCATAACTGATAATGTTTAGAAAGCCTCACGGCCTCCTTCGTTAATAAATTAGATTTTGTGTCGAAAAAAAATCACACACCGTAATAATTGCCCGGTGTTATGGCTTTAAGTTCCTTTTTTACACTCTCATTTACGTTAAGACCATCGATAAACTCGCTTATGGACTCACGGGTCACCTGACTGTTGGTGCGGGTAAGAGCCTTAAGCGCCTCATATGGATGCGGGTAACCCTCACGGCGCAGGATAGTCTGGATGGCCTCGGCCACCACGCTCCAGCATCCGTCCAGGTCGGCGGCAATCTTCTGCTCGTTGATGAGCAGCTTGCCCAGACCCTTGAGTGAGCTGGCTATCGCTATTACCTGGTGTCCGAAGGGCACACCGATATTGCGTATCACCGTGGAATCGGTAAGGTCACGCTGCAAACGTGAAACGGGCAACTTGCGTGCAAGATGCTCCAGTATTGCGTTGGCCATACCGAGATTACCCTCGGCATTCTCGAAATCTATGGGATTTACCTTGTGAGGCATGGCGCTTGAGCCCACCTCGCCGGCTTTGATCTGCTGCTTGAAGTACTCCATTGATATGTACTGCCAGAAGTCGCGGTTCATATCAATCTGGATGGTGTTCATGCGCTTCATGGCGTCAAAGAGAGCAGCCAGATTGTCGTAGTTGGAAATCTGGGTGGTATACTCCTCACGAATCAGGCCCAGCTTCTCGCTCAGGAACTTGGCGCCGAATGCCTTCCAGTCAATCTCGGGATAGGCTACGTGATGGGCGTTGAAGTTACCTGTGGCACCGCCGAACTTAGCCGACAGGGGCACAGCCTTGAGCTGCTTGAGCTGCTCGCGCAGACGGTATGCAAATACCTCGATCTCCTTGCCCAGACGTGTGGGCGAAGCGGGCTGTCCGTGTGTGCGGGCCAGCATGGGTATATCCTTCCAGCGCTGTGCATACTCCTCAAGCTTGTCGATGAGTGACTGTATGCCGGGATAGTACACATTCTCCAGAGCCTCCTTGATTGAAAGGGGGACCGATGTGTTATTGATATCCTGCGATGTAAGACCGAAGTGTATGAACTCCTTGAATTCAACCAACTCAGGTACAAGGTCGAACTTCTCCTTGAGGAAGTACTCGACGGCCTTTACGTCATGGTTGGTAACCTTCTCTATATCCTTGATGTGCGCAGCATCCTCCTCGCTGAAGTTCTGCCATATCTGACGCAGACCGTCCAGTGAGGCACGTGAAACGCCTGCCAGCTGGGGCAGTCCGAATTCACAGAGCGCAGTAAAGTACTCTATCTCTACTCTGACCCTGTAGCGGATCAGTGCATATTCTGAAAAGTATGATGCAAGTTCTTGTGTCTTGCCACGATATCGCCCGTCTATGGGGGATACAGCCGTTAATTCATCCAATTTCACTTCAAACAATCTCTAATAAGCCTTTTTCTCAATATTTTTCACTTAATCTCTTATCTGCTTCGCAGCAGCGGTGCAAAAGTACTAAGAAATTCATAATTTTGCACACACAATTATATTAAAATATGTCACAGACTACCAAGAAGAAGATTAGTGAGAGCAAAGCCGCACGCTGGACGGCGCTCATCATAGTGTCGTTCACAATGATGTGGGGTTACTTCCTGACCGATGCCCTGTCACCCCTCATGACCATGCTCGAGGAGCAGATGGGCTGGACCAGCCTTGAGTTCGGACAGTTCAACTGGGCCTACTGCTGGTTCAACGTATTCCTGTTCATGCTCATACTGGGAGGAATAATCCTTGACAAGATGGGTGTCAGGTTCACCGGAATAGTGACCTGTGTACTGATGTTTGCAGGTGCGGTAATCAAATATTACGCAGTCAATTACATTTCACCGGGACCCGAGGCCGGAACCATGTTCGGAATGCGCACGCAGGTGTTCGTGGCCTGCCTGGGATACGCCATATTCGCCGTGGGAACCGAGAACTGCGGAATCACGGTGTCAAAGGTCATAACCAAATGGTTTGCCGGCAAGGAGCTGGCACTGGCCATGGGCGTTCAGGTGGCAGTGGCCCGTCTGGGAACAGCCGCCGCTCTGGTCTTCAGCCCCATGATCGTAAAGCACTGGAACCTGTCGGCCCCGCTGCTCTTCTCGGCCGTACTGCTGTGCATCGGACTCCTGGCTTACCTGGTCTTCTGCGGCATGGACAAGAAGTTCGACGCCGAGGTTGCCCTTGAGCAGGGTGAGCCCGACGACGTATTCAAGATCAAGGACCTCAAACTGATAATCACCAACCGCGGATTCTGGCTCATTGCACTGCTCTGCCTCATGTTCTACTCGGCCGTATTCCCCTTTATGAAATACGCAGCCTCACTTATGGAGAACAAATACGGTGTGAGCACCACCCTGGCCGGTATCATACCCAGCCTTATACCTTTCGGCAACCTTATCATGACACCGCTCTTCGGCGGTATCTATGACAGGAAGGGCAAGGGCGCGACCATCATGATAATAGGTTCACTGCTGCTCATTCTGGTACACGTGCTGTTCGCCCTGCCGCTGCTCAACTACTGGTGGTTCGCAGCATTCATCATGATAATCCTGGGTGTGGCTTTCTCACTCGTTCCGTCAGCCATGTGGCCCAGCGTTCCCAAGATCATCCCGCAGAAGCTTGTAGGCTCTGCATACGCACTCATATTCTGGGTTCAGAATATCGGACTGGGATTTGTTCCCCTGCTTATAGGCGGCATACTTGACAAGTACTGCAAGGCCGGAACACGTCTGGTGAACGGAGCCGAGGTTACACAGTACAACTACACTCTCCCCATGGTGATATTCGCCCTGTTCGGCATCGTAGCCCTGCTGCTTGCCCTGCGCCTCAAGGCTGTTGACAGGAAGGAAGGATACGGACTGGAGGAGCCCAACATCAAAGAGTGACGGTCCATGGAGAGGAAAGAAAGACGCAAAGAGCGTTTTGAGAGCCATTTCGGAATGATAATGGCCCTGGCCGGTTCGGCTGTGGGTTTGGGTAACCTGTGGAGATTTCCCTTTCTGGCAGCCCAGAACGGAGGCGGCGCCTTTATTTTTGTCTATCTGATTCTCCTGCTCACCATCTGCCTGCCGGTGCTTATGACCGAGATTACGCTTGGCCGTAAATGCCGCAGCAACGTGACCCGCGTATACGACAATCTGGGTGCGCCGCGCTGGCGCTGGGCCGGATTCATAACCCTGCTCACCCCCATTGTCATAATGGCTTTCTACACCGTTGTGGGAGGCTGGTCGGTAAAGTACCTGGTCCAGGCATGCACCTTCAGCTTCACCGATCCGGGGGCCGATTATTCCGGCACGTTCGGCGGATTCATCAGCTCCACATATGAACCTCTGGTCTATACCGTAATCTTCCTGGCCGCAACGGCAATAGCCAACTTCGGCGGCGTAAAGAACGGTATTGAGCGTTTCTCCAAACCTATGATGACGGTACTCTCCGTCACCATTATACTGGTAGCCATCCGCTCACTCACGCTTCCGGGAGCGACCGAGGGAACAAAGTATCTGCTCATCCCCGATTTCGGAAAGATTGACGGCAAGGTTCTCATTACCGCTCTGGGCCAGGCATTCATGTCACTCAGCATAGGCATAGGCATCCTGCTTACATACGGCTCTTACGTAAAGACCAAGGAGGATATTGTCATGACTGCCGTATCGACAGGACTCATCGACACCCTGTTCGCCATCATAGCCGGCCTGGCAATCATCCCGGCCGTTTATGCAATAGCCTACATGAACGGTACCGTGCCGGCCGTAAATGCCGGTCCCGGACTGGTGTTCATCACCCTGCCCGGAGTCTTTGCATCCATGCCCGGCGGCAGTATCATAGCCATACTGTTCTTCCTCTCATTGCTGCTGGCCGCGGTAACATCGGCCATATCAATGCTAGAGGTTATCGTGGCCTATTTCATTGAGGAGTGGCATCTGTCACGCAACAGAGCGGTATCAGTAAGTATGATAATAATAATCCTGCTGGGTTGCATCTGCTCCCTGTCTCAGGGTACACTGGCCGGCATAACCGTAGCGGGCATGAACATCTTTGATTTCTTTGATGTGATATCAAGTGATGTGTTTATAACAGTGGGCAGCCTGATAATGGTCCTGTTTGCAGGCTGGCGCATCAAAAAGGCCGATTTCATGGACGAACTGACCGGCCACGGCACCTCCCAAACCCCTGCATGGATGTTCCGATACGTCTATTTCATGGTACGCTGGGTTGCCCCCGTAATCATTATCGTGATTATGCTGAGCAACATTCTGCTATAATCTTGTCTGTTAAAATTAGTTAATCGTATTGCGCATCTGGAAATGCTCTATATCTTTGCGGTGTATTAGCGTATTAATACACCAAAAATGTAATCAAACACAACAACTATTGTAATATGAAAAAACTAATCTTTTCTCTCGCCATCATCATGGCATTCCCGTTTGCAAACGCACAGAACACAGACCGTCGTGCACGTCTGGAGAAACACCTCTACTATCTTGCGTCAGACTCCCTGCACGGACGCATGGCCGGATCCGAGGACGGCGCAAAGGCACGCGCCTACATACTTGAGCAGTGGAACGAAATAGGCATGGAGCCCTTCTACCCCGAAGGATTTGAGATGCCGTTCTCAAGAAACGGACTGGACATGGCCAACCTGGTAGGTGTAATCCCCGGAAACGATCCCGTACTTAAGGCCGAATATATACTCCTGGGCGCACATTTTGACCATATAGGTTATAAGGACGGAGAGATATGTAACGGAGCCGATGACAATGCATCGGGCTCATCTGCGCTCATTGAGATTGCACGCATGCTCAAGGAGAATCAGAGCAAGCTCAAACGCAGCGTGATAATTGCCGCTTTTGACGGTGAGGAGCAGGGACTGTGGGGTTCCGAGGAACTTGCCCGCAAAATGAAGGATGACGACATGATTTCACTTGTCAAGTGCATGATGAGCATCGACATGGTAGGATGGTATGCCACCAACGGCAAGCTGGAGCTGCTTGGATCAGGCACCTTCAAGGATGGAAAAAGTATTCTCCAGGAGAATGCCGGCGGACTCAAGCTCAACATAAAGAAATTTGAAACCGCTGCCTTGACCGCGACCGATACCCGCAGCTTTGCCAAGAAGTACCAGGTTCCCACACTGCACGTCTTTACCGGACTCAAGTCACCGTACCACAAACCCGCCGATGACGCCGAGCTTATTGACTACGAAGGTCTGGACAGCATCACCTGCTTTATCTCAAGAGTGGCAGCCGATATGGCATCGGACCCCGATTTCGGTCCCTCAGGTGAAATAGCATACATACACAGCGGCAGGAACAAGCCCTTTGAACTGGCTGTAAGCGCCGGATTCACAACTACCTCAATCTCTTTCCCAGACGCCCACTTAACCACCGACGGTGCTTTCGGTCTGACTGCAGGTCTTAGCGCACAGTACAACAGCAAGTCTATATGGGGATACCGCGTAGGTGCCTACTATGAGACATCCAAGAGCTACTTCCCAGAGCAGACAAATCTGTTCAGCGCATCCAGGACATACCGCCAGCAAGCCGTCGAGGTTCCCGTTACCATTATCATGCAGAACAGCAACCCAGCCATCAGAATCTACTGGGGTATGGGTGGAAACGCACGCTACACGTTCGATTCATCGCTGGGCGACCTCAACTACAAGACCAACGAACTGCAGTGGGGCATCCACTTCATGTTCGGCATGAAGTTTGGTCACTTCTTCTTTGAGGACTATTTCATGAGACAGTTCAACGACCTGTTCGACACCGGCGCCGGCGATCCCAAAGCCAGGATCAACCTGACCACTTTCAAGATAGGTTGGGTATTCTGACCCACCCTTTCAGTTGCATTGTCCCGCAACCGCCCCTTTCAGAAGAGTTTCTGACACGGGTTGTTGCGGGACATTCATTTAAAATCGGGCAAGCCTTTGCTTAATTATACAGGAAATACTAATTTCGCAGGCAGTAAAAAAAACAACAATCAATACTAAACTGTAATATGTTCAAAGGACAGCCAAAAGGCCTGTTTGCACTGGCTCTTGCCAACACAGGCGAAAGATTCGGTTACTACACCATGCTGGCCATCTTCACCCTCTACATGAGGGCCAAGTTCGGTTGGGATGAGAACGCAGCCGGACAAGTGTATGCAATATTCCTTGCCGGAGTTTACTTTATGCCTCTTCTGGGAGGTATCATCGCCGACAGGATAGGTTACGGCCGATGCGTAACCGTAGGTGCGTTTGTAATGATTTTCGGTTATCTTGCCCTGGCAGTGCCCATGGCAACCCAGGTGATCGACAAGTGGACACTGTTTGCCGGTCTGGCGCTGATTGCCGTGGGAACCGGTCTGTTCAAAGGTAACCTGCAGGTGTTGGTGGGTAATCTCTACGATGATCCCAAGTATGCCGATAAGCGTGACGCCGCATTCAGCCTGTTCTACATGGCTATCAACATAGGTGCCATGTTCGCGCCCGCCATGGCCAAGGCTCTCTACAATCCCTATATCGAGCGTGCCGGTTACTATTTTGTACCCATTGACAATGCCGGCGTAGAGTTCGGCGAAGAGTCTGCCTCATACCTGCAGTCACTGGCCGAGGGCTACCGCCTGTGCTTCTACGTGGCTTGCGCATCACTGGTACTCTCTCTGCTTATCTACTTTGCTTGCCGTTCATGGTTCAAGCATGCCGATGTCAACACCAAGCAGGCCAAGGCCAGCGACGTTCAGGTTCAGGAGCTCACTCCCAAGCAGACCAAGGACCGTATCGTAGCCCTGCTGCTTGTCTTTGCTGTGGTAATATTCTTCTGGATGGCATTCCATCAGAACGGATCGGCCCTTACATTCTTTGCCGACAAGTATACACGCCTGACCAGGATCACCGGCATCAACCGCATATGGTTCAACATATGGTCGCTGGCTCTTATAGCAGTATCCATCTACACATTGTTCGCCATATTCCAGAGCGACACAAAGAAGGCACGTATCATATCGGCCGTGGCCACACTCGCCCTCTGGGCTGGCGCCATTGCATTCTATCTGCAGATGCCTACCTTCTACAACGCCGCCACATCCGATTTCCAGCAGTTCAACCCCTTCTTTGTGGTTGCACTCACTCCGGTGTCGGTTGCAGTGTTCGGAGCTCTGGGAAGCAAGGGCAAGGAACCGTCGGCTCCCGTCAAGATAGGTCTGGGTATGCTGCTTGCCGGTGTGGGATTCGCTGTAATCACCGTGGCATCGACCGACCTTATCTCACCCAAGGACCTGGGTGATTCGGCGCAGAGTATATTGAGCCCCGACTGGCTTATCGGCACCTACTTTACACTGACCGTGGCAGAGCTCCTGCTCAGCCCCATGGGTATAAGCTTTGTAAGTAAGGTTGCTCCTCCCAAGTACAAGGGTCTTATGATGGGTGGATGGTTTGCCGCAACAGCTATCGGTAACTACCTGAGCCGCATTCCCTCGGCTCTGTGGAAAAAGATTCCGCTTATGGCCAACTGGGCTATCCTGATTGCCTTGTGCGTAATTGCAGGCTTGATAATGTTCATTCTGCGCCGCAAGCTTGAGGCTGCCACCAAGGACTGATCCGGCACCTGCCAAAAGATAAGACAGACCCCTCTGCAATTGCTGTAGAGGGGTTTGTTATTTCAGAACTCTATTAGAAATCATAAACTTTCTGAAAACCATAGCAAAACAAAATAAAAACGCACCTCGAATAAATAACATTCCGGAAACTAATGATACATTTGCGGATATTATCGTTGTAAATATTTATCAACCAATATAATTACAATATGAAAAACGTAAAATTGTTTGCATTGTTTGCACTCACTCTGTCAACACTTCATTCATGTAAGGAAAAACCTTCACTCCAAGTTAACGAGATTGATTATCTCAACAAATCGGAACAACTTATTGAGAGCGTCCCTGTCGATATTGAAATGCCGTTAGTCGTTTACAGCGTACTGTCATGCGACACCTTTAACATACTGCTGGCACAGGATCCCAAGGGCTTTATATTCGTATACTCACAGGATTGGAAACTGCTTGATGTATTCTGCCATCAGGGAAGAGCCAGGAACGAATTCCTGGAGCGCCCCTCATTACGAAGCAAGCAGGTCTTCAAAAGCCCGGAAGGTCATATCCTGCTCCCACTCCAGGATGTGGATTGCATCAAGGTTCTGGACGTAAACCAGTCCTTGGCTGCCCACAGGGCAATCATTTCCCGGACCAGGGATTTTACGTTATTCGACGACTCCAAGGGTACGCTTAACGGACAGGAAGTAAAGATCCGCAGATCGCGTAAATACCTTTTTCTCGACAACGACATATATAACACCCTGGAATATGCGGATGGTATAAGCATTGCGGAAATTGAAATCCTATCCGAATACAAGGTCAGACATGACACTACACTGCTGGAGACTCCCCTGCCACTTAAGCAGATTCTCAATACTGTCGGCACCCAGCCCTCTACAAAATACTTGAGGGAATTCTACAGGCATCCCAGCCGTAATCTCATAATAGAGCCGTTCTTCGTAATGGACTACATTTTGTTCTATGATCTGGACCACGACAAAATCTTTGCAATCCACCAGAACGGCAGTCCCAGCTTCAACGATGATCTGGAACAGAAACCTGTTTACGACAGCGAGGGCAACATTATGTACTATGATGAGGAGAGAGGATGTTTTGGCGATGCACTGGTAACCGATTCCTATTTCATGGTATTCTACTTTGGAGGCGAATACAGTATGGGTGACGAGAATAAGGAGTGGCCCAGATGTGAACTCCTGTTCTTTGACTGGGACGGCAACTTTATAAAGTCGGTAAAGCTGGATACCTATATCGACGCCACCTCCTTCAACCCGCAGACCAAGATCCTTTACGGAATCCCCACTTCGGAATCAGACCAGGACGAGGTACTGCTCAGCTACGACCTTTCCAGCGTCATAGACTGGTAAGAGGCGTTGCACCCTCCAGATACGGAAAGACATCCTGAGTATCCCTATAGATAACATTCAGGGCCGATGAGCACGGAAACCTGTTGAACCAGGGCTCATCGGTCTCATAAAAGGAGATACGGCTCACACGGCCGCTTGCCATCACGCCGTTCCTGTACATCTTGACGCTCTTCCTTATGCAGGGCAGTACCTTGATACCGGTGCGTCCGTCGGTGAACGTAATGAGCGCTATCACATGGGGCTTGCGGCGTGTGTCGACGGCCTGCTCACGCAACTGGGGACTGCTGCGGTGCGACACGGTGATATGGCGGCCGTGAGTACGGTTTATCTCATCCATCATGCTGCGGAACACCTTGCCGTGGGCCGATGTATCCTTGATGCCGTTCCGCCAGATATAGTAGTGGATCATTTCGTGTATCACGGTATCCTCTATCTCGGCCTCCGGAAGGTCGAACCTGGCGCTGATGCAGATGCTGAAACCGTACATCTCATATCCGCCCAACAACCGACGGCGCTTACGGTATCGGCACACACCCAGATATGTCCGGGCATTGCTCACACGTAAAGGCACAGGCTCAAGCTTACCCTCAAAGCAAAGCCGGTTAAAATAATCAAACCGTTCCCGAACAAAATCCACCGTAGCTTTCATACTACAAAGATAGTCAAAAGCACAGTCTTGATTATTAGTGGGAAAACAATATATTTGCAGTGGAATGACCCTGTCAGTCCCTATTGTCCAACCAGTTAAACAGATATTATGAGGACTTTATCTCTCCCTACAGCGTTTGCAGTGACATTGTCGTTACTCTTTTCATGCAAGCCTAAACCTACACTCCAAGTAATTGAAACCGATTACCTGAATAAGGCGCAGATTACCATCCAGGCCGATACTGTCGATGTGGAGTTACCTCTGTCCGTACACAGCATGATCCATTGCGACTCACTGAACATCGTGATAGCCGAGGATCCTCAGGGATATATATCCGTCTATTCCCAGGACTGGCAGCTGATTGACAGGTTCGGCAATAAGGGAAGGGCAAGGAACGAGTTTCTTGAGGTACCTATGATAAACAGCAACCAGATTTTCAAAGGTGCCGACGGTCATATTCTGCTGCCTCTTTGCGAAACGAGAGGCAGAATGATAAAGCTGGTGGATATAACGGAATCAATGGACAAGCACCGGACCGTTATTACCGATTCCAGAAGATTCGAGTTTGGAGATCGTCACAGGGTATACGAAGAAGAAACCGATTCTTACGTCTATTACTTATGCGATTTCACCTTCCTGTTTCTTGATGACAACATCTACCATACAATGGAGACCACCGAAGCCAGTTTTTATGATAGGTTCAAAGAACCCATACAATACAGGATAAGGTATGACACCGCTTTTGTGGAAAAGCCGGATATCCTTACAGCCATGGAAGAGCTTGTGGGTCCCAGACGCCAGTCTAAGTTCATCAGAACAAATTACCGACATCCCAAACGCAATCTCATTATCGAGCTGTTTGAATACAACAACTATATCGCATTCCTGGACCTGGATAACAACAGGCGCTATTTCGTTCATCAGGAGGGAGCGATAACCTTTGACCAGGAGATAGAGAAAGTGGAAATCAATCAGGACGGAGACACGTTTTCCATACCCAAATACAGGACTTTTACCAACGCAATCACGACCGACTCTTTCTTTATGGTAACATATTACGGCAGCTCATATTTCGACGAGGATGCGACACCGGAGCTCATGTTCTTTGACTGGGAAGGCAATTTCATCAAATCCGTCAAGCTGAGTCTCGCAATCGGTTGCCTATCCTACGACCCCAATCTAAAAACCCTCTACGGATTAAACATAAAATCCGATAACGAAGAGCTCATCCGCTTCAACCTCTCCACCATCATGGATTGGTAAGAAAAGCAATTCCCACGCAGGTCCTAACGCAGGTCCTAACGCAGGTCCTAACGCAGGTCCTAACGCAGGTTCTAACGCAGGTTCTAACGCAGGTTCAATAGTATTGGAGCGAGCGAATGCCTGGAGCGAGACCGCGGTCCCGGAGGGCCGCCAAGCGAAATGAAATGGAGCGTGTTTACGGAGTAAACTAAAAAAAGGACGAGGGGGCCTTCAGCCCCCTGGTTCGAATCCGTCAACGCCCACAAAAAAAGAGAGCCTCCTTTTGAAGACTCTCCTCGTGGGCGTTGACGGATTCGAACCGCCGACCCTCTGCTTGTAAGGCAGATGCTCTGAACCAGCTGAGCTAAACGCCCGTGCTTCCGTAAAAGCGGTGCAAAGATAAGCACTTTTCGTTACAAGCAAAAACTTTTGGACCTTTTTTTGAATAAATTTTTCCCTGTCTGCCCGTTTTGTGGTATCTTCGCAGTGCAAAAACACATATCATTAGAAAAATGGAAACAGTTCTCAGCGGCATACGCCCCACAGGAAACCTTCACCTGGGCAACTATTACGGTGCAGTGACAAGCTTCATCAAGCTTCAGGATTTGTACAGATGCTTCTTCTTTATAGCAGACTGGCACTCCCTGACCACACATCCCACACCTGAGAACATCCAGAACAGCGCCCGCACCATTCTGGCCGAGTACCTGGCATGCGGACTTGATCCCGAAAAGGCAACCATCTACGTTCAGAGCGACGTGCCCGAGGTTGTAGAGCTTTACCTCTACCTCAACATGAACGCTTACCTGGGCGAGCTGGAGCGCGTGACATCATTCAAGGAGAAGGCACGCAAGCAGCCCGACAACGTGAACGCCGGTCTGTTGACCTATCCCACCCTGATGGCATCGGACATTATTATCCATAAGGCCAACAAGGTTCCCGTGGGCAAAGACCAGGAGCAGAACATGGAGATGGCACGCAAGTTTGCCCGCCGCTTCAACCAGATGTACGGAGTTGAGTTCTTCCCCGAGCCCGCATCATTCTCGCTGGCCAAGGAGGGCGGCATCAAGATTCCCGGACTGGACGGATCGGGCAAGATGGGTAAGAGCGAGGGCAACTGCATCTACCTGTGCGACGAGCCCTCAGTAATCCGCAAGAAGGTTATGAAGGCTGTGACCGATGCAGGTCCGCAGGCCATGAACAGCGAGAAGCCCGAGGTTATACAGAACCTCTTTACACTGCTCGACGTTGTCTCAACAAAGGATACATACAACTACTTCAACGATAAGTGGAACGACTGCACACTCCGCTACGGCGACCTTAAGAAGCAGCTGGCCGAGGATATTGTGGCTGCCACCGATCCTATCCGCGAGCGTATTAAGGAGTTCCAAAGCAATACGGAACTTTTGGATAAGATTGCCCGGGCTGGTGCTGAGAAGGCTCGCGAGAGCGCTTCTAAGACACTTCGGGAGGTTCGGCAGATTATCGGTTTCAGGGTATATTAATATTGTTACTCGCCGCTACGCGGCTCGACGGTTTTGTGACTTTTGATGCCCTTCGGGCTCAAAGTCTCGGGACAGAAACTTATCTGCGTATTAGATACACGACATTTTTTTAGTTTGGGGCGGCGACGCCCCAAACCCGTTCCGCGGGACATGGTCCCGCTCCACTCTGCCGGCCTTCCAGGCCGGGTAAAACGAAACCCTGACAACGCTTTGCTGTCAGGGTTCCGTTTTACTGGGTGCAGCTGGAAACCTTGTACGTATTAGAATCACGCTTTTGATTACGCAGGTGCGTTGGTATTAATTCTCAATTCTCAATTCTCAATTATTCCAGCCACTTGGAGATTTCCTGATCGGATTTAACCACATAGGTGGGTTTGGCGTCGGGAGTGCGGGAAGGCATGGCGCATGATTTGAGGGAACGCAGGAGTTCCTGCATCTCGGATTCAGAGAGATGACGTCCTGCGGGGATAGCGGTCTTGCGGGCCATAGCCAAAGCCATGGATTCCAGCTGACGGTCCTCCTCCTGAGTGGGGTTGATCCTCAGGTCGGCTATCATATCGGTAATAAGACGCTCATAATCCTGTCCCTCCATACCCGAAGGTATACCCTGAACGGCAATAGCTCCGCGACCCATGTCCGATATGTCAAAGCCAAGAGCCGCAAAACGGGGCTTGAGGTCGGCAAAGGCGGCTGCATCGGACTGTGACAGCTGGAACATCTCGGGGAAGAGCAGTCCCTGTGACGCGGCGCTGTGGTTCTTGGCATCGGCCAGATAGCGCTCGTAGAGCACGCGTAAATGGGCGCGGTGCTGGTCCACAACCATAAGTCCCTGTTCCGATGCCGCAAGGATATAGCGGTCGGCATACTGGAACACCGATACAGGCTGCTCCTCGGGCTGCACAAGCGGCTCGTCGGCAGGATGGAACGGTATGGTACCCTCGCTTATCTTATGGTCAATCACATCGCCGTACAGCTTGGTCCAGTTATCCGCGTTGCTGCGGCTGGTGTGAGTCTCGCTGCGGCTGCCTGCAAAGGGGTTGAAGGATGTGTTGATCTCCACCTTAGGCTGCACTACAGGACGTGACGGGTCATAGATTGGTATATCGGGCATATCGGCCGTATTGAAATCAATGGTGGGCATCTCCTCGAACTTGCCTACGGTCTCCTTTACGGCTGCCATAATGATCTTCCAGATAACCTGCTCATCCTGGAACTTTATCTCGGTCTTGGTAGGATGTATGTTGACGTCGATGGTATCGGCCGGAACAGTCAGGAACAGGAAGTACGAAGGCTGGTCACCCTCCGGTACAAGACCCTCGTATGCGCTCAGCACGGCTTTGTGGAAATAGGGATGACGCATAAAGCGGCCGTTCACAAAGAAGAACTGCTTGGCTCCCTTGCCCTTGACGCTGTCCAGGTTGGAGCAGAATCCGCTCACCTTTACGACCGATGTCTCCACCTCGACGGGAAGCAGAGCCTCGTTCATCTTGCGGCCGAACAGGTTGACAATACGCTGTTTTACGGCCGATACGGGCAGGGACAGCACCTGCTCGTTCTGATGGGTCAACTCAAAGCCCACCTCGGGATGAGCCAGAGCCACACGTTCAATCTCATTGAGGATATGTCCGAACTCCGTCTGGTTACTCTTAAGGAACTTACGGCGGGCCGGCACATTGTAGAAGAGGTTACGCACCGTGAACATACTGCCTTGGGGGCAGACACACTCCTCCTGCTGCACTACTTCCGAAGCCTTGATGGTTATGGAGGTTCCTGTTTCGGAGTCGGCTGTGCGTGTGCGCAGTTCCACCTGGGCTACCGCAGCAATTGAGGGCAGAGCCTCGCCGCGGAATCCGAATGTGGTAAGTGTATAGAGATCGTCCGATTCACGTATCTTGGAGGTGGCATGACGCTCAAAGGCCAGGCTTGCGTCGTCGGCACTCATTCCGCAGCCGTTGTCGATTACCTGTATGGATGTGCGGCCGGCATCGGTCAGAATGACCTTGATGTTGTCGGCACCGGCATCGACTGCATTCTCCACCAGCTCCTTAACCACCGATGCGGGGCGGTTGACCACCTCACCGGCTGCAATCTGGCTGGCCACCTGCGGCGAAAGAACCCTGACTTTACCCTCCATTGCGCTTTAAAAAATCATTTTACCCGTCAGGAGCCAGTGCAGCAAGAGTCCCAGCAGGACTATGAGCACAATTGCCATCTGGGCCGAAACACGCGGACCACCGTTCTCTTTGCGACGCTTGAGATGGGTGGTTCCTTCAACGAACTTGCCGCGGATATTCTCAGGATTGAAAGTCTCCTCCGGCAGCATACCAAGTTCACGACGGGCCTTCTCTTCGATCTTGGCCAGTTTCTCCTTGCGCTCGTCCACATAGATATACTTATGCTCAAAGCGGCGAGGTTCACGGATGTTGAACATTCCCATATGCTATCTCTTACGTTTGTTCTTATCCTTTAACGACGGAAGCGGAGCCTCCTTGCTTGAGTTGCTCTTCCTGAGCAGCTCGTCTACACTCTTGCCCCTCCAGTAGAAGACATCCTCCGGATCCATGGGACGTATCCTGTCAAACCAGTTGAAGTTGGACAGATACATCTTGCGCGGGTCTATCTGCTCCATGGGATACATCACTCCGTTGGACTGGCCGAACACAACTATCCTGTTGACCATCCGCTGCTTGAAATAGGCAGTCAGGAAGGATCCTTCGGTAGTGTTCATGCCTATCATGTCTTCGTCGGAGTCAAGGGGATAGAACACGGCCTCCACGTTACCCCTGACATCGGCATAGTCTATCTCGCCGTCCTTGAAGAAGGCCTTCATCTCGCGGCCGGATATCTGATTGAAGTGAGTGGAGTCGTTCCGCTGTATAAAGAGGGCCTGACCTATCACATGAGCCCAGTCAATGGTGCTGTCGTTCATGTAGAACTTGATCTGCTCGCCCAGTATCTGCTGGCCCTCGTTCCACAGAATGGGATCGCCAAACAGGGTAAGGCATGAGTCGATTGATGTAAACACCATGGAGTCGGCCACCATCTGCATGTCGGGACGGAAGGCACGAACCTTGTTGAATCCGCGCATCTGGCGCTCTATCACACTGTCATGCTCAGCATTGTAGAACGTTACCACCCTGAAGGTATCGGCATGCATGAACATGCTGTCACCGGCCGAATACTCTATAAGCAGAGCCCTGCCCGTTACCACAGCAGAGTCGTTGTTCTGGTTGTAGTAGACGTAGTCGCCCTGGATATCCAGCTTGTCCTTGTAGTTGTTTATGATGACATCGCCAAAGCCCTTCATTATTCCGGCATCCTTGTCGTAGATGATGCTGTCGCCGGTCATACGGCTGTTACCGCCGTCCTGTTCCACCACCGAGCGCTCCAGAAGCACGGCGTTGTTGCTCTCCGTATTGAAGCGGCCGCGGTTGGTATTGATAACGTTATCCTCGTTGACAATCGTGGTGGGGCTTATCAGGAAAGCCATGTGGCTGTCGGTATGATAGAGCAGCGTATCGGAGGTAAGGGTATAGTCGGGACTCTCCAGCGACACACCGTCCTGGAAGAACGCCAGCTTGGTGCCGGTGTCGAACTGTCCGTATTCCGATATCAGGGTGTTGTCCTCGTCCAACAGGGTTCCGCCGTCAAAGAACCAGCCCAGGCCGGTGTTGCGGTCGTAGTTCAGACTGTCGGTCAGGAGCACCATGGTCCTGTTCTCGATACGCACGTTGTCACGCACCCTTAGAAACTTGGTGTTGCCGTCATAAAAGAGCGAGTCACCGTACAGGAAAAGGGTGTCGCCCTGCTCGGCCCTGACGTTGTGATATGCGTTGAAGGCGTTCTTCTTCTGATAAAAGAGAGCGCTGTCACAGTACATATACATGCTGTCATGCCTGAATATGACGTTGCCTATAAGCCTCTGGGCATCGGGATTGAGATACTCCTCAAAGCGTATCTCATCGGCGTTCAAGAGATATACGAAATCGGTATCCGACGGCTCGGGCGCGGGCTCAAGACCGGATAAACGCACACTGTCAGCCTCCTGTGCCAACGCAGACGGCATGACACAGAAAAACAACAGGAGCGGCAGATACCTGAACAAACCAGTCATGAATCAAGTGTGTTTTATTTTATCCAACCGGGATATATAAAGTCACAGTCGTTCCAACCCTCGCTGATCTTGACATAGGTGGTGCGCTGTTTTTCACGTACCCATTTCTCGAGAGCCTCCTGCTGACGGATCTGGCTCACACCGTCGTAAAGGATCTCGTAGTCATCGGCCATGTTAGCCTTATGGGCGTTGATCTTGCTCTTGAGCTTTACTATGGCGCAGATGGTCTTACCGTTTGGAAGCTGCATGGTGAAGGGGTCCGATATCTCTCCTACATGCATGCGGTCCACCACCCTGGCCACTTCGGGAGGAAGGTTCTCCATCTGATACTTGGAGATAACGTTACCGGACTCGGCCCTGAAGCACATCAGACCGTTGTTGTTACGTGTATCCTTGTCCTCGGAGTAAGCGGCAACGCAGAACTCGAAAGTATGGTTACCCATTCTGATATCCTGAGCGATGGTGTCAAGACGTGCCATGCAGTTCCTGACGCTCTCCATGGGAATGCGGGGCTTGCGCAGGATATGACGTACGCGAACGCGGTCACCCAGACGCTCAACGAACTGTATGATATGGAAACCGTACTCGGTCTCCACTATCTTGGATATCTTGTTGGGATCGGTCATATTGAATGCCACAGCCGTGAACTCCGGCACCATCTCACCGCGTCCAAAGAAGCCGCAGTCACCACCGTTACGGGCAGTTCCGGGATCCTCGGAGTAGAGACGTGCAAGTGTGGAGAAAGATGTCTCGCCGGCCTGTACGCGCTCAATGTAGTTGCGCAGCTCGCTCTTGACCTCGTCTATCTCCTCCTGCGGGATTACAGGCTCCTGAGTCAGGATCTGAACCTCCACCTGATTGGGGATAGTAGGAATCTCATCGGCGGGAAGGTCTCTGAGATAACGTCTGACCTCACCCGGAGTAACCTTAACGCTCGATACTATCTTGCTGCGGACACGGCTTATCACATACTCCTGACGGCGTGTCTCAAAGAGTCTCTCCCTGATCTGGTCGATGGACATACCGTCGTAATACTCCACCAGTTTCTCCTCGGAGCCTGCGCGGTTGACCAGTTCGTTGAACATGTACTCCACCTCGGGAGCCACATCCTCGTCGGTAGCGTATATACTGTCTATCTCGGCCTGGTTCAGAAAGAGCTTGTTCACTGCCAGCTGCTCGGGGATGATGCAGTAGGGATCGCCCTCCCACTCCACATCGCGCATCAGAGCCTCCTTACGGGCCTCCTCAACCTCCGACTTGTATATAGCCTCGTCGCCCACAACCCATACGACCTCGTCGATTATGTTATTCTGGGCTATAGAGTCATTATATTGCAACAAGACTGTCATAAGTACGACGGTCAGAAACATACCTTTTCTCATTGTCTGTTCTTTTGATGGAATATGATCCTGTTTTTCTCCAAGGCGGCATCATAGAGATCCTCCTTGATCTTACGCATATATGTTACCTCGTTGCTGTTGATGAGCAGGCCGCGTATCCTGGAACTTGCATGATCCAGGGGTTCGATGTCTCCCCTTGCCACGAACTCGCTCACATTCAGCAGGTATATGTACTCCTCGTCCTTAAACTCCATGTTCACTCCGCTCTTGAGTTCCTTCTCCAGAGGCTTGTCCATGGCGGGCAGCAGTACCTCTATCTCGGCTACGGTGCGCCAGTTGTCATAGAAGAACTCGCATCGGGCGGCGTTACGTATGCAGTATTTCTCTATCTCCTCAAACGACTCGTCATCCATCTGGGTGTAGAGTCTGCGAATATCGGACAGGTCATGTGACCTGTTGGGGATCTTGAGGAACAATCCCTTTACAAGCGACTCGTCCAGCACGAACAGCCTCAGGTTATCGTTGTAGAACTGCTCTATCTCCTCCTGGGTTATCTCGGACGAGAACTTCTGCTCTATGAGCCTGCGCTGGTACTCATGCTCAAACAGCGAACGGCGGTAGTTCTCCACCAGACGGTCTATATCCTTGGTGTCGGGGATGTTGCGGATGGCGTTCTGGTAAAAGAGAACGTCCTGCGCCCAGTTGCGGATATAACGCTCGGCAAACAGCGCGCTGTCGGCATCGGACAGGCCCAAGGGTATAACCTGACGGATATCCTCGGCGTACAGGACGTCGCCGTTGATCTCCACGATGGGTGTCTTGCCCTGAATATAATCGGTAACGCTTTTGTTCCACTTGCAAGCTACAAGCGAAAGAGTCATCAGGATCACCAGCAGTCCCCCGGTCTTATTTGAACAAAAACGCATGCGGTTCATATCAGTCAAGGCTTAACCTGCTTGAGTGCCCTCTTGTAGATTTTGTGTTTGTACTTTTTGCGCAGCGAATCCACCCACTGTTTCTCCAGGTGGTTCTGATAATCCTCCGCCACCTGACCTGCGACATCACGGATGCTTTCAGGCTCAGAGATGGTGCGGCCTATCACATTGACGTAGGGGAAACCGGGCATAGGATCGAACTCACCTGTGCCGAACACCAGTTTGTCCACATAGGCGTTCTGGCCCTTCATAAAGAGTCCTGTCTCGGTGGATCCGCGCATTACACGCATCTTGACATCCTTCCTGTTGATGGCCAGAATTGTGTCCACCCAGTTCTCCATGCTCAGGTCTTTCAGGGCTGCCTCAACATTGCGGAACACATCCTCGTTGACGCAGAAGAATACCATACCCTTGAAGCAGGGCTCCTTGAACTTGTAATTCTTGCGGTTGGCATTGAAATAGTTCTCAAGGGCGTCGGGATCCGAAGAAACCTTCTCCCATATCTCCCTGCTGCTGATATCGAACAGAAGCAGTCCGTCATGATACTCCCTTGAGATGTTTCCGAACGCGGGCTCAATCTCCTCAAGCACGCTGTCCAGATGAGCCACAGCCTCATCGTCGCGTACCGTCCAACCCAGACGCTCGGCGTACTGGTTGGCCTTGCGGCGTCTGGCCTCGGTCTGGATATTGTCCTCACCGTCCATCCATTTGTATATCTCCGCACGGTTTTCCTCATATGTACCCAGCTGACGGCGTCCTGTACTCTTTACGATGTAGAATGCTCCGTTGCTGATGAAAGGCTTGCTGTACTCTCCCTCTTTAAGATCGTAAAGGATATCGGCAAAATCATCCTCAAGAATGCCGCGTGACACCCATCCGGCTTCACCTCCGGACTTGGCCGACTGGTCGTCGGAGAACTTGCGGGCCACTGCCGCAAAATCCTGACCAGCCTCAAGCATGCCGTATAATTCCCTGATAAGCTCCACGCCCTCATCAAAGGCTTCGCGTGAATTATCCTTGGGATGTACGGAGATAAGGTTCAGATAAACCAGACCATCCGGGCCAACCTCCCTGATAGACTCGTCATAAGATGCTCTTGCCACCTCCTCCAGGAAAGTGGAGTCAATCAGATACTCCTCGGCCTGCATATCCCTGTACATGGAATACTCGCTCAGGAACGACTGAGACTTGTCCATACCCTCATCCATTGCGGCCTGGACCTTGAGTTTGAAATTCAGATAGAGCTCAGCATACTCCTTGACCGATTTCCTGGTCACAGACTGTGAGGTGTTGTTCTTCCTGAAGAAATACTCAAACTCCGATTTCGTAACGTCATATCCGTTGACCGTCATTACCACGGGATTATCGGTCCCGGCCATCGACGGAGCGGCAAGCAGTACGGAAATCAAACAGATAAGGAAACGTCTCATAAGCATCAATTGTTAGTTCAGAATACCGTTATTCGTGACGGCTGTAGTTGGGTGCCTCGCTTGTGATGGCGACATCGTGCGGATGGCTCTCGTTCATACCGGCGTTGGTAATGCGTACGAACTTGGCGTCATGCAGTTTCTCGATGTTTGCGGCACCACAGTAGCCCATACCTGAGCGCAGACCGCCTGCAAGCTGATAGACAACCTCGTACAGAGTGCCCTTGTAAGGAACGCGGGCTGCAATACCCTCCGGAACGAGTTTCTTGACATCCTTCTCGCCAGCCTGGAAGTAGCGGTCCTTTGAGCCGTTCTCCATAGCCTCGAGTGAACCCATGCCACGATATGATTTGAACTTACGTCCGTTGAATATGATGGTCTCACCGGGAGACTCCTCGGTACCGGCCACCAATGAACCGAACATCACGCTGTCACCGCCTGCAGCCAGAGCCTTGACCACGTCACCTGAGTAACGCAGACCGCCGTCGGCAATAACGGGAACACCTGAGCCCTTGATGGCGTTGGCCACATCATAGATGGCCGAAATCTGAGGAACGCCGATACCTGCAATCACGCGGGTGGTGCAGATAGAGCCCGGTCCGATACCTACCTTGACGGCATCGGCACCTGCCTCGACCAGCATCTTGGCAGCTGCACCGGTAGCGATGTTACCTACTACAATGTCGATGTTCTTGAAGCTTGCCTTGGCCTCCTTGAGCTTCTCGACAACTGAGCGTGAGTGACCGTGGGCGGTATCGATAACGACGGCGTCCACACCGGCCTCTACCAGTGCCTCGATACGCTCCATGGAGTCGGCTGTAACGCCCACACCGCCGGCAACGCGCAGACGGCCCTTGCTGTCCTTGCATGCCATGGGTTTATCCTTGGCCTTGGTGATATCCTTATAGGTGATCAGACCTATCAGCTTGCCGTTGTTGTCAACGACAGGGAGCTTCTCGATCTTGTTCTCCTGCAGAATCTGTGAGGCTGCCTCCATGTTTACCTGCTGGTATGTGGTGACCAGGTTCTCCTTGGTCATGACATCCTCGATCTTGACGTCGTAGTTGCGCTGGAAGCGGAGGTCACGGTTGGTCACGATACCGCACAGCTTGCCGTCGGTCTCCACAACGGGTATACCGCCGATGTGATACTCTGCCATGATGGCAAGAGCCTCACGGATGGTATTCTCGCGATGGATGGTGATGGGATCGTAGATCATACCGTTCTCGGCACGCTTTACGATTGCCACCTGGCGGGCCTGCTCCTGAATGGACATGTTCTTGTGGATTACACCGATACCGCCCTCACGAGCAATGGCGATTGCCATGTTGGACTCGGTTACGGTATCCATGGCTGCCGTAACGAACGGCAGGTTGAGTGTAATGTTGCGTGAAAAACGCGATGCGAGTGACACCTCACGGGGAAGAACTTCCGAGTATGCAGGCATGAGCAGCACATCATCGAAAGTCAGTCCTTCCATAACTACCCTATCTTTCAAAAATGACATCTTGATATGTTTTAATTGTTATTACTTCAAAATCAGTTTCCCATCTCCGATATGAACTTGATGCGTACCAGTCGGATCTCCTCTTCCGAGTAGTCGTCGCCCAACTCATCGATGGCATCATCGATCGAGTCGCTTACCGACTCCCTGAAGTACTCGTATATATCCTCGGCACGGTCATCGTCCATGACGCTCTCAATGAAATAGTCTATGTCGAGCTTTGTTCCGGAATTGACAATAGCCTCTATCTCGGTAAGCAGCTCGTCAAAGTCTATGCCCTTGCTTATGGCGATGTCGTCCAGGGCCACCTTCATGTCTATGCTCTGGATGATGCTCACCTTGAGCTTGGACTTGTTGGCAACGGTGCGTACACGCAGGTCCTCGGGACGCTCTATCTCGTTCTCCTCGACGTGGCGCTTGATCAGGTCTATGAAATCCTGACCGTAACGCTTGGCCTTGCCGGCACCCACGCCAGGGATGTTCTGGAGCTCGTCGATGGTTACCGGATAGGTGGTGGCCATAGCCTCGAGCGACGGATCCTGGAAGATCACGTACGGCGGGAGCTGCAGATGCTTGGAGAGTTTCTTGCGCAGGTCCTTGAGCATTGAGTAGAGCTCGGGGTCAACGGCGAACGAGCCGCCTCCGCGCATGGGTCCTTCGGTCTCCTCGTCGTCAAACTCCTTGTCCTCGACAATCATGAATGACTTGGGATCCTTCATAAACTCACGTCCCTCGTCGGTTATCTTGAGCAGTCCGTAGTTCTCAACATCCTTGCGGATATATCCGGCTATCAGAGCCTGGCGGATAACGGCGTTCCATGTCTTCTCCTCCTCGTCCGAGCCTGAGCCGAACACCTCGAGGTCATCGTGCATGTGGTCCGTTATCTCCGATGTCTCCTTACCCAGGAGCATGTCGATAATGTAATCGGCCTTGAAGTTCTCCTTGACGGCTGCGATTGTCTCGAGCACTGCCTCCAGAAGCTGCTGAGCCTCCACCCTCTTCTTGGGATTCAGGCAGTTGTCGCAGTTTCCGCAGTTCTCCTCCTCGTAGTTCTCGCCGAAATAGTGGAGCAGGAGCTTGCGGCGGCATACGGACGACTCGCAGTATGCTGTGGTCTCAGCCAGCAGCTGACGGCCTATATCCTGCTCGGCCAGGGGCTTGCCCTCAAGGAACTTTTCCAGTTTCTGGACATCCTTGCTGTTGTAGAATGCTATGCACTGGCCTTCGCCACCGTCACGGCCGGCACGTCCGGTCTCCTGATAGTAGCCCTCAAGGCTCTTGGGTATGTCGTAATGGATGACATAGCGTACATCGGGCTTGTCAATACCCATTCCGAACGCTATGGTGGCTACTATCACGTCAATCTTCTCCATGATGAAGGCGTCCTGAGTCTTGCTGCGGGCGGCTGCCTCCATTCCTGCGTGATAAGCCATGGCCGATATGTCATTGGCCTGAAGTATCTCGGCCAGCTCCTCGACCTTTTTGCGTGACAGGCAGTAGATGATACCTGACTTGCCGGGGTTGGCCTTGATGAACTTGATAATATCCTTGTCCACGTTCTTGGTCTTGGGCCTTACCTCGTAGTAGAGGTTGGGACGGTTGAACGAGGATTTGAAGTCCTTGGCATCCTGAATGCCCAGGTTCTTCTTTATGTCGTCACGCACCTTGTTGGTTGCGGTTGCTGTGAGCGCTATGATGGGTGCAAGGCCTATCTCCTTGACGATATCCCTGATCTTGCGGTACTCGGGGCGGAAATCGTGTCCCCACTCTGAAATACAGTGAGCCTCGTCGATTGCATAGAACGAAATCTTGATCTTCTTGAGGAAGTCCACGTTCTCCTCCTTGGTCAGTGACTCGGGAGCCACATACAGGAGCTTGGTCTTGCCCGAAAGGATATCAGATTTTACCAGGTCAATCGATGTTTTGTTCAGTGACGAGTTTATAAAGTGGGCTATACCGTCCTCCTCGCCCAGGTTGCGCATGGCGTCAACCTGATTCTTCATAAGGGCAATGAGGGGTGATATAACGATGGCTGTTCCTTCCATAACAAGGGCCGGGAGCTGATAGCACAGGGACTTGCCGCCACCCGTAGGCATGAGCACGAACGTGTCGTTACCCGCCAGCAGGTTACGGATTATTGCCTCCTGGTCTCCCTTGAAGGTGTCGAATCCGAAATGAACTTTCAGGATTTCCTGCAGATTAACGTCTTTTGCCATACGAAATAATAAAAAACATCTAGTCTATCCTGTAGGGATAGAAAACAAAGTTAAGTACAAGTATTTTATACTTGCAAACTTTTTGACGAAAAAAAATGCAAATATTACTAAGTAATTTAAGCGTGTATCAGAACCTGTACAGGTCAGGCATTCTCGAATACAGCGCCGTCCGCCTTGTCAAGCTGAGCCTTGGCGTAATCAAGGGTAACCGTGTAGCTTTTTCGGCCTGACGAAGGGATCTCATACATGGCGTCTATCATGATAGTCTCCACGATTGACCTGAGTCCGCGGGCACCCAGTTTGAACTCGATGGCCTTGTCCACGATAAAGTCCAGAACCTCAGGCTTGAAGGTGAGTTCCACACCGTCCAGCTTGAAGATCTTTACATACTGGCGGACTATTGAGTTCTTAGGCTCCGTAAGTATGTTTCGCAGGGCATCGCGGTCAAGCGGCTGCAGGCTTGTGACAACGGGCAGACGACCGATTATCTCGGGTATCAGACCGAAGGACTTGAGGTCCTGGGGCGACACGTACTTCATGAGATTGTTCAGATCAACCTTGCTGCGCTGCTCCACTGAGTCAAAGCCCACCACCTGAGTGTTCAGGCGGTTTGCAATCTTGCGCTCAATACCGTCAAACGCACCTCCGCAGATGAACAGGATGTTCTTGGTATCCACCTGTATGAATTTCTGCTCGGGATGCTTGCGGCCTCCCTGTGGCGGAACATTCACCACCGAGCCTTCAAGAAGCTTGAGCAGGCCCTGCTGGACTCCCTCACCGCTCACGTCACGTGTAATGGAGGGGTTGTCGCTCTTACGGGCTATCTTGTCTATCTCGTCTATAAACACTATACCGCGCTCGGCGGCTGCCACATCATAATCGGCCACCTGAAGCAGGCGGGACAGGATACTCTCCACATCCTCGCCCACATAACCGGCCTCGGTCAGCACCGTGGCGTCGACTATGGTGAACGGAACCTTGAGCAGGCGTGCTATGGTCTTGGCAAGCAGGGTCTTGCCGGTACCGGTAGCACCCACCAGGATGATATTGCTCTTTTCGATGTCAATATCATCGGTATCGGGCTGGGTAATACGTTTGTAATGGTTGTATACGGCAACCGAAAGGTAACGCTTGGCGGCGTCCTGTCCAATCACATAGTCATCAAGGAACTTCTTGATTTCCTTAGGTTTGGGCACGGATTCCATCGTAAACGACGGACGTTCGCCACTCTGCTTGGCATCGCGTACAATCTCCGCCGCACGCTCCACGCATTCATTGCAGATGCAACCGTCTATGCCGGTGATGAGAAAACCCACCTCCTTGTCTGTGCGGCCGCAGAAACTGCATGTCCTACCCTTCTTGCTTACTGCCATTTACTTGCGCTTTTCCAAAACCTGATCTATCATTCCGTACTCCTTGGCCTCCTGAGCTGTCATCCAGTAGTCACGGTCGCTGTCGGCCCACACCTTGTCAAACGGGGTGTGTGAGTGGTCTGATATGATAGTGTAAAGTTCTTTCTTCATCTTCTGGATCTCGCGAGCGGTAATCTCGATGTCACTGGCCTGTCCCTGAACACCACCCAGAGGCTGGTGAATCATGACGCGGCTGTGAGGCAGAGCCGAACGCTTACCCTCCTGACCGGCCACCAGAAGTACGGCTGCCATGCTGGCTGCCATGCCTGTGCAGATGGTGGCAACAGGGCTGGAGATGAACTGCATTGTATCATAAATTCCCAGTCCGGCGGTTACGCTGCCGCCGGGGGAATTCAGATAGATCGATATCTCTTTGGACGAATCCACCGAGTCCAGATAGAGCAGCTGAGCCTGGATGGTATTGGCCGTATAGTCACTTATCTCAGTGCCCAGGAATATGATGCGGTCCATCATAAGGCGGGAGAACACATCCATCTGAGTTACGTTCAACTGACGCTCCTCAAGGATGTAGGGATTCAGATACTGCGACTCTGCCTTGATGACATCGTCAAGAGTCTGGCTGTTCATGCCCAGATGGCCTACGGCAAATTTACGGAAATCGTCCATATCGGTATGTTTTACTGTTGTTTACTTCTTAGAGGTCTTCTTGGCCTTGGGCTCAGCGGCTGCAGGCTCAAAGAGCTTGTTGAACTCGTCAACGGTAACCTTCTTGTTCTTGAGCTTAACAACGCCCTTGATGGCAGCTGAAAGCTTGGTCTCGATGGCGCGGTTTACAAGTCCGTCAACAGTCTCACGCTTCTTGAGCATCTCCTTTGAGTAGTTGTCAAGCAGCTCGTCGGGAATGTTCATCATTCCGTACTGGGCGAACTGAGCGCGTGTAGCCTCGCGTGCCATAGCCTTGATATCCTCCTCCTCGACCTTGATTGAGAACTTCTCAACCAGTTTCTCCTGGATAAGATGCCATGTCAACTCGTCAAGGCTGCGCTTGAATGTCTCCTCGCTCTGGTCGGCATCGGGCTTGTTGGCAGTCATGATGCGCTTGAGCAGATCCTCGGCATACTCCTGCTTGCCAACCTTCTCCATCATGTATGTGCGGACATCCAGAAGGAACTTGTAGTCGCAGTCAGGAACAAAGCTCTGAGCAAGTGACTCCTCAACCTTGGCGCGGAAACCGGCCTCGTCCTTGACAACGTCCTTGCCGAATACGCGGTCGAACACCTCCTGGTTGAGTTCGCTCTCTACAAAGCGGGTGATATCCTGAACGGTCAGAGAGAAATCGGCTGTAATACCGTCAACCTCCTCCTTCTTTTTGTTAAGCAGTGAAGAAATCTCGATTGCGTTGCCCTCGTAAGCCTTTGCGGGGTTGAATACGATAACGTCACCCTTCTTGGCCTTGGCGAAGAGCTTCTTCTGAGCGGCGTCCTTGATGTACGAAGGCATCAGGGTTGCACCCTCTACTACGATACCGCCCTCCTTGGCAGCACCGGTCTCGTCAAGTTCTACAAGCTGGCCCTTAACTACGTCGTTCTCCTTGTAGCTGTCAACCTGCTCATACTTGCCGTTCTGCTGCATGTAAGCCTTTACCTGGTTCTCTACCATCTCGGGAGTAACCTTGATCTCATAGTATGTGATTGAGTCTTCCTTACCGATCTCAGCGTTGAACTGCGGAGCAAGTGCAATGTCAAAGTAGAATGTCTGGTTGTCATCGTCAAGGCTCATTCCGGCCTCCTTCTCCTCGTTAGGCATGGGCTCGCCCAGCATATCGATCTTGTTCTCCTTGATATAGCCGAAAACCTTCTCCTGAAGAAGCTTGTTGATCTCATCGGCCTTGATTGACTTGCCGTACATCTTCTGCACGAGAGCCATGGGAACCATACCCGGACGGAAACCCGGCATGTTCACCTTCTTCTTGGCATCCTTAAGTGCCTTGTCCACATTCTCCTGATAATCAGCCTTGTCCATGCTGACGGTAAGCAGGCCCTGTACCTTGCTTACATTCTCAAACTTTACGTTCATTCTGTCTTTATAGTGTTGAATTATTCGCCTTTTTTAATTAGGGTGCAAAATTAGCTTAATTCCTGCAAATGGCGAAAATTTTGAGGTTTTTTAGCTATCTTTGCAACACTATGGAAGAAAACACCGACCACAAAATGGTCCTAAGAACCGAGGATCTGGTAAAACGCTACGGCAAACGCACCGTAGTGAACCACGTTTCATTCGATGTCAAGCAGGGCGAGATTGTAGGTCTGCTGGGCCCGAACGGTGCAGGCAAGACCACGTCTTTCTATATGACCACCGGTCTTATCACTCCTAACGAAGGACATATATATCTTGATGAGCAGGATATAACCGACTTTCCTGTGTACAAGCGTGCCCGTGCCGGTGTGGGATATCTGGCTCAGGAGGCCAGCGTATTCCGCAAGATGAGTGTGGAGGATAACATAGCCTCCGTGTTGGAGCTGACAGGAAAGCCCCTGGACTACCAGCGCGACAAGCTGGAGAGCCTGATTGCCGAGTTCCGTCTGCAGAAGGTACGCAAGAACCTGGGCGACCGCCTTTCGGGTGGTGAGCGCCGCCGTACCGAGATTGCCCGCTGCCTTGCCATCGAACCCAAGTTCATCATGCTGGACGAGCCGTTTGCCGGCGTCGACCCCATTGCTGTGGAGGATATCCAGCAGATTGTATGGAAGCTCAAAGACCGCAACATAGGCATCCTGATAACCGACCACAACGTGCATGAGACGCTTAGCATCACCGACCGCGCCTACCTGCTGTTCGAGGGCCGCATCCTGTTCCAGGGTACCCCCGAGGAGTTGGCCGTCAACCCCATTGTAAGGGAGAAATACCTTAGCCAAAGCTTCGAGCTCAAGAAAAAGAATTTCCAGAACTGATGAGGGCCTTCAAACATATACTGGCTATTTTGGCTTGTATTGTTTTTTCTCAGTCAAGCCAAGCAGTACAGATCCGCAGGGTTCCCGGAACCCGCGTACCTGAGAGCGTCCTGCCTACCGACCGCGACAGGTTAGCCACACAGGCCGTCAGCTACACATCATATACCAAAGGCGCAGCCGCCGGATCATACGCCAAGACCAATGTTCCCAGGACCGGCACCCACACCTTCCTTGTAGTTCTGGTGGACTTTACCGACCGCAAGTTCGCACTCAAGGATACAGAGACGCTGATACGCCGATACGACCGTACCCTGAACCTCAAGGGTTATGCCGATTCGGTGGCATACACGTATCAGGGTTCGGTATTCTGTCCCACGCCCGGCAGCGTATCGGACTACTTCACCGACCAGTCTTACGGATTATACGTTCCCAAGTTCAAGGTCATCGGACCACTTCACCTGTCCAACGGCTACGCCTATTACGGGGCCGATGAAAACGGGAAGGACAAGAACACCGATTATATCATGAAGGAGATCTGTGACCAGCTTATGGCCTGCGATACCATAGACCTGGAGGCATATGTGGGAAACAACTCACTGACCCAGATTTACTATATCTATGCCGGACCCGGGCAGAACTATGACGATTCCGACACCCGTAACATATGGCCGCACTCCAATAGTTACACATACAGCTATACATCGGGCCGCAACACCAAATACATGAATTTCATTTATGCCTGCACCTGCGAGCTGTTCTGGAATTCCACCTACATACCCGACGGCATAGGTGTGTTCTGCCATGAGTTTGCTCACACCCTGGGACTGCCCGACTTCTACTCGACCGATTTCGACAATGATGCGGCCATGGGTTACTGGAGCCTGATGGACTACGGCAACTACGAGAACGGCGACTTCTCGCCCGTGGGACTCACCGCCTTTGAGAAATACTCTCTGGGATGGCTCGACCCCGAGGAGATAACCTCGGCCGGAACCTACACCCTGAATGACATAAGCACGGCTCCCAACCCCGAAGCCGGCATCCATACGGCATACAGGCTGAGCACCGCCAACAGCAACCGTTTTGTGCTGCTGGAGAACCACGTCAAGTCCGGTTGGTACGGATATCACGCCTCACAGGGCCTCATGGCTACGGTTGTAAACTACAGCAGCAGCCGCTGGATCAGCAACACCGTCAACGACAAGCGCCCCTACGGATTCTCCATCCTGCCTGCCGACAATGACTTTACCAGAGACAGCAACAGCGGCGACCTCTACCCCCATAACGGCAGCGACAGCATAACGCCGTTCAGCCAGCCCGCCCTGATTGTAGACAGGACCCGCCCTCACTACTCCGTCTACTCCATCCAAAACAACCAGGGAATCGTCTCATTCATAGCATCCCGCGACGTGCCCACATCCGTAACGTCACCACAGGACCGCACCGTCACAATCACCGTCTCACAGGGAGCATGCCTAATCTCGGCTCCCGTGGGCAGCAGCGTCTCCGTTCACGACGTATCGGGTAAGTGCGTAATGGAAACACGTACAACCCGGCCCACCCAAAGCATCGCTCTGCCCGGTCAGGGAATCTGGATAGTCAGATGCGGAAACATAACAAGAAAAGTGAGGCTCTAACCTCACTTTTCTTATTTCTGACGGATAAAGATATTTATCGGAGTACCGCTGAAGTCCCACTTCTCCCTGATCTTGTTTTCAAGGAAACGCTTGTAGGGATCCTTTACATACTGGGGAAGGTTTGCAAAGAAGATGAATGTAGGTATCTGCGGTCCCTGCAACTGTGTGCAGTACTTGATCTTGATGTATTTACCCTTGGTCGAAGGAGGCGGGTAAGCCTCAATCAGAGGCAGCATCTCGGCGTTCAGTTTGCCGGTAGACACATGGTTGGTCTTATGCTTGTAAACATCCTTGGCACACTCCAGCACCTTAAGGATACGCTGCTTCTCGATGGCCGATGTAAACACGATGGGGAAATCCACGAACGGAGCCAGACGCGAACGGATGGCATCCTCGTAGTTATGCATCACCTTGGCCGAGCGGTCCTCAATGAGGTCCCACTTGTTAACCACCACCACCAGACCCTTCTGGTTCTTGACAATGAGTGATACTATGTTCATATCCTGGCTCTCGATACCGCGTGTGGCGTCAAGCATGAGCACACACACATCGCTGTTCTCGATGGCACGGATGGAGCGCATCACGGAGTAGAACTCCAGATCCTCCTCCACCTTGCTCTTCTTGCGGATACCGGCAGTATCCACCAGGTAGAAATCAAATCCGAATTTGGTATAGCGTGTATAAACCGAGTCACGGGTGGTGCCGGCAATATCGGTCACAATGTTACGGTCCTCACCGATAAAGGCGTTGACAATCGAGCTCTTTCCCACGTTAGGACGTCCCACAACGGCAAAGCGCGGAATATCCTCGTTGGCCTCGACATCAGCCTCGACAGGCAGCTTGGCCACAATGGCATCCAGCAGATCGCCGGTGCAGCTTCCGTTAGCGGCCGATATGGAGATGGGATCACCCAGACCCAGACGGTAGAACTCGGCAGCCGCATACTGGAGATCAAAAGTATCCATCTTGTTGGCCACCAGAATGACCGGAGTCTTGGAGCGGCGCAGGATACCTGCCACCTCGTCATCAAGGTCGGTCACACCGTTCTTGATGTCCACCAGGAACAGGATCAGGTCGGCCTCATCGATAGCCACCTTGACCTGCTTGCGGATCTCCTCCTCAAACACATCGTCCGAGTTGACAACCCAACCGCCGGTATCCACGATCGAGAAACTACGCTCGCCCCACTCGCACTTGCCGTACTGACGGTCACGGGTGGTGCCGGCCTCGTCGTCAACGATAGCCTGACGGGTCTGTGTAAGGCGGTTGAACAATGTTGACTTACCAACATTGGGACGGCCTACTATTGCTACCAGATTGCTCATTTACGTGGTGAGATTATGTGATTAATCCTGTCCGTAACCAAAGTTGCGGAGCTCGCGGTCGGAGCTGCGCCAGTCCTTGTCGACCTTTACGAACAGTTCCATGAAAATCTTCTTGCCGAAGAACTTCTCCAGATCCTTGCGTGCCTCGATGGCTACGCGCTTGAGGGCCTGACCCTCATGTCCGATAAGTATACCCTTCTGTGACTCACGCTCCACATATATCACGGCATTGATTACAATGCGCGAATGGTTCTCGCGGAACTGTTCCACAACCACCTCGACCGAGTAAGGAATCTCCTTGTCGTAGTGGAGCAGGATCTTTTCGCGGACTATCTCCGATACAAAGAAACGGGCGGGCTTGTCGGTCAGCTGATCCTTGTCAAAGTAGGGCGGGCACTCGGGAATGAGCTCGTTCACCCTCTTGAGCACGGTCTTTACTCCGAAAGCCGTTGCTGCCGATATAGGTATTATCTCGGCATTGGGCAGTTTTTCATGCCATGACTCCACCAGCTTGATCAGGTTCTCCTGATCGGTCAGGTCAATCTTGTTGATGATGACCAGCACAGGCACCTTCATCTTGGCCACCTTATCCAGGAACTCGGCGTTCTTATCGGCCTTCTCCACGACATCGGTCATGTAGAGCAGCACGTCGGCGTCAACCAGGGCTGACTCCGAGAATGCGAGCATGGACTCCTGAAGCTTGTAGTTGGGTTTGAGCACACCCGGGGTGTCCGAGAATACTATCTGCGACTCCTCGGTGTTGACTATACCCATTATCCTGTGACGCGTAGTCTGCGCCTTAAAGGTGGCAATGGATATATGCTCGCCCACAAGCAGGTTCATCAGAGTTGACTTGCCTACGTTGGGGTTTCCTACAATGTTTACGAATCCGGCCTTGTGCATATTGCTTACTGGTTGTAAGAGTCAAAAAAAACGCACCTGAAAGGGATGCGTTTTTCGATTTTTGGTTTACTCAGCGGCTGCTTCCTTGACTACTGCCAACTTGCCTCTGTAATAACCGCACTCACCGCATACTGTGTGATAGACGTGCCATGCTCCGCAGTTCGGGCAGATTGCAAGTGTAGGTGCTACTGCCTTATCGTGAGTCCTTCTTTTCGCAGTTCTTGTCTTGGACTGCCTTCTTTTAGGATGTGCCATTTTGTTTTGTTTTTATTATTGTTGTTATTCGTTATCTGAATCCATCAGGCTGCTCAGTGCATCCCAACGCGGATCGGTTGCTCCGGTATCTCCTTCGGGACTACCCTCCTCACCATCCTCGGCGGTATGCTCGTCGAGCTTCTCCATCATGCCCTTGTTGCACTTGCCCGGAGCGTGAACATGCTTAATGGGAATGGCCAGAGCTATGAACTCATAGATGTACCATGCCACGTTCACGATACCCTTGTCCTCGGGTACAACAACTATATCACCGTCATCGGCAAAGTCAGGTCCAAGTTTTACCTTGAGTTCGCCTGTGTTCTCGATATCGAGTGACATGTCGTCCAAGCAACGGTCACAAGTAACTATAACCGAGCCTGCTACCGAAAATGCCAGATGGTATACACCGGATGCCTTGGTTACCTTCAGGTCAACATTAACCTTGCCGCGCTGCACCTCTTCGCCCTCCACAATGCTGAAGAACTCCTGGTCAACGGTCCAACTGTAGGTTGAATTGGCTTCGGTAAGGCCCTTGAGGTCAACGTTATATTTATCCAGTCTTCCCATCAAACAATTTTTTCGGGGCACAAAGATAAGACATTATTTTCGCAAAGTGAAATGATTAAGAATTTTTTTGGTATGAGAGCCATCCAGCGGATTCTCACTGCTACGCAGTTCGAAGTATTTTGGGCTTTTTGGGCCTTTGGCCTCAAAAGCCTCGGGATGGAGGCTTATCTGCGTATTTGATACACGACCTTTTTTTAGTTTGGGGCGGCGACGCCCCAAACCCGTTCCATTCCATTTCATTCCATTCCACTCTGCCGGCCTTCCAGGCCGGGTAAAACAAAACCCTGACGGGCTTCGCTGTCAGGGTTTTGTTTTACTGGGTGCAACTGGCAACCTTTATATACCTTGAGGAAATAGGATGTAAACCTTTGTATACCTTGAGGGAATAGGATGGAACCCTATTTATACCTTGAGGGAATAGGATGGATACCTTTCCTTTTATTTGGGTAACTCTATTCTGAAAGTGGTTCCCTTGCCTAGTTCGGAGTGGGCGACGTAGATTTTGCCTTTGTGGTACTCGGTTACTATTCTTTTGGCTAGGGAGAGGCCTAGACCCCATCCTCTTTCTTTGGTGGTGTAGCCGGGATCGAATACGCTTCGCCAGGAGTTCTTGGCTATTCCTTTTCCGGTATCGGTTACGTCTATTATTACACTGTTCTTCTCCTCGAGGAGCTTTATGGTCAGCTTGCCTTTGCCGCTCATGGCATCGACAGCATTCTTGCAGATATTCTCAATGACCCAACCGAATAGCGAGGCGTTGACACGCGCATTGACCGGAGGATTGGGGAAGTCGCGAACGAACTTGACCGTAGCGGGAGAGCGGTGCTCCACGTAATCTATCACGCCGTCCAGCACGCCAACCATATCGGCCTGAACGGGCTCCGGCAGTGAACCTATCTTGGAGAATCGCTCGGCCACCATCTGCAGGCGGTTCACATCCTTCTCCATCTCGGATATCAGCTCGTCGTCATACTTGTCCTTCAGGAGTTCGGTCCAGGCCATGAGTGACGATATGGGTGTTCCCAACTGATGGGCTGTCTCCTTGGAGAGTCCCACCCACACGCGGTTCTGCTCGGTCTTCTTGAAGCTGAGCAGCGCGAATATTGCTATCAGCACAAAGAGCATGACCACGCCCAGCTGAATGTAGGGATAGACGGTCAGGCGGTTCAGGAGCAGCGACTCGTCAAAACACACCTCATTATAATGGACGGTATCGGTATCGTCAAAGTAGATCTTGATTGAGTTGCCCAGACTGCGCATACGCTCCACATAATTGCTCAGGTACTGCAGCGTATCGCCCTTGCGGATCTCGATGTTCAGGAAACTGCGGATCCCGTTGTTCTCATCCACCACGATAACGGGGATGGTCTGGTTGCCGGACATCACGGAGAGCACCAGACTCAGGTCGGTATTCTCGTCGGCATCGCTCAGCGACTGGTATGCCTGTGCAAAGAGCTCCATCTTGGAGTGCTCCTCACGCGACAGGTCCTTGACCAGCGACTGTGACACGAACAGCGAAATGAATGCTATTATTATGGCTACGACTATAAGGACGGTCCTTATGCGTTTGAATTCCCTGAATTTCCTCATTGAAAAACGCCGCCTGTTTTTGAGGCGACATAGAATAAACGGATTATCGGCCGGCTTATTGTACCGGAGCCATTAAAGACCGAACAGACGTTTGGCGTTGGCCGATGTAAACGCGGCAACCTGCTCCACATCCACTCCGTAGACACCGGCCATGACCTGGGCCGTATTGACTATGTACGAAGGCTCGTTCCTCTTGCCCCTGAAAGGCACAGGCGACAGATATGGACAGTCTGTTTCGAGCACCACCCTGTCCGTGGGGATGAGCGGCAGTACCGACGGCAGTGTGGATTTCTTATAGGTGAGCACGCCTCCTATGCCGAACATGAACCCCTTGAACTCCATAAGGGCCGCTGCCTCCGACTCTGTACCGGAAAAACAGTGGAATATGCCCCTGAGCCCCCTGTCTCTGTAGCAGGAGAGCACATCGTAAAGCTGGGTAAAGGAGTCGCGCGAGTGTATCACCAAGGGCAGGTCATACTCAAGAGCCCACTCTATCTGTATCCGGAACGACTCTATCTGATCGTCCAGGCGGCTCTTGTCCCAATAGAGATCCAGACCAGTCTCACCTATTCCTATATAACGGTGAGCGCCGCCGGGAGCACGGTCGCTGTCCAAGAGGGATTTGAGTCCGTCCAGCTGACTGTGGAAATCGTCGGCAAGATCCTCGGGATGGAGTCCAATCATGGGACGGCACATACCGGGCCATGTGTTGCACACGTCCAGAAGTGCAGGTAATGTCTGCGGATTGATATTAGGCAGGAGCAGATACTCCAGCCCCGCACCGGCAGCCCTCTCCATGACCTGGGGCAGATCCTCGCGGAACGCCTCGTCATAGACATGGCAGTGGGTGTCAATCAGCTTTCTCACTGGTGCGGTAGTAGTATATCAGGCCGTATTCGCGGCAGACCTTGAGCTTCTTCTCGCCCGAAAGGTCCTGGAAGTAGTTCTCGATGGAGTTCCAGACATCCAGTATCACCTCGTCTATCTGAGGACGCATGAGTGAAACCACGAGCAGAGCCTCGTCGGTGAGCTGACGCAGCTCGCACTGCTTGTCATAAAGCTCCTTGAACAGGTCATAATGGACCGCCACCTTGGCGATGGTGGGGTTGTATATGGGAATGCCGCCCTTGCTGGTCCTCATCTTCTCACCGTTGATGGTGTTCTCGCAGCAGCGGATCACGGCTATATCGCTCGACATGTCGGGTATCTCGCCCGAGTTTTCGGGTATGGCGTAGAACTTACGGTCGGCCACCTTCATCTCACCGCGCTTGACGCAGAGGTTGAACACGGTAAGGAAATGTGACACGTACATCTTGGCGTTCTTGAGTCGTGTCTGATAGGGTTCCGATTTGGAGTAGCTCACCTGAGCCTCCAGTGATTTGACATACCTGTCGACAGCCTCCTTGAACTGTTGGAGTTTCTTGTCGGCCTTGGAAAAAAGCTCCGGCGACATAACAGGCGCATAATACTCATTGTTGCGCATCTTGGCGATGGCAGTCTCCAGAGAACGTATTCTGGCTTTGTCGGTGTTGGGTAATCTTCTGTAAGGCATTTGTCAAAGGACTCTATTCATTAAACTTCGGGCATATTCCTTAAGCAGCTGCTTGCGGGACTCGGGAAGGCTCACTTTATCAAGCTCACCCAAACCCTCCTCAAACAGCGAACGGATAAGATTCTCAGAAAGACGGCGCACTCCCACGGCATCGTAGACGGCACGCACGGCCGCAATCTTGGCATCGGGATCATCACCGTCGTACGCAGCCCAGCGGTCCAGTTCCTCACGCTGTGCGGGGTTGGCCAGCAGGTACGCATTTATATAAAGGTATGTCTTCTTGTTGCACAGTATGTCTCCGCCTATCTTCTTGCCGAACACCAGCGGATCGCCGTAAACGTCCAGCAGGTCATCCTGCAGCTGGAACGCAAGGCCTATCTTCTCGCCGAAGTCATACAGACGACGTGCATCCTCATCGGTGGCACCGCCTATCACGGCACCCATCTGAACGCATGCAGCCAGCAGGACCGATGTCTTGAGGCGTATCATCTCCAGATACTCGGCCTCGGTGACATCGTCACGGGTCTCAAACTCCATGTCGTACTGCTGTCCCTCCATGATTCCGGTAAAGGTCTCATTGGCTATGTCCAGCACCTTCTTTATGTCCGATGCGGGCCTGAGTGAGAGATAACGGTATGCAAGCACCAGCATCCCGTCGCCCGACAGGACAGCTGTATTGTCATTCCATTTCTTGTGTACGGTGGGTTTTCCGCGACGCATGTCGGCACGGTCCATAAGGTCGTCGTGCAGAAGCGTGAAATTGTGGAAGATCTCCATACCGGCAGCGGTACTGAAGACATTCTCTATATCGTCGGCATACATATTGTACGCCATAATAAGCAGTGTGGGGCGGATTCTCTTGCCGCCAAGCGAAAGGACATACCTTACCGGAGCATACAGATTGTCCGGCTTTCGTGAGTAATCCAAGGACTGGAGATAACTCTCAAAACACTCCTGTATTTGTTGCGAAGTTTTCATCAACCGCAAAATAACAAGTTGTTTTTGAAATCCGCAACAAAACGAATACAAAAAAACGAAGAGGCCGGAAACGGCCTCTTCGCAATATGGTTCTAATCCAAGATCAGTTCAGACGGAAGTTTACAGGTACGGTGTACTTTACACGTACTGCCTTACCACGCTGCTTACCCGGCTTCCAAGGCGGCATGTTTGAGATAACTCGAACGGCCTCCTTATCAAGTGAGGGGTTAACGCTCTTTACAACCTCCGGATCTACAATGGCACCGTCCTTGTTAACAACGAACGATACGATTACACGACCCTGGATATTGTTCTCACGGCAGATAGCCGGATACTTGATGTTCTTTCTGAGATACTCCAGAAGAGCTGCGGTACCACCGGGGAACTCAGGCATATCCTCAACGACCATGAACGGAGCTTCCTCCTCGGGCTCGGGCTCAACCTCAACAACGTCATACTCGGTAAGGTCAACCCACTCTGACTGGTCCTCGGTAGATGCCATGATATCCTCCTCGATATCAGCGTCATCTTCAACAATTTCGATAATCTCGGCCTTGGTTACGGCTGCTGGAGGGGGCGGAACGGTCTTCTTTTCAGGAAGTGTGATAGGAACCATCTCCTCATTCAGAGAGACGTCTCTTGCCATGAAGAGCTCGGAATTGTCTTCCACCTCTCTCTGAGTCCACTCGAGCGCCACGAACATTACGGCAAGTGCCATAACGAATCCGATCAGGAGCGATGTTGATTTGCCCTTCTCGAGATCGGCTCTTTCAGACTTTTTGATTTCCATAATTATGTTAGTTTTGTTTTTTGACACTTTTTATCACCGGGCAAAAATACTAATCTTTTTTCATCTCCGATAACAAAAGGCCGTTTTTGTGTATTTTTAATACTTAAAGACACCCCTGTCTTTTCCTCTTCTCTGCCTTGTAAACGTAACCGTTCCGGCAATACGTCCCCGTTCACGAAAAAATTTTTTGCTCCCCGGCATTTTTTGTGCGGGCCCCCATGTACGGATTGTCCATAAAAAACGTTATTACCAGAGGGTATGTTCCACGCGTTTTTTGTACATTTGTTCCCAATGAAGAGAATCCTGTCGACAATAGCATCAGTCCTGTTTCTGATTAGCTCAAACAACCTCCGGGCACAGAGTCTTGAGAGCTCTTTCGAGTTTCTCAAACTACCCGTATCGGCCCATAACTCTTCACTTGGAGGACGCACGGTATCCGTCTTTGACGCCGATCCCACGCTCTTCATATCAAACCCCGCCCTGCTATCGGCAAACAGCACAAGACTGGTAGGACTCAACGCCATGACCTGGTTCTCAGGGACCACCATTGCGGGAGCCCAGTACTGCAACATGTTCGACGAGCGCTCCCGTTTTGCCTTCAACGCCAGGTATGTGAACTACGGCCGCATGAAGGAGACCGCTGCCGACGGAACTGTGACCGGTTCATTTTCGGCCAAGGACATAGCTGTGGGTGCCACATGGGCATACATGCTCACCGACCGTCTGAGCGGAGGCGTGACAGGCAACATCGTAACTTCCCGATACGGCTCAATGTCATCGGTAGCAATAGGAGTTGACCTTGGACTGCTCTACATAATCCCCGACAACGGAGTCACCATAGGATTGGCTGCCACCAACCTGGGCGGACAGATCAAGGCCTTTGAGAACACCTTCCAGAAGATGCCGTTCGACCTCTGCGCCGGAGTAACCTGGAAACCGGCCCACGCGCCCCTCAGGTTCACCCTGTCAATGGACAACCTGACCCGCTGGGACAAGTCCGATTTCTATTTTGCCGAGGATCAGGAGAGCGGATTCGGCGAGATACTCAAAAGACACATATCCCTGGGAGCCGATGTCAACCTGACGGAGCGCTTCTACATAGCCCTGGGATGCAACCTGCGTAACCGCGAGGAGCTGGCAGCCAAGGGCAGCAAGGGTTTTACCGGATTCACCGTCGGAACAGGACTCAGGATAGGCAAGGTCATGTTTGACCTCTCCTACGGCAAGTACCAGGTTTCGGAATCATCATTAATCTGCAATTTCGCATTCAACATATGAAGAAGATCATAATAGCTATGGACGGCCATTCGTCGTGCGGCAAGAGCACCATGGCCAAGGCATTGGCAAAAAAGATAGGCTATACCTACATCGACACCGGCGCCATGTACCGCGCTGTCACACTTTATGCGCTGCGCCGCGGTTTCATCAACGGTGACACCATCGACCAGGAGTCACTGCGTCGTGAGCTGCCCGGAATAGAGATATCGTTCGGACATGACGCCGACGGAATGCAGTACACCATCCTGAACGGAGAGAACGTGGAGCGCCAGATTCGCGGCATGGAGGTATCGGGCAAGGTAAGTCCCATATCGGCCATCCCGTTTGTACGCGAGGAGATGGTAAGGCAGCAGAGGATCATGGGAAGCAAGGGCGCCGTCATCATGGACGGACGCGACATTGGAACCACAGTGTTCCCCAACGCCGAGCTCAAGATATTCGTAACGGCAAGCGATGAGATACGCGCCCGCCGCCGCTTTGACGAGCTCAACATGAAGGGAGAGAATCCCGTGTACGAGGAGGTTCTCAAGAACGTCCGCGAACGTGACTACATAGATTCACACAGGGCCGTTTCGCCCCTGAGACAGGCCGACGATGCCATCGTGCTGGACAACAGCGACATGACACTCGAGCAGCAGGACGAATGGCTTATGGAACAGTACCGCAAAGCAGCACAGCAGTCATGACGGTTGAGATAGACAACGATTCGGGATTCTGCTTCGGTGTGCTTTCGGCCATAGGTAAGGCTGAGGAGGAACTGCGTCAGGGCGACGAATTGTTCTGTCTGGGCGACATTGTGCATAACGGAATAGAGTGCGAGCGGCTGCAGGGTCTGGGACTTAAGACCATCAACCACGAGCAGTTCGGTTCGCTGCACGGCGCCAAGGTGCTTCTGCGCGCCCACGGCGAGCCCCCATCCACATATCAGACCGCCCAAAAGAATGGCATAACACTGATTGACGCCACATGTCCTGTGGTGCTCAAGCTGCAGCAGCGCATACACCGTCAGTATCAGGAGTTGGACCCGTCCACCGGCCAGATAGTCATATTCGGCCAAAAGGGACATGCCGAGGTGCTGGGTCTGGTGGGACAGACCGACGGTACGGCCACGGTCATTGAATCGGCCGATGAGATGGACCGTATTGATTTTAATAAGGACATATTCCTATACTCTCAGACCACCAAATCGGCCTCCAGCTACAACCAGCTGATAAGCAAGATTCAGGAGCGCGTCAGGGAGGGACATAAGTTCATCCACAACAACACCGTATGCGGACAGGTGTCACACCGCCGCGAGAATATACGTGAGTTTGCCAGCCGCCACGACGTGATACTGTTCGTGTCGGGACGCAAGAGCTCCAACGGCAAGGTGCTGTTCAACGAGTGCCAGAACGTCAACCCCAAGTCCTACATGATAGAGGGAAAGGACGACATCGTGCCGGACATGCTGCGTGGGGCACGCTCGGTGGGGATATGCGGGGCGACATCCACTCCCAAGTGGCTTATGGAGGAGTGTCGGGACTATATCCTGGAATTGAGAATTGAGAATTTTTGGAGCAGTGAGAGTAGAGTCAAGCTCGCTTGAACTCTACCGAGTCGCGACAAAAATCATGAAACGAAGTTTCATAATTGAAAATTGAAATACTAATTACATCCAACTAAACTGAAATGAGTTTGAAATGCAATGAGATCGGCAAGACCGGAATGAAAGTGGCCAGACTGGCCTTTGGTGCGTCATCCTTGGGCGGAGTTTTCCACGACATCAACGAGAAAGAGGCCATCAACGCCGTATTCACGGCAGTTGACAACGGTCTGAACTTTATCGACGTATCCCCCTATTACGGACATTACAAGGCTGAGACCGTGTTGGGCAAGGCACTCAAGGATATCCCGCGTGACAAATACTACCTGTCAACAAAGGTGGGCCGATACGGAAAAGACGGCGTGAACACATGGGACTACAGTGCCAAGCGCGCCACAGAGAGCGTTTATGAGAGCATGGAACGCCTCAATATAGATCATATAGATCTTATCAACGTACATGACATAGAGTTTCAGGCAGCACTGCCCGGCGGACTCCAGAAGGTGGTCGACGAAACCCTCCCTGCCCTGGTTGAACTCCGCGAAAAGGGAATCGTGAGCCATGTGGGCATAACCGACCTGCAGCTTGAGAACCTGAAGTGGGTGGTTGACCACTCACCTGCCGGAACGGTTGAGAGCATACTCAACTTCTGCCACTTCTGCCTGAACGACGACAAGCTCAACGACTATCTGGGTTACTTTGAGCAGAAGGGAATAGGCGTCATCAACGCCTCACCGCTGGCCATGGGCCTGCTCTCCGAACGCGGTGTCCCCGACTGGCATCCCGCACCCAAACCTCTGGTCCAGGCATGCGCCAAGGCTGCACAGCACTGCAAGTCACGCGGGACCTCAATCGAGAAACTGGCCGTTCAGTACTCCTACAGCAACCCGCGCATAGCCACCACCCTGTTCAGCTCGGCCAACCCCAAGAACGTGCTGCGTAACATCGAGGCCGTTCAGGAGCCGCTTGACTGGGATCTGGTATTCGAGGTACGTGAAATCATAGGCGACCAGCAGAGGGTTACCTGGTGCAACTCATGATCAGGCAATGAAGATCATCGATACACACTCGCACCTGTGGCTGCGTCAGGACACCGTGGTGAACGGCATGCCCATACGCACCCTGGAGAACGGACGCTCCCTGTTTATGGGCGAGGTCCGTCAGATGGTTCCGCCGTTCATCATCGACGGCCGCAACACCGCCCAGATATTCCTCTCCAACATGGACTACGCACAGGTTACGGCTGCCGTTGTGGTACAGGAGTTCATTGACGGACTGCAGAACGATTATCTGGCCCAGGTACAGAAGGAGTTCCCCGACCGCTTCCTGGTATGCGGTATGGCCGATTACCGTCAGCCCGGCTATCTGGAGCATGTAAAACAGCTCATAACGCAGGGATTCAAGGGAATTGCAATTCCCGGTCATCGGCTCCAGACCCCGCAGGGACGCGTAAGCCTGACCTGCCCGGAGATGATGGAGATGTTCCGCCTTATGGAAAAGAGCGGCGTGTTCCTCTCCATAACCCTCGAAGACGGTGCTGTTCAGGTTCCCGAAATGGAGGAGGTCATTCAGGAGTGCCCCGACCTGAAGATTGCGGTGGGTCACTTCGGAATGGTTACAGTACCGGGATGGCTGGAGCAGATACGCCTGGCACGCCACAAGAACGTGATGATTGAATCGGGCGGCATAACTTGGCTTTTCAACGATGAATTCTACCCGTTCAAGGGAGCCGTAAAGGCCATCCGTGAGGCGGCCGATGAGGTGGGCATGGACAAGCTCATGTGGGGCTCGGACTACCCGCGCACCATAACCGCCATCACCTACCGCATGTCGTACGATTTCATACTCAAAACCCAAGAACTGACGGAGCGTGACAAGGAGCTTTTCCTGGGTCAGAACGCCGCCGCATTCTACGGTATTACCACCCAAATTGATTTACCTTACATTAAAAATATGTCGGAATGAGCCAGAATACTAAATCCAAATCGTTTACCGTTGCCCTGTCAATGGTAATCTGCCTGTTTTTCCTCTGGGCAATAAGCAACAATCTGCTTTCATCGGTTGTAAAGAAAATGATGACCCTGTTTGACATCGATCAGGCAAGGGCCGAGTTTGTGGAGACATCATACTGGTTTGCCTATTTCCTGTTCCCTATACCCATAGCCATGTTCATGAAGCGTTTCAGCTACAAGGCCGGTATAGTTTCAGGACTGCTCATAGCAGCCGTAGGCGGCCTGCTGTTCCTCCCCGTAACACGCATGCACAGTTTCCCGCTCTACCTGTGCGCCTTCTTTATCGTGGCCATAGGCATGTGCTTCCTGGAGACTGCCGCCAACCCATATGTGACCGAGTTGGGTGACCCCGCCACCGCACCGCGCCGTCTCAACCTGGCGCAGGCTTTCAACGGACTGGGCGCATTCATTGCCGCCATGTTCCTGAGCAAGATCATACTTGGAACAGAGGCCGAGACCTCGATGGACAACGAGATCCACACCTTCCGAATGACATACGCCGTCTTTGCCCTGGTGCTGATTGTAATTGCTGTGGTCTTTATCTTTACCCGCCTGCCCCGTATTCAGGCCGAGGACGATGACAAGGAGGGAACAAAACTCATATCATTCAAGGTCCTCAAGCGCAGCCACCTGCGCAACGGCGTGATCGCGCAGTTCTTCTACAACGGCGGCCAGACAGCCGTGAACAGCCTGTTCCTGGTATATTGCATCAACTACGTAGGTATGACCAACAGCCAGGCCACCACATTCTTCGGTTTCTACATGCTCTTTTTCCTGCTGGGCCGATGGATTGGCACTACCCTTATGGTCAAGTTCCGTCCCCAGGACATGCTGGTGGTATACGGTATAGCCAATGTGCTGCTCTGCATCTTTGTATGCGTGATTGGCGGCAAGGCTGCAGTCTACGCAATGATGGGCATATCGTTCTTTATGTCTATCATGTACCCCACACAGTTCTCACTGGCGCTGACCGACCTGAAGGGTGACACCAAGAGCGGATCGGCCTTCCTGGTTATGGCTATCGTGGGCAACTCGATACTGCCCATTTTGACCGCATACGTACAGAAATCAATGGCTAACCCCAATATCGCATATGTTATTCCGCTGGTTTGCTTTGCGGTTTGTGCTTGGTACGGCTGGAAAGGACATATTGTCAAAGACTAATTGAGAATTGAAAATTGAGAATTGAATGGCAGAACCTGCGTTACGCAAGTGCGAGCGTATTAATTCTCAATTCTAAATTCTCAATTCTCAATTAAAAAAATATAGTTGTATGACAGATTAGAATTCCCGCACAGGGAGAGATGATTGTTGAGGAGGCTCAGAAGCCGGTAGCCGGACAAGGCGAGGTACTCCTTAAGATAGGATATGTAGGATTTTGCGGATCGGACCTGAACACCTTTCTGGGCCGCAACCTGATGGCCAAGGAGGCTGTCATTCCCGGTCACGAGATAGGAGCCACCATCGAGAGTATTGGAGAGGGAGTGCCGCAGCACCTTACTCCCGGCATGACAGTAACCGTGAACCCCTACACCAACTGCGGTCACTGCGCAGCCTGCCGTTCAGGCCACCCCAACGCATGTGAGTTCAACGAGACACTTGGCGTGCAGCGCGACGGCGCCATGCGCGACTACATTGTACTGCCCTGGCAGAAGGTCATTCCCGCACAGGGCATATCGCCCCGTGACTGCGCTCTTATCGAACCCATGAGCGTAGGTTTCCATGCCGTATCACGCGCCCAGGTGACCGACTCCGACACCGTCCTGGTGTTTGGCTGCGGAATGATAGGCATAGGCGCCATAGTACGTGCCTCACTTCGCGGAGCCACCGTCATTGCAGTTGACCTGGACAATGACAAGCTGGCTCTGGCCCGCCGCCTTGGCGCAGCCCACACAATCAACTCAAAAGAAGAGGACCTTCATACAAAACTTACCCAATTGACCGGTGGATTGGGACCGACCGTAGTGGTTGAGGCTGTAGGCAGTGTACCCACGTATCAGGCAGCCATAGACGAAGTTGCTTTCAGTGGCCGTGTAGTCTGCATAGGATACTCCAAAAACGATGTGACTTTCCATACGGGCCTGTTCGTAAAGAAGGAGATCAACATTCACGGCTCGCGCAACGCCATGCCGTCGGACTTTGAAGCTGTAATCCGCTACCTCCAGCGCGGCATCTGCCCCAAGGACGAACTGATATCGGCAGTCGTCAAACCCGATGACGCTCTCGCCGCCATGCAGAAATGGGTTGAAGCCCCGGGAAAAGTCTTCCGCATCCTGGTCGATTTCAATTGACACTGCTTCAAATCAGGCCATAGGGTCTCCGGGAGTCTCGCACCCACGCGTGACCAGTGGGAGGGGCCCGCGACAAAAAGTAACGATTCTGGAACTTGGAGTTTACTCCTTTGTTTCGGAATCGTTACTTTTTGTTGTGGGAGGGCATTCTCCCGGAGACCCTATGGCCTGATTTGAAGTGGGGTCAATTCTGATCCTCTTCTGAATCTAAAGCTCTGATTTGAACAAGGATTTCGTCCGCCTCCTTCTTGAGCTCCTCAATCTTAGACTTGATAGCATCAACAAAACCGTTACCCGATTTGCTGGAGGCATTCATGAAGCCCAGGTTATTCTCATAAGTCTGGATCTCACTCTTTTTCTGCTCATACTGGCGCTGCAGCTTCTCACGGGGAGAACCGCTCTCACGCGGCGAACCACCACGCTGTGACTGACGTCCGCGACCCGTCCTGACCACACTGCCGAACGGCTCCATAACAGCCTTGAAATCGGCCGCAATCTTATCCTTCATCTTGAAGGGAACAAATCCGATGCCGTTCCACTCGTCAACCAGCTGCTGGATAGCCTGGATATCATCGCCCGAAAGGTTAGCCGCATCAAAGGCCTTGAGCTTGGCCAGAATCTCCTTCTTGGCAGCCAGATTGGCATTCTCCTCATGCTTCTTGGACGATGTATTCTTGTCGCGCTGCTCGTAGAAATAGTCGCATGCACCGATAAAACGCTTCCAGATAGAGTTGGTGTACTTTTTCTGAACGGGGCCGATCTCACGCCACTGCTTCTGGAGCTCAGCCATCTTATCGCCGGTTGCTTTCCAGTCAGTGCTGTCCTTGAGGGCCTCGGCCTGCTCGCAGAGAGCGGTCTTCTTCTCAAGATTTGCGGTCATATCGGTCTTGGCCTGCTTGAAGAACTCACCCTTACGGCTGAAGAACTGATCGCAGGCGGCGCGGAAACGCTCAAATATCTTCTGGTTCTGCTTTGCGGGGGCAAAACCTATATCCTTCCACTTCTTCTGGAGTGCCAGAACCTCCTGGGTCTTGTCGTTCCAGTTCTGGAAGGTAGTCAGTTTGTCATATTCAATAGCCTCGAGCAGCTCGCAGATTACGGTCTTCTGGTCAAGGTTCTCCTTCTCCTTGTCCTTGAGTTCCTCAAAGTGCTGCTGATGGCGCTTATTGATTACGGTCGACGCAGTCTTGAAGCGGTTCCAGATCTCCTCTCTGGACTCCTTGGAGACAGGACCTGTCTCACGGTAATCCTGATGCAGTTTCTGGAGCTTGCGGAACGCAGCCACGATATCGGGCTCATCGGCCAGCTTCTCGGCCTCCTCGCAGATGGCTATCTTGGCCTCCATATTCTTCTTGAAGTCATACTCGCGGAACTCGTTGTTGAGCTTTTGTATGTCGTAGAACTGCTCGGCGTACTGCTGGTATGCTTTCCAGAGCTCGTTGGCCTTGTCGGCGGGAACCTCCTTTATCTCCTTCCACTCCTGGAGGATGGCCTTGAACTCATTATATGATGCGCCCTCGGTGTTGGCCTTCTCGATGAGAGCCTTAAAGCGGTCAAGGATCTCAAGTTTCTTCTTGTAGTTCTCCTTACGGACAACTTCAAGAGCCTCCTGAGCGGCGGCTTTCTTCTCCTTGATTATGTTCATGAGTTTACGGAACTGATCCTCAACGGGATCGGGTTCGGGCTTGAACTCCTCGGCTGTTCCGCCACCTGCCACGAATGCGGCGATGCGCTCCTCCTCGGCAGCCCTCTGCAACTTATAGAAAACCTGCTTGAGTGACTCCAGCTCGGGCCTCTTGGCCAGCGAAATATCACCCACCATCCCCTGTAGACGCGCAATCACCTCCTCACGTGTCGTTGCGGGGGCAACCGTCTCACTCTTTTCCTCAACAGATTCTACGGGATTGGCCTCAGCCTGCACCTCCTGAACGGCGGGCTCCAAGGTTTTCTCATCATTCAATTCTTCACTCATAATCTCGGACAATTCTTAAACATTAGTTCCAAAAGATGCAAATAAAAGCAAATCCCTGCAAATAACCTACTATTTACAAAGATTCTTTTAAAAAAAGCCCATAGTGGGTATTCGGGAGATTGCCCTCCCACTGGTCACGCGTGGGTGCGAGACTCCCGAATACCCACTATGGGCTTTTTTTAAAGAATCAGGGTGATTACGAGCATATAGATGCCCATACCAAGAAGGTCATTCGTGATTTGCACAAAAGGACCTGTCGCAATGGCGGGGTCGATGTGAATCTTTTCGAACAGCAGCGGCAGCAGGGTTCCCCAAAGTGTTCCGATGAGCACAAGTGCGAACATACTGCCCGGCACGGCGTAAGTAACGGGATCGGACCAGCCGAAAGCCCAGACATTGTAGCCCAGCACCAGCAGCGAAAGCACTATGGCGTTCAGAAGTGCCACGGCACTCTCCTTGAACACCTGCTTCATAATATTGGACGTATTGAGCGAACCGTTGGCCAATCCCTGTACCACAAGGGCCGATGACTGAGTACCAACATTACCACCGGTACCACCGATAAGCGGAATAAAGAAGAGCAGCGAAGTTGCTGCGGCGAATGCCGTCTCAAAATGCTCCAGCAGCTTGGAGTTCAGGATACCTCCCAGGATACCGATGAGCAGCCAGGGAATACGTGACCACATCTGGCGGAACACGCTGTCGGCCGTCTCGACATCACCGGTAAGACCCGATGCCATCTGGTAGTCATGCTCCTGTTGTTCACGCAGCTCGTCGATCACATCATCGACGGTGATCATACCCTGCAGGCGTCCTATGCTGTCCACTACGGGAACCGATACCAGGTTATACTTTTCAATCATCTGCACCACATCGTCAATGGGAGTATCGACCTTGGTGCTCTTTACGTCCTCGTCCATCACGTATTTCACCTTGGAGACGGACGGGTTAGTAATCATCTTCTTGAGCGGAAACACGCCTTTCAGGCGGCCGTCGTCATCAACCACATAGACGTTGTATATGTCATCCATATCCTCGGCCTGCTTACGCATCTCCTGAAGGCACTCGGGCATGGACATATTCTCGTTCACGACCACCATCTCGGTACCCATCAGACCACCGGCGGTGTCCTCGTCATATTTCATAAGGTCAACAATATCGCTGGCCTGTTCAATGTCACCGATATGAGCCAACACCTCCTCCTGCTTGTCCTCATCCAGATCCTGAATGATATCCACGGCATCGTCGGTGTCCATGTTGTCGATGAACTTGGCGGCTATGACCTCGGAGGGCAGTTCATCCAGCAGGCGCTTACGGTTGTCCTCGTCCATCTCCACCAGCACATCGGCCGCCGTCTCGTTATCCAACTGACGGTAGACCGCACGGGCATCCTCCACGTCCAGGGTATCGCACAGTTCGGCGATATCGGCGGGGTGCATCTCTTCAAGGATGGCCTTGAGCTTGGCGGCATCCTTGCTCTCAATCACTTCAATGATGTTATCCAGAAAATCCTTCTCCTCCATAGTTCTGAATATTTTGGCCCTGAAGTTGGGCCGGGTAAACGTTGGTTTCTCAGTTCTCTACGGCTCAGGCTTTGCCTTCCACCATCAGCGTCAGTTTTATGAAGTCTTCAACTGACAACTGTTCCGGTCGTTTGTCCAAATACGGGCAATCCGCCGGTAGAGGGGAATCTTTTTCGTAGACCTGGCGTAAGGAGTTGCGCAACATCTTGCGGCGCATTCCGAAGGTGGCTTTCACAATCTTCCGGAACAGAGCCTCGTTGCACTCAAGAGAGCGGCGTCCGTTACGTTGCAGACGTATCACACCGCTCTTGACCTTTGGAGGCGGGTCAAAGACGTTTTCGTTGACGGTAAAAAGATATTCGGTATCATACCAGGCCTGGATGAACACGCTCAGAATGCCGTAGTCCTTGTTTCCGGGACCGGAGCAGATGCGCTGTGCCACCTCGCGCTGCAGCATGCCTGTGCAGCAGGGTATGAGTTCCTTGTATTCCAGCATCTTGAAGAATATCTGGCTGGATATGTTGTACGGATAGTTGCCTGTCAGGACAAACTGCTGTCCGCCGAACAGGTCGTTGAGGTCAAGCTTAAGGAAATCGCCCTCAATGACGTTCACGTCAGGGAAGTTCTCATGCAGATAAACAACCGACTCGGTGTCTATCTCCACTACCTTGAACTCTCGCTCCTTCTCTTTGAGGAATTGTGTAAGAACCCCTGTACCGGGTCCTATTTCAAGAATCGGAAGGTCGGCGCGTACATCAACAGTGCCGGCTATCGCCTGAGCGATACCCATATCCCTCAGGAAGTGTTGGCCTAATGCCTTTTTGGGTCTTACTGTCCGCATCAACGTCGTCCATATAGGTGATTTTGGGTTATCGAATCACGAAAATATATTATCTTCGCACATTGAACATGACCTCCCGCCGCGTTCACGCGGCAAAGGTAGGCATTTTCATCCAAAAGGTGAGCCCCAATTTATGAAAAAGATTACATCCACAGCACTAAAAATACTTATCCCGCTGCTCATATCGGCAGTAATACTCTTCTTCACATACCGGGACTATGACTTCAGTCAGTTCTGGGCCGATATGCGACGCATCGACTGGCGTTGGCTGTCAGCCGCACTGGCGTTCAGTGCCTTCGGCCCCATATTCCGCGGCCTGCGCTGGAACCTGCTGCTGGAGCCCATAGGCTATGATGTACCCAAGAAAGATACTGTGATGACGGTATTCACCGGATATGCCGCCAACATAATCATACCCCGCGTAGGTGAGGTAAGCCGATGCGCCATTCTGGAGCGCAACGCCTCGGTACCCTTCAGCAAGGGACTGGGAACACTCGTGGCCGAGCGCGTAGTGGACGCCGTGCTGCTGGGACTCATCGTGCTGGCCGGTATCCTTACACAGTTAAGCCAGTTCAAGCTGCTGCTTGCCCCCACCGATGCCGATATTACCGCAACAGCGACTCAGAGCACACCCCTGCTCCAGAATCCCAGCTTCTGGTACTGGACCACCGGCACAATATTAGTCATAGCACTCTGCTGGTGGGCTTGCGTCAAGTTCCGTCTCTGGGACAAGGTCAAGGGTTTTATCCACGGATTCTGGGAGGGCTTCCTCTCACTGCGCAAGATCAACCGCCTGCCCCTGTTCATCGTCTACTCGGTAAGCATCTGGATATGCTACTACCTTGAGCTGTACCTGGCATTCTACTGCCTGCCTTCAACATCGGCCGTAGGTCCAATGGCTGGTCTGGCCTGCTTTGCAGCCAGCAGCGTTGCCGTCCTGGTACCCACACCCAACGGAGCCGGTCCGTGGCATTACGCAATCGTAAAGATGCTCGGCATATACGGCGCCCCCGAGGCCGATGCCCAGCCCCTGGCCTTCGTGCTGCACTTCTGTCAGACAATGATATATCTGCTGTGCGGACTCATTGCATGGATAGTTCTCAAGATTGTCCACCACAATGATCCCGAACGTAAAATAGAGCTTTGACTATGGAACATCCCGAGAACAGCGACGAGTATAAAGGACTGACCGTCAACAGCGGAGTGGTAAGCCCGGGGTCCATCAACCCCTACTTCCAGAACCGACGCAAGAGCCGCCCCACCCTGTCCGTACAGGATTACGTGGACGGCATAGTCAAAGGCAACATAACCATACTGAGCCAGGCAGTCACCCTGGTTGAGAGCCTCAAGCCCGAGCATCAGGCCATAGCCCAGGAGGTGATCGAAAAGTGCCTGCCCTACACCGGCAACTCCGTCCGCATAGGCATCAGCGGCGTTCCCGGAGCCGGCAAGAGCACCAGCATCGACGCATTCGGCCTGCACGTCCTCAAAGACGGCGGCAAGCTTGCCGTCCTGGCCATCGACCCCAGCTCTGAGCGTACCAAGGGAAGCATCCTGGGCGACAAGACCCGCATGGAACGTCTGGCCGTCCACCCCAAAGCATTCATCCGCCCCAGCCCTGCCGCCGGCTCACTGGGAGGCGTAGCCCGCAAGACCCGCGAGACCATAGTACTGTGTGAGGCCGCCGGATTCGACAAGATATTCGTTGAGACCGTAGGCGTAGGCCAGAGCGAGACCGCCGTCCACTCCATGGTCGATTTCTTCATGCTCATCCAGCTGGCCGGAACCGGCGACGAGCTCCAGGGAATAAAAAGAGGAATAATGGAGATGGCCGACGGAATAGTAATCAACAAAGCCGACGGAGACAACATAACCAAAGCCGAGCAGGCCGCCAGTTCCTTTCGCAACGCCCTCCACCTGTTCCCCCCATCGGAGAGCGGCTGGACACCCCAGGTAATTACCTACTCCGGATTCTACGAACTCAAGATAAAAGAGGTCTGGGACATGGTCTGGCAGTACATCGACTTTGTAAAAAAGAACGGCTACTTCCAGTACCGCCGCAATGAGCAAGCCAAGTACTGGATGTACGAGACCATCAACGAATCCCTCAAGAACGGCTTCTACAACAACCCGGAGATATCCGCCCTTCTGGAAAAGTACGAGCAGGAAGTCCTGGCCGGCCAGCAAACCTCCTTCAGCGCTGCCCGCAAACTTCTGGACCTCTATAGAAAGTAACGCAAAAAGACACAGGGATGCGGTCCCTTTGTGTCAAAAAGCATATCCAACACCAAGAGAAGGAAGCAGATAATTGGTGGATGGCATATAGATCAGATTGGGCATGACACACAGCTTTCCAAATCTGAATGAAGCCATACCCTGCAATACGATGCCTCTTCCGGAAACGTCCGAGACCATAGCCCACTTACCGGATATATCACGCCACAGACGTTCATTAATTCCATATCCGGTTCCCGCATATGCCGATATGTTACCCTTTATATTGTGCCAGACCGTCAATCCTGCTGTAATAAACAACTCGTTGTCTGCAATACCGCCATCTCCCCAGAACACACCTCCCCCATCAATAGCCCCACTGCTTGAACAGGAATAGTCATGGCCGATATTTGAGAAGTTTGACAACACTCCGATATACCCGCTCCTGAACGGTTCCCCACGGAGAACCAGCATTCCTCCGAATGACCATATCCTGTTGTATGCCGTAAGCGCGTATAATTCAATTTCATTACTTCTCAATCCGGAAACAGGCTTTCCGTTATAGTCATTATCATAAGTCCTTTTCTCAGACAGCACATTCTCCGAGCTTATCGGACCGGAAATCGGGGCCGATGTGTTTGGAACATCCACACGTGCCACCATCTCGTCCAACAGATTGACCAAAGAATCATTCCTCGCCCTGATCTTTTTTTGAATATCCGCCAATGCATCTGCATTGGAATCCGCAGGTCTTGCCGCAGTTTCAGCAACTGATTCAGCCACCGTCTCCTTGGACTTTTTATCTGTCTCCACGGTATTTCCTTTCAAGTAGCTGTCTCTGATAGCATTGAAACGCGCCTTCTGGCTTGCTGTCATAGAGCCGGATGCACTCTGCAACGTATTTCGGAGTTGAGTCAGTTCCTGAAGCAATGATGTGACTGCCTTGTCAGAGACCGGTTCACCTGCAGTAATCCTGTCTCTAAGAACAATGCACTGACCGCATATTTCCTGGTATCGGTCAAGTACCCTGTCCCAATCGGAACCCTGATTTCCAGCCAACGTAATCACTGGAAACAACAGAGTCAATATCAACATCAACACACCTGCTCTTTTCATAATTCTACTATCGCAAATTTAGAGAAATAATCCATACCTTTACTTTCCGAATGAACGATGACTCGGCATTCTTTGGCAATGCCCATATAGAGAAGAGAGACGACACCTGTTTCAGGGAACTCATCCATAGTTCCCAGGGTGGTTGGACGGAATTGTACCGCGTTGACAAATCCGGCAAATTCCGTGTTCTCAAAGCTCTCAAGCCCCAATTCCGCGGTCAGCCCATGTATGAGTTGCTGCTCCGCAAGGAATTTGAGATAGGTTACAACCTGCAACATCCCGGTATATCTGAAGTCTATGGCTATGGCCCTATTCCTGATCTGGGAAACTGCATAGAACTTGAATGGGTTGACGGCACAACTATGTCCAATCTCATCCTATCCGGTCATCTCAGTTCAGGCCTTTCCCGGAGAATCGCCCTGCAACTATGTGACATTCTCTCTTATCTTCATTCCAAACAGGTAATCCACCGGGACCTTAAGCCGTCAAACATTATGGTTACCCACAATGGCCGCAATGTCAAGCTTATTGATTTCGGACTCTCTGATACAGACAGTTTCAGCATCCTGAAATCTCCCGCCGGAACATTATCCTTCGCCGCCCCGGAACTCGTCAACGGCAAATCTGTCGATGCCAGGGCCGATATTTATTCATTGGGCAAAATCCTGGCTCTGATGAACGGCAGGTTTGCTTTCATTGCGAAGAAATGCTCCAAGAATAATCCAGACGACCGATATCCGAACGCTGAATCAGTAAAAGATTCAATTAAAAGGATTCCGTTATTAAGACTGATTCCCGTTCTGGTTGTAGCATTGGCCGTATTCGCAGCCTGGTCATTAACAAGAACCGCCGTCCAAAACTCCCCTGTTCAGGAGCCTGAGCAATCTGTCGTCAGCAATCAGCAGAATCTGAACACGGACACTACTATTTCGGACCCCTCTGTAATAGATGAACTGTTCCGGCAGGCCACTGATATGATCAATACCGGTAACCGCTAACAGTCAACACTTCAAAAGCTTGGTCAGTCCCATACTCTTTCCAGCCACATAAGGCTGAAGCGGCTTACCGTCACGGATTACCTTTCCCAAAAACAACGGCTGACCCTTAATGAACTGGGCACTCTCTACTATATCTCCGACCTTAAGCTTCGAATTCAGGGATTCCCTTACCACAAAACGGTCTGATCCCTGATATTCTATCTTTACTATTCGGTCCGGCATCCATCCAAGTTCCAGCACTGCACCCTCCTCAAGGGCCGATGTCATGATCTTATCGGCCTCAAAAAAAGAAGATGTCTGCTGCAGTTCAATGCATAATGTCCTGAAATCCTCGCGCCCCACATAGCGTGAAAGAATATCAAGAGTTGAGTTACGCGGTTCCGAATCATAGGACACATATCCCCACAGTCTCTTCAGAGTGGATAATGACACCGGCTGAGCCACGGTAGTCTCTACAGCAGCGGCCAGACCTTCAAAATCGGACGGACTCTTAACCGGTTTACCATATACCCGGCATATTTCATCCTTAAGGAATTCCAATTCAACAGAATTATTCATCGACATATTCAATAATTACGCCCGGATCTATTCTCAAAGCACCTAAAACCTGCTTACGTGACAGTTTTATTTTCTTAAGACTACCGCAATCCGTAAGGTCAGCACCATTCAACAATGGACATTTAGAAAGGTCAATCTCAGTCAGCATGGGACAACCCGTACATGTGAAAGAATCAAGAAGTCGGTTGTCAAACTGCATCGATTCAAGATAGATACATCCGTCAATATGGATCTCACGCAGATTATTAAGTCCCCTGAAATCAACCGTATGCAGATTATTGTACTCAAGGTCTATCAAGCTAAGGCTATGCAGCGTGGACAGGTCTATTGAATCCAACAGATTCATACACAGGTAAACGTCCACCAGTCTTGGATTGGCACTGAAATCAAGTTTACGGATCTTGTTGTGATTAAGGCACAGATGGTACAACTGCGGGTTGTGGGTCAAATCGACCTCCTCCAACTGACCAAGTCCCACATTACCGTCTCGTGTTCCTTCGGCATGAAGATAACCCAAATTCCCCAACGCTTCAATGCCGCCCAATGAGGTTACATTGTCTGTTCCAATCTCAATCTTAGCTATACTCTTAGCTTCTGCCCCGTCAATATGGTCATCATTGTTCTTGTCATATCTCAGCACCAACCATCTTTCCAGATAACTGCTCTTGAAAACCACATATCCCGTATCCGCCTTAACAGTATCCTGTGGAACGACCGATATGGTATCGACAGGAGCAACAGGTACCGTGTCTGTAGGAATCTCAGGGACTGTATCTTGCGGAATTGCCGCTGTCTTAAAGGTTATAGAGTCACTGCTTATGGTAATGCCTCCACCATTACTGGCCTCAGCCCAAAAACGATAAGTGGTTTCAGGACTCAAATTATCAGCCGATGCAAAAACAGTATCGCCAAACAGGCCTGCTCTCAAAATCCGCTTGTCAGAACCGCCCTCTGTTTGTATTCCGAATCCAAAAGAGGTAAGCATCGCCGCATTTGACACCACCGCGCCCAATCTGGCATCGGTCTGTCCCACACCATCCACAAACACAGCGTCAAACTTGGGTACCACAGCCGGAGGCAACAACGCATCCGCATTGTCACAACCCGTGACAACGCCAGCACATGCCCAAATACAGGCAACAAGACACGACAATCTTCTTATAGTTCTGAACATCACCCGATTAACGAACACATGCGCAAACAACACTGCGCATAGCTCTACAAATATACGATTAATTCATTTTATCAAATTCTTTCAGCCACCTGCGAACCTTATTTGAACCAAACTTGAACCAATTGTGAACCAAGAGACAAGGAAACAATAGTATACCTTTGACTTAAACCTAATGAAAGTAACTGATTATGGCTCTTTATAAAGTAAGGACTAAAAGACGTAAATGTTGTAACGGAATAACGATTGAAGCAGGAATGGAAGTTCAGGTAGTCACTCCTGTCAACAACACCGTTCAAATCAACAACTGGCAATATGTCGAAGAGGCCTTTCAAAGAGTGTACGGTATATCAATGAGAAAAGCCAATGCACTTAATTCATCTGATCTTGAAATCGAAAAAGTCAGATAGTTTCAAATCATCAGCCCACAATGACAAACTTCAATAACAGACTCGGTTGGTCCAAGGCTATAACCGATTACATCACGTCCGCACAAGAAGCCGAGATATATATCAAGGCCGGTTTGAAGGAGGCAATGATCGGAGGAAAGCCAGCCCTTATCAGACAGGATATTGACTGGTCTGATTACAGCTGTAGGCGAAACACCTGGCTTAAAGAGAGACTGGCCGACTACGACAAGTGGGTTGAATACAACAATGCGGATCTGATAGGAGAAGGGTATCCTCCACGGGATAAGAACGGAGACCCCTATGAGCTTCATCATATAGGTCAAAAACAAAACTCGCCATTCGCAGAACTGACATGGGAAGAACACATGGGTAATGGTAACAACACCATTTTACACCAACCCGGAAAAGAGTCTGAAATAGACCGGGAAGCTTTCGATGATGAAAAATCAGCTTATTGGCAAGCGCGTTTTAAATGTTTTACTCAAGAAGAAATCAAACAAATCTATAAACGGAATTAATTATGAATGAATTAACAAGACAATTGCTTAATCAATTGATGTCGAAAGGCACTAAAAAAGTGCAAGATAAGGGAAGCCAATTTGGAGATTGGATTTCCAAGGGTATTGATAACTTAGTTGATAACACAAAAAAATAAACCAATATGTCAGATAATTCAAATTTAGTTAAAGCTGCATTGAAGGGATTTGTAGCATTAGGAGCTTTAGCATTATCAGTTTTTTCATTGGGTACATCCAAGAGAACTGCCCAAAATGCCAAGGTTGATTTTGACAACCATAGAAAGTTGACAAATAATCAGAATAAAGCCTAGTATAAAAACAGGAACCGATTCCTGTTTTGTACATACAGCGTTAGTAAAAACTCGAATCAAGCAATTAAAGACTATGCAATCATGGCAAAAGAAGGGAAAAGTATTTTTACAGTTATTATGTTCATACTGTTCATTGTATGTGTGATATTCGGAAATAGTCTAATCTTACATATTGAGGATTTCACTGACAACAACAACATTAGTATTTTTTTGATTCATCAAACCGAATCAATTATTAAGTTTATTGCATTGTGCCTGGCTTTTTGTGTATTATTGGCAATCATAGTATATTCTGAGATATATCTTTGCAGGAATAATAAACAATCGTGGCTTTCCATCCTTTTTATTTTTTCCGGATTATATCTATTCATTAAATCGTTTATTTTCATTGATGAACTGCTTGATATAATGTCCGAATTAGGAGAGGATGTTGATATCTTGACGATACTACCGTTTACATTAGAATCGCTGATGTTGTTAAGTGGTGTCTCGCTCTTGGTTATCGGTCTCATCAGGTTGTATAAATATCCGATTCAATGTAATAGAAATAATGAGATTGACAAAGGTTTATTAGCCTACATCCCAGTTGGAATTGGTGCTATAGCAATATTTATTACATCTATATACTACATAGATGAAGACATAGAATATTTCGATGCATTTATTATCTTACTGATAGCCTGTACATTTGTCATTTCCGGTCTATTACTGCGCATAGTTTCATTAATGAAAAAGAACAAATAAAATAATCACTCTATCAGCGAACACAAAGAGACCGCGGTCCCGGAGGGCCGCCCATTTCTTGGACAAGCCAAGCGTCTCCTTCGGAGCCGAGCGGCGGAGCAAATTAAAAAAAGGAAAGGGGGCGTTTCGCCCCCCTTTCCTGGTTCGAGTCCGGGTAGCCCGCAAAAATAATAGGAGGCGCATTTGCGTCTCCTATTTTGCTGGGCTACCCGGACTCGAACCAGGAAAGGCAGGACCAGAATCTGCAGTGTTACCATTACACCATAGCCCAGTACATTGCTCAAAAGCGGTGCAAAGATACAGCTTTTTTGTGGAACACAAACTTTTTGGCACATTTTTTGCGATATTATTCAATGAAAATAAACGTCAGCAAATCAGAATACGATTCTGACAGAATTTAGTATTTTTGCAGATAAAGTGTCATAAACCGTAAACCGCTAAAGGATAGATGGCAAAAAAGAAAAAGAGAGAGAGTATTATAGAGAGCATTATTGAAGGTATTCAGGATCGCAAGGGCGAGGGTATCACAGTCGTTGACCTGACAGGCATTGAAGATACCGTATGCCGCTATTTCGTTATATGCGAGGGTGGAACACCCAACCAGACACTGGCCATAGAGGACTCTATCCGCGAGACCGTCCGCGTAAAGGAGGGACGCAAGCCCGACTATACCGAGGGAACACGCTACGCTCACTGGATTGCCATGGACTACGGCGACGTAATGGTGCACATCTTCATCCCGGAGCTCCGCAAATTCTACGATCTGGATCATCTCTGGGCCGATGCTGTCCTGGAAGATATCCCCAATGTGGACTGACACCTTGACATAAACATACTGACATCCGACAACCTATGACAGACAACAACAAGAAAGACAACAAGCCCAAGAACGGACCAAGATTCCTGTCCTGGCTCTACATCATACTGTTCATCGGACTGGGATACATGCTTTTCAACGAAAAGGGTGCCCAGCTGAGTGGTGAGGCCACATACACCGAGTTCAAGGAGTATATGGAGAAAGGTTACGTAGACAACCTGGTGGTTTACTCCAACATGGGTACAATGGACATGTACCTCAAGCCCGATTCGGCTAAGTATGTGTTCGGCGACCGCGCCCAGGTGCAGATGCTTGAGCAGCCCATGATCAGCGTGGGAGTAGGCTCGCTGGAAAATCTCCAGGAGTTCATTGACTCTCTCGAGGAATCCGGACAGTTTACCGGAAATGTGGAGTACCGCAAGCGTTCGCACACCATTACCGATATAATCATCAGCGTATTCCCCTTTGTACTGCTTGTAGTATTCTGGATTATACTGAGCAGGCGCATGGGCGGCGGAGCCGGCGGTGGCGGTGGCGTATTCAACGTAGGCAAGTCCAAGGCCCGTGTCTATGAGAAGGGGCAGGCCGACCGCGTGACCTTCAAGGACGTAGCCGGACAGGCCGAGGCCAAGACCGAGGTCGAGGAGATTGTGGAATTCCTCAAGAACCCCAAGAAATACACCGACCTGGGTGGCAAGATACCCAAGGGAGCTCTGCTGGTAGGTCCTCCGGGAACCGGTAAGACCCTGCTGGCCAAGGCAGTGGCAGGTGAGGCCGACGTACCCTTCTTCTCACTCTCCGGATCGGACTTTGTGGAGATGTTCGTGGGTGTAGGCGCATCGCGTGTACGTGACCTGTTCCGTCAGGCTAAGGAGAAATCGCCCTGCATCATATTCATCGACGAGATTGACGCCGTAGGCCGTGCCCGCGGCAAGAACCCCGCAATGGGCGGCAACGACGAACGTGAGAACACCTTGAACCAGCTGCTCACCGAGATGGACGGATTCGGCACCAACAGCGGTGTCATCATACTGGCCGCCACCAACCGTGTGGATATCCTGGACAAGGCGCTGCTGCGTGCAGGACGTTTTGACCGCCAGATACATCTGGACCTGCCCGACCTGAACGAGCGCAAGGAGGTGTTCGGAGTACATCTTAAGAACATCAAGCTGAGCCAGAATGTCGATATAGACCTCCTGGCTCGCCAGACTCCGGGATTCTCGGGTGCCGATATAGCCAACGTATGCAACGAGGCCGCTCTGATTGCAGCCCGTCACAATAAGAAAAAGGTTGAGAGGGATGATTTCTTGGCAGCCGTAGACCGTATAGTAGGCGGTCTGGAAAAGAAGACCAAGGTGCTCACCGCCGAGGAGAAGCGTACCATTGCCCTGCACGAGGCCGGCCACGCCACACTCTCCTGGTTCCTTGAGTACGCAAACCCGCTCATCAAGGTCACCATCGTTCCCCGCGGACGTGCGCTCGGAGCAGCCTGGTACCTGCCCGAGGAGCGTCAGATAACCACTAAGGAGCAGATGCTCGACGAGATGTGCGCCACACTTGGCGGACGTGCTGCCGAGGAGCTCTTTACCGGGCACATATCCACCGGAGCCATGAACGACCTGGAGCGTGTCACCAAGCAGGCCTACGGCATGATAGCCTATGCCGGCATGAGCGACAAGCTGGCCAACCTGTGCTACTACAGCAGCACCGATGAGTACGCCTTCCAGAAGCCCTACTCCGACAAGACCGCCCAGGTTATCGACGAGGAGGTCAAGACCCTTATCGCCCAGCAGTATGAGCGCGGCAAGAAGATCCTGCTCGAGCATGAGGAGGGTCATCACCAGCTGGCACAGCTGCTCATTGACCGTGAGGTGATCATGGCCGAGGATGTTGAGAAGATTTTCGGCAAACGTCCCTGGGCTTCGCGCAGCGAGGAGATTCTGGATGACAGCAAGAAGCTGTCGGAATCCGCCCCCGTTACCGAGAACAAGGATAAAGTTGAACCATAAACCGTAAGCGTATGAATTTCCTGACAAGGACTGTAACCGCAATCGTATTTGCATCGGTCATGCTCTTCTGCATGCTCAAGGGTGCAGCGTGGTTCGTAGGGCTCTTCGCCCTGATAACCGTACTCAGCACTATCGAGTATACAGGACTGGCCAACAAGCACAAGGATGCAAATACCAGCCGCCTGTGGGCTACCGTAGCCGCATTCACCTTCTATGCAGCAATAGTAGGTCTCTCTGCCGGACAAGGCACGGCAATCCTGTTCCTGCCGTTTGTATTCACCCTCATGGTGATTATGATCCGCGAACTCTATTTCAAGAAACCGAGCCCCATAAACGACTGGGTACACACTCTCTTCCCGGTCATTTACATAGCCCTGCCCTTTGCCCTCACTTCGCTGCTGGCATTTGATGCACAGGGCCCGGATTCAGGATACAGTCCCGTCATTCCGCTCACACTCTTTGTCTTCCTGTGGTGCAATGACGTGGGCGCCTACTGCACCGGATGCACCATCGGCAAGCACAAACTGTTTGAGAGGATATCGCCCAAAAAGACATGGGAGGGTTCCATAGGCGGTGCCGTGCTCACCATGGTGGCCGCTTTCCTGCTCCACAAGTTCCTGCCCGACTGGTACAGTTTCATGCCCGTATGGGTATGGATAGGAATGGCACTGGTTGTCGTAGTGTTCGGCACATGGGGTGACCTGATAGAGTCACTCATGAAACGTGAGATGGGAATTAAGGATTCAGGCAAGATCCTGCCCGGACACGGAGGTATGCTGGACCGTTTTGACAGCGCACTGCTGGCTATTCCGGCCACGGTAGTCTACCTGAGCTTAGTCGGCTTTTATTCCTGACAACAGCCCTACAATCTGCTTTGCGGCACGGTCGGGAGCTCCGGCCGGGCCTAGAATTGTTTTCATCTGGTTGTAACCCTCCAGCTGCATGCGGCGCTCTATGGAGTTGGAGAGCAGTGGAGTAAGGTGCTCCTTGACGTTCTGCGCGGTCATGTCGTTACCCAACAGCTCGGGAACAACCTCCGAGAAGGAGACCAGATTGACCAGAGATACGAACTTGACCTTGATGAACAGCTTCTTGAATATCAGGGCGGCCAGACCTGCGGGAACCTTGTAACATACCACCTGAGGCACGTCAAAGAGTGCTGTCTCAAGAGTGGCCGTGCCCGAAGTCACCAGAGCGGCATAGGCCGATTCAAGCACGCCGAAAGTATTTCCGTAAACCTTCTCCACATCGGCACTGCCTATGATGGAATCATAGAACTCAGGCTCTATGCCCGATGCGCAGGCTATAACCGGACGGATGCAGTCGATGTCCTTGATGGACTCCAGCATTATGGGCAGGTTGCGGGTTATCTCCTGACGGCGGCTGCCTGCCAGGATGGCTATGATGCGACGGCCGTCATCCTCAAGCGCCGGCTTGCGGTTTTTATCGGCCTTATAGGCTGTAATCTCGTCCACGCTGGGGTTGCCCACGTAGTTGATCGAATAGCGGTGACGCCTGAAGTAATCCACCTCGAAAGGCAGGATGGAGAACATGGAATCCACGTTACGGCGAATGCTGCGGATTCGCCAGCTCTTCCACGCCCAGACCTTGGGTGCTATGTAGTAGTAAACGGGAATTCCAAGCTTGTTGTGAACCTTCTTGGCAAGTGAGAGATTGAAACCCGGATAATCCACCAGGATCACTGCATCGGGTTTCCACTGCGCAATATCCCTGAAGCACAGGCGTGCGCCTCCAAGGATTGTTCCCAGATGAGTCAGGACGGGCAAGAAGCCCATGTAGGCCAACTCGCGGTAGTGCTTGACAAGCGTACCGCCGGCTGCCTGCATCATGTCACCTCCAAAACAGCGGAATCGGGCGGAGGGATCCGCCTGAACTATTGATCTCATCAGATTGGAGGCATGAAGATCACCCGATGCCTCCCCGGCCACAACGTAGTATTTCATCTGAGCAGTTTTGCAGATGTCAAAATTACTATATTTTTCCCATATCCCGATTTTTTGCAGTAACTTCACACCCTAAAATAGTTAACGTATGGGAAAAATCATTGCATTAGCTAATCAGAAGGGTGGCGTAGGCAAGACTACAACCACTATAAACCTGGCCGCTTCACTCGCCACATTGGAGAAAAAGGTTCTTGTTGTCGACGCCGACCCGCAGGCAAACGCCTCATCGGGACTGGGCATAGACATCCAGTCGCTCAAATGCACCGTGTATGAGTGCCTGGTCAACGGCAATGACCCGCACGAGGCTATCATCAAGGCCTGCATTGACGGACTCTATGTACTCCCTTCCCATATCGACCTGGTAGGTGCCGAGCTTGAGCTCATGAACATGGAGAGCCGCGAGACCGTGATGAAGAAGATGCTCGGCGGAATCAAGGACGAGTTTGACTACATCCTGATTGACTGCTCACCTTCGCTGGGACTCATCACCGTCAACTCGCTTACCGCAGCCGACTCCATAATCATTCCCGTACAATGCGAGTACTTTGCGCTGGAGGGCATAAGCAAGCTCCTCAACACCATACGTATAATCAAGACCAAACTCAATACCGCACTTGACATAGAGGGCTTCCTGCTCACCATGTATGACTCACGTCTGCGTCTGAGCAACCAGATCTACGATGAGATCAAGAAGCACTTCCAGGAGCTGGTATTCGACACCATCATATCCCGAAACGTCAAACTGAGCGAGGCTCCCAGCTACGGACTGCCGGCCATACTCTACGATGCAGAATCAAAGGGTGCCAAGAACTATCTGGCACTGGCTCAGGAGATACTTAAAAAGAACGAGTAACATGACACCTCCCAAGAAATCGGCACTGGGCCGCGGCCTGGATGCCCTTATATCAACAGATTTAGTCAAGACACAGGGCTCCTCGTCCATCAACGAGGTTCCGATAGACCAGATACACGCCAATCCCGACCAGCCGCGCCGCGACTTTGACCCCGAGAGCCTTCAGGAACTCTCCGACTCAATACGCGAGATAGGCATCATCCAGCCCATCACGCTGCGTAAGGTCAAGGAGGCCGATTACCAGATCATAGCCGGTGAGCGCCGTTACCGCGCCAGTGTAATGGCAGGCCTCAAGAGCATACCCGCCTATATCCGTACGGCCGATGACGAGAACGTGATGGCCATGGCCCTTATCGAGAACATACAGCGTGAGGACCTGAACTCAATGGAAGTTGCGCTGGCATGCCAGAACCTCCTTGAGGTATATGACATGACCCAGGAGCAGCTCAGCTCACGCATAGGCAAGAAGCGCGCCACCATAGCCAACTACATACGTCTGCTCAAGCTTCCCGCCGAGATTCAGGTGGCACTCAAGAACAAGCAGATCGACATGGGACACGCCCGCGCCCTGCTGGCTGTGGACGATCCCATCAAACAGCTCCAGCTGTTCCACGAGCTCACCAAGCACGGATATTCCGTACGTATGGTCGAGGACAAGGCACGTCAGATGAACGACAGCAAGCCGCAGGCCCGCAAAAAGAGCTCAGACGATGCGCTGGCACCTCTGGCCGGACAGCTCTCCAAGTTCCTGGGAGCACCGGTCAAGCTTAAGACATCGGCCACAGGAAAGGGAAGCATAAGCATATCATTCCGCAACGAGGATGAACTGGCACGTATAATGCAAATGTTTGACCGACTCAAGAAATGACCATACGCCACGGATTCATAAAAGCAGTTCTGATTGCCGTAACGGCAGCGATGACAGCCCTCACGGCTCAGGCACAGGTCCCCGGCCGCTACCAGATCCAGGAGGACTCACTCAGAACCGCGCGTATGGACAGCATCTACCGTTCCCTGAACGACACGGCCAACTGGCAGCGTGAGATGGACTTTGTAAGGAGCCTTGAGTTCGTACAAGCCAATGACTCCGACCTTGTAAAAGAGAGTCCGGAGAAGAGCGCCGCCGGCAAACGCAAGCGCCCCAAATGGAAGGAACAGGAGCGTCAGGCCATATCCGACATCAACCTCAAGGCATCGGTCTGGGAACCTGAGCCCCGCATGGCGGTCTGGCTCTCCCTGCTCGTACCGGGAGGCGGACAGATTTACAACCGCAAATACTGGAAACTGCCTATAGTCTATGGAGGCTACGTAGGCTGTATCTACGCGCTCACTTGGAACCAGTCCACATATACCGACTACCAGAACGCCTATGTGGATATCATGGACAACGACCCCAACACCAAGAGTTACGAGGATTTCCTGCCGCCGCACTATGAGATAGACACCAGCATGGAAGACTGGCTCAAGGATGTCTTCAAGCAGAGAAAGAACAAATACCGCCGATACCGCGACCTGAGCATATTCGCATTTGCAGGCATGTACATATTCGCAGCCATCGATGCATATGTTGATGCCGAACTGTCGCATTTTGACATATCAAGCAACCTGAGCCTCAGGCTTGAACCCAATTTCATGATTGACCACGTAGGAGCCCCCACCGCGGGTTTCTCATTAGCACTAAGCTTCTGAATGAAAAACAGGATATTGACACTGGCACTGATACTTGCCCCCATAAGCAACATGGAGGCACAACAGGCCTTGACCGATACCACCGGCACATTTACCGATACCACAGCCGTCTGTACCGACTCTCTTATGGTAGAACTCCCCGAGAGCATGTTCTTTGATGTGGACAGCCTCATGGATATGTGGTTCGCCAAGCAGTATATGACATACGACGAGGATTGCATGGAGGGCTCCGTCAACCCCAAGTTCAGCGACACGGTCTACGCCCAGCGTCTGAGCGCGCTCCCCACCATTGTGGAGATGCCCTACAACTATGTAACCCGAAACTCGATCGACGCCTACATGGGACGCAACCGCAACGTGATATCGTTCGCCCTGGGCATGCTCCCCATGTACGAGGATATATTCGTGGAGGCCCTGATGAAGTACAACGTCCCCATCGAGCTCAAGTATCTGCCTATAGTGGAATCGGCACTCAAGCCTAAGGCCTACTCACGCGCCGGAGCCGCCGGCATGTGGCAGTTCATCTACAGCACCGGACGCAAGTACGGTCTCTACGTGAACAGCCTGGTGGACGACCGCTACGATATAATAAAGGAGTCCGATGCAGCCGCACACCATCTGCGTGACCTGTACGATATGTTCGGAGACTGGTCGCTGGCCATATCGGCCTACAACTGCGGACCGGGTAATATCACCAAGGCCATAACCCGCTCGGGCGGCAAGCGCGATTTCTGGGACCTCTACCCCTACCTGCCCCGCGAGACACGCGGCTATCTGCCCGCCTTCATAGCTGTGAACTACGCCATGAGCTACTATAAGGAGCACGGCATATGCCCCATGGAGTCGGCCCGTCCGGCACAGACCGACACACTGCACGTACAGCGTAACCTTCACATAGGACAGATAATGCACTACAGCGGCATAAGCAAGGATGAGTTCACCGCCCTGAACCCGCAGTACCTGACCGAGGTCATCCCCGGTGCCTACCGTACCTGCGTGCTCACCCTGCCACAGCAGTATATACGTCCGCTGGTGGAGGCCGGCGACTCGCTCTACGAGTACAACAAGGAGAGCTACTTCCCCAAGTCCAAGCTGGCTTACATAGATGACGACATGAAGAACCGCGTCACCTATGTGACCCACAAGATAAAGCCTGGTGAGACACTGGGTGGCATCGCCATCAAGTACCACACCACCGTCAAGAACATTAAGAACTGGAACAATCTTAAGAGTGACAACATCAGGGCCGGCAAGACCCTGAGAATATATAACAGATAAAAAGTGACTGCAAGATGAGTGAAGATAATCTTTTTTCGCCCGATGAAGAGAGACTCATTGATGAGGCCTTCCAGCATCTGATAGACTCCTATCTCCAGACCAAGCACCGCAAGAAGGTGGAGATAATCACCAAGGCGTTCCAGTTTGCGCGTCAGGCGCATAAGGGTGTGCGCCGCCATTCCGGGGAGCCCTATATCATGCATCCTCTTGCAGTAGCACAGATTGTATGCTCAGAAATCGGGCTGGGCTCCACATCCATCTGCTCCGCACTGCTGCACGACGTGGTGGAGGATACCGACTATACCACCGATGACATCAAGAACGTTTTCGGCCCCAAGATAGCACAGATTGTTGACGGACTCACCAAGATTGCCGGCGGCATATTCGGCGACAAGGCATCGGCACAGGCCGAGAACTTCAAGAAGCTGCTGCTGACCATGAACGACGATATCCGCGTGATCCTGATCAAGATTGCCGACCGTCTGCACAACATGCGTACCCTGGAGAGCATGCAGCCCCGCAAGCAATATAAGATTGCCGGCGAGACCCTCTACATATACGCACCCCTGGCCTACCGTCTGGGACTCAACAAGATCAAGTCCGAGCTTGAGGACCTGAGCTTCAAGTACGAGCACCCCACCGAGTACAAGGACATTCAGCAGAAGCTGTCGTTCTCACGTGAAGAACTCAACAACATATACGAGGACTTTACACAGCCTATCTCCGACAGGCTCGATGAGCTGGGCATATCGTACAATATGTTCGGCCGCATCAAATCACCCTACTCCATATGGAAGAAGATGAACAAGAACAACCTTACCTTCGAGGAGGTCTACGACATCCTTGCGGTAAGAATCGTGTTCGACCCCACATCACCCGACAAGGAGCAGAGTGAGTGCTTTGACATCTATCTGGCATTGACCAAGATATACAAGTCACACCCGGACCGTCTGCGTGACTGGGTGACCCATCCCAAAGCCAACGGCTATCAGGCCCTTCACGTGACCCTGATGAGCAAGAGCGGACAGTGGGTCGAGGTACAGATACGCAGCCGCCGCATGGACGAGATAGCCGAGCAAGGTATCGCAGCCCACTGGAAATACAAGGACGGCTCCACCTACGAGGAGGATGAGACAGAGCTCACCCACTGGCTGGAGACCATCAAGGAGATTCTGGAGGATCCTCAGCCCGACTCGATGGACTTCCTGGATACCATCAAGCTCAACCTCTACTCGTCCGAGATATTCATCTTCACCCCCAAGGGAGAACTGCGCACCATGCCTCAGGGCAGTACAGTGCTGGACTTTGCCTTTACCATCCACACCTATATGGGCACCAACTGCATCGGAGCCAAGGTAAACCACAAGCTGGAAGCCATCAACTATGAACTCAAGAGCGGCGACCAGGTTGAGATACTTACCTCCAAGAGCCAGAAGGTGAGCCCCGAGTGGCTGGACTTTGCCACCACCGCCAAGGCCCGCGGCAAGATCAAGCTGGTACTGCGCAAGGAGGAGCGCGCCAACCAGAAGTTCGGCGAGGCCATCTTCCATGAGTTCCTTGAAAAGGAGGATCTGGAGGTGGATTCAGCAAAGATGGAGCGCATATGCCGTCTGCACGGCATGAGCAACCGTGATGAACTCATGATTGCCCTGGGACAGAAAAAGATCATCCTGGGCGACGCCGAGCGCAATATCATCAAGGGCGAGAGCGACAGCTGGTACAAGAGGTTCTGGTCATCGTTCTCATCATCGTCCTCCAAGGACAAGGAGAAGAAGGCCGATGATACCGCACAGACCAACGTAGACGTAAAGAGGACACTCATCATCAACGACGTGGACATGCACAAGTACACCTTTGCCGACTGCTGCAACCCCGTGCCCGGCGATGCCGTTCTGGGATTCGTTGATGAGAACGGTCACATTACCATACACAAGCGCAAGTGCGAGGTTGCCAACAAACTCAAATCGGCCATAGGCAAGCGTATCCTTACGGTAGAGTGGCAGATTGAGAACAGCCTGTTCCCCGTATCAATCTACATCAAGGGACTGGACAGCATAGGCACGCTGAGCAAGGTTACCGAGGTCATCTCAAAGAAGATGAACGTCAATATCAACAAGCTTGTGATTGAGTCCAAGAAGGGACTCTTTGAGGGAACTGTAAGCGTCATGGTCCACAATCTGGGTGACGTGGACATCATTCAGAAAGAACTCAAGAAAATCAAGAATATCACAACGGTTGTCCGCAAGGAGGAGTAGCGTTGAGCTCGTCCAGGATAGCCACCAGCTCTTCACGTACGGCCTTTAGGCGCTCCACTATCTCATGTGTATCGGTAGTGGTCTGAGGGTTGTCTTTCATACGGGTCTTGGCACCCTTGATGGTAAGGGATTTCTCCTTGACCAGATGGTTCACCAGTTTGATCTGCTCTATGTCGTCCAGGGTATAGTGACGTACACCCTTGGCGTTCTTCTTGGGTGATATCTCCTTGAACTCCTTCTCCCAGTAACGCAGAGTGCTCTCGGGAATCTCGAGCATATCGGACACCTCCTTGATGGAGTAATACTTCTTGAGTACCTTGTTCGTATTAAGCGCCATAGTCAGATCTTTTTTAGTCAAACACCTTACCGTGATTCTCAGCCAGGTTGATCATCTCCTCGTACTGATCGGCATCCAGATCCATAAAGTAGTAGTTGATGGGGTTGACATCCTTGTCTCCTACAATAACCTCGTAATGGACATGGGGGCCGGTACTCTTTCCGGTCGATCCGGCAAGAGCAATCTCCTCGCTGCGCACCACTCTCTGACCCTCCTTGACAAGGATCTTGCTCAGGTGGGCATAGCGGGTCTTGTATCCGTAGCCGTGGTCAATCTCAATCAGGTTTCCGTATCCTGATTTCCACTTGGCAAAGACCACCTTACCGTTACCCGTGGCATAGACAGGAGTGCCGGTATCGCAGGCAAAGTCCATTCCGTGGTGGAAGCGGCGTACATGATATATGGGGTCGTTACGGTATCCGTAACCGGATGCGGTACGTTTAAGGTCCTTGTTCGATACAGGCTGTATGGCAGGTATGCAGGCCAGTTTGTTCTCCTGCTCACGCGACAGCTCCACCACCTCGTTGAAGGAGCGGGTCTGCATGTAGAGCTTCTTTTCCAGCATGTCCACCTTCTGCGAGGTGTTCACCACCAGTTCGGCGTTGGTCAGGTCGGTAAGCTCGGCATAACGGTTGGTACCGTTGTATCCGGCCTGTCTTACTACGTCCGATACGGGATCGGCCTCCAGCAGTACGCGGTAAAGGTTGTCGTCACGCTCCTCGATGTCATGCAGAACCAGCAGTGCGTCATCAACCTTGCGCGAGAGCACGCGGTACTGTGACTGCAGACGGCTGTTCTCCACCAGGAGATCCTCCACCTGGGGTGTGCTGATTACAAACCAGTAGATGATAAAGAATACGCCACCAAGCAGTACGGACAGGAGCAGACGCCACATCCAGGAGAGGAATCTCTTGCCCATGGTGGGATATACACGGCGGTATACCCTGCGCTGCGGATCGTACTGGTAGTATATTTTTCTCATTATCTGACGGCTTGTAGCCTGATTATACCTTTATTAATAAGATAGGAACACGCAAAAGTAGCAAAAAAAGCAGAAAAGAATTACCTTTGCACTCCAAAACGATAACGACAACAAAAACAATATGATGACAGCAAAGGAAATACGCGAATCATACAAGCGTTTCTTTGAGAGCAAAGGACACCTGATTGTCCCGTCAGCCCCCATGGTGGTCAAGGATGACCCCACCCTTATGTTCACCAACGCCGGAATGAACCAGTTCAAGGATATCATTCTGGGTAACCGCGCCCCCAAGAGCCGCCGCGTGGCCGACTCACAGAAGTGCCTCCGCGTGAGCGGTAAGCACAACGACCTGGAGGAGGTAGGACACGATACCTACCACCACACCATGTTCGAGATGCTGGGTAACTGGTCTTTCGGTGACTACTTCAAGAAGGAGGCTATCAGCTGGGCATGGGAGTATCTGGTCGACGTACTCAAGCTGGACCCCAAGAACCTCTACGCAACCGTATTCGAGGGCAGCAAGGAGGAGGGTCTGGAGCGTGACAACGAGGCCGCTGCCATCTGGGAACAGTTCCTTCCCAAGGATCATATCCTGAACGGAAACAAGCACGACAACTTCTGGGAGATGGGCGACACAGGTCCCTGCGGCCCCTGCAGTGAGATCCATATGGATTCACGCTCCGACGAGGAGAAGGCCAAGGTACCCGGCCGCGACCTGGTCAACAAGGATCATCCCCAGGTAATCGAGATATGGAACCTGGTGTTCATGCAGTTCAACCGCAAGGCCGACCACTCACTGGAGCCCCTGCCCGCCAAGGTTATCGACACCGGTATGGGTTTTGAGCGTCTGGTACGCACCCTGCAAGGCAAGCAGTCCAACTATGACACCGACGTATTCCAGCCCATCATCAAGGAGATCGGTGCTCTTACCGGAAAGCAGTACGGCAAGGACGAGCAGACCGATATAGCCATGCGCGTGGTAGCCGACCACATCCGCACCATCGCCTTCTCAATCACCGACGGCCAGCTGCCTTCAAACGCCAAGGCCGGTTATGTGATCCGCCGTATCCTGCGCCGCGCAGTACGTTACGCCTACACATTCCTGGGACAGAAGGAGGCATTCCTCTACAAGCTGCTGCCCGCCCTGATCAACAACATGGGCGACGCTTATCCTGAACTCCAGGCACAGAAGACACTCATCGAGAAGGTCATCATCGAGGAGGAGGAGTCGTTCCTGCGCACCCTTGAGACCGGTATCAAACTGCTTGACAAGGTTATGGCCGAGGCCAAGGCTGCCAAGAATACCGTCATCAGCGGTGTCAACGCATTCACACTCTACGATACCTACGGATTCCCGCTTGACCTTACCGAACTCATCCTGCGTGAGAACGGCATGACCGTCAACATTGACGAGTTCAACGAGGAGATGGGCAAGCAGAAGGCCCGCGCCCGCAACGCCGCCGCCGTTGAGAACGGTGACTGGGTTGTACTCAAGGAGGGCGAAACCGAGTTTGTTGGTTATGACTTTACCGAGTACGAGACCTCTATCCTGCGCTACCGCGAGGTTAAGCAGAAGAGCGGCATAATCTATCAGATTGTCCTGGACAAGACTCCGTTCTATGCCGAGATGGGCGGTCAGGTAGGTGACCAGGGCGTTATTGTAAGCGAATTCGAGACAATCGAGATAATTGACACCAAGAAGGAGAACGGTCTGCCCGTTCACATTACCAAGAAGCTCCCCGAGCACCCCGAGGCTCCCATGATGGCCTGCGTGGATACCGACAAGCGTCATGCCTGCGAGGCCAACCACACCGCAACCCACCTGGTTGACGAGGCTCTGCGCGAGGTTCTGGGTACACATGTCGAGCAGAAGGGTTCACTGGTAAGCCCCGACGGCCTGCGCTTTGACTTCTCACACTTCCAGAAGGTGACCGATGAGGAACTGCGCCAGGTAGAGCGTCTGGTGAACGAGAAGATCCGCCTTGACCTGCCCCTGCAGGAGCATCGCGACCTTCCCATCGAGGAGGCCAAAAAGCTCGGTGCAATCGCACTTTTCGGCGAGAAGTACGGTGACAAGGTACGTGTAGTACAGTTCGGTAACTCAATCGAGTTCTGCGGCGGTGTGCACGCCTCTTCGACCGGCCGCATCGGAATGTTCAAGATTATCTCTGAGAGTTCAATCGCCGCAGGCGTACGCCGTATCGAGGCTGTCACCGGTCAGGCTGTCGAGGAGATGGTTTACGCTCTTCAGGATGCCATGACAACCCTCAAGGCAATACTTCCCGGCTCATCGGTTGAGGCTGCCGCCAAGAAGGCTCTCGAGGAGAACAGCGCCCTCAAGAAACAGATTGAGGAGTTTGTAAAGGAAAAGACAGCTCAGTTTAAGGATAAGCTCATCAGCCAGGCCAAGGAGGTTAACGGCATCAAGGTTATCAGCAACGTGATGCCTGCAAGCGCCGCAATGGTCAAGGATCTGGTATTCGGCATCCGTGCCGAGCTGCCCGCATCAACCATCGTGGTAATAGGCAGCGAGGAGGCAGGCAAACCCATGCTTACCGTCAGCGTCAGCGAGGATCTGACATCAAAGTTCAACGCCGGCCAGATGGTACGTGAAGCTGCCAAGCTCATCCAGGGCGGTGGCGGCGGTCAGCCCCACTACGCTACTGCAGGCGGTAAGAACCCCGAGGGTCTGCACGCTGCAGTGGATGCAATCATCAAGACCATCTGATCCTACAGGTCAACATAAAAGAAGGACGGCTCCCCGGGAACCGTCCTTCTTTGTTTTATCAAGCCCTCACTTACTTGAAGAATGAGAAGTGCACCGAACCGTACACCTTCATATCGGTGAAATGAGGATGGTTAGAAAAGTTGTTGGTCTTACCGTGCTCCAGCACGAATATGCCGTCATCGGCCAATATACCGGCATCAAACACCAGGTCGGGGATATCGGCCAGGTTCTCCAGCTGATAAGGGGGATCGGCAAAGATAAAGTCGAACTTGGTGTTGCAGCCGGCGATATACTTGAACACATCGCCCTTGACCGGAAGGCATCTGTCGGTCTTGACGGTCTCCATGACCTTGCAGATGAACCTGTAGTGGTCCGGATCGTTCTCCACGCTCACCACGTGCGAGCATCCTCTTGATACCAGCTCTATGCTGATGCTGCCGGTTCCCGAGAACAGGTCCAGTGCCGAGGCATCCTCCAGGTCGATCCTGTTGGCCAGTACGTTAAACAGGCTCTCCTTTGCAAAATCGGTTGTGGGACGTGCCTTGAACGTTCTGGGCACATCGAACCTTCTGTGTCTGTATATTCCGCTGATTACCCTCATGACAGTAGTCTTGTCTGTTAGAAAAAAGAATCCATCCGCGCTTGTGTGCAGATGGATTCAGTATTGGAAAGTCCGGGGGATTACTCCCAGTTACCTGAGTTGTTGTCAACCTTCAGGCCACGATAACGGCCGCGGTCGTCGCAATCCTCGAGCAGGTTGATGATCTCCTGCTTGTCAAGTCCGCCCAGGTAGTTTACGTACAGTGTCTTAGCCTCGAAAGTGTGTGAAATCACACCGGCCTTTGAGGTATCTGAAGATGTTGAAAGTTCGAACTCAACACCGTCTGAGAAGGGGACATAACGAAGTGAATCGGGATTGATACGTCCGTGATAGAGTGAGTCATAAAGGCTTACGTATTCGGTCTCACGACTGAACAGGAACTCCTTGGTGCCATCCTCCTTGATTACGATGAAGCCCTCATCGGCAGCCTTCTGCCAAAGTGTATCGGCCTCGATTCTCTTGTTGGCAGCTCTGCGGCCGGTCAGCTTGGCAGCCTCCTCCTCGGCAGCGGTAGCGCGTGCATAGAGAGTCAGAACCTTGCTCTCGGTCCAGTTGTTCTCCAACTGGTCATCGGTAAGTTCACCAACCTTCTTTGTGATAGGGAGCTGGGCAGTCTTGATGAATGCAGCCAGAGTGTCAAAGTTGTCGCAGAAACCTCCTTTCTGATAGTTGTACTCGGTCTGAGCGGCCTTGATATCCATCAGTTTCTCGATGACAGCCCTGTCACGGATACCCTTTTCGTTTGCGAATCTGATAGGATCCATTATGCTGCCATATACGATATATATCATGGCAACAATGCAGATTCCAAGAAGAATGTTTATGACTTTTTTCATATCTGGATGATTATTTGTTTATTTTCGCTCCGCAAAAATAGAACAATTATCCATATTAATCCATAAAACAACATTTTTTTGCTTTTCGGCCCGATGATTGACCCGCTGTATCAGGATATTATAGACGATTTTCCGTTCCAGCCCACACATGAGCAGGCGGTTGCCATAAACAGGCTTGCAACATTTGCAGGCTCGCATGCTCCGCGCCAGGTTTTCCTGCTCAAGGGATATGCAGGAACGGGAAAGACGGCTATAGTGAGCTCCCTGGTGCGGACCATGGTCAGACACCGCATGCGGGTGGTCCTGATGGCCCCCACCGGCAGGGCCGCCAAGGTATTCTCCAACACGTCGGGGTTCAACGCCTGCACCATTCACAAAAAAATTTACAGGCAGAAGTCCATACTTGACGCCGGCAGCTTCCAGCTGGACCGTAACCTGCATGAAAATACGCTTTTCCTGGTCGATGAGGCCTCGATGATATCCAACCAGGGGCTTTCGGGCACCACCTTCGGCACAGGACGCCTCCTGGACGACCTTATCAGCTACGTCTTCAGCGGCAAGAACTGCCGTCTGCTCATGCTGGGCGACCAGGCCCAGCTCCCTCCCGTGGGCGAGCATGACAGCCCCGGCCTGTCGGCACAGGAGCTCTCGGGCTACGGACTGGAGATATCGGAATTCTGTCTGGAGAACGTTATGCGACAGATGCAGGAATCGGGAATCCTGCACAACGCCACACTGCTCAGGGAGTATCTGTTCAACGGCTCCGGCATACTGGACCGCGGCTTCAAGTTCAGGTTCGACGGCTTCAAGGATGTGATACGCATTTCGGGCGAGGATCTGATAGAGACCATCAGCGGATGCTACTCACGCGACGGCATAGACCAGACCATGGTACTGTGCCGCTCCAACAAGCGGGCCATAATCTACAACAACGGCATACGCACCACTATCCTGGACCGCGAGGACGAACTCAACCGCGGGGACAGCGTGATGATAGTCAAGAACAACTACTACTGGACCGAGAAGTTCATGGCCGATAACGACCCGGACTCCTATTCGAACATACCCTCCTTCATTGCCAACGGTGACATTGCGGTCATACGCAGGATTCGACGTCAGCGCGAACTCTACGGCTTCAGGTTTGAGGACGCCGTGCTCTCCTTCCCAGACTACGACGACCTGGAGATGGATGTCACCCTGCTGCTGGATACGCTCCACAGCGAAGCCCCTTCGCTCACCCGCGAGGAGGGCGACCGCCTGTTCAACAATGTCATGGAGGATTATGCCGATATCCCCTCCAAGAAGACCAAGATGGAGAAGCTGCGCGAAAACCCCCATTTCAACGCCCTCCAGATCAAATACGCCTACGCCGTCACATGCCACAAGGCGCAAGGCGGTCAGTGGAAAAACATATTCATAGACCAAGGGTTCGTACCCCAGGATTCCAGGGATGAGGATTATTACCGATGGCTCTACACGGCACTGACACGTGCCACAGAAAGAGTATATCTGGTAAACTGGAAAGAGTAAAGGGGGATTACATTCCACCCGGACCCATACCGCTGCCGGGACCCATTCCACCACCGGGACCCATTCTGCCACCGCCACCCATACCGCCCATTCTGGCGTTTCCGGGCATATTGGCCTGACGCATCTCCTGGCGGGCAGCACGTGATCCGAATACATTCACTCGCAGTATGAAATGAGCCATGATATAGCTGTGCACACTGTTGTTCTTGGTATCGGTACGTCCGGTCGTGGTGACGTTACGGTTCACGTTGGTCTCATCATTCAGGATATCATAATACTGAATCTGCAGCGTACCCGCATTGCCACGGAAGAAACTGATTGACACATTGGCGTTCCAGATAAGGTCATCACGGTTGTATGATCCGCTGTAACCGCGGCGGCTCTGCATTGTTATGTCAGATCCGAAATTCACGTTATGCCACGGCAGACGGGCGTTGGCGCGGCCTCCGTAACTGAACGTATAGGTATCCATATTACCGTTCTGACGCTGGCTGTTGTCCGAATGGTTGAAGTTGAACCTACCGTTGGCAGTAACCTCCAGCCAGTCATTACGGTATGTGACCGATGCATTCTCGCCCATGGTTATTGACTCGGTGGTACTGAGCAAAGCGGCCCCGGTTGACGTGCTGGGATCAAAGTTACCCATGCTTCCGGTTCGCATATAACTCTCCTGATGACGGAACGATCCGTTGGCGCTGGCCGAATACCTCCACTTGGTGTTGGGGATGGTCTGGTTGTACGTGATATTGGTCGATGCGCTCCAGTTGGTCCAGAAACCGTCCATGTTCTGAGGTTGGGTAACGGAGATACCGGTCTCAGGGTAATAATCAGTTCTCTGCGATATGTTCCTGAGGGAGTTCTCAAGTGACAATCTGAAGTTGAATGTCTTCTGCGTCTCCTGGATATAATCCTGATAGTTCAACTCCACCGAGTTGCGCAGCGTAGGCAGCAGCCCCGGATTACCCTTACGGATATTGAGAGGATTGCTGTCATCCACAATATCCATCATATCCTCCATGCTGGGTTGGCTCGTGTTGGTACGCATGGAGAGCTGAAGGCTTCGCTGACGGCTGAACCTGTACCGGTAGTTCAGTGAAGGGCTCCAGTTGTATACCACACGTGACGTATCACCTATCTCCCTGCCCATATACTGGAAGTTATCCATTCCCGTATACTGAGGCATGAAATTGACACCTATGTTAAAGCTTGAGTTGTCCGTGTTGTATCGGAACTGGAGTGTCAGGGTATGATTCCTGGTCACATTGGTTGCCGATCGGCTCAAACGGTCATTACGGTACGGCAGCAGGTCTGCGGGCAGGCCCCATGACTCATACCAGTCCTCAAAGTCGTCACCCCACAGCACATAGGTCTCACGGTCCTGATTACGCTTGCTCACCTGGACCTGGTAACTCAGCTGCAGGTTTCCGCGGCCCGAATCAATAGGCTCGCTCCACATCACGCGACCGGACCAGTTGCTGTTATCCGTAGGATTCAGGTTGTAACGGTTCATGATCGTATCACGGGAGTGGTCACTGTAATAGGTCTGGTTGGAGTATGAGTAGCTGTCATTTGAACCCGTAGTGCTGCTGAACGTGAATCGGACCGTAAAGTTACGACCCAGGTCATTGAACCTCTTGTTGAACTGGAACTCACCGCTAAGCTGGTTGTTGCCGCCCTCGCTGTAATTTTGGCTTTTCTGCGAGTTCACACCTATGTTGTCCATAACTGAATCCGGCAGCAATCCGTACTCGGCCAGGATATTCTCCATATCCGTGGCCAGATAGGGATCCACGTTGAACGTAACGGAGTTGTTACCCGATTTGCTGTGGTTGCGGCTTATCTGGAAACTGGGCCTGAATATGATGTTGAGCGATGAATCCGGACGCCATTCAAAACGGAACTCACCGTTGGCGCTGCCGTTACCGCTGGTACTGTTTGAGTTGTTGTTACGGAACGATGACGGCTGCTGCTTGGTTGCGAATGTCTCGGACTCGCTCTCGCTCAACGACCTGGAGTCCGATCCGTTCCAACGCACGTTACCGCCCACCACCAGCGGGAACTCGTTACGGCGTCGGGGAAGAGGCTCACCTATGTTCTTGGCAAAATTCACGCCCGCCTGCGTATTGGTGCTCACACCGTTGCCACGGCCGGAATTCTCAGTATTCAGGTTCAATGAGAACTGGGTATTGGACTGGAAACGGTTAAGCGTGTATCGGCCCGAATAGAGAAACTTGAGCCAGTCGCCGTAGTCGTTGTTGCCCACCGGCACACCCAGGCCGCCGTCTATGTTATGCAGCCAGCCCTTACGCATATTGGGTTTTATCTCCAGATCCATCACCGTCTCCTCCTCACCGTCATCTATTCCGGTAATTCGGGCCAGGTCACTCTGACGCTGATAGGTCTTGATGCGGTGTATAATGTTCACGGGCAGGTTCTTGGTTGCCATCTGACGGTCATTGCCAAAATACTCCTGTCCGTCAACCAGAATCCTGGAAACCGTCCTGCCGTTTACGGTAATACCTCCGTTCTCATCCACCTCCACACCCGGCAGACGCTTGATGAGCTCCTCCAGCACGGATCCCTCCGGCACACGGAAGGCGCTCACGTTGAACATCAGCGTATCATCAACCACCTGCGTGGGAGTCAGGGCCTCCTCAATGACGGCCTCTGACAGCATTATGCTGGACTCAAACATCTTGAATACGCCCAGAGCACGCTCACGGTCATCCTTTACCACCTTGAAATCAAAGTCATAGGTTGAATATCCCATGAAAGAGTGACGAATAAGGTATTCGCCTACCGGAATTTTCTTGATAGTGTACCAACCCTCATTATCGGTAACCGTACCGTATACAAAGGTGGAGTCCGGCAACTGGAACAGCTGGATGGTAACCTGAGGCATATACTCAGCCGTAGCGCCGTCAATTATGCGCGCTGTAACGTTGGCCTTACCGTTCAGCTTGGATTTCTCCTTGCTGTTTCCGGTCTGCTGAGCCATACCCGTCAGAGGCAGGGACAACAGTATTGACAACAACATTAACGCTCTCTTCATAACTGACTTGTGTTTTTTTTGACACGTATCATCCCCGATGGTTTAATCCTATTTGCTATTTTTGTGGCCGATGGAACCAAAGGATTTTACAACCGTACTTGCCGACGCGTTCCGTGATGCGGCTGCCGAACACGGCCAGAGCTACCCGGAGGGGGGAGAACTGGCATGGGGAGCCGTTGGTGCGGCATATCTCGGATTCGCCCTGTGCGGCCTGCAGTCCACCGTCCTCAGACGGCTGCAGTACGACGCGCGTCAGGAGTCCGGCCCCGTAATCCTGGACTGCAAATGGTATGATGCTCTCGAGGACCGCTGCCTGGAAGGAAAAAAATCCGTACAAGTGCTCCTGCCCGGCCCTGACAATACCGCATGTCTGTCAACAGTAACCCGCGATCTCTTCCTGGAGATGCTGGATTTCTGCCGCGAAGGTTAGAAAAAAGGGTGCCGCCCTTGACAATGATAAATCTATTCACTACCTTTGGTAGACAATCAAGCCCTTTATGCTTATGAAGAAACTGTTTTTCCTGTTACTGACCCTGTTCATTGCCACTGTTTCATATGCTCAGTTCATCAGCTTCCCCTCATTCGGCAAGGACCTCAAGATGAGCGGTGATCCCGTGATGGGTCTGGAAGGACTCCACGTGGGCGATGAGGGTTACGTCACTTTCCAGGTCACCAATCAGGGTGACAGCACATATGTCGGCCCCATATACCTCAGGATAGTGGAACGCGAGCACAGCGTTCAGGTGCTGGCCACAAAAAAGATCAAGATCAAGCCCGGAAGGACATTTTCCATAACCACCGTATTCCCCACAGACCGTCTCCATCCCTTTGCCAGATACTTTGTGGGATTTGAATACAACGAGAACGGACACACCGTTCCCATGGGCTTTACCGAGGCCAAACCGCTTGAAAGCTTTATGCTTATGCCCGCCATAATCAACAGTCCGGAAAAGAAGGCTCCGGTCAAGGCTAAGATAAAAGAGGTTAAAGCCGCAAAAGTCAAATAAAAAAATTCTTCTCTTTTTTGGATAATATCATAAAAAGGAATACCTTTGCGCCGGTTTTGAAAGCCGAAAGGCCGATAACCGTCAGCGGGGTGTAGCTCAGCCCGGTTTAGAGTACGCGTCTGGGGGGCGTGTGGTCGCTGGTTCGAATCCAGTCACCCCGACTGGAAAAAGATGACAATGGGGACGGTTCCCTTTGTCATCTTCTTTTTTTGTATCTTCGCAATTTAGGGACAATATTTCCGTTATGAATAACGTATATATAATATGTGCAGTAACCCTGCTCCTGATTTTTGTGCTGTACTATCTGGACCGCTACAACAAGATCAACAAGATAAGCAAAAGCACTGAAACTCCTGAGCAGGCCACCCAGGAGTCTGTCCCCGCAGGTGAGTGCTGCGGCAAGCACGCCGTCTGCGAGAAGCAGAAACTGGCCGAGGCCCGTCTGCGCAGCGCGCAGTATTTCGACGACGAGGAGCTTGACCGTTTTGCAGGACGCAGTTCGGACGATTACACCGACCAGGAGGTCGAGGAGTTCCGATACGTGATGTACACCATGGGACAGGACGAGGTCAGGGAGTGGATGGAGTGCCTTCAGGCCAGGAACATTGAACTTCCCGACGAACTCAAGGAGGAGTGTTACTCCATGATGAATGAGATAGACCGATAGATATCTGATGAAACGGATAGGGAGAGCAGTATACGCTGTTCTGTTGCCGCTCATGGCAGCGGTAGCAGGATGTTCCACGTCACGCAACACCGCAGCCTCCCGTTCCTATCAGGCCATGGTAACCCGTTACAACGTCTACTTTAACGGTAACGAGGCTTACAAGAAGGGCTATGAGTCCCAGGAAAAAGCCAAGAAAGACAACCTTCTGGAGATACTCGACCTCTACCCCGTCAGTGACAAGAAGGTGCAGGGCGTAGGCAAGGCCGATTTCGACCTGGCCATAGAGAAGGCTCAGAAGAGCATCAAGCTCCACTCCATAACAGCCAAACCCAAGAAAAAGAAGGGTACTCCCACCGAATCGGACAAGGCCTATCAGAACAAGAACGAATACAATCCGTTCCTTTGGCACGCATGGATGCTCATGGCCGACGCCCAACGTCAGAAGGGCGATTTCATCGAGGCCGCCAGCACATACTCATACATATCCAAACTCTATTACGACGAACCGGAGATTGTAGCCGAGGCCCAGTACAAGATGGCCCAGTGCTACTCCGAGATGGGATGGAACTATGAGTCCGAGGAGTTGTTCCAGCGCTCCGCACAGACCAAGACCAACATGGCCCGCCGTCTGGACTACCAGGCAAGGCTGGCATCACATCTGCTGCAGCAGGAGCGTTACGAGGAGAGCATCGCGCCGCTCGAGGAGGCCATCGGCCGTAAGGGAGAGAGCAAGCTGCAGCGCATACGCGAAAGATACCTGCTGGCACAGCTCTACAAGACTACCGGCCGCGACAACGACGCCTACAGCATGTTCGGCAAGGTGATACGCATGAGCCCGCCCCACGAGATAGAGTTCCACGCCCGCATCCAGCAAACCGAAACCATGGCCCGCAACAGCAGCGTACGCAAGATCATGCGCAAGCTCAAACGTATGGAGCGTGACCCCGGCAACAAGGAGAATCTGGACCAGATATATTACGCAATGGGTAATATCCACCTGACCAGAGGCGATACCGTCACGGCCCTCAAACTCTACAACGAGGGAGCCGATAAGAGCGAGAAGGCATCGCCCGAGAAGGGTATCCTGATGCTCACCATGGCCAACCTCTACTGGGACAGGAAGGACTACCCCAACGCCTCACGCTGCTACTCGCAGGCCGTGGGTATGATAGGCTCCTCTCACAAGGAGTATCCCACCGTGAAACTGCGCTCCGAGGTCCTGGAGGATCTGGTGGCATGCAGCAGCACAGTCAAGCTGCAGGACAGTCTGCAGTGGCTCTCCACCCTGCCCGACGATAAGCTGAACGCCATTCTTGACAAGGTCATAGAGGATGTCATCGAGCAGGAGAGGCTTGAGGAGGAAAAGCGCAAGCAAAAGGAGAAGGAGATGGCCCTGAAGGGAGAGATGATCATAGAGACCGACAACGAGAGCTCCGGCGGCTGGTACTTCTACAACAAGAAGGCCATGGAACGCGGTGCCAAGGACTTTGTGAACAAGTGGGGAGAACGCAGGCTGGAGGACGACTGGCGCCGCAGCAACAAGACCGTACTCGCGCCCTTGCCCACCCTGACCGATGCTCCCGATGCCTTGGCCGATGCCCCTGCCGACACATTGGGCGACATTATGGTCGACTCCCTGAGTACAACCGTACGTGAAACCGATCCGCACAAGCGCGAATACTATATCCAGCAGATTCCCTATACCGAGCAGGACAAAGCCAAATCGGACCTGCTCATATCGGCCGCACTGCTGGAACAGGGCATCATCTACAAGGACCGCCTTACCGAGTATCCCGATGCCGAGAGGTCACTGCTGCGTATAGTACGTGACTATCCGCAGTCCCAGGAGGCCGACAAGGCCATGTACAACCTCTACCTCATGTACTCTCTGTGGGGCAGGACGGCCGATGCCGACAGCTGCCGCGCCCGCATGCAGCGCATCTATCCGGAGAGCGACTACACCGTCATGGTGTGCGACTCCGACTACATAGACAACGCCCGTTACGGCAAGCACCGCGAGGACTCCATCTACGCCCGCACATATGCCGCATTCCGCGAGGGCGATTACCGTATGGTAAGACAGAACTGCGAGATATCGGCCACCAAGTACCCCAAGGGACAGCACCGCGCCAAGTTTATGTTCCTGGATGCGGCTCTTGACCTGCAGTACGGCAACACCGACTCCTTCCTGGACAAGCTTAAGGAACTTGTCAACAAATACCCCAAGAACGAGATCAGCCAGCTGGCAGGTCTCATAGCTCAGGGCATACAGAACGGAAGGATACTGCAGTCCACATCGTTCGGATCCATCTGGGACCGCCGCAACGGCACCGCCCAGGAGGAGTCACGCGACAGTGTGGCACCGCAGTTCAGCGACGACCGTTACCAGCCGTTCCTGTTCGTGCTTGCCTATCCCGACGGCGACCTGGACCGCAACCAACTGCTGTTCGAGGTGGCCCGCTACAACTTTACCAACTACATGATGCGTAATTTTGACATCAGTTTTGAAACTGAACAGGGAATAGGTATGATGCTCGTCGGAGAATTCCTTAACTTTGACGAGGCGTTCGTCTATCAGCGCAATCTGTACGAAGATCCTGAGATGGCACGCAAGCTGAGCGGAATCAAGGCGGTCATCATAACAAAGAACAACCTTGAGACCCTGCTGCGCCACTACAGCTTCAACGAGTACCAGGAGTTCTACGAGGAGAAGTTCCTGAGCATACCGGAATTCGATATAGACGGAGCCACACTGTTTGAAGAATATGCCGACGATGGAGAATAAGAACGGAACACTGCTATGGGTCGACGATGAGATTGACCTGCTCAGGGCGCATATTATGTTCCTTGAGAACAAAGGCTACGAGGTTGACACCGTGACCAACGGCCACGATGCACTGGACATGTGCCGCGAGCGCCAGTATGACCTGGTGCTTCTGGACGAGCATATGGTAGGCATGAGCGGCCTGGAGACACTTCAGCATATCAAGGAGATTGATCCCAACATCCCGGTTGTGATGGTCACCAAAAGTGAAGAGGAGAACATCATGGACCAGGCCATCGGCTCCAAGATTGCCGACTACCTGATCAAGCCCGTCCACCCCAACCAGATACTGCTCTCACTCAAGAAAAACATACACAAACGTGACATAGTAACCGCCGAGACCGACCGCAACTACCAGCAGAACTTTGGGCGTCTGAGCATGCAGATCAACGACTCTCTCACAGCCGATGACTGGATAGAGGTATACCGTCAGCTGGTCTACTGGGAACTTGAACTCAAGGAGGCCGACAGTTCCATGCATGATATGCTCAAGATGCAGAAAACTGAGGCCAACGCCGCATTCTGCAAGTTCATAAAACGCAACTACATGAACTGGATGGAGGACCGTGACAAGAGTCCCGTAATGAGTCCCGACCTGTTCAAGCGTTTTGTATTCCCTGCACTTGACAAGGGTGACAAGCTGTTTCTCATAGTAATGGATAATTTCAGATATGACCAGTGGCGTATACTGAGTCAGGAACTGGCTGAGCTCTTTACATTTGAGGAACATCTCTACTACAGCATACTCCCCACCGCCACCCAATATGCCCGCAACGCCATATTCTCAGGTCTCATGCCCGAGCAGATAAGCCGCATGTTCCCTGATCTTTGGGTCGATGAGGACTCCGAGGAGGGCAAGAACCTGAATGAATCACCCCTTATCCGCACACAGATAGAGCGATTCCGCCGCAAGGACACTTTCTCATACAACAAGGTTAATGACTCAGCATCGGCCGATAAGCTTCTCAGTCAGTTCAACAACCTGCTGCAGAATGACCTCAATGTGGTGGTGGTCAACTTTATTGACATACTGTCACACTCCAAGACCGACTCCCGTATGATGCGTGAGCTGGCCAATGACGAGGCCGCTTACCGCAGCCTGATACTCTCCTGGTTCCGCCACTCATCGGTACGTGAGCTTTTCCGCTCAATGGCTGCCACAGGCCGCAAGGTCATGATAACGACCGACCACGGCAGTATCATGGTCAGCCATGCCGTCAAGATAGCAGGTGACCGCACCACCAACACGAACCTGCGCTACAAACTGGGCAAGAACCTGGGATTCAACCCCAAGGAGGTGTATGAGATAAGCGAGCCGCTCAAGGCCCACCTGCCCTCGCCTAACGTAAGCACCTCATACATATTCTGCACTGAGGCCGACTACTTTGTATATCAGAACAACTTCAACAACTACGCATCGTTCTACAAGGAGACCTTCCAGCACGGCGGCGTATCGCTTGAAGAGATGATCATACCTTTCATAACTCTTAACCCCAAAAAGAAATGACAATTACTATAAAAGACCTTGATCACATAGAAGAGGCTGCCCGCGAGTTTATCGGCCAGATGGGCGATGATACCGTATTTGCATTTTACGGCAAGATGGGTGCCGGCAAGACCACATTCATAAAGGCACTGTGCAAACTGCTCGGAGTTGAGGATGAGGTCAATTCCCCCACCTTTGCCATCATCAACGAATACCGCTCGGAGACTACAGCCGAGCTTATCTACCACTTTGACTTTTACCGCATCAAGAAACTGGAAGAGGTATATGACCTGGGTTATGAGGACTATTTCTACAGCGGAGCCCTCTGCTTCATAGAATGGCCCGAGCTGGTTGAAGAGTTGCTCCCCCTCGATGCCAAAAAGGTGACTATCACCGAAAACGGTGACGGCTCACGCACTATCAACCTTTAAGACAGCTCATATACTTTTTAAGGCTTTTTTATACCTTTGCGCCTGATTTCAACTTAATAGTCCTTATGAAGACAGGCGTTTTTCTTTATCATAAACTATAATGAAAAAATATTTCATGACTCTCGCAGCCGTTCTATGCTGTGCTATGACGGCAACCGTTTTCAACTCTTGTGACCCTGACAAAGTGACCTATGTAACAAGCTACATGTATGAGGTCAAAATGGATTATCAGGCAAGCGTATGCTATGCCGATGATGCCCGTGATGCGATAAACGCATTCAACAATGCCATAGGTACCGATGGTACCACTTACAACTTCCACAAGAGCAATCAGGACAGTAAGATGAAATCTGCATGCGAAGCTGTCAGGAAACAGTTTGAAAACACAGAGAGCACCTACATGAAGTTTGACCTTTACCGCACGACAGCCAATTCGGAACCCGGCTCAGAGCCCCAAAAAGAACTGATAGGTACATACGTTATGGGACAGGCTCTCACCAAGCCCTTTGTTTCTTACTCCATAAGAACCAATCAGAATGAGGCCTATGCCGCCCTTGAAGCAAAGAAGGACAATCTTGATGAAAAAGTATATAAAGCCAGTATGAGAACGCTCAGGTCCCTGTTGGGAAAACATACCAGCACCGCTACCCAGTTCGGCACCGTTACATCCGATATCAATTCTGTCTTTGACACCTACTTCAAGAAAGCTTTCACTAAGGTATGGGAAGATCGCCAGGAAAATGATGCATCCATTGCATATGCATGTGATTCCATTGCCACAGCACACGCCTCCGACACTCTTGCCGTTCAGGCCACAATAACGGTTTCCAAGACCGGTTTCCTGAATAAAGAGGTGACACCCATCTGGACAAAGACATTCAATGCCAACATTGAATAATAATCCGTTATCTTATGCCATGCCGTTTTATGAAAAAAACAGTACTCCTTTTCCTTCTGTGTCTTAACGTTTGCTGGAGTTACTCTCAGCACATTACCGAGCAGGAGGCGCTGGACCGTGCCCTCCAGTACATGTCAACATCCATGAACACGGGTATGCGCGCACCTTCAAGAGGAGGCGGAGCCAAGCCGGAGTCCACACCTGTTGAGGCAGGCAGTATCTATGCGTTCAACCTGGATGACGGCGGTTTCATCATTGCTTCGGCCGATAACCGAACACTGCCCGTATTAGGATACAGCGCCACCGGCAGCATTGACTGGGATAATATGCCCGATAATATGCGCGAATGGCTCAAAAGTTATGATGAGGCAATAGCAACGCTGGGTAACCGTACCGACTTTGTTGACGGTAATTCAACAAACGCTGCCGGAACACGACAGAACCGCACTCCTGTGGAGCCGCTCATTAAGACCCGTTGGTATCAGGATGCCCCTTATTGGGATCAGGTTCCTCTATACAACGGTGCCGAACCTGATTATAAAGGAAAGAACTGTTATTCCGGATGTGTAGCTACCGCACTTGCTCAGGTCATGTATTATTATCAGTGGCCCAAGACTGTACCTAACGGAATACCTGACTATTACATATCAACCAGTTACAACGATGTCCATAAGGACTGGCATATAGACGCGCTCCCGCCCGTAGTCTTTGATTGGGAGAACATGCTTGAAACTTATAGCAGATTCAATCCCGAAACCAGACAATATGATCAGTTGGGCGACAATATCCAGCGAAACGCTGTAGCAACACTTATGCGTTATTGCGGACAGGCGACACATATGAAATACTCACCCGAAGTATCGGGTGCACAACCGAGTTCTTATTTAACGGCTCTCATTGATTTCTTTAATTATGAATCGGCCCAGTATCTGAATACCAGATATGCTTACAGCATTGATGAATGGGAAAAAATCATGTATGATGAAGTCTCGGCAGGACGACCTGTGCTGTATGCCGGATTTACCGAATCAGGCGGGCATGCGTTCATTTGTGACGGTTATGAAGAAAGCGGACTGTTCCACATTAACTGGGGATGGAATGGCGTCGGCGACGGCTATTTCTCTCTCTCGGTCCTGAACCCGTATGACAACATCAGTGCAGGCAGCGGCAGCAGCGGAATAGGTTTTAGCAGAAATCAGTCTGCTGTTATCCATATCAACCCCACGGAAAAGATAGAGCCGGTTGGCCATGAATCCCAAGAGGAGACCTTCCAGTTTTCCGGAATGAGCCTGCTTAATGCCAATACAGTCATTTACAAATTCATTTACACAAAGGATGACGCAGGAAAGGTAACACAGGATTATGCGCTTGGTACCATTGCTGAAAACGGTGCCCTTAATCCCGATTTCATCGGCAATCCCAATGACAGCATCCTTTATGATACCAATTATATGACGGTAGTAATTGATTCCACCAGATTCCAGCCCGGCGATTCTCTTAAGCTCTACCCGATGCACCGTTTACGTAAGCCGGGGGCAGAATGGAAAGTCATTCCGCCGGTGGATTGGAATCTGGTTGCAGGACGTAACGATAATGGCCGTTTCTATATCAATATCCACGGAGAGTACTTCAAGTTGGAATGCGTGGATGGCAGAATCTCAAAAGGAACCGGACGACTTGGCGAGCGCAGTGACGTTACGGTAAGCGTGAAAAACCTGTTGGATAAAGAATACAAGGATGACCTGTATCTGATTCCTCTTTACTATGGTCACATAAACAAGGATCAGATCAATAATGTAAGACCGCTCTCACAGGGAGAAGCAATGCTGTGCGGCGGATTCATAAAAGCCGGAGAGACAAACAATGTCACATTCTCATATGTACCCCAGTATGGAGGATTTGTAAAGTTCATGCTTGTTGCCCAGGACAAAACGATAGGAAGTTTCGACATAGAGCTGAATAATGATACTCTGGTCGATTACAGCAAATACATCGAGAACAACAGCTGGTTCTCACAGGAGGGTGACAAATGGTTCTACAATGTTGAGATAACCGACAAGCCCAGTGTCAGCATGGTGCATTGGATTCCGTCGGACAGTATCGCCCTGAAAGTGCGTTTTTATATCGGAAATCAGTATATTGACTCCCTGTTTATACGCGATGAGATAAGAGAGTATCTCACTATGCTGCCTGATAAGGGAGGTAAAGGCGACTACACATTCAAATGCAGGATGCCGATTGAATTAAGTAGCACGAATGTATATTACATGGATTCATATGTGGGCGAATGGATAGACGGTGTTCTCACCACATACTACTGCACCCACAAGAATAAATTCTCATACACCGACCCCACAAGCGTGAAACCGGTCGATGCACTGCAGGACGATGAGCCTTACCATGATCTTCTGGGACGTCCCATTGAGGGCATACCCGAGCGCAAGGGTATCTATATAAAGGGCAATAGGACAGTATTTATAAAATAACCACCAGACAAAATCATGAGAAAGTATATAATTAAACTTGCAGTCGTCACATTAGCCGTTTTGTCTGGGCTGACATCATGCTCGGACATAGATGACAAAACGTTTGTTCCTGACAGGAAAGCATCGGGAATTGACATAGGCAATCTTGACACATCGGTAAGTCCGGCTGACGATTTCTACCAATATGCCTGTGGAGGTTGGATGACCAATAATCCGCTGCCAGCCGCCTATTCCCGCTACGGCCGATTTGAACAGCTGAGTGAGGAGAACAACAGGCGTATCAAGACCATTATGGATGAATCACTGAACAACACCTATGCCTCAGGCACGACAGAGCAGAAACTGGCCGACATCTATCGTTTGGCTTTGGACAGCCTCCGGCGCAACCGTGAAGGCGTGGAGCCTCTGATGGGTATTATCAGGCAATTGGAGCAGGCCGCTACACAGGAGCAGCTGTTCATGGTACAGTTACAATTGGCACCACAGGGTTATTCCGGTTTTATGGATATTGATTTCGATGCCGATGATAAAAACTCCTCCCAGAACATACTGAAAGTCGCGCAAGGCGGAACCGCGCTTAAACAGAAAGAGTACTATCTTGATACTGATGATGCGACAGTCAGTATCCGGGAGGCATACATGCAAAACATAATAAAACTGTTTCAACGATTCGGGTTTACTCCTGAGCAGGCTCAGGAAAAGATGACGAACATCATGTATATTGAGACAGAACTGGCCAAAGTCAGTCGCTCGAATACCGAACTACGCGACCCAATGGCCAACTACAATAAAATGACGCTGACACAATTCGAATCCGCTTACCCCAACATACGACTGGAAACGGTGATGAATGCAATGGGCTTTCAGTCGGTACACATCCAGGAATTGGTGGTGGGACAGCCTGAATTCATGGCCGGTGCCAATCTTCTCATCAGTACAATGACCACTACCCAATACCGCGACTACATGGAGTGGAAACAGATAAAAGAATACGCCCAATACCTTGACGATACGACGTATACCATCTACTTTGAATTCTTTGGACGTGTGTTGTCGGGAAGTCAAAAGGAATACCCGCTCTGGCAACGTTCCATAAGTCAGTTGGATAAACAGATAGGTGAGGCTATTGGCAAGCTTTACATAGAGAAATATTTTCCGGCTGCAGCCAAGGAACGCATTCTGCAGTTAATCAGCAATTTAAAAGTTGCACTCAGAGAGCGTATCGACGCACAGGAATGGATGAGCGATGCCACTAAGACCGCTGCAAAAGAAAAACTGAACGCAATCAGCGTGAAGGTGGGCTATCCCGACAAATGGACGGATATGAGTGATTTGCACATAGACCCTGACAAGTCCTATCTGGAGAATATTATCCAATGTCAGCGTTTTAATAAAGCTCTGATGGTACAGGAAAAAGCCGGCAAGCCCACAGACCCGGACAAGTGGTTAATATCACCACAGACTGTCAATGCATATTATAATCCTTTCAACAATGAAATCTGTTTCACGGCTGGTATCCTGCAGCCCCCGTTCTTTGACATGGAAGCCGACGATGCTGTAAACTACGGATCCATCGGTGTAATCATCGGCCACGAGATGATACACGGTTTTGACGACCAGGGCCGCCTTTATGACAAGGATGGAAACATGCGCGAGTGGTGGACGGACAGCGACGTCGAGAAATTCAATGAAAAGGCCGACATGTATGCCGAATTCTTTGACTCCATTGAGGTGCTGCCCGGACTGAATGCCAACGGACGCTTGACCTTAGGCGAGAATCTTGCAGACCACGGTGGGATTCAGGTGGCTTGGAAAGCCTACAAAAACGCGACCAAGACACAGCCGCTGCCAACCATCGACGGCTTTACTGCCGACCAACGGTTTTTTCTGTCATACGCCAACGTATGGGCGCAGGACATCACCGAAGCAGAGATTCGCCACCTCACCACAACTGATGTTCACTCGCTCGCCAGATGGCGCGTTAATGGAGCCCTGCCCCATATCGATGCATGGTGCGAGGTGTTTGACGTGAAGGAAGGAGACAAACTTTATATCCCCAAGGAAAAACGCCTGAACCTGTGGTAAACAAAAAGAGGGTGACTAAAATGTCTTAGTCATCCTCTTTTTTTGTCGGCCTCATTCTCCCAGAGAATCAACGTAATCGGCCTCAGCCTCCACGATGAGGATTATCTCATCGGCAGGGAATGAACCTATCTTGTCTTTCTTGGCCTCCTTGATGATATACTCCACCAGAGCTTCGTTGTCTATGTCTATACAGCCGTCTGCATCGGGCTCCTGATCCAGAACGCCGCTGGTGGTGAAATAGTCGTTTATGACATCCAGAATATAATAGAGGGTGTCATCGGAGTATTTCTCCTTCAGTTCCTGCGGCAGCGTATTCTTGATGTACTCGACGGTCTTCTGATCGTCCAGGTCATCCTCCAGAAACTCATCCTGTGCCATAATCAGAGCAGGGCGTTAAGTTTCTCCTGATAGACATTCTTCATGGCAAGGCCTACCACACGGTCAACCTCCTTGCCACCCTTAAGCAGTATTACGGTAGGAACGTTCATGATACCGAACTGCTCGGTAAGGTCATCGTTCTCCTCGATGTCGCACTTTCCTATAATAGCCTTGCCGTCATACTCGGCGGCAATCTCCTCAATGATGGGACCAAGACGCTTGCACGGTCCGCACCATGTAGCCCAGAAATCAATCAGCACAGGCTTGTCCTGTGACTTGACCTCTTCAAAGTTCTTACTGGTAATCTCAATTTCCATAATCTGTGGTTTATTGGTTAAACGATAATTTTATTGACTCTCTCTTTTTAAGGTAGTTCACGAGCTCCTGGGTAACCGTGATCCTTCTGTTACCCGCCGTAAGCGATACCTTGTTTTCGACCGATGTAAGGTCCGTGAATACGAACTTGAGCACCGTCTTGCCCTCCTTGCCGGCCAGTGTGTCCAGATCGCTCACAAACTCCTTGTCTATCTCCGACACCGGCATGGACAGTGTCATACTCGTGATAGCCGTATCCTTGACATCCTGCAAAAGCTCGATGGAGTTGATCACAAGATCCACTCTCTCGGGGTTGTACTTATAGGGCTGGCACTGAGCCTTGATGTAGAGGTAGTTGCCCTCCTTCATCATGTTGGCCCACTTGAGCCAGGGCTCGCCAAACAGCGCTATCTCCGTAGAACCGGTAAAGTCCTCTATGCGTGTGAATCCGCAGGGCTTGCCGGTCTTGGTGCGGGTCTCCCTGACACCGGTCACCACGCCTCCCATGGTCAGTTCCTTGTTGACCAGAGCCTGACGGTCATCCATCTGTGCCATGCCTACGTTGCATACGTTCTCCAAGAGTACACGGTACTCATCGAGCGGATGAGCCGACAGATATATTCCTACCAGTTCCTTCTCCCTGTTAAGACGTTCCAGCAGCGGCCACTCGGGCGCATCGGGTATAGAAGGAGTGGCAATCAGATCGGTATGCCCCATATCACCGAACAGCGAGAACTGCGACTCCATACGGTCGGTCTGGTATTTGGTTCCGTAACGCACCAGTATATCCGAGAACACCTCGTTCTTGCCGCAGGGCTGCAGGAACTGCTCACGCCTTATCTCGGGGAAGCAGTCAAAAGCTCCGGCCATGGCCAGGTTCTCAATGTTCTTGCGGTTGCAGGCGCTCAGGTTCACACGCTGAACAAAGTCAAATATACTCTTGTAAGGTCCGTTGGCCTTGCGCTCGCTTACAATGGCCGATACGGCGTTCTCGCCCACTCCCTTGACCGATGCCATGCCGAATCGGATATCGCCCTTGGCGTTGACACCGAAACGGGGCACACTCTCGTTCACATCGGGCCCCAATACGTTTATGCCCATGGACTTGCACTCATCCATAAGCTTGGTAACCTCCGTAATGTCACCTGCACGGCTCAGCACGGCCGCCATATACTGTGACGGGTAGTTGGCCTTGAGGTAGGCGGTCTGGTATGCAACCCACGAGTAGCATGTGGCATGCGATTTGTTGAAGGCGTACGATGCGAACTTCTCCCAGTCGGCCCATATCTTTTCCAATACCTTGGGGTCGTGACCGTTGGCCTTGCCGCCCTCAATGAACTTGGGTTTGAGGTGATCCAGCTTGTCCTTGAGCTTTTTACCCATTGCCTTACGCAGGGTATCACTCTCACCGCGAGTGAAGTTGGCCAGCAGTCGGGACAGCAACATGACCTGCTCCTGATATACCGTGATGCCGTAGGTATCCTTGAGGTACTTCTCCATGACGGGGATATCGTACTCAATAGGCTTGCGGCCCAGCTTACGGTCAATAAAATCAGGAATGTAATCCATGGGGCCAGGACGGTACAGGGCGTTCATGGCTATGAGGTCCTCAAATACGCCGGGCTGCAGCTCGCGAAGGTATTTCTGCATACCGGGCGATTCAAACTGGAACGTTCCTATGGTTCGGCCCTCGCAGTAGAGTTGGAAGGTCTTGGGATCATCTATGGGTATGGTATCGATGTTGAGATCTATACCCAGGCTTGACTTGATATTCTCAACGGCCTCCTTGATGATGGACAGGGTCTTAAGACCCAGGAAGTCCATCTTGATAAGGCCGGTATCCTCGATCACGCTGCCCTCGTACTGGGTTACCAGCAGACGGTCACCCGTATCCTTATCGGTAGCCCATGATACAGGAACCCAATCGGTTACGTCGTCACGACATATGATGGTTCCGCAGGCATGTACGCCGGTTCCACGCACGTTACCCTCCAGCATCTTGGCAAACTGAATGGTCTTGCGCAGTTTCTCATCGGATGAGGCAGCAGCCTGCTGCAGTTCCGGAACGCACTCCAGCACGTTGGTCAGATTCATCTTGCGGGGCTTGCCGTTGGCATCGTCGGGCAGACGGTCAGGGATAGCCTTGCAGAGGTTGTTGGATATATCCAGCGGCACCTCAAGCACGCGGGCCACATCCTTGATGGCCATCTTGGTAGCCATGGTGCCGTATGTTATGATATGGGCAACCTTCTCCTTTCCGTATTTCTCGGTAACCCACTGGAGCACGCGTCCGCGGCCGTCATCATCAAAGTCCACATCGATATCAGGGAGCGATATACGGTCAGGATTGAGGAAACGCTCAAACAGCAGGTCATACTTGATGGGGTCTATCTGGGTGATACCCAGGCAGTACGCCACGGCCGATCCGGCAGCCGATCCACGTCCCGGTCCCACCGATACGCCCAGCTCAGTACGGGCAGCGTTGATAAAATCCTGCACAATCAGGAAGTATCCCGGGAAACCCATGGTCTTCATGATGTGGAGCTCGAACTTGAGCTGCTCCATCACACTCTCGGGAATGGGGTCACCGTAACGTACCTTGGCACCTTTGAAGGTGAGTTCTGCCAGATAGTCAGCCTCCAGTTTAATGCGGTACAGCTTATCATAGCCGCCCAGCTTCTTTATCTTCTTGTCGGCATCCTCCTTGGACATGACGGTCTCACCATGCTCGTTGCAGGTGAACTCCTTAAAGAGGTCCTCCTCGGTAAGGCGCTGACGGTACTCCTCCTCTGTTCCAAACTCCACCGGGATGGCAAAGTTCGGCATGATAGGCGGATGGTTGATGGAGTACTCCTCAACCTTATCCAGAATTTCCACAGTGCCGGCAAGTGCCTCGGGCACATCCTCGAACAGCGTGTTCATCTCCTGGGTGGTCTTGAACCACTCCTGCTTGGAGTAACGCATCAGGCTGGGGTCATCGGGAGTACGTCCGGTGGAGAGGCATATCAGCAGTTCGTGGGCATCGGCATTCTCCTCGTCCAGGAAGTGGACATCGTTGGTGCAGACCAGCTTGATTCCGTACTTGCGCGACATCTCAATGAGATGCTTGTTCACGTTCTGCTGCAGCGGGAAAGCCTCATGGTTGGCGTTGGGCACGGTGGCCTTATGACGCTGGAGCTCCAGGTAATAGTCTTCACCAAACAGGTTATGGAACCACTCCACCACCTTTTCGGCCTCATCTATGCGGCCGGCAGTTATCAGCTTGGGTACCTCGCCGCCCAGACAGGCCGAGCAGCATATTATACCCTCGTGATACTTTTCCAGATCATATTTATCGGTACGGGGATGCGAATAGAATCCGTCCATCCAGGCCCTTGACACTATCTTGATAAGGTTATGGTAACCCTTCTCGTTCTTGGCAAGCAGGATCAGGTGGTAGTTGGCGCCGTCCAGCTCCTTGCTCTCACGCTGCTCCTTGCGGCGCGGTGCCACGTAGACCTCGCAGCCTATGATGGGCTTGAAATGCTTTCCCTCCTCCTTGAGTTTGTCATTAACCTTGTCGCAGTAGTTCTTGAACTCCTTGATGCCCATCATATTACCGTGATCAGTTACGGCAACGCCCCTCATACCATCTGCTATTGCCTTGTCAACCAGCTTCTTGATGTTGGTCTGACCGTCAAGCAGAGAGTACTGCGTATGAACGTGCAAGTGTACGAATTCCTGCATAGTGGGTAGAGGATGAAAAAGTTTTTAAAGTTACTTTCATTAGCCAAGAGAGACAACCATGTTCCCTCAAAGTTTTCAACAATTCCCTATTAAGTCCGTATGAACGGCCCCGCTTGAAAATACAACACAATAAGTATGCCATAATATAACAAATTGTCTTATCTTTGTGAAACAATTATCGAGCAGACATGGCCCAAAACAACGGAAAGAGACCCAAGATAAACCCCGAAGGAAAGCAGACACTTGTCACAGTGGCACTTATCTTCCTGTGCATCAACCTTCCATTGTTCCTTACACCCGCCTTTGGCTGGTGGTCATACCTGGTATTGGCAATCTCACTCTTCTTTGTATGGTTCTTCCTTCACTTCTTTCGTAACCCCCTTCGTATGTTCCCCAGTGACGATACCCAGGGTGTGGTCGTTTCGCCGGCCGACGGAACAATAGTAGCCATCGAGGAGGTTGACGAGACCGATTATTTCCACGATCGCCGCATCGTCGTATCCATATTCATGAGCGTGTTCAGCGTCCATGCAAACTGGTTCCCCGTAAACGGTACCGTAACCAAAGTGGAGCATCAGGACGGAAGTTTCCATGCCGCCTTCAAGCCCAAAGCCAGCACCGAGAACGAGCGTTCGCTTGTAGTAATCAAGACCGATGACGGCAAGGAGATCATGCTCCGTCAGATTGCCGGTGCACTGGCCCGCAGGGTGGTGACATACTGCAAGCCCGGCGACAAGAGCATCATAAACAGCCACCTGGGATTCATCAAGTTCGGATCCAGGGTTGACGTCTATCTGCCGGTTGACAGTCTGGTCTGCGTCAAACTTGACCAAAAGGTCACAGCCGACATAACTGTTCTGGCTAAACTATCCTAAAACTATGGCAAACCGAATTACAAGACATATCCCCAACACCATCACATGCTGCAACCTGCTGTCGGGATGCATGGCAGTGATGGCCGCTTTCAATAGCGACGCCCTGCATACCCTGCTTTGGGTTGTAGCCGGCGCCCTTTTTGATTTCTGCGACGGCCTGTCAGCCCGCGCCCTCAAAGCCTACTCGCCCATCGGCAAGGAACTTGACTCGCTGGCCGACCTGGTAACATTTGGACTTGCACCCGCCATGCTCTGCCTCAAGACGCTGAGCGGTTTCTGCTACCAATCCGACTGCATTGCAGCCGTATATCCCTATATAGGTCTTGTATTGGTGGTATTTGCAGCCCTTCGTCTGGCCAAGTTCAATACCGACGAGCGTCAGACCACATCGTTCCTGGGTCTGGCCGTTCCCGCCAACGCACTCTTCTGGTGCGGTCTGTTCCAGATAGATATGAATGCTATTCCTGCCGCCCCCTGGATTATAGGTGCGCTCGCAATACTGTTTGCCGGACTTATGGTTTCGGAAATACCCATGTTCTCGCTCAAGTTCAAGAGCCTCAAATGGGCCGATAACAAGGTCCGTTTTATCTTCCTTATCGTGTCGGTAGTCATACTGGTGCTGCTGCGCGAAAAAGGTCTGGCAGCCGTTATAGGCTGGTATATCATACTGTCCATTCTGACAAAAGGTCAGCATTGATTCCTGGGCATGGTTTTTGCCCCTACAATTCAAAAAAATGAACAGACATGATTATCATCTCACTCACAATACTATTTATCCTGTTGTTTGTACTGCTTGCAGTACTGACATTCGCGCGTGACCTTTTGGCATCGATACTCAGCTCTATCGTGGGCTTTTTCCGTCGGGGCAAGGGTTCCAGCGACGGGGATTCCGGACGACAAACGGTTCGTCGGCGCTCAAGGTCCAAGAAGAAGGTTTACTCGGATTCTGACGGGGAGTATGTGGATTTTGAGGAGGTTAAGAAGAAGTGAGGTTGTTGCTGACCCCTGGCCCTGCCACGGGGTTATCTTTGTTAATGATGACCCCTGGCCCTGCCACGGGCCATCATTACAAAATTAAAGAGACCTGAAATCCCTTGAAAGCAAGCTTTCAGATGATTTCAGGTCTCTTTAATTTTGGTGATCCGCTCGGGGTTCGAACCCGAGACCCCATCCTTAAAAGGGATGTGCTCTACCTGCTGAGCTAGCGGATCTACCTCTAATTGCCGTTAAGCGGGTGCAAAATTATGCCTTTTTACGGATGTAGGCAAACTTTTTATCGATTTATTTGACAATCTTGATGGTACGATTGCCGGTTTTGAGCAGATAGATACCCGACGACAGGTCATTCAGGTTGAATGGCTGACCGGAATCCCTGTCCATGTGAGTCTTGACGGGTCGGCCGCTCAGATCGTAGATGGTATAAGTGGACTCCTGAGCAGTGATTCCCTCTTCGCTCTTGTCGGACAGGCTGAACTGCAGCTTCTCGTTCTCGGAGAGTTTCTGGCTCTTGGTGGAGCCGTCGGAGTAGGTTGTGACTATGTTGCCGTCCTTGAAAGCTATCTTACGCAGATTGTCGAGTTCCAGATTGCGGGTCAGACTGTCCTGAGGCGTAGCGGCTGCATCCTGGCAAAAAGCCGGGACGGCAAGCAGAACGGACAACGCCAGAACCAGAACTCTCTTCATAACTCTCAGAACGTGAACTTATAATCCAGACATATGAAAGAACCTGCAGGCTCGTCATCGTCATGCTGGTTCTGCCACATGTATGCAACCTCAAAGTTATGCTTTTTATTGAAAGAAAAATCAACACCGGCTGTAATTCTTGACTTCTGGACTTCAAATGCCTTGTCAAGACTGTTGAAGAGCTCATACGACACGAACGGGTCATACTTCCAGTGAGGTATGTTGTAATCTACGCTGATCTTGGAGCGCAGCATGCTCTTGTCTGATGCCGACTTGCCGTCCATCTCGGTCTCAACATCCTTCCATTTGCCGTTCTTGTAGCGGTACTTGTCCTTGCTGTACGATACGCTGTCAGTGTGCGTGAACTGGTAGCTTTCGCGAAACGAAATCTTGAACTTACCCATCTCGGCCGATGCCTGAGCATAGGCAGTGATACGGTGACGTGTGTCAACATATGAGTCCAGGACGTTGAAATTGAATTTGTTGCTGATGTAATAGTCTTTGTCAAGACCGTCCTCAATATCTGTCCTGTCACCCTTGTATTTGGTGGTCCAGCCGGTGTAGACGTTCATGTACTTGTAGCCCAATCCTGCCTTGACGCTGAAGGTCTTGGCCTCATTGCGGTACAGACGCTTGCTCAGCGATGCGCCTACGCTCCAACGGTCGGTGTTCTTGAAATTATCGGTCAGATGATACTTGACCTCAAAACCGGCATCAAGACCCTTGCCGATCTTCTTCTCGGTACCCACACTGGTACGCAGTCCCCATGTGGACTGGGCAACCATCGGCATGGAAGCAAGGATGCAGACAACCGCTATGTAGAGTGAACGTCTCATTTCAGTTTACCGGTTTTCATTACGGAATCTATTGTTCCGAACTCATCCATGATAGGCTCGTAGTATATCTTGATGATGGCTGAGTCCTTGAGGAAATCCACGTTGCCCACCTCGATACGGATAATCTTAAGGCCCAGGCGCTTCTCCAGATCGGCCTTGAGTTCATCCTCACGGCCGTGCGCAATGAGCTTGACGTTATCGTACTTGATAAGCTTGGAGGGTACGTGCTTCATCCACTTGGTGTTCTCGCAGATAGCCAGGGCGACGATGAATATCAGGTTGGTGCCCAGCAGTTCAAAGTAACTCACGCTGGTGGCCAGTCCGTTGATGGCAGCCACTGCAATGATCACGAACATGTAGGTCATCTCGCGGATGGGAACCTGCTCGGTACGGTACTTGATGATGCCGAATATGGCGAACAGACCCAAGGCAAATCCTATCTTGAGCTTTACGCCTCCCATCAGGTAGATAAGCAGGAATATGCTCACGCCTATGAGCGAGAAGGTAAAGTAGTAGTCACGCCTCTTTGCCTTGGGATAGTAGAAGGCATGTACTATAATGCCTATAGTAAGGATATTTATGAAAAAACGGATGAGCATCTCCCAGATGCTGGACCATGCGGGCCAGAAGGGAGTGGCACCCAGAGTGGAGAGCAGACCCTCGGTCTCTTCGCCAAAGAGTTCGGCCTCTTCGGATGCGGTTGCTGCAAGTTGTCCAAGTCCGCTTACAAGCGGGGATAAAAAGTTCATAAGCATATTGATGTAAGTTTTTCTATTTTTCTGATTCTCTCGTTGAACATATTCCTCTTGATTCCGGGGCATGTAAGTGCCATGCCGATGCAGTATTTGCTGAATCCGCTGGGGAATATGCGTACCTGGCGCAGAAGATCCTGTATGGGCGAATAGGTGTTGCCGTCACGCTTGACCTCTATTATTACCAGATTTTCCATGTCGCGGCATATCCCCGTCTCCTCGTTACGGAACGAGAGCTCACGGTCAATGGTAAGGCGCTCAGTCTTGGCGTTGTTGACCAGGGTTATGCGTTTGAAATGGTTTGACAGCTTGGGCTTGAGGTCATCCAGTGTTAGCGGAAGCATGGTATGCTCGCTCAGGAAATCCCCGGCACCGTCCTGCCTGTATGTATCGGCACCTGTCAGATGTATGCGTTTCTTCTTGGTGCGTCCGTGATTGTTCTTGAGTTTGATCTCAAAGAAGTTGTCCTGAGTGTCCACATAGGTACGGATGCGTACCTTCTGGCGGGTAAGACGTCCGTTGTGGTGGTTAAGGTACATGATGTTGTCCCTGTCGTCCAGATAGAGGGTGCGGTACTCGGCCACGCGGAGGCCGTCGATTGACTGTATCATGTATTCGCCGGATGCCATTTGGAGCAGGCTCTCGAGCTGCTTTTCGTTGGCCAGATACTTGCAGTCCGTCCTGTTCATAAGACGGATTGACGACATCTCTTCCAATGATATGGGAGCGAATCGGTCTAGGATCTGGTGATTGTTGGTCAGCATCAGGCGCTATTATAATCGCGCAAATTTACTAATATTATATGGCTTTTTGAACAAAATTAGTCTATCTTTGTAGTAGAGAAAGCAATGACAAACTAAAAGAACATACTATGTTTGATGTAAACAATTGTCTCAGCGAAGCTGAGGAGCAGATGGAAATGGCCATCATGCATCTTGAGGACGAGTTCGCCCATATCCGTGCCGGCAAGGCCAACATACGTATCCTTGACGATATACGTGTTGACTCCTACGGATCCATGGTTGCGCTGAACAATGTGGCAGCACTCTCCACTCCCGATGCCCGCACCATTGCCATCCGTCCGTGGGACAAGAATATGATTAAGGTTATCGAGAAAGCCATCATAGACTCACCCGTGGGTATCATGCCCACCAACAACGGTGAGGTTATCCGCCTGGCCATCCCGCCCCTTACCGAGGAGCGCCGCCGTGACCTGGTTAAGCAGAGCGGTAAGGTAAGCGAAGAGAGCAAGATCTCCATCCGCAACACCCGCCGTAACGTTCTTGACACCCTCAAGAAGGCCCAGAAGGACGGACTCCCCGAGGATGCCGAAAAGGATGCCGAGGAGAAACTGCAGAAGCTGCACGACAAGTACATCAAGAAGGCCGACGAACTCTTTGCCGAGAAGGAAAAGGAGATCATGACCGTCTGATCAGCCCATGCGCGGACTCGTAATCAGAAACACAGGAAGCAGCTATCTGGTACGTACCGATGACGGACGTGATCAGGAGTGCCGCATCAAGGGTACGTTCCGCATAAAAGGCATAAAAAGCACCAATCCCATAGCCGTGGGCGACTATGTGGAGTTCAGCCCGGCACGTGAAGGCGAGCCGGCATATATCACCAATATAGAGGAGCGCAGGAACTATATCATCCGGCGTTCCTCTAATCTTTCCAAGCAGTCCCATATCCTGGCCTGCAACCTGGACCAGTGCATGCTCGTGGTCACGGTGAACCATCCCGTCACATCGCCGGTATTCATAGACAGATTCCTGGCATCGGCCTGGGCCTACCGCATTCCGGTAACACTGGTATTCAACAAATCGGACCTTCTTGACGAGGCCGACAAGGAGACCCTCAAGGAACTCTTCCAACTGTACACCGAGATAGGTTACGACTGCCTGCAGTGCGACGCCCTGCACGGTGACGGCATCGATCAGGTGCGCGCTGCGCTTAAGGACAAGGTCACGCTTATGGCCGGCAACTCGGGCGTAGGCAAGAGTACCCTGGTGAACCGTATCCTGCCCAATCTCAACCAGCGTACCGGCCAGATATCCGAGAAGCATGACACCGGCATGCATACCACTACATTCTCCGAGATGTTCCCCCTGCCCGAGGGCGGCTGGATTATCGACACTCCGGGTATCAAGGGATTCGGTACATTCGATATGGAACATGAGGAGATAAGCCACTATTTCCCCGAGATATTCAAGTACTCAGCCGATTGCCGCTACGGAAACTGCATGCACACCACCGAGCCCGACTGCGCCGTCAAACGTGCTGTGGAGGAGGGCAAGATACACATCTCCCGCTACACCAGCTACCTCAGTATGCTGGAAGACGAGGAAGAAGGGAAATACCGCAAAGACCAATGAGAAAAAGTCTCCATCCTAGAGTAAAAATTAAGGCGTACCCCAAAGGGACGCCATAATTTTTACCCGGCCTGGAAGGACGGCAAGCGAAGTGAAACGGAGCGCGTTTCCAGAAGGAAACTAAAAAAAGGTTGTTTCTGATACGCAGATAGGATTCCATCCCGAGGCTTTAAGCCGTAGGCGCTAAAAGCCAAAAACCGAGCGAAGCGAAGCAGCGAGCCCTTTATCTTTTCTTACGAAAAAACTCCTGAACTATCCCACCGCACTCATCGGCCAATACACCCGATGTGACCTCCGTCTTGGGATGGAGCGCATCCGGAGCAAAAACCGTATATCCGCGTTTGGGATCCGATGCCCCAAAAACCAAACGCTGCAACTGTGACCACCCGATAGCCCCTGCACACATAACACAAGGCTCAAGCGTAACGTAAAGAGTGCACTGGTCCAGATACTTGCCACCCAGATAAGAGGCGGCGGCTGTGATTGCCTGCATCTCGGCGTGGGCGGTGACATCGGTCAGGGTCTCGGTCAGGTTATGCGCACGTGCTATGACCATTCCGTTGCAAACCACCACGGCGCCAACGGGAATCTCGCCCTGGGCAGCAGCTGCGGCAGCCTCGTCCAGAGCCATCTTCATGTAGCGTATGTCCTGTTCCTGTTGTGTCATCGGCGCATCTCCTGCTCGTCAAAAAGAGTAGGATAATCCTGATCCAGATTCTTGATTATGAATGTGATGAGAGTCTCTCTCATCCAACGGCTGCGGTTCCTTATCTTGTACTTGCGCAGGTAGTTCTCAATCATCTGCTTCTCGTCAGGATTGACCAGGAAACTGTAGCGTTCAACTCTTGTGGAGGATTCCTTCTTCATAACTGGCTACTAAGGTATTGATTTTGGATGAATATGCCGCGAATAATTCCTATTTTTGCCTTATAAAAACCTATATACATGGCAGAACACAACATACTGGGTAAGGAAGGCGAGGATATGGCAGCTAACTACCTGACGGACAAAGGGTACACTATCCTGGACAGAGACTGGCACTGCGGTCACAAGGACCTGGATCTGGTGGTTACAAAAGATGACACGGTGGTATTCGTGGAGGTCAAGACACGCACCTGCTCCACATGGGGCGACCCGCAGGATTTCGTGACGGACCGCAAGATACGCCGCATAGTAAACTCGGCCGATGCATACATCCGGTACAACAGGATTGACAAGGATGTCAGGTTCGACATAGTGTCAATCGTAGTAGAACATGGAGAATTCGTTATTGAACATATAGAGCAGGCGTTCTTTCCGCCTTTGGAATGATGAGTAGGATAAAGTGGCACAGAAGTGACAGTATAGGTTCCACAAACACCTATCTGCGTGAACTTAACGGCGGTGATCCCGCCTATGATTATGAGGTTGCGGTGGCCGATTTCCAGACGGCCGGACGCGGACAGAAGGGTAACACCTGGGAGTCTGAACAGGGCAAGAACCTGCTGTTCAGTATCCTGGCGCATCCCAAGGGAATAAAGGTGCAGGAACAGTTCTATATATCGGAGGCTATTGCGCTGGCGGTATCGGACGCAGTCATTGCGGCAGCGGGACCGGAGTATGCCGCCGGTTTCTCTGTCAAATGGTCCAACGACATATATTATAAGGACTTCAAGATGGCCGGCATCCTGATTGAGAACACCCTGCAGGGCAGCTCAATCCTGGACACTGTCGTGGGCGTGGGCCTGGACGTGAATCAGGAGGTATTTGTGAGCGATGCCCCCAACCCAATATCGCTCAAAAACATTACCGGCCGGGATTATGACCGCGACGCCCTGCTTGACGACATAATTGCCCGTTTCATCGGTTATATGGAACTTGATACCCCCAGTCAGCGGGCCGGCGTGGATGAGCTATACCGCAGCCGTCTGTACCGCCGCGAAGGGTACCATAAGTTCCGTGATGCACAAGGAGAGTTTGATGCTTGTATAGAGGGCATCCGTCCCGATGGCTGCCTGATGCTCCTTACCCGCAGCGGTGATCATCGGGTCTATGAATTCAAGCAGGTTCAGTTTGTGTTAGACCTTAAAAGTCATCCTCATCATCTAGGAGAGCCCGTCCGTTGATACGTGCTTTTGGGAAGCGCTTACGCAGGGCCTCCTCCTCATCGGGAGTCATGGAGCCCGATATCTCAAGTGAGCGTATATCCTTGCCGTCCATCCAGTCCGGAATGACAACCTTGCCCACAAAACGCAGGGTAAGATTGTTTATACGGCCCATTTTGCGGATAATATCGGGAACCTTGTTTACCTTGAGCATGAGTCCGTCCGAGAATCCATCGCCATTGTCCATTGCCTTAAACTCCTCAAGCAGCTCCTCCTCGGTCTTGCATATACGGGTAAACCATCCCATCTTGGGAGTCATGGCATAAGTCACGGGATCAACCTCCATACCTACTATTCCGGCCCAGAACTCCATCATCATGGTTTGTTCCACCTCGCCGGTAACATCATTGATTATTATGTACTTATACTCAGTCCTGACCATCTCTGGCAGCATGCTGTGGTCCATATTGACCTCGGCAGGTGTACGCCCGTTCTCATCATACGGCAGGAACTTAAGGAACCAGCCGTCAAACTTGGTGGAGCCGATATCCATTCCGCAACTGAGTCCACGCACATCGCCCGGGCGGTATTTCTTGACAATACTCTTCCAGAAATCAACATCCGGCTTGCCTTTTGAAGCATTGACAAACTCCTGGAGTATGGGTTCCAGGTCATCAACCCACCAGTCTATGCCGTAAGCACGGAGTTTGCGGGTGCGGTCCAGTATGGACTGCCAGTCATCGGGGGTGCCCTTAAGCGTTACGCTTGGTATGCCGCAGGACGAATAAAGCACAATGTAGTCAAAGTATGACTTGACTGTCTCCATAAGCGCAATCTGTGATACCATGTGCTCTGTTACACCCGTTGTGGAGAACTTCTCTGATATGATATCGGCAATATCTCCCTTGGTATTGTCACGAATCTGTACGTAGAAGCTGTCCACAATGGCCTCCCAATCGGCCTCACCGCTCAACAAGTCCTTACCGCTCTGCACCACAAGGTCTATCTTGCCCTCATGATCTACAAACAGGTTGCGCAGCTCCTCCGGGTTATCATTAACATAATGAGCGAATCCCTGACAGATAAGGAACCAGATTACATCAGGGGTAAGCACCACCGGCCGATGATCGGCAAACGCATCAATCATGCCTTTAAAGAAGGGGTGCTGTCCGTACGAGGCATAGTTCTTATCACCTATGCCCCATGCCACAACCCTCTGGTTCTCACCGCGAATCTCGCTCCTGTCAAGTATAACACTTACAAGCCTACCGCTACTGCGCATAATCCCGCTCAGGCTTTCACCTGTAGGTTCCGGCAGGTCCGGATCTACGCGGAACGTTATGCTGCCTTTCTCCTTACTCAAGATATCCTTCTTCTTGGCCTGAACGCCCGATGCAGCCAGAATTCCTGCCGCCAACAATAACCAAAATCTGATAGTTCTCATATCTCTAGTCTTTAATTTTTTTCAAAAAAGATACAATTGGGGCCTGACCCCTTTTGTATCATTTTTCACACACGGCACGGACACAATAACCATTTGTCCTGTCTCTGGCCGGTATATGTATCTTAGACATCCTTGATCCGAGCGAAGAGCTTACATCCTCTTTATAGTCAAGCTCAACCTCATCGGATGTACCGAATTCATATTTATCGAACTCCAGTACTACGCAACCCCGCCACATATAGCTATTTTCGGAGCTCATTTTATCGGATGTCATATAAATGCCTCTATGAGATTCTTCAAATAGACCTCCAAAAGTGTTTGAATTATTAGGAAGGAATATGGATTTATCCGTGTATCCGGGAACCTTGCTTGTTATGCGGTATCCTTTCACTCCGTTAACGGAATCCTGGGTCCATTCACATTTTTCATACAGTTCCTTAAACTCCTCCTTGGTGGGCATACGCCACTTGCCTCCCCAGTTGGCCCGGGCTGCATCATCCTCGGCGCTCAGCCTGGTCAGGCCATCCACATAGGGATCTTCATCAGTAGTGGTATATTTGGAGTACCACCACTTGTTCTGGTCCTTGAAGGCTTTCATGTGCTTGTAGTTGTACTCTGAATAATAGGTCTTGGGTGCAGTCTCACCCCATGCAAAGCGGGCTCCGGTTTCCTGAGGGCTGTCGGCACCAACATTGCAGTCGGCCCACAATACGCTTAATCCCAAATCAACCTGGGCGTTGTGTCTTAAAGGCTTGACCGGGTCGGGCTCCGCCTTTTTGCGGTTCTCTGACTGAGGGAGTTCCATTACCGGCCTGATATTCTTACCGTTCCAGCGTGTGTCACCATTATCCAAGGATTGTCCCAAAGTCGATGTCCAGTAATATGCGCCGTGTCCCAGATTACTGATAATCCTTGAATCACTCATATATTCACTTATGAAACCTGCGGCCGGAAGCCAGATGCTGCGGTCCTCGTACCCGGGGACATTACTGGTGATGACATATCCCAGAAGACGTCGTTCAAAATAGAGCTCAACAGTGTCGTCATGATTGTACTCAATAGTGTCTTGTGCATACTTTGCCTCCCAGGTGCATCTGTTCTTGAGTTCCCACAGTTCATCGGCAGTGGGCATACGCCAACCGTTACCCAGAAGTACTGCAGCTGCATCATCCTCAGCATCAAGAGTCTCCTTATAATCAAGTGGGTATTTGGATCCCCATGGACCGGAACTGGTATAGAAATTATATTTGCTCATTTCATTAGTACCTTGACCGAACTTATAATTCTCTCTGCTGTATAGACCCGGCTTGGGAGTTGTCTCGCCCCAGGCAAAATATCCGCCAGCCTCATCGGGTCTTGAAGCGCCCAGATTGGCCGATGCCCACATCACGCTCAGACCCAGGTCAACAGGCTCCGGTACGGGCAATGACACATTCACTGTCATCTGAGCCTTACGCCCCTCAGTCTCTGCGGTAATCACGCATGTGCCCTGTCCGACAGCTGTCAAAAAGCCGTTTTCATCCATGGATACAATCTGTGGTGCCGATGAGCTCCAGTTGATGGAGGTAGGTTTGACCTGACGTCCGGAGGGCATCATCACAGCCTCTACATTGCGTATGGTACCGTAACTTATATCCATACTCTCAGCCGGTAGGGATAGTGATGTGAACATATCATCGGCAAGGGAGCGCACGGGACGTATATTCATTCCTATGAATCTGCTTTCATAACCGTTGAACATGAAGTCAAATGCCATTCTCAGAACTTCAACCGGGGGCAGTTCCGACAAACCTCCCCTCATTCCGTTTACTGAACCTATGGTACTGAAACAGCTTCCTCTGGTACCACTGCCTGGAATGGATGTCCAGAGAGAGAACTGTTTTCCTATTTCAATAGGCTCATTGCCGTTCATCTGACCTGAATAGGGAATGAATATGCTGTGTCCCTCAAATCCGGGAACATTGCTTGTAAAACGCATTCCGGCTACACCGTTTACGATAGCAGTATCATAAGTGCAGTTTTTCACCAACTCTACAATCTCATCGTTGGTAGGAATACGCCAGCCGTCACCTAACATTACTGTGGCTGCGTCATCGGTCGGCTCAAGACGGTTAAGATTGTCTGCCTTGAGGTATTGATGGGACTGCCCCTGGGCGGTATATTTGTCCATACCGTCTTCCTGTGCAAAGGAACTGTAGCGGTAGTTACCCCAAGAGAAAGACTCCTTGGGTTCAATCTCGGCCCATGCGTAATAGTCACCGTAACTCTCAGGTGCCGATGCTCCCAGGTTGGCATTGGCCCACAGAACGCTCAATCCCAGATCCACGTATTCAAACTCATGAGGAGTTACGGTTACGGTGCATTGGGCTGTCTTGCCGTATGCGGTAACCTGTACCTTACAGCTGCCCGGACCTGCGGCCACTAAAAGGCCGTCTTCAATAACTTTTACTACGTTTTCATCGGAGGATTTCCAGGTGCATGCGCTGTTTACGTCACGCTTTCCCATTGTCACTTTCAGTCTGGTGCCAGCACCCTGCTGCAAAGTGAGTTTTGTTTTTTCTAACGTGATTCCGGACACCTCCTTACCTGACAACGGCATCACCATACGCACCGACTGTTCCGATTCACGGTTCTCGCTGTGCCACTCATCGGCTCCGCGCTTGAAATTGAAACCGTATGCGGCCTCATTGTCAGGCTGGACTCCTGGGGTGGAGCACCAGTATGATGCGTATGTGCCTACCTGCATCAGCTGGCCGTCCTGAAGCCAGCCTGCAGCGGGCAGGAATATGCTCCGGTCCGTATATCCTTTTATCTTACTTGTTACCAGATAGCCGCCTATGCCGTTCTGCTCGGTCCACTTCCAGGTGCAGTACTCTCGCAGCTCGTCCCATTCGGCCTTGGTGCCCATACGGCTACCGTCGGTAGTCTTCAGCGCCATTGCATCGGGCCAGCGGTAATACCAGCCTACCGGTCTGTCGGCAGTTATACCTGTATTTAAGGTTCTCCACTTTACACTCAATCCCAAATCAACAAAATCCTGTGCAGACACTACGCTGCACAAGAAACAGAAAAAGACAATTGCAGAAAGACGTATTCTCATAATCAAACTGGTTGTACAATTGATAATCCTGAACACATGCCATGTTAAACCGCATTACGGTTCTTTAACGGCATTGGTTACTGGGCAAAAGTATCATAACGGAATCCTCAAAGCAACAAAAATGCGCTGCAAAACCGTTGCATCTGTTTTGAAAACGGAAAAGAGGACAAAATGCGTCCTGTAAAGTGAAATAATAACTACTTTTGTGTAATTAAATACACATTTCATATGGCAAGGTTCAAAAGGATATTGTTAAAGCTCAGCGGCGAGAGCCTGATGGGTGAGCAGCGTTACGGAATAGACGAAAAGCGTCTGGGCGAGTATGCACAGCAGATCAAGGAGATTCACGATATGGGTGTGCAGATAGGCATCGTAATTGGCGGCGGTAACATATTCCGCGGCCTCAAGGGCGCCGGCAAGGGTTTTGACCGCGTCAAAGGCGATCAGATGGGTATGCTGGCAACCGTAATCAACGGTCTTGGACTCAGCTCGGCCCTGACATCAGTTGACTGCCCCAACAAGGTGCTCACAGCAATCCGTATGGAACCTATAGGTGAGCTTTACAGCAAATGGAAGGCCATTGAAGCCATGGAAAACGGCCAGGTAGCCATTCTGGTAGGAGGCACAGGAAACCCCTATTTCACAACCGATACCGGCTCATCGCTTCGCGGCATTGAGATCGAGGCCGATGTCATGCTCAAGGGTACCCGCGTGGACGGTGTCTATACCGCCGATCCCGAGAAGGATCCTACAGCCACAAAGTTTGACGAGATTACATTCGACGAAATATACAACCGTAACCTCAAGGTGATGGACCTGACTGCCACCACCATGTGCAAGGAGAACAACCTGTCAATCTACGTATTCAACATGGATGTTCCCGGCAACCTCAAGAAGGTTATGGAGGGCCAGCCAATCGGCACTCTGGTGCACAAGTAATCCCCGGATAATTGTTTTCCTTTAGGGAACGTACGTGACCTGCTGCGGCTTCACATTGTTGTAGAATGCGGCCACGTCACGGGCGTTATACACCTCGGGCTCACGATAGAGTTCCGGCAGGTTGAATGACTTGAGAGTGGACAAATATACCTCAGGATCACGCTGCGGAAGCAGGAACGGCTTGCCCGTCTTTCCGTCAGGGCCGATGAACGCGATGTAGGGACGTCCGTAAACCATATCGTCACGTTTGGAGGCGAACACCACCCAGCGGCTGTTGCTGCTCCAGCTGTGATATGTATCGGCACCGTATGCGTTCACCTCGGGCAGCATCATGAAAGACCTGTTCTTGAGGTCCACCATGCACAGCTCGCTCTCCTTGTGCCATACTGGGAATGTACCGTACTCGGCCACGGTAGCCATCAGCCAGCGTCCGTCGGGCGATGCCTTGAGGTGGCTGAACGAGAGATGGTCGGATGCAGGGATGATGGTGTATACCTTATCACCCATCTTGCCGGTCTCCGGATCAAAGGTGATCACGGCTATGTCGTAGTGCATGCTGCTTATGCTGTCCGGCTGCTCATGATGGACCGCGCGGCAAAAGAATATGCTGCGTCCGTCGGCCGAGAAACAGGGGAATGTCTCCTGATACTCATCGCCTGTGGTAAGGGGGCTCTCCGTTACAGTCAGGTTGTCCAGGTCCAGCACCACCAGATCGCTGCGCTGATCGTACACCTCCATTCGCATATCCGTACGGGTGTGAATGGCAAAGGTGATATCGGCGGTTGTGAATACTCCGTACCGGCCGTCGGCCGATATGTCTCCGTATACAGTATTGCCTGTCTTTTCGGTCTTGGTGTTGAGCTTTATGAGTTTGCCGTTGCGGTTCAGTATGGTTCCGCCGTTTGCACCGCGCAGATGCATGAACGACGTTCCGTTGCGGTTCGATGTATGACAGTTCATGCAGCACATGTCGGCATTGCGGTTGTCGCCCAGCAGTACCGAGCGGAAGCTCTCCATGTCGCGCTGCTCCACCTGTATGCCGCTCCAGACCTCGTATGCAGGCTCTATAAGACGGTAGCTCATGTACTTGTCGATGGAGTCGGCAACCACCGTCCAGCTGAACGTATCGTTATAGTTGTCGGACTCGACGCTTACCGTCAGGGTATTACCCTTTTGCGCCTCAAGCATGGAGTGCCAACGGCCCTCGGGGAACTTTACAAGCCCGCGTTTTCCCTTGAAGCGATACTCCTCCGAGCCCTTTACAGTTACGGTCACAGAGCCGGAACCGCCTACCCTGAAGTTCAGGGGAGCTATGTTGCACGGTATGGTTACGTCCCTGTAATCCGGGAACATGCCCTGGCCGCTGTAGACCGTGCTGCGCGAACAACCCGCCAGCACGATGGCCAATGATGCCAATATGATAATCCTGTTTCTCATTTCTGCTCCTTGTTATTGAATCTGACAGCCATGATATAATGCCAATATGTTCCCATTGCATCCTGAGTCATTACATTAGACGAATCGGGCGACTTGGATCTGGCCTCCATCAGACTCATATATTTGTTCACAGTTTTTTCCGATATACGATACTTCTCCACCGTCTCTATGAGCGACTCCCTGGAGTTCACGTTCACCAGCAAAGCCTCCTGATAAACCTCCGGAACCTTGACTATCCTGTCCAATGCGCCAAGATAATACTTGTCATACAGGCTGATGAATGTATTAAGGTTCTTGTCCAGCAGATAGGAGCAGAGCAGATAGTCCACTGCAGTCCTGTTAAAGGGCTGTTCCGATGCGATTATGGAGAGTGATGAGCGGATGTCGCCCTGACGGAAGAAATGGTCGCGGGAGAGTGTCCTTGAGCGCCATGTCAGGTACTGCTGCGGTATATCGTCATTCTCTATACAATCCAGAAGCTCCTGGGCCCACTCACGGTGGTTACGGGTACGCATCAGTAAGTCCAGATACTTGCGGGCCACGTCATAATCGGCCGTAACCACAGCTATCTCGGCTAGCCTGCGCAGCATACGAGTGGAGTAGTGACCCGGCATGACCGTCTGTGCCAGCAGAGCGCAGTCGGTTGCCTGCGATACGTCGCCCATCTCCAGCAGGGCATCGGTGAAATAGATCATATTGAAATAGGGATTACCTTGGGTCGTGGCAAGGAACAGGACGTTGTCGGCCCTGCCCCATCGGCCTTTAAGAAGGTCATCTGCCAGCTTGCCATCACGTGCATTGCACACGTTACCGTAATAGGCGCAGTACGGAGTCTCACGCGTAGCCATGCCTTTTACCTCAGTCCACATTCCCTTATAGGCCAGTGATCCTACCTTTACAGTCTCCTCCAGATCGCTGTAACGCACACCCCTTAACATCCAGGAGCCGCAAAAGCATATTGTGCACAGAGTACCTATTATCCATCGGGTGTACTTGATCCTGTCGAGTCCGAACGAAAGGAACATGAAGGCGAGTATGAACAAGGGCTGACACAGCAGCAGCCACAACGACGGGATGATATAATCGGGATAGACGGGCCATATCAGGCTATGGACAAACGATAGGTTGTAGAACCTTCCTGCCACAAGCATCACAACCACTCCGGCTGCAAGACAGAGTATGGGTTTGACTCCCTCCTTGCGCTTTATGAACCAGAGAAGGAGTGCCAGAGTCAGCGCATGTGCACCAAAGAGCACGTATGTTACGGGTACGGAGAGTCCGTAAATCACACTGCTGTATCTCTTATCCTTTATCTGAGCCAGCAGACAGGACATCCAGACCGATGCGGTCAGGCCGACGGCTGCCGATATCGGATAGTTCGGGAACGGGATAAAGTAAGCCTCCAGTATAACCGGAAGGATAAGCGCCATCCAGAAGAGAGTCCTGTCAGGATTTGACCGTCTGAATATCCTGGCAAGCCCCAGAAAGGTTGCAGTCAACAGCAGGAAGCATATCATGGCGCCGTTCCTGCCGCTGATGAAGAACTGGGTAAGCCAGTCTCCAACTATACATGAAACCACTGCAGGATTGGAGAGATACCAGCTTATGCGGTCCGCTCCAAACAGGAAAATCCCTATCTGTTCCTTGAATTCCAAACGGTAGACGGCCTGACGCGAAAGAACTATAAACGAAGTTATCAGCAGTGTCACTGCAAAAAGGCCGTCAACGAATTTGTACTTTCTGTCCATACATATATTGTTGTAATTGCAAACTTAAGCAAAAAAAGCGGCAGATACGGGGATTTTGCCTACTTTTGTGTCTTAACAAATACGCGCGCGCACACGATGGCAGGAAAACTCTATCTGGTACCCACTCCGGTGGGAAATCTTGAGGACATCACCTTGAGGGCTTTACGCATTCTCAAGGAGGTGGACCTTATCCTGGCCGAGGACACCCGTACCAGTTCGGTCCTGCTCAACCACTACGACATTCACAAGCCGCTGCAGTCACATCACAAGTTCAACGAGCACGAGACATCGGCCTTTATGGCAAGCCGCATACAGGCCGGACAGTCGGTTGCACTGATCAGTGACGCTGGCACGCCGGGCATATCGGACCCGGGATTCATGCTGGTGCGTGAATGCGTTCAGCAGGGTATCGAAGTGGAGTGTCTGCCCGGTGCCACAGCATTTGTTCCGGCACTGATAAACTCCGGACTGCCTTGCGACAGATTCCTGTTCGAGGGATTCCTGCCGCAAAAGAAAGGCCGTCAAAGCCGCATCGCAGCTCTTAAGGATGAGCCCCGGACAATCATATTCTATGAGTCGCCGTTCCGACTTGTCAAAGCGCTCGAGCAGTTCATAGAGGCTTACGGCCCGGAGCGTCAGGTGTGCGTATGCAGAGAGATATCAAAGATCCATGAGGAGAGCGTTCGCGGTACACTTGCCGATGTGCTGGCCCATTTCAAGGCTCATGAGCCCAAGGGCGAGATAGTGATTGTACTTGGCGGCGCGCCCAATAAAAAACACAAGGAGGAAGAATGAAGGAAGAGTTTCAAGTCATAACCGAGAAGAAGGCCGAAACCGCCATACTGGTGGGTATCATCACACAGGATCAGGACGAGCGCAAGACAAACGAGTATCTTGACGAGCTTGAGTTCCTGGCCGATACCGCCGGAGTCCGTGTGATGCGCCGTTTCACGCAGAAGATACCCCAGGCACTTGCCGCCACCTACGTAGGTAAGGGTAAGCTGGAGGAGATGCGTGATTACATCAAGCGCATGGAGGATATGGAGAATGAGGTAGGTATGGCTATCTTTGACGATGAACTCACAGCCAAGCAGATGTCGGCCATAGAGAGCGTCCTTGGAGTCAAGGTGCTTGACCGCACATCGCTTATACTGGATATATTCGCCATGCGTGCCCAGACAGCCCACGCCAAGACGCAGGTCGAGCTGGCACAGTACCGCTATCTGCTGCCCCGACTGCAGCGAATGTGGACTCACCTGGAGCGTCAGGGCGGTGGATCCGGCGCCGGCGGCGGTAAGGGTACGGTAGGTCTTCGCGGACCTGGTGAGACCCAGTTGGAGATGGACCGCCGTATCATCACCAAGCGTATAAGCTGGCTCAAGGAGCAACTGGCCGATATAGACCGCCAGAAATCCACCATGCGCAAGAACCGCGGCCGCCTTATCCGCGTTGCGCTGGTAGGATACACCAACGTAGGCAAATCCACCCTTATGAACCTGCTCTCCAAGAGCGATGTTTTTGCCGAGAACAAGCTCTTTGCCACCCTGGACACAACGGTGCGCAAGGTTGTTGTGGACAACCTGCCGTTCCTTCTTTCGGACACAGTAGGATTCATCCGCAAGCTGCCCACCGACCTTGTAGAGTCATTCAAATCCACTCTTGATGAGGTCCGCGAGGCCGATCTGCTCATACACGTGGTTGATATATCACACCCCGACTTTGAGGACCAGATGAAGGTGGTTGACAAGACCCTGGCCGACCTGGGCGCCGGTGACAAACCCAAGATAGTGCTCTTTAATAAGACCGATGCCTACACCTGGGTGGAGAAAGAGGCCGATGACCTTACCCCCGCCACACGTGAGAACATCACCATGGATGAGTTGCAACGCACCTGGATGGGACGTCTTAACGGCGAGTGCCTGTTTGTATCGGCACTCAAGAAAACCGGCATAGAGAATATGCGCAAGACGCTTTATGACCGCGTCAAGCAGCTTCATGTACAGAAATATCCGTACAATGATTTTCTCTACCCCGATCAAATTGAGAATTGAGAATTGAGAATTGAGAATTGAAAATTAAAACAACAAAATAAATTTATGGCAAATTTCAAGTATGCGCCCATGTTCCAGCTGGGCAAGGATGAGACAGAGTACTATCTGCTCACCAAGGATTACGTAAGCGTAAGCGAGTTTGAAGGCAAACCCATTCTGAAGGTTCAGAAGGAGGGTCTGACCAAGATGGCCAATGCCGCATTCCGTGACGTTAGTTTCCTGCTTCGCCGTTCACACAACGAGCAGGTTGCCAAGATACTGCGTGACCCCGAGGCATCAGACAACGATAAGTATGTAGCACTGACATTCCTGCGCAACGCCGAGGTATCGGCCAAGGGCAAACTCCCTCTGTGCCAGGATACCGGTACCGCAATCATCCACGGAGAAAAGGGCCAGCAGGTATGGACCGGCTACTGTGATGAGGAGGCTCTGTCGGAGGGCGTATTCAAGACATACACCGAGGAGAACCTGCGTTACAGCCAGAACGCTCCCCTGGATATGTACAACGAGGTGAACACCAAGTGCAACCTGCCCGCCCAGATTGACATTGAGGCAACCGAGGGCATGGAGTACCGCTTCCTGATGGTTACCAAGGGCGGCGGATCAGCCAACAAGACATATCTGTATCAGGAGACCAAGGCCCGTATCCAGAACCCCGGCACACTGATTCCCTTCCTGGTTGAGAAGATGAAGAGCCTGGGTACTGCAGCCTGCCCTCCCTACCACATCGCATTCGTAATCGGCGGTACCAGTGCCGAGAAGAACCTTCTCACTGTCAAGCTGGCATCAACCCACTACTACGACTCACTGCCCACCACAGGCGATGAGACCGGCCGCGCATTCCGTGACGTTGAGCTTGAGAAGCAACTCCTGCAGGAGGCTTACAAGATCGGTCTGGGTGCCCAGTTCGGCGGTAAGTATATGGCACACGATGTACGCGTTATCCGTCTGCCGCGCCACGGCGCAAGCTGCCCCATAGGTCTGGGTGTAAGCTGCAGTGCCGACCGTAACATCAAGGCCAAGATCAACAAGGACGGTATCTGGATTGAGAAGATGGACGACAAACCATACGAGCTCATTCCCGAGGAGCTCCGTCAGGCCGGCGAGGGCGATGCTGTAAAGGTTGACCTGAACCGTCCCATGGCCGAGGTCTGCAAGCAGCTCTCACAGTACCCCGTCAGCACACGTCTGAGCCTTAACGGCACCATCATAGTAGGTCGTGACATAGCCCACGCCAAGATCAAGGCACGCCTTGACGCCGGTGAGCCTATGCCCCAGTACCTCAAGGAGCACCCCATCTACTACGCAGGTCCCGCCAAGACACCTGCCGGTATGGCTTGCGGTTCAATGGGTCCCACCACTGCAGGACGTATGGATCCCTATGTAGATGAGTTCCAGGATAACGGTGGTTCAATGATTATGCTGGCCAAGGGTAACCGCTCACAGGCCGTTACCGATGCCTGCAAGAAGCACGGCGGATTCTACCTGGGTTCAATCGGCGGTCCCGCTGCCATCCTGGCTCAGAACAACATCAAGTCAATCGAGTGCGTTGAGTACCCCGAGCTTGGCATGGAGGCCATCTGGAAGATTGAAGTTGAGGACTTCCCGGCATTCATCCTGGTAGACGACAAGGGTAACGACTTTTTCAAGCAGTTAAAGCCCTGCACAGGATGTAAAATACTTTAATTGAGAATTTTTGGAACAGTGAGAGTAGAGTCAAGCTCGCTTGAACTCTACCGAGTCGAGACAAAAATCATGAAACGAAGTTTCATAATTGAGAATTGGCCATGCGGTGCGTATTACGCAGGTTCTGCGTATTAATTCTCAATTCTAAATTCTCAATTCTCAATTAGGAACCAAGTTATATGTACTTTAAGGATATCATAGGACAGCAGGAGGTGATAGAGCGGCTGGTAAAGGACGCTCAGGCCGGGACTGTGCCCCATGCACTGCTGTTCTGTGGTCCTGAAGGAGTAGGCAAACTGCAGACGGCAATAGCGTTCAGCCGCTATCTGCTATGCAGGGATAAAGGTTCCGCTGCGGAATCATGCGGCAAGTGCCCGGCATGCGTCAAGATGGACAAGCTGGTCCACCCTGACCTGCATTTTGTTTTCCCCGTGATAAACAAGAGCAAGAGCACAGGCAGGTCCACCGTATCGGACGACGAGATATCCACCTGGCGTGAAACGGTTCTTGAGCAACAGTATTTCGGCTTTGAGGATTGGCTGGCCGCCATTGACGCCGACAACAAGCAGGCACGCATATTCGTGACCGAGAGCGAGTCCATACTGGGCAAGCTGTCGCTCAAATCGGTCGAGGGCGGATATAAGGTGATGATTATCTGGCATGCCGAGAAGATGAACGCCGAGTGCGCCAACTCCCTGCTCAAACTGCTCGAGGAGCCGCCCGCCGGAACGGTGTTCATCCTTACCACCGACACTCCGGAGCTTATGCTCGAAACCATACTGAGCCGTACGCAGCGCATAGACTTCAAGCGTATCCCGGCGGAACTGATTGAGCAAAAACTCACAGGACCGGGTTACCTGCTGGACAGCGACACCGCAGCCAAGATAGCTCACCTGAGCGGAGGCAGCTGGCTCAAGGCCATGAACGCCCTGCGCGTGAACGCCGAGAGCGACGAGTTCCTGGAGTACTTCATGCAGCTGATGCGCCTCTCCTACGGCCGTCGCCTCAAGGATCTCAAGATATGGTCCGACAATGTGGCCGGCGGCGGACGAGAATGGCAGAAGCGTTTTCTGGCATACTGCCAGCGCATGATACGCGAGAACTTTATCTGCAACTTCCACAACCCCGAGCTCAACTATATGACTGAGCAGGAGCGGCAGTTCTCTGTAAGGTTCGCCCCGTATGTAAACGAGAACAATATCATCGGACTGACCGAGGTTCTGTCCGATGCCCAGAGAGATATAGAACAGAACGTTAATTCCAAGATGGTTTTCTTTGACCTGTCACTCAAAACCATCATGCTTATGAAGCAATAACACCATAAAGGACAATGGATCAGGATTTCATACTCAATAACGGCAGCGGTGGTATCTGCTGCAAAGGGTGCGGCCGAAGCATGGGCCAGCTTCACTCGTTCGACTACCTGGCAGGTGTGCCCGGAGCCGAGGAGGGAGACTATGTAGAGGTCCAGTTCAAGAACACCCGCAAAGGATTCTTTATCAACTCCAACAACATTCCCCTGGAAAAGGGCGACATTGTGGCTGTTGAATCCAATCCCGGACATGACATAGGCACGGTTACCATGACCGGCCGTCTGGTCCAGCTGCAGATGAAAAAGGCCAACCTGCGTCCCGACATAGAGATCAAGCGCGTCTACCGCAAGGCACGTGAGGTGGATATGGAGAAGTACGCCGAGGCCAAGGCCCGCGAGCATGACACCATGATCCGCTCCCGCCAGATCGCCAAGGACCTGGGCCTGGAGATGAAGATCGGTGACGTGGAGTATCAGGGCGACGGACTCAAGGCCATCTTCTACTACATAGCCGACGGCCGTGTGGACTTCCGCCAGCTCATCAAGGTGTTGGCCGATGCGTTCCACGTTCGTATTGAGATGAAGCAGATCGGTGCCCGTCAGGAGGCAGGTCGAATTGGAGGTATCGGTCCCTGCGGCCGCGAGCTCTGTTGCACCACCTGGATGACCAGCTTTGTATCAGTATCCACCGGCGCAGCACGTTTCCAGGACCTCTCCATGAACCCGCAGAAGCTGGCAGGACAATGCGCCAAGCTCAAGTGCTGCCTGAACTACGAGGTGGATGCCTACGTGGAGGCTCAGAAGAAGTTCCCGTCGCGCGACATTCCTCTGGAGACCAAGGACAGCACATACTACTACTTCAAAGCCGATATCCTTAACGGCCAGATATCATACTCTACCGATAAGGTGTTTGCGGCTAATGTGGAGACTATCACTCCTGCTCGCGCCCTTGAGATTATCTCTATGAACCGCAAGGGACAGAAGCCTCTCAGCCTGGATGAGAACGCAGTTCATACCGATTCACGTATAGAGAACGATATCCTTACCGACGGTGACCTGTCACGCTTTGACAAAAAGAAAAAGAAGAAAAAGCACCACAAGGGCGGCCGCAGGCCTGACGGCCCGAAGCCTCAAATTGAGAATTGAAAATTGAGAATTAATAAGAGGTGGTGCGCTCGCAGTCGATGCGCAGGAATACAGAGAGCAGTATGGTGAATCCCCAGAGCGAGGAGCCTCCGTAGCTGAAGAAGGGCAGCGGGATACCGATAACGGGCGTTATGCCCAGCACCATACCTATATTTATAAATAGGTGGAAGAACAGTATGCACACCACCGAGTATCCGTATACCCGCCCGAATACAGAGGACTGCCTCTCGGACAGGAAGATAAGCCTGATCAGAAGCGCCAGATAGAGCAGCAGCACAAAGGCGGATCCCTTGAATCCCTGCTCCTCACCTACGGTACAGAATATAAAGTCGGTATCCTGCTCAGGAACATACTTGAGCTTGGTCTGTGTTCCCTTCATGAAGCCCTTGCCGGTCAGGCCGCCCGAGCCTATGGCAATGAGCGACTGGTTCACGTTGTAGCCGGCTCCCTTGGGATCGTCCTCCAGACCCAGAATGACGTTGATACGTGTGCGCTGGTGCGGCTTGAGAATCTCGTTGAAGGCATAGTCGACCGAGAACAGGTATCCCACCGAACAGACGGCGAACAGAGCCACGAGCATATATCGGCGCACCATATCCTTGACTGCACGGAACACAATGAAAACCGATGTTGCGCCTATGAGCACTGCCTGCAGCCATGTAACCTTGAAGGGTATGATGGAGAGCGATACCGAGAGACCTATCAGCATTCCGCCAAGGCCCATGCCCAGCACTACCAGGGAGAACCTGCGGTCATGCGACATCATCCATATCATGATTGCCTCCAGTATCTGTATGATGGTAAGCACAAGCCATGTGCCCACATGGAAGGGCTGGTCACCGAAGTTGAGCGGGCTGAACTTGATCTCCAGTATAAAGAAGAGTATGGCGCAGAATCCCACCAACAGCACGCTGCCTGTCATACCCTCACGGTAAAGCACAAGCAGGAACGCCATATAAACCAATGCCGATCCTGTCTCGTTCTGGCCCACAATGAGTACCATGGGAACAAAGAAGATGGCGCAGGCCTTGAGGACGTCGCTCAGTGATGAAGGGCTGAAATCATACCGATCCACATACTTGGCAAGCGCCAACGCCGTGGCAAACTTGGCGAACTCGGCAGGTTGCAGGCTTACCGGACCCAGATGCAGCCACGATCGGGAGCCCTTGGTGTCGGTAGCCACAAAGATGGTCACTATTAGCAGCAACAGCAGGACTATATAGATTATGTAGGCGTACGAGTTATAGAATGTCTGGGTAACCAGCATAACCACCGCACCCAGTGCTAAGGCGCAGAGTATCCATACCAGCTGCTTGCCGGGACGTGTGGCAAACGAGAAAAGGTCGGGGTTCTCCACAGCGACACTGGCGCCGCAAATGCTGAACCATCCGCACACCATGATAGCTATCACGAACAGTATGGTGAGCCAGTCTAACCTGCCTACTATGTCAACGTTCCTCCTCTCCATAATCTATCACACGGTTTGAGTAGTCCTCAACTTTACGCAAGCTGGCTTCGGACAGGCCTCCGTTAATGTACTGTTCCATCATAAGGGCGCCGATGGGCACGCCGTATACGGCACCGAATCCACCGTTCTCCACATAGACCGCAATGGCTATCTGCGGATCGTCCATGGGAGCGAATCCCATGAACACGGAGTGGTCGTTGCCGCGGTTCTGAGCCGTTCCAGTCTTGCCGCACACCAGATAGTCACGGGTGTTGGCCGAGCGGCATGTACCATCAATGACCGACTGGCGCATACCCTGAACCACAATCTCGTAGTTCTCCTTGTCCACATCCACATAGTGACGGGTGATATAGGCCGAATCCGGCGCCTCCACACCATCCACGGACCTTACCACATGGGGCGTGATATAATAGCCGCGGTTGGCAATGGTAGCTCCCAGATTGGCTATCTGGAGCGGGGTAAGCGTAACCTCACCCTGACCGATGGCATTGCTTATGGTTGTCAGGCCGTTCCATGAACGGTTGTAGTGGCGGTCGTAGTAGTCCGAGTTGGGAATCATTCCGCGCGCCTCGCCAGGCAGATCCACACCCAGGGTGTAGCCGAATCCCATGTCCACCATGTAATCCTTCCATACGGTAAGGGCCTTTTGAGGTGTACCGTACTTGCTGGCGCCAATCATGTAGTAGTAACCCCAGCAGAAATAGCCGTTACATGAGGTGGCAATGGCAAAGTTGAGCGACAGGGGTGACGAGTGTGCATGGCAGCCTACCTTGAGTCCGCGGAACACGAAACCGCCGTTACACGGATACTGGGTATGGGTATCGATTATACCCTCCTGAAGGAAGGTAAGAGCCTGCGATGTCTTGAAGGTTGAACCCGGAGGATATGTTCCCTGTATGGGACGGTTCAGCAGAGGCTTGTCAGGTCTTGCCGCAAGCTCCTGGTAATGTTCGCCGCGGTGACGGCCCGACAGTTCCGAAGGATTGAATGTGGGAGACGATACCATGCAGAGTATTTCGCCCGTCTTGGGTTCGATGGCCACGATGCTGCCTATCTTGTGCTGCATGAGCTTCTCACCCAACATCTGAAGTTCAATGTCAAGACCCAGGTTCAGGTTGTGTCCGGGAATGGCGGCCTTGTCAAACTCGCCGTCATAGTAGCTGCCCTGAATACGTCCGTAGGCATCCTTGAGCAGTATCTCGGTTCCCTTCTCACCGCGGAGCCAGGACTCATAGTATTTCTCCACACCCTGTTTGCCTATCACGTCGCCCTGAGTGTACCAGCTGTCGTTTTCTATCTCGCTCCTGGAAACCTCGCCCAGGTCACCCAACAGATGGGCGGCAGCCTCATAGCTGTACTTGCGCTGCTGACGCTGCGTTATACTGAATCCGTTAAAGCGGAACAGGTTCTCCCTCAGGTCCGATACCTCACTCACCGAAAGCTGAGCCATGAATATCTGCTCTGTATAAGGAGAGTAACCCGGGTTCTTGCCCAGGTTGCGTATATCGGCCATACGGCTTTCAAAAAAATCCCTGGTTATTCCGAGCGAGCGGCACAGGCCAAGGGTATCCAGACCCTTGATGTTGCGCATCACCACCATCACGTCGAACGACGGCTGATTGCTCACAATCATGCGTCCCTTGCGGTCGTAGATCACTCCGCGTGTGGGATATACGGTACGGTAGTAAAGTGCGTTGTTATCGGCCGAATTACGGTAACGCGTATCGAGTATCTGGATTTGGAACAGGCGTATTATGTAAATCAGCACCACGGAGATGACCATTATGCCGATAATATACTTCCTGTTGTCAAACCTGTGACTCTTCACCGCGTCATCAATGTTTGAAGCCGGAACTAGCCGAGACGGACTCCATCACGAGCATAAAGATGAATGTAAGCAGAGCGCTGAAAATGATCTTGAGCACCAGGACCGACCAGTCGCACAACGGGATGCTGCGCAGGATGAAATAGGCGGTATGGTGCAGGGATACCAGAAGAAGCGCGTAACCGGCAAACTGACGACCGCCCATGGTCAATGAGCTGGGAACTACGGTCTCATGTCTGTCAAACTGGACAAAAAGCTTGAGCAGTCCCGGCTGGAACATGGCCAGAAGCAGAGACGACGCTGCATTGAGACCTGGAGTACCAGAGAAAATGTCTATAGTCAGTCCCAGGAAGAAGGACCATAGCAGCACGCTCACGCGGCTCATGGAACTGTCAAAACGCACAATCATCCAGATATATAACAGCGGGGTGACGTAGCCGAACAATGCTATCCTGTTCAGGAACAAGACCTGTAACAGAGACAGTACCACCAGCGTACCCAGTCTGCGCATGAAAGAAACACCTTCCATATAGTATTATTACCTGTTTATGTGTTCGTATAACTCTTCAACCTCAGGGTCAATCGTTCTGGAATTTACATATACCCATCCCAGATTTGACATGTCAACGGCCAGATTCACCCTTATCTTGAGCGTATAGCCGTTACTTGATCTCTCCACGCTCGCCACCGTTCCCACAGGGATATTCTCGGGAAATACCGACGAGAATCCGGTGGTGACTATGGTATCACCCTCCTTAACATCGGAGTGATAGGGGACATCACGGAGATGGGCCTTGTACGGATCACCGCCGGTCCATTCCAAAAAACCGAAATTGTCTGTCCCTTTGATCTTACTGCTTATGCTGGTATTGCCGTTAAGCACCGGCATCACCAGTGAATACCGCCTGGCGGCAGCCATCACCACGCCCACCACACCGTCCGGACTGAATACGCCCATTCCCTGGGCTATGCCGTCACGTGAGCCTTTGTCGATGGTGATGTAATTGTCATCCCTGCGTACCGAGTTGTCGATTACGCGGGCTGCTATCACCCCCTGTGATGACAACGCGCGGGCTGTCTCCACCTTCTGGCTGTCGGTGAGTTCATACAGCATATTGTGCAACCTTACGTTCTCCTCCAGCAGAGCTGCATTGTCACGACGCAGGTTGAAGTAGCTGTTCACTCCCGAACGCCATTCGAACAGAGTGCCCGACACGGAATTGGCCGAAGTCATAAACGCCAGCCTCTGACGGTCATTGAAACCGAACAGAAGCACCAGCGATAAAGTCTCCAGCAGAATAAACAGGAAAACGTAGCTGTGCCTTACTATGAAATCAAGCAGGGAACGCACGGCTATCCTGTTATATTATCTCATCAGGAATGAGAAACGGTCAACGTTCTTGAGAGCCACGCCTGTACCCTTTGCTACGCTGAGCAGAGGCTCACTTGCCACGTGGAACTCGATTCCGATCTTATCGGCCAGACGCTTGCTGATACCGCGCAGCATGGAGCCGCCACCTGACAGATAGATACCGTTCTTGAGGATATCGGCATAGAGTTCAGGAGGAGTGTTCTCCAGTGCGTTCAGTACGGCACTCTCAATCTTGGCAATCGAACGGTCCAAGCAGTGTGCAATCTCCTGATAGCATACAGGGATCTGCATGGGCAGTGCTGTAATCTTGTTGGGGCCGCTTACGATGTAATCCTCGGGGGCCTCGTCACCCAACTCGGTCAGCGCTGCACCCACGCTTATCTTGATACGCTCAGCCATACGCTCTGAAACCTTGACGTTGTGCTGGCGTCCCATATATTCCTGGATGTCGGCGGTAAAGTCATCACCGGCCACCTTCACTGAGTTGTTCGAAACCAGACCACCCAGGGAGATGACGGCAATCTCGGTTGTTCCACCGCCTATATCGACAATCATGTTGCCCTCAGGTGCCAGGACGTCAATGCCGATACCTATAGCGGCAGCCATAGGCTCGAACAGCATATATACCTCGCGGCCTCCTGCATGCTCGGCGGAGTCACGTACGGCACGGAGCTCAACCTCGGTACTGCCCGAAGGTACGCCGATGACCATCTTGAGTGAAGGAGAGAAGAGACGACGGCCGGTATCGACCATACCGATAAGTCCACGCATCATCTGCTCGCAGGCATCGAAGTCGGCTATCACACCGTTGCGCAACGGGCGGACTACGCGGATGTCCTTGTTTGTCTTCTCATACATCATCTTGGCCTGGTTGCCGACAGCCACCATCTTGTCGGTGCGGTTGTCAAGGGCGACAATTGACGGCTCGTTTACAACAATCTTGTCATTATGCATGATGATGGTATTGGCAGTGCCAAGGTCCATCGACAGCTCTTGTGTTAATGAAAATAGTCCCACTTTATTGTTAGTTATTCGTTAGAAATCAATGCTTGAAATGACGGAAACCGGTAATGACCATACTCATGTCATGCTGCTCGCAATAGTCAATCGATTCCTGGTCACGTACCGAGCCACCCGGATGAACCACGTTCTTAACACCGGCTTTATCGGCCAGCTCAACACAGTCGGGGAAGGGGAAGAAGGCGTCACTTGCCATTGCTGCACCCTCCAGTGTGAATCCGAATCCGTGAGCCTTCTCGACAGCCTGCTTGAGGGCGTCAACACGTGAAGTCTGGCCCACGCCGCTTGCCAGAAGCTGCTTGCCGCGGGCGAATACTATTGAGTTACTCTTACTGTTCTTTACGATCTTGTTTGCAAAAAGCATATCCTCAACCTCGGCATCGGTAGGCTTGCGTGAGGTTACCAGCTTGAGCTCCTCGGGAGTCTCAATCTTGGTGTCCTTATCCTGAACAAGCACGCCGTTCAGAGCTGAGCGTACAAGCTTGACGGGGAGTTTCTGCTCCTTACGAACCAGGATGATGCGGTTCTTCTTCTGACCCAGGATCTCCAGGGCGTCGAAGTCATAGTCGGGAGCGATGATAACCTCGAAGAATATCTTGTTGATTTCCTCGGCTGTAGCCTTGTCTACGGGAGCATTGGCGACCAGGACTCCGCCGAATGCCGATACGGGGTCACCTGCCAGGGCATCCTTCCAAGCCTCGAGCAGTGTGGGACGTGAAGCCACGCCGCATGCGTTGTTATGCTTGAGGATGGCGAATGTGGTCTCGGAGAACTCGTCGATCAGGTCGATGGCTGCATTGATGTCAAGCAGGTTGTTGTAAGAGATCTCCTTACCGTGAACCTGGTCGAACATAGCATCCAGGTCACCGTGGAACACACCCTTCTGGTGAGGATTCTCACCGTAGCGCATAGCCTTGTGACCATCCAGTGCCAGACGGAAATGATCTTCCTCTTCATCACCGGCAAACCAGTTGTAGATGCAGCTGTCATAGTATGATGAAACGGCGAATGCCTCCTTGGCGAACCAGCGGCGCTCCTCGAGAGTGGTCTCGGCACCACGCTCGTTCAGGATGTCAAGCAGGGGCTTGTACTGGTCCTTGCTGGCAACGATCACTGCATCCTTGAAGTTCTTGGCTCCGGCGCGGATGAGTGAAATGCCGCCTATATCTATCTTCTCGATTATGTCTGCGTCCTCAGCACCTGACTTTACAGTATCCTCAAAGGGATAGAGGTCTACTATAACCAGGTCAATCTCAGGAATATCATAGCTTACCATCTGGGCCATATCGTTCTCCTCCTCGCGACGGGCCAGGATGCCTCCGAACACCTTGGGGTGCAGTGTCTTAACACGACCTCCCAGGATTGAGGGGTATCCGGTGAGTTCCTCAACTGCCTGGCAGGGCACGCCGAGTGACTCGATGAAACGCTGGGTTCCACCTGTTGAAATGAGTTTAACACCCTCCTGGTGAAGTTTGCTGATGATCTCGTCCAGGCCGTCCTTGTGGAAGACCGATATCAGAGCTGATGAAATTCTTTTGGTTTCGGACATGATTTATCTTGGTTTTAACTATATTTCGTAATTCTCCGCGAAATTAACGTTTTTCGGGCAGCATTCCAATTATATGAACCAATAAAATGACAATCAAGAGAACTTTTTTTCTCTTGGCAATCAGTTACAAAACAGGTGTTTGACCACACCCCACCCAAGTTCGGGAAATTACTTTGTGTTGTAAAACAGGAGAGCGGGATTTGAATTGACCGTCATGGTGGGGAACATCTTCCTGAAACGCTCCTCCTGGAACACCATTCCGGCATCAAAGAATCCCACAAAAGAACCGTTGTAGCAGCCCACCAGATAGGGGAACTGCTCAACGTTTGCGGCATTGTTGTTGAAGTCCTCAGTATAAACATACATCCGGTATGTCGTCCAATCGCTCTTGTCGACAAAAACCATGACCAGGTTGGCTCCGTAGTTGGTTGCCACGAAGTAGAGGAAACGCTCCGACTCCATGTAACCGCACTTGGTATACTCCTTCTGCGGATTGACGAACACCTTGTCACTGCGCTTGATGTCATCGGGAATGACAATATCCGTGGTCATGCGGCAGGTGACAGAGATTGAATCACCGTCATAGGTATAGAACCTGTCATTATCTTCGACACCCATGAATCCAATCACATCGGGGGTGATGTGGTTTAGATAGGGGTTGTTTATGCTTACATGAAGAAAATCCTCCTGGTAGGTCACCAGCTGCTTCTTGAACCTGCCCGCAGGATCAACCTGCCACAGACCGCGGCGATAGTCCTTGTTGGAATACTTGATGGGGTTGGTCAGCAGATAGTCGCCGTTGGGCAGAACAGCGAAATCGGTCACACAGTCCTCCATGTAGATGGTGCGCTTGTAGGTACCGTCCAGATTGTACACAAACAGCGCGTCCGACTGGTTGTCAAGTATTATCAGTTCCCTGGCCGACGGCAGGATATCAAACCTTACAATCGTCCTGTAGTTGCCCGAGCCGTTACCCTGGCGGTTGAAACTCCTGATGAAGCGGCCCTGACGGTCAAAGAAGCATATTCCCGCTCCCGAACGGACCAGTATGGTGTCACCCAGAAACTTGACCTCATCCACCGAGGGAATGTAACTCTCGGGGCCTGTATTCTCAAGGAAAACCGTGTCAATGGAGGCGAACAGCTTGGAAACGACGGGATAATCGGTGTATTCATCCTCCAGCAGCGGAACGTAGACTTCGTGGAGACACTCGTCGCACAGTTTGCGTTCCCTTTTGCAGCCACACATTAGGGATACAAACAACAGTAACAGGCCAAGGCCCATTACCATTCTCATGTTTGACAGTCTGAACGTTCTCATTTCGTGCAACAAAGTTATACAACAATGAGCATATATTAACACTCTTTGGCAAAAAAAGAGCCGATTCTACACAGAACCGGCCCTTTTGTTAATCGGGAAAATTGTTTACGCCTTGGCTGCGTGCTTAGCCTCGATTGCCTTGTTCATCTCGTCCAGTTTCTCGTCGGTAAGAGGATACTTGAAAATCAGGTAACCAACCACGATAAGAAGGATGGCGGGGATGATTGTGGTGAACCACAGGATAGCATTCTGAACGGTAGCCGAGTAGTTGTTGATCTCGGTGTAATAAGCGTTTACAGGAGCGCTGATGAATGATGCCAGGAATACTACCACGAATACGCTAAGTACCAGCTGGAGGCACTTGTTAGCCTTGAACTCGAGCCACATCTCCTTGAAGGTAACGGGCTTCTCGGGAGTGGTGGTGATGTTCTCCTTGCTGCCCATGAAGCAGAGGGTAAGCAGAACAAAACCTACGATAGCGAATACGCATGTAACGGTGAACCAAGCCTTGGGATCAGTAGGCAGAGCTGACTCCTCGCTGGCCAGGTTGAAACCGATCATACCCATAACCAGAGGAGTGATCCAACCTGCGATTGAGAAACCGGCCTTGAAAGCCACACCTGCCAGAGCGTTTACTGTTGCGGCAGGACGGTTGCCTGTACGGTACTCAGCCTCGGTAACAACCTCAGGAACAAGAGCCCACATGAGTGAACCGACCAGCAGACCTACACCGGTCATAACCTTTGCAATCTGAACGATGGTCTTGCAGTTCTGTACATCAAAGAACTTACCGATGGTGAACAGGATGGCAAAGCCCACAAAACCTACACACAGGAGCAGGTAGTACAGACCCTTCTTGCCGAACCACTTCTTGAGGATGGGCAGTGAAGGCAGGATGATGAATGCGGGGATGGTACCGATGGCCATGAATACAGCCTGGTTCCAGTTGATGGCGGTATGAACGCACATGGCCAGTCCGATGGGGAAACCTGCCTGAACGACAATCTGACCGATGTTGGCGCATACCATACGGGTTGAAGTAAGAATAAGAACCTCGTCGTTATCACGGGTCATAGAGGCCATGATAGAGCCGTAAGGTATATTCACTACCGAGTAGATCATGCTGAGCAGGGTGTAGCTTACGGTTGCATAGACGATCTTCCATGTCATTGCCCATGTAGCGACAGTGGGAAGCATCAGGAAGCATGCTGCAACGGTAAGAGGAATACCACCGTAAAGAAGATATGTACGGTACTTACCGAGCTTGGGATTGTGGTTATCGATGTATTTTCCTACAACAGGGCTCCAGAAGCAGTCAAGGAGTCTGACTCCGAGGATAAGGCCGCTTACGAAAGCAGGATTGATTTTGAGGACAGTGCAGAGGTACAGCATCAGGAAACATGCCACCGTCTGGAAAATAAGGTTCTGGGCAAGGTCACCTGAACCGAAACCGATTCTCTGTGCCCAACTCAACTTGTAATAACCGTTGTTTACTTCGTTCGACATAATGTGAATTTATTGATTAATAATTTTGGTTAATTAGAGATTTTAGCCCACAAACTTACAAAAAAATAGTTTGTAAGCGCAACAGGCTCTCCTAATATGTGACCTCAAGCCCTCATTGGCCGGTCTTCATATACTCAACCGCACGCTGCACGGTCTCGTCCAGATCCAGTATCACCTGATAGTAGGCGTTCATTCCCCATATCATACGGGCCACAGTAGCCTTGAGCTGGGTCTTGAAGATGGGCAGGCTCTTGTCGTACTGCTCCTGGTCGAACTTGATGCCGGCGTCATCGGCCTTGCTGCGGAAAATCTTGAGCAGGTCCTGTCCCACCTCGAATTCGCGGTTGAAATCCTCGAAGCTCCTATAGCGGCGCTGCAGCATCCTGCGGTTGCGCTCGGCATACTGCATCGAGCACTGGAGCACCAGGTTCTTGGCGGTCACCTCCCTGTAGTACTGGGTGGTGCGGGTGGTATCTATGGGCACGAATATGTCGGGCATGATGCCACCGCCTCCGTACACTGTCCTGTGCCTGATAATGGTGCTGTACTTGAGCGAATCGGGGAAGTGTATGCTGTCAGGGTTGGTCAGCTCGCCGTGATGAAGGCGGTCCAGGATATCCTCACCGTAATCCACATCCTTGCCGTAGGGCTTCTGTATGCATCGGCCCACAGGAGTGTAGTACTTGGCTACGGTCAGGCGTATGAGCGATCCGTCATGGAACTCGATGGGACGCTGTACAAGGCCCTTGCCGAACGAGCGGCGGCCTACTATTGTGGCGCGGTCCCAGTCCTGAAGTGCGCCCGATACAATCTCGCTGGCCGATGCCGAATACTCGTCGATGAGCACCAGCACCTGACCGTCACGGAAGTTGCCGTGTCCGTCGGACATGTAGCCGCTGCGGGGAGAGCGCTTGCCCTCGGTATAAACCACCATCTGGTCACGTCCCAGGAACTCGTTGGCGATACCCACGGCTGCCATCAGAAGTCCACCTCCGTTGCCCTGCAGGTCAAGGATGAGCGAACGTGCGCCCTTGCCCTTGAGCTCCTTGAGCTTGTCCTCGAACTCCTGTACGGTGGTGGCTCCAAAGCTGGATATCCTGATGTAACCGGTACCGGGCAGGATCATGAATGCGGCGTCAACGGTATTGACGGGTATCTTGTCACGGGTGACTGTAAAGTGTATCAGGTCCTTTACGCCGCGGCGGTCAATGCCCAGGTCAACCTTGGTTCCCTTGGGGCCGCGCAAGCGCTTCATTATGGACTCCTGCGACATCTTGACTCCGGCTATGGCGGTGTCGTTGACCGTCACTATGCGGTCACCTGCCAGTATACCCACCTTCTCGGAGGGTCCGTCAGGTATGGGCTGCACGATAAACAGAGTGTCCTCAACCATATTGAACTGCACGCCTATGCCCTCGAACGATCCGGTCAGGGTCTCGCTGGACCTGTCGTTCTCCTCGGGGGTAAGGTATGTGGAGTGAGGATCAAGCTCCTCGAGCATGCCTAAGATGGCCTGTTCAACAACCTTCTTGGTATCCACATCCTCGACATAGAGGTTGGTTATGGCGCTCTCGGCCACCAGCAGTTTCTGCAGTTCGGGGTCGATTGTCTGCTGCGGCTGGGGCTGCTGGCGCGGCAGAACCATACCGCGGCCGGGCTGGGCCATACCTGCAAGTGCCAGCATCAGAGCAAAGCACAGGGTGTATATTCTTTTCATGACTTTCGGAAATAAGGTTTGAATGTATCTATCACAAGATCGTCAGCGGGACGTCCGAATGAATTCAGCTCACGTACCAGGCTGCTGCTTACATGCTGCACCGACGGGCTGGCCACCAGCAGGACGGTCTCCACTCCCTCGATTATACGGTTTACATCGGCAATATTGCGTTCGTTGTCATAATCGGCCACCGAGCGGATGCCGCGAAGTATGGCGTCGCAGCCATTGTCACGCAGGGCCTCGACGGTGAGTCCGTTGTACTCTGTCACGCTCACACCGGGTTTCCCCTTGTAGTATTCCCTGATGGCCTCAAGGCGTTGCTGAGTGGTCAGCATAGGTTTCTTGCCCTCGTTTATGCCGATGGCAACCACCACCTGGGCGCCCATCCTGAGAGCGCGCTCCACCAGGTCGGCGTGGCCTATGGTAAATGGATCGAACGATCCGGGGAACAGCAGTTTCATAATACTTGGTCTTTAAAATTTCTCACCCTCGTCCTCGTCAACAATATCCTCCTCGACAACCAGGTTGTCGATGATGAAGTTCTGACGCTCCATGGTGTTCTTACCCATGTAGAACGAGAGCAGGTCATCCACAGCGTCGGTCTTTTTGAGTGTCACCATCTCCAGACGCATGTCCTGGCCTATAAAGTTCTTGAACTCGTCGGGCGATATCTCACCGAGTCCTTTGAATCGGGTAATCTCGGGGTTGGGCGAGAGTTTCTCGATGGCCTGACGGCGCTCCTCCTCGGTGTAGCAGTATATGGTCTCGAACTCACCCTTCTCGGTTACGATGCCGTCCACGTGGGCATCGGCCCCCTTCTTCTTTTTGCGCTTGTTGCGGACACGGAAGAGCGGGGTCTGCAGGATGTATACGTGCCCCTTCCTTATCAGCTCGGGGAAGAACTGCAGGAAGAATGTTATCATAAGCAGGCGTATGTGCATACCGTCCACATCGGCATCGGTTGCCACGATTATCTTGTTATAGCGAAGGTCGTCCAGTCCGTCCTCGATGTTGAGGGCAGCCTGCAGCAGGTTGAACTCCTCGTTCTCGTAAACCACCTTCTTGGTGAGGCCGAAACTGTTCAGGGGCTTACCGCGAAGGCTGAATACCGCCTGTGTGTTCACATCACGGCTCTTGGTGATGGAGCCGCTGGCCGAGTCACCCTCGGTGATGAATATGCAGCTCTCCTCCTGACGGTCGCCGCGTGCGTCATTCAGGTGTATGCGGCAGTCGGCCAGTTTGCGGTTGTGCAGGTTGGCCTTCTTGGCGCGCTCGCGGGCCTGCTTGGTTATGCCGGCTATCTCCTTGCGCTCCTTCTCCGACTCAAGTATCTTCTTGAGCAGGACATCGGCTATCTCGGGCTCCTTGTGGAGCAGGTCGTCAACCTCCTTCTTGATAAAATCACCCACGAACTTGTTGAGCGAGACACCGCCGGTAGGACTCATGGTGGTCGAACCCAGCTTGATCTTGGTCTGGCTCTCGAACACAGGCTCCTCCACATTGACGGCGATGGCGGCCACTATGCCGTTACGCACGTCGCCCGACTCGAAGTTCTTTCCGTAGAACTCCTTGATGGTGCGGGCTATATGCTCCTTGAATGCGCTTTGATGGGTACCTCCCTGCGATGTGTACTGTCCGTTCACGAACGAGTAGTACTCCTCGCCGTACTGGTTGGTATGGGTGAACGCTATCTCGATGTCGGTTCCCTGCAGATGTATGATGGGATAGAGGCTCTGGGCACTCATGCGCTCGCCCAGCAGGTCCTCCAGACCATTGCGTGACATGAACCTCTGGCCGTTGTACATGATGGTGAGGCCGGTGTTCAGGTAGGTATAGTTACGCAGCATGGTCTCTATTATGGCAGGACGGAACTGGTAACCGGTAAAGAGCTGGTCATCGGGCTCGAACTTTACGCAGGTTCCGTGCTCCTCGGCACTGGGCAGGGTCTCATCGGACTGCAGCCTGCCGCGCTCGAACCTGAGCGTGCGCACCTGACCGTCACGCCAGCTGCTAACCTCGAAATGCAGACTCAAAGCGTTGACAGCCTTAAGGCCCACTCCGTTCAGGCCCACACTCTTCTTGAACGCCTTGCTGTCAAACTTACCACCGGTATTCAGAATGCTCACCGCCTCCAGCAGCTTGCCCTGCGGAATGCCTCGGCCGTAGTCCCTGACCACCACCTTGCCGGTATCCACAAGCTCTATCTCTATGCGCTTGCCGGTGTTCATTCGGAACTCATCCACGCTGTTGTCGATGATCTCCTTGAGCAGTACATAGATTCCGTCATCGGCAGCCGAGCCGTCGCCCAGCTTGCCTATATACATACCGGGACGCATACGGATATGCTCCATATCGTCCATGTGGCGGATGTTGTCCTCATTGTACTGCACCTGCGGTGCTTCGTAATCGATTGTCTCTTGGGAGTCTGCCATATATCTGTATTATACTGTTTTCTGTCTATAATTAAATCCGGGCCCTCAAATGGACTTGAAGAATACCGCCCTCTTGCGGACAATCTCCACGCCCTTGAAGTAGGACCACTGTGACTGAATCTTTATGTTGTCGTCAAGCTCGGGATTGGTCTCGCCCAGCGTGAATCCCATATCCGTGGCCGATTTGGTCAGAATCGAGAAGGGTATGGCGCTCACGCCCTTGTTCTGATACTCCGGCTTGACTGCCACGAACAGCATCTCGAGAGTCTCGGTGTGATGCCATTTAAGAGCATTGACAATGTGCCACCAGCCGAACGGGAACAGACGTCCCTGCGCCTTCTGCAATGCACGCGCAATAGACGACATAGACAACGCTCCTGCCACCAGGTTGTCGTTGTTGTCAAGCACGAACACCGCCAGACGCTTGTCCAGAAGCGGCACGTAACGGCGGGCAAAGTCATCTATCTGCCTGTCCGAGAAAGCCGAGTAACCGTACAAAGGCGCAAACGACTCGTTGACCAGATGGAACAGCTTGTGTGCGTATATGCGTGCCTCGGTATTCTTGCTATGCTCAAACTTGGCCACATGCAGGTTGTACCTGTCCAGAACCACCTGGCTCAGACGGCCCATCTTTTCCGGTACGTCGTTATAGGGGATATTGCGCTCCGACCATACAGCCGACGGCTTGAGTCCCAGCTTCTCCATATGCTCCGGATAGTAGGGATAGTTGTAGATGGTGGCCATGGTTCCTATACGGTCAAAGCCCTGGGTGAGCATGCCCTCGGGATCAAAGTCGGTAAAGCCGAAAGGTCCCTCCAGACGGTCCATGCCACGCTCCTTGCCCCAGGCTGCCACCGCATCCAGCAGTCCGCCCGACACGCGGATATCATCAATAAAGTCTATCCATCCGAACCTTACGGTCCTCACGTTCCAGGCCTGATTGGCCTTGTGGTTTATGATTGCTGCCACACGGCCCACCACCTCACCCTCCTTCAATGCAATGAAGGTCTGGGCCTCACAGAACTCGAAAGCGGCGTTACGTGAGGGAATAAAGGAGTTTTTGGTATCCTGAATCAGATCGGGGACAGCATAGGGATGGTTTCTGTAGAGCTGAACGTTGAATTTGGCAAAACGTCGCAGATCCCTTCTTGTCTTGACCGGTACTATGGTTATATCCTGAGCTGACATTGTCTTCCTGTAGAATTCAATTCAGCGAAGATACGGATTTTAAGGCACTCTTCCCAATCCCCGCGGCTTAAATTATCAACCGCCGGCATACTCCTTTTTGGCTGCCTCCAGCAGTGATCTGAAATGGGCCGAAGTATGCATGTGAGCTACCATGGCAGCCGCCATTATCCGGCCTGCAACCACATCGGTAGCCCAGTTCTGACCGGTTATCACTCCGCTGTATCCCATACGGAATCCAAGGGTGAGCAGTTCGTTGGCATGAGCAGGCGCTATCTCGGTAAGGATGAGCGATATACCCCACCCCGCCTCGGCTCCGGCCGAAGGGAACGACGAAGTAGCTGCATTGTCTCCGCCCGCAAAGGGAGCGTCGCCCAACTGTACGTAGGGACGCTTGCGGAAGGTTGCCGATCCGGCCAGTTCCGATGCGTTCTCAGTAAGCATCATAAGGCTCTCGCGCACCAGACTGGCCAGTGCGGGAGTGCTCTTGGAATCCATCTTCATGCCCATAGGCTCCGAGAAGGCCTTCAATACGGCATCAACGCCCATATCGGCATCTTGAGCAGCCTGACGTCCGCGCTCGGTAGCACGGTCAGCCTTGGCGGCCATATACTGCGCCACGTCACCAAAGTATCTGGTACCGGCGGTATCCACCGGGGCGTTCAGTATCCTGCGGCCGTCGGGATTGGCGTTAACCTGCTCCTTGCGGCCCGACTTCTCATAATACTCGGCGCGTGCCGCCGCCATATCCTCCATAAAGGCGGGAACGGAATGCATGGCTGCCACACAGGCCGAAGCGCACATGTAACCGGCATTCACATCACTCTGATAGTGGGCCGATACTATCACCCTGCTCTCACCGTACTCGAATCCGCGGCGCAGGATGGTATCCTGATACTCGGGAGCCATCTCGGCAAGAACCAGGGCCGTAGCCATGCCTCTTGTGGTATGGCCCGAAGGATAGGAACCGCTGGTGCGCAGGCTCTCCAGGCGGTCGGAACGACCGGTGGGAATCTCGTTGTACTGGATGACCGGACGGATACGCATATACTTCTCCTTGGGATTCTTGGAGGCCTGTTCGGCCGTATGGTAACTGCGTGACATCAGATTGTATATGGCAGGAGTCTCGGTGCGGCTTATCCTGAAGCCCAGCGCCTCGGAATATATCCTGGCCATCTCGGTGGTACTCGATGCCGACTCGTCGCTGGCCCGTTCACCGCGTGCCGTGGGACGGACGCTCTTACCCCACTGCCACTGTACGAAATCATCGATGTAGGCAACACTTGACGTGTCGGGCGGAGCAGGCAGAAAGACTCCTCCGTCGGGCTGATCGGCCCTCTCAATATAAAGGCTGGGTTGCTGAAAACGGCTCTGTGAAAAAACGCTCTGCGCTACGGCGAGCAGCAATACCGCAACAAATGACAGCTTGAATTCTCTCTTCATAAAGGGTACAGGTTAGTACTAACTGATGCCAAATATAGCACATTTTCCGTAAAACCGCCACAGGCACCGGCAGCATACTTTGCCGCCGGCGCCTGTAAAAAACAAACAAGGAATTGTAAAATGTGATGTTAAATCACTTCAGAAGATCGGCCAGTATCCTATCCAAAGCCGGACCACGCAGATTAATATTCACAATGGTTCCGGTCTTGCAGTCAACAAGGAAATTAGAAGGAATGCTGTTAATGTTATATAGTTGTGCAACTTCATTGCTCCAGTAATTCAGGTCGCTTACGTGCAACCAGGTCATTTTCTCATCCTCGATGGCCTTGAGCCAGGACTCACGGTCCCTGTCAAGCGAAACGCCCAGGATCTGGAATCCCTTGCCGGAATACTTGGCGTAAGCATCCCTCAGATAAGGAAGTTCACCCATGCAGGGTCCGCACCACGATGCCCAGAAATCAATCAGCACGTAGCGGTTCTTGGGATCGGCCATAACCTTGCTGGCGGTAATGGGATTGCCCTGAGGATCGCTCTGGGTGAAGTCAAGATAGGGCTTGCCTACCCCAAAGCTCATCAGTTTGTCAACACCGGCGCTCAGCTCTTTCCATTTATCGGTCTTCTGTATTGATTTTGAGAACTTGTCCAGTATGATACGGGTTGATTCGGGATCGTCTCTGTCGGCCAGGACCTCCAGGCAGTAGAGTCCGTAAAAGTTGTCAAGGTTGTCCATCAGGTCATCCTTGAGCTTTTTCTCAGACTCTTCGATCATTGCCATAAGTTCATCGGTAACCATGCCTCCTGTCTCCCTAGCCTTGATGGTTATCTTGTATCTCCGGGTCATGAATTCGCTGAAAAGGTCATTAGCCTTTGTACCATTGGCCACATAGAAGCTGTCAAGCACAGCGGAGACTGTCAGTTTTCCGGGCTCCAGGATAAAGAAACAGCCCACGTTTTCGGCGTTCCTGTCGGATGCCACAATCGCCATACCGGGACTCTCAATCTTGCCGGTAAAGGTATAGCTGCCGTCGCGGCTGGGTATTGATGCCAGCACCTTGAGTTCCTGGTCCATGAGCCATACTGAATCGGAATCAAACTTGTTGAAACGACCTGTTACGGTATAGCTGTTGTCCGCAGCGCAACTGCAGAACATTGTCACAGCCGCCATTAACACTAATGATGTTCTTTTCATTGCAGAATCTTTTTTGTTTTGTCAATCAATGCTGTCGGGTTACCTCCTGAAGTTGTAGACACTTTTAAAAGGCATCTTGATATCTGTATGGCAGACGGTACCCGTAAGCTCAGCGTATATCTCCTTCTCGTTGTCGGGCTGCAGTTTGCTCATATCGACAGGAGGATATACAAGTTCTATTTCGGTGGACACCCAGTCACCTCCGCGTCTGAAGTCCTTGTCAAGAGGCTGGTTGGCGCTTACCAGGCTAAGTTTCTGGCCGTCGTTCAGGGTCAGGCTCAGGTCACTGCCGAAGTATGCGGGATAGTTAACATCGGCACGTACAATCACCTCAAGGAAGACGGTGGTTGCCGACGGGGTTATCTCTACGCGCTGCACGATAGCCTGGTTGGGGCCGGCAGTTCCGGTAAGATTCAGACTCACAGCACTGAGCATATCCAAAACCTGGACGTCTTCAAACAGATTCGGATCGCCCGAAATGTTTACGCCCTTGGCCAGATACTGCTTGCGCAGCGTGTTGCTGTCATACTCCACGATATCAAAGCTCTTTACGTCGGCGGGCACTGCCTCATAGATATCCACGCAGTACAGGCTTCCATCCTCGGGAACCCAGAAGTAGGAACCGTTGGCGTAGTTGTACTCATCGTGCCATGGATAATCCGTAAAGTTCTGCAGACCCTCCTCGCGCAGGAACTTGTACTCCTTTCCGTCGGCGATAACCTTGGTAACAGAGCTGGCGTCAACATCAGGTCTGAACCATACATTACGTCCCAGACCGCGGTACAACTTGATGATCACCAGTTCATCGGGGGTGAATATCACCTTATCGAAGCTGCCACCGCGGAATACCTGCGGATGCTCGACAACCTTTATAGCCTTCTTTTCATAATCATCGGTATACTCTTCTCTGATGCGCTGTTCAACTTCCATTACGGTCTTGCCCTTGAACTCCCTGTCAAGATCCCTGTTCTTTACAGGCAGGACGGTTGTGCGGTAGAATCCGTTTTCCTTCTGTTCACGGCTCATCACACCGGGATCCTGGGGACCCTTCAGAAGCTCAGCAAGAACAGATTTGGCGCTTCTGGACTCACATACGCATATGGAGAATGTGCGGCTGCCGCGCTCATAGGCTGCCTTCATCATGACCGATGCATCTGCCCACGGCATATTTGCATCCGGGAAGAAGGCCATGTACTCTATGTCAAGAGCCTTGATCCAATCAGTAAGCTCCTTGGGAGTGCCGTGTACAATCAGACCGTTGTAATCAAGTTCATACTGACCGTTCTCCCATACATATATACGGCCGTACTTGTATGTGGAGTAGTATGCCTCACGCCACTCCGCGTCGGTCTTGACCACCAGGGTGTAGATTCCTACCTCGTTGAGGACGTCCACCAGCGGGCGGGCACGCAGAAGTCCGGTCTCGGTCTGGTCGCCGTTAAGCTTGGAGAGTACGATTGTCATGCGGTGTGTGCTGAAGCCCTTGTAATCGAGAAGGTAGTCCACAACCTCCTCGGCCTTCATGACAGCCTCCACACGGTCACCTGTACGTACTATCACGGTGTCGCTCTCGGTCAGCCATATGGCACCTGTCTCCCAGGGGAAACGGTTGAACTTGCCCTGTCCGTAAAGGTCGTCAAGGATCTGCATGGAGTCACGCAGCACATCCACGTTCCTGTTACCTCTGGCCGAAGGCAGGGAACTGCCGGCGCGCAACTGTGCCTCAGGCTTGCAGTCATATACAGTTACTGCAAACATCATTAAAACTATGCCCGTAAGAAGAGGGGCGTAAAGAGCCTTGAAAGCTCTTGCAAACTTGGAGTCTTTTCTGTTCATCATACTTATTCTGTTTGACAGATTCTGTTTCTTGAAATGGTTTGTAACGCTGTATCCGCTCATCGAAGCCACCTTGCCCAGCAGCATGTACTGGTAAGCCTTGGCATCAAATCCGTCCTTGAGCACGCGGCCGTCGGCCTGGAACTCATGCACGTCCTGCAGATCCTTGCGGAGCATGTTGGTCACAGGGTTGAACCACTGCATGGCCGAGAGCAAATCAACCAGAATCAGGTCGAAGGAATGGCCGCGGCGCACGTGGGCCATCTCATGATCTATTATAACCTGACGGTTGTACGATTCATAATCCTGTGCCGAAAGCACTATGTCGTTCATCCAGCTGAAGGGCGATATGTTCAGTTCCACTACATGGATTCTGATCTTTCCGTCAGTCCATACCACCTTGCCGCTGCGAATCAGTCTGCGTACCTGCAGCACGGAGAGCACGGTCCTGCTCAAGTGGAACACACATCCTGCAAACCACATGGCAACTGCCAGCAACCACCAGTCAAAGGGTTCACGTCTCTGTACGGGAGCCACCGGAGCCGGCTCTGCGACTTCAACCTCCTGTATATCCACATACAGTCCCTCCGGACCGGCAAACTCCTGAGCGGCCACCGGCGGCATGGAGATGGGAGGCATCTGGGGCATATACTCCTCCTGAACCGGCATGGCCTGTGCAGTCTGGGCAGGCTCCATGCGGTGTATCTTAATCACGCAGAAAGGCAGAACGAAAGAGCCTACCAGCATTCCCATCAAAAGGAAACGGTTGAGCCTGTGGAATGTCTCCTTACTCATAAGCAGCCTGTAGAATACATAGAAGCACAACAGGATTACGGCTACCTTGAACTGGTATGAAAGGAAATTCATCCAGAGAATCGGGTTAAAGGACATAAAAGCATTCATTGTAACAATCAGTAATCAGGTTCTGGAAAAGGTTTGTTGCGGGGACTATTCCTTACCCCGTTCAATCTGCTCTATAAGACTCTTGAGTTCATCCACGGAGATCTTCTCCTCCTGAACAAGAGCCGATACGGCACCAAGATACGAATTATTGAAACATTTACCTATCAGACTGTCAAGATTCATCTCGTTATAGTTCCTGCGGCTGACAGCCGGATAGTATCTGAAAGAACCGCTTATGGATTCATGACTCAGATAACCGTTTGATTCCAATGTACGTACCTGCGTGGACAGAGTATTGAAATGAGGCTGAGGCTCAGGGTACAACTCCTGAAGCTCCTTTACATAAAGCGGTCCCTTCTCCCAGAACCAGTTCATGATAACCTCTTCTTTTTTAGTCAGTTTCTTCATATCTTATAAAAGTAAGTTTTCATGCACAATGATAAAATCATAACCAAAGTTCACTGCAAACATAAAACTAATTTTTTTCGTTTCCAAATTTTAAACTAAAAATTTTCGTTTTTGACTAAAAAAATAATGCCAGCCCCAGATGGCCAATAAAAAAACCATCCAATTTTCTTGGATGGTTTTTTTGTGGGCCATCTAGGGCTTGAACCTAGGACCTCCAGATTATGAGTCTGTTGCTCTAACCAACTGAGCTAAAAGCCCGGAGAAAGAATCATCGGCCTTAGCCGACTGCTTCATTCGGGTGCAAAAGTACTTCAATAACCCGAATTTGCAAAGTTTTGGAACAAAAAATTCCCGTAGCCCGCGCATCTTCACTAATTTTGCAGACTGTAAACAACTCATTCAAGCACATGACCATACCCGAGCCGCAGAACAACAGATACGCCGCTACGATAGGCTTCTTTGACGGAGTCCACCTGGGACACGTGCATCTGCTGCACGAACTCATGGACGCAGCTGCGGAGCGCGGCCTCAAGAGCATGGCCATAACATTTCCCGAGCATCCGCGCCAGATCCTTCAGTCCGATTACCGCCCACGTCTGCTCTCCAACCCGGAGGACAAGATGAAACTGCTGGAAAAGACCGGCATAGACTACTGCTTCCCGCTCCACTTCACCACGGCTCTTGCCGCCATGGACGCACGCAGCTTTATGACCGATTTCCTGCAGAAGAGACTCGGAGTGTGCACCCTGCTGGTAGGACATGACCACCACTTCGGCCATGACACCAACCTGACCGTCGACGACTACAAGCGTATAGGCCGGGAGATAGGAATGGAGGTGATACCCGCCACTGCATACCTTCACGATGGCAGCCCCATAAGCAGCTCACGCATACGCCGCGAACTGGTGGCCGGCAATGTCAAGGCTGCCAACGCCATGCTGGGATACCGCTACACCATAACCGGAACCGTCATACACGGTCTGCAGAACGGACGAAAGATGGGATTCCCCACCGCAAACCTGGGCCCCTACTGCGAATTCATGCAGATGCCGGCCGACGGAGTCTACTCCGCCCTTGCCACTGTTGACGGCGAGACATGGCCCGCCATGCTCAACATAGGTTTCCGCCCCACATTCCAGGGCAAGGCCCGTACCATCGAAGCCCACCTGCTGGGATTTGACCGCGATATCTATTTCCATGAGCTCACACTCGAGTTCGTGGATTTCCTGCGCCCCGAGCGCCGCTTTGAGTCACCCCAGGAGCTGGCAGCCCAGCTGGAGTCGGACCGCAATCAGGTAATGCTAACTATAAAATAAGGACATATGAGAAAGATCAGAAGGACCGTCACAACCCTGGCTGTCTGGTTCGGCACCCAGGTACTGATTTCGTTGATAGGTGTTATCGCAGCAATGATCAAGGGCGAGGCTGTAACCTCCATCCTTGCGCCTGCGCTCCTTATATCGGACTTTATCGTAATAGTGGTCCTTCTCATAATGAGATACTGCCGCTTCAAGGAACTGTTCAAGACTGTTCCGGCCGATCTGTTCCTGATATCGGTCGTGATGGGCATGTGCGCCATGTTCGCGGTTGACCTACTTGCCCAGCCCATCCAGTTGCCCAACATCCTGGAGGATCAGTTCCAGATTATGACCCAGTCATGGAGCGGTTTCCTGGGTATGTGCATAATAGGCCCCATAATGGAGGAGATGATGATGCGCCGCGTCATCCTCAAGGAGATGCGCAAACTCACCCACAGCATGTGGTGGGGTATTATCATCTCGGCTGCCATATTCTCGGTAATACACGTAAACCCCATCCAGGTGGTCTTCGCCATGCCTGCCGGTATTGTTCTGGGCTGGCTCTACTGCAAGACCGGCAGCCTGCTTGTGCCCATCTGCATACATATTCTCAACAACAGCATCTCCTTTATTACAATGAGGATCGGTTCGGATTCCGAGATTGAGCTGGCCAGCCCGCTCGGCATGTTACTGCTTACAGCCACCATCCTTGTCACCGTAGGAACCACTATCTGGCTTGTCCGCTACTTTGCCCGCAGCAATCAGGCCGATATACAGAAAGAGCCCGTCGCTCAGAGTGAGCAGACAGGCTCTAAGGGAGCTTTCAGCGGAAATAATTACGAGAAGTAATCTTACAGGGCAATCGTAGTACCTGTAAGCTTGTCCAGCGACTGCGCCTGTGTAATCAGAACCGATGATACACCGGCCTGCAGTGCGTTGAACGCATTCTGTATCTTGGGAATCATACCGCCGCTTATGGTACCGTCCTGCACCAGGCGCGGGAAATCATAATATGATATGTAAGGTATAACGCTGTTGTCATCATCCTCGTGCAGCAGCACGCCCGGCTTTTCAAAGCAGAAAATCAGGGTAACCTTGAACAGACGTGCCAGAGCCTTGGCTGCCTCACCGGCAATGGTATCGGCATTGGTATTCAGCAGCTGTCCCTTGCCGTCATGGGTAAGGGGTGCGAGCACCGGAACTATACCCTTCTCTATCAGGTTGGCCAGGAACTCGGCGTTCACCTCCTTGGGATCACCGACAAAGCCATAATCGATATCCTTTACAGGGCGCTTGTCGGAACGCATCACGTTGCAGTCGGTACCGGTCAGACCGATGGCGTTAATACCCTCTGCCTGCAGCTTGGCCACGATATTCTTGTTCACCAGGCCGCCATAGACCATAGTAACCACATCCAGCATATCGGAATCGGTGATACGGCGTCCGTCCACCATCTTGCTCTCAATGCCCAGACGGGCAGCCATGGCAGTTGCCGAACGTCCTCCGCCGTGAACCAGCAGCTTTTTGCCGGGAATGGCCTTGAAGTCGTTAAGCAGACGCTCCAGAGTATCGGGCTGCTCTACTATCTTGCCGCCCACCTTTACTATGACAAGTGACTCTTTCATATATGGTCAATTCTTTTTCAGATCCAAAAGGTTTTCAATGTATTCAATAGTTTCCGATATCTGGCCGCGGCTCTCCAGACGGTCACCGGGACAGATGAACCGGGCTTTCAGGTATCCGGGCTCACGGCGTGCGGTCTCGCTCTCTATAAAGGCCTCAAGTTCCGGATCGGTCTTGGAGGCAATCAGAGGACGCTGCGAACGAGCCACCTTGAGACGGCGTACAAGAGTGTCGTTATTGCACTTAAGGTAGACCGTCTGTCCTTGGGAGAGCATGTACTCCATGTTGTCTCCAATGAGCGGAGTGGAACCGCCGCACGAAACTATCACGTTGTCGAACTCGCCCACCTCATGAAGCATGCGGCTCTCTATCTCACGGAACCCCTGCTCGCCGCGTGTAGCGAATATCTGACTCACGCTCTTCATGTAGCGTGCCTCGATATACTGGTCCAGGTCTATGAACGAGACACCCAGGTCCTTGGCCAAAGCCTTTCCCAAGGTTGTCTTGCCGGCTCCCATGAAGCCCATCAGGAAGACCCTTATCATTTCTTTGTCTTGAAGATTCTGCGCTTGGGTGCCGAACCGGTCTTCTCAATCTGGCGCTTGATGATCTCCTGGCACTCCTCCTCGGTAAGGGTTGTGGGATCGGAGCTCTTGGGGATCTTGTAGTTGCTGCCCTGATAAGCTATGTAAGCGCCGTAACGGCCGTTCATGATCTCCATGTCGGGATTGCCGGGGAATGACTTGAGCACCTTCTTTGACTCCGACTCACGCTTGTTCACGATCATCTTTACAGCCTCATCCAGTGTGATGGTCAAGGGATCGGCCACACCGCCGATGGATACATAGAACTTGTCGTGACGGATATAGGGGCCGAAGCGTCCTGTACCGACGCTTACCTCGGTACCCTCGAACTCACCCAGGGTGCGCGGCAGACGGAACAGTTCCAGAGCCTCGTCCAGGGTGATGGTCTCGATGGTCTGGCCCTTCTTCATCTGTGCAAAGCGGGGCTTGTCCTCATCCTCGGCGCTGCCAATCTGTACGATGGGGCCGTAACGGCCTATCTTAACCGATACGGGCTTGCCCGAGATGGGATCGATACCCAGAACACGCTCGCCCACCTTATGCTCGTTCTTGAGGGTCATGGCGCTGTTTACTGCCGGGCTGAACTTATCGTAGAAGGTGCTGATAACGCTCTTCCACTGCTTATCGCCCTCGGCTATGTCATCGAACTCCTTCTCCACCTGAGCGGTAAAGTTGTAGTTCATTATGTCGGGGAAATACTCAATCAGGAAATCGTTGACCACCATGCCTATGTCGGTGGGAACAAGCTTTGACTTCTCGGTTCCGTAGACCTCGGTGATGGTCTGCTCCTTGATCTCGCCGTTCTCCAGGCGCAGCATGTCGCACTCGCGCTTGCTGCCCTCGATATCCTCACGCAGCACATACTCACGCTGCTGTATGGTTCCGATGGTAGGAGCGTATGTTGAAGGACGTCCTATACCCAGCTCTTCCATCTTGTGCACCAAAGCAGCCTCGTTGAAACGCTGCGGATGCTGTGTGAAACGCTCAAAGGCCGATATCTGGCTGAACTCCAGAGCCTGGCCCTTCTTGAACTCCGGCAGACCCTGAACCTCCTGTGACTCGGCGGCATCGTCGTCGCGGCTCTCGCGGTATACGCGCAGGAAACCGTCAAACTTTACAGTCTCGCCGGTAACGATGAACTCGCCGTCAATCTTGCTGGCCGATATGGATACGGTTGTCTTCTCGGTCTCGGCATCGGCCATCTGGGATGCGATGGTGCGTTTCCAGATAAGCTCGTACAAACGCTTCTCGGGAGCTGTGCCGTCGATCGACTGGTTCTCCATATATGTAGGACGGATAGCCTCGTGTGCCTCCTGGGCGCCCTTGGCCTTCTGTGTATACTGGCGGCTCTTAACATACTCGCTACCCATGGACTCCGATATCACCTTGCGGCATGAGTCTATGCACAGGGTTGAAAGGTTCACCGAGTCGGTACGCATGTATGTGATCTTACCTGACTCATACAGACGCTGTGCAAGCATCATGGTCTGCATAACGGTGAATCCGAACTTGCGGGTTGCCTCCTGCTGCATGGTCGATGTGGTGAATGGCGCTGCAGGCAGTTTTCTGAGAGGCTTGGTGGTTATCTCCTTTACCTTGAACTCGGCACCCTTGCACTTCTCAAGGAAGGCGTATGCCTCCTCCTTGGTCTTGAAGCGGTCGTTGTACTCGGCACGAACCTCGCCGGCACCCTCCTGACGAAACAGGGCCACTACGCGGTATGATGCCTCGGGTACAAAGCTCTTTATCTCGCGCTCACGCTCCACAATAAGCCTTACAGCTACCGACTGTACGCGGCCGGCCGAAAGAGACGGCTTGACCTTGCGCCAAAGGATAGGTGAAAGCTTGAAACCTACTATGCGGTCCAGAACGCGACGGGCCTGCTGTGCATATACCAGATTGGTATCAATGTCACGCGGGGTCTCGATGGCGTGGAGTATGGCGTTCTTGGTAATCTCGTGGAATACTATACGCTTGGTGTTACCGGGCTTGAGTCCCAGTGTCTCGAACAGATGCCAGCTGATGGCCTCTCCCTCGCGGTCCTCATCGGATGCCAGCCAGACCATCTCGGCCTTCTTGGCTGCCTCCTTGAGTTCGCTTACCACCTTCTTCTTATCGGTAGGTATTTCATATATGGGTTCAAACGTATCTATATTGATGCTCAGGTCCTTTTTCTTGAGATCGCAGATGTGTCCGTAGCTCGACATCACCTTATAGTCCGGTCCCAAAAACTTTTCGATTGTCTTGGCCTTGGCCGGAGACTCAACTATTACAAGATTCTTCTGCATGGTTTTCCGTATTAAAAGCGCGGCAAAAGTAGAATAAAAAAAAGATATATAGAAGGTGGACGGACATAAAAAATTCAGTCCGTCCACCTTATTAATTATAAATTAATAAAAAAGAGACGCGCCCCTCAGAACCTGTAAGTCGCTCCCACCATCACCGAGGGTTTTAGCGAACGGTATCCTGCATAATAGAACCAGTCACCTCCTGCCAGACGGTTGCCGGTAACATAGAGTGACAGGTTGGGACGGAAGTCGTAATCCACCGTGAGAGCCACATCGTTAACCATAGGCATGCGTGTTCCGGCAATCTTGCTGAAACTCATGGCACGGTATGTAAGCATGGCGTCCAGACCCGGTATGATGTTCACCTTACCGAACAGCGAAGCGTCAATCACAGGCTTCAGGGCCAGCACGCCCGGAGTGTATTTGCCGGTGTATCCGTTGCAGGTCACATCCATCTTGACCTGGGCACGGTCGGCAAAGAGCATGTCGGCATCCAGACGGACGTAGAAGACATCCATGGTCTCCTGCTTAAGGTAAGATGTCACTATCATGTTGTTATCCAGAGTCTGGAACAACTCGTCCAGGGTATGACGGTATCCGCCCTTAGCCGACAGGGAGAGCCATGTTCCCTGGCTGTACGATGCACCGGCCGATGCGTCAAACAGGGTGTACCCGTCCTTGATGCGGGCGGCCTCCGACCAGTAGGGAGAGATCTCTGAGAGACGGCGCATGTTGTTGTCCTCCAATCCGCCGGTCACTCCGGCTATAAGCTTGAAGCTGTCGTTCAGTCTGTACGAAGCCGTAGCCATGGGTGAGAACAGCAGTGCGTAACCAGGACCCGAACGGAAATCCACGTTCACACCCAGGTTGGCGTCAATGCCGCGCCATGTATATTTCCAGAAGGGGGTCACAGTCACGGTGGTAAAGCATGAGTAGTCAAAGCCGTACAGACCCTGCCAGTGGTACGAAGCCATCTTCTGACGGTACTCCAGTCCGCCTGTTCCGCCCATCAGAGGCAGTGTAATGCCGCCCTCCAGACGAATCAGGAACTCCCTGTTGTCCCTCTTTGTTCCGGCTATATCCAGTCCGTTGCGCGAGAGCCACTCCATGGCCACTCCGGCATGCCAGTCAACGGTGTCGTTTCCGCCTGTGGCCGATACGCCCAGACGCTCACGTCCGGTCTTCTGCAGCAGGCTGCTCAGGTCCTTCTGTGCAGGAGTCATGTTCACACCCTCCATGTAGTTGAAGTGCGAGTAACCCAGCGCTCCGTCCACGTTCAGGGTAAAGGCATCAAAACGGTGCGAATAGAGAGCGGTCAGATCGCCGTTGAGCATACGGGATTTCCAGTCATCCACCGTCTTAGTTGACCATGCATCCATCAGGCCGGATACCAGAAGCTGATCCTTCTCGGATATCTTCCATCCAAAGTCCAGCACTCCGTCATGGATATTGCGGAGTCCGTAGCCGAACCTTACCAGTCCGTAATAATCCGGAGTGATTACATCGTCCGAGTTCTGGGCGAATGCGCCCATGGGATTGCGTTTCATTCCGGTAAGCGGGTTGGTATCGGTCAGATATGTCACGGCCGATGCCTTGCGGTCCGATACGGGCTTTTCCGGAACGGGCATTATCTTCTCGGATTTGGAAACGGTGGGGTTATAGGCGCCCTCGATGGTCAGTGACCTGGAGGGGAGTGCCTCCTGTGCGTATGCGGCCGACCAGCATACGGCAGCCATTATTGCAAGTATTGTTCTTTTCTTCATAAATCAGTCAAGTCTATCCTCTATCATCTGTGCAATGTCATCACTCTCGGTATAGTTGGATTTGAGCGAAAGCAGATACTGACGTGCCTCCACATCCTTACCCTGCGACTTGTAGATGTCGCTCAGCAGTATGAAGCTGCGGGCCAGCCAGTACATATGGGGTGTACCCTCCTTGATGAAATCCATTATCACCTTCTCGGCACCCGCCTTGTCGCCCATGTCAAACAACAGTTGGCTGAGCAGGTAATCCGACTCGGCGCCGTACTGTGAACGGGTATCCTTGGAGAGTTCCTCCAGCAGACCGCGTGCATCGGCACGCTTGCTTCCGCGCAACAGGGCCTTGGCCTTGCGGTACTTCACCTCGGTGGCCTGGTCGTTTGAGAGCTGCATCTGCAGGGCCTTGTCGGCATAGAGCAGTACAGCCTCGTGTTCGTCAATCTTACCGGCGCTGCTTACTATGCAGTAGAGACTGCGCTTCTGGCGCTCGGCGTTGGTGGTCTTGTCGTTCAGCCGGATATAGGTATCCATGGCGGTCTCCCAGTCACCCACCGTCCATGCCATCTGGGCGGCATGATCCAGTGCACTCTCCGAGAAGCGGCTGTTCTCGTTGGCGGCCACGCGCATAAAGCTCTCGTAAGCCTTGTCGTAATCGTTCTCCTCCTCAAGCAGCAGGCCCTGGTAATACCATGCGTTAACTGCAAAGGCGCCGTTGGGGAACTGAGTCAGGTACTCCTTGAAACGTTCCTTGGCCTCGGCCTTCGAGCCGCGGCTGAAGAGTCCCTCGGCGGCGGTATACATAAGTGAGTCACGCTCGGTTGCCGCAATGGGAGCGGCGCCCTGTACGGACTGCGTATACTCCACGTAGGCATTCACGTCACCCTTCTCCACATAGATGGACTTTAGGTCCACCAGAGCGGTGCGTGCCTCGTCGCTGCCCGGATAGCTGGCCACAACCTCCTTGTAGGCCTTGATGGCCTCGTCGTAACGGTCGGTCTGGTAATATATCAGAGCAGTCTCGGCGGCTGCCTTGCGGGCCAGGTCAGTTGAGGGATAGTCCGAGATGATTCTTCCAAACACCTTGATGGCCTCCTCCTGCCTGTCGATCTGCTGATATGCACGTCCCTCCTCGTAGAGAGCCGATGCCAGGTAAGGCGATTCGGGATAACCCTCAACCAGACGCTCCAGATCCTGTATCTTGCCTTTATAGTTACGCTGCAGACCATCCACCAGCGCTATCTGGTAGATCGCATAGTCACCTACCTGACGGTTCAGGTTGACAGCCATGCTGTAGTACTCCTTGGCCTGGTCATACTGGCGGCGGTAGAACATGCAGTCGGCGGCACGCAGGCTCGCATCGGCCACGATATCGGCGCTCAGTCCGGCCTTTGTGGAGGTCTCGATGACGCTCCTCATGTAACGGTATGCCTGGTCGTACTCCTCACGGTCAAACATCATATAGCCCATTCCGTAGTTGGCCAGTCCGCTGCACTTGGTAACCTTGCCCGAGAGATGGGCCAGATAGCGGCGGTAATCGGCCTCGGCACGTGTCAGGTCATCCAGCCGGTAATAGGCCTCACCGCGCCAGAAGGTAGCCTCCACAGCGGTGTTGTGGTCATAACGGTCCAAGGATATCACCGAGCTCAGGATGTCGGGTACGTTGTCGTACTGTCCGGCGGCCATCAGGTCCATGGCCTTGTTGTACAGGAGCTGCATCTTGGCAGCCTGTATGGAGGCTCCGGGGCTCTTAATCTTGTCAATCGATGTCAGGGCGGCGTCATAGCTGGTGGTGCTCATATATTCATCTACCAGGTAGCTGCTCACCTGATCGGCATACTTGGAGTTGGGGAAATCATTCAGGAAACGCTCGAACGATGTCACCGACTCGGCAAACGGCGAGTACGATGTCTCGTGAATGATCATGGCGTAGTTGTAGAGCGCCTGCTCCCTGACCGACGGGTTGCCGGGCAGCGATGAGGCTCTCTCGAACCATATGCGGGCCATCTCATTGTCCTTCTTGTTCAGGGCGGCCAGTCCTATGTGCAGCGCGGCGTTCTGTGCCATCTGATCCTCGGCATCGGCCACCCTTGACAGGTTCCCGATCGCTCCGTCCATATCGCCCGTATTGAAGCAGGCCAGACCCAGCAGATACCTGTCATGACGTACATCGGCACTTATGTCCTGAGCCAGGTAGCTTGTCAGCAGGTCGGCAGCCTGGGCATAGTCGCCGTGACGGTACCAGTACTCACCCAGAATACGCTCGGCCTCGGCCTCCAGTATGGGATCCTCGCACTCGTCAACCATACGCTTGGCGGTCTCATAGGCTTTCTTATCGAATCCGTTTATCTGCAGATACATATCAGCCAGATAGAGCTCGGCCTCCTGGGCGTGGACAGAATTCATAGACTGGAGCAAGTACTCAAAGTCCTCTATTGCAGAATCGGTCTTTTCGTTCACATAATTCACATAGGCCTTATAGAAAACTATGTCATCGTCCTCAGATGGATCATCGACCATACGTTCCAGAATGCTGAGCTGCATGTAGCCCTCCTGGATACGGCCACAGCGGATAAGCGATATGGCATTGTGACGAACCATGCGGAGGCAATCCTTCTCCTCGAGCAGCAGGGGGTCGCACTCATCGAAGCACTCAATGGCCTCGGCGTACTCATGGAGCGAGAAGTGGGACGATCCCATGAGTGCCAGCAGCCTGTTGTTGTATATGGACTGCGGATATTTGGACATGAATATCTGGATGGCGGGCATGGCCGTGGTAAGGTCACGTTCGGCATCTATCACCACCTGCATGAACTCAACCTCCTCGGTCAGGGCAAGACTCTGTTCGGTGGCTCTCTTGGCCCACTCGTCCAGCACCGGGCCTGCGGCATTGTAGTCGCCCTGGCTGAACAGGGTACGGCATTCGTCCAGCAGCCTTGAAGCGCTCTCCGAAAGACGGCTCTGAGCGGCGGCCTTCTGCACCGGAACCGCAGTGAGCAGCAGGAAAGCGGGTATAATAAGTATCTTTCTCATCTGTCAGAATTGTTTCTTGTACCACATGTCAAGGGCACGGTTCTCGGCAGCCTCCATGATGGCCCGCTCCCCGCGTCCTTTGTCGTTGATGCCGCACAGATGCAGCACCCCGTGAATGATCACTCTCATCAGTTCCTTATCCATAGACGTATGGAACTTGAAACTGTTACTCTCAACAGTATCCAGGCTGATGTACATGTCACCGCTCACCACACCGGGCTCACTGTAGTCGAAGGTAATGATATCCGTATAGTAGTCGTGTCCCAGGAACTCCCTGTTGACCTCCAGTATACGGTCATCGTTACAGAATATGTAGTTAAGGTTACCCACCTTGCGGCCCTGATAGGTGGCGGCCACGGCGGTAATCCACGCCTTTACCGCCTTCCGGTCCAGTTTAGGCATTTTTACATTCTCAAGTATGAACTCTATCATGATATTTTTGGGTTTTCTTATTTATGCAAAGAACAGGTATGCCAGGAATATTGCCGCCACAATACCGGCCAGGTCGGCCAGCAGTCCGCAGCCCACGGCATGGCGGGTGTTCTTGATATTGACGCTTCCAAAGTATACTGCCAGTATGTAGAACGTGGTGTCGGTGGAGCCCTGGAACAGGCATGCCAGACGGCCGGTGAACGAATCGGCCCCGTATGTGGTCATGGCATCGATCATCAGGCCGCGTGCGCCACCGCCCGACAGGGGCTTCATGAGAGCAGTAGGCAGAGCGCCCACGAACTGGCTGTCCAGTCCGCACTTATCGGCACACCAACCCACACCGTTAACCACGGCGTCCATGGCTCCCGATGCACGGAACACGCCGATACCCACCAGTATGGCAACCAGGTACGGTATTATCTTGACCGCAGTGGTGAAGCCGTCCTTGGCTCCTTCCACAAACGCCTCGTATACATTTATCTTGGCCCTTACGCCCGATATGATAAACCCTATTATCACAACAAAAAGTATGATGTTGGCTGCCGATGTGGACACCGGGCCTATCTTGACGGCCGGAAGCTGTGAGAAGCCCCATATGATAAGGGCCACAATCACGCTAAGTCCGCCCACAAAGCCAATCAGCACCTTGTCGAAACGTATCTTCTGGATAAAGCATGTAACCAGCAGGCCCACCAGTGTGGAGAAGAATGTAGCCAGCAGTATGGGAACAAAAACGTCGGCAGGCTGTGCGGCACCCATCTGTGCGCGGTACACAAGCACGCTCACCGGGATCAGAGTAAGACCCGATGTGTTGAGCACCAGGAACATGATCATGGGATTGGATGCCACATCCTTGGTCTTGTTGAGTTCCTGCATGCGCTCCATGGCCTTTAGTCCCATTGGGGTGGCCGCGTTGTCCAGTCCCAGCATATTGGCGGCCACGTTCATAAAGATATGGCCGTAGGCGGGATCATTCTTGGGCAGATCGGGGAACAGACGCGAGAACACGGGGCTCAGCCAACGGGCAAAGGTATTCACCAGTCCGCCCTTCTCGCCTATCTTCATAATGCCCAGCCAGAGCGAGAGCACGCCGGTCAGACCAAGCGAAATCTCAAAACCAGTCTTGGCCGACGAAAAGGTGGAGTCCATAATCTCCTGGAACACGCTTGCATCACCCATGCAAAGCCTTATGACAGCCACTGCGAAAGCTATCAGAAAGAACGAAATCCAGATCCAGTTAAGTACCATACGCGCCCGAACATTATTATTCGCGAAGATACCACAAATTTGCGTACATTTGCCCCACTATGAACGAAAAGATATCACTAAGGAAAGCTACTGCCCACGATGCGCGTTTCATAGCCGAAAACGTGCTCCGCGCACTGCATATCGAAGAGACCGATGACAGCCACATAGAGCATCTGGCCGGCATCTCGCGCCGCGAAGATACGCTCTACAGCTGGCGGAACGCCACGATAGCGCTTTACGACGGCGTGCCTGCCGGTATGATGGTAGCCTATGACGGCGCCCGATACCGAAGCATGCGCGACATCACTTTCCCCATGATCCGAATATACGTAGGCGATGATTACTTCAAGATGGACGATGAAGCCGCCCCCGGAGAGTTCTATCTGGACTCGCTCTCCGTACTTCCGGAGTTCCGACGCAGGGGAATTGCATCGGCCCTGATACAGGAGATGTTCCGCCAGCGCGACCAGGCTGGAATACCCTTGGCCACCATAGCCGTCGACCCCGACAACGACACCGCATACCGGCTCTACACCCGTTCGGGATTCAGCCGGGACGGGCAGATTACGGTATTCGGCACCACCTACGACCGTCTGGTGGCATCCTCAAGAATCACTCTTCAACCGTGAGCGTGGCCGAAGTGGTGGTTGCCCGGAACTGGGGAGCGTAGAGACACTGGATCACGGCGATGCCCGCATTGAAGCGACCCGGTTTCTGAACCTTGACCTCATACTCCAGACGATAGGATCCCTTGCTCAGACGTTCTATATAGAATACGTTGCGGGTATTGCCCGGAGCATCGTAGTAACCTATGTCGTCACGCCAGTTGTATCTGTATCCGGCAGCGGTACTTACCGGCTCCACGGTGGCGGCACGCATATCCGACAGTTGGACGTATTCCAGGTTACGGTCCGTACTGATATCGAACTGCACTCTCAGAACATCACCGGTACGCAGTCTGGTATTCCTGTCCACCTGCTCAAGGCGGTCACCCGTATCGCCATGGACCACACGCCATATGGTACGCTTCAGGGTCATGCCGCTTCCGTTGGACTCAACCTTCTCCATCTCCTCGGTAAAGATACGGTATACCGCACCCCAACTAATACCCGGAGTCTTGCTCTCCACCGTGATATCGGCCTTGTCACGGCCGATGGGACCCTGCCAGGTATGGGTGGTATAACCGCCCGTAGCCTTTGAGTCCGATGCCTTGACGGCCTCCTTGCCCACATATATGGTTATGTCGGGATCCGATTCCAGCTGTGCATCACCACCGGTAGCCATCAGTGCCACTACGGCAGCGGCAGTCGAGGGCGAGGAGCCCCAGGAGGTTGTCTGACGCTGTTTAAGCAGCCATCGAGCAGCCTCTACTGCCTGGGTCCTGAAACCGGTGGCAAGCAGCACGCGTATTATCAGGGACTGATTCTCGACAGGAGCCTCGCTGCGGAGCACACCTGCGGCGTTGTCACGCCAGTACCGTCCCATCTCATCACTGTAGAGCGAACGCTCCACCAGTGAGGCGGCAATCTCCTTTGCCTTGTCGTTCTTGCCCAGACGCGACATGAGCAGAGCCAGCTGAGCACGGAAGTTGAGAGGCATATTATGGGTATCGGCCTCCTGAGCAAGATCCAGGAAATACCTGTAACTTTCACGTGTGTTGCCGATGAACTTATACTGCTGGAAATACGAACGCGTAATCAGATAGTCCAGTTCGCTGTAACCGATAAACCTGGACCTGTTCTCAAAGTTGTAGCAGATATCGTAGATATATGAGTCTATATAGTTCAGACCCTTTTCCACTGCCCTGACTATTTCCTCAGAAGGCTCGACCACACCGTTTTCAATAAGCAGGCCAAAGCCCTGGATTATCTCCCGGGTGATGCCTATATTTGACGGTGATCCTTCTATCCACGGCCATCCTCCGTCGGGAAGCTGAGAGGCAAGCAGCCTGTTCAAAGCCTCCTGCATGACAGTCTTCATATCGGCGGTGCCGAGCGATTTGGCCAGCCAGCGCAGACGTACTTGCTCGTTGACGGAGTTGCACAGCCAGGGAGTCTCCTCCATAAGTGTTCCTGTGAGTTTTTCGTTACGCTCCAGTTGGGTCTCCCACTCCGACGCAGGCAGGTTACTCCACTCGTCAAGCATATCGCGGATGGCAGGATAACGGCTGCTCAGATTGTCCGATATGGAGGCACCCAGATAGCGGTGGAACAGGCGCAGATTACTGGGATCATCCAGTATGATGAGTGAAGGCAGGGCCTGAACGGCATACCATATGGGGCTGGCACTGTACTCCAGCACAAGCTGCTCATCGGCAATGGTGTTGGAACGCAGTCCGGCCAACTCGCCGAACACGAACTTGCGCATCTCCTGACCGTTGTTGAAGAGCGGCTGGGCCTGTACCACCTGAGTGCGGTTGGACAGAACCGGGATGGTCTCCTGCATACCGTCACTGTGACCGGTAGTCTGTGCTGTGATACGATAGGTGACAGCAGTCAGTCCTGCAGGCACGTTAACAGTGAATCCGGATCCTATACTTCCGTTGGCCGGAACGGTTACCGTCTTGGAACCCAGTCCCTCGATCAGTTTGAGAGTCTTTCCTGTCAACGCATCGGTAAAGGTCAGGCTCAGTTTGGCCTTGACATCCTTATCGGTCAGGTTGCTCACCTTGAAGGTAAACTCCATACGGTCACCCTGACGCAGGAACCTTGGGGCCGACGGCTCCACCATTATCTGCTTGCGCGTTGTTACCGTCTCCCTGAAACTGCCTGTCAGCAGCGAGTCGGTGAAAGCGAATCCCTGCAGGTTCCAGCGGGTGAGCAGTTGCGGGGCATCGAATCGGACGGTGGCATAACCGTCCTTGTCGGTAACCAGATACTCGAACAGGCCCGTAGCATTCATATCGGTACGCAGGGTTACGGGTGCGTAATCCCCGTCGGTCACGACCTCGTCCAGGATACTCTCCTCCAATCCGTCATCCGCGCCTGTCATCATGACACCGGCCTGACTCATCTCAGCGCCGACACCGCGCAATTTCATATTGCTGCGGGCACCCAGATTACCCGAATCAAACACAATGTCAAGTCCGGCAACCCGACCCTGAAGAGCCTCATCGACAACGGTAATGCCTACACCCTCGAACATATGTGACGGGTAGTAGTTGAACGGATCCATAAGAGTTCCGGTAATGGCTATCTTACCTTTGTATACCAACCCTGTCTCGGCCTTTATCCACGGCTGGTACAGACTGAAGTAACGGTATCGGCTCTGGAACAGATTGTCCGTGCCCACATAAACCCGACTCCAAGGCATAAAGAACCATATGTTATGTCCGTAACGGTCCAGTGCCGAATCGAACATATCCATCATTATTGCGGCCACCACGGGATTACCCTTCGCGTCCGTCACACGGAGTTTCCACTCCTCCCTGCTGTCAGGCTCAAGCATGTCACGGAACGTAACCAGCTCCACATCCAACTGCTTGCTGCGGTCCTGAACCGTATATACGACGGATTTGTTCTCCGTATAACCCTGGTAAGCCAGACCCAGATCCACAGCAAACATTCCCTTCATCTCATCGGTTACGGGGATGCTTATTGTCTGCTGTTTTCCATTGGTACGGATAGAGCCATAGCCGCACGTGCCGAACCTGTTCTCCACGAAATAGTGTATCACCGCGCCGGGCAGGCAACTGGATACCCTGAGTTTCACGGTGTCACCCACCTCGGCTTTGAGTTCACCCGATCCGTAGCCGTCGCACCACAGGTATTCATTCTGAGGTACCAAGTTGTAGTCGTCATCCCTGACCAGCACCTTTATCTCCTCATATTCATCGGCCTCACCGGAAGTGGCAGTGATCCTGTATATACCTGATTCAAGCCCATCCAGGCTCACATGACCTCCTGCATCGGACATAACCTTTACATCACAGTCAAGAACCACCTGGCTCACCGTGGGCTCTGTTACAAAGTCAAATCCGTAACGCTTGAAACGTTCCCTCAGGTTCTGGTTATCGGTTATCCTGGTCAGTTCCGATATCATCCTTTTGCCCGATACGCTGAACGGCAGGGGCAGCAGTCTGGGCTCCATAAGCAGACGGCTCACATTGACATGTACATTGCCGTTCACGGCATTGCCGGACCAGAGCCATACATCCATGTCCAGACCCATTCCGTTGGCGTTACTGATAATTCGGCTGTCTACGGTTATATTGTTTCTGACGCCCACGTTGAAGGTCAGGTTGCGGTCATGTGTCTCGCCGTTCAGATCCGTAACCTGCGCGAATACGGTTACCAGACAGTCATCACTGATAAGCATGCCGTCCGGAACGGTCAGGTCTATCACAAACCCACCGTCACTGCCGGTCTTGGTCTCACCGTTTCCTATCCTGACACCGCCGTCGCCGTCTCTTACACTGAACGGATGGACCGAATAGGCCGATATGCACGCGTTCCAAATCACCTTCGCCCCGTCTACCGGTACGCCCGTCAGCGATTCTGCATGTCCGTTTATCCGTATGGTACTGTTGTAGTGCGGAGTCTCGGTGAGATTGTCAAGCTTGACCTCAAACTTGGGCTGGCGGAACGACTCAATATTTATGGCCTTGCTGCAGTTGCAGGCGTCATCCCTTCCGGTAGCCGACAGCGTAGCCCTTCCGGGCACCACGTTCTCAGGAATCCTGAACGAGCCCTTTATAACGCCCATGCTGTCTGTGGTGAGCGTAACCCTTTCTATCACTTTCCAGTTGATGTCCCTGAACATGACATCAATGGTACGCTGATTCTGCACGCGGCCTCTGTTATAACCGTCCGAGAAGTATTCGATGCCTGTAAACTGCACCGAGTCACCGGGCAGGTAGGTATAACGGTCCGTGAACAGCCGCAAGGTATTACGGTCGGGTATATCGCCTGACCAGGGCGCATAGAATGTGGAGTTACCCCTGTTTGCGCCCTGCTCCATTTCTATCCTGTAATTGCCATCATCCAGACCCTCGATCGAAATGAATCCGTCATCGGCCGAGAACCCTCGGGTAGCAACCTTAACCAGCTCGTTCCTGTAGTTGACCTGCCATACGGTGTAACGGCATGAGCCCACAGGCTCTCCTGTCTTGAGATTGACCACAATGCCCGAGAACGCACCGTTTCCGGCAACCGTCTGTGCCAGTCCCAGCCCGTTGCACTCCATATAGGCGAACGCAATATTGTCGGTAGAATTGAAATAGGGACCCGTGGAGGCCATGAGATAATAGCATCCCTGCATAACCGGCGGTATATCCACCATGACATAGTGATCCAGCCAGTCATGATGCTCTTCCAGGCGCATGCTCCATTCGGCCACTGCAGTCGCGCGGTTCAGATCGGGTATAAGTTCCTCGTTGCTCTTGCCCGTATACTGGCTCGGAACCTCCACCACCTTGAAGTATGCGGTATTGATGTTCCTATAGGTAAGCATGGCCAGGTTACGCTCTCCAACGGTAAAGTCGCCCTCACGCGTCATCGTCAGACCGGGGCGCTCCATGCCTCTCCTTATCCTCATGCACTCAAAGGCGCCTTCGCTCTTAGGCCACTTCCTCTGCGCAGCGACACAGATGTCATGCTCAGTCCTGCGCATCTGGGACATCTTTTCGGGATCATCCTCAAAATCGGATATATGCCTGTCCAGTTCACCGGCTGCCAACGAATAGAACAGCGTGCTGAACTTGACCTTTTTCTCATAGCCGGATGCCATGTCTATGCACCCCTGCAGCCATCTGTCATAGTTTCTGTTCCATTCCGGGGAGTTCTGGTCCAGATACTCGGCCAGCAGTCTCATTCTCCTCAGGTCTATCGTAGTCCTTATGGAGGGCTTGGAGCCCATGTTGTTCTGTGTAAGGAGCTTGAGTACGTAGAACTGCCACAGATCCGGATCGTCCGGTTTCAGATCCCTTACAGCCTGAAGGAAACCGTTGGCATTGCCGTACAGGCGCTCGTCGTCCAGGAAAGAACGCTTGCTTTTGATAAGCCTTACGCGGGTCATGACCGACATGGCATCGTCCATAAGCATGTCGGCAAGTTGCGGACGCAGTTTGAGTCCGTCCTTGTTTCCTCCCGGGAAAAACTCCTCGTAATAGCCCGACGCCACATCGCCGGCCAGCAGAATGGACTGGTTCAGATGGTAGCATATGGTATCCGTTATCATCTTGAGGGTCCACATCTCTATGGGAGGATTGGGAATATCGGACGGAGTCTGGTTCTCCAGCCTGTAGCGGTTGTTTTCCTTGTACCTGATATATCCTTTGGCAATGAAGGCATGACACAGGGCCTTATGTTCCTGAACCCTGAGTTTGGGCAGAAGAGACTGGAACAGTTCAATGCCCTCGGTAACAGGTTTCTCACCCGATGTCTGCCTGACACGAGTCAGATACACTAAGCTCTTGAGCATCTGACGGGAGTTGTTGTCTTTGACTGACATATCCCAGATAGCGTTTATCTCCTTGGCGGCACTCTCGGGTAAATCACTTTCAATGAGTTTGTCCACCTTCTTCCAGGCGCGTGAATACTTGTCAGCGCTGGCTGTTGAACAGGTCAGTGTCATAATGATAGTCAGAATCGTTATTCTCAAAAGGTATCTCATAAGCCTCTGTTTTTTACTGTTTGCTCCGGCAAATATATGACCTATCCGGTCCGGGCAAACATTTATCCTGTTGCAAAACCGCTGCAAAAAAAATGCAACGTTTCTGCAACGTCAGTCAAACAAGTCGCCCGACATGGATTCGTAGCGTGATCGGCCCAGATGCTTATATGCAAGGTCGGTCACCTCACGGCCACGAGGCGTACGCTTCAAAAAGCCCTCCTGTATCAGGAACGGCTCGTAAACATCCTCAATGGTGCCGGCATCCTCGCTCAGTGCTGTAGCTATTGTGCCGATACCCACGGGACCACCCTTGAACTTGTCTATGATGGTGGTCAGTATACGGTTGTCTATCTCGTCCAGACCGTACTTGTCAATATTAAGTGCCTCAAGGGCGATATTTGCGATGGAAAGGGTGATTCTGCCGGAGCCCTTGACCTGGGCGAAGTCACGCACACGGCGAAGCAGGGCGTTTGCAATACGGGGCGTTCCGCGGCTGCGGCCTGCTATCTCGGCTGCCGCATCCACATCGCACGGTATACCAAGGATGCCAGCCGAACGCATGATGATCTTCTGCAGCGTCTTGGCATCGTAATACTCCAGGTGCATGTTGATACCGAATCTGGCACGCAACGGGGCAGTAAGCAGACCGCTGCGGGTGGTAGCACCTATCAGGGTGAACGGATTCAGGTCAATCTGTATGCTGCGGGCGCTGGGACCCTTGTCAATCATGATGTCGATGCGGTAATCCTCCATGGCCGAGTAGAGATACTCCTCAACCACGGGCGACAGGCGGTGGATCTCGTCGATAAAGAGCACATCCTTGGGCTCAAGTGACGTCAGTATGCCTGCCAGGTCACCCGGCTTGTCCAGCACGGGGCCCGATGTGATCTTGAAGCCCACACCCAGCTCGTTGGCTATGATGTTGCTCAGGGTTGTCTTACCCAGGCCGGGAGGGCCGTGCAGAAGGGTGTGGTCAAGCGACTCACCGCGCTGGCGGGCTGCCTGCACAAAGACACGCAGGTTCTCCACAATCTTGCCCTGTCCGGCAAAATCGTCAAAGCGTAACGGCCTAAGAGCGTTATCCAGCTCCTTGTCCGAGTTGAGTTGCTGCTGTCTTATGTCAAACTCCTCCATATTCCGAATGGAGAATTGAAAATTGAAAATTGAGAATTGGTCATGCGGTGCGTTAATTCTCAATTCTCAATTCTCAATTCTCAATTAAAATTTCCGCTATCTTGTCCGCACTCACCAAAGTCTGCTCACCTGTTTCCATATTCTTTAGAGTGACTTTTCCCTCAGCCAGTTCGTTGCTGCCCACGATCGCTACGTAGGGAACGGCGTTGGCGTTGGCATAGGCCATCTGCTTTTTCATCTTGGCGTTGTCCGGATATATCTCGGCGGGAATGCCGTGAGCGCGGAGCTCAGCCAGAAGCTTGAGGCAGAACTGAGCCTCATCGTCACCCAGGTTCAGGAACAGCACCTTTACGCCGCCCTGTGCCTCCTTGGGATAGAGATCCAGCTGGTTCAGAACGTCATAGATACGGTCGGCACCGAACGAGATGCCCACACCGCTCACACCCGGAAGTCCGAATATGCCGGTCAGGTTGTCATAACGGCCGCCGCCGCTGATTGAGCCAATCTCCACATCGAGAGCCTTGACCTCAAAGATGGCGCCTGTGTAGTAGTTCAGGCCGCGTGCCAGTGTCAGGTCAAGCTCCAGCTGGTTCTTAAGGCCCAGCCTGGTTGCGCCGTCCAGGATGAATCGGCACTCCTCCACTCCCTTGAGTCCGGTCTCACTGCCTGCCAGAACGGTGGCAATGGTATCCAGCTTCTCGCTGTTGGAGCCTGTCAGCTTGATGATGGGCTGCAGTTTGTCAATGGCATCCTGCGGCAGGCCCTTCTCGGCCAACTCGGCATTCACGCCGTCCAGACCAATCTTGTCAAGCTTGTCAATGGCTACGGTAATATCGACTATCTTGTCGGATTGGCCGATGGACTCGGCTATTCCGGCCAGTATCTTGCGGTTGTTCAGTTTGATTGCCACGCGCACGCCAAAGCGGCTGAACACGGTGTCAATCATCTGGATGAGCTCGATCTCATAGAGCAGTGAGTCGCTGCCTACGACATCGGCATCACACTGGTAGAACTCGCGGTAACGTCCCTTCTGCGGACGGTCGGCACGCCATACGGGCTGAATCTGGAAACGCTTGAAGGGGAACTGAAGCTCCTCTCGGTGCATCACCACAAAGCGTGCAAAAGGAACGGTCAAGTCATAGCGCAGACCCTTCTCGCAGAACTTTGATGCCAGCTTGAGGCTGTTGCGTGACAGCAGTTCCTCGTCGGTCAGGCCGCTCATGTAGTCACCTGAGTTCTGAATCTTGAACAGGAGTTTGTCGCCCTCCTCGCCGTACTTGCCCATCAGGGTTGACAGGTTCTCCATGGAAGGAGTCTCTATCTGACGGTATCCGAACAGGCGGAACACTCCGCGGATTGTATCAAAGATATAGTTACGGCGCGCCATCTCCACCGGAGTGAAGTCACGCGTGCCCTTGGGAATTGACGGTTTCATTGTATCAGCGTCTTCTTGATGAAAAAATCATTATGTAATAGATCAGGGTGCCCAGAGAGCTGAGAGCAGCCACCACGTAGGTGTAAGCCGCAGCCTTGAGAGCATCCTTGGCTCCCTCCATCGTGTCACGGCTGGTCACTGATGACTGCTGCAGCCAGCTGAGTGCACGGCTGCTGGCGTCAACCTCGACAGGCAGTGTCACGAAACTGAACAGCGTGGTCAGGGCGAACAGACCGATTCCTGCCAGCATGAGTGCCGGAAAAACCTGGATCATAAAGATTCCTGCTATCAGAACCCAGGTCACAATCTGTGACGAGAACTGCACCACGGGCACCAGGGCCGAACGCAGCCTGACGGGCGCATAACCTGCGGCATGCTGTACGGCGTGTCCGCATTCGTGGGCAGCCACTGCCGCAGCCATTATGCTGTTGCCGTAATAGACATCTCGGCTCAGATTCACCGTATTGTCCAGAGGATTGTAGTGGTCCGACAGTTTACCCTCCACACAGGTAACCTTGACATCCCTCAGGCCGTGCTGCTCGAGCATGCGGCGTGCCACCTCGTATCCGGTGCTGCCGTCACGGGTGGGAACTTGGGAGTACATGTTGAACTTACGCTTAAGGTTGCCCTGCACCGAGTAGCCCAGGATGGCTATCACGATGAACAGGATCCACCAATAAACGTACGGATCGACCGTGGGAGTTACAGCCTGTAGTATCATTATTCGCGAACGATTGTCTGGTTACGGTCGGGACCTACGGATACTATCGATACGGGGGTCTCCAGATACTCCTCCAGGAAGGTGATGTAGTTGTTGAACTCCTCGGGGAACTCATCCTCGTCGTGAACGGCGGTCAGGTCGGTCTTCCAACCGGGTAGCTCCTCGTAGATGGGCTCCACACCCTCGCAGTCGAACGGGAACTCATCGGTCTGGGTACCGTCGGGCAGCTTGTAAGCCACGCAGGCCTTGATGGTGGGGAATGTATCCAGTACGTCGCTCTTCATCAGGATCAGGTCGGTAACGCCGTTCAGGCGAACTGCATAGCGCAGAGCTACCAGGTCAACCCAACCGCAGCGGCGGCGACGGCCTGTAACAGCACCGAACTCATGACCGCGGTCCGACAGAGCCTCGCCGTCCTTGTCGAACAGCTCGGTGGGGAAAGGACCGCTGCCCACGCGTGTGCAGTAGGCCTTCATGATTCCGTAAACCTTGCCGATGTTGCGCGGAGCTACGCCAAGACCTGTGCAGGCACCGGCGCAGATGGTGTTGGATGATGTAACAAAAGGATATGAGCCGAAGTCGATGTCCAGCATAGTACCCTGGGCGCCTTCGCAAAGGATGGTCTTACCCTCCTTGAGAAGATTAGCCACAAAGTGCTCGCTGTCCACGAACTTGAACTGCTTCATATACTCGATGCCCTCGCGCCATGCCTTTTCCAGCGGAGCCAGGTCATACTCAAAATTCAGACTCTTGAGGGTGCGCTCATGGGCCGCACGTGCTGCAGCGTAACGCTCCTCGAAATCGGGACGCAGCAGGTCACCTACGCGTACGCCTGTACGAGCCACCTTGTCGGTGTATGTGGGGCCGATGCCACGGCCTGTAGTACCAACCTTGTTTGAACCCTTTGATGCCTCCAGTGCACTGTCCATAAGACGGTGTGTGGGAAGTATCAGGTGTGCCTTCTTGGATATGAGCAGACGGTTCTTCAAGTCTATGCCGGCAGCCTCGAGCGACTCGGCCTCGGCCTTGAACAGGGCTGCATCCAGCACCATACCGTTGCCAATGATATTCTGCTTGTTACCCTGGAATACGCCTGACGGGATTGATTTGAGCACAAATTTCTTGTCATCGAAAATGAGGGTATGACCTGCGTTGGGACCGCCCTGGAAACGGGCTACCACATCATAACGCGGAGTCAGTACATCCACTACCTTACCCTTGCCTTCATCACCCCACTGCAATCCCAGCAGGACATCAATCTTTTCTGTTTTCATTTTTGTATCTATTTGTTTTTCAACTTATTCTGTTTCCTTTTGAGTGATGTGGTGCATTTGCTGCACATTCCGTAGACGTTCAGTGACCAACCGGTCATGGTAAAACGTCTGGTTCGCATCTCTCCTATCTGACGGCGCAGGCGCTCATCGTTCACCTCAACCGTCTTGCCGCAGCTTCCGCATATCATACGGATAGTGCCCTTGCTCCTGTCGGTTCTCTCAAACAGGACCTGGTCGTTGACGAACACCTTGCGTACCAGTCCGGCGCTCTCAAACAGTCCCAGGTTATTGTAAACCGTTGCGCGGCTTATCCTCATACGGCTCTTCTGCATCTGGTCCGAAAGGTCCTCGGCCGAGAAGGGAGCGTCGGTCGAGTAGACCGTCTCCAGCAGCACCAGTCTCTCAGGGGTGCTGCGCAGGGAGTTCATACGCAGATAATCCAGCAGTTTCTGTCTTACCTGACTCAGGATGTCCGGTTTATCCATTCTCTCCCAGACAGTTCAGAGCCGCAGTGGCAGCCTGCGCGCACATCAGGTCAGAGCCGTTTATGGCAGCCTGTGCCTGATCCTTCAGTTCACTCACATAGCGCGGTCCCATCTCGCGGCCTCCGCGCAGCATATGTGCCAGCATCAGGAAACCGCAGTATCGGACCATGCCGTTATCGGAGGCTATCCAGCGGAAAGCCTGTTCCGATGCACCCGGCATCCGGCTGAAGAGGTACATGGAGCACACCTCGGCCAGATCGGGATACTCTATCTGTTCAACCCAGAGGTCGGCCAGATCGGCCATGAACTTATCCTCAGGGTAGATCAGTGCAGCCAGAATCCTGCACTCGCGGATATTCTCCTTCCAGAGTTCCACCGCGAGTTCAGGATCTTTACCAGTCTCCGACGCTATCTCCTTGAGTTGGGGAAGTCCTACACCGAAATTGAGCTTGTATCCGATGCCCGCCTCACGCATGCTTGTGGAGGCTACACCGTTCATGTTCAGTCTCAGTTTCTTCTTGATGTCAAGAACCTTCTCTTGGAGAGTCATTTTTATCTTACAGTGTCAGATGTTTGTTGTTTATCACTTGGCGAGATGACGTTTCTTGAACTGGTGAGGGGCTTCGCCCTTCTCCTTGAAGAATGCCGCATAGAATGACTGGCGGTTCGAGAAACCTGACATCATTCCGATCTCTTCCATTGTCTTGTCCAGATAGCGTCTGTCGGTAAGGTAATGTACCGCGTCGCGCACTCTGAATTCATTCACCAGACTCGAATAGTTCATTCCGAATCTTGAATTAATCACGGCCGAGAGGTATCTGGGGTTAGTATTCAGATCCTCGGCCAACTGCTTGGCGGAGTACTCCGGATCGCGGTACTTTTTCTGTGCCACCACGATTGTAAGGATACCGTCATACAGTTCATCTGCAAGTTCTGCACGGATAAGGCCCCTGTAACCAGCTTCCTTTTCGGCCTTTTCCTTGATTTTGTAAGGCTTAGTGTTAGTGTCCATAATGTAAATTTACGCTACAAAATAAATGATTTTCCGCCGAATTCCGTGCAGATAAGAGTCAATATTATTTAAAAAACACGCAAGTGCGCGACAGTGCTCACGGAACCGTGGATTTTTTGTAACTTTGGCATCAATATACCAGTCTGCCGGATGATAGACCAGTTTACCATAGAGAAGATACTCGACGCCGCCAACATAGTGGATGTGGTGTCCGAGTTCGTGACGCTCCGTCGCCGCGGAGTCAACTTTGTGGGACTGTGTCCTTTCCATAACGAGAAGACCCCTTCGTTCTACGTGTCGCCCTCCAAGGGAATATGCAAATGTTTCAGCTGCGGCAAGGGAGGCAACGTGATACACTTCCTTATGGAGCACGAGCAGATGTCATACTGGGATGCCGCCAAGTGGCTGGCCCGCAAATACGGCATACCCTACAGCGAGCGTGAGCTCACCGAGAGCGAGAAGGCACTCCAGAACGAGAGGGAATCGCTCTTCATAACCAACCAGTTCGCCCTGGATTTCTTCAAGGATACCCTGCTCAACACCGACAAGGGACGCGCCATAGGCCTGGCCTACTTCCGCAAGCGCGGATTCCGCGACGACATACTCGAAAAGTTCCATCTGGGTTACTGTCCCGATGAGCCCGACGCCCTGGCACGCGCCGCACTTGCCAAAGGTTTTACCAAGGAGAACCTGATCAAGACCGGTCTGTGCTATGAGCGCGAGAACGACGGCCAGCTGCGTGACCGTTTTCACGGCCGCGTGATATTCCCCGTCCACTCCATTGCCGGCAAGGTGGTGGCATTCGGCGGACGAATCATGAGCGCCGACGCCAAGGTTGCCAAGTACGTCAACTCACCCGAATCGGTAATCTACTCCAAGAGCCGCGAGCTCTACGGACTTTACCAGGCCAAGCAGGCCATAGTCCGCAAGGACCGCTGTTTCCTGGTTGAGGGTTATGCCGATGTGATATCCATGTTCCAGAGCGGAGTGGAGAACGTGGTCGCCTCCAGCGGTACATCGCTCACCCCCGGTCAGATACGCCTGATACACAGGTTCACCAACAACATAACAGTGCTGTATGACGGCGACAAGGCCGGCATCAAGGCCTCGCTCAGAGGCATTGACATGCTGCTGGCCGAGGGCATGAACGTAAAGGTTCTTCTGCTGCCCGACGGCGAGGACCCCGACAGCTTTGCACAGGGCCGCGGCGCCACCGCTTTCCAGCAGTACATCGACACCCATCAGGTGGATTTTATCCGCTTCAAGGTGAACCTCCTCATGGAGGATGCCGCCGATGACCCCTACAGCCGCAGCGAACTCATCAAAAGCATAACGCAGAGCATATCGGTCATACAGGATCCCATTGTACGCTCGGTATATATAACTGAGTGCAGCCAGATAATGAAGATCGACGAGCGTCTGCTCATAAACGACGTTAACCGCCGTCAGCGCGAACAGGCCCAGGCTGCACCCCAGCCCCAGCGTACGGCCCAAACCGCCGATGAAAACGGGCAGAATCCGGAGCCACCCCAGGCTGAGCCCGACGCTCCGGACGCACCCGCCGAGCCCACGCCCGAGCCGCAGATATCGGACCAGGACAGGCTGCGCCAGCAGGTGCGCGCGCTCAAGCAGGAGGGATTCGGTCCCATGATGGACAAGGAACGCCTTCTGTCACAGCTCATTGTAAGATACGGCGGCAAGGTGATGTGCACCTATCAGGACGATAAGGGTCAGGACCAGAACATGACTGTGGGACAGTTCATAGTAGGCTCTTTGCAGAACGACGGACTGGAGTTCCGCCATCCTGTCTACAAGCGTTTCGTCGAGATTATGGCCGAGCACCTTGAGGAGAAGGATTTCAATGCCCAGAAGTTCTTTATGTCCAACCCCGAGACATTCGTGAGCCTGACCGCCGCCAGCCTGATGGAGGAGCGTTACCAGCTCAGCTCGCTCTTCAAGGACAACATGCCCACCGAGGATGAGGCACATCTTTTCAAGCTCACCCGTCACATCATGGCCGACTACCAGATGGAGGTGGTACGCCTGGAAATCAAGAAAACAGAAAAAGAGATACAGGAGGCCTCATCGGACACTCTGGCATCTCTCCAAACCAAATATCAGCAGCTTCTGCAAGCACGCTCCGAACTCTCCCGCACCCTGGGCGAGCGTGTAATCACCCTGTGATACAAAAGGGGCCTGTCCCCAATTGTATCATTTTCGGGAAATCAGGTTCATGAACTCCTCGCGGGTCTTGGCCTGATTGAAAGCACCGGTGAAATCCGATGTAGTTGTAACGGAATTTTGTTTTTCCACACCACGCATCTGCATGCACATGTGGCTGGCCTCAATCACCACCATCACGCCCAGGGGCTGAAGGGTGTCCTGAATACAATCCTTAATCTGCGAAGTCATGCGTTCCTGCACCTGCAGACGGCGTGCGAACACATCGACCACACGGGCTATCTTGCTGAGTCCCGTTATATAGCCATTGGGGATATATGCCACGTGAGCCTTGCCGTAGAAGGGCAGCATATGGTGCTCGCAAAGAGAATAAAAGTCAATATCTTTTACTATCACCATCTGCCTGTAATCCTCTTTGAACATGGCCGATTTCAGTATGGCCGAAGGATCCATCTCATAACCGCTGGTAAAGTCCAGAAGCGTCTTGGCCACACGCAGCGGCGTGCGCACCAGACCCTCACGGCCCGAGTCGGGTTCTATCAGTTTGAGAATCTCCTCGTAGTGGTGTTTCAGAGCAAGGAATTTTTCCGAATTCTCATCGGAATATGGTATCAGCGAACTCATAACGGAACTGTAATCTCCTGATTGCGTAAAATGATAATGCCCTTGTAAGGCGTTTCTTTTTTAAGTTTGCGCAGTGTTTCAAAGGCCTCCTCGTAATAGAGGAAATCGCCTACCGTGCAGCGCCAGCGCGGGTTGCGGAACTCCGTGTGGACCGACAGGTCCGGGTAACGCGAACGCAGATACTTATCCACCTCGTTGGCCCTCTCCTTCGATGCACGCGTATTGTTTCCTGCATAGACCTGGACACGGTATCCTACGGCTTTGATCTTAGTGCCTGACTGCACCTCGGACACCTTACCGATAAGACTGTCCAGACGCTCATCCCTTTCGATGCGTATCTGGCCCTTACCCGGCACATCCCTCTCCAACTCCTGGACCAGCGTCCTTTGCTGGGCGCTGGCCAGAGCCGTAAAGAGAAGAGTATAAAACAATACTATAAATTTTTTCATACCTATTGTTTTATAGATTTTATTCTATTTTCGGATGATGGTTTTACCGTTTTGTAGGGAGTAATGGGGTCCATTATGACCGAAAAACGGTAAAACCAGCGCCGAAAAGAGAGTGAAATCTTACTTTTTCCAAGCGTCGATGATGCCCTTGAAGTCGGCAACTTTGAGAGAAGCGCCGCCGATAAGGCCACCGTCAATATCAACCTTCGAGAAGAGCTCAGGAGCGTTTGAAGCCTTGCATGAGCCTCCGTAAAGGATAGAAGTATCCTCAGCAACCTGCTTGCCGTACTTGTCGGCAATCACTGAACGGATATAAGCATGTATCTCCTCAGCCTGATCGGCAGTAGCGGTCTTACCGGTACCGATAGCCCAGATGGGCTCGTAGGCGATGGTGATGTTCTTGAACTCCTCGGCAGAGAGGTTGAATACTGAACCCTCAAGCTCAGCCTTTACAATCTGGTTCTGGATGCCCTTCTCGCGCTCGTCGAGTGACTCGCCGATGCAGAAGATAACCTTCAGACCGTTGGCAAGAGCCAGCAGCACCTTCTCCTTAAGGATTTCGTATGTCTCGTGATAGTACTCACGGCGCTCTGAGTGACCCAGGATCACATACTCAGCACCGGTAGACTTAACCATAGCGGCCGATACCTCACCGGTATAAGCGCCTGATTCCTTGTCTGCGCAGTTCTCGGCAGAAAGACCGATAACCTTGTGGTCAATGATATCAGAGATCTTAGCAAGATGAATGAACGGTGTGCCGATGATGACATCGCAATTGGGTTTGTCAGCAGCCAACACCTGATTCAGCTCCTCAGCGAGAGCAATACCTTCCTGGAGAGTCTTGTTCATCTTCCAGTTTCCGGCAACAATTTTCTTTCTCATTTCAAATAGTATTAAAAACGTTATTGTTATTGTATCATTCCCTTAAGTTTGTCTATCAGCACAACCAGGAGCAGAGGCAGCACGAATAGTATGCACACGGCCCAAGGAGTGCGGAAAGGATCGGCAGGGGGCACCTGTCCCACCTGGATCTCATCCAGCGGACCCGACAGTTCCTCATCGGACGGTATGCGCGCGTGACCCCATTTGTTCACAAGCACTCCGTTCTTAAGAAGTATCAGTCCGGGGTTGGAACGGACCATGGTCTTGAGCGGAATCTCGTCGCAGAACAGGAAGGGAATCTCGGCCCCTGCGTTCTCGGTCCACTGCTTTATGGCGTCGTCGCCGGATGATGTCAGTCCTATAATATTATATCCGTAATGACTGCAATAGTCAAATACGTCGTCAATCAGGTCAAGGTTGTTCTCGCTGGCGTTTTCCACAAAAGGCGACACCAGTAGGAAGGTATAGCTGCTGTCCGTCAGGATATCGGCCGTGATATCATTCATATCGGCATCCATAACGGAGAAGTCCGACATGGCCGGATTCGTGTTCTCCAGTATCTCCTTCCTGAGGTCGGTTCCCACCTTGTAGGGACGGAAATCAAGCACCGGCAGGCCGTTGATGTTGGCGGTCATGAACCTGATGGCAACCATGGATACGATCAGGGTTATCACCCAGTAACGCTTTTCGGCCACAAACGGGACTATCAGGTTGCGTTTAATGAACACAAGCACCGCAAGCACCAGCAGGAACAGGTTCTTGTAGAATGTCTGCCAGTTGGTGAGCACCAGGGCGTCGCCAAAGCAGCCGCAGTCCCTGACGGGGTTCTTGATTGCCAGGTAGAGGGTGAAGGGTGTGAACACCACCATCATCACCAACGCCAGCAACGACGTTCCCCTGTTGAATACGCCCACAAGCAGGTATGAGCCGATAAGGATCTCAAAGCCGGCCAGCAGGCAGGCCAGGATAAGCAGAGTGGAGTCAAGCATAACGTCGCCCATGCCGAAGGCGTACAAGTAATCCGACAGTTTGATCTGTGTACCCACAGGATCAATAGCCTTGACTACTCCCGAAAAGAGGAAGGTCAGGCCCAGAAGTACCCGGCTGAAATTGACCAGTACCTTCAAAGGCATACCGTTTTTGTTGACATTCTCACTCATAATCCCTTTTATTTAGTCCTGATTCACGCCGCTCTCGATCACTGTCTTTATCAGGCCGAAAACAGCGTAGTTTATCATATCCATGTAGTTGGCGTCGATGCCCTCCGATACCACCGTCTTGCCGTTGTGGCTCTCGATTTCCTTGGTGCGGTTGATCTTGGTAAGTATCAGGTCGGTGTACGAGGTGGTACGCATTCCGCGCCATGCCTCGTCATAGTCGTGGTTCTTCTTTTTCATCAGCTCCAGGGCGGCATTGGCGTACTTATCGTACTCCTTGATAGCCCACTCGGAATCCTTGTCCACAGTATCCGAGAAGCCGTGCTCCAGCTGGATAAGTGCAATTATGCCGTAGTTCACTATACCTATCAGCTCGGAACGGATGCCCTCGTCAATGAGCGACACACCCTTGGTCTCGATGCTGCGTATGCGCTTGGCCTTGATGAATATCTGGTCGGTCAGCGATTCCGGACGCATAATGCGCCATGAAGCTCCGTAATCCTGAAGTTTCTTGATATAGAGTGCGCGGCACATCTTAATCACTTCATCGAACTCCATGTTGGTATCGGCTGTCTTTTTGGTCTCTTTCATATCAGTACTGTTTCATCAGTTCACCCTCAGTGTCTGTCCTACCTTGATGATGGCATTGCGTGAAATGCCGTTCAACTTGCATATATTGGCAACCGAGGTTTCGTTCTTGATGGCTATCCTGCTCAGCGTGTCACCGCTCTTGACTTTGTAGTAGACCTCACGGGTGTTCTTGGAGTAGACGTAGTAGTCTGTCACCGCCGTCTGTTTCGGGAAGTCAAACATAAATGCCGGGTTGATGGCGTTACCCAGGATACGGGTCTCAAAATGCAGATGCGAACCTGTGGAACGTCCGGTATTTCCGCCCAGTCCGATGGGATCGCCGGCGTGGACTATATCGTTCTCACCAACCAGTTTCTTGGACAGATGTCCGTATACAGTCTCCAGACCGTTGGGATGACGTATTACCAGATAGTGACCGTATCCGCGACGCTCGTAACGAGAGATGCGCACCTTGCCGTCAAATGCGGCACGGATGGTATCGCCTGTGCGGACCTTTATGTCAATACCCATATGGGCCCTGCCGCGGCGGGGACGGTAGCCGAACTTATCGGTAATGCGGGTGCTGTCGGTGGGCATCACATAGCCCTTCATGGAGATTATGACCGAGTCGGGCAGCTCCACGTCATCAAACTTGTGGACGTAGGCATTGCTCCATTCGGGATACAGGTACGATGCGGGATTGTCCAGATCCACGGCCAGGCCGGGGTTAAGATGTGCAGGCATGAATACCCGCTCCATGGGCGTAACAGGTATCACACGGGCCGGGATAGCATCCTGAGCCATGCCTGAAACGGTTGCACAAGCAAACGTCACGATCGTGATAAGTAACCTGCGGATAAGCTTTTTGTACATCTTATTATTTTTCCCGCTTTTTATTTTCTGCGCGAAATTAGTAATTTATCATGAGATAGACGACCAGTCGTACTCACTTTTCTTAAGCCGTGCCAGCATCCTGCCCATCAGGACATCCTCCGGACGCGACAGTTCGGGATCATCGGAAATGATCTCCTTGGCTATCTCACGCACATGTTCTATGAGCGCTCCGTCACGCGCCAGATTGGCCAGATGCAGGTCAAAAGCCATGCCGCTCTGTTGAGTTCCTTCAAGGTCGCCGGGGCCGCGAAGCTTAAGGTCGGCTTCGGCTATCTCGAATCCGTCGCATGTGGCGGTCATGATCTCTATGCGCTTTCGGGTGTCCTCACTCAGCTGATAGGGCGTGATGAGCAGACAGAAAGACTGGTCGGCACCACGGCCCACGCGTCCACGCAACTGGTGCAGCTGCGAGAGTCCGAACCGGTTGGCGTTCTCTATCACCATAATGCTGGCGTTGGGCACATCCACGCCCACCTCGATCACGGTGGTTGCCACCATTATCTGCGTCTCGTTATTCTTGAAGCGCTGCATCTCGGCATCCTTATCGGCCGGTTTCATACGACCGTGAACCTTGCTTACCTTATATCCTGCAAACCTCTCACACACAGTCAGATAACCCTCCTCCAGGTTCTTGAGGTCAATCTTCTCGCTCTCCTCAATCAGAGGATAGACTATATAGGCCTGACGTCCTTTTTTGAGCTCCCGCTCCAGGAAAGCGTAGACCGATGTATGGTTGCCGTCGTAGTAATGATCCGTCTGTATGGGCTTGCGTCCGGGAGGCAGCTGGTCTATGACCGATACGTCCAGGTCGCCGTACAGGGTCATGGCCAATGTGCGCGGTATGGGTGTGGCCGTCATGACCAGCACGTGGGGCGGCATCTTGCTCTTGCTCCACAAGCGTGCCCTCTGAGCAACTCCGAACCGGTGCTGCTCGTCAATGACCACAAATCCCAGACGGACAAACTCCACGGGATCCTCCAACACGGCATGGGTGCTCACCAGAATGTTCACGCTGCCGTCCCTGAGTCCCTTCAGAATCTCTTCGCGGCGCTTACCCTTTATGCTTCCGGTCAGCAGCTCCACCCGGAGCCCCAATCCTTCGATGTAACGGGAGATATTTGCATAATGCTGCTCCGACAGAATCTCGGTGGGAGCCATGATACAGGCCTGATAACCGTTGTCGATGGCAATGAGCATGGTCATAAGCGCAACCATGGTCTTGCCGCTTCCCACATCGCCCTGAAGCAGACGGTTCATCTGCCGGCCGCTGCCCATATCCTTGCGGATCTCCCGGATGACGCGTTTCTGAGCCTCGGTCAGGCTGAAGGGCAGTTTCTCGTTGTAGAAACGGTTAAAGCTGTCGCCCACCTTGCCGAACACAAATCCCTTGAATTTGCGCTGACGGTCACTGGCATATCGGGCCAGGTTGAGCTGTATGTAGAACAGCTCCTCAAACTTGATTCTGAGCTGTGCCAGACGCAGCTCGAGCGGTGTCTTGGGGTTATGCAGCACCTTCAGGGCATCGGTCAGAGGCATCAGGTGCTCCTTCTCCTTAAGCCAATCGGGCAGTGTCTCGGGCAGAGGCTCCACAATCAGGGACATCAGGTTTCCCACCAGCTTGCGCATGGCAGTGGAGTTCAGGCCCGCCTTCTTCATCTTCTCGGTGGTGTTGTAGTAGGGCTGCATGCCCATCTCCTGCAGGTTCAGGTTGGCCTCCAAATCAATCTCCGGATGAGCCACATTCACCCTGCCTCCAAAGATGGTGGGCTTGCCGAAAACCACATACTCCACCCCCGGTCTGTAACGGTCAAGTGTATATTTAATTCCGCTGAACCATACCAGGTCGGCCACCCCGGTACCGTCACTGAAATGTGCCACCAGACGCTGACGCCGTCCCTCACCTATCTGCTCAAAGCTCAGTATCTTACCCTTAAGTTGGATATAGGGCATGGTGCCGTCCACCTCCCTGACCTGGAAGATGCGGCTGCGGTCAATGTATTTGTAAGGAAAATAGTAAAGCAGATCATGCAGCGTGCTTATCTTGAGCTCGCCTTTCAGGAGGGCGGCTCTTGCCGGGCCTACGCCGGGCAGGTACTTGACGTCACGCTGATCCAGATCAAGCATCAGGCACGGCCGAACATCATCTTTTCACAAACCGAGGCTGTTACCTCGTCTCCACGAAGCAGGCTGATTATTGCCTTTGCAAACTCCACTGCAGCGGCGGGACCGCATGCTGTGATAAGATTTCCGTCCTTTTCAACGAATGATCCGGTGTACTCAGCACCCTTGAGCATTCCCTCGCAACCGGGGTAGCAGGTAGCCTTGCGGCCCTTCAGCAGGCCGTGCTTACCCAATACCGTGGGGGCTGCGCAGATGGCACCTACAGGAAGGTTCTTGTCAAACGCTTCACGCAGCAGGGCCTCCAGCTCCTTGGACTTGCCAAGGTTGGTGGAACCGGGCTGTCCGCCGGGAAGTATCAGCATCTCGGCATCGCTGAAATCGGTATTCTCAAACAGGTCATCGGCCTGTACGGGGATACCCTGACTGCTCTTGACCAGGAACTCGTCCGATATGGAGATGGTGTTCACCTCAATTCCGGCACGGATAAGCATATCGAGCGGAGTTATTGACTCTATGGCTTCGAAGCCTTCGGCGAGAAAGATGTAGACCATGATTTCTAATTGAGAATTGAGAATTGAAAATTGAGAATTAATACAATCGCACCTGCGTTACTTGAGTTTGAAGTAGTAGGTGATGGTTCCGGTCTGGTTGTTCTCGGCGCTTGTGGCGTTGAACTTAGTACGACGGGCGGCCTCAATGGCAGCGTTCCTCAACTGAAGGTTAGTAGTATTGGTACGGCTGTTGATTCTGGTATCAATCACGTTTCCTTCCGGATCAACAGTGATTGTTACAACCACACGACCCTCCTCCTGTACACTGTAAGTAGGACGCGGAAGAGCGCCTATCATATCACGTCCACCCAGATCCCATGTTCCATAACCGCTGCTTCCGGATGTCTTACCCTGTGCGGCATTACCCTCAGTCGAACCAGGAACTCCCTGAACATCCGAGTTGCTCTCGGAAGGGGCGCTTGCCTGCATTGTGCTGCTGCGGCCGAATGCGTTAGCCATCAGGTTCTGGGCCTGCTCGGCGGCCTGACGCTCCTGCTCGGCGCGGATCTCCTCGGGAGTAGGCTGTTTGGGAGTCTCAACGGGCTTGACGGGTTTCTCCTTCTCGCCGCTCTCTATGGCTACGGTCTCCTCCAGATTCTGGGTGATGGCGGGCTCGGCCTGAGGTGCGCGGGGCGTTGGTACGGCTGCGGGTGCGGGAGCCGGCATGGAGTTGACCTCGGTAAACTCATAGTCGGTATCCAGGTTACCCATATTGCCCAGCATGAGCGGAACGCCGCTCTCAGCCTGCGCTACGGGTCTGGTAAGGTGCACCAGCAACAGGATGCCCACCACTCCGAAATGCAGAAGCAGTGTCCAAAGAAGCGAGAATATGTTGAAGTCCGATTTCTTCATAAAAATCACTTCCTGTCGGGCCTACGGGTGGCAAGTACAACCTTGAACTGGTTCTCGTTTGCTATGTTGAGAACCTTGACAATCTCCTTGTAGGGTACGGACTCATCGGCATAAAGGGCCACATACATCTCGGGCTCCTTCTGTGAGCAGTCTATCAGGAAATCTGTCAGTTCCTCAAACACAATAGGCATTTCGTCATCATTGCCGAACGCTGTGTAGTAGTTCAGGTCGCGGTCTATGATGACGCGGGTGAGCGGCTTGGCCGATGTCTGCTGCGAGCTTTGCGGCAGAAGCACCTTGATGGCATTGGGGCTCACCATCGTGGATGTTATCATAAAGAATATCAGCAGCAGGAAAATGATGTCGGTCATGGACGACATGCTGAACTGCGGCGATACCTCGTTACGTCTCTTTAGCATATCACTTCTCCAGATTAACGGTGAAATCCTGGATGAATGACTCCATCTCGTTGGCTATGGTATCTACGCGGGATACCAGATAGTTGTAAGCAAAGAGTGCTATGATACCTACGATAAGACCGCCTACGGTGGTGATCATAGCCTCGTAGATACCGCTTGACAGAAGCGACACGTCAATGTTGTTACCTGCATTGGCCATCTCCCAGAAGGCGCGGACCATACCTATAACCGTTCCAAGGAAACCTATCATAGGAGCGGCACTGGCAATGGTCGAAAGACCCTTCAGGCCCTTCTCCAGTTTGGCTATCTCCACGTTTGCACAGTTCTCCATACCAAGCTGAATATCCTTGGTGTCATGATCGGACAGGCCGATACCCTTCTCTACGATACGGCTCAGGGGCGATGCGGTAGCCTGGCAGAATATCTGGGCCGACTTTACCTCGCCGTTCTTCATGTAGTCGTTGATGCGGTCCATAAAGTTAGGATCCTTGATAACTGCCTTCCTGTATACTGCTATACGGTTAAAGAAGATGTAGAAGCAGAGGATTGACAGCAGGAGCAGGATGAGCATTATCCAACCGCCCTTGAGGGCCATGTCAAAAAGATTCATCTTGTCGGCTGCCTCTTCGGCCAACTGAACGGCAACAGGGCTCTGTGCGGCCGAATCGCCTAATGTCTGTGCAATTGTGGTTTGTAGGAACATATTATAAAATGCATTTTTTGTATTCGTCGATTGTCTTTTCAAGTCCCAGATAGAGGGCGTCGCATACCAGTGCGTGGCCGATGGAAACCTCGTCCAGCCATGGAATCTGCTCCTTGAGGAACCTCAGGTTCACCAGGCTCAGGTCATGACCGGCGTTCAGACCCAGTCCGCACTCCCTGGCTTTCTTTGCTGCCTCCACAAAAGGCTTGACAGCAGTCTCGGGATCCAGCTCCACGTAGTTTGTAGCATAGGGCTCGGTGTAGAGCTCAACCCTATCGGCTCCGGCCTTGGCGGCAAGCTCAACCATCATGGGGTTGGCATCCACAAATATGGATGTCCTGATTCCGTTGTTCCTGAACTCGGACACCACATCGGTCAGGAATGCCTGGTTGTTCAGGGTATCCCAGCCGTGGTTGGATGTTATCTGGTCGGGCGAATCGGGCACCAGAGTAACCTGGGCGGGCCTGATCTTGCAGACCAGCTCCATGAACTCGGGAGCGGGATAACCCTCAATGTTGAATTCAGTAGTAAGAACCTTCTTAAGGTCATAGACATCCTGACGGCGTATATGACGCTCATCGGGACGCGGATGAACGGTGATGCCGTCCGCACCGAATCTCTCGCAGTCGAGAGCCACCTTAACCACGTCAGGATTGTTGCCGCCACGCGCGTTGCGTATGGTGGCTATCTTGTTGATATTTACACTTAATCTCGTCATAAGTCCTTTCACTTGAATAAAATGAACTATCTTTGCCGGGAGCGATCCTCCTTCGGTGCTCCAATCAGCAAAGATAGGAATAAATCCGCTCATCATTGCTTAAAAATAGAGAAAGGTGTTATGAGATTCGCAATATTCGGAAACCCGTCATCAGCCAAGGTCTGCGGCTATGAGCAGCAGTTCTTTGACCTGTTACGTTCGCTTGGCAGCGAGATAGCCGTTGACAAACCGTATCTGGAGTTTCTGACCTCCACACTCGGCCTCAGCATACCCTGTGACAGCGTGATTGAGGGCGATGATTTCAAGGCCGATGCGGTCATCAGCATAGGCGGCGACGGCACTTTCCTGCGCACTGCCACACGCGTGGGCAGCAAGGGCATTCCCATGGTGGGTATCAACACCGGACGTCTGGGATTCCTGGCCGATATCACCTGCGACCGAATAAACGACGCCATCACCCGCATAAACAACGGCGACTACACTCTGGAGGAGCGCAACCTGCTGCAGATAAGCATCGACGGACTCCCCGAAGGATACGCGCCCTATGCCCTCAACGACATAGCCATCCTCAAGCATGACATCTCATCCATGATCCAGATATCCACCAGTGTGGGCGATACTCCCATGATCACATATCAGGCCGACGGTCTGGTTGTGGCCACACCTACCGGCTCCACAGCCTACTCCCTGAGCGTGGGCGGACCCATCATCGCTCCCGGCACCAACGTTATCTGCCTCACCCCCGTAGCTCCGCACAGCCTCACCATGCGTCCGCTGGTGCTCCCCGCAGGCGAAACCATCCGCCTGGACGTCTCCAGCCGCAGCCACAGCTTCCTTGTCTCAATCGACGGAAAGAGCTTCAGCTGTCCCGAGCACACCCCCATAGAGATCAGCCTAGCCCCCTTCAAGATCAGCGTCATGAAACCCGCCAAGGGAGACTTCTTCGCCACCCTCCGAGAGAAAATGCTCTGGGGCACCGATTCCAGGAAATAAGGTGACAAAGGGGACGGTTCCGTTTGGCTCATCTGCAGAATGAAAGAATCCCAAAAAATCCCATCTGAGCTATCTGTAGCGCAGATGGGATTCTTTTTGTGCGTGCCAAACGGAACCGTCCCCTTTGTCACCTTCTCACTTGATCACCTTGCTGTAGGACTCCAGGAAGCGGTCAGCATCAGACTTAGTGATGCAGAGAGGAGGAAGTAATCTAATTACATTTGTGCCGCTGACACCGGTAAAGATGTGCTCCTCAAAGAGCAGACGCTGGCGGATCTCCTTGATGGGCTGCTCGAACTCCATGCCAATCATCAGGCCGCGTCCGCGAACCTCCTTAGGTCCGGGAATCTGCTTAAGCTGATCAAGCAGGTATGAGCCGATGTTTGCGGCGTTCTCGACCAGATGCTCGCTCTCGATGACGTCAAGCACTGCATTTGCAGCAGCGCAAGCCAGATGGTTGCCACCGAAAGTGGTACCCAGCTGTCCGATAACAGGAGTGAACATAGGGCTTACAAGCAGGCCGGCGCAAGGCAGACCGTTGGCAATACCCTTAGCTACGGTGATAAGGTCAGGCCTGATGCCGTTGTACTGGTGAGCAAAGAACTTGCCGCTACGGCCGTAACCGCTCTGAATCTCATCCAGAACCATTACCGTGCCATTAGCAGTACAAGCCTCACGCAGTCCTTTCATATAATCATCAGTGGGAACCTGAATTCCACCTACACCTTGTATACCTTCAATGATCAGAGCAGCCACATCACCCTTGGCCAGCTCGGCCTTGGCAGCCTCCAGATCGCCCCACGGCAGATAGGTCACATGACCGCACGCGTTGATGGGAGCAATGATCTTGGGGTTGTCGGTCACCTCGACAGCCAGCGATGTACGGCCGTGGAAAGCCTTCTTGAGCGAAAGCACACGGCTGCGTCCGGTATGGAACGATGCCAGCTTGAGAGCGTTCTCATTGGCCTCGGCACCGCTGTTTATCATAAACAGACTGTAGTCCTCATAACCGCACACCTTACCCAGATGCTCGGCGAACTGCTCCTGCAGACGGTTAATCACGGAATTTGAGTAGAAGCCCAGTGTAGCAACCTGACGGCTCACTGCCTCTACATAATGGGGATGTGCGTGGCCGATGCTTATAACTGCGTGACCGCCGTAAAGATCCAGATACTCCTGGCCTTTGTCATCCCAGACTTTCTGACCCTGTCCCTTGACGATATTAACCGGGAACAGGCTATATACTGGAAATAAATTCATTCTCAATTTTCAATTCTCAATTCTCAATTAATTAGAATCCGGAGGGTTTAAGTTTCAAACCTGTAGTCTCCTTCAAATTAAAGAGAAGATTCATATTATGCACGGCAGTTCCGCTGGCGCCCTTCAGGAGGTTGTCTATGCAGGAAACCACAAGCAGTTTGTCATCATGCTTCTCCAGATGGATAAGGCACTTGTTGGTGTTGACCACCTGCTTCAGGTCAATAGGCTCCTCAACCACATGCACAAATGAGTCGGCCTCATAATACTCGCGGTATATCCTGTAGAGTTCATCAATATCAACGGCGTTCTTGACAACCACAGTAGCAAATATGCCACGGGTAAAGTCACCGCGATAAGGGATGAAGTTGATATCGGAGTCAAAGCTGCTCTGCAGGTGCTTGATTGACTGTATTATCTCGGGCAGATGCTGATGGGTGAACGGCTTGTAGATGCTGATGTTGTTGTTACGCCAGCTGAAATGCGTGGTTGCACCCGGCTTTACGCCTGCACCGGTACTGCCGGTGATGGCATTCACGTAGACATCATCATTGAGCATCAGGTTGCGGGCCAAAGGCAGCAGAGCCAGCTGGATAGCAGTGGCAAAGCAGCCGGGGTTGGCTACATACTGGCTCTTGCAGATGGCACGGCGGTTAAGTTCGGGCAGACCATAGATGAACGGATTGTCTTCGGACTCCAGACGGTAATCCATGGAGAGGTCTATCACCTTCAGACCCTCGGGCAGGGTGTTGGCCTCCATGAACTTGCGTGTGTCACCGTGTGCGGTGCAGAAGAACAGCACGTCGATGGTGTCCAGCGGAAGCTGATCGGTGAAAGTCATATCGGTCTCACCTATCAGACCCTCATGTACAGCGCTCAGTTTGTTACCGGCGTTACTGGTACTGTTTACAAAGACAATCTCTGCATCGGGATGACCCAGCAGAATACGTATAAGCTCACCTGCCGTATAACCGGCACCTCCAATTATTCCTACTTTTATCATATCGGTTCAACGGGCATTACGAGTGCGCAGATAAGATAAGCCAGCAGGCCACCGCCTACGCAGAAAATACCTATCAGAAAGAGGATGCGGACAACAGTCACATCAACATCAAAATACTTGGCCATGCCACCGCATACGCCGAATATCTTTGAGTCCGTTCTGGACCTGTAAAGCTTCTTTTCTCCTGACATAATTAGTAATTTTATTGATTAAACAAGGTTTATCTCTCCTCGTCCGGATGAACGCTGTAGTAAGCGCGCAGCGGAGTCGATGTAATCTTGATGAATCCCTTGGCGTCGTCGGCTGTCCAGGCCTTTGCACCCTCGCCGTACTCACCCAGCTTGTTGTGTACCAGGTCATCGGGAGTGTCGCAACCAACTGTCTGGAAACTATAGGGACGGAGTTCCAGGGTAACAGTTCCATTCACGTTACGCTGTGAACTGGCCAGCATAGCCTCAATATCGGGCATTACGGGCTCCAGGTACTGTGACTCATGCAGGAACATTCCGTACCAGTTTGATACCTGGTCCTTCCAGTACTGCTGCCACTTGGACAGGGTGTACTTTTCAAGGAAACGGTGTGCACCAATGATAAGCATCGGAGCGGCAGCCTCAAAGCCCACGCGGCCCTTGATGCCGATGATGGTGTCACCCACGTGGCAGTCACGGCCTATTGCATATGCGGCGCCAATCTTCTCGACCTCCTGGATAGCCTTGATGCGGTCATCGAACTTCTTGCCGTTCACGGCAACCAGCTCACCCTTCTCAAAGCCCAGACTCAGGATTTCCGAACCCTCCTTGGTGGGGTGCTTCAGATATGCGCTCTCAGGCAGACCCTGCTTGCTGTCCAGAATCTCACCACCGCAGATCGATGTGCCCCAGATACCCACGTTGTATGAGTATTTAAGTTTGGTGAAATCGGCGCTGAAACCATTGGCGTTCAGGTAGTCGATCTCCTCCTTGCGGCTCAGGTTACGGTCGCGGGTCAGGGTGATTATCTCAACACCGGGAGCTTTTACCAGGAATGTCATATCAAAACGTATCTGATCGTTTCCGGCACCGGTCGATCCGTGCGCAATTGCATCGGCTCCTATCTCATTGGCATACTTGGCAATGGCCAGTGCCTGGAAGATTCTCTCTGAAGAGACGGATATGGGGTAGCAATTGTTACGCAGAACATTACCGAAAACCATATATTTGAGTGACTTTTCGTAATACTCCTGAGTCACATCCAGTGTCACGTATTTCACGGCGCCCAGTTTGTAGGCGTTTTCCTCATTCTTCTTGAGTTGCTCAGGGCTGAAACCGCCGGTATTGGCACATGCGGCATATACCTCATAACCCATCTCCCTGGTCAGATACATTACATTGTAACTTGTATCCAGACCGCCTGAAAAAGCAACTACAACTTTCTTCTTAGACATATCTTAAATCAGTTTTTACTATCCAACATCTTAATTCTTTTGAGCACATCGTCCGATATCTTGGCCGGCAGATACTCCTCGGGGTCATACAGCATACCGGTGCAGATGCAGTATCTGCGGTTTGTACGGTGCAGTATGTCTACATTCACGCAACCCTCGCAACCCTTCCAGAAAGCCTCGTCCTGGGTGAGGTCGGCAAACGTCACCGGCTTGTAACCCAGCTGGGTGTTCATGGCCATTACAGCAGCACCGCTTGTAAGCGAGAATATTTTGGCATGCGGCCAACGGATACGGGCCAGAGTGAATGTCATGTCCTTAATACGTTTGGCAAGTCCGCGTCCACGATAGTCGGGATGAACAATCAGGCCCGATGTGGTCACGTATTTCTTATCCTGCCATGTCTCGATGTAACTGAATCCGGCGAATCTGTCACCATCCAGCGCTATGACCGCCTTGGCCTCGCGCATCTTGTTAAGAACGTATTCGTGGGTACGCTTGGCTATACCTGTTCCACGCACTTTTGCAGCTTCAGATATGGTTTCAAGAATCGTATCCACATACTTCTCGTGTGACTCATCCGCAACCACTACATCAATTCCGTTTTCCATAATATACTTCCAGTATAATGTCTGTTTATTAGAGTGATATGATAATCGGTTCCAGCAGGCGCTTTATCTCCATGCGGTTGGCGCCTTCGGCCAGTACTATAAGCAGAGTGTCATCACCTGCTATGGTACCCAGCACTCCGGGCAGGTTGTGGTTGTCCACATCGTATGCCAGGCTGCTTGCATAACCGGGCTTGGTCTTGATCACGGCCATGTTGCCCGAGAAATTCAACGAGACAAATCCGTAACGGGGCTGATTCATGAGAGCCTCGTCAAGCGAACTGTTTGAGTTCTTCTTCTGCAAAAGAGCATGATTTGGCAACACATAGAGGTAATCCCCGTAGGTATTGGCTACTTTAGAGATCTTCATTTTCTTGAGGTCTCTGGACAATGTTGCCTGGGTCACCGAATAACCTCTGGCATTCAGAACCTGCAGGAGCTGGTCCTGATTCTTGATATCCTGCTCCGAAATAATGAGCCGGATAGCTTCCAAACGATTGTTCTTATTCTTCATATTGCATAAATATTCTCGTTTCGGGTGCAAAATTAGATATAAAAACTATTCATTATACATTTATTCGAGAAATAAATATGCAAAAATCATTAAAAACAATAAGGAGACGTGCGCTACGGCCATCTCCTTATCTTGTATATTGTATATTTTTTATTGAATATCAATCCAATTCCTGATCGGCCTCGTAGCCGCCAAGCAGACGTATCTGGTTCTTGAGCATTGCAAACTGCTGGAACAGATCGTGAACAGGACGCTCATCATCATATGTCATGGGCTTCTTGACGTAGAACGAGAGCCACTCCTGAACACCGCTCATGCCTGCCCTGAGTGCAAGGTCTGTGAATATGAGCAGATCCAGACAGATGGGCGCTGCAAGTATGGAGTCGCGGCACAGGAAATTGACCTTGATCTGCATGGGATAGTTCATCCAGCCGAATATGTCAATATTATCCCAACTCTCCTTGTTGTCCTTGCGCGGCGGGTAGTAGTTGATCTTTACCTTATGATATATGTCGGTGTAGAGCTCGGGATACTCATCCTGCTCCAGGATCCACTCTATGGATGATGCCTTGCTTATGCGCTTGGTCTCAAAGTTATCGGGATGCTCAATAACCTGACCGTCGCGGTTGCCCAAAATGTTGGTGGAGAACCAACCCTCAACACCCAGCAGACGGGTGCGGAATATGGGAGCCATAGCGCTCTTCATCATGGTCTGGCCGCTCTTGAAGTCCTTGCCTACAATGGGAAGGTTCTGCTTTTTGGAGAGCTCGAACATGGCGGGTATATCGACACACACATTGGGAGCACCCATAATGAAGGGGCAGCCCTCCATCAGTGCTGCATATGCATAGATCATGCTGGGCGACAGGTGTTCGCGGTCATCGGCCTTCATTGCGGCCTCCAGTCCGGCTATGCTTCCGTGAACTGCCTCATTGCGCGGGGTGTAGGACTCTGTGCTGGCAATCCAGAATACTATCACGCGGTCGCAGCCGTTCTCTTTCTTGAAGTTCTGAATGTCGCGGCGCAGGTTCTGGGCGTAGTTCCAGCGGGTATCGGTAGGCATTGCCCAAAGCGGATCGGGCACGCGTCCGAACTGCGGATCCACCAGGTTCTTTGCATATTCGGGATCAAAGCAGGCCTTCATGGGCTTGATGCGCTCCAGCTCGTCACGCACGGGCTCAATGTCCTCTTTCTTAAGTACCTGGCAGTAGAGCGCGCTCTCATATGCGTTGTCAGTGAACACATCCCAGGCACCAAACACTATATCGTTCAGGTTGGTCAGCGGAACTATCTCACCTACATGCTTGTACTGTTTCTTATCGCCGCGTCCCACACGCATCTTTCCTATCTGAGTGAAAGATCCCACGGGATTGGCCAGTCCTTTTCGGGCCATCAGAGTACCGGTAATAAGGGTTGTCGATACCGCACCAAGTCCTACGCACAGCACTCCAAGCTTACCCTCTGCCGGCTTTATATTCATTGTCATATCTACCTTGTCTTTAGTAAACAACAAAGGTAGTCAAAAAACCGACATTGTACATTTAATTTCCAAGAATATGCATTTTAAGCTTTTATTCGTCAAGTCCTGAATATATTCATTTGTTATTTGCATATTTGCATACAAATAGCAATTACAATCCAAAGAGGTGACAAGAGATAAAAGAAAAGACGGATTAAAATTCATCATCATATTCCTTGTGGTCCTTGGCCATTTGGATTACGAAGACTATGGTTTATGCATGAACCGTATGATTTCCGCCTTTCATATGCCAATCTTTGTTTTCCTATCCGGCTATTTTTCTTCACAGGATACAGAAACCGATAAGCAAAAAAGGTGGTTAAAAAAAACATTTATCATATACGCAGTTGCTCAGCTTGCTCATTTTCTTTTGTCCATACTGCTGGAATATGCATCATGTAAATATCACAACGAGCCATTTGACACTTCCATCATCACATGGCGTATTCTGATATCGCCCAAGCTCGCATTATGGTATCTGATCTGTCTTATTTACTGGAGGTTGTCATTGTGGCATATATTTAGGAAAACAAGAGACGGAAACCTGTTTGCCATCAGTTGCATATTGGCTCTAGTTTCAGGATTTGTACCCATAGACCATGACTTTTCATTTCAAAGAGCCTTTGCGTTTTTCCCATTCTTTGTTTCAGGACTGATTTCCAAGAAGCATGACCTTATAGAAAAAGTAAAACGCTTACCGCTTGTATATGTCTTAATCACAATCTGTCTGCTTTTGGCTTTTTCAAGGCTCCTGCCAAAGTATATGCCAAGTTATCACTATGAGAGTTGGAACGATCCTATATTAAGAGTTGTACAATCCATAATGGCATTTATACTATGCATCTGTATCCTGAGACTTTCAGACAACAAATGGACGGAAAGACTGGCAGAATACGGAAAATACACCCTTTGGATTTACATCGGCCACACTTTTCTAGCAACGATAGGATATAAGGCTTTCCCTTATTTGGGCATAAGACTGAATCTATTGACCGCATCCTTATTGGCGCTTTTCTATTGCTTCTTTTTTATATTTTTAGCCAAGCTGTACGCCAGAATATCTAACCATTCTCTTTCAAATCTTCCAAAAGAGACATAAGGTCCGATATGTCTTTATCCGACAGCTCATTATCGCGGATAAAAGTATTGAGCAGCGATTTGGCGGAGCCGCCAAACAGGTTGTCCTTCATGTGCTTGAGACTCCATCGGGTATACTCCGGTTTCTCAATCAGAGGGTAGAAGATATGCTTCTTGCCATCCCGCTTGTGCGCCAGGAACTCCTTCTGTTCCAGAATACGCATGAACGTCTGGACCGTAGTATATGCGGGCTTGGGATCATCGGCCAAACGGCTAATCACATCCTCCACGCAGCAGTTGCGCATATCCCAGATGATATTCATCACCTCCTGCTCTCTTTCTGACAACGCTTTCATAGTTATTCAATGTGTTTGGGGCTCAGGTAAAGACGGCGGGTGAGAGTTGTAATCCATCCCTCCATCTTGGTCAGAACCTGGTCAATGTAAGTCACCGGAACACCTTCAGTATCAACAATCTCAAACAGAACAATTGCTTTCCTTGCATCTCCGTCGGGGCAATTTGCCTTGAAATAAGGCACCAGCTGGTCAAACTCTATAGGCTGTAATCTGGAAGGATCATTGCCTTTGCATACGCACAGTTTGCCGTCCACGAATCCCATTCGGAAGAACTCATCCTTGTCCTTATTGTCGTTGTACCACTTCATATTCTTGACATGGCGCTTACGACCGGCATCTCCGTCATCTTTTCCAAAAATGATATAGTCAATAGAATCCTGATAGGTCATATTAGGCTTATAAATCCTGTAATGGTTCACTATTCTCACCTGATTGTCCTTAAAAGGCACCTCATTAAATAAATCCCTCACCTCATTTTCCACACGGGCCGAGCATCGCGTATCATATGTAAGCTGCCAATAGACCGCTCCGCCTGCATCGGGGAAAAGTGTATTCAGTTCCTTTTTCAGGTCAGCAGTTTTGCCGAATCTCCTGGAAACCTCAGGAATCCTGATGATGATCCTGTTATCGGCCTTGATCTGAATCTCTACGCTGTCCGCACGACCCGGCAGGCCCAATGATTCAAGCGTCGGATTGATCTCCTGGGCCGATGAGAGCGTACGTGTTACGTTATGGGCCGTCATATCTATGTAATTCTTCCTGTCAATCGACACATTTACCCATTGGTCTTTCTCAAAGTTGAGATTATAATCAATATGATATTTGGATGAAGAACCGGCAGGAGGAGGCGGAACAGTCTTTCTGCCAGGCAAGGTGATCAGGATAATCTTATCATCGGAGTAACTATTCCGGAGCTTTTTTATAAGACTCTGAGCTATATCAAGATGCTCGTCATTTGCACATGTCACGAATACCATATCCGGACGGGCCACTTGTACTGTACTTTCCTTCTTGAGCCTGTCAAATTCTTCGGTAAAATTATCCAGCGTTGCCTGATGAAATGTCTGCTCACCATCAAAAGTGATCCAGATTCCGCCGTCCCATTCAACCTCTACAAAGACATTCAACTGCTTAATCTGAATGAATTCATCTGTCATGTATCCGAATTTCTTCAGGAATGCAGTATCCAGCGGCTCCAATTGAGAGACAGGTACAATCTCTGTCGATAATTCCACTACGGTTTGGTCCGGACCGGTTTGAGAAGCATCCTTTCCCGCATCGGATTTGCATGCCGATGCCACCAGGATGATAACTGCCACTACGGGTAACATAAGCAATGCTCTAAAGCAAACAAAGGGAGAAGATTGATTACGTTTCATCATCTTTATACGTTTTTGGGTTGAACAATCGGCAAAATTGCTGGTTACAAACCCTATCTTGCCGCCTAATGCAGCCTGTACAAGGCAAATCTGATACTGACGCTCGTTCTCACCGTCGGCCAGCACGGCTGCATCGGCCTCATACTCATGAACCTCCTGCAGGCTGTGCTTGAGTGCCCACGCCGCGGGATTGAACCACTGCAATGCGCAGACCAGTTGAGCGAACAACACATCTATCGAGTGGTGATTACGGATATGGGCCCGCTCATGTTCTATTATCAAATCAGAACTGTCGGACTCAAAATCCTTGCGGCTCATGATGATGGTGCTAAGCCAGCTGGTAGGCTGGAAATCACCTTCACAAACCACCAGACGGGACCCGTCTTTCAGTTTGCGGGCGCCCAGACGACACAAAGTCTGCACGCGGATTATTCCCACCAACAGACGGACCAGCATAATGACAAGCCCTACAATATAAAAGTAGGTAACCACATTTCGCAAGCTGAGATTCAGGATATCAGCCGCCGCTCCTACGGTCTTTGCAGCATTCACAGCCGTACCCTGAGCGGATACATCAGAAATGTGGAATTGGGGACTGTCCCCTTTTCCACCTGAAAAAGCCGGCTCCTGAACTGCGTTTGAAATGTGGAAAAGGGGACTGTCCCCAATTCCACCTACGGGCTGGGATGAGACTTGTTCATCGGCCCATTCTTGTGGGAAAGAGATTGACACTCCGTCTATACGGAAGGCGGGGAGCATAAAAGAGAGAACAAGGATAGACAACAAGACAATCCTGTTAAACCTGTGCATGGTTGTGCGGCAAAGCAGCAAACGGTAGGTCCCATACATCAGGGCAAGTGCTAAGGAGGAGATAATCAAGTAGTTCATAAAGCATTTCAGGTTAATCTCTGCAACAAAGAAATACTTCAATTTTTCCAAATCCTAACATTTTAGGAGAAAAAGTCCTAAACTCTTAGGATTTTAACTTTCATTATTAGGAGTTGGTTCTCACCCCACCACCTCCCCCACCACCTTAGGGAGAAAAAATGGTCCGTACGCGATATGGCTCCCTAAGGTCAGGGGGCGGGCTGCGGATTTCCATTTTCCCCCACCACCTTAGGGAGAAAAAATGGTCCGTACGCGGTTTGGATCCCTAAGGTCAGGGGGTGGGCTGCGGATTTCCATTTTCCCCCACCACCTTAGGGAGAAAAAATGGCCCGTACGCGGTTTGGCTCCCTAAGGTCAGGGGGAAGATAAAGAGTATATCCACAATCATGAGTTTGAAATGCAGAAATGATTATCTTTGTAAAGGACTATAAGATAACAATTATGGAATGGCGTAAGAACGGATGGATGGTGCCGGTAATCATCATCATTGTGAATGTGTGTGCAATATGCATAAGGTGGAGTGCCCTGCCCGATGTTCTTCCGGCCCACTTTGACCCCGCAGGCAATGCCAGCGGCTCCATGGCCAGGACAACGCTGATATACTACCCTGTCATCAGTCTGTTGCTGTGCCTGGTTACATACGGTATTTACACTCTGGCCAACAACATGTTCAAACTAAAACCCGATGAAAAAGGCCTGCGCCTTTGCGGACTACACGTGCTTGCATCCTGTCTGGCGCTCACCGTCCTGAGCTCAACACTCGTGACACTCACCATGGGCACCAACCCGCTCTTTATGTTTGCCGAGCCGGTACTCCTGCTGGCCGGAATAATCACATTAATAGTCTGCCTGATCAAAGCAAAGCACTAATTGTTACGTCCTTTGTTACGCTTTGTTCGGCCCTGTTCGGCATAATTCACCTACTTTTGCCGTAAACAATTATATAGTCCCGATGCAAGATATCACTACTTTGCTCAATGAGTGCTACTCCGCTTTCAGTCAGACCGAGGAGTACCGTATCCTCAAGACATACCGTACACGCGACAACCGCCTCACGTTCGATGAGCGCTTTGCAATTAACAAGAGTATCGAGCGCACGTACGCACCCGTGTTTGAACTCTTAAGGGCCGATGCCCCATCACTTACCGAATCGGACCTGTTCTTTTGCGCGCTCACATTCCAGCACATAGAAACCGTAGCCATAGCCGAGTGCCTGACCGTAACCAAGGATGCAATCCGCATGCGCAAACTGCGCCTGCGCGAGAAACTGCCCAACAGGTGGTTTGACCTGCTGTTCCCCGAACAGAAGCGTAACAGTTCGGATAGTGTTACGTCACAGAATTCCGCAGAGAAAACTGCCCCCATAACTTTGCCGACAGAATCAACAAAAAACGCAAAAGTTATGAAAGAAAAAATGTCATTCGGGAAAGCTATTGCAAACTGCTTTAGCAACTATTGCAACTTTAACGGACGCGCACGCCGCTCCGAGTACTGGTATTGGGTCTTATTCCAAACTATAATACGCATTACCATAGTAGTGGTATTGGCTTTGATAAAAACCTTTATACCCGATCCCAGCCAATTGGAGAACGCAGCGCCCATCAAACTGACAGTTCTGATGATACTGATAGCGCTACTCATATTACATCTGGGGACTGTGCTGCCATATCTGGCCGTCTCAGTACGCAGACTGCATGACCGTGATGATGCAGGATGGCTAATCATAATTCTTCTAGTATTGCCCGATTTGTTATTCCAGACTGCCAGCGTTCTCAAGGAAAACATTGTTAATCTTAGCACTTTATCATTCAACACCGGAGGCGATATAGACAAGACAATGGGGTTGGTGGCTTTCTATTATCTGGTCTCAACCATCATCAGGGTAGTCATGTTCTGCAAATCAGGAACCGAAGGTCCCAACGCATACGGCCCCGATCCTATCCGAATCATATCTCAGTCAGACAGACAGTAAAACGTGAGCCGATATGAAAAAGACCATACTATACACGTTCATAGTTCTTGTCTCTGTAGGGTTCTTATCAGCAATATGGTTAACCCTTAAACATAAAAATGATCTCAACTACTATCCTGATGGATGGGTTGACCTTGGGCTCAGCGTCAAGTGGGAGTCAAAGAATCTGGGTGTCAAGTCACCCGAACAGGCAGGAGAATTGGTCAAATGGATCATTCTCGGTCCTCTGAGTGAATATGAAACACGTGACAGTATCACCATGTATGCAGGTCTTGACAACACCGCATCCGGTTCCGGTCAGGTAATTACCAATATGGATCGGCCGGCAGGCTGGGGATTGCCTACCAGTGACGAGTTCAATGAACTGATTGAAAAATGCAGTTGGCAGTGGACCGAACTGGACGGAGTAAAAGGTTACCGCATAACCAGCAATGTGCCGGGCTACACAACCCGTTCAATATTCCTGCCAGCTGCCGGATACAGGAATCCTGACAACAATGAGGTGAATGAATACGGAATAACAGGCGCCTACTGGACCGGTTCCAGAACAGGAAATGATTCCGGTTGTTGCCTGATATTTGACTCTACTCACCAGTTTGTTGACAACAGGAGCCTGTCCAGCGGATTATGTCTCCGCCTTGTCTGCAAGTGATTCTATTTTGTCACGATTGCCACAAAACCACCACGAGCCGGGAGCGTCAGTTTACCGGCTCTTTCATTTTTCCGGATATCGAATCCCATGCCGGGTTTGTCACCCTTGTCGGTAATCAGCATTGACAGCGTTACGTCCTGCCCTATCCTTGAAAAATCCGGCTCTAAAATAATCTCACCCTCAGTGCCGTTGATGCCTGCAATGTACCAGGTATCGCCATGTCGGCGCGCAATCACGGCGCTCTGTCCGGGGTATCCGGCCAGCAGGCGGGTATCGTCCCAGGCCGATGGCAGAGAGGACAGCAATTCTTTAACGGGCTCCGGCAGTCCCAGGTATGCCTCGGGGCGGTCGGCCATATGCTGAAGGCCTGACTCAAAGAGGATTGGCAGAGCCAGCTCGTGGCAATCGGTAGTGATATGCGGATTCTGGCTGTCGGTAAAGGTGCAAGGAGTGTAATCCATTGGGCCTATTACATTGCGGGTAAAAGGCAGCGTGGCGTTGTGTGCAGCGGCGGCATTCGTCATGCGGCGGTTGTTGTTATACCACTCGGCACCGTATACCGACTCCATTGACATCAGGTTAGGCCAGGTTCGGCTCCATCCGCGCGGGATGGTGCATCCGTGAAAATCAACCAGCAGATGATGCCGTGCAGCATCCTCCAGAATATCCAAATAGTAATCCACCATCTCACGGTTATCGGGAAGGAAAAAATCCACCTTTATGCCGGTTGCACCCATCTCCTCCAGACGTGTCATCTCACGCTCACGGGCCTCGCGGGTGCGCAGACGATCCTGCGGTCCGGGTGCACCGGGTCCTATCCAAGAAGTACCTGAATTGTACCAGAGATTTATCTTGACACCACGCTCACGCGCATACGCGAGCGCATCCTCTATCTTACCACCGTTAGCCATCTCATCCCACTCCCAGTCAATGAGGCTATAGGGCCAACCCATATCATGAGCCAGGTCAATGTACTCCTTTACCTTCTTAAAATCCTTGGAGCTGTGATTATAAGCCCAGTAAATCCACGATGAAACGCCCGGTTTTATCCATGAAACATCGCCTATCCTGCATGGTTCGGCAACATTGGTTACAAGTGTGGATTCTACAATATCAGCCAGCGTTCCCACCATGATGATACGCCAGGGATGAACGTATTCAGGATCTGTAGCCGGTTCCATACCAGGAATCGTCACCCTACTCTCGTTAATATTCGAACTGAAATAAAACCCCGGATTATCATTACGGTCCACGCTGTCAGTAAAGGTAACCGCATACTCCTGACCTAAACAGGTAAGATAAGAGCAACTGTTTCCATGTCCGATGCCCGACTCGGTAATAAGTCCGAATATACCGTTCCCGTACTCAATAAGAGCCGGATAAGCATACTTGCCATCCTTGGCGGAACTGCTCTCAGGATAGAATCCCTCATAATCCGTCTTAAGGTTCTGCAGCCAGCGTTTCTGTCCGTCAGGTATCACATAACGAATATTCTCGTCACCATCGGCAATCAAAAAGGCAATACCGTCATTGTATAACCTCATTATCAGTTGTCTGCCGCTGGTAGCCTTATAACGTAACAGATTCCACGCACCCGAACATTGCTTACGCTTACCGGAAACCATGGAATACTCGGTAAAATGCGGTTCCTTCTCAGTCCAGTCACACCTATCCTTCTTACCTATATCCACCTTCACAACCTGAACAACCTGACGTTTATACTTGACGGTCATAGTACTGTCATCAACAACCACGCAGATATTCTTATCAGGCGAATAAACCTTTGCGGATCTTGAAAAACAACCGGTTAGGAGCAATGCACCCAGCAATGTCAATGTCGGAAACAATCTATTTCTCATAAACTTAAACTTTTACGACAAAGATACACAAATGAAAAGCCATACATTATATTTGCAATAACAAAAAAACCTCTATCATATCAAAACCGGCACCATAAAAAAGAGAGGCGCCAAAGCGTCTCTCTTAATCGAGCGGAAGAGAGATCGGCCGGAGGCCGCCCTTTCGCGGAGCGAAATAAAAAGAGGAGCCACAAATGGCACCATAAAAAAGAGAGGCGCAGATGCGTCTCTCTTTTTTGTGGTGCCACCGGGAATCGAACCAGGGACACAAGGATTTTCAGTCCTTTGCTCTACCAACTGAGCTATGACACCAAAAACATTTGTCTCAAATGCGGGTGCAAAGATACGCACTTTTTTAACTCCGACAAGTTTTTGAGAACAAAAAAGTGTATGTCATCAAAAAAAACACTACCTTTGCAGCGTCTAACGACATTGATCGGAATGTAGCGCAGTTGGTAGCGCACTACGTTCGGGACGTAGGGGTCGGGCGTTCGAGTCGCCTCATTCCGACCAGAAGAAGGAGCCACATGGGCTCCTTTTTTCTTTCATAATGAGACAAAGTCTTTTTTTTGCTTTGCAAAAGTTTCTCCTTAAAAGAGTTAGGTTTTATGAATAACCATTACATTTGCAAAAATTAACCATTAAAATTAATGTTATGAGTATTTTCAAGAAACTTTTCTTTGTTGCTACACTCTTTGCTGCAACATTTGCCTTCAGCAGCTGCTCCGACGATGAAGAGGAAAAATCAATCTCACAGACCCTCGAGATTGGCGGAACCAAGTACCAGAATGCTTTTGGACTTTATCATCAGTGGGAAGGTGAAAGCGAAATCAACATTGACATTGACGTGAAAATCAGCGAAGAAAACGAAATTCACGGATTCGGATTTTTTGACGAGAGCCTGATTGGAAAGACCGTCGACTTAGCTACCGACAGCCTGTTCAATATCCAATTCAACTACCTTGAGGAGGATCCCGTTTACCATATGAACTTCACTCCCGAATACAAATCCGGAACACTTACCATCAAGAAGGTTTCCGATGGAATCCATATCTTGCTCAACTCCGTAAACGCAGACGACAGGGCCTTCAATATGGATGTTCTCTTGGTTGACGAGGAAGAATACATGAAACAGTTTAAATAAAAAACGCATTCTAATAAAGGTAGGGACGGCTTTTAAACCGTCCCTATTTTGTATCTTCGCGGCCGATATGGAAAAACTGGTAATATTTGATCTGGACGGAACGCTGCTCAACACCATAGCCGACCTGGGTACCGCAGCCAACCACACGCTGCAGGAGCTGGGATTGCCTCAGCACACACTTGACGAATACAGGCTTATGGTTGGAAACGGCATGCGCAAGCTGATAATGCGCGCATTGCCAGATCAAAAGGCTGCTGACGATGCTTTCGTGGACAGCACCTTAGCCGCATTCCTGGAGTACTACGCAGATCACATAGATGTCCATACCACCCCATATCCCGGCATTCCCGAACTCATTTCGGCCCTTTCCACCCAAGGATACAGGCTGGCCGTGGCATCCAACAAGATACAGGCCGGCGCCGAAAAACTGATAGCCCGATTCTTTCCCGAAACAGACTTCGTGGCCGTCATGGGTAACAGCCCCGTCTACCCTCTCAAGCCCGATGCTGCCGTGGTGGAATATATCATGTCAAAAGCCGAGACCGACAAGGCCCACACCGTTATGGTAGGCGACTCCGGAACCGACATCCAGACCGCCCGCAACGCCGGCATCCCCATAATAGCAGTAAGCTGGGGCTTCCGTCCGCGTCATGAACTCACCGCTGCCGACAATATAGCCGACAACACAAATCAATTATTGAATCTGATTGAAAAATAACACAGGGACCTGGTCCCTTTGTGTTATTTGTAGGTACCGGGAGTTACCGTAAAGGTCAGAATCCTGGAGTTGTAGCCGCACCAGTATCCTATTCCTCCGGATATGTTGGTGGGAAGGTTTGAGGTCGATGATGACATCAGGTAACTGGAGTAGCTGCTGATGGTACTGTTTGAAAACTCTTTCCAGAAAGAGTAACTCACCGAGTCCATGGTTGCCACTTTAATGCTCAGCAGCGAATCCCTGTCAAAGTTCCTGCGTTTATCCTCCTTGAAATCGTCTCTTATCGTCTTGAGCAGAGGCAGTTTGATTGTGGAGTCGGCAATGGCATCGTCCACCACGCCCAGATAGGTGGAACGGAACTGTCCCAGCGCCGGGCCATCCTGAAAGAAGGCCTTGAAATACTCTTTCCTGCCGGCCACATTGGTCAGATAGAGCAGAACCGAGCACAGAGTGTCATTATTCTCCAATGAGTTGCATACCACACTGTCAATCACCGGACCGTACACAGGTATGGTGGTTTCGGATGTCAGCACCTTGCCCCTTGACCGGATAGTGAGCGTATAGTTCTTACCGGCCTCACCCCTGATGGATGAGGTAGTGTAAATATATGGCGGGAAGTAGTCCAGATCGAACTTACCGGTCAGGGTAACCTCCTTTTCACCGTCACTTACGGTCACATTGGCATATTTCTCAATATAGTCCGATATCTTACTAACCTTGATCTTGTCCTCCTTGGGTCTGACAGGCAGGGAGCGGGAGATCATTACCACAGGGAATCCGCCGTCGTCAATCCATCCCTCAACTACAAGTTCATCCTTGTCGGTGGGAATAAAGCCCTTCTCGCATGAGAGGCACAGAACGACCAGTCCCAGGAACAATGTCATTAATAATCCAATCCTTTTCATACCCGTTCAGAATTTGCAATAATAACTCACAGACGGAAGGGCGAACCCCAGGAACATTATGTTGTGGTAATAGAACGAATCCTCATACACCTTAAGCCTGTAACCAAGATCATTGTCACGGAACAGGACATTGTATATGCTCAGATTCAATCCGTGTGACTTTATAAACCTGTCGTTCCTGAGCTTCAGGTCATAGTTGAACGAAAGGTCCAGCCTTATATATGGTCTGGTCCTTTGGGCGTTGAAATCTCCGTATCGGACCAGAATCTTGCGGTCAATCATATAGAAATATTCCGGAGCGGTGAACGGAGTGCCGCTTGCTGCCACAAACACCAGCGACGGTTCCCAACGCTTGCCGGTCTTATATACCGCCACCATATCAAGCTCATGTATACGCTCGTGACTGGCATGATAGTATCCGGTCATATCCTCCCTGTCAAAACTCCTCAAAGCACGTCCAAAGCTGTATCCCAGCCAACCTGTCAGCCTGCCGGAACTTTTGGAGAGCATCACATCGAAACCATAATTGAATCCGTCGCCCTTGATCAGATGGTCCTCGATATTGTAGTCCGTTGTGATAAAGTCTATTATTGAACCATAATACTCAATCTGGTTGTACAGTTTCTTGTAATAGACCGATGAATTCAGCGTTAATCCGTTGCCAATCTCAACCATGCCGGACATTGTAACCCCTCTCATGTACTGAGGTTTGAAATCTCCGTGAGCCGGCATCCAGAACTCCGAAGGCAGCCCCAATCCGGTTATGCCTGTCTGGAAAAGGAACTGGTGACGCTGTGAAAGGCTCAAAGAGAGGCTCCAGTCGTTGTCCCGGCTGTAATAGGTGGCCAGAAACGAGGGATCGGCCGATGTGTACCTTTTACCCTGGCATACAAACATGTCTCCGCGCAGTCCCAGCCTCACGTTGAGATGGTCCAGCAAGAAGAACGAATAGTCCGAATAAACCGAGTGTTCCCAAGCGTTACTGCGCGGTGTCTCGGTTGCAGTCACTATATAGGAGTCGTCAATGACAGGCGACTGAAGCACAAAGTCATGATACATTGACTCGGCGCCCAGTGTCAGTCCCTTCCATTCCAGACTGCCCTTATAACCCAGGTCCGTGATTGAGGACGGAGCCTTAAGGTTTCCACCGTCATGGATCATATGCAAATGGGCGAAACTGTTTGAACGGTAAAGGGTCTGTTTCACGTTCAGTCCCTTTTTGCCGGCATGAATCCAATGAACCGATTCGGCATCGTTTCCCCAACTGCTCTTGGCGTCCGTAATGAAAGAATTCTCAAAAAAAGCCGAGTTATCACGACCCCAATACGCATCCGCCATTATGACGTTGTAGTCATTCAGGTTGCAAGTCCAGGTCAGGTTGGAATCAAAGAACGAATAATGAAGCGTAGAGTTCTCTAATTCCATCCATTTGGAGTAGAGCAGATTTATGTATGCACTCCTCAATGATGCGGTCAAAAGGGACTTTTTGCCCATCGGAACCTTTACGGTTCCCTGTGAAGAGAGGAGTCCCACCGTTATATCGCCCGATGCCCTGTCACCCTCCCTCTCTGTATAGGGACGGAACTTCAGTTCACCTCCCAGACGGTTCGGCGAACCTGCCATCTGAGGTGTCCGCTGAAGTGACATGGAACTGTAATGAGTGGGTATAAAGGCCGAGAAAAAGCCGAACAGATGGTTCACGTTATAAAGCGGTACATCAAGCACCGATATCATGTTATGGGAGTTCTCGCTGCCGTTTATATGCAATGAACCGCTGTATTCGCCCGTACTCTGAACGCCGGGCAACAGTTTGGAGTAGGTAATGGGATCGGCGTTTCCCATCATTTTGGGAAGCATTTCCATAATCTTGAGATTCATGTTTACGCTTCCGTCCGATGAGGTTTTCACGGTATTGGATTCTGCCGCAGCCTTTACGGTTACGGTATCCAATAAAACACTCAACTCACCTGTTCCCTGTTGAGCTGATACAGGGAACAAGTGAGTTGAGATAAAAAGTAGTATGACGCTTAAACGCTTCAACTAATAACTTATTTATTTAATACTTACACCTCCGCTGATAAGAGAGATGATGGCCATTTTGATCAAGTTGTTAGCCATATTGGAATCACTGTAGGGATCTCCTGTAGTGATCATACGGCCATACTGGGTAAACAGTCTGTAGATTGCGACAAAACCAACCTCATACTGCTCTGCATTGAAGAATTCTGCCATTGAAACCTTTGAACCGTCGGCAAGAACCAGAATATTGTCGTAGCTCCAGCTCTCCTGATATACACCGCCTGCATATACGGTTTCGCAGTTAGGCTCAAGTACCATCTTTGCCTGCTGCTTGTTTGAACCATCAAAGCAGATATACAGATCCATGTTCTTGTTCAGCTGCTCAACAATAGACTTAACCTTTACCTCGCTGGTGATAACCTTTCTGGCGCTGTCGGAGAGTTCCATGTACTCTCTTACATCGGCCAATGTACCTACCAGCTTTACTCCGTTTCCGATGGTGCCGCTTACATAAATCTTCTTGGCATTGATGTCATCTTTGCATCTCTTTACGGAATCCATGATTAAATATTTATCGCGGGCATATTCCAGATCATATGAAGGAATGCCTTCGGGGCTTGCTGAAGCATTGATTGACATTACGTTGTTACCCAGCTTGCTCATGGAAAGACCCAGGGAGACATTCTTGTTGGCATCGTACTCACCGGCCAGTGACAGCTTGTATCCGTTGTTGGTCTCAAAGATTGTCTCAACTCCGAACTTGCTGGTTCCTACATTGAAGAAACCGTCAGTAAGGTTACCGATTTTTGTATTGATTGTAACTGTAACCACATTGACGTTGTTCCTTGAAAGAGAGAGAATAACCTTTTCAGGAATGCTCAGAGATTTGTAAGCCTCTGTAATAACATCACCGTACCATACTGTATCATTCTCCTCAAAACGGGTGTCATCACTTATAGAGATCGGATTCCTGGTGCCATTGAGAGCAACCTCTTTTCCCTGACGTGCCAGCTTGAGAACACAGGTATTGTTCAGGCTGTCCTTGAAAATAAACTGAAGGTCATCGGCCTTGGTGTAAGCCCAAGTCATTGTGTCGGTTGCTGTATAATGACCTGTAAAGTTGGAGAGCAGGTAAGATGTCTCTACAAAGTAAACAGTATCATTCCAGATAACACAAGCGGCATCCTTATCCTCGGGCATGTAATTAGATGCAGGAATGGTATCTGAAAAGATTGAATCACCCAACACCTTTGATACACCCTTGAGAGAATCCTTCAGGTAAACGGTTCCATAATCCATGCTGTAAGCGATGCCTGCTACCTCATTCAGGAATCCTCTGATTTCTTCAAAATCACTGGCAGGAATCATGTTGGTAATGTTAATGAGAGACTGCTCAATCAGAGCCTGCTGTTCAGGTACTGTAAGATTTCTCTGCTCATTTTCCTTGTCCTTGCTGCATGACAGGACACTCAAACCACCAGCCAAAGCCAGCATAAAAATCAAATGTTTCTTCATATTGTAAAAATAGTTAAATAGACTTTTCGTGTTTCGGGGCACAAAGATACAGAAAAAATAACCTCATGGAACAACTCTTTTTGCGTTTAAATAACAGCAAACTTATTATTTGATACGGGACAGGAATGACTCCAAGGCCTCTTTACGCTGATTTTCAAAAACAAAAGCCTGGGTAGTGCCGGGATTCAGGACCTTGTGCTCCATCATGGCACGGATCTTTCCCGCCTCATCAAGCAGAGAGCGTTGACTGTCGGCCATGGCAAAGTCAACAAAACGCTCGAATATATAATCGGCTGCCTTGCCCGAAGGGTGCATCATATCATCCGCATAAAAGCGATAATCCCTCAATTCATCGGTCAAAATCTCGAAGGCAGGGAAGTAATGCGCGTTGTTATAACGCTCAACTATCTGCTGTACACCAAGATGGAGGGTAGCCTTGCTGAGTGTGTTGGCATGCAGGCCGTCAGCCAGGTGCCTTACCGGACTCACCGTAAAGATCCACTGGCATTCAGAATGTGCTGCTACAAAGGGACTCAGAGCTTGAAAAACCTGTTCGGAATCAATCATGGTGCGTTCAAAACGGTCCGAGGGTAGTTTATGACAGTTGGCAACCACCATACCCGACTCCCTATCCTTATATACAAATGCCGTTCCGAGCGTGACAACCACCCAGCCTGCACGGCTGTAGAAGGCCGATGCATCCGCCAGCACCCTGTTTGCATTGTCCAGGAACTCCTGCTCTGTGGAGCGCGACATGCTTCCGTGATGGTGGAACGAGCAGAACCCTCCCGGGGTCTCTATAACATCTTCGGGAACAAAACAACTTTTGACGCCTTTCTCAGCGTAATTCTCAAGCAGCCCCAGACAGTCTGCGACAGAGCATGGATTGAACAATACTCCAAAAGGATTCACCTGTACGTCAAAGAACCTTTTTGCAAAACGATTCCCCATTTCATCGGCAAAACAGGAACCCACAAAAAGGATGCTGTCCCGGTAGGTCAGCCTCCTCTCCAACGGTTTGATTTCGACAGGTGTAGTCAGTTTCATTCTGTTATTCCCTTATATTCTTCACACACCTTGTGGTATGATTCCAGGTTTCCTATGTCATAGCGTCGGCCGGGCATCTCCATCGCATAGACGGGAACCTGTGTGCAGAGCCATGCTATATAGCTTCCGGGGGCATCGGTCCCGCATCCTGCGGCAATGCCGGCGGGAACCAGTCGGGCATCGGACCTGGTATAGAAGTAGAATGGCGGACAGCACCAGTTGGACTTGGGCTGGGCAGGTTTCTCCTCCATTCCCAGAATACGGTCATCGGGGGCCACCTCCACCACTCCGCACTTGACAAGCCTGGCGGCGTTAGGCTCAAAGTAGCGCATTATGCAGGATGTCTGCTTGGAGTGCGCATAACGCACGAACTTCTGCAGGCTAAAGTCCAGGACGTTGTCGCCTGCAATAACCAGCATGTCATCGTCCAGTCCCAGGCTGTCGATTGCGAACTGTATGTCGCGCACAGCGCCCAGACGGGTCTCGTTGGTAGAGGTTCCGTCGTCCACAACGGTAATCTTTACACTCTTTCCGGCAGCCCACTCGTTAAAGTGAGAGGCGAACTTATGATTCGAAATAACCACGTATTCATCAACCAATCCGGCTCCCTCGATGTCATCGATGAGCCAGTCCAGAATACTCTTTGAGCCCACCTTCAGAAGAGGTTTGGGAAAGTTCTCGGTAAGCGGATACAACCTGGTTGCATAACCCGCTGCAAGTATCAGACACTTCATAATTTGATTCCGTCGGCCGAATGGCAGATTGTGGCCATATATTTTCCTTCAAGTGCCGGGAAGGCCTTGAGGTACTCCCTTGAAACCTTTTCTATAATGCTCTCGCGGAACGAAGGATCGATAAGTGCCATGCAGCAGCCCTTGAAACCGGCACCGCTGAAACGACCTCCGTATATTCCGTCCGTCCGGGTCATTATCTCGTAAAGGGTCTTAAGCTCGGGCGAACCGGTCTCCCAATTGTATATGGACGAGTTGCCCGACTGGAAACTCAGACGGCCGTACTCCTCGATATCACCCTTGCGCCAGGCCTCGGCACCGGCCACCACGCGCTCCTGCTCCGTGTACCAGTGTTCGGCACGCTTGCGCCAATTGTCAGGCAGACGGTCCTTGTAGGTATCGTAAACCTGGCGCGGAACCATACGGAAATAGGTCTCGCCGAACTTACCGTACTCCATTCCGGCATAGGCCAGCAGGGCGTATGCGGCACTGCGGCACTCATCCACTCTCATATTGAACTTGCTTCCCGCCAAGGTACGCTCCACACCGCTAAAGAAAATTGCGATTTCGTACGGTTTCATCGAAGGATTGGTGGGAATAAGCTCGTATGTATCGTCCTTGGTATCAAGGTAGAGCAGATGGTCCTTACGGGAATACATCTCGCAGCTTTGGTCAAGCTTTCCGCTGTTCACTCCCACGTAGTTGTTCTCGGACGCCATGGCAATCATGATCATCTCCAGGGGAGTGAGCTTGATATTGTTCACCTTGCACAGGGCCGAAAGGAAAACCAGACACACCGAGGCCGATGATGACAAGCCTCCAATGGGCAACGTTCCCTCTATCACACCGCACAATCCGGTGGAAAGGGTATAACGCTGGGCAAGGGCAATGGTCACGCCGCGCAGATAATCGGCCCAGTCGTTCTGCTTGACATCGGCTATCTCGCGGATATGGAACTGGGCGCGCTTGTCAAACTGCAGCGACTGCAGCTCTATCACGCCGTTCTGTTTGGGACTGTAGGCAAAGTATATGCCGCGGTCTATGGCCAGACCTGTGATCCTACCCAGCTGATGGTCTACGTGAGCACCAATGGGGCATATCCTGTAGGGGCAGAACGCCACGTCCTCAGGAGCCTTGCGGTAAGTCTCCTGGAATATCTCCTCACACCTCATAATTCTCAATTCTCAATTATGAAACTTCGTTTCATGATTTTTGTCGCGACTCGGTAGAGTTCAAGCGAGCTTGACTCTACTCTCACTGCTCCAAAAATTCTAAATTGTCAATTCATTAAAACCCATTGGGGTTTTTCTTCTGCCAGTTCCAACTGTCACGCACCATCTCATCCAGACCGTACTGAGCCTTCCAGCCCAGCTCACGCTCTGCCTTGGAGGGATCGCTGTAACAGGTGGCTATATCGCCCGGACGGCGGGGTTTGATGCTGTAGGGCACCTTGACGCCGTTCACTCTCTCAAAAGCCTTGACCACATCAAGAACAGAGTAACCGTGACCCGTACCCAGGTTGTAGAGTCCCAGGCCGCACTTGCGCTCTATTGCCTTGAGGGCGCATACATGACCGCGGGCCAGGTCCACCACGTGGATGTAATCGCGTACGCCTGTTCCGTCGGGAGTGTCGTAATCGTTGCCGAAAACGCCCAATTCATCGCGCTTTCCGACAGCCACCTGAGTCACATAAGGCATCAGGTTGTTGGGAATGCCGTTAGGGTTCTCGCCTATCAGACCGCTCTCATGCGCACCTATGGGGTTGAAGTAGCGCAGCAGCACCACGTTCCACTCCTTATCGGCGTATTGCATATCGGTCAATACCTGCTCCAGCATGCTCTTGGTCCAGCCGTAGGGGTTGGTGCAGACGCCCTTGGGGCACTCCTCGGTAATGGGAATTATCTGCGGGTTGCCGTAAACGGTGGCGCTCGATGAAAAGATTATATTCTTTACGCCGTGGTCACGCATGGCCTGTACCAGCACCAGGGTTCCGCTTATGTTGTTCTCGTAATACTCTATGGGCTTGCTTACCGATTCGCCCACGGCCTTGAGTCCGGCAAAATGTATGCAGGCGTCAAACCTGTACTGCTCCAGCACACTGTCCAGTCCCTTGCGGTCGCGGATATCGACCTTGTGGAACGGTATCTCCACTCCGCCCAGAATCCTGGACACACGCCTCAGGCTCTCGGGGTTGGAGTTACTCAGATTGTCAACGACTACGGCGGTATGACCTGCCTTATAAAGTTCAATAATTGTGTGTGAGCCGATAAAACCGGCGCCACCTGTTACCAGTATATTCATTTACCAATGTTTTTTCTCTCCACTGTCCAGTCCGGGCGCTGCTCCAGTCCGCTGGGGCTACCCACGAGCATCTTCTGTGCCTCCTTGTCACCCTTGAGCTGCCAATTGAGCCAAGCCAGGGCTGCAATCGAGAACTCACCGCCGTGGGGCTGGCCGTATGTGCCGCCGTGACCTACGGGATAGTTCACTGCAATTGCGGGGACATGGTCAATCTGCTTGAAGTCATCCATGCCGTTCTCATATGCTATATCGGTGGGACCACCCAGCAGATACATCACGGGAGTGTGAATCTTCTTGAGATCCTCCTTCTTGGGCATGGGCATACCGGGAACGGCACCCGACGGGTCGATGAACGATCCGCTGTTGCAAATCATTATAGCCTTGAGTCTGGAATCGGCCGCATTGACCAGGGTCTGCAGTCCGCCGCATGACATACCTGCAGCAGCTATGTTCTTAACGTCAAGTTTGTTGTAATAAGGGCTGTTTTTATCGGCGTTCTGAGCTATTGCCCAGTCCAGTCCCTCTATCTGCTGTTCGGCCTTGGACTGTGCGCCGCGGTAACGCTCGCCCTCAGCCGGCCAGTAACCTATTGCTACCACCAGGAATCCGTGTGATGCAATCTCACTCAGGAAATTCTGATGCTCCCAGGGTGAGTTGGTGCAGGCTCCGTTACCCCATACAAGGATGGGCAGCGGGTTCTTCTTACTGAACTTGCTCAAGTCTGCCGGACGGAATATGGTGTGAGCCTCAAGACTAGGCTCCTCGACCATAATAGCCTTGTAAGGACCGGTACCGCCGTCCTCTACCACGCGGTTCTTAGTATAAGTCTCCTGAGCATTCAAGCTCATAACAAACGCTGCACCCAGCAGCAAAGAAAGAATCCTTTTCATATTATGAAGTTTTTATAGTCTTTCGCAAATATAGACATTATTCTCGTTTAGTAAGCTTTGGTAATTGTAAGTACGCCTGCTGAGAGGGCGGGAATACTCAGGATTACGTCGTTTCCATCGAGCTTTCCGGTCGATTTCTGCAGAGCCACAGCGTTCTTGTTCTCCATGCTGTTGGCTACGGTCAGGGAGCCGGGAGCGTAGTACTCGAACTCTGTTGCCGATATGCCTTCCCAGTCACCCTTGATGCGCAGGGTGGCGGGCTCATCGGTGGGGTTGACAACCTTTACTATTACATCGGCTCCGTTCTCGGACATGGTGGTGCTTACGCTCACGTTGCCGGTCTCACCGCTGTATGCCAGACGGTACTTGCTGAAATGGTCGTACCAGAGTTCGGTAACCTGGCAGTTGGGAGCCTTGAACAGGTCCTTGTAGTCAAAGTTTATGAAGGCGTTGTTCCAGTCGGGGGCATCGGTACGGCGTATAAAGAGAGCCGCGGCACCCATGGCAACCACGTCGCGGGCCTCGCACATGTTCAGGAATCCACCGGCAAACAGACCTGTACGCCAGTCGATGCTGTTCAGGTTCCACTCTGAGATAAAGAGCTTGATGTTGGGGTTGGGACCCTCGGCAATCATCTTTGCATAACGGTCGTACTGCTGGCCAAGTCGTGCAGGACCAGTGGCGTAACCACCCTGCTGCTCGTAATGGTGCAGGCTCAGGTAATCAAAGTAACTGCCGCTGCGCTTGATAAACTGCTCGTCTTCACCGAATCCGCCGCAGGCAATGATCTTGATTGACGGGTCAACCTTGCGCATGGCGGTGCTGAAATCACGTACGCACTTCTCATATCGGTCAATACCCATCTCCCACATCTCATTGTCTATCTCCCAGTACTTCACGTTGTATGGCTCCGGATGTCCGTTGGCAGCACGTTTTGCACCCCATTCATCGGTTGCGGGGGCATTGCAGTAACGCACCCAATTCACTGCATCCTCAAGAATGCGGTCGTATTCATCGGCCGGACGCTCAAACTTTACGCTTACCACAATAACAGGCTCGGTATTTACCTCACGGCAGAACTTGATGAACTCATCGGTACCAAAGCAGTTCTGGTCATAGTCCATCCACATCCAGTGTGCCCAGCGCTCACGGTTTTCCTGCGGGCCGATACCCCATTGCCAGTCATACTGCGCAACGTATCCGCCACCCGGCCAGCGCAGGCAGGTGGGATGCAGTTCCTTTACGGCCTGCAGGATATCGGGACGGAAACCGCCCAAATCCTTACCGGTCTGGGTGCTCATGGTAACCATATCTATCTGTACGGTTCCACCCTTGACTGAAATCGCAAAATCACCGTCGCAACTCACCTGCGGTTCCAGAGTGAATTCATATTTCTTCCACTCCTTGCTTTTTATCTTGCCAAGTGACTGGCGGGCTACAAACTGGCCATTTTCGTTACGGAGTCCCACAATAAGTTCACCCTTACCCTTGGCATATATGGAGCCAACATATTTTTCGCCCACGACTATATTCTGCGGTCCCTGCAAAATGCCGGATTCGGTCTTTACAGCCGTAATCTCCTGTGAGTAACGCATGTTCACGGCATCGTCCTTTACAAGACGGTACTTGCCCTTACCGGTAGTCCAGAAGGGAGTCCACTCAGGAGCCACCTCCGGAATCTGAACATCCTTGGGAATACCGCTGAAAACGGTCTTTTCACCGCTCTTTACAATGATGTTGCGATATGTAGCCTCGGTGTAATTCACCCAGAAAACCAGATCGTTCTTTCCGGTCTGCTCAAGACCGCTGTACTTTACAACTTCCTTGTCATCAAAGTACATGGTGACATCGGCACCCTTGCGGTTTATGCGCAGCTTGTGCCAGTCCTGATTCTCATTTACCTGATCCTTGGTGGCAGGGGTCGATGCCAAAGCAGTGAGCGTATTCATTCGTCTGCCGGGACGGCCTCCGAAACCTTGTGATTCACGCACCTCCATAGCGCAAATGGAGAAATCGGCCGTGGAACTCTGCTGCTGCAATGCGGCGCGTGCATTGGCCTCATTGGCTGCATCAATCTGTGACTGTGTCTGGGCGGGAGTGAATGTGCGGCCCTCATAATATGGATCGTGTATGCGTGCAAAATATGCGCTTCCATCGGCCTTTTGACCAAATGCAAAGCGTATGTCCATCAGGCCTCCGCTCCATGAACGGCGGGCCAGCTTGTAGGAGCGCCAGTTCAGGTCCATGGTGATTTCGTAGTCATCGGACTCAACTGTGGTGATGCTGAGAGGCTGCTCGTAACGTGTGGGAGAGTGCAGGATCATGTCATCGTCCATGTACCAGCCGTCAAAATATCCGTCGCGCGGCGGAATGCCGGGATACTGCTCGGGCTCAAACGAGCGGCCGTATATCAACTCCTGCCAGACACCGTTGTTGGCACTGAAGTAGATGTGCTCAAACAGCTGTCCGTACAGCATCTCATCAATAATACCTGAGGGCTGCTTGCTCTCGACTGTAATCTCATACTCGTTTTGTGCTCCGGCCGATACAGTCAGCAGCGACAGGGCAATGGTCAGTAACTTTCTCATATATAATGCATTTTAATTGAGAATTGAGAGTTGAGAATTGTTACGCAGGTGCGATCCATTGATTCTCAATTCTAAGTTTTCAATTCTCAATTTTTCGTGATACAACCTTAAACAATTTATCTCCTCTTCTAACGCGCTCCGGGGTCTTGAACGATACGCGTACTCCCTGCGGAACGGTATCGACGGTCTTGAGATCTACTCGCGGGTCATCCAGGTTGAATGTGATGCAACCTGTGGTGGCGCCCGTTACCATCAGCTTGTCGCCGGCGCTTATGGGTGCGGCCTCGATGCTGAACTCGGCCACCTCAATCTTGGAGAACCAGTCGGTGCACTTGCCCACATAGACCTTGGTCTCGGTGGCCTGTGATCCGTACACATCGTTCCACTCGCCCAGTCGCTGGCCCAGATAGTAGCCGTCCCAGAATCCGCGGTTGAATACCGTAGCCAGGCGCTTGTCCCACAAATCCTTCTTTTCATCGGTGAATTGGCCGTCCAGAACAGCCTGGATAGCCTCGCCGTAACACTCGGCCACGGTGCGTACGTATTCAGGTCCGCGGGCCCGGCCCTCAATCTTGAACACCTGCACTCCGGCCTCAATCATACGGTCCATAAAGCGTATGGTCTTGAGGTCCTTGGGCGACATGATATACTGGTTCTCTATGGCCAGTTCTATATCGGTCTCGCGGTCCTTGACAATGTATCCGCGGCGGCACAGCTGCATGCAGGCCCCACGGTTGGCGCTGGCGTTCATCTCGTTCAGGCTCAGGTAGCACTTGCCGCTTATGGCCATACACAGGGCTCCGTGACAGAACATCTCAATGCGTATCAGAGCACCTTTCGGCCCACGAATATCCTGTTCTATTATCTGCTTGTGAATCTCGGTAACCTGGTCCAGATTCAGTTCACGGGCCAGCACCACCACATCGGCAAACTGGGCGTAGAACTTGAGTGCCTCTATGTTACTGATGTTGAGCTGGGTTGAAAGATGCACCTCCATACCCACCTTGTTGCAGTAGGTCATCACCGCAATATCGCACGCAATTATGGCCGATATCCCCGCCGCCAGGGCTGCATCCACAATCTCATGCACCAGAGGGATGTCCTCACCGTACATCACGGTGTTAAGGGTCAGGTAACTCTGGACACCATGGGCGTTGCACTGGGATGCAATCTCACGCAGGTCATCCAGGGTAAAATGGCTTGCACTGCGCGAACGCATATTCAGTTTCTCCACGCCAAAGTAGATTGATCCCGCCCCGGCCTGGAACGCAGCGGCCAAAGACTCCCAAGAGCCCACCGGCGCCATTATCTCAAAATCATGCCATTGGGGACGGTTCTCTTTGGCACTACTTTTAGAATCCATATTGCACTATTTATACTTTTTCAAAATCGCTTTCCTCAGATTGATGCCAAAGAGAACCGTCCCCACTGGCACCCCAGCGTCCGGAGATTCGGTCCATTATGGCAAACAGATCTGCTACGGTCTCTGCTCTCAACATTTCGATACGTGTATGTCTGAAATCCTCAAGACCTTTAAACAGGGGGCTGGCGGCCAAATGTCGGCGTATGTGCACTATGCCGCGGCGCTCGTCCAGACGCGCAATGCTGTCCAGAGTCTCCTGCTTGAGAACATCCATCTTCCACTGGAATCCGGGATCCTCCCAATGTTCTCCGGTCTTAAGATAATGCTTTACCTCCTCAAAGATCCAAGGACGGCCAAAGCTGCCGCGTCCAATCATTATGGCATCCACCCCATAGCGGTCAAAACACTCCTTGGCACGCTCCGGAGTAGTGACATCTCCGTTGCCGATGATAGGTATCTTAATGCGGGGATTCTCCTTTACCTTGCCGATGAGTGTCCAGTCGGCCTGACCGGTATACATCTGAGCGCGGGTGCGTCCGTGGATAGTCAGAGCCTTGATGCCGCAGTCCTGCAGCTGCTCGGCCAGTTCCACAATGATCTTGTTCTCATCGTTCCAGCCCAGACGGGTCTTGACGGTGACGGGAATCTTGACGGCATCCACAACCGCACGGGTTATCTCAAGCATCTTGGGGATATTCTGCAGCATGCCTGCACCACCGCCCTTGCCTGCCACCTTCTTTACCGGGCAGCCAAAGTTCAGGTCCAGCACATCGGGCCCGGCAGCCTCCACCATCTTGGCGGCTCCAACCATAGCCTCGGTGTCCTTGCCGTAAATCTGAATGGCCACCGGACGCTCCTCATCACTGATGGTCAGTTTCTGCATGGTCCGGTTCACCTCGCGTATCAGAGCGTCGCTCGATACGAACTCGGTATAGACCATATCGGCCCCGAACCGCTTGCAAAGCAGACGGAAAGCCGGATCCGTGACATCCTCCATGGGAGCCAGGAATACCGGCCTTTCACCAAAATCTATATCCCCTATCTTCATTTTAGAAAGCGTACATCACAGACAAGAGCAGGCGGTTGTTGCTCACGTTGTGGGTATCGGCCACAGTGCCGTTGGCCTGCGGCGTGCCGTATGCCACGGTGGTGAGCTCATACTCAATACCCAGGTTCATATTACCTACGTTGTACTGAACGTTGGGTGCAACCCTCCACATCTTGTCAATTGTGCCGTTCTCAGCGCCGCAAATGGTGGCTACAACGAGATCCTTACCGGCACCCCAGTTGCTCATGTAACCGCCAAACAGACCGGCTTTGAGTGCGCCGCCGTACTGAACCTGTACCCATGACGAAGATGCAGCAAGAGGAGCATACTCAATGCGTCCCGGATCCAGATGGTCAACCTGTCCGAATCCTGAGCAGATACCCAGATGTGACATATTCTGACCTATCAGGGTCTTTGCTTTTACAGCAAGTTTGTCCTTGTTGTACTGAGCCTGTATCATTCCGCACAGGCTGTTCATATAGTACTTCTTGTTATCGTCAGTATAATCAACAGAAGGTGTAATTCGCTGGAATTCCAGTCCGCCTCCGACTTTGAAATCACCCAATGTAAAGTCAACACCTGCATAAAGCATTGGCATCATGGAACGGCGGATATAATTGTATGACTTTCCGAGAGCACCTGCAGACGGGTTTCCGGCCTGGAATATGGCTGCGCCCATCAGCTTGATATTCTTGTCCTGACCCATAAAGTACTCAAAGCGCAGCTGCGGGCTGCGGTTCAGGGCATTGAAAGGTGAGCCGATGGCGATACCCACGGTACTGGGGAACAGGTCGTTCATGGGATGCCAGGTCTGACCCAGTGTCAGAGTACTGCGTTCCCAGTCCAATGCTATGAAAGCATGACGGTAAAGCACACTGCCCGGAGCCGTGTGGCCCGAGAACTCAAGTTCTGCCTTAGCACGGCTTGCCGCACCGAATACTTCAGGACCTTTCAGCACAAAACCCAGACGGGCCATAGTGCCGAACCATGATCCCTGCGGAACTGCATTCCGGTCATGGTCATCACCCGGAACCGTAGCCTTATCGGTGGGATAAAGATAAAGGAATCCTTCGGCACCGGCTACGCTCTCATGTGTGTTAATCCATGACTGTGCGGCAACAAATCCGTACCAATCGATCGAAACGTTTTTCTGGGCGTTTACACTCAGGGGAAGCAGGCTGACTACAAGGGCCTGCAGGATTAAAGATTTGAATTTCATTGTTTATTGTTTAGGTATTCAAAATGCTATGGAATATGTCTTGCCGGACTTGGTGTTGATGCTCTGATCCTTGCCGTTCCAGCTGATGTTCAACTTACCTCCAACTGTTGAGCGTACCTTGACGGTAGCGGGCTTGCCATCCTTCCAGGTAAGCTCCTCAAGCACGAATCCGCCGCGGCAGCACAGACCCTTGACCGATCCGTCCTTCCATACATCGGGCAGGGCGGGCAGGAGCACTACCTTTCCGGTGTGGCTCTGAACAAGCATCTCGGCTATACCTGCAGTGCAACCAAAGTTTCCGTCAATCTGGAATGGCGGATGTGCATCGAACAGGTTGTTATATGTACCGCCGCGACCGCCGAATCCGCGTCCGCCGGCAGGCTTGATCTGATCCTGGATAAGCTTATAGGCGTGGTTGCCGTCCAGCAGGCGGGCCCACAGGCAGACCTTCCAGCCCATTGACCAGCCGGTCGACTCGTCACCGCGTGCCTCAAGGCTGGTGCGTACGGCTTTAAAGAGGTCAGGAGTGCCGTCGGCCGTAATCTGACGTCCGGGATACATACCCCACAGGTGTGATACGTGACGGTGGTTATCCTTGGGATCGTCCCAATCCTCGAACCACTCCTGGAGCTGTCCCCAACTTCCAATCTTCATGGGAGCCAGGCGACCCTTGACTTCACTGAGTTTTTTCACGAATTCACCGTCCTTTTCGCCCATCAGAGCGGCAGCCTCGATGGTGTTGCCGAACAGGTCGGCCATCATCTGGTTGTCCATGGTGGCGCCGAATACGGTGGTTATGTTACCCTTGCCCAGCACGTCCTGTACATGGGGTGCGTTCTCGGGAGAATATGACGGTGCAATGACCAGATATTTGTTGCCCGATACGGGTTCCTCGACCAGGAAGTCGATGAAGAATTCGCAGGCACTCTTCATGATGGGATATATCTCCTTAAGGTACTTGGGATCCTGGTTGAACAGGTAGCCGTCCCATATCTGCTGGCAGAACCATGCTGCACCGGTGGGCCACATTCCGTTGTATGCGCCGTCAACCGCACCGGTGGAACGCCAGATATCGGTGTTGTGGTGCAAGGTCCATCCGCGACAGCCGTACATCTCTGCGGTCTCCTTTCCGTGCTCGGCACAATCCTTAACCAACTGCAGGAACGGATCGAATGTCTGGGGAATGCCGCACACGAATGCGGGCCAGTAGTTCATCTCAACGTTGATGTTGGTGGTGTACTTGCCGTCCCAGGGAGCCTGACGGCTCTCGTTCCAGATACCCTGCAGGTTGGCAGCCTGTCCGCCCGGCTGCGAGCAGCAGATAAGCAGATAACGGCCGAACTGGAAGTAGAGCTCAACCAGCTGAGGGTCAAAGGCCGATGCAAACTGAGCCACACGCTGATCAGTAGGCAGTTTGGCCTGATCGTTGGTACCAAGGTCCAGGGTAACGGTGCTGAACTGCTTCTGATACTCCTTGATGTGGGCTTCAAGCGCCTTCTCATACCTTTTCTTATCCCTGTTGTCAAGGTATTTTCCTACAGGAGCGGTGGCCTTGGCCATATTGTCTCCGCTCACATCCTGATAATTCACAAAGTTGGTGCCTACCGAAATGTAAATGATCACCTCATCAGCACCTCTGACGCTTATGTTGCCGTCGGCCGATGTCACCAGACCGCCCTCGGCCTGTATCAGGGCACAGTCGGTAAAGCAGATCTTTCCCTCTACGCCCTCATGGTCATCGCCCTTGCAGGTTACAAACATAAGACCGGCCTTTCCGCCCTCAAACAATCCGGATGTCTTGTCCAGTATACGCTCCTCGCGGTACGGCAGGTCATATCTGGCCTTGAATGAAAGGGCGCCCTTGCTTGAGGCTGTAAGGCGCATTATCACAAGCTGGTCGGGGAACGATACAAAACTCTCACGGGTGTACTCAATACCGTTAGCCTTGAAGCGGGTCAGAGCCACGGCGCGGTTAATGTCCAGTTCCCTGTAATAGTCGGTGAAATCGGTGATTCCGTCAAAATCCAGCATCAGCGAACCGGCAGTCTGGTAAGGCATTCCGTGAGCGCCCTTGGATGATATGTACTCGTCGCAAAGTGCCTGGGCATCGGAACGGCGTCCCTCCCACAGGGCAGTACGGATCTGTTCCAGTCCGTCCTTGGCGGCATAGTTCACGTTGTTATGAGGACCGCCACCCCATATGGTCTCCTCGTTTATCTGTATACGTTCCTGAGCAGGAGTGCCGAATATCATGGCACCCAGACGGCCGTTGCCTAACGGAAGAGCATCGGTCCACTGCCTTGCGGGAGCGTCATACCAAAGTTTCAGATCCTCTTGGGATTGCTGGGAAGAACAGGAGAGTGACATCATTGTCACCATTACAAAAAGCAAAGATTTTTTCATAGTCGGTTTGGCTAGTTATATTATTTAGGTGTCAAAAGTACTCATTTTTTGGTTCTTTTCACTACCTTTGTTTCCCCAAAACAAACAAGCATACGATAATTACAACTAATTAATCTATATAGCATGTATTTATTAGGTTATGACATAGGCAGCTCTTCAGTGAAGTGCAGTCTTGTTGACGCTACAAACGGCAGTTGCGTTGCAACCGCCTTCGCACCCAAAAGTGAAGCACCCATCAAGGCCGTGAATCCCGGCTGGGCCGAACAGAATCCTGAAGACTGGTGGTCATATCTCAAGGCAGCCACAGCCGATGTGCTCTCGCAGTGCAAGGTTGACACTGCCGACATCAAGGCAATCGGTATTTCTTACCAGATGCACGGTCTGGTATGCGTAGACAAGGACAAGAAGGTTCTGCGTCCCGCAATCATCTGGTGCGACTCACGTGCCGTAGGCATCGGCGAGAGCGCTTTCCAGGAACTGGGCCGCTCACAGTGCCTCACCCATCTGCTCAACACCCCTGGTAACTTTACCGCCTCAAAACTGGCATGGGTTAAGCAGAACGAGCCGAAAATATTTGACAAGATCGATAAGATCATGCTCCCCGGCGACTATATCGCAATGCGTCTGACCGGTGAGATTGCAACCACAATATCGGGCCTTAGCGAAGGTATGTTCTGGGACTTCCAGACAGGCGATGTAGCCGGCTTCCTGCTTGACTACTACGGCATACCCCGCTCATTCATACCCAAGATCGTACCCACATTCGCCGAGCAGGGCAAACTCACCGCTGCCGCAGCCAAGGAGCTGGGTCTGACAGCAGGCACACCCGTGACCTACCGCGCCGGCGACCAGCCCAACAACGCCCTCTCACTGAACGTATTCGAGCCCGGTGAGATAGCCTCAACCGCAGGTACTTCAGGCGTTGTATACGGTGTGAACGGCGAGATCAGCTACGATCCCAAGTCAAGGGTAAACACATTCGCCCACGTAAACCACAAGACCGGTTTCAACCGTCTGGGTATACTGCTCTGCATCAACGGCACAGGTATCCTGAACGCCTGGATGAAGCGCAACATCGTACCCGAGGGTATTGGTTATGCCGAGATGAACGACCTGGCAGCCCAGGCTCCCATAGGTGCCGCAGGCGTATCGGTCCTGCCCTTCGGAAACGGCGCCGAGCGTGTACTTGAGAACAAGGAGCGCGGTTGCAGCTTTAACGGAGTGAACTTCAACATACATAACCGTACGCACTTGCTGCGTGCCGCTCAGGAGGGTATCGTATTCTCATTCAAGTACGGTATCGAGATAATGGAGGATATGGGTATGCCCGTGAACAAGATACACGCCGGCAACGCCAACATGTTCCTGAGCCCTCTGTTCCGCGACACACTGGCCGGCGTTACCGGAGCCACCATCGAACTCTACGACACCGACGGTTCAATAGGTGCCGCCAAGGGTGCTGGTATGGGAGCCCACATTTACAACGACCACAACGAGGCCTTCGCTTCACTGCAGAAGATCCGCGTAATCGAGCCCAAGGCTTCCGATATGCCCGCTTACGACGAGGCCTACCAGCGCTGGAAGTCATACATACAGGATTAATGTCAAACTAATCAATTATATGAGAAAATTATTTACAATTGCCACTTGCCTGGCATTCCTTTTCATCGCCGGATCACTGACCGGATGCTCATCAACGGGCAAGCTTGCACCCGCTAAGAAGGGTTACGCAGAGACCAAGAAGTACCGTAACTATCTCAAGGACCTGGGTTACTCACAGGCCGAGATAGACAATAAGATCAACACCATCTTCTCAACAGTCTTTGACACCGTCAACGGTGCATACAGGGATGTTGACGTCGAGGTTGACGGCAAGATCGTAAAGATGGGTTACGTATCGGATGTTAAGAACAACGACGTACGTACCGAGGGTATGTCATACGGAATGATGGTTGCTGTCCAGATGGACAAACCCGAACTCTTTAACAGAATATGGCGTTGGTCAAAGCACTATATGCGTCATAACGAGGACGGTCCCTCACACGGACTGTTCGCATGGTCATGCCGCACCAACGGCCGCCGCACCGCTTCAGGCTCTGCCAGCGACGGTGAGCTCTACTACGTTACCGACCTCCTGTTGGCATCACGCCGCTGGGGCAGCTTTGAGGAGTTCGACTATCTGGCCGAGGCTCAGGAGCTGCTTAACGACCTCTTCTCAAAGGACGGTACAGGCGGTGTAACCAACATCATCAACATGGATCACAAGCTCATCAACTTCTGCCCTGATTCACGTTCCAACCTGTGGACCGATCCCTCATACCATCTGCCCGCATTCTACGAGATCTGGGCCGAGACCGCACAGGACGGCCGCGAGGCTATCTACCGTGAGCTGGCCGACAGCGCACGCGCTTACCTGCACCGCGCTACCGACCCCGTTACCGGTATCAACCCCGACCAGAGCCAGTTTGACGGCACACCCAACCGCGGCAGCGAGTTCCACTACGACTCATGGCGCGTACCTATGAATATTGCCATGGACTTCACATGGTATCATAAGGATGCCGAGTGGCAGACCGAGTATGCCAACAAGTTCCAGAACGCTATCCTGGGCAAGTACGGCATCACCGAGTTCCCCGACCAGTTCGCCCTTAACGGCGAGGTATCCGCACGTCCCATGGGCGGCGGCCGCTGGCGCCCCAACCTGCGTCACTCAATCGGTTTTGTAGGCACCATGGCCACAACAGCCCTCATGAATGACAGCCAGTACAACCAGGAGCTGGTACGTCACATGTTCGAGCAGGAGCTCAAACCCTACGAGGACGGCTACTACGACGTATATTACGACGGACTTATCTACCTGTTCGCCCTGCTCCACCTGAGCGGAAACTACCGTATGAACTGGTAATCAATCCATACCCGAAAGAGGAAAGAGCGTCTGCCAAGCCGGCATGACGCTCTTTTCATTTTAGGGCAATTAACAAAAAAAATGCCCTTATTTATATAATGGTTTCAGGAAAATGGTTACCTTTACGCGCTATATTAGAGTGTGTGTGCATTGAGCACGTCTCCACACAAACCCTGTTTAGTACGAGCCCTATTAGCTAAATAATTAATAACCAAACTGATATGAGACTTTTTAACGCAAAAAGAATTATTGGAAAGTTAACACTGACCGCAGTAGTAGCTTTGTCCGCCATGGGAATCTACTCATGCTCCGATGTTTGGAACGAGCAGCACCCCGGTACCTACTACGTCAATTCAGGCAACACACTTGCCACATTCCTTGAGGATCATCCCACAGGCCAATTCTCAGATTTCGTTTACATTCTTAAGAAGGCAGGAATCTGGGGTGAGATGAAGTCCTATGGAGAGCACACCTGTTTCGCACCTACTAATGAAGCTGTCCAGGAGTATCTCCAGGAGCGTTATGACGAGGCTATTGCAGCCGGTAAGCCAGAGATTGCAAACCAGTTCGCATGCCTTGACTCACTGCCCCTTATTGTAGTTGACTCTATCGCAAAGACACACCTTTGCACAGCCACATTCTACTGCTCGGACATGAGCGGTGACGGTGCGTTCCCCACACCTAACATGCTGGACCGTTACCTCACCTACATGTCATACGCCGAGACCATCTGGTCTGCAGCAGGTGACACCTTCAAGCTCAAGCTTGCCTTCAGGGTTAACCAGCAGTCCAAGATCATCGAGGATGATGACTCCGTACAGAACGGTGTTGTACAGATTATAGATAAGGTGCTCAGGCCCAGTAACAAGTTCCTTCCCGGTCTGCTTAAGGAGAACCCCAAGGCACAGCGTTTCTATGAGGCTCTTATCTCAACCGGTCTTAAGGACTCACTTGAGGCCTTCCAGGATGACAGATATCCCGGTGTAAGTTACGACTCAACACTGGTTAAGTTCCAGCAGACAGGTAAGGCTATCACCTATACAACATCTGTTGAGACCGATAACGGCGTATTCCCCGAGAAGCGTCAATTCAAGTTCACAATGTTCGTAATTCCTGACTCAGTTCTGGAGACTCTTGGTGTTACCGACCTTGCTTCATTCAGAGCATATGCAGAGACTCAGTATCCCGAGGGTGCAGGCCTGCCCGATGAGAGCAGAGAGAGCTCACTCAACAAGTTCCTCTCATACCACATCCTGCCCGTTTACCTGACATGGGATCAGCTCAACACATCACAGCCCGACCTTATTGTAAACCGCAAACATCTGGACGAGCTTGACGTTGAGGACTTCTACGAGACAATGCTTCCCCACTCAATCATGCGTATAAGCACACCTTATAAGAAGGAGAGCTACAGCAACCCAGCACAGATTACCGAGAGCGAGAAGTACGGTATATTCATCAACCGTAAGGGTACACTCAAGGATGAGGATAACCTTATCCCGGGTATACAGATCCATCAGGTTGTAAAGTCAGAGGACAAGACCAGCAGCATCACATCCGATGCTCTTAACGGTTGCTACTACTACATCAACGAGCCTCTTATCTACAACGCTGAGACCCGTAAGGCCCTTAAGGTCAGAATGAGAATAATGTCTGCAACACTGTCACCTGACTTCATCAACAGCGGTGCCCGCGGACGTCTCAGAGTATCCGATAAGGACAGATATACCGTAGGTTTCCTGCCCGGCTTCTGCAAGAACGTTGAGTGCACTCCCGAGACCGAGTATTGGGTACGTTACAGAGATGCCAATTTCGGCACCATCTACGGTGATGAGATGACCATCAAGAACGTTTACGATATCACATTCCGTCTGCCGCCCGTACCTAACAACGGTACATACGAGATCCGTATCTGGAACAACTCAATGTCAAGCAACCCGTCAGCCTGCGACCGTGGTGTAGCTCAGTTCTACTTCCGTGGCAAGGGTGCTGAGTGGGAGCCCTGCGGAATCCCCGTTGACCTGCGACTCAGTAACAAGAGCCCGCTCATCGGTTGGGTTAAGTTCGGTGACCTCAAGGACGAGGATGAGATCCAGATGAACGAGAAGGCTATGCGTAACCTTGGTTACATGAGAGCTCCGGATATTTACAAAGACCTCCACAAGGATGATACCAACTGCCACAGAAAGATCATCACCACTCAGTACATGAGAGCCGATGGTGACTACTACCTGCGTCTGCGTCAGATCCTTGAGGCCGGTGTAATACCGTTCAGCTTCATCGAAATCGTTCCTAAGGATGTATATGCAGGCGACGAGCCCGAGGATAGACACTAATCACAAACGTGATATAACACGGAAGGACCGGACACAATCCGGTCCTTCTTTTATATCCCTGTAAAGTATTAACTTCCTAGTCCGTATCAGAATCGGGACAATACAGCTAAACAATGAGGGCCCCACATAATGTGGAGCCCTCCGTTTATTCAGTACTTAATGGATTATCTGTTCCAACCGGGACCGTACTGTCCACCGGGGAATGAAGGCTGCTGAGAACCCTGCTGGCCGCCAAACGGCTGGCCGCCGAACTGAGGTCCACCGAACTGAGGTCCACCGAACTGGGGACCACCAAACTGAGGATTGCCAAACTGAGGATTGCCGAACTGCTGACCCTGAGGAGCGAACTGCTCACGACGCTGCTGCCATATGCTGTCTCTCTCATGGTAACGCTTACGGTTCTCCTCCATCCTGCGAATCATAGCTGAATCAGGTCTCTCCCAGTTGTGCCAGTAGTTCTCCCACCACTGTTGCTGCTGTTCATTTTCCTGCTGCATTTCACGCTGACGGAAACGCTGGAAATCAAACATGTGAGGCTGCATCATGAACTGAGGGTTCATCTGGTTCCACTGCCCCATCATCTGGAACTGACGCTCTGCGTGGATACGGTTCTGCTCGGATCTTTCACCCCATACCTTCTGTCCAAGTTCCCACTGAGCAAGACCTACCTTTTGACGTGTAGAATCAGGCAGAGCCTTATCCAGTTTCTGCATATAGGCAGAGTTTATCTCACGCCAGCGCTTCATGTACTCGCGTGATTCGGGCTGGAGTTCACGGTTCAGCTTAACCAGCTGCTCGTTATACTCAATGTAGATCTTGGCAAACTTCTCGTACTCCTTTTTGGTCAGGTTTGCATTCTCCTTTATGAAACGCAGGGACGCATTGATCATCTGCTCATCCCTGTCCTGCGCCATCAAAGAGGGCTGGGACAGGAACAAACCTGCCAGAATAAGCAATGCGGTCCAACGCTTTTTCATAATCAGTTGCCGTAATAGTTGCTCATCATCGAATAGACACCCAGTTCATCGGCTGTCATATTCTGCAGCACCTCGTCCACGCTTGCGCACTGTGAGATGCTCTCGTAGTCGGGAATATCAAACCCGCCACCAAAGGGATGCAGGAACAGCAGTGCAACTGCTGCCACGCTGGCTGCGCTTGCAAACAGAGCCACAATCCTGCGCTCTACGCGATGCTTGCGCTGCTTTCCAATCTGGGCTATGACACGCTCGGTCATATCATCCAGGAAATGCTCAGGCATTGCATAAGGCATTTCTCTGCTAAATCCTTCCAGATCAAAATCTTTCATAATTGATGTTCTAGTATATAATCCTTTATCTTTTGTACTGCATAGTGATAATTGGTCTTAAGCGTATTGACGCTGTCTCCAACTATCTGGTGAATCTCCTCGTAACTCTTGTCATCATAGTAACGCAGGTTAAACACCATCTTCTGCTTGGCAGGCAGGAGTGCAATGGCCTCCTGTAAGAGCACCAGAGTCTCGTCGGCATTGGGACCGGCCTCCTCACGTACACTGTCTTTGAGGGAATCTCCCAGATCATCCACAGACATCGTGAAACCGGCGCGGTTCTTGAGCAGTTTGAGGCTCTCGTTCGTAGCTATCTTGTAGAGCCATGATGAAAGCGGGTATTCGTTGGAGTATGTGCTCCTGTACTTATACACGTTTATCATTGTCTCCTGCAAGCAGTCCTCGGCATCATCATGAGCCACCACCATTCGGCGGATATGCCAATACAGCGGCTCGCCGTATTTCTTCATGATGAGGCGTACGGCCTCCTCTACGTGATTATCATCACATAGCAGACGGGCAATGGATTCGTCGCTAACTGAAAGAGATCCCTGGCTGTTCACTATGCTATTTTCCTCACGTTTCATCCTTAATATAACTATCAGCGCAAAAGGTTAAATTCAGAATAAAAATTCTCAATTTAATATGCTGCCTGATGGAAATAGTCAAAGTCCGCATAACCGCCGGCCTGCTCAGTGCAGAAACTGTAGAGTCCGGTACGGTAGCCTGTAAAGTAATCCAGGCTGAAGGACATCTGAAGGGTTGCATCAACATCAACCCAGTTCTTTCCGTCAAGTGAGTAACTCATAAAGGCCTGATCGGGACGCTCAACCTCCTCCTGGGGAGTAAAGATGTAGCGAATCTTGAGCCAAACCTTATCCTGGTTCAGGGGCATACGGAGCACCTCGGTATCGGGGCTGGTCTGCTGTCCGGCCTGCTGTCCCCAACGGCGTCCCTGGGCGCGATGGGTCATTGCAACAAGATTCTTGGTGCCATCCTGTGCAACCTCTACACCAATGGTGCAATAATTGCTCTGGAAAGCCACAATTCCGGCCCTGTCGCCCGGTTTCATACCGCTGGCGTCCATGAGTACCTCGCTGAAGCAACGGGGGCCTACAGTGCGCTGTGTGAGTGTATTGCGGGCATTCATTACATTGGTAGCAGTCTGACCGGTCTTAAGACGAAGCCAACCCTTACGATCGGTTACGCTCCATGCACTGTTATCGGGCTTATGGTTCCACTGCCATACCAGGTCAAGCTCGTTCTTCTTGTAGCTGAACTCGTCGTTGTCCCATGTGCGGTTCTTACCGCTCTCAGGCAGGTTAACGGTAAACTGCTTGACGGGCACCGTAGCGTCACCCAGGATAGGCCATCCGTCCTCCCATTTTACAGGCTGAAGAGTAGGTATACGTCCCACTGCACCATGATCCTGGAACATCATGGAGTACCAGTCACCGGCAGGAGTCTCAATAATGGCACCCTGAGCCACACCGTCACCGCGGCCGTCAAACGCACCGCTCAGTATCACCTTGCGCTCATACGGGCCGAACAGGTTCTTTGAGCGCCAAGCGGTCTCGGTGCGTACACCGCCACTGGGCCAGTCTATCTCAAGAATATAGTAATAATCGCCGATATGGTAGATATGGGCACCCTCGGCACGCAGGTTGAATCCCTGACGCGGAGAGTCAATAAGGATCTGCTCCTCGGCACCTGCCTTGATGGCTGAGCCGTCGGGCTCAAGCTCAATGATACGGAGCTCACCGTTACCCCAGACCACATACAGATGTCCATCCTCAAACAGCATGGAAGCATCGTGGAACGGACGGTTTATGACCGAACGCTCCCAATTGCTCTTGCGTATGTCCTTGGTCTTATAGATATAAGTCTTGTTCTGGTCGTTTGCAATGAACAGCGCATAGAAAACGCCGTCATTGTAACGCAGTGATGTAGCCCACTGACCCTTGCCATAGGCGTTACGGCCGTTACGCAGGTTGTAGACATCGTCATCCTCCAGGAAATCATAAACATAGCTTACTATCTCCCAGTGAACCAGGTCGCGGGAGTGCATAATAGGTGCACCAGGACAGAAATACATGGTGGTGCTTACCATGTAGTAGTCATCGCCTACACGGATCCAGTCGTTGTCCGGAATATCGGTATAGGTAAGAGGATTAACACACTCGGTAGTCTTGTTTTTGGCTGTACAGCCTGACCATCCGATAACGAGAATGGTCAGGACTGCAGCCAATATTGATTTGGCTTTCATGTCAAATAAAAGTTGATTAGTTGGAAAAAGTAATTGTTCGGTTTATTCGAAGGTGAGCCAGTCAACCTGGATCTTACCCTCTGTAGCCATGCGGACCTTAAGGTGATGGATACCCTTCTTGGCACCGCTAACCTTAGCCGAAGCAGTGATAACCTGACGGTCGGCAGGAACATCGACGGTTGCAATTACAACGTCATCCTGCAGGATCTCCAGCTTACCGGCCGACGGGGGAACAATCTTAACGTTAACCTTCTTGGGAGCCTTCTTGAACTCAACGGTGTTGTACTGTGCCCAAGCGTTCTTCTCGTAGAAGACGGTCTTCCAACCTGCAAAGTAGTTGCTGGGCTCCAGATATGCGATTGAGTCGCCGCTCTGGCTCAGTGCAGTGTAACGGTCCAGCTGGATCTGAGTGTTGGACTGTGTTACGCCGATACCGCGCAGAGTGGGCTTAACCATCTTGATCTCACCCTTCTCATCATCAAAGAATATGCTGTCGGCGCAAACCGAACGGTTCTTGTCGAATTCGGGTGAGAACTCATTGTGATGATAGAACAGGTAGGTCTGGCCCTTGAACTCAATGATTGAGTGGTGGTTTGTCCAGCACTTGTTGGCATGCTCCTCAAAGAATACACCCTTGAACTCGTAGGGACCGAAGATATTGTCGGCAACGCAGTAAGCAAGAACCTCCTCTACGTCACGTGCCCAGGGGAATGTCATATAGTACTTACCGCCGTGCTTGTAAAGATAGGGACCCTCGACAAGACCCTTGGTGGGAACACCCTCTACACGGTGACGGTCAGCGGGATCGGTTGATACTGACTTCCAGTCGGGGTTGAGTTTTGTGATGGTGATTCCGGGCATAACAAGATAACCCTGACCGTCATCATCAACGAATATACAGGGGTCGATACCTCCTACACCCTCAATAGGAGTAGCCTCCGGAGTATACGGGCCTTCGGGATAATCGGCTGTGCAGATACCTACGCGGTTACCACCCATACCACGACGTCCGTTTGCGCTGGGCTGGGGTTTGGCACCTGCGGGGAAGAAGAAATAGTACTTTCCGTTATTGGGATTCTGTTTGCAGTCAGGAGCCCACATTGAGTAACCCTTCTCATTTACCCAGGGAGCACTCCACTGGTCAACAATAAGACCGTTATCAGTCCAGTCTGTAAGGTTCTCCGATGAGAATACATGGTAATCGGCCATGCAGAACCAGTCCTTACGGGCATACTCGGCAGGAGCCTTGATATCATGTGAGGGGAATACATAAACTTTGTCACCTACAACCAGAGCCGAAGGATCGGCCGAGAACTGATCGCGGATGATGGGGTTCTGTGCCTGAGCGGCAATGCCGGCCAGCATAAGAGCGGCCATAAAGGTAAATCTTGCTTTCATTTAATGATTATGATGAGGTTAATAATTTGCACTTCTGGATTCGAACGATAAAGATACCCTCTTTTCGGCAAACCGCCATATTATTGGCTCATAAAAAGATAAAAAAGAGAACCGGCGGAGCGCCTGAAAGCCTCCGCCGGTTCATTAAAGGTTTATTCTGCAAGTATTACTTTACCAGAATCTTCTCAACGATAGCATTGCCGTTGCTCAGAACAGTACGCTTGATAACAATGTCACCAGCCTTAGGAGCGGCGATAGGAGCACCACCCAGGTTGAAGTACTGAACACCAGCCTCTGCAGCAGGAGCATCGACGAATGTCAGCAGGTCGGCAACCTTAGCCTCCTGAGCTGTTACAAGGTCAGCATAGTTAACCTTTGTATCAGGATTCATAAGCTCGAGTACCAGTCCGTTAACATCGACGTGACCTGAACCTGATGCACCGGTGATGGTGTAAGTTGCAGTCAGCGGGCTTGCCTTAGTAACCCATATGCTGTCAGCTGAGAATACAGTAACCGAAGTCTTCTTTGAACCCTTAACCTCGATGCTGGTTGAGTCGGTTACAAAGTTGAACTTAGAGTTGGAAAGGTTATTCTGACCCATCTCGATACCAACACGGTAGTATGCAAGAGGCAGTCCGTTAACTGTTATGCTTGCGGTACCGGTGGTATTGTTCTCGAAGTGGTTACCTGCAATGAAGATATGAGCGTTTGTCTCCCAATCCATTGCTTCCTTACCGGGATATGAAGAACCCGATGAACCGTAAGAACCTGCAAATGTGATAGTCCAGTTGGGGATTGCAGTGCTGTTAGGACTTGACTTGTATACCCACTTGCCGCTGCTGTTCTTTCTCATATCAGTATCAGGATCGGCAATTGTGTACATGAAGTAGTTAGGAGCAAGAGCGCTTACATTGAAGCCTTCCATATCCTTCATCTTATCTTCATCGTTAGCAGCATAGATCTTGTAGATCTGGAGTATTGCAGCCTCACGGAGGAGTTCCTCGAGAGCCTCATTCTTAGTTGAAAGTGATGCAACTGCAGCCTTGATGTTTTCATCAAACTTGTAACCCAGTGAATCGGCAAGAGCATAGAGTTCCTTAGCCTGCTTGGTCATGGCAACTACACCGTCAACCTTGAATACGTAGGTATTCTCACCCTCGCAAAGGGCGTTATAAGCCTCGGTGTACTCGGCATCGGTCGGAGTAATCTGGTCATATGCATCGGCAGTGTTGTAAGCTCTAACCATTACTGCATACTCATCATACTCCTGGTGAGCATCCTCAGCCTCAATAAGCTTCTTAACCTCAGCAAGCTTATCGTTGAACTTGGTCATCAGAGCGATTCTGTCGTCAAGAGCCTTGATAGCATCCTCGTAAGCCTTAATCTTGGCAGTGATCTCAGAGTTGGTGAGCTCGGTGATATCAAGATCCTCATTCTCATATACCATATCGTCAAGGGCTACAAAGGCCTCAAGTTCGGTATAGCCCTCGGTGTTACCGTCAAACTCGGCAATCTTGTCATAAGCCTTATTCTCGGTTGTGTAGTACAGGTCGACGGTATCAATACGCAGCTGCATCAGTTTGAGCTCGTTGTCAACGACTGCAGTGGCTGCATCGTAGTCGCTGGGTTTGGTGCTCTCCCAGTTCTCATAGAAGTACTCCTGGGCTACTGCGGCAAGAGCGTCATACTGAGTACCGTAGTACATCTCATCCAGATTGTCAACCTTATCCTGAGCCTTAGCTACCGATGCGTTCAGCTTGGTAACGTACGGGAATGAAAGGTCACCTACAGTTGCAATGGTAAAGTCACTCAGAAGGAGACCGTTGGTGCTGTTCTTCATTACCTCCCAC
>CACYHW010000004.1 GCA_902774335.1 uncultured Bacteroidales bacterium
ACCGATGAGACCAACGCCCTGTTCGAAGTAGTAACTGACTACACATACGCACTGGATACGCTTGATAACTACGACTATCAGCGTTTGACAATTAGCCAAACCACTCAAGAGGAACGTTTCCATGCTACCTATGAAAACGCTATGGAAGAGATCGTAAAGCTACGCAACCGGTTTGGTGGCTCTACCCTGTTCGGCAATGAGAAAGATGATTCTTTCAAGAGCAGCATCGGACAAATCTACCAGACATTTGGAGGAGAAGAGCTCTACCCCAGTGTGGAGGAGAAGGCCGCTATGCTACTTTATCTGGTAACCAAGAACCACTCTTTCAGTGACGGCAACAAGCGCATTGCTGCAACATTGTTCCTTTGGTTCCTCAATGAGAACCGTATCCTTTACAGGCCCGATGGCTCTAAACGTTTGCCCGATAACACACTGGTTGCTCTTACATTGATGATTGCCGAAAGCCGACCTGAAGAAAAGGATATCATGGTTAAAGTTGTGGTTAACCTTATTAACCAAAACAACTAACAGAATCGCTTATACTTCGCTGATAATTTGCACAGCACATCCAACTCTTCTATAAGTCTGGTTCGAAAACAGGTATCCTTCTGGGTACAAGAAAGGGAGGTTTTCGGACCTCCCTTTACTTGTACCCAGAGCCGGGGCCGAAAGACCTTTTTTTAGTTCGCCACAGCGAACGCGCTCCCTATGGTCGCTTGGCGGCCCTCCGGGACCGCGGTCTCGCTCCAAGCATTCGCTCGCACCAATACTTTAGAACCTAGTTCTCTGACTTAAACTGGTCTTTTTCTTTCTGCCAGAGGTCGTCGTTGATTCCTTTGTATTCTCCCCTCATATTGCTGGCCCAGGAATAGACCGCTTTGTCGGGAGTGACAGCAAAAGCATAGCTACCTTCGTAAACCATAACCGCCTCGGGAATTCCCTTATATACGGTTACTGTGACGGGAGTGGTAGCGGCCGTCTCCGTATCGGCTATCTTTTTGTTGACCGATGCCTCCAACTCCTTTGCCAGATCAGCCTTTATGCTACGGGGCTCGGTCTTATCGCCCTCCTTGTAAACTATGCTGTATTTGCGGCCTTCCTTTACAAGGAATATGCCCCACAGGTTCTTGTTCCAGGAGTTACGCATCATATACCCGCAAACAAAACCTTGAGGTGCGTACTCCAGCATCTTGGTCCGATAAGAGTCGTTCGTGACAATTCCCAGGTCTTTGGGATACACCTCTTTTGTGCCGATACTATCAAAATAGGGCTCGCCATTTACAAGAATCTTGCTAATGGGCTTACCGTTTACCATTACGTTACCATCAGCATCTATTTCGACTCCAGGAAGTTTGCGGACCATATCCTCTAAAGACTCAAATTCATTTCCGTCAAACTTTATGGAATTGTATAACTTTAAAAACGCGGAGTCAGCCTCTTGGGCACTTGTAGAAATACACATCGGCATCAGCAGGGATGCCAATACAAACAGCAGGACTTTCTTTCTCATAATGCAATAATTATTTGTTCAATATCTAAACTTAAGTATGCACAGAATGCGTTTTCCGTTAAACGATGATTTTCATAATAATGCTTAATACTTGTTTTTGCAACAAAAGTAGATACTCAGACAATGCCAATCAAAGAATAAGCGCTGCAAAACTGTTGCATTAAATTTGGATTGTTATGAAATATTGGTAACTTTGTGTTGTAATATTACTTTTTATGAAAACAACATCTGTAGCACTAGGTCCCCATTTTGAGGAATTTATACAGGCCAGCATCCTTAGTGGCCGATATAACAACGCCAGTGAAGTGGTGCGTACCGGCTTGCGCCTGTTGGAAGATCAGGAACAGAGAATGGCCGCACTGCGTACAGCCATTCAAGAGGGTTTGACTAGTGGCTGTGTAGGGGATTTTGATTCAAAGGCTTACCTTCAGGAAATGAAAGCACGTAAACATGGCAAAATATGACATATCAAAACAGGCCTTAGAAGACCTGTACAAAATCTGGGAATACACCGTTGATACCTGGTCTGAAACACAAGCCGACAAGTATTATAAACTGCTTGAGAATGCCATGGACGAAATAGGGTGACAAAGGGGACGGTTCCGTTTGGCATCACTCTCCTAACAGCAATTCCCTCTGATATTTACAAGTGTTGGAGAGAATCTTTTTGTAGTGCCAAACGGAACCGTCCCCTTTGTCATCTTTGTCATCTACAGCTGTACTACTTCGGCATCGGGGAACTGGCTGAGGATGTCGGCCTTCTGCTCAACGGTCATGGGGGCCTTGACGGTCAGCTTCTCTATATGGTTCTTTCTGCACCATTCGCCTAGGTCGGAGGGGACTGTGATTTCTTCGAGTGAGATAACAGTAAACCTATGACAGTGTTCGTCCTCTCTCTCGTAGTTCCTGAACATGGGGATTAAAGGGAATCGGCATGCTACTAACGAGTACTCATTCTTATAAGTGCTATAAAATCCACTTACTCTCTGTTTGTCATATGATGTCAACATTCCCCATTCACCCATTTGTTTAAGTAATTTCAGATCATCAGGATCCAGGTTGGCCAGAGTTTTATCTGTACTGCTCTTTTCACGCATCATCCAGCTGATGGAAGGTTTGAGAGTGCGGTTTTCCCAGTCCATTTCCATGCCGATGAATCCGGCCCAAAGCTCCAGGTTGTGTATCTCCTCATGGTCATCCCATATAATCCTGTACAGCACATCGGTCTTCTTTATCTCTGAGCAGACTTTTGTGTTATGTGTAACAGTCTTGGGAGTACGGCTTATCCTGGGATTAACGTTCTCTTTCTCAACGAACGGGAAGAATACGGTGAACCATCCGTTATACTCGGCGGGGACTATGCCGCTTGAACCGCAAAAGGCCTGCTGTCTGCGTTCCGGTGAATACTGTTTTACCATATCGAGCCAGAACTTGCGGTTGACTTTACCCTGTGATGCATTGACAAACTCATCAAGCACGGGCTCCAATTCACGGCGCCACCAGCTCAGGTCAAGGTCATCAAGTCTTGACAGTCGTGAGCGGATCTCTTTCCAGTCATCGGGCGTACCCAGGAGTGTGATGTCGGGAATGCCGCAACCTATCCGCATAACCTCATATTTGAAGAACTTCTTTACGCTCTCCATCATGGTAATCTGTGATGATATGCGCTCCACAAGCCCGGTTGTTGAAAAGTTGCAGACCATCAGGTCCGAGAACTGACCTTTCATGTTGCAGTCGATGGAGTCGCAGAAGGCCGGAATGATCCAGTTCCAGTCCTGTTTATTCTCAAGCAGATCCCTCTCTGTAGTAATTGAGAGTGTGCGTTGGCCCTCAAAATCCACCAGACGGTCACGCAGGCTCTCGGCGTTCTCGTTGATATGGGTTGCTATGCCCTGGCTTATCAGAAGCCAGATCATATCGGGTGACAGTACCAGCGAGTAATGCTTGTCAAAAGCGGTCAGAAAACCTTCAAAGCAGGCGTTGCGGTTAAAGCAAACCAGGTTGTCTGAGGTTTCGCTAAAGGTCTTTATGTTATTATCTTGTGCCGCTACTCCGGCATCATACAGTATTTTCTCCCAGCACTCCCTTCCGGTGATCTGTTTCAATGGGGTAGTGGGCTTCTCCTTGTTTTCAAGGTGGAATTTTACTCCGCCTTGCTCCAAATAGGTTACAGATACTTTATTCTCCTTTGTCTTGACCTCGGCCTCCGCATTCTTGTTCTTTCTTGCAAAGGCAGGACTCACGCACATGAGTGAAATAAGGATGAAAACAAGCTTTTTCATATCGTTGTCGCTTTTGGGTTTGTTCTGCGACAAAGGTATGGGGCCGATTTCCGGTAGCAAAACAATAGACGTTGCAATTCTGTCGCATTATTTTTGCAACGTTTTTGCAACGCTATGAATCCCTTTCAGAACTATTATGAGCAGCTTTCTGCGCTCCTTCCAGGACTTGACTGCGAAGCTTGTTGAGGACTCAAAGAGTCCGAAAAACCTAGGACCGTAGGGCCTGGGTCAAGTCCTAAGCATAAAAAAAACAGGAGTTTCATCGAAACTCCTGTTGCGCTCCTTCTAGGACTTGAACCTAGGACCCCCTGATTAACAGTCAGATGCTCTAACCAACTGAGCTAAAGAAGCATTTTTAATCATTCGGAGCATTACTGCTCTCAAACGCGGTGCAAATTTACCGCCTTTTTTGAAATATCCAACACCTGCAGGCAAAAAAATCGGTCAGAAAACCAAAAAATATATATCTTCGCAGAAATGAAATGCCGAAATCAATCGCTATGAAGAGATTATCCAGAGGTTTTTTCCTGTTTACCATATTGGGACTTGTCCATGTGTGCGCATGGGGTCAGAAGACTGAAGACCACAATTTTGAGCTCTCCAAGAACCTGGAGATTTTCCATGAGATCATCAACGAACTGGACAGGTTTTATGTGGATACCATCAATCCGTCCAAGATTATCGAGAGCGGAATCCAGTCCATGCTCAAGGGCATCGACCCCTATACCGAGTACTATCCCGAAAAGGATATGAGCGACCTCAAGATGATGACCACGGGCAAATACGCGGGCATCGGCGCCATAATCCGTCAGTATACCGGCCGTGATTACATCTATATAGACGAGCCTTATGAGGGCATGCCAGCCGCCAGATATGGTCTGAAAGCTGGCGACGAGATACTCAGGATTAACGGCGAGAGCATGAAAGGCCGTCCCTCATCATACGTGAGTGACCATCTGCGCGGTGATGCCGCTACCAAACTGACCGTTACCGTACGCCGTCCCGGTGTCAAGGATTCTTTGGATATCGAGGTGGAGCGTAGCGTGATTGCCCTGCCGGCTGTTCCCTATTACGGTATGTTCCAGGGTTACGGATATATATTGCTGGACCAGTTTACCGAGAACTGCTCACGCAGCGTGATGGAGGCTCTGGTGGCTCTCAAGGAACAGGGTGCCAAGGGTATAATCCTGGATTTGCGTGGCAACGGCGGCGGACTGTTGAATGAGGCCATAGAGATTGTGGGCATGTTCGTACCCAAGGGTACCAAGTTGGTCGAGACACGTGGCAAGGTTCCTCAGACCATGTCCACCTATGTCACCCAGCGAAACCCCATTGACGAGAAGATTCCTTTGGTGGTCCTGACCGATGACCAGTCGGCATCGGCCTCGGAAATTGTATCCGGAAGTCTTCAGGACCTGGACCGTGCAGTGATAGTAGGTACGCGCACCTACGGAAAAGGACTGGTGCAGACCACCCGCATGCTTCCTTACAACGGCACGCTCAAGGTTACCACCTCCAAGTATTATATACCCAGTGGCCGATGCATACAGGAGATAGACTACTCCAAACGTAACGACAAGGGACAGGCTCAGCATATCCCCGACAGCCTGACCAAGGTGTTCTATACCGCAGCCGGCCGTCCTGTTCGTGACGGCGGCGGAATACGTCCCGACGTGGAGTGCAAGCCCGACACCATGCCTGATATACTCTATTACATATCCCAGAATGTGGTGCTGTTTGACTTTGTGAACCAGTGGTGCTCACAGCACGAGACCATTGCTCCGGCCGATAAGTTTGAGCTTACTGACGATGATTACAACTCATTCAAGGAGTTTGTCTGCAACTCGGACTTCAAGTATGAGAGCAGTAGCAGCAAGGCTCTCGAGTCGCTTATCAAGCTGGCCAAGCGTGAGGGTCTGGCCGACAAGGCACAGGATGAGTTCAAGGCTTTGGAACAGAAACTCCAGTATGATCTCAGGAACGACCTGGATGTGTTCCGTAAGGATCTGGAAAAGGTGATAGCACTGGATATCGTGGTACGCTACTATTACCAGCGCGGTGCCGTGATGAAGAACCTTGGGTCCGACAAGTGCGTGGCCGAGGCTGTAAGCGTCCTGAATGATTCCAACCGGTATAAGTCTATTCTGTCCGGTCCTACAAAAGATAAGTGATTGCTGTGCGTGTCACTCGCGCACAAAACCGTTGTCGCTCTTGCCCAATCGGACTGTCTCGGAGTGCTGTGACAATTCGATTGTGGTAACCTTATCGGTTATGCCGTCAACCACCAGCAGGCTGCTCTCCTGGGCGAATCTTCCCACCGAGAGAGTGAGTGTAGACTGGGGCGTACCCTTGAACAGCAGGCTGTCGTTCATGTATATGGAGAGCGGGCTTCCAAGTGTGGAGTTGTCCAGCACAATGTCGTAACGCTCACTGTAGCGGTCTTCTCCCTTGTCATATATCTTGAAAGCGGCAAACAGGAACAGCACCGTCACAACGATGACGAGCACTATCATTATGAGTGATCCCAGAAGGAATGCGTTGTTTGCCCTTGTTGTTCTTCTTCTCATAAATATTGTATTTTGGTGCAAAAATACGTAATTCTTGTGTAGCTAGTTATTAATTCTGATATTTGTACAATTGGACTCAATGTCTGTATTTTTTATTTAATAGGAATGGATTTATGAAAAGAACTTTATTTGCTCTGGTTTTTTTTTTTTGTTGCATTTATTTCATGCAAGGATAAACCTGTTGTATTGGCGAAAGATGGTAATTCTGAGGAAGGAATAGAACAGAATCCTTTTCGAAGCGTTCTTGACAGTGCTTTTCATTATGAATACAACTCTGATGGAAGTTATAGTGCCCAAAAGATATACTATTATTATGATACAGAGGGTAAAGAAATTAAAAGATTTAGCACTATAGACAAAGATGGCATTTTGACTATGAACCAAGAAATGACATTTAATTATAAGTCTTACTGGTCCAATGCAAATGGTTATGATTATGATTATACTGTTTATTGCAATAATAATGGACTAGATGAAGATACAAAGACAGAAAATAAACGTTCTGGATCTGACGGTAAACACATTTCTTATCAAAAAGAGTTTAAGTATCATGATGGCAAATGGTTATTGATGAAAGAGAGTTCTTCACAACAGAATTCTGGTCGTTATTACACAAGAGTTATTTCTTACGATTTGTACAATGGTGAAATAATTGTAGTTTCAAGGAGTGAAAGAACAAGTACACTTTTCTCTAATAACACTCGCTCTGTGTCAGAGAGTACATATCAAAGACCTTCCTTGTATAGTTATACGAATGGTGGTGTGCGTGTAAATGTATATGGCGATGAGGGACGTTGGACTAGAAATATAATAAACTATGATGCTGCTGGCCGTTTATTGGAAAGGTCGTCTTTTACTTCAAATGACAGTATAAATTGGATTGAAGGTCCTGGAGAAAAATATAAGTATGATTCTAATGGAAATAAGCTAGAATCAATGCTTTATGGATATGATCTTGGTAACTATAAAATATGTTGTAAATTCAATAGCCATAATAAACTTACTTTGCAAGAGTATTATGAATGGTCTGAAACTGAAAAAGTTTTTGTTCCTGATTCAAAGATTGAATATGCGTACAATGGCCAAAACAGATTGGTATCAGAACAATACTATGTATGGTCACAAAAAGAAACAGCATATTATTTGCAAAAAAAAGCTTTGTATTCTTATACAAGCATAGGCTCCCTTAGCTCAATTGTTGTCAATAGTGTGACAAACGATATAAGTCCATCAAATATGCCATTATTGGCAAAAATATTTGGCTATAACACTAACGTAGGCGTATCCCTTAAGAATTCTGCTGTCTCATGGGATTCAAATGTTGATTATATTTTTGACAACAGCATAAAAATTTCATATACATTAAGGGAAAGAATAACTCTTGATGGTTGTGCAAGATGTACTATAGAGTGTGATTCCAACGAGAATCCTACAAGCGAAATTTTTTATAAACTAGATGAGGATAACAAACTTGTGGAATTTTTGAGATGTTCTTTTGATTTTGATTCAAATGGTAATTGTGTGCAATATGAAATAAAGAATCTTGTTGATGGAAGTTGGAGCGATTTAAAAACCTGTTCAAGTTCTTTTGACTCAAATAATAATAAATTATCGGAGTTTATGACGACATCGACTGTTGACTCGTCCTATTATGATTATTATGATAACGGCAATCATAAGTCCGGTTACATCATCAATTATAACGAGAGTGAATCCACACTTAGAGCAACATATGATTCGTTTGATATGAATTATTATTTCTCTAGCAGTATTGATAAATCTCATTCGTTCTATCCTAATGGCCAAGAGGTTTATATGTTGAAAGAAAACGAAACAACTACCAGTATTACACGTGATGAGATGGGATATGAAATCTATAAATATTCTTCAACAAAACAACACAATCACGGAACTATTTCTTATATGGCGAATCCAAGTATGGATAGAGAAAATGATATCTGTGGAGAGAGGATAACGGAAGAATACCATTCAACCATAAAAGTCAAGTGATTCTCTTGTACAAGTCACAATAAATTCCGAAAATTGCACCAACTAATCAAATTACTTAAAGAAACAAAATGAAAAAATCAGGAATCATTCTGCTGGCAGCTCTGATGCTGGCTCCTTTCAAGGCTCTGGCTCAGCCGGATCCCAATTTCCATATCTACATTTGTATAGGTCAGTCCAACATGGAGGGTAACCCTCGTCCCGAGCAGAAGGATAAGGAGAACGTAAGCCCCCGTTTCGTTACCATGAACGCTGTTGATTTCCCCGACAGCAAGATGGGTGAGTGGCGTACTGCCGTTCCGCCTTTGGCACGTCCCAACACAGGTCTTACTCCTGCCGACTATTTTGGCCGCACAATGGTTCAGAATATGCCCGAGAATGTCAAGATCGGTGTGGTGATGGTGGCTGTTGCCGGCTGCTCAATCGACCTTTTTGACAAGGATAAGTGGGAGGCATACATTCCCGGTCAGGCTGACTGGATGAAGAATATCTGCAAGGAGTACGGTGGTAACCCCTATGGCCGTCTGATTGAGCTCTGCAAGAAGGCTCAGCAGGATGGCGTTATCAAGGGTATCCTGCTGCATCAGGGTGAGACAAACACCAACGATCCCCAGTGGCCCGCCAACGTAAAGAAGGTATATGACGATATCCTGGCCGATCTGGGTCTGGAGCCCGGCTCAATTCCTCTGCTTGCCGGTGAGGTTGTTCCGGCCGATCAGCGTGGCGTATGTGCCGCTCACAACGAGGTGATGGCTAAGCTGCCCGAGACACTTCCGCAGGCTCTGGTTGTTCCCGCATACGGATGCGAGGCCGGCCGTGACCATCTTCACTTCAACGTGAAGGGCTCACGCGAACTTGGCCGCAGGTATGCCGCACGCATGCTCGGATACCTGGGGTATTGAATTGAGAATTGAAAATTGAAAATTGAGAATTAACACACACCTGCGTTAATTTCCCGCGACATTAAAAGGGTGCGAAAAATTTTTCGCATCCTTTTATAATTTTCAATTCTCAATTCTCAATTTTCAATTAATTATTTGGTCGTTTGGCCAAATAATTCTAATTTTGCACCCGATAAGATGATGTGTGGAGAGGCCCAGAGGCCTCTTTTTTCGTGCTATACGTCACTTACCGCAAACAAGTATTTACTTTTTATATGATTGACAGACAACAAGTTATCAGTGTTGCAGAGAAATGGCTGAATACAAAGGAAGGCTATTTTCTTGTAGATGTTGACGTTACCTCGGACAACCGTATCGTGGTTGAGATTGACCAGGCCGAAGGCGTATGGATTGACGATTGCGTGGATTTGAGCCGTTTCATTGAGTCGGCCCTTGACCGTGATGTCGAGGATTACGAGCTGGAGGTGGGCTCGGCAGGAATAGGCCAGCCGTTCAAGGTGCTGCAGCAGTATATCAATCATATCGGCCAGGAGGTTGAGGTTCTGCCCAAGTCCGGTGCCAAGCTTAAGGGTATACTTGTTCAGGCCGATGAGAAGGGCTTTGCAGTAAAGGTTTCTCAGAAGCAGAAGGTCGAAGGCAGCAAGCGCCCCAAGACAGTTGAGGTGGAGATGCCCTTCGGCTACGATGAAGTGAAATATGTAAAATACGTAATAAGTTTAAAGTAAAATGGCTACTAAGAAAGAAGAGACGATCTCATTGATCGATACCTTCCAGGAGTTCAAGGAACTTAAGAACATTGACCGTATGACACTGGTCTCTGTTCTTGAAGAGAGTTTCCGCAGTGTTATCTCTAAGATGTTCGGAACCGACGAGAACTACTCGGTGATTGTAAACCCCGATAAGGGTGACTGCGAGATCCAGCGTTCACGTATCGTTGTCGAGGACAAGGATCTGGAGGATTCAAACACTCAGATTTCACTTACCGAGGCCCGTCAGATTGACGAGGACTTTGAGGTGGGCGAGGAAGTGTCGGAGCAGGTGGACTTTTCAAAGTTCGGCCGTCGCGCTATCCTGAACCTGCGTCAGACCCTGGCTTCAAAGATTCTGGAGCTGGAGAAAGACAGCCTCTACAACAAGTATGTTGAGAAGATAGGTACCATCGTTACCGGCGAGGTTTACCAGATATGGAAAAAGGAGATCCTGCTTCTGGACGAGGAGGGTAACGAGCTGCTTCTGGCCAAGACCGACCAGATACCGAGCGATTTCTTCCGCAAGGGTGAGACCGTCCGCGCCGTTGTTGACCGCGTTGACAACGTGAACAACCCCAAGATCATGCTGAGCCGTACATCACCCGTGTTCCTGCAGCGTCTGCTGGAGCAGGAGGTTCCTGAGATTGCCGACGGCCTGATCACTATCAAGAAGATTGTACGCATTCCGGGCGAGCGCGCCAAGATTGCCGTTGAGTCATATGATGACCGTATTGATCCCGTAGGCGCCTGTGTAGGTGTGAAGGGTTCACGTATCCACGGTATCGTACGCGAGCTTCGCAACGAGAACATCGACGTTATCAACTACACCACAAACATAGAGCTCTTTATCAAGCGTGCCCTGAGCCCCGCCAAGATATCGGAGCTGAACCTGGATACCGAGGCCCGTCGCGCCGAGGTTTACCTCAAGCAGGATCAGGTTTCACTTGCTATCGGTAAGAGCGGTCTGAACATCAAGCTGGCCAGCATGCTGACAGAGTACACTATCGATGTTTACCGTGAGCTTGAGCAGGATTCAACCGAGGAGGATATCTATCTGGATGACTTCCGCGGCGATATCGAGGATTGGGTTGTCGATGCACTGCACGATGCCGGATTCGAGACTGCAAAGGCTGTTCTGCGTGCTGACCGCGAGATCCTGACTGAGTCAGTTGACCTTGAGGAGGAGCAGGTAGACGATATACTGGATATCCTGGCACGCGAGTTCGCAGACGAGGAGGAGTTCCAGAAATACATTAGAAAATAAGTAAGGATTAATCGGGGCAATGCCCTGGGTAGATATATTTTTATAGATGGCAATAAGAATAAGTAAAGCAACAAGAGAGTTGAATGTGGGAGTTTCCACGCTTGTGGAGTTCCTGCACAAGAAGGGTTTTGCCGATATTACCGAAGACCTGAACCAGAAACTGACCGACGAGGAGTACAACCTCCTGGTGGCAGAGTACAGTCAGGACAAGACAATCCGCGAGGAGGCCAACCGTTTCCTTCAGGACCGCATGAGCCGCAAATCGGCCACCGAGGAGCCTGTTCAGGAGGAGAAGCCTGCCCGTAAGGAGCCGGAGATGATTGAGACTGTCATCCCCGAGGAGCCCGTAATCAAAATCAAGACAGTAGGCAAGATAAAGCTGGAGACTCCCAGGGAGGAGGTCAAGGAGGAGCCTGCTCCCGTCAAGGAGCCGGCCAAGCCTGCAGCCCAGCCCAAGGAGAAGCCGGTAAAGGCTGTTGAGCCCGTCAAGGTTCAGGAGCCCAAGGTTAAGGAGGAGCCCAAGGAGGAGCCTGTCAAGGAGGTAGCTCCCAAGGCAGAGCCCGCACCCGAGCCCGTCAAGCCCGAGCCTGTAAAGGCTGAACCTGTCAAGGAGGAGGTTAAGGCCCCTGTCAAGGAGGAGCCCAAGGAAGAGGCTGCTCCCAAGGCTGAGCCCGAAAAGCCCGCCGCAGCCGAGAGCGTATTCAAAATCTCTTCGCCCCAGAACGGAGGTCTGACCATCAAGACCGTGGGAAAGATTGATCTGGCAGCCATCAACCAGTCAACCCGTCCCAAGAAGAAATCCAAGGAGGAGAAGAAGAAGGAGCGCGAGGCCAAGGAGCAGCAGCGCCAGCAGCAGCGTCAGCAGTTCAAGGAGTCTCTCATGAAGGAGATCAAGCCCGGTGAGAAGTCCCAGAACGGCGGTGGCGACCAGCCCCGCAAGAAGAACCGCGTACGCATTGGCGGCGAGAAGGTTGACCTGACCAAGGCCGACAGCTACAACAACCAGTCTCAGAACAACGAGAACCGCGGCAAGGATGCCCAGAAGGGCGGAGGCCGTAACAATAAGGATCACCGTTTCAACAAGGCAGACAAGGCTGATTTCTCAAATGAGGATGTAAACCGTCAGATAAGGGATACCTTCTCATCGTTCCAGAAGGGTAAGACCAAGTCTTCAAAGTACCGCAAGGACAAGCGCGAGCAGGTTCAGCAGCGTCAGATGGAGGCTCTGGAGCAGGAGATGGCCGAGAGCAAGGTGCTCAAGCTTACCGAGTTCGTGACAGCCAACGAGCTGGCCACCATGATGAACATACCCGTAACCCAGGTTATTGCAACCTGTATGAACGTAGGTATGATGGTGTCAATCAACCAGCGTCTGGATGCAGAGACCATCAACATCGTGGCCGATGAGTACGGATTCACAACTGATTTTGTGAGCGCCGAGGTTGCCCAGCAGATCAGCGAGGAGAAGGATAAGGAGGAGGATCTGGTTCCGCGCGCACCTATCGTAACCGTGATGGGTCACGTTGACCATGGTAAGACCTCTCTGCTTGACTATATCCGCAAGTCAAACGTGATTGCCGGTGAGGCCGGAGGTATCACACAGCATATAGGTGCCTATAACGTGAAACTGGATGACGGCCGTCATATCACGTTCCTGGATACCCCTGGTCACGAGGCCTTCACCGCCATGCGTGCCCGTGGTGCTCAGGTAACAGATATCGCCATCATCATTGTCGCTGCCGATGACAACGTTATGCCCCAGACCAAGGAGGCTATCGCACACGCCACCGCAGCCGGTGTACCTATAGTATTCGCAATCAACAAGGTCGATAAGCCCGCTGCCGATCCCGAGCGTATCAAGCAGGAACTGGCACAGATGAACTTCCTGGTTGAGGACTGGGGAGGTAAATACCAGAGCCAGGATATATCGGCCAAGCAGGGTATAGGTGTTCCTGAACTTATGGAGAAGGTGCTCCTGGAGGCTGAGATGCTTGACCTCAAGGCCAACCCCAACCGTAAGGCTACAGGTACCATCATAGAGTCGTCTCTGGACAAGGGCCGCGGTTATGTGGCTACCGTGCTGGTATCGAACGGTACCCTTAAGATGGGTGACATTGTGATTGCCGGAACATCATGGGGTAAGGTCAAGGCCATGTTCAACGAGCGTAACCAGAAGCTCAAATCGGCCGCTCCCGCAGAGCCTGTGCTGATTCTGGGTCTGAACGGCGCTCCCCAGGCCGGTGTAAGTTTCCACGTTGTGGACAGCGAGCGTGAGGCACGCGAGATTACCGGCAAGCGTGAGCAGCTGCAGCGTGAGCAGGGCGTACGTACCGCACAGACACTTACTCTGGACGAGCTTGGCCGCCGTATCAAGATGGGCGACTTCCACGAGCTCAACCTTATTGTTAAGGCCGATGTGGACGGATCCGTTGAGGCTCTGAGCGACTCACTCATCAAGCTCTCTACCCCGAACGTTCAGGTAAATGTAATCCACAAGGCTGTAGGTGCCATCTCTGAGAGTGACGTGAGCCTGGCTGCCGCATCGAACGCCATCATCATCGGCTTTGATGTACGTCCGTCGGGTGCCGCCAAGAAGCTGGCCGAGCAGAACGATGTGGATATACGTATCTACTCTATCATATATGATGCCATCGACGAGGTCAAGTCGGCCATGGAGGGTCTGCTTGCACCCAAGGTCAAGGAGGAGGTTACATCAACCATCGAGGTCATGGAGGTGTTCCATATCTCAAAGGTTGGTATGGTAGCCGGCTGCCGTGTACGTGACGGTAAGGTTTCACGTAACGACAAGGCCCGCGTAATCCGTGACGGTATTGTAATCCACACCGGTGAGATCCAGGCTCTTAAGCGTTTCAAGGATGACGTCAAGGAGGTACAGTCCGGTATGGAGTGCGGTATCAGCCTGGTATCATACAATGACATCAAGGAGGGTGATATGATTGAGACATTCACCCAGATTGAGGTTAAACAGACACTTTAATCCATAAGGTCATGGTATTGGATTGGATTATCATGATAGTGATGCTGGCAGGTCTGATAGGGGGCATTGTCAAGGGTGTTATCCAGCAGATATTCAGCCTGGGAGGTCTTATCCTGGGAATTATCGTGGGTACACTGCTCTATGAACCCTTTGCCACTCTGCTTCTGAGCATCTTCAGGATGTCGGACCAGACGGCCAGGATCGTGGCTTTTGTGATAATACTGCTTGTGGTTCCCATGGTATGCGGACTGATTGGAAAGGGGCTGTCAAAGCTGGTCCATGCCGCCAACCTGGGCTTTATCGACAGGCTGCTGGGAGGCATCTTCGGACTCTTCAAGGCGGTGCTTGTAATGGGTCTGGTAATCATGGTGCTGGATATGATGGGCATCTCCGACAAGATTGTCAGATATGAGGAGAAGAAACAGTCCCAGCTCTATGTACCCGTAAGTGAGTTTTCAGGATTCTGCCTGCAGTGGACCTGGAACAAGGTAAAGGAGAATGCCGAGGACCTTATTCCTGAATACAAGAAAGAAGACACGAATAAAGATAAGAAAGACCAACAAAAGGTTTGAAAGAATTGAATACCGAGACACAGGACAACAGTCTGATCAGGGAGATCAGTGCCGAAAAGTACCGTTACGGTTTTACCACCGACGTACACACGGAGATTATAGACCGTGGCCTGACGGAGGATACCGTGCGTCTTATTTCGGAGCGCAAGGGCGAGCCGGAGTGGATGCTTGAGTTCCGCCTCAAGGCATACCGTCACTGGCTTACAATGGAAATGCCGCACTGGGCGCATCTGGATATTCCTGAGATAGACTATCAGAACATTTCATATTACGCCGATCCCACCGTAAAGAAGGAGGGACCCAAGAGTCTGGACGAGATAGACCCGCAGGTGATGAAGACCTTCGACAAGCTGGGTATACCCCTTGAGGAGCGTCTGGCACTGAGCGGCGGCGTGGCTGTGGATGCGGTCATGGACTCCGTATCGGTCAAGACCACCTTCAAGCAGACTCTGGCCGAGAAGGGTATCATATTCTGCTCCATGGGTGAGGCCGTAAAGAACCACCCCGACCTGATCAGACAGTATCTGGGAAGCGTGGTCAACTACCGTGACAATTTCTTTGCCGCACTCAACAGCGCGGTGTTCAGCGACGGATCGTTCGTATATATACCCAAGGGCGTGCGCTGCCCTATGGAACTGTCCACCTATTTCCGCATCAATGCGGCAGGAACAGGCCAGTTTGAGCGTACCCTGATTGTGGCCGATGACGACAGTTACGTATCCTATCTGGAGGGCTGCACCGCACCTATGCGCGATGAGAACCAGCTGCATGCCGCTATTGTGGAGATTGTGGTACTGGACCGCGCCGAGGTCAAGTACAGCACAGTGCAGAACTGGTATCCGGGCGATGAGAACGGCAAGGGTGGTGTATACAACTTTGTGACCAAGCGCGGACTCCTGAAGGGTGTGGACAGTAAATTGTCATGGACCCAGGTGGAGACAGGCTCGGCCATAACATGGAAGTACCCCAGCTGCGTGCTTCAGGGTGACGGCTCACAGGGTGAGTTCTACTCGGTGGCCCTTACCAACAACTGGCAGCAGGCCGATACGGGTACCAAGATGATACATCTGGGCCGTAACACCAAGAGTACGGTAATAAGCAAGGGTATATCGGCCGGACACAGCCAGAACTCTTACCGCGGACTTATCAAGGTGGGTGAGCATGCCGACGGAGCACGCAACTACAGCCAGTGTGACTCGCTGCTTCTGGGTAGCGACTGCGGTGCACATACATTCCCATACATGGATGTAAAGAATGAGACTGCCATTGTGGAGCATGAAGCAACTACCTCCAAGATATCGGAGGATCAGCTGTTCTACTGCAACCAGCGTGGCATACCTATGGAACAGGCCATCGGCCTTATTGTTAACGGTTACGCCAAAGAGGTGCTCAACAAACTGCCTATGGAGTTTGCGGTCGAGGCCCAGCGCCTGCTTTCGGTGTCACTTGAAAATACGGTAGGTTAACTATGATGCTAAAGATTGAAGACCTTCATGCCGGAATAGAAGGCAAAGAGATATTGAAAGGTATTAACCTTGAGGTGAATGCCGGTGAGGTTCATGCCATAATGGGTCCCAACGGATCGGGTAAGAGTACCATGAGCAACGTGCTTGTGGGCCATCCCAAGTATGGCGTGACCCAGGGTAAGATTACATTCAAGGGACAGGACCTTCTGGCCATGACTGCCGAGGAGCGCAGCCATCAGGGTATGTTCATGTCGTTCCAGTATCCGGTCGAGATACCCGGAGTGAGCATGACAAACTTTATGCGTACCGCCATTAACGAGAAGCGCAAGGCCCTGGGACAGCAGCCGCTTTCGCCCACCGATTTCCTTAAGCTTATCAAGGAAAAACGTGACCTTGTAAAACTGGACGCCAAGTTCATGAACCGCTCGGTCAACGAGGGATTCAGCGGCGGTGAGAAAAAACGTAATGAGATATTCCAGATGGCCATGCTTGAGCCGTCATTGAGCATACTGGACGAAACTGATTCAGGTCTTGACATTGATGCCTTGCGTATTGTGGCCGACGGAGTTAACCGTCTCAAGAGCCCCGAGACATCGGTTATAGTGATTACACATTACCAACGTCTGCTGGACTATATAAAACCCGACATTGTTCATGTGCTTTATCAGGGCCGTATCATCAAGACCGCAGGCCCCGAGCTTGCGCTTGAACTCGAGGAGCGTGGTTATGACTGGGTTATTAAGGAGTTTGAGGATTCCCAGAAATGAGTGCCGGTAAGAACTACATAGATATATTCTCCGGTAACAGAGACCTTATAGACAAAGGTTCGGCCGGAGCGATGAATGCCCTGCGTGACAAGGCGTTGGATTGTCTGGTTCGTAACGGTCTGCCCCACAAAGGTCTCGAGGAGTACCTGCATACCGATGTTGAGGAATGGTTCGAGCCAGACTGGGGCATGAACCTGAGCCGCATCGACATGCATGTGGACCAGGCACAGGCATTCAAGTGCAACGTTCCCAACCTGAGCACGCAACTCTATTTCCTGGCTAACGACGAGTTTGCTGCCTCCGATACCGCCCAGAAGGCTCAGCTGCCAGACGGTGTGTATGTGGGAAGCCTTCGTCAAGCCGCCAGGATCAATCCCGGAATAGTTGAGCCCTATTATGGCAAACTGGCCGATATGGACCGTCCGGGTATAGCCGCTTTCAACACAATGTTCGCCCAGGACGGAATGCTTGTCTATATTCCCGATGGCGTTGTGATGGAAAAAACCCTGCAGTTGGTAACGCTCCTGCAGTCGCCGGTGGACCTCTTGACCAACCGCAGGATTCTGATAGTTCTGGGACGCAATTCACAGCTCAAATTCCTGCTCTGCGACCACACTTTGACTACGAATAACTTTTTATCGACTCAGGTGGTCGAGATATTCGCGGGCCAGGGCTCAAATCTTGAGTTCTACGATCTTGAGGAGACTCATAACGCAAACAGGCGTGTATCAGAACTTTATATAAGTCAGGAGGCCGACAGCCACATCGAAGCCGACTATGTAACGCTTCATAACGGCCAGACACGCAACACCGTGTTCTCGACATTCGCCGGACGCGGCGCTTTCCTGTCCCTGAACGGCATTGCCATTACCGACAGGGAGCAGCATGTGGACAATATGACCTTTGTGGATCATCGCGTATCGGACTGCACCAGTACGGAACTCTTCAAGTATGTGCTTGATGAGCAGTCAACGGGTGCTTTTGCCGGTAAGGTGCTGGTACGTCACGGAGCACAGCATACTGAATCACAGCAGACCAACCGCAATATATGCCTGACACGCCAGGCCCGTATGTTCACCCAGCCTCAGCTGGAGATATATGCCGACGATGTCAAGTGTTCACACGGCGCTACCGTAGGACAACTGGACGAGAATGCCATGTTCTACATGCGTCAGCGCGGTATTCCCGAGGCCGAGGCACGTATGATGCTCATGCAGGCTTTTGTGGGCGAGGTTATAGGACACGTATCGTTGGAACCGCTGCGTGACCGTCTTAACCGTTTGGTGGAAAAACGTTTACGCGGTGAGCTTTCCAAGTGCGAAGGCTGCCGTGCATGCAGATAAACAAGGAGGATTATGATTGACGTAGAGAGTATTCGCAGGGATTTTCCCATTCTGGGACGTGAGGTGTACGGTAAACCGCTGGTTTATCTGGACAATGCGGCAACCACCCAGAAGCCTCAGTGCGTCATTGATTCCATAAGTGACGCATACCGCAATGTGAACGCCAACGTGCACCGCGGCATACATTTCCTGTCACAGGAGGCCACCGACCTGATGGAGGCTGCCCGTGAAAAGGTGCGTCAGTTCATTAATGCCGGCAGCACGCAGGAGGTTGTCTTTACCCGTGGCACCACCGAGAGCATCAACCTTCTGGCCAGTTCGTTTGCAGCTGCGTTCCTTAAGGAGGGCGACGAGGTAATCATATCCGGCATGGAGCATCACAGCAACATCGTCCCCTGGCAGATTCAGGCTTCAAGGTACGGTTTCGTGCTTAAAATTATACCTGTAACCGATCGCGGAGAGCTGGATATGGAGGCTTTGGGCGCTCTTTTGTCGGCCAAAACCAAACTTATAAGCATTACACACGTTTCCAATGTGTTGGGTACGGTGAATGATATCTCCGGAATTATTGCCATGGCCCATTCGCACGGTATTCCGGTGGCTGTCGACGGTGCTCAGTCGGTTCCTCACATTAAAGTCGACGTCCAGGCGCTGGGTGCCGATTTCTACGCATTCAGCGGACACAAGATTTACGGCCCCACAGGCATCGGTGTACTCTACGGCCGCAGGGAACTGCTGGAAAAGATGCCTCCTTACCAGGGCGGCGGTGAGATGATCCGTAAGGTGACATTTGACGGTACGACATATAACGAACTCCCATACAAGTTCGAGGCAGGTACCCCCGATTACATAGGCTCCATAGCTCTTGCCAAGGCGCTTGACTATGTGGATGCCATAGGTATGGATGCCATTGCCGATTATGAAAAGTCGCTGTGCGGCTATGCCCTGGAGCGTCTTGAATCAATTCCCGGTATGCGCATCATAGGCCGGTCCGCACACCGCAGCGGAGTCATTTCGTTCCTTGTAGGCAATATTCATCCCTCCGATATGGGTACGCTGCTGGACCGTCTGGGCATTGCAGTACGTACCGGACATCACTGCGCCGAGCCTCTGATGGACCGTCTGGGTATTCCCGGCACGGTGCGCGCATCGTTCTCATTTTACAATACCAGGGCCGAAATAGAGACACTGGCAGCCGGAATAGAGCGCGTAAGCAAAATGTTTTAACAAATTTTTGCTGTTCGAGGTACAAGTAAATGATTTTTACCTTACCTTTGATTTTCAGATAACTTACTAACTAATTGATATTTTATGAAAAGACTATTCTGTTTGGCATCAGCGATGCTGATGTGTGTATTTGCATTTTTATCATGTGAGGATGACAAGAATGATGATCTGAAAGGCGGTGGCAGTGGCCGTGAAAGCGGAACCTTCCTCCCCATGGATAAGCAGATTACAGCGTTCAATGATGCTTTCATTCAGGCTGGCGATGCCGTTGATTTTTCAGATTTAGGCGACGCCACTTCAATAATGATTCAGTCGTTTGCGTGCGACTCAATTGACGTTATGCCCGCCTTCGCTACTCTTCAGGCCGATGAGTTGACTGCCGCCAAAATGAAAGCTGTTGCCGGTGACGAGGAATGGAAGAATGATTTCAAGGCTCTGTTCAGCAAATACCAGGAAGGATCTCTGGATGAGGACGGTGCTCTGGATGTCATTTTCAGTTTCACTCCCGTAGATCTGGACGACATTTACTTTGGAGTTGACCTTGAGTTGGTTGACACCATTCTGAACGACAACTTCCTGTTAAAGAAGGTCAAGGTTAAGAGGATTAACCATGATGTCGATAAGTATGTCATCAATATCGCCTCCTCGGGCCATAATTTCTCGTTCTCTTTCAGGCTCACCAGGGATGAGATAGAGAGAGTGGTAGTTACCGACCAGGCCGGTACCGATACCGCCTTTGCAATAAACCTTCCTAAGTTTATCGATGCTGCGGTGACTGTGGACGGAAAGAATTTCTTCTCGTACGATGCCTATACCGTCACAGACTTTGTATTGGATGGAAAACTGGATAGAGTGAATGATAAGGATACGCTGACCGGTCTTGTACTGAACGGCTCCTATTTTCAGAGCGAGGGCATAGCAGCTCTTGGTACCAATAAGTTCAATGCATTAGCCCGTTACTTAGGTGAAGAGGGTATTACCTTAAGGGGAAAGGTATCGAGCGGTTCCGATGAAATATTCTCTGCAAATTTAGGAATCATGGCTGAGCTCTCCCCCTCAATGAACCTGAAGAACACCATGGCGTTGGGTCTCTGGGCTATGGGTGCCATTAAGTCTGTAACTGCCGATGCCAAACTTGGCGGCGATAAGATCAGCATCGTGGCCGGTTTTGACCAGAATCCCGTTACGGCATTGTTAAGTGTTGCCACCTCAACGGAGCAGGAGGAAATCCTTGAAGTTGTGGATACCTTGAACGCTCACTTTACCTGCAACATATTCTTCAAGGGTTATGATGAGGCTCAGGCAAAGATCAAACTGGCACAGAAGGCTCCCAAGGAGATTCTTCACGTTGATGAAGGATCGTTTTTTGACAATTTAACGGCAGGTATTGCCAATTCAGGTGTCTACTTTGCCGTGGAGACATTCGACAAAGACGGTAACGTGATCACTATGCCTGCCGATAAGTATTTCACTCAGATTGATATGAACTCCTTCCAGGAGCTTATGACCGAGAAGTTCAACAACATGTTCGCCGAAGTGCTCGCTCCGCTTTTCGGAGTTGACCCGGATGAATTTGACCTGACCGACCTGATTATGGGAAAGGCCGATTCCTATATGGCCCGGAAAGGATATAAGTAAGCGGTCATATCGTTTATGGCAAAAAAAGGCAGCTGCACCGTGCGGCTGCCTTTTTTACATATTTTTAAACAGGTTATTAATAATAAGAATGTTAAAAATGTAGTACCTTTGCAGCCTGAAAATTCAGAAGGAAAATTAATTACGATATATGAAACAGAAAGCACTTCTTATGATTCTGGACGGCTGGGGCATTGGTAACCGCTCCAAGGCCGATGTAATCTACAACACTCCCACTCCTTACATGGATTATCTGAACGCAAATTATCCTAACGCTCAACTGCTTGCAAGCGGTGAGAACGTAGGTCTTCCCGACGGACAGATGGGTAACTCGGAGGTTGGTCATCTTAACATCGGTGCCGGCCGCGTGGTTTATCAGGACCTGGTAAAGGTTAACCGCGCCATCGCTGACGGCAGCATCCGCCAGAACAAGGAGGTTGTTTCGGCATACAGCTACGCCAAGGAGAGCGGCAAGAAGCTGCACTTGATGGGTCTTGTATCGGACGGCGGCGTTCACAGCTCACTGGAGCACCTGTTCTGCCTGACCGACATAGCCCGCGAGTACGGAATCGACAAGACATACGTACACTGCTTCATGGACGGTCGTGATACCGACCCCAAGAGCGGTAAGGGTTTCATCGATCAGCTGGTTAAGCGCGGTGACAAGGTTGCCACCATCATCGGCCGTTACTATGCAATGGACCGTGACAAGCGCTGGGAGCGTGTCAAGATCGCTTACGATCAGCTGGTAGGCGGCGAGGGCCGTAAGGTTTCAGATATGGTAAAGGCTGTCGAGGAGTCATATGCCGAGGGCGTGACCGACGAGTTCATGAAGCCTATCGTTAACGAGGCTTATGACAGCCGCATCGAGGAGGGTGATGTTATCATCTTCTTCAACTTCCGTAACGACCGCGCCAAGGAGCTCACCATCGTCCTGACTCAGAAGGATATGGATGCCGAGGGCATGCACACCATCCCCGGCCTTCAGTACTACTGCCTCACTCCGTACGATGCCTCATTCACCGGTGTTCACATCCTGTTCGACAAGGAGAACGTGAACAACACTCTGGGTGAGTATCTGTCGGCTCAGGGTCTCAAGCAGCTGCACATTGCCGAGACCGAGAAGTACGCTCACGTTACATTCTTCCTGAACGGCGGCCGCGAGCTTCCGTTCGAGGGCGAGGACCGTATCCTGGTTCCCTCCCCCAAGGTTGCCACTTATGACCTGCAGCCTGAGATGAGCGCTTACATTGTACGTGACAAGCTGGTCGAGGCCATAGGCACCGACAAGTACGACTTTATTGTTGTAAACTTTGCCAACGGTGACATGGTAGGTCACACCGGCGTATACGAGGCTATCGAGAAGGCTGTCGTTGCCGTTGATGCCTGCGTTCACGATGTTATCGAGGCTGCCAAGGCTCACGGTTACGAGGCTGTCATCATTGCCGACCACGGTAATGCCGACAATGCCCTCAACCCCGACGGCACACCCAACACCGCTCACTCACTGAATCCTGTTCCCGTAATCTACGTAACTTCACGTGAGGGCGCCAAGGTTGAGTCGGGAATTCTGGCCGATGTGGCTCCGTCCATCCTCACCATCATGGGTCTTCCCATCCCTGCCGAGATGAACGGAAAGGTACTGATTTCATAAGCAAGCATTAATAAACACCATAACCGACGGTCTCAATCAAGTCCGTCGGTTGTGCTTTTTTCCATACTAAATGAAACTAATCCCCATATACACATGGAACAGGAGCATGCTCCAGTTCAACCGTAAGCGTGACAAACTGACCCGTCAGCCTTGGACACAGGGCGTACTGCTCCTGCTGTGCGTCATCATAGCCATGCTGCTGGCCAATCTGCCCACTGTGAGCACATACTATAGGGCGTTCCTTGAGACCAATATCCAGATACACCTCCAGAGCCCTCACGGCGAGGTGAACTGGCTCTTCCCGCATGACATGACCATCGAGAAGTTCATCAATGACATACTCATGGTGATTTTCTTCTTCACGGTGGGTCTGGAGATCAAGCGTGAGGTGGCTCACGGCGAACTCTCATCCATCAAGAAGGCCATGCTGCCGGTTATCGCTGCATTTGGCGGCGTAATCATGCCGGCACTGCTCTATACTCTGGTAAACCACGGTACACCGGCCGCATCGGGCTGGGGTATTCCTACGGCTACCGATATCGCGTTTGCAGTGTGCATCCTGTCTGTGCTGGGTGACCGCGTTCCGGTATCGCTCAAGGTGTTCCTGACCGCCCTTGCCATTGCCGATGACCTTATAGCCATACTTGTGGTGGCACTGTTCTACGGCGGACAGATTAACTTTATGCTGCTGGGATTGTCGGTTGTGGTTATCTGTGTGGCTCTGCTCTTTTCACACTTCGGACAGAAACATATCTGGGTATATCTGGTGCTGGCAATCCTTTTGTGGGTACTCTTCTACTACTCGGGTATACACGCTACCATGTCGGGTGTGGTTATGGCGTTCGTCATTCCCTCAAAGGCCCGTTTTGAGCGTCCTTACGTGCTTCACAAGATCAAGTTCTTCTCACAAAAGCTGCTCTCGTTCGACCAGATTGACGACGAGACCATGTTCCCCAACGGTCCCCAGCGCCATTTCCTGCGCCGTATCCACAAAACCGCATACGGATCGCTGGATATGAGCTACCGCGTGGAGCACGCGCTTTCACCTTGGGTGAACTTCTTTATCATGCCAATATTCGCGCTGGCCAATGCCGGTGTCGAGATACCCGACCTCTCTTACTTCAATCTGCTGAACACACAGGGTGTGGCAGGCGGAGTAGGTCTGGGCATATTCCTGGGACTGGTTCTGGGCAAGCCGCTGGGCATCACCCTGTTCAGTCTGGGCGCCATCAAGTCACGTCTGTGCGAGATGCCCGACAAGGCCACTTGGGCTATGTTCTTTGCGGTAGCCTGCCTGGGAGGTATAGGATTTACAATGTCAATCTTTGTAGACACGCTCTCCTTCCAGGATGTGGCTGCAGTTGAGGAAATGAGAAATGCCGGCAAGATAGCCATTCTTGTTGGCTCGCTCGCTGCCGGCATTTTAGGTTCTGTACTTATTACCCTGGTGTCAAAGACCGGTCACTCAGCCGAGAACTGATCCTTTCCTACACCGCACATAGGGCATACAAAATCATCGGGTACTTCCTCCCAGGGGGTACCCGGTTCTATTCCACCCTCAGGATAACCTTCGGCGGGATCATACTCCCAACCGCACATATCACATATGTACTTACTCATAACTGTTGGTTTTAAGGTTGATGTCGTTTCTGCAAAAATAGAAATATGAATCAAATAATCAAGCGGATTTGAACTATATTTGTGTCCTCAAAAACAAGAACTATGGTAAAGAATCTTAGTGACAAAGTAAAGTACATTGGTGTTGATGACCTTGATCTGGACCTGTTTGAGAGTCAGTATATCGTACCTGAAGGTATGGCGTATAACTCATATCTTATCCTTGACAGCAAGGTGGCCGTTATGGATACGGCCGATGCCCGCAAGGCAAGTGAGTGGAAGGCCAACCTCAAGGAGGCTCTTGCAGGCCGTCAGCCCGATTATCTGGTGGTGCACCATATGGAGCCCGACCACTCGGCACTGATTGCGTGGGCTCTCCAGGAGTATCCCGCACTTACCCTTGTGGCAAGCGCCAAGGCCATCCAGATGCTGTCACAGTTCTTTGAGAATATAGATGTTGAGGGCCGTACACTGCCCGTCAAGGAGGGCTCAGTGCTTGAACTGGGTTCTCACAGCCTCAAGTTCATTGCCGCTCCCATGGTACACTGGCCCGAGGTTATGGTATCGTTCGACGAGTCCGATGGTGCCCTGTACAGTGCTGATGCGTTCGGTAAGTTCGGCGCGCTGGACAAATGCGGATTCTATGGCCGTGACGATGATGACTGGAGCTGCGAGGCACGTCGCTACTATTTCAACATTGTAGGCAAGTACGGCGGTCCCGTGCGCACTCTGCTGGATAAGACAGCCGCTCTCGATATACGTACCATACGTCCGCTTCACGGTCCTATTCTTGAGGATAATCTGGGCGAGTACCTTGACCTGTACAAGACATGGAGCAGCTATGCAGTGGAGACCGAGGGAATATTCATTGCGGTCGCTTCAATCCACGGCGGAACCATGGCTGCGGCTCAGAAGCTGGCCGAGATACTGCGTTCCAAGGGTGTTGAGCGTGTAGTGGTAAGCGATTTGTGCCGTTCGGACTTTGCCGAGAACGTGGAGGATGCCTTCCGTCACTCCAAGCTGGTGCTGGCCGCTTCGTCATACGATGCCGGCGTATTCACTCCCATGTATGAGTTCCTGCATCGCCTGCAGATCAAGGGATACTGCAACCGCAAGGTGGCTATCGTAGAGAACGGATCGTGGGCTCCGTCGGCCGGACGTGTCATGAAGGAGATGCTCTCATCAATGAGCAACATCGAAATAGTCGATCCCATGGTGACCATCCGCAGCCGCATGAAACAGGCCGATATTCCCGCTTTGGACAGCCTGGCAGATGCCCTTATAAGGTGATATAACCCATATTTATGTCTCCCGTTGTTGTAAATACGGGAAAATGGTGTACCTTTGCCGCGAATACGGCAGATGTGCCGATCCTTTAGCTCAGTTGGTTTAGAGCGCTTGCTTGACAGGCAAGAGGTCAGCAGTTCAAATCTGCTAAGGATCACAATCATTACCCGTAGGGGTGTATGAACTTGTTTGTTTAATCAATAGTTTAAATGTTTGCAATTATGAAAACAAGAGAGTTTTGTTCTTTGGCAGCATCAATGGTAGCTGCATGTTTGCTTTTCGTTTCCTGTGACAAATCAGAGAAAGAGGTTTTTGTAAGTGAGATCGGACAGTGGGAATACTCATCATCCGAGTATTACTATGACGGTCAGCGACTGGATTATGACGGAAGTGTGATAGGTATCTGGAAATCGGAGTCCGATGTATCATACATGGTCAGTCACGGAAAACTGTCATTCAATGACAACGGAACCGGCCTGTTATTGGGAAGGGGTGAGTTTGAATCCGATGAATATGCCTACACCTATACCAGAACCGGTAATAAACTGAGTCTGAGAATACCTATTAAAGGTGAGCAGGTAATCCGTGAAATGGATATCCAGAAGGGTAAACTGACCATGGAGTACACTGTGGACGATGTTTACGGATGGTCCGAGGATAAAGCGGATAACGCCCGCGGAGCTGACGGTAATACAACTCATAAACTGAAATTGGTTGATTATTACATTCAAAAGCAAAAATAAAAAATGAGAAAGAATCCGGGATTCATTATTACCCTTTTGGCCGGAATGCTGTCTGTAACGGGCCTGCAGGCTCAGAACAGCGGTTTCTATGCAGTTGGAGGCACAAACCTTAAGTACAATGACAAGGAACTCCTGTTCCTGGAAGATGCCTACAAGGTCCTGGATGTGACGCTGAACCGTCTTTCGGCAGCTTTAGTGTATTACTTCTGATTAGTAGCACATAATAACAAAGAGGCTTGGAAATCCAAGCCTCTTTGTGTTTCGTCGCGGATTCGAACCGCGGACCTCTTGCGTGTGAAGCAAGCGCTCTGAACCGGCTGAGCTAACGAAACGGCCTCTTTTAAAGCGACGGCAAATATACTCTTTTTTGAGATACCCTGCCGTTATTCCCAATATTTTATCTCGCGCGTCTCGACATATTCCGGGAGACGGTTTTTGTTATAAGTACGGGCCTCGGTCCAGTTGCCGTGCTCGTCTGGATCAAAGTAGTCGGTATATACTATCTGCTCCTTGCGTTCGTCGCTGCGGGTTATATGTTTCTCGATAATGTTTCCGTCCTTGTCGTACATGTTGGTCTCCACTATATGCACGTTGCTCTTGTGGTCTATTATGGTTACGGTTTCGGGCAGACCCTTTGAGTTGGTACGTATTATGTTTTCGGATACAAGTATGCCGTCCTCGTAGACCAGTGACTTGTGGCGGCGCATAAAGGAACTCTCCTTTACCACCATGCGGATTATCTTGCCGCCGGCCTCCTTGGTGTACTCAAGCTGTCCTTTTTTGTCGGAAACAAGGTTGATGCGCGCGGTTATCCTGCCGCCGGCCTTCTGGGTACTGCGTATGCAAACGCCCTTCTCGAACATGCTCTCGGCCTCGGACTGGATACGGCCTCCGCTGTCTATCAGGGCCGAGCATATCTCGAATCCGTTAAGGTCGTAGACCGATTTTGTACTGAACATGACATCAGTTCCGGTATTGCCTGCATACCACATCTCGGGCATGCGGTGATAGGTGAGGACTTCCTGAACCCTTCCGTTCATTCCGCCGAAGGGCCTGTCCTGGTAACCCTTGCCGGTGCAGGACAGGATTGTTGTGACTATTATAATAAGGTAAGCGGCTTTTCTCATGTTTTAGTTCTTATATGATATTCTGCTTTTTCATTTCAGTTACCGTGAGTTCCAACTCATCGTACCACTCCTGCCCGAAACGGCGTATGAGCGGCTCTTTGAGGCACTTGTAGACGGGTATGTGCTCCCTGTGTCCCTTTATGACGGCAGCCTGGCACACATCCCAGCGGTCATAGTTAAGCCCAAGGTAGGGACCCAGTTTCTTGACTCGGATAGGGTACAGATGGCAGGAGACGGGTTTCATGAAATTTACCTTGCCCTCACGGTATGCCTTCTCGATGGCGCAGAAACAGCATCCGTTCTGATCGTAGCAGGTAAAGACGCAGTCCTTGCCGTTTACAATCTGTGTTACAAGCTCACCCTCGGGGTCGGGGTAGGAGACTCCCTTGTCACTGATGACCTGGCGTGCCTGGGGTGACAGATCCTCCCAGATTACGGGAAGAAGTTCCTCAATCCGGGCTATCTCGTCGGTGGTGACGGGTGCGCCGGCGTCACCTTCAATGCAGCATGCGCCGTGACACTTCTTAAGGTCACAGCAGAACTCCTTGGTTATGACGTCGAGCGATACTATTGTGTCTTGGATCTGTACCATATCCGGTTATCAGTCGTGAGGGCAAAATTAGTGATTTTATTGCTATATTAGCGGCAAATTATTCAAATCATGGGATCTGTTCTGCTGATTGTCATTGCCGTTATACTGGGCATAATAGGTATAGTAGGAAGCATCGTTCCGGGATTGCCCGGTCCTCCCATAGGCTGGGTGGGTATTCTGCTGGCTTACCTGAGCCACAAGCTGGGTGGAGCCGATATGACACTGACGTCGGTCCTGATATGGCTGGGTGTCACCATAGCCGTGACAGTGCTGGATTACATTGTCCCCGCCAAGTTCACGCAACTGGCGGGCGGAACCAAGGCAGGCAGCAACGGTGCGCTCATCGGCATGATAATCGGAATATTCTTTACTCCCATAGGTATGATACCGTGCAGCCTTGCAGGTGCGTTCATCGCCGAGTGGCTGCAGGCGGGACAGACTCCTGCGGCTGCGTTGAAATCGGCCCTGGGAACGTTTGTGGGTTTCCTGGCAGGTACGGGTATGAAGCTCATCGTGACGGTGTGGATGACATATTGCATCATTATCTGATAAAACCTGTGTTTTGGGGATAATCTTGACCGATATTGTTTAACTTTGCGTGACCTGTAAAATATTATTTACGGATAATTACTCTTTAATTACACAATAGAAATGAAAAAGAACATTCTTCTTGTTGCGGCTGTTATGATGTCGCTCACTGGTTTCGCCCAGTTCCCGGGCGGTGGTTTCGGTGGTGGTATGCCTCAGGGCGGTTTTGGCGGCGGTATGCCGATGGGCGGCTTTGGCGGCGGATTCGGCGGTCCTCAGGGCGGTGCCCAGGTTGAGTGCTCCGAGAAATTCACAGACATCAACTACGCCGGCGACGACGGTCAGGTTTATCACATGCTTGACATCTACCTGCCAAAGGAGGTTAAAGATAAATACCCTGTAGTTGTACACATCTACGGTAGCGCATGGGGCAGCAACAGCTCAAAGGGTATGGCCGATCTCAACACCATCGGTCAGGCTCTGCTCAATGCAGGTTATGCAGTGGTTTGCCCCAACCACCGTTCAATAGGTGACGCCAAGTGGCCCGCTCAGGTTAACGATATCAAGGCTGTTATCCGCTTTATCCGCGCTAACGCCGATAAGTACAAGTTCGATACTTCATTCATCGCAACTTCTGGTTTCTCATCAGGCGGTCACCTGAGTGCTGTTACAGCTCTGTCAAACAACGTAAAGATCGGTAAGTACGGCACAGCCGAGTATGATATTGAGGGTAACGTTGGTCCTTACACCAAGGAGTCCAGCTATGTAAACGCATTCTGCGACTGGTCAGGTCCCACAGAGCTCCTCCAGATGGAGTGCGGAAACGCTATGATATTCGGCGGCAAGGGTAACACTCCCGAGGAGCAGCTCATCGGCTCACCCAAGGAGGGTAATGAGGATAAGTTCATGCTTCTGAGCGCAACCGGTTTTCTGGATAAGAACGACGTTGCCGGTTACATGTTCCACGGCGATGCCGATCCTATTGTTGCATCTTGCGTAAGCCAGTATCTGTATGACAAGATGCAGGAGGCAGGCGTTGAGAGCTACATCGTTCGCGTACCCGAGGGCAGCCACGGTGGTGCAGCCATGTACACCGAGGAGAACCTCAAGAAGATGGTTGACTTCCTGAACGCACAGCGCGCCAAGGCAGCAAAGAAATAATTAATGCAGCAGAAAAAAAGAGACGCAGGAGGGTCTCCTGCGTCTCTTTTTTTCTGCTGCATTTCGAAATAACTATGTTTTATAGTTAATTTTTTGCCGAATCGTATTCAACTATAAAAAATAGTTGTATATTTGCCGTGTCAACCGATAAAAACTTATGAAACGATTAAGTAAAAAAGAGGAGGAGATCATGGAACTGTTCTGGCAGAACGGGCCCATGACCGTAAGTGAGCTCAGGGAGCTTCTGCCCGAGCCCAAGCCTCATCAGAACACCATCTCTACCCAGGTGCGCCTGTTGGAGTCCAACGGCTTCCTGAGTCACAGTAAGGAGGGTATGGGGTACAGGTACCGCGCTGTCATTAGCCGGGACGAGTACAGTAACAAATCCATCGGCCGAATAGTTTCGCACTGCTTCGAGAACTCATATATAGATGCGGTGTCGGCGCTGGTCAAGGATGACAAGATAAGTGTCGATGAGCTTGAGGAGCTTATCAGACGCATCAAAGATGAGGGATAATTAAAAAAACAGAATATTCAATGGAGGCATTGTTATTATATCAGGTAAAGGTGGCAGTCCTTGTGGCCGCACTGTTCGGCATCTACCTTCTGCTCCTGGGACGTGAAACGTTCCATCGCTTTAACCGTGTGATACTTATAACTATTGCTCTTCTATCCTTTGTATTGCCCTTTTTCCATATTACAAGACCGGCCGAGCCGCAGCCCTTTTTCCCGCCTGCTGCAGCCCAGTCGCAGATGTCAGAGTCTGAGATTGTTGAGGCCGATGGGTCACTGAGCATCGATCCGGCGACCGTCCTGCTGATTCTGTACGGAGCAGGTGTACTGTTTGTTCTTGTAAAGAAAGGTATTTCAGTCTGGGCTATGTCACGTATTATCCGCAAGGGACGCTATGCCGACCGTTCCGAGGGTGTGGACGTGATAGAGTCAGATCAGATTCCAGGTCCGCTCAACTGGATGAGATTCGTTGTAATGCCGCATGACTGGCTGGAGAGTGAGAACGCATCGGTGTGGAAGCATGAGAACCTTCATGCCCACCGATGGCACTCGCTGGACCTCCTCATGGCCGACCTTATGACGGCGTTCCAGTGGTTCAATCCCGTGATGATCCTGCTCCGCAAGGAGTTCGAGCTCATCCATGAGTTTGAGGCCGACCAGGCTGTGATTGAAAGTGGAGCCAATGCAAAGGAGTACAAACTCATGCTGGTGAACGCCGTTGCCGCCAACCGCGGTATGGCTATGACCAGTTGGCTCAAACAATCCAACCTAAAAAAGAGAATAGATATGATGGACAAGAAAAAATCCAACGGATGGTGCAGGCTCAGAGCCATGTACATCCCTGCAATCGCTTACCTTTTCCTGTTTGCAACTGCCCATGTCAATCCTGCATCGGCGCAGGACTTTGAGTTCAGATGGAACATGTTCGAGAACGGTCAGGTATGGTATTTTGATGACGGAACCGCCAAGGTCCGCACATTTGACGGCGTACAGGCCAACATGAAATCCGATGAGGTGGCCGACTACCTGAAGAACTACACCAAATTCAAGACTACCCGCATGACCCTGATGTTTGACTATGACATTGAGGGCCTGGCCGATGTGCAGCCTTATGTGGAGCAGCTTTATGCAGTTGGCATTAAGACCAACATCGCCACCAACGAGGATATGCTGTCCCGTATGGAGCAGCCGGAGTTCCGCCTGGCAAGAGTATATGACCAGGGCGGCGGGCAGTACCGTTTTGAGGTTATCTGCAACTCTCACAATGACCGTCTGAGTTATATCTTTTCGAACGGACAGTTCTCCTTCAAGCATAAGGACCCCTCCATTACAGGTGATCTGGAGCTGATGAAGAAATGGATCACCATGTTTGACGGTGTGGCAATAGCCATCTATCCCAAGACTATGTCCTACGGCGATCTGATGGAGCTGGCCGAGACTGCATGGAACAGCGGCAAGGATCAGGTATCGGCCGTGACAGGTACCGATGTGGGTTACGCCGTCAAGATGTTCACATGCATTGCCAAGGGTAATGAGATAGGGGCTATGTTCCCGGATATGAATGCTTACGATGCTATCTCGGAATACAACCGCAGCCGTTCATGGGACTACTTTGACAAGGGCTTGCATATTTCGTCCCCCAAGTCATTCTTTAACAACAATCCCAGATTCAACAACATTACGGATATTGTAAAGACTGACAATGAACTCATAATCCTGATGCAGTGTCATCAGTATCCCGACCTCTGGGTGCAGGATGACGATGACTGGGAACTTGAAGTGGACGGTCAGACCTATCCCATTTCCAGGCATGAGGGTCTGAACGGTTACGAGCATGTGATGTTCTGGAGTCCCGACAACTGCTATTTCAAATCGACCATACATTTTGACGTAGCCATTCCCGATGATGTCAAGACTGTCAACCTGATTTCCTCGACCAGGGGTGATGAGGTCATCAGCGGCCTGCAGGTATCTGAGCAGACTGTCGATTATGATAATGTAAGGGTTGAGCTGCTTAATAAGACTGTCGAACTCAAGACTACTCACCGTAGGAATGATGTTGTAAGAGACTTTGTCACCATAGACAGGATTGATTTCTACGAAGATCAGACCAAGGTGTATGCATCCATGGCCATAAATCAGTCACCCACATACCCCGGATATCTGGGAAGTGACATCACATTGGTTATTGAGGACAGTGTGGAGATTAAGGCGACCAAGGTGATGGGTGTACCCACCGATGAGGATTTTGACCGTCACGGTGACTATGTGACAACGCATTTCAAGGTCTTCTTCCCGCCCATCAGTCAGGAGGAGTGGAAGAGTGGAAACAAATCTATCAAACTCAATGTCTGTCACGAACCTGTAACCGTGAGTCTCAAGTCTCAGATTGTAGAGAATGTCTCAATGGATTTTGTGAGTAAGATAGCTGCCGGCCAGTATTCCGGAGAGATTATAAAGTTAAAGAAAACCGTATCCGACTCAAGCTCCCTGATGGAGATAGTAGGCCGATACAATATAGGTAAATTTGGAATCGACGATAAGGGAAAGGTCGTGTTGAGCGACTGCGAATGTCCCGATTTTCCTGACGGCAAGTACACGCTTTCGTTGGCCGATGAAGAATCGGAGGACGGTAATCCCATGGTCGAGCTCAGCGGCCGGAAGGTCAAGATGAATTTTATGTTGCGCAGGATTGCAATCGGAAATGAAGTGATTCAATACAACGTATTCCGTGAGACAGACCAGGATGCGATTACGATACGCCTGGTTCCCAGGAACTGAAGCGGTAAAAATTGAAACGCGGGGACAATCCCCGCGTTTTTTTTGGTACCTTGAGTTTGCAAATAGGGTTAAAAATGTATAATTCTCACAATGTTATGTAATTGAAATAGGGAGAGATGTTACAATGAGCCTATAGAATGTGTAATTTCGCGGCCGAAAACGAAAAGTGTTAAAAAAACAGTGCCGGTAACGGATCGGCGAAATTGACGTAACTTTATGAATCTTAAGGGTTTCCAACCTAAACTGTTCTCCACTCTGAAGGACGGTTATGACAAAACAAAACTTGTTCAGGACCTGCTTGCAGGTGTAATTGTAGGTATAGTGGCTCTGCCGCTTGCCATCGCGTTCGGTATAGCATCGGGTGCAACTCCCGAGGCCGGTATCCTTACGGCTATCGTGGCCGGTTTCATTATCTCGTTCCTGGGCGGAAGCAAGGTACAGATAGGCGGCCCCACAGGTGCTTTCATTGTAATTGTTTACGGAATCATCCAGGAGTACGGCATGAACGGACTCTGCATCGCCACTTTCATGGCCGGTGCCTTCCTGATCCTGATGGGCGTGCTTCACCTGGGTACCATAATCAAGTATATCCCTTATCCTATCATAGTAGGTTTTACCAGCGGTATCGCGCTTACAATCTTTGCCACACAGGTCAAGGACCTGTTCGGTCTGCAGATAGCCGATGTACCTGCCGGATTCATTGACAAATGGATAACCTATTTCAAACATTTTGATACCGTCAGCTGGTGGTCACTGCTGGTGGGCGTGGGCAGCATACTGATAATAGTCTTCACCCCCAAGGTGAGCCGTAAACTGCCCGGATCACTGGTGGCAATCATCGTGATGACAATAGTATGCCTGATACTCAAGGCTGTTGGTGTAGAGGGAATTGAGACCATCGGTGACCGTTTCTCAATCTCAACCAATCTGCCTCAGGCCGAGGTTCCCAAACTCAACTGGGACAGCATTCGCGGTCTGGCTCAGCCCGCCATGGTGATAGCCATGCTGGGTGCCATTGAGTCACTGCTCTCTGCTGCAGTAGCTGACGGTGTGATAGGTGACCGTCATGACAGCAATCAGGAGCTGATTGCCCAGGGCGTAGCCAATATGGTCACCCCGCTTATTGGCGGTATACCCGCCACCGGTGCAATAGCACGTACCATGACTAATATAAACAACGGCGGCCGCACTCCCGTAGCGGGAATCGTGCACGCCGTTGTACTGGCACTTATCTACCTCTTCCTCATGCCGCTTGTCAAGTTCATTCCTATGGCTTGCCTGGCCGGTATCCTGGTTGTGGTATCATATAACATGAGTGAGTGGCGCAGTTTCAAGGCCATACTCAAGAACCCCAAGTCCGATATCATCGTGCTGCTGGTAACATTCTTCCTGACCGTGATATTTGACCTTACAATAGCCATTGAGGTTGGCGTGCTGATAGCCTGCCTGCTCTGCATGAAGCGTATGGCCGAGACCACAAACGTATCTGTGCTGAGTGATGAGATTGATCCCAATGCTGACAGTGATGTTCAGGGTAATCTGGATCATCTTACCATCCCTGAGGGTGTTAAGGTATATGAGATAAACGGTCCCTATTTCTTTGGAATAGGTAACAAGTTTGAGGAGATGATGGGTGATATGGGCGGTCGCGCCAAGGTACGCATAATCCGTATGCGTAAGGTTCCGTTCATAGACTCAACCGGTGTCCACAACCTGCAGAACATGTGCAAGATGTGTTCACAAATGGGCGTTAAGGTAGTTCTGTCCGGTGTAAATCCCAAGGTCATGAAAGTAATTGAGGACGCCGGAATGGATGACGTGGTAGGCAAGGAAAACATATGCAGCCACATCAACATCGCTCTCAAACGCGCACAAGAGATAATTGAGAATTGAGAATTGAAAATTGAAAATTTTAAGAAAGGGTTCGGAGTTTTCCGGACCCTTTCTTAATGTCGCGGGTTTACGCAGGTTCTAGGTTTTAATTCTCAATTCTCAATTATCAATTTTCAATTTATCAACATCCTGATACAAATCCTAAAAGCACTGCTTTAACCATTTGTGGCTAACAATCTGTCTTGCAGTTTTCTGACTTATTAACCGATTGTTGAAAACTATTTTTTATAAAAAGTGGGGAAGAGTGGGTTAAAGTGGGTCAAAAAGTTATAACTTTGAGACCGAATATAGATTATCAGCAAATAATGAGCTTCATAGGGCAGTTTCCGGTACGCCTGGATGCCAAAAACAGGGCATTCATGCCGGCGGGGTTCCGTCGTCTGCTGCAACAGACGGGGGATCAGACTCTGGTGATCCGCAAGGATTACTTTGAGAACTGTCTTGTGGTCTATCCAGCATCACAGTGGCAGCAGGAGATTGCCGGGGTGCGTGCCAGACTCAACCGTTTTGACGGCAATCAGCAGATGGTTTACCGCAAGCTGGTTTCGGAGGCTCAGGAGGTGCAGCTGGACAGCAATGGCCGTATGCTGTTGCCCAAGACGCTGCTCGAGAAAGTTGGTATAAAACAGGACATCCTGTTTGTGGGCATGGAGCAGACCATCGAGATATGGGCTCCTGATGCAGCTGCCGCCACCGGTGAGCAGCCGTTCATGTCCGACAGCGAGTTTGCCGATAATCTGAAAAAATTCATGACTGAGTGATACGCAAAACATACATAGCAGGCAAGTGGACACAAGCGGGACTTATCATGTGCCGGTTCTTCTCAAGCAGAGCGTAGAAGGACTTGTGACAGACCCTGACGGGGTCTATGTGGATGCCACCTTCGGCGGTGGCGGCCACTCGCGCGAAATAGTGTCCAGACTCAGCCCCAAAGGTCATCTTTACGGATTCGACCAGGATGCCGATACCATGGCAAACATCATCAGGGACGAACGCTTCACGTTTGTCTATTCCAATTTCAGATACATGCGCAACTTCATGCGCTGGTACGGTCACCGCAAGGTAAACGGCATATTGGCCGACCTGGGTGTCTCCTGGCATCATTTCGATGACAGCACACGAGGATTCTCGTTCCGTTTTGAGGGTCCCATCGACATGCGCATGAACCAGAAGGACGGTATCAAGGCATCGGACGTACTCAACGACTATCCCGTGGAGCGTCTGGCACAGCTGTTCTGGCTGTACGGCGAACTGCAGAATGGACGTCAGCTGGCGCAGGCCATCGGACGTGCCCGTGCAAACAGCCGTCTGGAGACCGTAACCCAGCTTATGGATGCCGTACGTCCGGTACTGGGCCGTGAGCGTGAAAAGAAGGATACCGCCAAACTGTTCCAGGCCCTGCGTATGGAGGTGAACCACGAGGTGGATGCACTGCGCGAGATGCTCACCGGTGCTGTGGACCTGCTTGACAAGGATGGCCGTCTGGTGGTAATCACATATCACTCCATCGAGGACCGCATGGTCAAGAACCTGATGAAGAGCGGAAACATTGAGGGAGACATAAAGACCGATTTCTACGGAAACCGCCAGGTGCCGCTGCGCAGCATAGGCAAGCCTGTTGTGCCCGATGCAGCCGAGCAGGCCGCCAACCCCCGTTCCCGCAGTGCCAAACTTAGAATTGCCGAAAAGATCTGATATGGAGGAGGGAGCACAGAACACAGCAAGGAGGAAGGGAATCATGAGTTCCATGCCCGATGTCATCCATCGTAACGTATGGTTGCTGGTGGAGGTGCTGGTGTGCATCATCTTCTACATCGGAAACCGTTATGCCTATCAGCGCGACCAGGCTTATGCCGAGAGGCTCAGACGCGAGCTTGTGGATATGGAGTATCAGACTCTCAACACCACGAGTGACGTATCGGCCAAGAGCAAGCCTTCGTACATAGAGAGTGTGGCTACCAGAAACGGTTCCGGTCTGCAGCCTACAACCGAACCGCCGTTCCAACTGCCTAAATGAGTATGATGACAGACAAGGAGAACAACCCCAAGCAGGAGAAGAAGAGAGTGTCCCGCAAGTATCTCTCTCTGTTCTTCCTCATGGCCGTATGGGGTATATTCATCATCGTCAAGATGGCTATGGTGATGTTCGCCGAGAGGCAGTACTGGAATGAGGTAAGCCGTAACCTGACACCTGTAAACAGGACAATCGATGCCCGTCGCGGCAATATACTGAGTGACGAGGGTCTGCTGCTGGCCAGCAGCATGAAGCAGTACCGCGTGTTCCTGGACTTCAGGAGCGCCGAGAAGAGTGCCGAGCGTGCCAAGAAGGACCAGGCCCGTAAGGACACCCTGTTCAACAAGCACCTTGCAGAGTTTGCGCGTCAGATGCACGAGATATTCCCGCAGTACTCCGTCCAGGAGTTTGCCGACCATTACGAGAGGGGTTTCAACTCCAAGTCACACTCATGGCTGCTGCTGCCGGGCGTATCACGCAACTCGTATCCCATCTCATACAACCAGTACAAGTCGCTTGCGCAGACCGTATGGCTCAAGCCCAAGTATGAGGGCTGGTTCTACAGCGCCGAGCCCAAGATATCCCGCAAGAAACCCTTCGGCACACTGGCCGCCCGTACCATAGGCGGTATGTACGAGGCCAAGGATTCGGCCCGCAACGGTCTGGAGCTCTCGTTCGACTCGCTGCTGCGCGGCGTGCCCGGACGCGGTCACATGGAGAAGGTGCAGAACGTGTCACGCATGGTGGCTGATATCCCGCAGATTGACGGCTGTGACGTACATACTACACTGAACGTGGATATGCAGGATATTGCCGAGGTGGCGCTGCGCAAGGTTATGGATACCTGGAATGCCGCTTCGGGCATTGTAGTGCTCATGGAGGTGGCTACGGGCGACATAAAGGCTATGGCCAGTCTTACCAAGACCGGTCCCGGCCAGTTTGACGAGATACAGAACAATGCCGTAAGGGAGATCTATGAGCCGGGTTCCACATTCAAGCCGGTATCCATGATGGTTGCCCTGGATGACGGCAAGATTTCGCTTTCGGACAGCGTCTACTGCGAGAACGGCGTATATACCGGATTCGGAGGATCCCGCATGACTGATTCGCATAAGTACGGATGGCTTGATGTACCGCACATTATTGCCAACTCGAGCAACATCGGCACCTCCAAGCTGATACATGCTGCCTACAAGGATAACCCCCAGGCTTTTGTGGACGGAGTCTACAGGACCGGAATCAATACCCATTTCGGATTGCAGCTGACCGGTACCGCTGCTCCTGTTATCAGGCGCGACGGCTATTGGGATGCCACACGTCTGCCGTGGATGTCCATCGGATACAACACCCAGCTGCCGGTAATTAACACGCTGGCCTTCTACAACGGCATAGCCAACGGAGGCTGCATGGTTGCTCCCCGACTGGTGACCTCGGTTACCCGCGAGGGTGAGGTGGTGCAGGAGTTCCCGGTCGAGGTGGTGCGCCGCCACATGTGCAAGGATGAGACCCTGGCCAAGGTAAAGAGCATGCTGGAACTGGTGGTGATTGAGGGAACGGGCAAGAATGCATCGTCCAAACACTTTACGGTTGCCGGAAAGACGGGTACCGCACAGTTGTCACAGGGTGATGCAGGCTACAGGAACGGACCGCGCAGGTACATGGTATCCTTCTGCGGATACTTCCCGGCCGATGCCCCGCAGTACTCCTGCATAGTATCGGTACGTACCGACGGCGGTGCTGCCGGCGGTGCCACATGGGCTGCTCCCGCATTCCACGAGATATCCGAGAAGGTTATGGCCAGCCGTAACCTGAGGGACGTAAAGGAGGCGTATGACTCCACCTTCCAGTTCATACCCAAGGTGGCCGGCGGCAACCTGGCCAAATCGGCCGCAGTGCTCAAGGAGTTGGGTAAGAGGAACCTTATGAGCCGTGAGTTCAGGAATGTGTCCGACACCCTATGGGGTTCGGTTAGTTCCGATTCGGGAGCATATGTGATCAAGCCCGTGATGTTCAAGGACGGACTGGTGCCCGATGTACACGGAATGGGCGCATCGGACGCACTCTACCTGCTGGAGAGCATGGGAATGAGGGTGAGCGTGAGCGGAGTGGGCAGGGTCAAGAGCCAGACGCCGGCCAAGAACACCCGTTTCCGTAAGGGAGACAAGATACAGTTGACATTATCAATGTAAAATATACAAAGATGACTATCAGTGAATTAATATCGGGAATCAAGAATGCCGCGGTTGTGGGTAACCCCCAGACCGAGGTTGCAGACATACAGCTGGATTCACGCAAGGTCAGCAAGGGCTGTCTTTTCGTGGCCATGCGCGGCACTACCGTTGACGGACATCAGTTCATACCCAAGGCTGTGGAGCTGGGTGCATCGGCGGTACTGTGTGAGGTCCTGCCTCAGGAGCAAGCCCAGGGTGTAACATACATACAGGTTCCCGACTGTGAGGATGTGGTGGGCCTGGTGGCTACCCGTTTCTTTGGCGATCCCTCAAGCAAGGTGAAGCTGGTGGGTGTGACCGGAACCAACGGCAAGACCACGATAGCCACTCTGCTCTATAACATGTTCCGCAAGATGGGTTACAAGTGCGGCCTGCTGTCAACCGTATGCAACTACATAGACGGTGAGCCTGTACCTGCCGACCATACCACTCCTGACCCCGTTACCCTGAACCGTCTGATGGGACGTATGGCCGATGAGGGATGCAAGTACGTATTCATGGAGTGCAGCTCGCATGCCATCGTGCAGAAGCGCATCGGAGGACTCAAGTATGCCGGCGGCATATTCACCAACCTGACACGTGACCATCTGGATTACCATAAGACAGTGGAGAACTACCTCAAGGCCAAGAAGATGTTCTTTGACGGACTGGGCAAGGATGCCTTTATGGTTACCAACCTGGATGACAAGAACGGTCTGGTTATGGCGCAGAACACCAAAGCCAAGGTTACCACATACTCCCTTCGCAGCATGAGCGATTTCAAGGGCCGTCTGCTGGAGTCCGGTTTTGACGGCATGCTGCTGGAGATAAACGGACGCGAGGTATTCCTCAAGTTCATAGGCAAGTTCAACGCAAGCAACCTGCTGGCAGTGTACGGTGCGGCAGTCAACCTGGGACGCGATCCCATGGAGGTGCTTACCGTTATGAGCACCCTTGTTCCGGTGAACGGCCGTTTTGATGCCATCCGCTCGCCCAAGGGATTCACCGCCATCGTGGATTACGCTCACACTCCCGATGCCCTGACCAACGTGCTCACCACCATCGTGGATGTGCTGGACGGCAAGGGTCAGATAATAACCGTGGTCGGTGCCGGCGGTAACCGTGACAAGGGAAAGCGTCCGCTTATGGCCCAGGAGAGCGTCAAGTACAGTGACAAGGTGATTATAACCTCCGATAACCCCCGCTTTGAGGAGCCTCAGGATATCATCAACGATATGCTGGCAGGTCTGACCAAGGAGGATATGCAGAAGGTTATTACCATAGTGGACCGCCGCGAAGCCATTCGCACCGCCTGCATGATAGCACAGTCGGGCGACGTGATTCTGGTGGCCGGCAAGGGACACGAGGATTATCAGGATGTCAAGGGTGTCAAACACCACTTTGATGACCACGAAGTAATACGTGAATGCTTTTAATCAAGACATATGCTCTATAGTCTGTTTGAATACTTGAAAAATGCCGGAATAGATATTCCGGGAGCCGGAATGTTCAGTTACGTAACCTTCCGTGCCATATCGGCGCTGGTACTGTCGCTGGTGGTATCATGCTGGTTCGGCAGTCACTTTATCGATATCCTTAAGCGCAGGAACATATCCGAGACGCAGCGTGACGTCAAGCTGGATCCGTTCGGCGTAGCCAAGAAGGGCGTACCCACCATGGGAGGTGTGATAATTATCATCGCCATCCTGGTGCCCTGCCTCCTGCTGGGTGACCTTAAGAATGTCTATATGTGGCTTATGATAATAACCACGGTCATTCTGGGTGCCATTGGTTTTGCCGATGACTACATCAAGACCTTCCGCAAGAACAAGGACGGCCTGAACGGCTGGATAAAGGTGGCCGGTCAGCTGGCTCTGGGTCTGATTGTGGGCCTGACCCTGCGTTACAGCCCTCAGGTGGTAATAAACGAAAAGGTCGAGACCCGTATTGAGAACAACACGGAGGTTGTGGTCAAGACTCCCGATGTCAAATCCACCCGTACCACCATACCTTTCTTCAAGAACCATAATCTGAACTATGCCGATGTGTTCGGCTGGCTGGGCGAGAAGGCCAAGTATCCCGCCGGCTGGGTGTTCTTTGTACTGCTGACACTCTTTGTCGTGACAGCGGTATCGAACGGTTCAAACCTGAATGACGGCATGGACGGCATGGCTGCAGGTAATTCGGCCATAATAGGCGTGACGCTGGGTATTCTTGCATATGTGTCCAGTAACGTTGTCACTGCAAGCCACTTTGACCTTATGTATATACCGGGCAGCCAGGAGGTGGTGGTCTACCTTTGCACCTTTGTGGGTGCGCTGGTGGGATTCCTCTGGTTCAACTCATACCCGGCACAGATATTCATGGGCGACACCGGCAGCCTTACCATAGGCGGAATCATTGCCGTGGCTGCTCTCTGCATACACAAGGAACTGCTGTTGCCCATTCTGTGCGGCGTGTTCCTGGTTGAGAGCCTGTCGGTGATATGCCAGCGTTTCTACTACAAGATAGGCAAGCGCAAGGGCGTACATCAGCGTATCTGGAAGCGCACACCTATACATGACCATTTCCGTACCAGCATGGAGCAGGTGCTCAAGGCCGATCCCGGAAGCACCGTGAAGTTCCGCGGAAATGACAACAAGTTACAGTTGGAGACAAAAATCACGCTCAGGACCTGGATTATAAGCATAGGTCTTGCAGCAATTACAATACTGACTCTGAAAATCAGATAAATACAATGGCAAAGAAAATTGTAGTGTTGGGAGCAGGTGAGAGCGGCACAGGTGCCGCCATTCTGGCCAAAGCCAAGGGTTTTGACGTGTTTGTATCGGACCTCTCGGAAATCAAGGAGTACTATCGCAGCGAGCTTGACAAGCGCGGCATCGAATGGGAGCAGAAACAGCATACCCAGGAACGTATTCTGGCAGCCGATGAGGTGATCAAGAGCCCGGGCATTCCCAAGGAGGCACCCATTATCCAGAAACTTATGGCTCAGGGTACCCCCATCATTTCCGAGATTGAGTTTGCAGGACGTTACACCAACGCCAAGATGATTTGCATTACCGGTTCAAACGGTAAGACCACAACCACATCGCTCATATACCATATATTCAAGATGGCAGGCATGAACGTGGGACTGGCCGGTAACATCGGAAGCAGCCTGGCATGGCAGGTGGCCGAGAAGAACTTTGACTACTATGTGATCGAGCTGAGCAGCTTCCAGCTGGACAACATGTATGACTTCAAGGCCGATATCGCCATCCTTATGAACATAACCCCGGATCATCTGGACCGTTATGACTATGAGATGCAGAACTACGTGGATGCCAAGATGCGCGTAATCCGCAACCAGACCAAGGACGACGCATTCGTATACTGGAGTGACGATCCCATCATAACCCGAGAACTCAAGAAGTACGGTCTGCAGGCTACCCTCTATCCCTTTGCCGAGGCCAAGAAGGAGGATCTGGCAGCATACGTGGAGGATGGAACACTCTACTTTGAGAGACCCTACGCCTTCAATATGGAGCAGGAGTCGCTGGCACTCACCGGCAAGCATAACCTCTACAACTCGATGGCTGCGGGTATATCGGCCAACATTGCCGGTATCAAGAGCGAGACCATACGCAAGGCCCTTCAGACATTCCAGGGTGTGGAGCACCGTCTGGAGCGTGTGACCAGGGTTAACGGTATTGATTTTATAAACGACTCCAAGGCTACCAACGTGAACAGCTGCTGGTATGCCCTGCAGAGCATGCCCGTCAAGTGCGTACTGATACTGGGAGGCAAGGACAAGGGCAATGACTACAACGAGATAGCCGACCTGGTACGTGAAAAGTGCTGCGGTCTGGTTTATATGGGTCTGCACAACGAGAAACTGCACGGTTTCTTTGACAGCTTCGGTCTGCCCGTGGCCGATGTGCAGTCCATGAAGGATGCCGTGGATGCCGCCTACAAGATGGCTCACAAGGGCGAGATTGTGCTGCTGAGTCCCTGCTGCGCAAGCTTTGACCTGTTCAAGAGCTACGAGGACCGCGGCGAGCAGTTCAAGGCATGTGTGAGAGCATTATGATTTGAAGATATGGAGATACAAGAGAACAAGACCGAACGCGAGCCGTTGCTCAAGGGAGACCGTACCATATGGGCTATGGTCATAATCCTGTGCTGCATCTCACTTGTTGAGGTGTTCTCGGCAAGCAGCCGCCTCACCTTCGGAAAGAGCAGTTTCCTGAGACCCATCATGTCACACTCCGTGCATCTGGGTATGGGACTCCTGCTTATGTATGCGGTGCATCTGTTCCACTACAAATGGTACAGGATGCTGCCGGTACTGCTTGTTCCCGTATCCATAATACTGCTGGCATACCTGTCGGTACAGAGTGCCACATCGGTGGGGGCCGAGAGATGGATTGACCTTGGGTTCTTCCAGCTGCAGCCGTCCGAGGTGGCAAAGATAGCGGTCATAATGACCGTGGCCTACTGGCTGTCCAAACTCAAACCCGATGACGAACTGAGCCAGATAAACACCTTCTGGCGGATAATGATACTCACGGGAGTGGTGTGCCTGCTCATATTCGGTGAGAACCTGTCAACCGCCATCCTGCTGGCCGGTGTGATATTCGTGATGATGATACTGGGAGGCATAGCGTGGAAGCGTCTGCTGGTGCTCTCGGGCGTAGTGGCGGCAGCCGGAGTGATGATAGTGGTGATACTGCTGTTCGTCCCTGCACAGACCATCCGTAACTCCAAGATCATTCCTTCACGTGCCACAACATGGCAGGCCCGTCTGCAGGATTTCTTCCAGCCGGGCAGCGAGGGAACCCCGTCGGCCTACGAATATGCCAAACTGGTGGCTCCCGAGAAGCCTCAGGAGACCCACGCCAACATAGCCATTGCCACCAGCAACGTGCTGGGCAAGGGTCCGGGCAACTCCGATGAGCGTGACTATCTGCAGGAGGCCAGCTGCGACTTTATCTATGCCATCATAATCGAGGAACTGGGTATGGTGGGCGGTATAGTGGTGATGCTGGTCTATATGATACTTCTGTTCAGGGTGGGGCGCATAGTGTCCAGATGCAAGGAGAAGTATCCCGCATACCTGGCCATGGGACTGGGCATGCTGCTTGGACTTCAGGCATTCATAAACATGTCGGTGGCCGTGGGACTGTTCCCTGTTACGGGCCAGCCGCTGCCGCTTATAAGCAAGGGAGGAACATCGGTCCTGATGACCAGTTTCTGCATAGGCATGCTGCTTGGAATAAGCAACACCCTGGACAAGGAGGCCATGGGCGAGCAGGCGCTGGGTACCGATAACGATATTCCTGCACCGATTGACGGAGACGAATCTTTTGACGAAACAAACATATAATATATGGAGGCAAAACCCAGAATAATAATAAGTGGAGGAGGCACGGGAGGTCATATATTCCCTGCCATTTCAATAGCTCACGCCATCAAGGCGCTCAAACCCGATGCTGAGATCCTGTTTGTGGGAGCCGAGGGACGCATGGAGATGCAACGCGTTCCCGCTGCCGGCTTTGAGATTAAAGGATTGCCCATATGCGGATTTGACCGCAAGAATCCTTTCAAGAACATTGCCGTGCTGTTCAAGATTATGCGCAGCCAGATGATGGCCCGCAAAATCATCAAGCAGTTCCGTCCCATGGTTGCCGTAGGAGTGGGCGGTTATGCCAGCGGTCCCACACTGCGCATTGCCGGTAAGATGGGTATTCCCACGCTGCTTCAGGAGCAGAACTCCTATGCAGGTGTGACCAACAAGATACTGGCCAAGAAGGCCGGCAAGATATGCGTGGCATATGACGGCATGGAGCGTTTCTTCCCTGCCGACAAGATAATCAAGACCGGTAACCCCGTGCGTCCCAGCCTGACAAGCAGCCGTATATCCCGCAAGGATGCCGCTGCCAGGATGGGTTTGGATGCCTCCAAGAGGATTGTGCTCATAATAGGCGGAAGCCTGGGCGCCCGTACCCTGAACGAGAGCGTCATGAGCAATCTGGAACTTATCCGCATGTCGTCCGACGTACAGTTCGTATGGCAGACCGGCAAGTTCTACTTTGAGGAGATGAAGCGCCGTCTGGCCGATGAGCAGCCGGTGGAGAACCTCTTCCCGGTTGAGTTCGTACAGGATATGGATCAGGCTTATGCCGCCGCCGACCTTGTGATTTCACGTGCCGGCGCAGGTTCCATATCGGAGCTCTGCCTGCTGGGCAAGCCGGTAATACTGGTTCCGTCGCCCAACGTGGCCGAGGACCATCAGACCAAGAACGCCCTGGCCCTCTCGGACAAGGATGCCGCCATACATATCCGTGACGTGGATGCACGCAAGGAACTAATTCCGGCTGCAGTGGACCTGGTCAAGGATAAGGCACGTCTGGAGAGCCTGAGCGAAAACATACTGAAACTGGCATATCATGATTCGGCCGAGATAATCGCACACGAGGTGCTCAAACTGGCCGGCATGGGCTGCGGAACACTGTCGCTCAAGGATATCAAGTCGGTATACTTTGTAGGTGCCGGCGGCATAGGCATGAGCGCGCTGGTACGCTATTTCCTGGCCCGCGGATGTCAGGTGGGCGGATATGACAAGACATCGACCGACCTTACATCGGCCCTTATTAAAGAGGGTGCCAAGATTGGTTTCGAGGACGGAATAGAGAATGTGGACGACTGCTTCAAGGATCCGGAATCCACGTTGGTGGTATATACTCCGGCCATTCCAGCCGACAACCGCATACTGCGATGGTTCAACATACACTGCTTTGACGTGCAGAAACGTGCCCAGGTGCTGGGTACCCTGACCCGTTCGCTGGATGGCCTGTGCGTGGCAGGTACACACGGCAAGACCACCACATCGTCCATGGTTGCACATATCCTGGACGGTACCGACGAGGGCTGCAACGCATTCCTGGGCGGAATTCTCAAGAACATTGGCAGCAACCTGATGATAAGCAACAAGAGCCGTCGCGTGGTGATTGAGGCCGATGAGTTTGACCGCTCGTTCCATCATCTTACTCCGCTGCGTACGGTCATTACGGCTGTGGATGCCGATCATCTGGATATTTACGGCACATACGAGGCTTATGTGGAGAGTTTCCGCAAGTATACATCGCTCATCAAGCCGGGTGGTGACGTGATACTGCATGTGGGACTGGCCGAGAAGATCCAGCCCCAGCTGCAGGAGGGTGTGAACCTGTACACCTACGGTCTGGACGAGGGTACCTTCCATGCCGCTAACATAAGGATTGGTAACGGTGAACTCCGTTTTGACTATGTGTCGCCGCTGGGCAGCATAGCCGATGTGGAGTTGGGCGTACCAATTCCCATCAACGTGGAGAATGCCGTGGCAGCTATGGCTATGGCACAGCTGAGCGGTGCTTCGGACGATGTGATTCGTGAGCGTATAGGCTCATTCCGCGGATGCGACCGCCGTTTTGACTTCCATCTCAAGACACCCCGGAAGGTCTATCTGAGTGACTATGCACACCATCCTGCCGAGATAAAGCAGTGTGCCCTGTCGCTGCGCAAACTCTATGCCGACCGCAAGATTACATGCATATTCCAGCCTCATCTCTATACCCGCACCAGGGATTTCTACAATGAGTTTGCCGACAGCCTGTCAATCTTTGACCAGGTATGGCTTCTGGAGATATATCCCGCCCGTGAGCAACCCATTCCGGGTGTGACAAGCAACCTGCTTGCCGACAATATGAAACCGGGTGTATGCAAGGGCATCATATCCAGGAACCAGGTTCCGGAGCTGGTGGAGTCCATCAAGGACGATGTCGAGGTGCTGGTTACCTTAGGTGCAGGTGATCTGGAGGATTATGTTGATACAATAACCAAGATACTCAAGGGCAAGTGATAAAGAAGATCCTCTCCATATTGGCAGTTCTGATGTTTGCCGGTTACCTGGTCTACTCGGCCATGGCCCTGACCGACAGGCACGAGGAGGACCGTGTGTGTCATGGCATAGACCTGCACATATCGGACAGCCTGGATTATGGACTGATAAACGAGGATATGGTGACGGTTCTGCTTCAGGAACGCGGGCTCGATCCCGTGGGACTGTCGCTTGACAGGATAGATATCGAGGCTATCGAATCGGCCCTGGCACGCCATCCGCTAGTAGGCGGGGTGCAGTGCTACAAGACCGGTGGCGACAAGGTCAGGATAAACATATCGGGCAAGGTCCCGTTGGTACGCGTGCTTAACAACCGCGGTCAGGATTTCTATGTGGACAGCCATGGCGAGATTCTGTCGCAGCACTCGCTTGCCGTCCAACTGCCGGTGGCCACAGGCTATATTGACAGGCAGTTTGCATCGGGCCAGCTGCTGGCAGTGGTGAACGCCATAGACAAGTCCGATTTCTGGAAGGCTCAAGTGGAGCAGATTGACGTGACGCGTGAGGGCGAGATAAGGCTGGTGCCCCGAGTGGGTGACCACCTGCTCATATTGGGTACGGCACAGAATGTGGAGAGTAAACTGGAGCGCCTGGAGAACTTCTACCGCAAGGGGCTGGACAACGTGGGCTGGAACAAATACCGTTCCATAAGCGTGGCGTATGAAAACCAGGTAGTATGCAAGAAACGAAAATAAGATAGATGGAAAACGACAGAGTAATTGTTGCAATTGAACTTGGTTCATCCAAGATTTCGGGAGTAGCCGGCCAGATACTGCCGGGCGGTTCCCTCAAGGTGCTGGCTTACGCCCATGTGCCTTCGTCATCGTGCATCAGGCACGGTGCTGTCTATAACCTGGACAAGACAGCCAATGCCATCGCCGAGGTGGTGGGCCGTCTGGACAATATCCTGTCAACCCGCATAGAGAAGGTCTATGTAGGTTACAGCGCCAAGGGATTGCGTTCGGTTATAAGCAGGGTTGAGCATAAGTTCGACGAGGAGACCGTGGTAAGCCAGGATGTGATAGACGATATGTTCGAGCAGTGCAGCGTGATTGAGTATGACGGTTACGTGAACCTGTTCCAGGAGTCGCAGGAGTATGTGGTGGACAATAAGCGCGGCATGGAGACCGATCCCATGGGCGTGGCCTGCCGCTCACTGGAGGGTAACTACATGAACATCCTGCTCAAGAAACAGGTGGCCGATTACATAGCCCAGTGCTTCCGTATGGCTCAGGTTCAGATACTGGACGGATATGTGGCTCCCATGGCCCAGGCCGATGCCGTTCTGACCGAAGATGACCGCCAGCAGGGATGTGCACTGGTGGATTACGGTGCCGACACCACTACCGTATCGGTCTACAAGAACGGACTGCTGCGTTACCTGCGTGTCATTCCGCTGGGCAGCGCCCTGATAACACGTGACCTTTCAGGCATACTCAAGATAGAGCCGGAGCAGGCCGAGCAGATCAAGTGTGCCTATGGTCTGTGCAACCTTATTGCCAGTCAGGATCAGGGCGAGACCATAATGCTTAACGACCGCAAGGTATCCCTGAATGAGATAGGTGAGATAATAGAGGCCCGCAACGAGGAGATAATCCGCAACGTTGCAGCACAGATAAAGGCATCGGGCTACAGCGAGGTGCTCTATGGAGGAATAGTCCTGACTGGCGGCGGATCACAACTGCGCCAGCTGGACCAGGTGTTCATGAAGATAATGGATACCAACCGCAAGCCCCGCGTGGTGGCCGAGCCCATATGCGGTGTTGTATGGAACGAGCAGAGCTGGAAGCGCGGTGACGGTTCGCAGCTGTCACTGCTGTCAGTGATGGCCAAGGGCGATGAGAACTGCTGTGAGCTGCCCAAGATGGATGCCATTGATACTCTGGCTCCCGAGAACCAGGACAAGATTGTTCAGGGAAGCCTGTTTACCGAAGACCTCCAGAGCGCTCAGGAGGAGCGTGACCGCAAGGAGCAGGAGGAGCGCCGCCTGGCTATGGAGGCTGCCGAAAAGGAGGAGCAGGAGAGAGAGAAGGCCGCCGAGGCTGCAGCCAAGGGCGGAAAGAAGAAAACCAGCTTCTTCAAGAGCGTATTGGACAATATCCTCAACTACAGCGAGGATTTCTTTGATGACAAGGATGACAGGAATGCCGCAAACTGAACTAAACCGTTGAACAACTATGAACCAGGATATAAAAGATTTTGAGGAGAACGAGATACTTCCGTTTGACTTTCCTACCGAGGCCCGTAAGATAATCAAGGTTATCGGCGTGGGCGGTGGCGGCGGCAATGCCGTTAAGAATATGTACCGTGAAGGTATTCATGATGTGGTATTCGTAATTGCCAATACCGACCAGCAGGCTCTGGCCGACTCGGACATACCCGTAAAACTGCAGCTGGGACGCCAGACCACCAACGGTCTGGGAGCCGGTAATGATCCCGCAGTGGCCCGCAAGGCTGCCGAGGAGAGCATCGAGGAGATAAAGGCCCAGTTCAAGGACGATACACAGATGGTGTTCATCACTGCCGGAATGGGTGGCGGTACCGGTACCGGTGCAGCTCCTGTGATTGCGCAGTGCGCCAAGGAGTGCGGCATGCTTACCGTGGGTATCGTGACCATCCCCTTCAAGTTCGAGATGCGTCCCAAGATCAAGCAGGCTCTCAAAGGCGTGCGCGAGATGTCACAGCATGTGGATGCTCTGCTTGTAATAAGCAACGAGAAACTGCTGGAGATCTATCCCGACCAGAGTGTGGCTACCGGTTTCAAGCATGTGGACGAGACCCTGACCACCGCCACCAAGAGCATAGCCGAGCTTATCACCTGCCGCGGTATAATCAACCTTGACTTCCGTGATGTAAAGAAGATCCTGAGCAACGGCGGCGTGGCCATAATGAGTACTGGCGTGGCAAGCGGTGAGAACCGTGTGAACCAGGCTTTCGACTCGGCTCTCAAATCACCTCTGCTCTACAACAACGATATCCATAAGGCCAAGAAGATACTGTTCAACATCTACCAGAGCACCAAGGCCGAGCATCAGCTCATGCTTGACGAGATGAACGAGGTACGTCACTTTATGGACAAGTTCGAAGATAAGAACATCGAGGTTATCTGGGGTCTTGCCAACGACGACACCCTTAACGACGAGGTCAAGATTACGGTGCTTGCCACCGGATTCGGAATGGACAACCTGCCTCTGATGGACGATGAGGAGGTTGTGGATACCGTAATCGAGGGCCTGTACGGTGACCGTGTGGACAAGAAGCAGCTCTATCTGTATGAGATGTCGGATGCCGATCTGGACAACGACGCACTGATAGACGCAATCGAGGCTTCACCCTCTTACTCGCGTAACTCCATCGGCCTGGCCGAGATTAAGAATCTGCGTGCTTAACCGAATACAGTGTCCAGCACCTCGATGGATTTGAGTACCGGGAAGGCCGGTATGTGAAGACGGAAATAGGTGTTGAGGGCATTGAGCAGCATGACGCGTTCCTGACCAGTCAGGGGCGCGTCTTTTATCTGGTCGTAGTCGCTCTCCATGAGCATGTACAGCTTGTAGGAGAGTTGGGCCGACAGGTAGTCGCTGTGGCTGGGCGGGATGGGGCTGAAGCAGCCGTCGCGCATGTCCAGTACGCAGCCGGGCGTGTATTCATCGGCATTGGGGCAGATACCTATATGGCTGGCGGTACCTATCATGAAGGCTATGTGATAGTTGGCGTAGGTGCCCGGGGCGGCGGCATCGAACCATTTGAGCGAGTCGGTCAGGAAACGGTAGAGTCCGGGATTGTTCTGCTCGCCGCGCAGGGCGTGGGTCAGAAACTCCGACAGGAAGAGCGTTATGGCACTCTTGAGGGGGTTAAATGGGATGTCCCGGTAGGGGAAGGTGTTCTTGGCCTCCTTGATGTGGTGCAGCTCCTGGGTGGGCACGTATTCGGCCTGGAATGTCAGGTTGGTGAGCGGCTGCAGAAGGGTGTTGCGGGATGCGTTCTTGTTGCTTTTGGAGAGGAACCATATGAAGGGGACCATGCCGTGTGTGCGGGTGAAAATACGCGCCACACTGCTGCGGTCGTTATGTCTGACCGCCCCTATCATTATTCCTGACTCCTCTTGCCACATTGCTGCAGTTGTTTTGATGACGTGTGCGAAGTTATGAATTTTTTTAGGGAGAATGTTTGCCGTTTGGAAAAATGTAACTACTTTTGCATCCGCTTTATAGGGCAGCCTTTAGAGGCTTGTCTGAAAGGATGGCGCGTTCGTATATCGGCTAGTACTCAAGATTTTCATTCTTGCAAGATGAGTTCGACTCTCATACGCGCTACAAAGTGTAAAATACAAAAATTAAAAAGTTGTTATAATGGCAAACCACAAATCAGCCTTGAAGGCTATCAGAAAGAGCGAGAAGAGAAGACTTCACAACCGTTATTATGCAAAGACAATGCGTAATGCAGTTCGTCAGCTTCGCGCTATGACCAACAAGGAGGAGGCAGCTGCTACCTATCCCAAGGTACAGAAGATGCTTGACAAGCTGGCCAAGACCAATCTTATCCACAAGAACAAGGCCGCTAACCTCAAGTCAAAGCTCTGCGCTCACATCGCTAAGCTCGCGTAAGGAACTTTTCCAGGTTTCTAGAATCGTCTACAGGTTGGAAGCAATTCCGACCTTTTTTTGTTTCAAAGTGCACAGAGGTTTCCAGTTGCACCCAGTAACAATAAACCCTGACAGCGAAGCCCGTCAGGGTTTATTGTTACCCGGCCGGAGGCCGGCAGAGTGAAGCGGGACATTGTCCCGCGAAACGGGTTTGGGGCGTCGCCGCCCCAAACTAAAAAAATGTCGTGAATCTAATACGTAGATAAGTTTCCATCCAACGACTTTTTAGGCCCCAAGGGCCATAAAAGTCAAAAATAACCGAGCGGCGAAGCCGCGAGCATCGGCCGGATGGCCTTACGCATCAATATTTGCATAAGTGGCATTACGCTCAATAAACTCCCTGCGGGTGCCCACATCCTCACCCATAAGCATGCTGAAGATACGGTCTGCCTCGGCGGCATCCTGGATATGAACCTGCTTCAAGAGACGGTTCTCGGGATTCATTGTTGTCTCCCAGAGCTGCTCCGGGTTCATCTCTCCCAGACCTTTATAGCGCTGTGTGATGATGTTCTGCTCAAGTCCGCCGCCGTACTGGTCGATAAAGCGCTGGCGCTGTACGTCATCGTAGCAGAACTCCTTGACCTTACCCTTTGTGCACAGATAGAGGGGCGGGGTTGCTATGTACAGGTGACCGTTCTCGATAAGTTCCGGCATGTAGCGGAAGAAGAGTGTCATGATAAGGGTGTCGATGTGTGAGCCGTCGACATCGGCATCGGTCATGATGATTACCTTATAATAACGCAGTTTGTCGTAGTTGGCAGCCTTGGAGTCGTCGGGGTTGAGACCGAAACGTACGCCCAGGGCCTGTATGATGTTGTTAACCTCCTCGTGATCAAAGGCCTTGTGCCACATTACGCGCTCTACGTTGAATATCTTACCGCGGATAGGCAGGATGGCCTGGGTGTGGCGGTCGCGGCCCTGCTTGGCGCTGCCGCCTGCAGAGTCACCCTCTACGATAAAGAGCTCGCAGTTGGCGGGATCCTTGTCGGAGCAGTCGGCAAGCTTGCCGGGAAGTCCGCTGCCTGACAGGGGGCTCTTGCGCTGTACGCTCTCACGTGCCTTGCGTGCTGCCACACGTGCCTGGGCGGCCAGAATAACCTTGTCAACAATCAGTTTTGCCTCCTTGGGATGCTCCTCAAGATAGAATGTCAGTGCCTCGCCTACAGCCTGCTGAACTGCACCGGCTACCTCGCTGTTACCCAGTTTGGTCTTGGTCTGACCCTCAAACTGAGGCTCTGCAACCTTAACGGAGATAACGGCTGTAAGACCTTCGCGGAAGTCCTCACCCTCAATCTCAACCTTAGCCTTTTCAAGGAACTTGTTGTCATCGGCATACTTCTTGAGTGTGCGGGTAAGTGCGGTGCGGAAGCCTACCAGATGGGTACCGCCCTCTATGGTGTTGATGTTGTTTACGAATGAACGGATGGTCTCCTTGTACTCGGTGTTGTACAGGATGGCAACCTCAATGGGTACACCCTGCTTCTCGGTGTTAAGGTAGATGGGCTCCTGGATAAGGTGTACGCGGTTCTCGTCGATGTAGCTCACGAACTCCTTAAGACCCTCGTTGGAGAAGTAAACGTCCTTTTTGGGCTGACCCTCTTCCATGACGCGGTAATCGGTCAGGGAGATCTTGAGGCCTGCATTCAGGAATGCCAGCTCATGCAGACGGGCTGCAAGGATGTCATACTTGTACTCTGTGGTGGTGAATATTGAGCCGTCGGGCCAGAATGTCTGGCGGGTACCGTTGATATCGGTTGTGCCTACGCACTCAACGGCAGTCATGGGCTTACCGCAGGCGTACTCCTGACGGTATACCTTGCCGTCGCGGAAGACCTCGGTTATCATCTTGGTTGAAAGGGCGTTTACGCACGATACACCTACACCGTGAAGACCGCCGGAAACCTTATAGGATCCCTTATCGAACTTACCGCCGGCGTGAAGCACGGTCATAACAACCTCCAGGGCCGATTTGTGCTCCTTGGGGTGCATATCTACAGGGATACCGCGGCCGTTATCCTGTACGGTTATTGAACCGTCCTCGTTGATGGCCACCTCGATGTGTGTGCAGTAGCCGGCCATGGACTCGTCGATGGAGTTGTCGACTACCTCATATACCAAGTGGTGCAGACCCTTCTCGCTGATGTCACCTATATACATTGCAGGGCGTTTGCGCACTGCTTCCAAACCCTCCAGAACCTGAATATTCTGCGCGGAATAATTGGCCTGTCCGTTGATGATTTCTTCTGCCATTTTGAGTGTTATCTTAGACATACAAAGATAATCAAAATGGTTGATTCCACATTGTTTAAAAATGATAATTTTATTACTCTTTTGTATAAGTATTATACGGTATAACTCGTTCATTTCGGATGCTTTTTGTACTTTTGCCGCGTGAAAAAGAAACATTCCGCATAATTATACAAGAAAAATGAATACTAAAGTACCTGTCGGAAAGAAAATCCGCTCTCTGAGGGAGTCTAAACAGATGGAGATTGAGGTGCTGGCCGAGCGCGCACAGCTTACCGTGGAACAAATCAAGGCTATTGAGGAAGACGGCCCGCTGCCGGGTCTGGCTCCCCTTATCAAGATAGCAAGAGTACTGGGTGTCCGTCTGGGTACTTTCCTTGATGACCAGCAGAGCGTGGGCGCAGTTGTAAGCCGCGCCGAGGAGGAACACGAGAGCGTAAGGTTCTCCAACCATGCATCGGGCGGTCACGAGAACATGATATACCATTCACTCTCAGACGGCAAGGACAACCGCCATCTGGAGCCTTTCGTAATAGATATCCTGCCTAACGAGAATCCCAAGTTCGACCTCTCTACCCACGAGGGTGAGGAGTTCATCTACGTGCTGGAGGGTCAGGTTGAGATCAACTACGGCAAGACCACCTATGTTCTTGACAAGGGTGACAGCATCTACTACGATTCAATAGTCAAGCATCACGTACACGGCTACAACGGCCAGAAGGCCCGTATCCTTGCAGTCGTTTACACTCCCATCTGATCTTTATGTACCAGTTATCAGAAAGAACACTCGGAGACTGGCTCGAGCATTGGGCACAGGTCTCACCTGACAAGGAGTACATCGTATATTCGGACCGTGACCTTCGTTTTACCTGGAAACAGTTCAACGAGAGGGTCGATGACATGGCACGCGGTCTGATTGCCATCGGCGTGACACGTGGAAGTCATGTAGGTCTGTGGGCCCAGAACGTGCCTGACTGGCTTACATTCCTGTATGCCTGCGCCAAGATCGGTGCAGTGTGTATCACAGTGAACACCAACTACAAGCAGAACGAGCTTGAGTATCTGGTGGAGAACTCCGACATGCACACCCTGTGCCTTACCGACGGCACATGGGAGAGTAACTACGTTGATATGGCTTACACCATGCTTCCCGAGCTGCGCCAGTGCGAGCGCGGTCACCTGGATAGCAAGCGTTTCCCCAGACTCAAGAACGTGGTTTACATAGGTCAGGAGAAATACCGCGGAATGTATAACACCGCCGAGATACTTTTGCTTGGCGAGAATACCGAGGACGATGAATTCCAGCGTCTGCGCAAGGCTGTTACCTGCCATGACGTTGTGAACATGCAGTATACATCGGGTACCACAGGATTCCCCAAGGGAGTCATGCTTACCCACTACAATATCGCTAACGACGGCTTCCTGACAGGTGAGCACATGAAGTTCACCCAGGACGACAAGCTGTGTGTCTGCGTACCTCTGTTCCACTGCTTCGGCGTGGTTCTGGCAACCATGAACTGCCTTACTCACGGTTGCACCGAGGTGGTTGTGGAGCGCTTTGATCCGCTGGTTACCCTGGCATCGGTCCACAAGGAGCGTTGCACCGCGCTTTACGGTGTGCCTACCATGTTCATTGCCGAACTGAACCACCCCATGTTCGATATGTTTGACCTCTCTTGCCTGCGTACAGGTATCATGGCCGGTTCGCTCTGTCCTATTGAGCTGATGCGTAAGGTTGAGGAGAAGATGTTCCTGCGCGTTACAAGCGTTTACGGCCTTACCGAGTCGTCGCCCGGAATGAGCCAGACCCGCATAGACGATCCCGATGAGGTACGTTACACAACAGTGGGACGCGACTATGAGTTTGTGGACGTCAAGGTGCTGGATCCCGAGACCAACAAGGAGGTTCCCGCAGGTACTCAGGGTGAGATGTGCTGCAAGGGCTTCAACGTGATGAAGGGTTACTACAAGAACCCGGAGGCTACCGCCGAGGTCATTGACGAGAACGGATACCTGCACTCAGGTGACCTGGGTATCATGGACGAGAACGGCAACTACCGCATTACCGGACGTATCAAGGATATGATCATCCGCGGCGGTGAGAATATATATCCGCGTGAGATCGAGGAGTTCCTCTATCATCTGCCCGGCGTACGCGACGTGCAGGTGGCAGGCGTACCCTCCAAGAAATACGGTGAGGAGGTTGGCGCATTCATCATCCTTGACGAGGGCGCAAGCCTGACCGAGGAGGAGGTGCGTGACTGGTGCCGCGGCAAGATTGCCCGTTACAAGATCCCCAAATATGTATTCTTTGTAAAGGAGTACCCGCTTACAGGCAGCGGTAAGATTCAGAAATTCAAGCTTCGTGAGCTCAGCCTCAAGCTCTGCGCGGAGAAAGGTATAGAAGTAATCTGATATGGAAATCAACGAACAGATTAAGCAGATGGCCATGCGTCTTCGCGGACTGCGCGAGGATCTGGAGATGACAGTCGAGGAGGTTGCCTCAAAGTGCGGCATCACTCCTGATGAGTTGAAGAGATACGAGTCCGGCGAATCGGACATTCCCATGAACTTCCTGTGCAACGCCGCAGCAGTATTCGGTGTAGAGCCTCTTGAACTCTTTGCCGGCGATGCTCCCACTATGAGCAGTTACTGGCTGGTACGCAAGGGCAAGGGTCCGGTTATCGAGCGTCAGAAAGCATATAAATACCAGGCTCTGGCCATGGGATTCAAGCACGCCAAGGCATCGCCCTTTATCGTGACCGTCGATCCCAAGATGGAGGACCAGATGCACCTGAACTCACATGAGGGTCAGGAGTTCAACCTGGTGCTCAAGGGCACACTGCTTCTGAGCATCGGCGGAAAGGAACTCACTCTGAATCCCGGCGACAGCATATACTTTGATTCAACACAGCCTCATGGCATGAGGGCTCTTAACGGTGAACCCGCAAGATTCCTGGCCATCATATTCTAAGAAACATGTTAGAGAAATACCTGAAGAAAGTCGAATTCGATTCACTGGAGGATTTCCAGAAGAATTTTGAGATAATCGTTCCTGACAACTTCAACTTCGGCTATGATGTAGTCGACGAGTGGGCCAGGACAAATCCCGACAAACTGGCACTGCTCTGGACCAACGACGAGGGTGCCGAGACACGTTATACATTTGCCGACATCAAGCGTAAGAGTGACCAGGTGGCAGCCTTCTACCAGTCACTGGGCATCGGCCGCGGAGACTGCGTGATGATGATGCTCAAGCGCCGCGCCGAGTTCTGGTTCTCAATCGTAGCCCTGCATAAGCTGGGTGCCGTGGCAATCTGCTCACCCCCAAGGACCTCATCTACCGCGCCAACTCAGCCCAGATCAAGATGATTGTAAGTGCCGATGAGCCCATCATGATACAACATGTGAATGACTGCCTCAAGGATTCACCGTCGGTCAAGGTGCTGGTTGCTACCGGTTCATACAACAAGGACGGCTGGCACAGCATGGACGAGGGTATGAAGAACGCTCCTGAGTTCCATCGCCCCGAGCATGTGAATGACAACCACGATATTTCACTTCTGTACTTTACATCGGGCTCAAGCGGTAACCCCAAGATGGTGGCTCACAACTTCCTCTATCCTCTGGGACATATCGTTACCGCCAAGTACTGGCACAACGTAAATGAGCAGAGCCTGCATCTTACCGTAGCCGATACCGGTTGGGGTAAGGCCGTATGGGGCAAGCTCTACGGACAGTGGCTGTCAGGTGCAGCAGTGTTCGTTTATGACCATGAGAAGTTCACTCCCGCCAATATACTGGCTGCAATGGCTAAGTACCGCGTGACATCATTCTGCGCTCCCCCCACAATCTACCGTTATCTGATTCGTGAGGACCTGAGCCAGTATGACCTGAGCGCACTCAAGTACTGCACCACCGCAGGCGAGCCGCTCAACCCCAGCGTATTTGAGTTCTGGAAAGAGCATACCGGACTGGATATCCACGAGGGATTCGGTCAGACCGAGACAGCCATGACCATCGGCACATTCCCCTGGATGACTCCCAAACCCGGTTCACTGGGTGTACCCAACCCCGCATATGACATGGACCTTCTCACCAATGACGGCCGTTCCGCCGAGGACGGTGAGAGCGGTGAGATTATCCTGCATACCGATAAGCGCCTACCGCTGGGCCTGTTTGAGGAGTATTACCACAATCCTGAACTCACCAAGACCGTACACAACAACGGAATCTACCATACCGGCGATGTTGCATGGCGTGACGGTGACGGCTACTACTGGTTCGTAGGCCGTACCGATGACGTTATCAAGAGCTCCGGCTACCGCATCGGACCGTTCGAGGTTGAGAGCGCCCTGATGACTCACCCCGCAGTAGTTGAGTGCGCCGTAACAGGCGTTCCCGACGAAGTCCGCGGTCAGGTAGTCAAGGCTACAATAATCCTTGCCAAGGAGTATAAGGATGTCCCGGATAAGGAGGCCCTTATCAAAGACATCCAAAACCACGTAAAGAAAGTATCCGCCCCCTACAAATATCCCCGCGTAGTGGAATTCGTGGACGAACTTCCCAAAACTATTAGCGGTAAGATTAAGCGCGTGGAGATTCGTAATAAGGATGCGAATAAAATTGAAAATTGAGAATTCTTTCAGTCGCTTCGCTTTGTGAAAGCGTCCCTTCGGGCCGAGCGGAAAATTGAGAATTAATACGCAGAACCTGCGTATATTCCGTGACATAAAAAAGTCCTTACGATGTATTCGCAAGGACTTTTTCAATTTTCAATTCTCAATTCTCACTTTACAAGCTCCATTCCGGCCTTGATGGCCTTCTCATTAAGAGGCAGGTATTTCCAGTTGCGCTCCGATACGGAGTGCTTGATACCTTCCATAACGTACTCCACATCCAGGATGGGGCGGATCTTCATGAACGCTCCAAGCAGGAACATGTTGGCAACCTTAGAGGCGTTGATCTTGGCAGCCTCCTCGATGGCCTTGATGGGGTAGATGGTTATATCGGTACGTGTGGGCTTGCGGGTGATGGTGCTGGGGGTGTAGATGAGTACGCCACCGGGCTTTACCATCGGCTCGAACTTGTCCATGGACTGCTGGTTCAGTATGATAGCGGTGCTGAACTTCTGCAGGATAGGTGAGCTGATGCGGCTGTCACTCAGGATAACCGTTACGTTTGCTGTACCTCCGCGGATTTCAGGACCGTATGACGGCATCCACGACACTTCCAGACCCTGCATCAGGCCTGAGTATGCAATTATCTTACCCATTGAGAGGACACCCTGTCCTCCGAATCCGGCTATGATTATCTCTTCTGTCATGATTGTACCTCCTTATTATCTGGGTGCGTTCATGTCCATGACAAGTTTGCCATCGACCTTGATATCGCCCAGAGGATATTTCTTGAACATGTTCTCAACCATCCAGTCATTGGCGGCCTTAGGTGTGAGACCCCAGCCTGAGTTACAGTTGGAAACAACCTCAACGATTGATGTCCCCTTCTTGTCACGCTGGTTCTCGAAAGCCTGACGCAGAGCCTTCTTGAGCTTGCGTACGTTGCCGGGAGTGTGAACTGAATGACGTGTTACGTAGCATACACCGTCCAGCTGAGCAAGCAGCGGGGTGATGTTGAGCGGGTAACCCATGGTCTTGACGTCACGGCCGCGGGGGCAGGTGGTGGTCTTCATTCCCTCCAGAGTGGTGGGAGCCATCTGACCGCCGGTCATTCCGTATATACCGTTGTTGATGAATACAATCACGATGTTCTCGCCGCGGTTGCAGGCGTGCATGGTCTCACCGGTGCCGATGGCTGCAAGGTCACCGTCACCCTGGTAGGTGAATACGAACTTGTCGGGCTGCACGCGCTTGATGCCGGTAGCAACGGCGCATGCGCGACCGTGAGCGGCCTCAACCACATCGAACTTATAGAAGTCATAGAGGAACACTGAACAGCCTACAGGTGAGATACCAATAACGTCATGCTCAATGCCCATCTCCTCGATAACCTCGGCAATGGTGCGAACAACAACGCCGTGGCCGCAGCCGGGGCAGAAGTTGAACGTCTTTTCGGACATCAGACGGCTTTTCTGATATACCAGATTTTCAGGTTTGATTATATCGTTTACTTCCATCGCTGTGCTCATTTGATATTAAAGTAATTGTAGAGAGCTGTCTCAATCTCCTCGGGTGTGGGAACCATACCGCCCAAACGGCCAAAGAAACCTACGGGCTTGCGGCCCTCTACTGCCAGACGTATATCCTCGATCATCTGACCGGCGCTGAGCTCTACAGACATGAAGCCTTTGATACGGTCGTTGTTTGACAGCTCGCGGATCTGGTCGTAGGGGAAAGGATAGAGTGAGATGGGGCGGAACAGACCGATCTTGTGGCCCTTGGCGCGTGCCAGCTCAATGCTCTTCTGTGCTATACGGGCAATGATACCGAAGGCTACAATTACGTAGTCGGCGTCATCGCACTGGATCATTTCGTAACGGACCTCGTTCTTCTCCATATCGCGGTACTTCTTCTGCAGACGGATGTTAACCAGCTCGTGCTCCTGCGGCAGCAGGTTCAGAGAGGTAACGAAACGGCGCTCCTTGCCTACGGGGGTACCGTTGGTAGCCCAATCGGGATACTCGGTCATGCGGGGACGCTGGGCGGGCAGATAGATCTTTTCCATCATCTGACCCAGAGCGCCGTCGGCAAGGATCATTGTCGGGTTGCGGTACTTGAACGCAAGGTCAAAGCCCAGTGCAATGAAATCGGCCAGCTCCTGTACCGATGAGGGAGCCAGTGTGAGCAGCTTGTAGTCACCGTGGCCGCCGCCCTTTACAGTCTGGAAATAGTCAGCCTGGCTGGGCTGGATGGTACCCAGACCGGGACCTCCACGTGATACGTTTATAAGCAGACAGGGCAGCTCGGCACCTGCCAGATATGATATACCTTCTGCCATCAGGCTGATACCGGGGCTTGAAGATGAAGTCATAACCCTGTGACCAGTCGATGCGCCGCCATAGACCATGTTGATGGCGGAAACTTCACTCTCTGCCTGGAGTACTGCCATGCCTGTGCGGGCTGTGGCATCGGTCTCCATCAGATACTCCATTACCTCCGTCTGCGGAGTGATGGGGTAACCGTAAAAGGCATCGGCGCCGGCGCGGATAGCGGCCTCGGCAATCGCCTCATTGCCTTTCATAAGTCTCATTTCTCTTTCTTCCATAATTACTCCTCTACTTTTACCCTATAGACCGAAATTACTCCGTCAGGGCAGATAATGCCGCAGTTAGTACAACCTACGCATGCCTCGGGGTTGGCCATGTAGGCATAGTGGTAACCCTTGCTGTTGACTGCCTCGGACATACCCAGAACCTGCTTGTCGCAGGTGGATACGCACAGTTCACAGCCTTTGCAACGCTCGTTGTCAACTGTTACAGCACCTCTAATTTTTGCCATGATAAATAATTGTTGTTGGTATGATTATTGGTATATGTTATCTTGGTGAAAGCTCATGTCCCGTGGGGGCTATCTCCGTGAGGTTGACCTCGAAGATAAGTGCCGAATAGGCGGGAATGGAGTTGCGGGCCTTATCTCCGTATCCGAGCGACTGGGGAATGTAGAGCCTCCAGAAATCGCCGCAGTGCATGTACATGAGTGCGGTTGCCACTCCGTCAACAAGTCCTGACACGCGGAACGAAGCCGGTATGTTGACCGAAGGGTTGAGCGCGGCTGTCTTGAAGGACTGGTCCATTACCTGACCCTCGGGATAGTTGGCGGTAGGCATAAGGCGGACACGGTAGTTCACGCGTACGCTGTCGCTGAAACTGGGCGAAACGGTTCCGTCGCCCTTGTCCAGGATCTCGCAGTATACATATGAGTCGTCTCCCCACTTGCTCTCGGGATTGAGCTTGTATGAGAGCAGTCGGACAATCTCTCCCTTAGAGGCTGTCTGGGGAGTCTTGTCGGAACACCGGGCAGCTATGCCGGATATGAATTCCGCATTACGGCCCTGCCAGTTGGCGTGGTCATCGGCCTCCTTGGTCTCACTGCATGAGACGCACAGGAGGGCTGCCGTGCACAGGATGGAGAAAATAGCCGACAGACGCTTCATATTCAGAGAGTCTTAAGCACGCTTGTTATTGATACGGTGTCAGAGAGTATGTTGCAGAGGTCTGCAATCTTGACACGCTGCTGCTCCATGGTGTCACGGTTACGCAGGGTAACGGTCTGATCCTCGAGTGACTGGTGGTCGACAGTTACGCAGAACGGGGTGCCGATGGCATCCTGACGGCGGTAGCGCTTGCCGATGGAATCCTTCTCGTCGTACTGGCAGTTGAAGTGGAACTTGAGGTCGTTCTGGATTGAACGTGCCAGCTCGGGCAGTCCGTCTTTCTTGACAAGAGGCAGGATAGCCAGCTTGACGGGAGCCAGAGGTGCGGGCAGATGCAGTACAACGCGGGTCTCGCCGTTCTCAAGAGCCTGCTCCTCGTATGAGGCGCACATAACGCTCAGGAACATACGGTCAACACCTATTGAGGTCTCGATTACGAACGGAGTGTAGCTCTCGTTGGTCTCGGGATCAAAGTACTTGATGCTCTTGCCGCTGAACTTCTCGTGCTGTGACAGGTCAAAGTTGGTACGGCTGTGGATACCCTCCACCTCCTTGAAGCCGAAAGGCATAAGGAACTCGATATCTGTAGCTGCGTTGGCGTAGTGGGCCAGCTTGTCGTGGTCGTGGAAACGGTAGTGGTCGGCGCCGAAGCCAAGGGCCTGATGCCACTTCATACGGGTCTCCTTCCACTTTGCGAACCAGTCAAGCTCGGTGCCGGGCTTGATGAAGAACTGCATCTCCATCTGCTCGAACTCACGCATGCGGAAGATGAACTGGCGGGCAACGATCTCGTTACGGAAGGCCTTACCTATCTGGGCGATACCGAAGGGGATCTTCATGCGGCCGGTCTTCTGTACGTTCAGGTAGTTTACAAAGATACCCTGTGCGGTCTCGGGACGCAGATAGATCTTCATTGAACCGTCGGCGGTCGAACCCATCTCGGTTGAGAACATCAGGTTGAACTGACGTACATCGGTCCAGTTGCGGGTGCCGCTGATGGGGCATACGATACCCTCGTCCAGGATGATCTGCTTGAGCTCCTCAAGGTTGCCGTCATTCATGGCCTTCTTGTAACGGTCATGCAGGGCGTCGCGCTTGGCTACGTGCTCCAGTACGTTGTTGCTGGTGGCGCGGTACTTGGCCTCATCGAAAGAGTCACCGAAACGCTTGCGGGCCTTGGCAACCTCCTTCTCTATCTTCTCGTCATATTTGGCTATCTGATCCTCAATCAGGACGTCTGCACGGTAGCGCTTCTTTGAGTCGCGGTTGTCTATGAGGGGGTCATTGAATGCATCTACGTGACCTGAAGCCTTCCAGATGGTGGGGTGCATGAATATTGCAGAGTCGATACCTACAATATTGTCGTGCAGCAGAACCATACTCTGCCACCAATAGGTCTTGATGTTATTCTTCATCTCGACTCCCAGCTGTCCGTAGTCATAGACAGCGCCGAGTCCGTCATAAATCTCGCTTGAGGGGAATACAAAACCGTACTCCTTGCAGTGTGCTACAATCTTTTTGAAAACGTCTTCTTGAGCCATAATCAGCAATTATTCAGAAAATTTTCGCAAAGGTACTGCTTTTATTTAATAAATAGAGGTGTGTCTCTTTAAAATAACCTAATTAGCCCCCTTTTGGATAAAGGATGTATAATTGTTGAAAAGTCCGACGAAAAAATGGTACAAGTTGGCGTTGCGGATTGGGAATTGTCGCTGAAAAGCAGTAAATTCGCGTCCAAACATATTGTTTTTAAAGGGTAATGAGCAGCGAAACGGATAATATGGATGAGGAACTCCGCGATCAGGTCGCGGAGAGTGCTGATGATGTTCAGGAGGCAGGGCATTCAACCTACCAGCCTGTCAAGGATGACAACGGCATGATACGCCACCAGTTGTCGGGCATGTACCAGGGCTGGTTCCTGGATTATGCCTCATACGTTATCCTGGAGCGTGCCGTACCTCATTTCGTAGACGGACTCAAGCCGGTGCAGAGACGTATCCTGCACTCCATGAAGCGCCTTGACGACGGCCGTTTCAATAAGGTGGCCAACATTGTTGGACATACCATGCAGTTCCACCCTCACGGCGACGCTTCGATAGGTGACGCACTGGTGCAGCTGGGTCAGAAGGACCTTCTTATAGAGTGCCAGGGTAACTGGGGAAATATACTTACAGGTCACCGCGCCGCAGCACCCCGATATATCGAGGCCCGTCTGTCCAAGTTCGCCCTTGAGACTCTGTTCAATCCCAAGACCACCGAGTGGAAGGCATCGTATGACGGCCGCAACAAGGAGCCGGTCACGCTGCCTGTCAAATTCCCGCTGCTGCTGGCTCAGGGTGCCGAGGGTATCGCTGTAGGCCTGTCCTGCAAGATACTGCCGCATAACTTCAACGAGCTGTGCGACGCAGCCGTATCGTACCTGCGCAAGGAGGAATTTCATCTCTATCCGGACTTCCAGACCGGAGGCGCCATCGATGTGTCCCGTTACAACGACGGAGAGCGCGGCGGTATGGTGCGCATCCGTGCCAAGATTTCAAAAGAAGCTGACAACAAGACGCTTGTCATAAACGAGATTCCGTACGGTGAGAACGTGATGACCCTGTGCGAATCCATAGTCAAGGCAGGCGAGAAGGGCAAGATAAAGATCCGCAAGGTTGAGAACCTTACCGCCGACAAGGTGGAGATACGCATATCGCTGGCGCCCGGAGTGTCATCGGACAAGACCATCGACGCACTTTACGCCTTTACCAACTGTGAGGTGAGCATATCGCCCAACTGCTGCGTGATTGATGAGAACAAGCCGCACTTCCTCACCGTAAGCGACGTGCTGCGCAAATCGGTAGACAACACCAAGGATCTGCTGCGCCGCGAGCTGGAGATTGAGCGCGGGGAGATACTGGAGCAGCTGCACTTTGCCTCATTGGAAAAGATATTCATCGAGGAGCGTATATATAAGGACCGCGAGTTCGAAGAGGCTACCACCATGGACGCCGCCTGCGAGCACATTGACGACCGTCTGACTCCCTACTACCCGCAGATGATCCGCGAGGTGACCAAGGAGGATATCCTCAAGCTGATGGAGATAAAGATGGCCCGTATCCTCAAGTTCAACAAGGAGAAAGCCGAGGAGGCTATTGCCAAAATGAAGGCCGATATAGCCCGCATCGACAAGGATCTGGCCAACATGGTGAACGTGACCATCCGCTGGTTCAACATGCTCAAGGAGAAGTACGGTCCCTCCTATCCGCGCCGCACCGAGATCAAGAACTTTGACACCGTGGTGGCAGCCAAGGTTGTGGAGGCCAACCAGAAACTCTATATCAACCGTGCCGACGGATTCATCGGCATGGAACTCAAAAAGGACGAGTATGTCTGCAACTGCTCGGATCTGGATGACATCATACTCTTCTACAAGGACGGCAAGTTCAAGGTGGTTAAGGTGGCCGATAAGCTGTTTGTGGGCCAGAACGTGCTCTACCTGAACGTGTTCAAGAAGAACGACAAGCGCACCATATACAATGTGGTGTACCGCGACGGCCGCAACGGGGCCTACTTTATAAAGAGGTTCGCCGCCACAGGCCTGACCCGCGACAAGGAGTATGACCTGACACAGGGCAAGGCTGGCTCCAAGATAATGTACTTTACAGCCAACCCCAACGGTGAGGCCGAGGTGATTAAGATTACCCTCAAGCCCAATCCCAAGCTCAAGAAGCCGGTGTTCGACAAGGACTTCAGCGAGATGCTCATCAAGGGACGTCAGTCCATGGGTAACCTGCTGACCCGCAACGAGGTGCTGCGCATCGGCCTCAAGGCACACGGATCGTCCACGCTGGGCGGCCGCAAGGTTTGGTTTGACAAGGATATACTGCGCCTGGATTTTGACGGACACGGTGATTTCCTGGGCGAGTTCAACAGCGACGACCAGCTGCTTGTGATCAATTCAAACGGTGAATACTACACCACGCCGGTTGATCCCAACTGCCATTTCGATCCCGATCTGCTGCGTCTGGAGAGAAATGATCAGCGCAAGGTATGGACCGCGGTCCTGTTTGACGCCTCCCAGAAGAACTATCTCTATCTGAAGAGGTTCAACCTGGATCCCACATCCAAGCGCATCAATATACTTGGTGAAGAGAAGGGCAGCCGTCTGGTGCTGCTTACCGATACCCCGTTCCCGCGTCTGCTCGTGACCATGGGCGGTGCCGACAGTTTCCGTGAGCCGATGGAGGTGGATGCCGAGCAGTTTGTGGGAGTAAAGGGCGTGAAGGCACGCGGCCGCAGGGTGACCGCATATGCCGTTCAGGATGTTGAGGAGATGGTTCCGCTGCGTCAGCCGGAGCCTGAATCCGTACCCGAGCCGGATAAATCCGATATAGATTCCGAAAATCAGGACCAAGTGTCCCAAACATATGATGAAAATTCTGAGACGGTTGATGACGGACAGCTTTCGCTGTTCTGACCGGTTGTCAGGTGTACTTGTCATATTGCTCCTGATGCTGTTCACGCTGCCGGCCAAGGCCGAGCGGGAGGCATGGAGTCTGCCCCTGTACCAGGAGCGCGTAAGTGCCGGATCGGTAATGATAGGCAGCGCCTTTGCCCGTGAAACCTACTTGTCGGAATCCGGATATTCAGGCACGGCGTTTGGCTTTGAGGCCGATATCTGGACAGGCTATTCGCCCGACAGGCTTTTCAAATACGGCCGTACACATTCAAGTCTGCATTTTAGTCCTATGAAAAACCGTGTGGGCGGCGGCAGTACGCTGGAACTCACGGGATCTTTCCATACTTCCATGCTTTGGCCTGCGGTCAATACCCCGGTATGTGACCTTCTGTTAGGCCCTTCCTTCATGTTTGAGCTGGGAGCGCTCTACAACAGGCAGAACTCAAACAACCCGGCCACTGCCGAAGGGTATATGGGTGCCGGACTCTGTGTGGACAATACGCTGCATTTCAGGCTTTTCCGCAAGGATATGGCATTCCAGGCCACGCTCCACATGCCGCTTGCAGGAGTGGGGGTGGCACCCGATTACGACCAGCCCTACTGGTATATTTACCGGTACGACGAGTACGAAAAGGCGCTTCACTTTATAACTCCCTTCAACGACCTGGCGCTCATGCAACAGGTTGCGCTGGTGGTGCCTTTCAGGGGAGCGCGCGTCAGGTTGGGGTATACGTTTGACTATACGGGAAACCGTCTGGGAGGTCATTACCGCAGCATAGGAAGCAACTTCTTTACCATAGGTTGTGTCATGAGGTACCAGAAAAAGGATTGGAGCCGATGAAAAGCAGGATAATACATATGGCTTGTGTAGTGGCGGCATTGGGCATGATGCTGCTGCCGTCAGCCTGTTCCAGCACGGAGGAGGGACTTGACAGGGAGTACTCCAACACCCCCCGAGGCAACTTCATGGCCCTATGGGAGATAATGGATGAGCGTTACTGCTACTTCGACCTCAAGAAAGAGGTGCTGGGAGTGGACTGGAATGAAGTTAAGCTCAGATACTCCGCCAGCATATCGGGCGATATGTCCAATAGATCGCTGTTCGAGGTGCTCTGCAAGATGATAGGCGAGCTGCGTGACGGTCACGTGAACCTGTCCAGCGCCTATGACTTTGGCCGCAACTGGAGCTGGAAGACCGATTACCCCGCAAACTATTCGAAGGACCTGCAGGACAAGTATCTGGGTTTAGACTATGTCATCTGCGGCAACTCAAGCAGCTACCGTATTCTGGATGACAACATAGGCTATATGGTTGTGAAGAGCTTTGAGAGCAGTATCTCCAACGGATCGCTGAACGCTATGTTCAATCATATGGCTCTCTGCAACGGACTTATCATTGATATCCGTAACAACGGAGGCGGTAATCAGAACGCGGGAGATAGGCTGGCATCACGCTTTACAGAGGAGAGTGTGACGTGGGGCTACTCATGTTACAAGAACGGTCCGGGTCATAATGATTTCTCCAAGCTGCATGCCAACGTGATCGAACCTGCCTGGACCAATCTGAGATGGATCAAGCCTGTGGTGCTCCTGGTGAACCGCGGCTGTTACAGTACCGCCAATGATTTTGCAGTCTGCATGAAGAGTCTTGCCAACGTGACCCTGATGGGTGACACCACGGGAGGCGGAGGCGGACTGCCCATGTCGTCCGAGCTGCCCAACGGGTGGGTGGTCAGATTCTCATCGTCCCCCTCGTACGATGCCGACATCAACCATGTTGAGTTCGGTGTGGCTCCCGATATCAGACTGGATATGAAGGAGAGTGATATGGCTGCGGGCCTGGATACCTACATAGAGGAGGCTCGCAGGTATATTAATGATATGATAGTTAACCCTTAAGAGACTATGAAGAGATTTCGTTTGCTTGTGGTTGCAATAGCAGCCATGTTGCCGTTTATGGCATGCGCCGGAAAGGCCAGGGTATTAAAGATTGATTTCAAGAATCCTATTCAGGAACGTATTGTGGGAGGCTCCTCCATTGACATCATGTCGATTGTAAAAGGATCGGCCAACCCAGTCACACTGTACAGCTACGTGAGCGCCATTGACGCCGCTGCACAGGACAACAGCATCAGCATGATCTATATGACGCCCGATGAGGTTGACGCCGGCCTGGCGCAGATTGAGGAGATACGCGCTGCGCTGGAGCGTTTCAAAAAGTCGGGCAAGCCTGTGGTGGCCTACTGCAGGACGTTGGGCAACGGCTCCTACTATCTGGCATCGGTGGCCGATAAGATCATACTCGACCCGGCTTCGGAGAGCCTCATCAACGGTCTGAGCACCCAGATGATATTCCTCAAGGACATTCTGGACGCCCTGCATGTGGATATGCAGCTGATACGTCACGGCAAGTACAAATCGGCCGGCGAGATGTTCACCCGCAGCAGCTCAAGCCCTGAGAACCGCCTCCAGAACCAGGAGCTTGTGGGCTCCATGTGGAACTCCATAACCGCTCAGATAGCCGCCTCACGCGGATTCACTCAGGAGCAGTTCCAGGAGTGGGTGGAGAATCTGGACCTGTGCCACGCATCCGACTTCAAGGAGAAGGGGCTTGTTGACGAGACCTGGTATATGGATGAGGTTGACAAATACATGTGCCAGCAGAACGGCGTCAAGAGCATAGGCGAGGTTAGCTTTGTAAAGATAAATATGTACGCCTCAAAGCTTAAGAAGGGCAGCAACAAGAACAGGATTGCCGTAGTATATGCCGACGGCGATATCAAGGACGACGGATCGGATGCCGATATAGTAGGCAACAAACTGGCCGCCACGCTGCGCAAGGTGCGTGAGGACAAGCGTATCAAGGCTGTAGTGTTCAGGGTCAACTCACCGGGCGGCAGCGCTCAGGCAGCCGAGGCCATCAGACATGAGATCATGCTGCTTCGTGCCGAGAAGCCTGTCATTGTAAGCTTTGGCGACTATGCCGCATCGGGCGGTTACTGGATATCGGCCAACTCGGACCGTATCTTTACCGACAACGGCACGGTAACGGGCTCGATAGGTGTGTTCGGACTTATTCCCAGCCTGGGTGATGCTGTGAGCAAGGTTCTCAAGGTGAATGTGGAGACTGTAGGAACATCGTCACACAGTGATATGATGGCAGGACTCCGTCCTCTTGACGACGCCGAGGTGGCTTACATACAGAAGCAGATCGAGAAGATTTACGACGACTTTACCGGTCTGGTGTCAGAGGGCCGCAGCATGTCCAAGGACAGCGTGGACGCTATCGGCCAGGGACGCGTATGGTCGGGTGCCGATGCCCTGCGTATAGGTCTGGCCGATTGCAACGGCGGACTCCAGGATGCCATAGACTATGCTGCCGGCAAGGTAGGTCTGAACAAGGAGGATTACCGTATTGTCCAGTATCCGGTTGCCAGGGAGGTATCGCTGCTTAAGCTGCTTTCGGGCGGTTCGTCGGATGATCCCGAGGAGACACTGACCACAAGCGTGGAGACCCAGGTTTCACTTGAGGATATGTTCCCTGCCATTGCCAGGATGCGTGAGATAAGCAGCCCCACCGTAATGGTCAGGATGGAGAGTCTGATGGAAATAAAATGATGTTTGGCGGTTACAGCTAAAACAACTACTTTTGCAGCGCGTTCCGGTATCAGGGACGCGCTTTTATTGCGGGCGTGGCGGAATTGGTAGACGCGCTAGACTTAGGATCTAGTATCTCAGATGTGTAGGTTCGAGTCCTATCGCCCGTACAAAAACAGGTGGCTTTCGGGCCACCTGTTTTTGTACGGGCGATAGGACTCGGGGACTGACGCCCCGACTCCTCCTTTTTTTATTTCGCTATCGCGAAAGGGTCGGCCTCCGGCCGATATATCAACCTTGTCATAAACAAAGACAAGTGGCTTTCGGGCCACCTGTCTTTGTACGGGCGATAGGACTCGGGGGCTGACGCCCCGACTCCTCCTTTTTTTATCAACCTTGTCATAAACAAAAACAGCCGACCCGAAAGGCCGGCTGCTTTTTTGTATTTGGGGTATTATCAGAACTCGTATACGAGACCGAATGTCAGAGCTGTGAAGTCAGCATTCAGACCGAAATTGTTCTTGTAAGTGGTACCGGGATAACCGCCAAACTCGGGGTTGCTCATGTGTGTGAAAGCAAGACCGTTGAACTTGGCCTGAACTGAGAAGTGGTCAGACATCATGTAGCGGATACCGGGCTGTGCATAGAGTGACAGGCTCCAGAAGTTGAATCCGCTGGGAGATACGATTGCATACTCAAATCCACCCTGTACGAACATGTTGAAGTTACCCTCTGTAAAGAATGTGTACCTGATGAAGGGAGCAAAGCCGAAGCTGAACATCTGCTGAGTTTTAGTGGTGTTGTTTCTGAAATACTTAGTATCCTTTATGTTCAGTTCTACGCCCAGCTCGATTGCATCCTCAATCTGCATACCGAATGCGGGAGATAATTCAAGAACTCTTCCCTTCTCGTCAGTACCATACTGTGATGTAGTCTCAAAACCGAGTGATCCGCTGAACCAGTACTTGGCATTTGCTGTCATGCATGTTGCAATAGCTACGATAATGAATAAAGCTTTTTTCATAATTGTGATTTTAGTTTAAATGTAAATTAATAGTCTCTTTTTGTTCGCTTTAAAAGTCCTTTGTCGGTCCTTTCTTTGCGCCAAAAGTATACAACATTTGTTAAATGAGCAAAAAAATGTCGAAAAAAAACGCCTTTAGAGCACTTTTTAGGCCATTTTGTGCAATCCGTAATTTTTTTTGCTCCTTTTTGGGCCTCAAAGATGTCTGCAAAGAGGTATAAGATTGCTCTTATTTGTTTATTTTTGCGGTACTATGACGGTTGAGGATATATACGGCAGGCTGAAACAGTGTACCGGCGTTACTACGGACAGCCGTAAGTGCGGCCCGGGACTCATGTTCTTTGCGCTCAAGGGTGAGCGTTTTGACGGAAACGAGTTTGTTCGCGGAGCCTTGGAACAGGGTTGCCCGTTCGCGGTAATGGACAATGCCGCCCTGTATGACAAGGACGATTCCCGCATGATACTGGTGGACAACGTGCTCTCCACGCTGCAGCAGGTGGCTGCATACCACAGGCGTGCACTTGGCACTACCGTAATAGGTATTACCGGAACCAACGGAAAAACTACCACCAAGGAACTTACCGCCGCTGTGATGTCTACCACCTATAATATCCTCTATACCCAGGGAAACCTGAACAATTCCATCGGCGTGCCTCTGACTGTTCTGGGACTCAATGCCCGGCATGATTATGCCATCGTGGAGATGGGTGCCAGCCACCCGGGCGACATAAAGGAGCTGGTGGAGGTAAGTCAGCCCGACTTTGGTCTGATAACCAATGTGGGAAAGGCCCATCTTCTGGGATTCGGATCCTTTGAGGGTGTTAAGCGTACAAAGGGTGAGCTTTATGACTGGCTGCGTGAGCATGGCGGCACGGCATTTGTGAACCGTGACAATGAGCACCTGCAGCAGATGTGTGCCGGACTGCCGCTCATAGAGTATGGAAAACCCGGTCAGGACGGGCTGTCTGTTGAGGGCGAGGTGCTGGAGTGCAATCCGTTTGTCAAGTTCCGCTGGCGCACTGCCGGGGGACCATGGCATACCGTTCAGACCAGCCTTATAGGCGCATACAACGTGGATAACGCACTTGCCGCCATTACCATCGGCCTTAAGTTCGGAGTGTCTGAGGAGAATGCGTCGCAGGCTGTTGCAGGTTACAAGCCTCAGAACAACCGCTCGCAGCTGACCCAAACCGGACGCAACAGCCTGGTGGTGGACGCATACAATGCCAACCCCACGAGCATGGCTGCCGCAATCGAGAATTTCGATATGATAAAGGCTCAGGACAAGATGCTTATCCTGGGCGATATGAGAGAGCTTGGCCAGGTATCGGCCGATGAGCACCGCCGTATTGTGGATATGCTCAAGCAGAAGGGATTTGAGACTGTGTGGCTTGTGGGCAGCGAGTTTGCCGCAGTGGCCGCCGACAGCGGATTCCGGCTGTTTGCCGATGTGGATCAGGTGAACAAGGCTCTTGAACAGGAAAAGATAAAAGGAAAGACAATCCTGATTAAGGGCTCCAACAGCATAGGATTAACTAAAACAATAACCAATTTATAATTATGAAAAAGATTTTTGCTCTTTTGGCATGCGTTTTTGTTTGCGGCGTAATGTCCGCACAGTTGAAGGTCTCCGTAATGGGTGACTCCTATTCTACATTTACCGGTTCCATGCCAAAGTACTACGACACATTCTATCCCAACCAGTTCTGCGGTGTAACAGAGCAGAGCCAGCAGTGGTGGGCTCAGGTAATCGAAAAGAACGGATGGGTACTTGAAAAGAACGATTCATGGTCGGGCAGTACCGTATGCTGCCGCGGCTACAACCACGATGACTATTCAGACCGCGCTTTCGTGACCCGTCTGAACTGCATCGGTGCTCCCGATATCCTGTTCATTTTCGGCGGAACGAACGACGACTGGACACATGAGCCTTTCGGCGACTACAAGTATGCCGACTGGACCAAGGAGGACCTCTATTTCTACCGTCCGGCTTTTGCATATCTGCTGGCCAACCTGCAGAAACTCTATCCCAAAATGAAGATCTACTCTCTGCTCAATGACGGTATGTCAGAGAACCTGGGTGAGTCAATGCGTGAGATATGCAAGCACTACGGAGTACCCGTAATTGCAGTGGAAGGTATCGAGAAGCGTATGAATCACCCTACAGCTGCCGGTATGACCAAGATTGCCGAGCAGGTTCAGGCCTTCCTGGATTCAGAGAAGAAGTGATATGACCAAGATAATGGGAATAGTAAACGTGACCCCTGACTCCTTCTGGAGCGGGTCGCGTCTGCAGGATAAAGAGGAACTGTTGCAGTGGGTACGCAGAATTCTATCCCAAGGTGCTGACGTATTGGACGTAGGAGGTTGTTCCACCCGTCCCGACAGTCCCCAGGCCACCGAGCAGGAGGAGATGTCGCGCTTGGAGTGGGGTCTGACCGCCATAAGGGAGGAGTTTCGCCAGGTGCCCGTATCGGTGGATACATACCGTCCGCGTATTGCCCACCGTTGCGTAAAGGAGTGGAACGTAAGCATCATCAACGATGTGTACGGCGGTAACTCCGATATGTATGACGTGGTGGCAGAAACCGGCGCCCAATATGTACTTACATGGGCTGAGAAGGTTGTTCAGGACCCTGTTGCGGAGATGAACGCCTTCTTCAGGGAGAGGCTCCGGATGATGGAGCAGGCAGGTGTCGATGTGGTTCACAAGGTGATCCTGGATCCGGGTTTCGGGTTCGGCAAGAAACTTGAGGACAACTACACGGTGCTTGCGCATATGGATACGCTCGGTGAGTTCGGACTGCCTGTGCTGGCCGGAATGTCACGCAAATCCATGGCTTACCGCCTGCTTGGTCTTACTCCCGCCGATGTACTTCCCGCCACCATAGTGCTTGACACGGTGGCTGTTCAGAAGGGCGCAAGTTGGCTCAGAGTCCACGATGTGGAGGAGGCAGCCCAGACCCTGAAGATCCTGAAAGCGTTAGAAGACAATAAATAAAAGCTTATGTTTGACTATTTTGTTTCATTCGGTATCAAGGACATAATAGACGTGCTGAGCGTCTCGCTGCTCCTGTTCTATCTCTACAAACTGATGAAGAGAACGGGATCGCTCAATATGTTCATTGGCATCCTTGTGTTCATTTTCGTGTGGATGATAGTGTCACAGGTTCTCAAGATGCAGTTGCTGGGTGCCGTGATGGACAAGTTGGTCGACGTGGGCGTTATTGCCATCATTGTGCTCTTTGCCGATGACATACGTCACTTTTTCCGTGACATCGGCACCTCGACACGCACCAGGAAACTGTTCCACTGGCTTACCCGCCGCCGTCATGTGGACGGTGACCTGAGCAAGTGGGATCCCATTGTCAAGGCCTGCGAGAGCATGAGCCACCGCAAGGAGGGAGCCTTGATTGTGATAGGCCAGAACGATGAGCTTCACGACGTGATTGAGAGCGGCGAGGAGGTGAATGCCAACATCAACCAGCTCCTGATAGAGAACATATTCTTCAAGAACAGTCCTCTGCATGACGGAGCCATGATTATTGTGGGCGACCGCATTGAATCGGCCTCCTGCATCCTGCCTCTGTCACAGTCCGAGGAGCTGCCCAAGGCATTCGGACTGCGTCACCGCTCGGCTATGGGTATTGCCGAGAAGACCAATGCCGTGGCAGTGGTGGTATCGGAAGAGACAGGAACCATATCGGTCTTCCATAAGGGATCGTTCCAGCGTGACCTGTCGGCAGTGAGTCTTGCCAGATATCTGGCAGACAATGTCAGATAAAAATAAAACATGTTGTGCCAAACTGTCAGTGAGGGTGTCATTATTCACCCGGCTGGCAGTTTGGCATGTTTTATGCACTCTCTCTTATGCCCGATAAGGGGCTTTGTGGTGAAATTCAAATAATTCAAAATTATAAAACTATGAACATCAAACCGTTAGCAGACCGTGTTCTGATTCTTCCGGCAGCAGCCGAGGAGAAGACCATCGGGGGTATCATCATCCCTGATACAGCAAAGGAGAAACCCCTCAAGGGTGAGGTTATAGCCGTTGGTGGCGGCACCAAGGATGAGACAATGGTACTCAAAAAGGGTGACCAGGTACTCTATGGCAAGTACTCAGGCACAGAGCTTGAGGTTGAGGGAACCAAATATCTGATTATGCGTCAGAGCGATGTTCTGGCCGTTGTAGAAAAATAATAAGGAGATACAGTTATGGCAGCAAAAGAGATACTTTTCAATATGGATGCCCGTGACCTGATGCGTCAGGGTGTTGACGAGCTTGCAAATGCAGTCAAGGTTACACTTGGACCTAAGGGCCGCAACGTTATCATCGAGAAGAAGTTCGGTGCTCCCCAAATTACCAAGGACGGTGTTACCGTAGCCAAGGAGATTGAGTTGGCCGATTCATTCAAGAACACCGGCGCTCAGCTGGTCAAGAGCGTTGCCTCCAAGACCGGTGAGGATGCTGGTGACGGTACAACAACCGCAACCGTTCTGGCTCAGAGCATCGTAAACGTAGGTCTTAAGAACGTTACCGCAGGTGCCAATCCCATGGACCTAAAGCGCGGTATCGACAAGGCCGTTGCAGCTGTTGTTGAGAACATCAAGAAGCAGTCAAAGGCCGTAGGTGACAACTTTGACAAGATCGAGCAGGTGGCTACCATCTCTGCCAACAACGACGCTGAGATAGGTAAGCACATTGCCGAGGCTATGCAGAAGGTTTCAAAGGACGGTGTAATCACCATCGAGGAGGCCAAGGGCCGTGACACATACATCGACGTTGTCGAGGGTATGCAGTTTGACCGTGGTTACCTGTCATCATACTTTGTAACCGATACCGAGAAGATGAACTGCGTTATGGAGAATCCTCTGATTCTTATCCATGACAAGAAGATATCAAACCTCAAGGACCTGCTCCCCATCCTGGAGCCCGCCGTACAGAGCGGCCGTCCTCTGCTGATTATCGCTGAGGATGTTGATTCTGAGGCTCTGACCACTCTGGTTGTAAACCGTCTGCGTTCAGGCCTTAAGATCTGCGCTGTCAAGGCACCCGGATTCGGCGACCGTCGCAAGGAGATGCTTGAGGATATCGCCGTTCTTACAGGCGGATTCGTAATCAGCGAGGAGCGTGGTGTTAAGCTGGAGCAGGCTACAATGGATATGCTTGGTACAGCCGAGAAGATCACCATCACCAAGGACAACACCACTATCGTAAACGGTAAGGGTGCCAAGGACAAGATCGCTGACCGCGTTGCCCAGATCAAGGCTCAGATCAAGACCACCACAAGCGACTATGACAAGGAGAAGCTCCAGGAGCGTCTTGCCAAACTGTCAGGCGGTGTTGCAGTGATCAAGGTAGGTGCTCCCTCTGAGACTGAGATGAAGGAGAAGAAGGACCGTGTTGACGATGCTCTGTGCGCAACCCGCGCCGCTATCGAGGAGGGTATCGTAGCCGGCGGCGGTGTAGCTTACATCCGTTCAATCAGCGCCCTTGACAAGATCAAGGGTGAGAATGCCGATGAGCAGACCGGTATCCAGATCATCCGTCGCGCCATTGAGGAGCCTCTGCGTCAGATTGTGTTCAACGCAGGCAAGGAGGGATCGGTAGTAGTTCAGAAGGTTATGGAGGGCAAGGGTGACTTTGGTTACAATGCCCGCTACGACCGCTACGAGGATATGGTCAAGGCCGGTGTGGTTGATCCCGCCAAGGTTACACGCGTAGCTCTTGAGAACGCCGCCTCGATTGCCGGTATGTTCCTGACCACCGAGTGCGTGATCGTTGAGAAGAAGGAGGATAAGCCGATGCCTGCCATGGCTCCCGGAATGGGCGGCATGGACGGCATGATGTAATCATCCTCACAGTCATATCAGGAAAGATGGTTCCCATAATCACGGAGCCATCTTTCTTTTTTTCAGGTTATTATTAGTAATTTCGCAGGACTAACTAAATCTTATTGCTGACAATGAATAAACTGTCATTATCTGTTATTATGTTTTCTGCTCTGGCTGTTTCCTGTCAGTCAGACTATGAGCCCGGCATAAAGGGCTATCGCAGTGTGGGAGACTGGGGTTACATGGTTGACTCCATCGATATCGTCGTACCTGACCGTGCTGCAGTCAAGAACCTTAAGGCAAGTGATTTTGAGCTTACCGGTAACACCTACGGAACTCCGTATGATCCCAATACCGGTGAATTCGCCCAGGATTATGCTGATGATGAGATATCGGTCTCAATAGACCGTAACAGGGTTCGTGTAAGGTTCCGCCCGTTCCGTGAGGAGGGCCGTCTGGGCCAGAATTTCCGTTCTGTTCCATGGGAACTCAAATGTGAGAAGGCCGGTATCACCGTCACTGACAAGGATGTGACCGATTTTGCTACCGACATTATTGACGATTGTATAACGGGCAGTTTCAGCTATGCCGGACTTACCCGTGAATATATGCTTTATCTCCCTAAGGATGAGAACGGCAATCCTTTGAAGAATGTGCCGCTGCTGGTTTGGCAGATAGGCGGAGGCGAGTACAACAAGCCTCTTCTGGAGACTATCATAGCCAACCGCGGCCTGGTGGCACTGCCCCAGAAAGGCGTAAAGTGCGCTGTACTGGAGTTTGCACTGGCTAATGAGAACTACTCATACAGTGCTTCACTGTTCCCCGAGAAGATTAAGCTCATTGACCGTAACAACGCCTTGCAGATGGCTTTCATCGATACTCTGATTGAACAGGGACTGGTTGACGGCAGCAGACTGTTCTGCGCAGGCGCCAGCAGCGGCGGCGGTTGCACCATGCGTTTCATGATGCAGTTTGCCGACCGTTTCAAGGCTGCCATACCGTGCTGTGCAATGGACCCCATCGTACCCATACACAGGGTTAACGAGAAGTATGACGGACAGTTTACAAACGATGTGGTCAAGGCTTTCCAGGGTGATGTATACCGCTGGAACGGCACTGAGATGGTGGCTTCAAAGATCAATCTGGATGCATTCCTGTCAACTCCGCTCTATTTTGTGCATGCACAGGATGACCAGACCTGCAAGGTGATAAGTTCACACGTATACTTTGACGCCCGCAAGAGACTGGGCGCAAAGGACGACAGGATTACCATATATTCCGATGAATATATGAAGAAGTTCGGTGTGGGCGGCATGTTGAACCATTTCTCATGGGTAACACTGCTCGACGACTACTCGGAGGGCTCTGCTATGGACTGGCTTTTGAAACAATTCTGATAAGATGATAAGACTTGCCATACTGGCATCGGCCAACGGAACCAATGCACAGGCCATAATTGAGGCTGCGCGTGACGGACGTCTTGACGCCCGGATTCCCGTTGTGCTTACAAACAAGGAGGATGCGGGTGTGATTGCACGCGCCCGCAATTTTGGCATTCCGGTCGAGGTGGTTCCCTCCAAGGGCCACAGGAACCGTGCCGAGTATGATGCATTAGTGGTGGAAACACTGAGAAAATACGATGTCGATACCGTTGCGCTGGCCGGTTGGATGCGCATACTGAGCGAGGTGTTCGTAAATGCCTTCCAGGACAGGATTCTGAACCTGCATCCCGCGCTTCTGCCCAGCTTCAAGGGTGCTACGGCCATTGCCGATGCCTACGAGCACGGGGTCAGGGTTACGGGCTGCTCGGTCCATCTGGTTACTCCCGAGCTAGACGCCGGCCCTGTGATTATCCAGGCAGCCGTACCCGTAAACGGAACGGTGGACGAGCTGGAGGCGCAGATACACCGCATGGAGCATCGCATTTTCCCTCAGGCCCTGCAGTGGTTTGCCGAGGGCCGTATCAGCGTTTGGGGACACAAGATAAACGTGGCACCGGCATCGGAACGTGTTAAGAAGATTGATTATATAGAGGGGTGCATTGTTTCACCTCCGTTAGAAGAAAAGATATGAGCAAGGAACAGACACCGTCGGCACACATTGCCGCCAATTACGATGATATCGCCAAGACAGTGATAATGTGCGGAGACCCCCTCCGTGCCAAGTTCATTGCCGAGAAGTATCTGGAGAACCCTGTACTCTACAACGAGATCCGCGGAATGCTGGGTTATACCGGTTATTACAACGGCAAGCGCGTATCGGTCCAGGGTCATGGAATGGGAATACCCTCAATAGGAATCTACTCCTACGAGCTGTTCAACTTCTATGATGTGGAGCGCATTATCAGGATAGGAACCGCAGGTGCCCTGACCGACGAGATGAAAATAGGCGACATGCTCTTTGCACAGGCTGCCTGCACCGACTCGGACTACGGTCATCAGTACGGATTCCCGGCACGTTTTGCGCCCATAGCCGACTTCGGCCTGCTTGAGGATGCCGTCCGCGTGGCTCGTGAAAACAACTTCCCGTTCCAGGTGGGCAATATCTACTCGGCCGATGTGTTCTACGACGAGTCCAACCGTCAGATGAAATGGGGAAAGTTCGGTGTCAAGGCCGTTGAGATGGAGTCATCGGGACTCTATATCAACGCTGCCGCTGCCGGAAAAAAAGCGCTTACAATCTGTACCATATCGGACCAGCTGGTGCGCGGCAACTTTGCTACAACCGAGCAGCGCCGCTCCAGCTTTACCAACATGATGAAAGTTGCATTGGAGATAGCCTGATTATGAAAAAGGGATCACTCATACTCGCTACAGCAGTACTGCTTATGCTTACCGGCTGCCAGAAGGAGGAGTTTGCCGAAGCTCCCGTGTACGGCGACATATACTGCTCGTCGTCGCATCCCGAGGTGGGTGATACCGTATATCTCAGGGTTCAGATTATTTACGCCGGAAACCGTATCAACAGCGGAGCCTACAACTGGAAAATCCGTGATCCTTTCAGCGAAATAACCTCCATTACCACCAGATTTATCAGAAAGACCGGCGAGAAGTCGCTGTCGCAGGTTCCGGAGACGCAGTGGATTCCCAAGGAAGAGGGAAACCATATAATAAACATGTCGGCCAAGTTCAGTTACTCCATGGGTGACAGAAACTCCATCATGCGAGGTTCCGCATCGGCATACGGTTCAGTCAAGGTCTATCCTAAATCAAACTGAATGAAAGAGCTCCTGACGTCCATAGACAGAGCTTTGGGCAGACGTTTTGAGGCATTGGAGCTGGAGTCTGTCAGGAGAGCGCTTTGTACCGAATATCTTGGCATCAGTGCCTTGTCATACTATACTAAAGAAACTCTGAAACCGGATGCTGAGCGGGACAGGCGTCTGGCCGATGCGCTGGCACGGCTGGCTGGTGGTGAGCCGCTTCAGTACCTGCTGGGATGGGCTCCGTTCTGCGGATTGCAGTTCAAGGTGGATAGCCGGGTGCTGATACCGCGTCCCGAGACTGCCGAGCTTGTGGAGTGGGTGGAACAGGACTGCGCCGGCACAGGCTCGCTGCTGGATATAGGCACCGGAAGCGGTTGCATAGCAGTGACGCTGGCACATAAGCTGCCCGGCTGGAAGGTTCAGGGCTGGGATATAAGCGCCGATGCACTGGATGTGGCGCGTGAGAACAGCCGTCTGAACGGAACTCAAGTTACATTCAGCCAGGTGGATATCCTGGCCGATGCCAAGCCGGAGGGCCGTTTTGACGTGATTGTAAGCAATCCTCCCTATGTGCTGGACTCCGAAAGGGACAGCATGGAGAGTACGGTGCTTGACTATGAGCCACATACCGCGCTGTTTGTACGGGACAATGATCCGCTGGTCTTTTACCGGGCTATAGCGGAGTTTGCAGTCGGGGCACTGAACGGCGGCGGACGTCTCTATTTTGAGATCAATCCGCTCAAGGCACAGGATATGAACGATTTGCTTGTTGATGCAGGATTCCACAATGTGGAACTGCGCAATGATATATTTGGAAAAACACGTATGATAAAAGCTGTACTATGACTGAAACAGAGGGAAAAGCACTTGCCGAACGATACTGTTCGGGAGCAGAGCATTGCTGCCACGAGGTGCGGGCCATGCTCTTGAGGCACAAAGCCGAGAGTGAGGATATTGAGCGTATCCTCAAGCACCTGATCAAAGAGGGTTATATTGACGAGTCTCGCTATGCGCGTGCATTGGTTCATGACAAGGTGCGGTTTGCCAAGTGGGGCCGCAACAAGATTGCACAGGCACTCCGGCAGAAACGCATCCCGGCTGATATCGCCGATGCGGCTCTGGAATCCATTGATGAGGATGAGTATATGTCGGCCCTCAAGGAGATAACAGCATCACGTTACCGTGCTGTCAAGGGCGCGACTGAGTATGAGCGCAAACTTAAGACCATGAAAACAGTCTGTGGACGCGGATATGAGCCTCAGTTGGTGCGTCAGGTTCTGAATATGTCCGATGCCCCCGACTCCATGTTCTGACAATCATGGAACCTTGTGGTTATAAACGCCCCGGCTTGCCAAGGATGCTGCTGGAGTTTGTGTTTCCGCGCTATTGCAAGGTGTGCGGACGCCGTCTTGACCCATCTGAGGATCAGCTTTGCATTACCTGCTTCCTGGGTCTGCCGCGGATTGAATATCGTCAGGATACGTTGAGCCTTACCGAGCGTATGCTTATTACCGAGAAGAGTCTGGTCCGTGCCGCCTCGCTGTTCCAATACAGCAAGGAGAGTGACTACCGCAACATACTGTTCCACCTTAAATACTGGCATCATCCCAAGGTAGGACAGTGGCTGGCGTGTGTGGGCGCAACGGAGCTTCGGGACAAGGGATTCTTTGAGGGCATAGACTGCATTGTGCCTATGCCTATCTCATACTGGAAAGAGCTTCGCCGCGGCTACAACCAGTGTTCCTATATTGCCAAGGGCATACGTCAGGCCACCGGTATCCCTATCATAAGCAATGCCATAGTTCTGGAAAAGAAGCACTCCAAGCAGGCGGGTCTGGGCAAATTCCAGCGCTGGAAAAATGCGGAGAACCTGTTCAAGGTCACCGCCTCGGAACTCCTTGCCGGAAAACACATTCTGGTTATTGACGATGTTATTACCACGGGAGCCACGCTCTGCTCCCTGATTGACGTCATGGAAAGCGATATTCCTAACATTAAGGTAAGTGTCTTTACTCTTGCAATTGCTTACTAACTGGAAAGAGCATTTCGGATTATTTTTTGGGGGCATTGACGTCAAAACTACGGCCCTTCGGGCCTATCCCTCCCACCGCTTCGCGGCGGGCCCCTCCCTCTAACGTGCCGAGGGTGGCAACGGTTTTGCCTGTCAATGTCCCCCAAAAAATAAATCCTCCATTTGTGCGGTATTCTATGGATGTCAAATTCTTTGTACCTTTGCAGACCGAATGGAGGAAAGCGTAAAACATATCAGGATTAGTGAGTTCAATTATCCGCTGCCCGATGAGCGGATTGCTAAGTTTCCTTTGACCGAGAGGGACAGTTCCAAGCTGTTGCTTTACAGGCATGGGGAGGTTAGTCATGATGTATTCCGGAATCTGCCGGAGTATTTGCCTAAGGGGGCTTTGATGATCTTTAATAATACTAAGGTGATTCAGGCCAGACTCCATTTCCGCAAGGAGGCTACGGGCGGTCCCAAGTCAACGGGTGCCCTGATTGAGATATTCTTGCTTGAGCCGGCCGATCCTAATGACTATCAGGTTATGTTTACCCGGACGGAGCGTTGCAGCTGGTACTGTCTGGTGGGTAACCTTAAGCGTTGGAAGGATGATACTCCGGTGCTGCGCAATACTGTTCAGATAGGTGATCGTACCATTACTCTTGAAGCACGGCGAGGACCTGTGCACGGTACCAGTTACCGCATTGACTTTAGCTGGGACGGAGGTGTAAGTTGGGCTGAGCTGCTTGAGGCTGTGGGTGAGATTCCAATTCCGCCATATCTTAACCGTGAGTCACAGGAGAGTGACAAGACTACATACCAGACCGTATATTCCAAGATTAAGGGCAGCGTGGCCGCTCCTACTGCAGGACTGCACTTTACCGAGCGAGTTCTCAAGGATCTGGATGCTCACGGAATAGACCGCGAAGAACTGACGCTGCATGTGGGTGCAGGAACGTTCCGTCCGGTAAAATCGGAAGAGATAAGCGGCCACGAGATGCATACTGAGTTCATTGCGGTAAAACGTAGCACTATTGAGAAACTGATTGCGCACGGCGGTGAGACCATTGCCGTAGGAACCACATCAGTCCGCACCATTGAGAGCCTCTATTATATAGGTGTATATCTGAGCACCCATCCCGATGCCACCGAGGAGGAGATGCACGTAAACCAGTGGACCCCCTATGACACCAACCCCACAATGTCATCGGTAGAGTCCCTCCAATATATCCTGGATTATCTGGACCGTCATCATCTTGATGTGCTCAAGACCAGTACCCAAATCATAATAGCACCGGGCTACAGATACCACATAGTAAAAATGATGGTAACCAACTTCCACCAGCCGCAGAGCACCCTGCTCCTGCTGGTGTCAGCCTTTGTGAACGGAGACTGGAAAACCATCTACCGCTACGCCCTGGATAATGATTTCCGTTTCCTGAGCTACGGTGACTCCTCCCTGCTCATTCCGTAATAAATACATAAAACAGAACGATATGGATAGACCCACAGTAGCGCTGATGTATGATTTTGACGGAACTCTGTCGCCGTCATATATGCAGGAGTATGACTTTATGGATGCTATAGGACTGACCGATAAGGACAAGTTCTGGGAGCAAAGTCACGGCTTGGCAGAGAAGCAGAAGTCCAGCACAATCCTGGCCTACATGAAACTGATGGTGGATAAGGCACAGGAGAACGGCATAAGCATACGCCGCCAGCAGTTCGTGGAGTTCGGTCGCGGAATAGGGTTCTTTCCAGGAGTGGAGCAGTGGTTTGAGCTGATAAACCGCAAGGGCGCCGAGATGGGAGTGAATGTGGAGCACTACATAATCTCATCGGGCCTTAAGGAACTCATTGAGGGTACATCGATAGCCAAATACTTTAAGCAGATATACGCCTGCTCATTCATGTATGAGAACGACAAGGCCGTCTGGCCCGCCGTGGCAGTGGATTTTACATCCAAGACCCAGTTCATATTCATGATAAACAAGGGCATCTATGACATCTGGCGTAACGCCCAGATCAATGATTCCATGCCCGATGAGGGACGTCCGGTTCCGTTCCATAACATGATTTATTTTGGTGACGGAGAGACCGATATCCCCAGCATGCGCATAGTAAAGGGCGAGGGAGGCCACTCAATAGCCATTTACAAGCCCGGCAACGAATCCAGCCGCGCACAGGCCCGCAACCTGGTACAGAGAGGCCGCGTAAACTTTGCCTGCCCGGGCGATTACCGTGAGGGCAGCGAACTCTACAACGCCGTAATAGCCACCATAGCCAAGGTAAAGACAGGCTCCGATTTCCACAAGCTGGAGCGCCAGAACCAAAAGTCCATGCTCGAGGACTGAGTTCCTCTTCCGTTTCCCTTTGCAGGAGTTTACAAAATGAGAACGACTGTGCAAAACGCCCCGTTTTGTCACATCCCCAAAAGGTTAGGGGTAGCTTTATCCGTATCTTTGCTACCCCTATGGAAAAGTTCAATATAATAGTTTTGGCAAAGCAGGTGCCCGATACCCGTCAGGTGGGTAAGGATGCCATGAATGCCGACGGCACCATAAACCGTGCCGCACTTCCGGCCGTATTTAACCCGGAGGACCTCAACGCACTGGAGCAGGCCCTTGCCATCAAGGACCGTTTTCCCGGCAGTACAGTTACCATGCTGACAATGGGTCCTGAGAGAGCAAAAGAGATAGTGATGGAGGGCGTTTATCGCGGTGCCGACGGCGGTTATCTTCTGACCGACCGCCTGTTTGCGGGAGCAGATACCCTGGCAACATCATATGCCCTGTCAACCGCAATCCGTAAGATAGGAAAGTTCGATATCATAATAGGCGGCCGTCAGGCTATTGACGGTGATACAGCCCAGGTTGGTCCCCAGGTGGCCGAGAAGCTGGGTCTGAACCAGATTACCTATGTTGAGGAAATACTTGACATGGACGCCAAGAGCGTAACCGTAAAGCGCGTGATAACCGGTGGTGTGGAGACCGTAAAGGTTCCGCTGCCCTGCCTGCTCACCGTGAACGGAAGCGCAGCCCCCTGCCGTCCCCGCAACGCCCGTCTGCTCATGGGCCGCAAGAACTACGAGGTTCCCGCATGGACCGTGGCCGATGTAAACGCCGATCCCGCCAAGTGCGGACTGTCAGGCTCGCCCACCAAGGTAAAGAAGATTGAGAACATTGTATTCCAGGCCAAGGAGAGCAAGCGCTATGGTGCCGATGAAAAGGAGATAGCCGCTCTGATTGAGGAACTGGCCACAAACCATATAATAGGATAAGCCATGAACAGCATATTCGTATATTGCGAACTGGAAGGAGTCCAGGTGGCTCCCGTCAGTCAGGAACTGCTCACCAAGGGCCGTTCACTTGCCAACCAGCTGGGTGTAAAGTTGGAGGCCATTGCCATAGGCTGCTGTCTGGACGGCATAGAAAAGCAGATACTCCCCTACGGAGTGGATGTACTGCACCTGTTTGATGACAAGGCTCTTGCACCTTATACCACAGCACCCCATTCAGCAATCCTGGTCAAGCTGTTCCAGGAGGAGCAGCCGCAGATTGCACTCATGGGTGCAACGGTTATCGGCCGTGACCTGGGTCCCAGGGTATCATCGGCCCTTGGCAGCGGACTTACTGCCGACTGCACAAACCTGGAGATCGGTGAGTATGAGGACAAGAAAACCGGTAAGGTTTATGAGAACCTGCTCTACCAGATCCGTCCCGCATTCGGCGGCAACATCATAGCCACCATCGTCAACCCCGACCACCGTCCCCAGATGGCAACCGTTCGTCAGGGTGTGATGAAGAATGAGATACTCAAGGCAGACTATAAGGGTGAGATCGTTAAGCATAAGGTATCGGACTATGTAAATGAGGCCGACCTTGCAGTGAGCGTTATAGAGCGCCACATGCAGAAACCCTCACACCATCTGGACAGCGCCAGCATAGTAGTGGCCGGCGGTTACGGAATGGGCAGCCGCGAGGGATTTGACATGCTTTTCAAACTGGCCGATGTGCTTCACGCCGAGGTAGGTGCCAGCCGTGCCGCCGTTGATGCCGGTTTTGTGGATCATGACCGTCAGATTGGTCAGACAGGTATCACCGTACGCCCCAAGCTCTATATAGCCTGCGGTATATCGGGCCAGATCCAGCACATAGCAGGTATGCGTGAGAGCAGCCTCATCATGTCAATCAACCAGGATCCCGATGCTCCCATCAACGCCATTGCCGATTACGTGGTGACCGGCCGCGTTGAGGATGTGATTCCCAAACTGATCCGTAACTTAAAGGAGATTTCAAAATGAACAACTATAAGGATACCCCTGAACTCAGTGCCCGCATGCACTCTCCGCTTATGGAGCGCATAGTGGAGCTTAAGGAGAACTTCTATGCTGAGGCCGATAAGTACGACTATGCACCGGCTGATTTCACCGATGCAATGGACAATTTTGAGCGTGTGCTGGAACTGACCGGCAGCGTATGCGATGAGGTGATTGCCCCCAATGCAGAGTCTGTTGACCGCGAGGGCTCACACTGCAGCGGCGGCCGCGTACAGTACTCTCAGGGTACTGCCCAGAACCTCAAGGTGATGCACCAGGCCGGTCTGTCAGGATTCGGACTGCCCCGTCAGTACGGCGGTCTGAACATGCCTGTAACGGTATTCAGTGCCGTAGGTGAGATGATATCCCGTGCCGATGCATCGTTCCAGAACGTATGGGGCCTGCAGTCATGCGCCGATACCATTAACGAGTTCGGAAGCCCTGAACAGAAGGAAAAATACCTCAAGATGGCCAGCGAGGGTGCCACCATGTCTATGGACCTGACCGAGCCGGATGCAGGAAGTGACCTTCAAAGCGTAATGCTCAAGGCAACTGAGGACGTGGAGAACGGCTGCTGGCGCCTGAACGGCGTAAAGCGCTTTATCACTAACGGTGACAGCGACATCCACTTGGTACTGGCCCGCAGCGAGGAGGGTACCACCGATGGCCGCGGTCTGTCACTCTTTATATACGACAAGCGTAACGGCGGCGTGAACGTTCGCCGTATTGAGGATAAGATGGGTATTCACGGATCACCCACCTGCGAACTGGTGTTCAACAACGCCAAGGCAGAACTCTGCGGTGACCGCCGCTTAGGCCTTATAAAGTACGTTATGTCCCTTATGAACGGTGCCCGCCTGGGTATTGCCACCCAGAGCGTGGGCATTCAGGATGCCGCATGGCGTGAGGCTGTAGCCTATGCTGCAGAGCGCCGTCAGTTTGGCCGTAACATCGATACATTCCCGGCTGTATATCAGATGCTGGCAGTGATGAAGGCCAAGGTTGAGGCATCACGCTCACTCATGTATGAGACATCACGCTACGTTGACATATACAAGTCACTTGACCAGATTGCCAAGACCCGCACCCTGACCCCCGAGGAGCGTCAGGAGAGCAAGCGTTACAGCCGTCTGGCCGATGCCCTGACACCCATCACCAAGGGTATGACCAGTGAGTTTGCCAACCAGAACGCATATGACAGCATCCAGATACACGGAGGTTCAGGATTTATGCGTGACTATACCTGCGAGCGCCTGTACCGCGATGCCCGTATCACCTCAATCTATGAGGGTACAACTCAGCTGCAGGTAGTTGCCGCCCTGCGTTACGTAACCAGCGGCGTATATTCACAGTACGTAAAGGATATGCTTGCCACACTGCCTGACTCAGAGATCAAGGCAGCCATCAGCACCATGGTTGAGAAACTGGATGCCATGACCGCCCACGTGACCGATCAGAAGGAGACCGAGATGAATGATTTCTGCGGCCGCCGTCTGATGGAGTGCGCAGCCTACTGCGTAATGAGCACCCTACTGCTTCGCGACTCCATAGAGACTCCGGATCTGTTTGACAAACCCCTCCGCGTCTTCATTGACCTGGCCAAGTCACAGGTTGAGGGACATGCATCGGTTGTCATGGGTTGGACTCCCGAGAGCGTAGAGTTTTACAAATAATCTGTGTAAATTTGTGCCAGGTTTTTGAATAGACTCTGGTGCACGATAACAGAAGTGACATACTGAAGAGTGAGGCCCGCTACCGCAGGCTCACCGAAACCCCGGTACCCAGGCTGGTTCTCAGTCTTGCCGTACCTACCATAATCAGCATGTCGATATCGGCCATCTACAATATCGTAGATTCATGGTTTGTAGGCCACATCAGCACCGCGGCGACAGCGGGTGTCGGTGTGGCTTTCGCATACCAGTCACTCATACAAGCCACGGGATTCTTCTTTGGTCACGGCTCCGGTAACTTTATGTCAAGGGCCCTGGGCGCACGTGATGCCGAGGGTGCTGGCAAGATGGCGGCTACCGGATTCTTCTCATCGTTCCTGATGGGAATGGTGTTCATGGTGCTGGGACTCTTTTTCATGACCCCGCTCTCACGCCTGCTGGGTGCTACACCCGATGTAGTTCCTTACTCCAACGCCTACCTTAAGTGGATACTCATAGCAACACCGTTCCTGGTGTCGCAGATGACCCTGAACAACCAGATACGTCTGCAGGGCAACGCCATGCTGGCTATGATAGGAATAGCTACGGGTGCGGTGCTCAACATATTCTTTGACTGGCTGCTTATAAGCCGTCTGGATATGGGTGTGACGGGTGCCGGTGTGGCTACGCTGGTGAGTCAGTTCGTGTCATGGGCCATACTGCTTTGGACAACCTCGTTTGACGGTAACGTGCATATCAGGTTGAGTAACTTTGCCCCGTCATCGGAGCGCTTCCGTGAGATAGGGGCGGGCGGTCTGCCGTCGCTCATGCGCCAGTCGCTCTCCAGCATATCGGCCATCTGTATGAACTGGGCAGCCGCCAGCTGGGCTCTTGAGGGTCAGGAGGCATCGACCATTGCAGCCTTTACGGTTGTAGCCAGGATAATGCAGTGCGCAATGGCGGTGATACTGGGCGTGGGCCAGGGATTCCAGCCGGTATGCGGATTCAACTGGGGTGCCAAGCTGTACGGTCGTGTAAGGCAGTCGTACCGGTTCACCATACAGGTGTGCGTGATTGTGCTTATAATAATGTCAAGCCTGGGCTGGATATATTCCGCCGATATAATTGCGTTCTTCCGCGATGAGGATCCGGAGCTGATAAGGATAGGCACAAGCGTGCTGCGCTGGCAATGCGTGGCATTCCCGCTGGTGGGCCTGACAACTCCCACCAACATGCTTCTGCAGAACATACGCCGTACGGGCAAGGCTACGCTGCTGGCTATGAGCCGTCATGGATTCGCCTTTTATCCCACACTCTTTATACTACCGGCCATATGGGGCCTGGAGGGTCTGGAGGCCACTATGGCTACGGCCGACCTTATAACATTCTCAATTGCACTGCCTTTCTCAATAGGCATGATCAGGGAACTTTCGGCCCGCGAAAAGGGAACATTTCAAGAATGATGTTAATTTTGCAGCATGATTACATCGTATACTGACATGCTGCAGTTGCTCAAGAAGGTCATAAGCACCCCTTCGGTAACACGTTCGGAGCAGGAGGTATCGGCTTTGATAAAGGCCGATATGGAGAGTCACGGATATACCCCTGAGTGCATCGGACTGAACCTTCTGTGCTACGGACACAACTATAACCCGTCCAAGCCCACGCTGCTCATGAACAGCCATATGGACACTGTCAAACCTGTTGCAGGCTGGACCAGGGATCCCTTTACTCCCACTGTGGAGGATGGCAGGCTGTATGGCCTGGGAAGTAATGACGACGGTGCCGGCCTGGTGTCGCTGCTCTATTCGTTCTACGAGCTGGACAGCAAGCCTCAGGCTTACAATCCGCTGTTCCTGGCTACCGTCGAGGAGGAGGTTAACGGAACTGGAGGCATGAAACTGGCAGTGGGCAGTCTGCCCAAGGTGGATGTAGCCATCATAGGCGAGCCTACCGGAATGCAGCCCGCCATAGCCGAGAAGGGTTTGATGGTACTGGATTTCACGGCACACGGCAAGGCCGGTCATGCTGCACGTAACGAGGGTGTGAATGCACTATACCGTGCCATGGATGTGATAGCAATGTTGCGTGATTTCAGTTTCCCCGAGCAGTCGGAACTGTTGGGACCGGTCAAGATGACTGTCACCATGGTCAATGCCGGCACACAGCATAACGTTATTCCCGATACTTGCACCTTTACTGCCGATATACGCAGCAACGAGTTCTACTCCAACCACAGGATTTTTGATATGGTAAGCGCCGCCCTGCCCGAGTGGTGCGAGGTCAAGGCAAGGTCCTTTAACCTGAACTCGTCAAGGATTGACCGAAACCATCCGGTAATCCGCAAGGCGGTGGGCATGGGAATGGTTCCCTACGGATCGCCCACACTCTCCGATCAGGCTATTCTGGAGTGCCCTTCGTTCAAACTGGGCCCCGGCGAGTCGGCACGTTCTCATACGGCCGATGAGTATGTCACTCTGGCCGAGCTGGAGCAGGCTGTACCGCGTTATTTGGAACTGCTTGACGGACTGAGACTTGGTGAATAATTATGCACTGAGTTGTAGAATTGCGGGCCGAAAAGTGTTATAATCTGCAAATTTCACTTAAATAGCCCTCAAAAATATACGAGATAAAAAATAAAGAATAACTTTGTACCGCGATTACGAAAAACGGCAATGCCGCCAAGTAATCCTAAATTGGTTAGATAGTCCTTTTTATAAATATCATTGGGTATCGTTTGATGTGAATCACGCGCCGCCAAAAAAAGAGAAGAGTTTGTGCAAGCAAGCTCTTCTTTTTTTATACTTTTACGGCAGACAAACCATAGACAACAACAGTTATGGAAAGCAGATACGCCGATGGCATAAGCCGTATAGAGATCAATTCCCTGTGGGGAAGGAAGCACATCGTATGGGAACTGCGCCCCGATGTTAACATTCTGAGCGGTGTGAACGGCACCGGCAAGAGCACAATCCTGAACAAGACTGTGGCCCGTCTGGATTATCTGGCAGGCGAGAGTAAGGAGGAGAACGCCGAGGTTACGGTGGATTTCTATCCCGACGGATCGGACAAGCTGCGCTACGACGTAATCCGCAGCATAGACCGTCCGCTCATGCACAGCAACCTGCTGGAGAAGATGAGTGACAAGAGCGTGGTGTCCGAACTGGACTGGCAGCTCTATAAGCTTCAGCGCCGTTATCTGGACTATCAGGTCAATATAGGCAACCGTACCATACAGCTTCTTACATCGGGCGATCCCGGTAAGATACAGGAGGCCCAGGAGATATCGGCCCCCAGAGTCAGGTTCATGGATTACATGGACGAGCTGTTTGTGGATACGGGCAAGAAGATTGTGCGTACCAGCAACGAGATACTGTTTGACCAGTTCGGCGTGACACTTCAGCCCTACAACCTTTCATCGGGCGAGAAGCAGCTGCTGGTGATAATGCTTACCACACTGGTGCAGGATATGGAGCCTTGCGTGCTGCTTATGGACGAGCCTGAGATATCACTTCACATAGAGTGGCAGCAGCAACTGCTTCAGCGCGTGCGCTCGCTTAACCCCAATGTACAGATAATCATGACCACGCATTCGCCGGCACTCATTATGGACGGCTGGATGGATGCCGTATATGATGTGGAGGATATTACGGTAAAGTGATTTCCCGGACGTCATGAAGAGACTTACGGACAATATCAACTCCCGCTATTTCGAGGCGGCCGACAGGCTTCTGCCAAGCAAGCGCCGTGGCCGTATCATTGCATTTGTGGAAAGCTATGACGATGTCTCTTTCTGGCGCCTTCTGCTCGATGAGTTCGAGACAGGCGACTATTACTTCCAGATAATGCTGCCCAACCGCGGAGGTCTGACCAAGGGCAAGAAATCGGCTCTGCGTTCATGCATCGAGCATGACGGACTGGGACGAAACCTGATAGCCTGCGTGGACAGCGATTATGACTGGCTCCTGCAGGGTGTCACACAGACATCGCGCGACATAATTTCCAATCCCTATGTAATACAGACCTACGCCTATGCCATAGAGAACTATCAGTGCTGGTCGGGCAGCCTGCATCAGATATGCGTGCAGTGCACTCTGAACGACCATCGGCTTATAGATTTCCAGGCCTTTATGGAGCTCTACTCCAAGGCGGTCTATCCCCTGTTTGTATGGAACGTGTGGTTCTACCGCAAGAAACTGCACAACCAGTTCAGCATGCAGGACCTGAATATTGACATCAGGCTCAGGAGTGTGGACGTACGTCGACCGCAGGGTGCCCTCAGGGGTGTCCAGGAGAGGGTGGAGCATAAGGTGCACTGGCTGGAGAACCACTATCCCGAAGCCATTGACGAGGTTGCACAACTGCGCAGGGAACTTACCGACATGGGTGTGACCGAAGACAAGACCTATCTGTTCCTGCAGGGACATCATCTTGTGGAGAATGTCATCCTTAAACTGCTTATGCCGGTGTGTACGGTGCTGCGTCAGGAGCGTGAGGCCGAGATACGCCGTTTTGCCATGCACGACCAGCAGTACCGCAATGAGATAAGCGCCTATCAGCACAGTCAGATGAGCCTGGAGGAGGCAATACGAAAGAACACGCACTACCGTGAGTGCGATCTGTACCAGCGCATGAGGGATGACGTGAGTCACCTCTTATCTATGCTTCCAGAAGGTGGGGGTGAGAATAAGGAGCACGCTGAAGACCTCAAGTCGGCCGATAAGCATCAGGAAGGTTGAGAACCATTTGCCTATTGTAGGCATGTCACTCCACGGAATGTTGCATCCGTGATATCCTATAGTAAGACCTACGTTGCTCAGACATGATATGGATATGCCGTATGCCTCGGCTATGTCTATTCCTATGGCCAGATAGAAGAACCAGCCCACAAATACCAGCGCAAAGAAGAATATGCTGAAGGTGAGCACACTCTGCTTGGTGGAGTTTGGTACTACCTTGCTGTTCACGCGTATGGGCAGGATGGCGTTGGGGTGGAGTATGCGGTTGAACTCATTGCGCATGGACTTGAGCAGGATGGCTATTCGGATTGACTTCATTCCTCCTGTGGTGGATCCGGCGCAGGCACCCATGTACATGCAGAGTCCCAGTATCATCCATATGAAGGGAGGCCACATGGTATAGTCGGTTGTGGTGAATCCCGTGGTGGTTATGATGGCTGTCACATGGAACAGCGCGTTGCGCAGTGAGGCGGTTCCGTTGTAGGGTGTGGAGATATAGAGGCTCACCGCAACTATGAAGGTGAACAGCAGTATAAGTCCCAGGAACCATTTGAACTCGGTGTCATCGGCCAACTTACGCAACTGACCGCGGAATATAACAAAGAACAGAAGTCCGTAGTTGATTCCCGACAGGAACATGAAGAATGTTATGACATACTCTATGCTGTGCGAGTTGAAGTATCCTATGCTGGCGTTCTTGGTGGAGAATCCGCCGGTGGCCGCCGTGCAGAGCGCATGGTTGATGCTGTCAAAGACTCCCATGCCGCAAAGCCTCAGGGCAACGGCGCAGAGCAACGTGATAAGGATGTAGACGGTGATGATCCAACGTCCGCTCACGCTTATCCTGGGGTGCAGCTTGCCGTGTGTGGGGCCGATGGCCTCGGCGGCAAAGAGCTGAACCTCGCCCACTCCGAAGATAGGCAGTACGGCTACCGTGAAGAATACTATACCCAAACCGCCAATCCACTGTGTCAGGCTGCGCCAGAACAGAAGGCCGTGAGGCATGGCCTCGATGTTGTCTATGATGGTGGCGCCTGTGGTGGTAAAACCGGACATGGTCTCAAAGTAGGCATCGGTATATGACGGGATGTAACCGCTTACAAAGTAGGGAAGTGAACCGAACAGCGAGAAGAGTACCCAGCTGGCGGCCACCACGATGTATCCGTCACGGCGTGTCATGGCGCTCTCCTTGTTGCGGGTGCTGCGTCCGATAATGAGGGAGGTCATGCCGAAGCAGGCCGATGTGAATGCCGCCAGGATAAATCCGAACAGGTCATTCTCCCTGTAGAACAGGGGCAGTAGGGCGCACAGCAGGAGCAGTCCTGATTCAATCAGAAGCAGGACTCCCATTATGCGGTGTATGATCTTGACGTGAATCAATTGAAATACTTCTCTATGGTTTTGATCATTCCTTCAAGACAGAAGACCACTACATGGTCGCCGGGCAGGATCTGGGTGTTACCGGTAACAATGATGGCCTCCTTGTTGCGGATAAGTCCGCCGATGGTCACTCCGCGCGGGAGCGAAATGTCCTTGACCTGGCTGCGGGTGATCCTGGCGCCCTCGATGACGTTGAACTCGGCTACATCGGCATTGGCGAATGTCAGGCACTTGACGTTGGTGACATCGGCATCAAGCATCATCTGGTAGATATGGCTGGCGGCAATCTTCTTCTTGTTGATGACGGTGCCTATATCCAGTTTCTCGGCCATGTTGATGTAGTCTATGTTCTCCACCTCGGCTATGGTCTTTGTTACGCCGAAACGCTTGGCGGCCAGACAGGCCAGGATGTTGGTCTCGGAATTGTCGGTCAGCGCCACGAAGGCCTCGGTGTGCTGTATGCCCTCGCTCAGCAGAAGGCTGGGGTCGCGGCCGTCGCCGTTTATGATCATGACCTTGTCGTCGCAGAGCTCGGTGAGCCTGTCGCAACGGTCTATGTCGCTCTCAATGATCTTGAGGTTCATGTAGTCGGGCATGAGCTGTGCGGTGCGGACAGCGATACGGCTTCCGCCCATGATGATGACGTCGCGTACATCGGGCAGCTCCTCCTTGCCGGCTATCTTGCGGATGTGCGGGATATGCTTCTTCATGGTCATGAAGTAGACCAGGTCACCCGCCTGCATGGTGTCGTGACCGCTCGGGATGATGGTCTCGCCCTCACGCAGGATGGCTACGATGTGGTAGGGCAGCTCTTTGCCCAGTTCGGCCAACGGCTTGTTGAGTATCTGGGCGTTGTCACGCAGCTTGATACCCATCATGACCAGGGCTCCGCCTGCGAATTCCCACCACTGACGTATCCAACTCAGCTTCATTCCGTCCACAATGTCCTTGGCTGCCAGAAGCTCCGGATAGATGAGCGAATCCAGTCCGATGCTGTTGAAGTACTCCATGTTCTTGGGCTGGAGATACTCGTAGTTGTTGATTCTGGCTACGGTCTTCTTGGCTCCCAGATAGTGGGCCAGCTGGGCGGATATGATGTTGCGGCTCTCGTCGGTGGTTACGGCCACGAAAAGGTCGGCATTGCCGGCTCCGGCCTCCTTGAGTCCGTGAAGCGATACCGGCGATTCCTGGATGGTGAGCAGGTCAAAGCTGGAGTCCAGACGGGCCAGCTTCTCGGGGCTCTCGTCTATCAGGACGATATCCTGATTCTCACCTGCCAGAAGCTTGGCCAGGTGTATGCCTACATTTCCTGCACCTGCAATAACTATTCTCATTTTGCTCTCTTTTCGGTTTTTGAGGTAAGCTCCTCAAGCGCGCTGATTACGGCATCCTGGTCGATATGGCACAGGTGCAGCAGCTGCGGTGTGGAGCCGTGTTCGATGAAACGGTCGGGCAGTCCCAACCTCTTGATAACTGGAGAGAAGCCGTTGTCCATCATATACTCCATGACGGCGGTGCCCAGACCTCCGGTCACCGTGCCGTTCTCGATGGTAATGATGCGGCTGAATTTCTGACCGACCTCCTTGAGGATGCCGGTATCGATAGGTTTGAGAAAACGCATGTCGTAAAGGGCGGCTGTGAGACCGCTCTCTTTTTCCCATGTAAGGATGGCGTGTTCGGCCAGATTACCTATGGGGCCGATGGAGAGCACTGCCACATCCTGTCCCTCCTTGAGCTTGCGGCCGGTACCAACCACGATGGGCTGGAACGGCTTGCGCCAGTCGGTAAGTATGCCGTGACCGCGCGGGTAGCGTATCACGAACGGACCCTGGTCGGGGAGTTGGGCGGTGTACATGAGGTTGCGCAGCTCTATCTCGTCGTACGGTGACGCAATGGTCAGGTTGGGTATGGGACGCAGGAACGCCAGGTCAAAGGATCCGTGGTGTGTCGGGCCGTCCTCGCCCACCAGTCCGGCGCGGTCCAGACAGAGCACCACGTTGAGTTTCTGGATGGCTACGTCATGTATCACGTTGTCATATGCGCGCTGCATGAATGACGAGTAGATGTTGCAGAACGGCATCATGCCCTCCTTGGCCAGACCGCCCGAGAATGTGACGGCATGTCCCTCGGCAATGCCCACGTCAAAGCAGCGGTCGGGGAAGGCCTTCATGGCTATGTCCATGCTGCATCCTATAGGCATGGCGGGGGTTATACCCAGTATCTTGGGATTCTCCTTCATGAGTTCCAGAAGGGTCTCGCCAAAGACATCCTGGAAGAGCGGGGGCTGGCCTGAGCCGTTGCCCAGTATGCGCTCGCCGGTAACCTTGTCGAACAGGCCCGGTGCATGCCAGATGGCCGAGTCCTTCTCGGCGGGTTCGTATCCCTTGCCCTTGACGGTCTTGATATGCAGCAGCTTGGGACCGTGCATGTTCTTTATGTTGGACAGCACACGTACCAGGTTGAGCACGTTATGTCCGTCGATGGGGCCGAAATAGCGTATGTCCATACCCTCGAACATGTTGTTCTGATGGGTAAGCTTGATCTTGATGTGGTTGTTGCGGCGTATGATGTTACGGCGGCGCTGCTCGGTCATGAGTCCCAGCATGTCAAGCACTCTGGAGACATAGTAACGGAACTTGTTGTAGGAGCGTGAGGTGTGGAGCTGCGTCAGGTAGCTGCGCATGCCGCCCACACTCTGCGAAATGCTCATGTCGTTGTCGTTCAGGATTATGAGCAGGTCGTTGTCGGTGGTGGAGGCGTTGTTGATGCCCTCAAAGGCCAGTCCGCCGCTCATGGCTCCGTCGCCTATCACGGCAACAACACGTCTTGAGGAGTGTCCGTTGCGCTTATCGGCCACCGCCATGCCGAGTGCGGCCGATATGGAGTTGGATGCGTGACCCGAGGTAAAGGTATCGTACTCGCTCTCTTCGGGCGAGGGGAAGGGCCTGAGTCCTCCCATCTTGCGGTTGGTGGAGAACCTGTCGCGGCGTCCGGTGAGGATCTTGTGTCCGTAGGCCTGATGTCCAACGTCCCATACAATGCGGTCGTCGGGCGTGTTGAAGACATAGTGGAGAGCTACGGTGAGCTCCACTGTGCCCAAACTTGAACCGAAATGACCGGGGTTGTGGGAGAGTTCATCTATTATCATCTGCCTGAGCTCGCTGCAAACTTGCGGCAACTTGTCCGGACTGAGTCTCTTAAGGTCATCCGGGTTGTCGATTCTTGCAAGCAGGCTGCCTGCCGGTTGTTCCTCTTCTGCCTTCTGCATCCTCTTCATTTTGTTGTTCAAACGGCAAATGTACCAAAAATCGTATGAATATACCCCTGTTTAGGTGATATATTGCTCTTTTTTTAATATGGTGACAAGGTTGAGGCTAAGTACGTGACAAATAACCGGAATAATGGTTATCTTTGGCAAACCGGATAAAACGCATTGTAAATGACATATTCCATAGACGATATCGTGATGATGACGGGAGCCGAAAGGCACGGTTTCTGCCCGGCCGGGATATCCTGGCTTCTTACCGACAGCCGTTCGCTCTGCTTTCCTGCCGAAACCCTTTTCTTTGCTCTGGTGAGCAAACGCAATGACGGTCACAACTACATACGCGAGCTCTACAACCGCGGTGTAAGGAACTTTGTGGTGAGTCACCTCCCCGACAATATGGAGGAGTTCAGCGAGACTAACTTCCTGCTGGTAAAGGATACGCTGGCCGCCCTTCAGACCCTGGCCGCCGCACACCGCAAGAACTTTGACATTCCTGTGGTGGGTATAACAGGCAGTAATGGCAAGACCATGATCAAGGAGTGGCTCTACCAGCTTCTGGAGCCCGACTTTGTGGTGACACGTTCGCCCAAGAGCTACAACTCGCAGATAGGTGTGCCGCTGTCGGTATGGCTGCTCAACAAGCAGTCCGAGATAGGACTCTTTGAGGCCGGTATCTCCAAGAAGGATGAGATGGGCCAGCTGTGGAAGATCATCAAGCCCTCCATAGGCGTGATCTCCAACATAGGTTTGGCGCATCAGGAGAACTTCCAGACCCTGCAGGACAAGTGCATCGAGAAACTCAAGCTCTTCCGTGACTGCGACGTGGTCATATACAACTGTGACAACGACCTTATCCAGAGCTGTGTGGACAAGTCCATCATTACTGCCCGCGAGATAGCATGGTCACGCAAGAACCAGGACAAGCCCCTCTTTATATCGTCGGTGGTAAAAGGCGAGGACTCAACCGAGATAACATACCGTTATATAGGCCTTGAGAACAAGTTCACAATACCTTTCATTGACGACGCCTCCATCGAGGATGCGCTGCACTGCCTGGCGGTGTGCATCTACCTGATGGTTCCGCCTGAGAAGATAACCGAGCGTATGGCCAAACTGGAGCCTCTGGCTATGCGTCTGGAGGTCAAGGACGGCAAGAACGGATGCATTATCATCAACGACAGTTACAACTCCGACATATCGTCACTGGGCATTGCGCTGGACTTCATGGCACGCCGCCAGGACGGCAAGACCAGGAACAAGACCCTGATACTGTCCGACATACTCCAGTCGGGATGGTCGGTACACGAACTGTACCGCAGGGTGTCCCAACTGGTGGAGAGCCGCGGCATAACCAAGCTGATAGGAATAGGCGAGGATATATCGTCCGAGGCCAAACGTTTTGATGTACCCCAGAAATACTTCTTCAACAGCACCGAGAGTTTCCTGAAATCGGATGTCATAAACGAGATACACAACGAGCTGGTGCTCATCAAGGGTGCACGCGTGTACGGGTTTGACACCATTGCCGAGCGTCTGGAGCTCAAGGTTCACGAGACAATTCTGGAGGTCAACCTGCAGGCCCTTGCCGAGAACCTGAACCGCTACCGCGGAATGCTCAAGATTGAGACCGGAATAGTGTGCATGGTCAAGGCTTCGGCATACGGAGCAGGCGCCATCGAGGTGGCCAAGACGCTGCAGGACCGTCAGGTGGATTACCTGGCTGTTGCAGTGGCCGATGAGGGTGCCGATCTGCGCAGGGCCGGTATCACCACAAACATCATGGTGATGAACCCCGAGCGCACATCGTTCAACACCCTGTTTGACCAGAAGCTGGAGCCCGAGGTGTACAGCTTCCATCTGCTGGACCTGATTATCCGTGCCGCCGAGCACAACGGTGTGACCAACTTCCCCATACATATCAAGGTTGATACGGGCATGCACCGTCTGGGATTTGCTCCCGATGACATGCCGGAGCTGGTTCACCGCCTCCAGAGACAGACTGCCGTTATTCCCTGCTCCGTGTTCTCGCACTTTGTGGGCAGCGACAGTCCCGAGTTCGATGATTTCACAAGAGTTCAGATAGAGCGTTTCAACAAGGCGGCCGATACCCTGCAGGCCGGATTCAAGCACCATATCCTGCGTCATATATGCAACTCGGCGGGTATTGAGCGTTTCCCGGAGGTGCACTACGACATGGTCCGTCTGGGACTGGGCCTGTACGGCGTGAATCCGCTCGACAACCAGCCGCTTGAGACGGTATGCACGCTTAAGACCACCATATTGCAGATACGTGACCTGGACAAGGGCGAGACGGTGGGCTACAGCCGCAAGGGCAAGATAACCAAGCCCTCCCGCATTGCCGCCATACCTATCGGCTACGCCGACGGACTGGACCGCCATCTGGGCAACGGCAACGCCTACTGTCTGGTGAACGGCCAGAAGGCCTGGTATGTGGGTAACATATGCATGGACGTATGTATGATCGATGTCACGGACATTGAGTGCCAGGAGGGTGACAGCGTCGAGATTTTCGGCCCCAACCTGCCTGTACACGTCCTTTCGGATATTCTGGGAACCATCCCTTACGAGATAATATCAACCGTTTCAATCCGCGTAAAGCGAGTCTATTACACCGAATAACTAACCTTTAATTCATATGTCAAACAACTCAGAATCAAATGCCCGGCGGATGACAAATTTCCGTTGGTGGCTGTGCGCCCTCCTGTTTGTGGCCACAACAGTCAATTACCTGGACCGTCAGGTGCTTTCACTTACCTGGAAAGACTTTATCTCGGCCGATTTCCATTGGACCGACAGCCAGTACGGAAGCATAACGGGTTTCTTCTCAATCTTCTATGCGGTTGCCTGCCTCTTCAGCGGCAAGTTCATTGACAGACTGGGTACCCGTAAAGGCTATCTGTGGGCCATCTTCATATGGTCGGTAGGTGCCTGCATGCATGCCGCCTGCGGATGGGCTGCACTCAAATGGGTGGGCGTGGAGTCAATGGAAGCCGCAAAGAATTCGGCCGATATAGTCCTGCTCATATCGACCGTATCGGTATATATGTTCATGTTCTGCCGTGCGGTGCTGGCCCTCGGTGAGTCGGGTAACTTCCCCGCAGCAATCAAGGTTACCGCCGAATACTTCCCCAAGAAGGACCGTGCCTTTGCAACTTCGATATTCAACGCAGGTGCGTCGGTTGGCGCTCTGGCTGCTCCCGCCTGCATTCCGCTTCTGGCCGCCAAGTGGGGCTGGGAGATGGCGTTCATCATTATCGGTGCGCTGGGCTTTGTATGGATGTTCTTCTGGTTCGGACTCTATCAGAAGCCCGAGAAGTCAAGGTTTGTGAACCAGGCTGAGCTGGAGTACATTCATCAGGACGATGCAGCCGAACTTGCTGCCGCACAGGCCGCCCAGGCCGCTGCCAAGGAGGAGAAGTCGATACCTTTCTTCAAGTGCTTTACCTTCCGTCAGACATGGGCTTTCATATGCGGTAAGTTCTTTACCGACGGTGTGTGGTGGTTCTTCCTGTTCTGGGCTCCCGCTTACTTCAGCGACCAGTACGGCTACCGCTCCGACTCCAAGGAGGCTATCATGCTTATATTCGTACTCTATCTGATTGTGACCGTGGTAAGCATAGGAGGCGGTTACCTGCCTAAGCTCTTTGTGGAGAAAAAGGGTATGGAGCCCTATTCAGGCCGCATGAAGGCTATGCTCATATTCGCCTTTTTCCCGCTGCTGGCACTCTTTGCACAGCCCCTGGGCAAGTACAGTGCATGGTTCCCCGCAATCATCATCGGCCTGGCAGGTGCCGGACATCAGGCATGGTCGGCCAACCTCTATTCGACCATAGGTGATATGTTCCCCAAGTCGACCATCGGAACAATCACCGGTGTGGGTACCACCATGGGTGGTCTGGCATCGTTCATGATCAACAAGGGTGCAGGTATGCTCTTTACCAAGAGCGCCGCTATGGGATCGGCATTCACCTTCCTGGGCTTTGAGGGCAAGGAGGCCGGTTATATGATCGTGTTCTGCATTTGCGCCGTTGCCTATCTGATAGGCTGGACGGTTATGAAACTGCTTGTTCCCAAGTACAAGCCCATTGTCGTAGACTAAACCACTTGTTCCCATGGAAGGAACTCCATATAAGGCGGCTCAAACCCGCTATGACGGAGGCATGCCCTATTTCCGTTGCGGACGTAGCGGAGTCAAGCTACCGGCCGTGTCCCTGGGCTTCTGGCACAACTTTGGAAGCGTGGATGACTTTGACAAGGCGCATGCCACTGCGCGCTGCGCCTTTGACAACGGAATAACCTGTTTTGATCTGGCAAACAACTACGGTCCCGAATACGGTACTGCCGAGGAGAATCTGGGCCGCATGATGGATCTTTCTTTCCGTCCCTACCGCGACGAGCTGTTCATCACCACCAAGGCGGGCTATGACATGTGGCCCGGACCGTATGGTGACTGGGGCTCACGCAAATACCTTATGAGCAGTCTGGACCAGAGCCTCAAGCGCATGCGTCTGGAGTATGTGGACCTGTTCTACTCGCACCGCTACGATCCCGAGACGCCGCTCCAGGAGACCATGCAGGCACTGGTGGACATAGTACGTCAGGGCAAGGCTCTGTACGTGGGCATATCCAACTATCCGGTTGAGACCCTGGATTTCTGCTTCTCTTATCTTAAGGCTCATGACGTTCCCTGCCTGATTTATCAGGGACGTTACAATTTGATGGACCGCAGGGTAGAGGAGAGCGGAATCCTTGACAAGTGCTTGGAGGCCGGCGTAGGATTTACCGCCTTCTCACCGCTGAATCAGGGACTTTTGTCGGACCGTTACCTGAGGGGCATTCCGGACGATTCCAGGATGGCCCGAAACCATTTCCTCAAAAAAGAGGTGCTGACTATGGATATGGTATCCAGACTGCAGCGTCTGAACGATATAGCAACCGCGCGTTCCCAGACTCTCTCCGAGATGGCGCTGGCTTGGCTGCTTAAGGATTCTGCGGTGACATCGGTCCTGGTGGGAGCAAGTTCGCCGCAGCAGATCCTGACCGACATCAAGGCTGTCAACAACACCGGGTTCACAGCCGATGAACTGTACGAAATAGATAAACTTTCAAGATAACCTAACCTTATTGCTTCAATTATGAGTTACAACAAACCTACAGTCAGGGAAAAGATAGCATACGCCCTTGGCGATGCTGCTGCAGGTGGCATTACATGGAAGATCATGTCCATTGCCTTCCCCTTGTTTTTCACCAACGTTTTCGGATTGACCTTTGCCGATGCTGCTGCGCTGATGCTCATAGCACGTCTGTTTGACGTTGTCACTGACCCCATAATGGGCAGTCTGGCCGACCGTACACAGTCCAAGTGGGGCACATACCGCCCTTGGCTTATATTCGGCGCCATCCCCTTTGGACTGATATTCGCGCTGCTGCTCTATACCCCTGACCTGACTCCCGGCGGCAAGAGAGTGTATGCATATGTACTCTACCTGCTCATGATGGCTGTCTACACTGCTGTCAACGTACCTTACGGCTCACTGCTGGGCGTTATGACCGATGACGACAACGAGAAGAACCAGTTCTCGTCATACCGTATGGTAGGTGCATACGCCATGGGATTCATCACCCTGCTCTCATTCCCCTATCTGCAGAAGATGGTGGGCGGCACCGATGCCCATCAGTATGCAGTGCTGGGTGCCGTGTTCGGAATAATCGCGGCTGCCATGACGCTGGCCTGCGGTCTGCTGACCAAGGAGAGACTCAAACCCGTCAGGGCCGAGAAGTACTCGCTGAGCCAGTTTGTGGACCTGTTCAAGAACAAACCCTGGATATACCTGACACTGATTGGTCTCTGCACCAACTTCTTTAACGGATTCCGTTATGCAGTGGCAGGATATCTTATCTCATACTGCCTGGGCGGCGACGTTACTGTAGGCTCGCTCATCATCAACTATACCGTGCTCATGGCATTCGGCGAGGTTACATGCATGATATTCGGAGGCGTATCACCCAAGTTCGCAAAGTGGGTGGGCTCCAAGCGCATGGCATTCGTCTGGGCTGCCGTCATCTGTGTGGTATTCTCAGTGCTGTTCTTCTTCATCCCCATGAGCCCCAAGTATATCTGGCTGATGGTGGCAGTGGTTATCCTCACCTCAGTGGGCGTAGGTCTCTATTCACCCCTTCTTTGGTCCATGTATGCCGATGTGGCTGACTTTGCTACCCGGAAGTTCGGTACATCATCCACCGGTCTGATATTCTCGTCAGGTACCATGGCACAGAAGCTGGGCGGCGCCATATCGGGCTCACTCATCGCCCTGCTGCTGGGTCTTGCCGGCGCACGCATGATACCCGATGAATTCGGCAACATGTCAATCGACCCCGCATCGGTTACCGACTCGGTTTGCACCATGGTATGGTCGCTCTTCTCACTTATTCCGGCTGTCATTGCCGTGATAATGGGACTGCTTGCATATAAGTTCCCCTTAAAGAAATAAGGTTATGTCAAAGGAATACGGACACTACGACGATAAGAACAGGGAGTATGTAATAACCGATCCCTGTACCCCCTGGCCCTGGATCAACTATCTGGGCACGGAGGATTTCTTCGGACTCATCTCCAACACTGCAGGCGGATATGATTTCTGCAAGGATGCCAAGTTCCGCCGCATAACCCGCTACCGTTACAACGGCGTGCCCATGGATGCCGGCGGCCGTTACTTCTACATCAAGGACGGCGATACGGTATGGAATCCGGGATGGAAACCCTGCAAGACTGCGCTCGACTTCTACGAGTGCCGTCACGGCATGAACTATACCACCATTGAGGGCCGAAAGGACGGTATTACCGCAAAGGTCCTGTTCTTTGTTCCGCTGGGGACATGGGCCGAAGTCCAGAAACTCACACTGACAAACACCTCCGATAAGACTAAGAAGTTGAAGGTGTTCAGTTTCCAGGAGTGGTGTCTGTGGAACGCATCCACCGATATGGAGAACTTCCAGCGCAACTTCTCTACCGGCGAGGTGGAGATTGACGGCTCGGTGATCTATCACAAGACCGAATACAAGGAGCGCCGCAACCACTATGCATACTATTCGGTAAATGTTCCCGTGCAGGGATTCGATTCGGACCGCGAGTCCTTCTTGGGCCTGTACAACGGTTTTGACGCTCCGCAGGCAGTGCTGGAGGGTAAACCCCGCAACAGCGTGGCCCACGGATGGTCACCCATAGCATCACACTATCTGGAGATAGAGCTTAAGCCGGGTGAGAGCCGTGACCTTATATTCGTATTGGGTTATGTGGAGAACGCTCAGGACGACAAGTGGGAGAGCAAGGGCGTGATCAACAAGCGCATGGCCCGTGAGACCCTTTCCCGTCTGAATACATCGGCCCAGGTGGATGCCGAGTTCGTCAAGCTCAAGGAGTACTGGGACAACCTGCTCAGCATATTCAGCGTGGAGAGCGGCGACGAGCGTCTGGACCGCACGGTCAACATCTGGAACCAGTACCAGTGCATGATAACATTCTGTTTCTCACGCAGCGCGTCGTTCTTTGAGAGCGGCATTGGCCGCGGCATGGGATTCCGCGATTCCAACCAGGACCTGATAGGTTTTGTACACCAGATTCCGGGACGTGCCCGCGAGAGGATAATAGATATCGCATCCACACAGTTTGCCGACGGCGGCTGCTACCATCAGTACCAGCCTCTGACCAAGCGCGGTAACGACGGCATTGGAGGCGGATTCAACGATGATCCCATGTGGCTGATATTCGGAGTGTGCGGTTACCTGCGCGAGACAGGTGATTTCAGTATTCTGGACGAGCCGGTTCCGTTTGATAACGTGCCGGGCAGCGAAAAGAGCCTGTTTGAGCATCTGACCATATCGTTCGACCATGTGGTGAATAACCTGGGTCCGCACGGACTGCCGCTCATCGGCCGTGCCGATTGGAATGACTGCCTGAACCTGAACTGTTTCTCAAATGATCCGGACGAGAGTTTCCAGACCACCGAGAACAAGACCGAGGGCAGCAAGGCCGAGAGCCTGATGATTGCCGGACTCTTTGTGTTCAGCGGGCGTGACTATGTGGAACTATGCCTTCAGTTGGGTAAGAATACCGAGGCCGACCGTGCTCAGAGGCATATCGATGCTATGATTGCCGCTGTTGAGAAATACGGATGGGACGGCAAGTGGTTCCTGCGTGCGTACGACTACTTCGGTAACAAGGTGGGATCGGACGAGAACGAGGAGGGTAAGATATTCATTGAGTCGAACGGCTGGTGTACGATGGCCGGCATCGGACTCAAGGAGGGTCTGTGCGACAAGGCTCTTGATTCGGTCAAAGAGCGTCTTGACTCGGAACATGGTATTGTGCTCAACAACCCCGCCTTTACAAAGTATTACATCGAGTACGGAGAGATATCGAGCTATCCGGCCGGTTACAAGGAGAACGCCGGAATATTCTGTCACAACAATCCCTGGGTTATCATAGGTGAGACTGTCCGCGGAAACGGCAAGGCTGCCATGGAATACTGGCGCAAGATATGTCCTGCCTACATCAAGGACCAGACACTGCATAAGGTGGAACCCTATGTATACTCGCAGATGGTGGCAGGAAAGGATGCGTTCCGTCCGGGTGAGGGCAAGAACTCATGGCTTACCGGTACCGCAGCGTGGAACTGGTATGCAGTGACCCAGTTCATCCTGGGTATCAAACCTACCTATAACGGTCTGCAGATTGCCCCGTGCATAAGCCCCGACATCAAGGGCTTTACCGTGTGCCGCAAGTTCCGCGGTGCTGACTATGTGATTGAAGTGAGCAACCCCGACGGCCGTGAGAGCGGCGTGAGGGAGATCTTTGTGGACGGTGCTCCGCTCAAGGGTAATGTGATACCCATTCAGGAGAACGGCAGGACCGTAATAATTAAAGCTGTAATGTAAATGTAGAGTTTTGAAAAGGATTGCTTTGTTTTTGACACTGGCCCTGGCAGGATTTATCTCATGGGATATGCCGGGCATGTATGCATCGGCCCAGAATTTTGATCCCAATTTCTACGTCTTTCTTAGCGTAGGCGGTTCCAATATGGAGGGTAAGACTAAGGTCAGGCCTTCGGACAAGCAACCCACCTCCACATTTACGGCCCAGGACTGGGAGAGGTTCAGGAAGATGGTCGTGGTGGAAGGCGATGAGGCGCCTGTGGGCTCATGGGTAAAGGCCGTTCCGCCTGTAACCAGGCCCGACGCTAAACTGGGCCTTAACGACTATATAGGACGTATTCTGGTTACATCGCTCGAGGAGAATATCACTGTGGGCGTTGTGCCTGTTGCCGTTGATAAATGCGCTATGGACGTGTTCAGCAAGGACCAGGCTGTCTGCTCGGCCTACCTGGAGGGTGCCGATGACAATATCCGTTCCATCGCTGCCGAGTATGGAGGCTATCCCTACGGCAAGCTGGTGGAGATGGCACGCACGGCCCAGGCATCGGGCGTTATCAAGGGTATCTTTTTCCATCAGGGTGAGACTGATGCCAACGGCGAGGAGTGGCTGCAGAAGGTTTATGAGCTCTATGCCAATCTGATAGAGGACCTTAACCTGTCCATGGATACGGTGCCTTTCATTGCAGGCGAGCCTGTCCGTACTGATACTGAGGGTCCTGTCAAGACAGCCCTGGAGTGGGTTGACAAGATCCCGGAATACTTCAAGACAATGACCGGTAAGGATGTGGCCTATGTGGCATCTTCCGAGGGTTGTTCCGATGAGGACGGATACAGTTTCAAGGCAACCGGTTACAACAAACTGTCAAGAAACTACTCAAGCATTATGGTACCTCTTCTGGAACGTTTTATGGACCCGCCCGTGGTGGATCCCAACTTCTTTGTATTCTTGGGCATCGGCCAGTCCAATATGCAGGGCAAGGCTCCCATCGAGGCCAAAGACCTTGAGTCAAACTCCAACTTTACCGACGATGACTGGGCCCGTTACTTCAAGATGAATGTGGTTCATGAAAGCTCCAGGAAGGTGGGTAAGTGGGCTACTGCCAAGCCGCCTATTGTACGTCCCGACACCGAGTTGGGTGTAACCGACTACTTTGGCCGTTATCTTGTAAAGGGACTTGATCCGCAGTACAAGGTGGGAGTCGTGGTTCTGGCTGTGGACGGCTGTTCCGTAAGGGCTTTCAGCAAGGATGAGAGCGTATGCAGCGCCTATCTGAAGGAGGCCAAGAATGCGGGAGCCACATATGTGACCAATGCCGCTGCCCAGTATGGCAACTATCCATACGGAAAGTTGGTCGAGATGGCTAAAAAGGCACAGCAGACAGGCGTGATTAAGGGTATAATATACCATCAGGGAGAGACCGATGCTGCACAGGACGGTGATCTTTGGCTGTCAAGGGTATACGAGCTCTATACCAACCTGATTAATGACCTTGGACTGGATATGGACAAAGTTCCGTTCATTGCGGGCGAGCCTGTTCAGGCCTCGGAGGGCGGTGCCTGCTCGGCTGCCATACCCTGGGTGGATAAGATTCCCGCCTATTTCAAGCAGCAGTCCGGCAAGGATATAGCATATGTGGTCTCCTCAAAGGGATGCACCAAGATATCGACGGATGTCTACCACTTCTCGTCCGACGGATACAGGGAGATGGGAAAACGTTACGGACAGATTATGCTTCCTATCCTTTTGAATGACATACAGACCAAGGTGTCACGCAAATACGGTGATCAGGGTTATCTGCGCGTGTTCGATCTGAACGGGCGCAGTCAGGAATCCCTTAAGCCGGGACTCAATATCATTGACGGAAAAAAGGTCCTGATACGGTAAGCGTAAAACTTGCCTCAAGACACGGGGCGTCCACTGGCGGGTGTTCCTTGATAACGGTAACGGTCAGTGACTCAACCGTTGGGAAGGTATCCAGCAAAGCCTGGGCAATCCTGCCGGCCAGATGTTCCAGCAGTGCCGAGCGTATCTGCATCTGCTCTTTCACCACCGATACTACATGGGCATAGTTGACGGTTCCGCTCAAATCATCAGAGCGGACCGCAGCCCCTGTGTCGGTCCTGATGGTCAGGTTCACCCTATACCACGCACCGACAACGGCCTCCTGTTCCATCACACCGTGATAGGCATAGAAACGTAGGCCGTTGAGTGATATGGATTGTTCCCTGATATCCATATCAGTTCTTAGCAACGAAGTCCGCTTTCGATGTTTTCCATATCGGCTTTGAAATTCTTGTCAACCTGAATCTGGTCACGAACCATATTGCAGGCGTGAAGAACTGTAGCGTGATCGCGTTTGCCGATGTATGCTCCAATCTTGGAAGTTGAGAAATCGAGATACTTCTTGGCCAGATACATGCTTATCTGCCTTACCTGTACTATCTCGTGTTTGCGTGATTTTGACTGGATGGATGCCTCGTCTATGTTGTAATAGTCGCAAACCTTTGTGATGATGGACTCGATAGTGATGGGCTTCTGCTCATGATGCTGGCTCTTGTCTATCACCTCGTGAGTAAGGTTCAGGTCGATGTCCTTTCCGTAGATTGTGGAATAGGCCATGAGTGAAACTATCACACCCTCCAGGTCACGTACGTTATCCCTTACCTTATCTGCAATGTAGTCGATAACCGGCTCCGGGAAGTTGAGTCCGTCACGCTTGGTCTTGTCGCGAAGGATATCCTTGCGCAGGTTCAGGTCGGGACGCTCCAACTCGGCCACGAGACCCCACTTGAAACGGGTTACCAGACGCTCCTCAAGGTCTTTCATATCCTTGGGCGCACGGTCGCTCGTCATGATGAGCTGCTTGTGGTTAAGGTGCAGATAGTTGAATATATGGAAGAACGTATTCTGTGTCTTGGTCTGACCGGCCATCTCCTGCATGTCATCAATAATCAGTACGTCGATTGACTGATAGAAATGAATGAAGTCATTGGTGGTGTTGTTCTTTACTGAATCCACATACTGGACCATAAAGAGGTGGGCCGATACGTAGAGCACTCTCTTTTCGGGGTGCAGCTCCTTTACCTTACGGCCGATGGCGTTTACCAGGTGGGTCTTACCAACGCCGGATGAACCGTAGATGAACAGCGGGTTGAAGGCTGTGCTTGCAGGATTCAGGGCGATGGTCTCACCGGCTGTGCGGGCCAGCTTGTTGCTTATACCCTCTACAAAGTTTTCGAAACTGTAGTTGGGATCCAGCATGGGGTTCAGGTCCTGAACCAGCGGAGCATCGTTTATGGTAGGTGCCTTATTGCCTGTATCGGCGGTACCCTTGATGTTATTTGATAAGGTGTTGGCCGAACTTACGCTCTGGCTGATGTTGTTCTCCTTATCGGTAAGGATACTGTAGGCAAGTTTGGTTCCCTTTCCGAATACCTTTGTTATGGCAGCCCTGATAACATCAAGGTAGTTCTGCTCGAGATATTCATATACAAAGGAGCTGGGAACCTGGATTATGAGTTCGCCGTTTTCCAGAGAGACAGGCTCTGCTATGGAGAACCATGTATCGAATACGGATTCCGATACATTGTCACGGATGAAATCCAGACATAAGCTCCATTGGTTTTTTAGTTCAGTTCCTGTCATTATTATATTAATTGTCGAAAACAGCCGGGACGTTTTTGTTTGTCCGCTTTGCAAAGTTGACAATCTTATTCGATTTGTCCAAACGGTTTTTCCTCACTCAAAATTTGGCTTTACGTAAAGTGCTGGGAATTAAGGACTTGTAAATTAGGCTTAAAAAGGTTGAAAACAACCTATTGACATTTTTTAAATATCTGAAAATGAGCAAGATAACCTGTTGATAACTTCTGAAAGCGGTGCTTTGGACAGAGCGCTATCCCCCTTTTTGAGTGCATTTTGGATTAGATTGGTTAACGCATGTTTTTATTTTCAATCAACAGGCTTATTTGGATGAAATCTAATTTGGGGCTTATTTTTGATGGCATAAATATGCCGTTTTTATTTGATTTTTGAGGCAATTTCACGCGCTTCTTTGACGCTGATTTTTTTGCCTTGGTAGACCGCAATTACGAACGCATCCTTGTATTTTTTCTGAACCTCGGTCTTCGTTTTTTGAATGGCTTCATAATCGGTGGTGTCACCGCAGGTATACTTGCACATTCCGCCCTCGGTATAGTAGTCTATATCGGGGTAGGCCTTGAGCCTTTTGTCGTTCTTTTTGAGGGGCGTCTTGAGGCTCATGAACTGTACCTTATATATAGGTAGTTCCTTCTGCTCTTCCTTGTTGCCTATGGCCTGGGCTGCGGGGACAGCTCTCTCAAGGAGTTTGTTATGATAATCCAGATACTCCTGGAATGCCTTATAGAGGCTCATACTCATCTCGTCAACTCCCTTCTGCGAGGTCAGGTACTTGCATTCATTGTCGTTGGATATGAATCCCAGCTCAACCAGGATGCTGGGCATGGTGCTCTTCCAAAGAACCAGGTATCCGGCCTGATGAACGCCGCGGTCGGGGCGCTTGGCGCTCTTGACCATCTGGTCCTGGGTGAAGGAGGCCATCTTGAGGCTCTCTTTCTGATACTCGTTCTGCATGAACTCGAATATGATCATGCTTTCGGGGCTGTTGGGATCATAACCCTCATAGTGGGTCTCGTAGTCATTCTCCAAGAGGATGGCCTTGTTCTCCTGGAGGGCGGCGTTGAGGTTGGCGCTGGTGCGGTTCTCTTCGACACCCAGCAGGTAGGTCTCGGCTCCGTTGGCGGTCTTGCTCTTGGCCGAGTTGGTGTGTATGGATATGAACATGTCGGCACTGGCCTTGTTGGCTATGTCGGCACGCTTGTACAGCTCGACGAACACATCGGTCTTACGGGTATATATGACCTTTACATTCTTGCAGTTATCCTCAATGAGCTTGCCCATCTTGAGGGCTACGTTCAGGTTGATGCTCTTTTCCTGGCTCTTGCCGTTGACGGCTCCGGGGTCCTTGCCTCCGTGGCCGGGGTCAATGACCAGCACAAAACGTCCCTGTTCATCGATGGCGTGAGCAGGGCAGAATGTAAGCAACGATGCTGAAAGAATCAGAACTGAAAGCAACCTGTTCATAACGATGTGTGTATTATGTTATTGGTTAATCTTTGATTCAAATGATACCTGGGTTGGTTTGGAACCGCGGATGAATGAAGCAATCCTGCGTGCTGATATCCTTACCGGCTCAATCGTGAACTCCGGAACATTGAATGCAAACAGGAATTTCCTGTTGAACTCCGGGTCGCGCTGGGGCAGTGCGAACGGTTTTGAGAATGTTCCGTCACTGTTGAAATGCGCCAGATACAGTCTTGTATATATGCCGTCTTCACGTCTGGTACTGAGCACTACCCATTTGCCTGTGCTGGACCAGGCATGATAGCTTTCGGCCTGGTCGCTGTTGATTTCTGTCACGTACCTGTGGGTGCCGTTCTCCAGATCGAACATGAAAAGGTCAGATTTGTCCTGATAGGGAGGGAATACACCGTGGGTGCTGATAGAGCAGAGGATATAGCGGCCGTCCGGACTGACCTTGGGCCATGTGATGCTGCTGTCTATGGCTGCTGCATCAAAAAACATCTCAGTCGGACCCCATGCACGGGTGTCGGGGTCAAACGGTTTCCTATAGAGGTTATACTTGACCTCATCCATGTGGATGACAATCTGGTTGGTCGTTTTCATTTCGGGGTAATCGGCCGATGTGTAATAGAGGGTGCGTCCGTCTTTTGACCAGGCTGGATGACACTCCAGGCGGTCAGGTGAGTTCTCAATTATACTGACAGCGTTATCCTTTATGTTGTACAGAATAAGGTCACTGAGTTCGTCAAATGCTTCAATCCTGTCCGGATGGACTGTATGCATTATCTGGTATGTCTTATTGGTCGAGTAGGCTATGTAGTCATGGGTGGGATGCCATGAGGGATAGACGGCTGCGGCCAGTGTGGAATCAGTATTCATGTTAAGTTTGAGCAACTTGCCGTCTTGGTAGAATATGGTGCCTCCCAGATACTGACGTGCATGGAACTGCATGTAGTCAGTCTTGTAGTCCCTGAAATAGTGGCAGTTGATGCATTGTCTGGTGCCGTCTTTCATTACCATGCTGTTGGCATAGATCACCTTCTCCTTGAAAGATGTGAGGTCGCGCTGGTTTATGGAGAGTCTCTGATAACTCTCGAAAGAGTGCGGTATCACACGGTAGGATATGTAGTTGTCTATCTCATCGGGTGAAACAAATATGGTGAACGGTTTGTATGATATCCATTGGCCTGAAGTCTGGCTGTATACAGTAACCTTAATGTCTCCCTGACGAGTCAGGCTGTGCCACTTCTTGAAGGGTATCATTACCTTTTTCCCTCTTAAGATGACCTGCTGATTGCCAGCCTCCAGAACCGTAATGTGCTTTTGGGCATTATCCTGGATGAGGAAATTGGTGGGGGCTATGTTGGCGGGGACAGTGATTCCTATATTGTCAGGGAAGATTGACGGATATGAGCTGTCACTGACACTGGTTGAAGGTACTTTGCTGCAACCGGTAAGAACAACTGATAAGATAAGTATTGCTGTAAGTTTTTTCATAATGGTCAGAACTGTTCGAGTCCGCGGACAAATGTGTAATAATAATAGTAGGTATATCTTAGTTGGGAGGGTATGATTCTGCGGGCGTCCTTAAGGGACTTAAGGTCCATCTCATTCTTTCTGATGACACCGCTGAATGCTTCATACAGATCCTTGGTGTTTTTATCATAAGGGAGAGCCATAAGAGTGCGGTTTTTCTCCATATTGCCGAACATATAGGCTGCCTCCTGATAATAGCGGTCAAGTTTAGTGGGGTCTGATGAATCCAAATATAACAGGAACTTGGCCCAGAAAGCTCTGGAATCCTGTGATTTCAGAGCCCAGAACAGTGCGACCCTGTCATAAAACGGTGTGGCTTGTTCGGGTCTTGCTGCCAGAAAATGGTGTGAGAGAGTATATTCACATCCGCGGAGGTCTTCCATGAGCTGGTCGTCATAGCAGACTAGGGGGAATATCTTGTCATATGGCGCTGTCTTGGCAGCCAGCTCGCGGTTCAGGTTTAATGAACGCTGCTGTTCTGACCATTTCCTGTAAAACAGCGTGTGGTCCATCATGTCCAGATATTTTGTAGTCAGTTTGCTGTCTCCGATTGATATGGAGGTCATGATCAGATATTTGAGCCTATCATAACTCCATCCGAACTCTCCGTTCTCCTCCAGACACCAGCGGTGACAGAATCCGGGAATGCCGTAGTGGAGATAGAGAATCCTGCCTATCTGGATTACCATGGGTATGTCATAGCTGTTTTTCTGTTTCATGTCTCCGTCATCAAATGCGAATGCTGATTGGCCCTCTTGCCCGGTCTTGATGAGTGCCAGGTCCTTTAGCAGTACCATTACACGTGTGGGCTGGTAATCCTTATTCTTGTCAGCTTTGGCGTTGAGATCCTTAAGAAGGCCTGCTGTCCTGTTCCAGTCCATCTCATTGACGGACTGGATCATGGAAATCTCAGTCCTGTAGTTGGTGTCCTTGAACCATGAGAGATACAGCAGTATGATGCAGACTGTGAGAACAGAGGTTTGTAACAGAACCGGTTTTGCCACCGGACGGTTTACGTACGATCTTATGAAAGGTAGAATTACAGGTACTGCCGTGGCGGTTATGACAGGCAGGAATGTCCTGAAATGAGTCTCAATATAGAGTGAAGTGGGGAGTCCCAAAGACCAGCTTTGCGGAATGTTATAAGTGGTGAGCCCATACAGAGCCAGCGGGGATATGACCGTAACGGCTATCCCGGTGATGAGCGGCACGAACCTGCTGCTGCGTTTGTTGGAACACAGATGATCTGTGCCTGCGGCTATTATCGCGGCAAAGGCATAATAACCGGCAATCCAGAATCCTGCAAATCCCCAAATGGCAATGAATGCAATCTGTACCGGTACGGAACTGATCCGGCGGGAGATGGCGACGGTGGCCAGAATGAACAGATACCCAAGTACCGGTGAAAAGAAGTAACCGGGTACGTTCATTATATAAATGAGGTAGCCTATGGACATGTTTGCTCCTGCAAGCAGGAATGCCGGAATCCATGCCAATACAGAACGGTTTTGACTTATGCCGTATATCCGTTCAGTAAGGAATGCAGACAGGGCAAGCAGAAGGACCCAAATGAATGATCCCATCCAAGGCAGATGGAGGAACTGGGTCAGGAAGAGTGCGAGACATTGTAGAATGCCCGACGGCGTATTCATGAAATCCTTTATCCAGAACCAGTCAAACAGGAAAAGGGAACGAGCCTCAACCTGCAGTAGGAAATCCCTTGAGGTTAATACAAGGATAATCCAGAACAGTGCCGGAAGAAGGTATTTAAGGTATGCGGCGTAAGAACCGTTGTTACTATTCATAGTTTCTCTCATTTTTTTGTTGGTATCCTACAGGTATGGCTTGTGTTGATGATATGAATGATGCGAATTCTCTTGGTGATATGCGTACCGGCTCCTTCATGAACTCGGGTATGTTGTATGAGTACAGGAATGTACGGTTGAAATCCGGGTCATGCTGCGGGAGTGCAAATGGTTTGGAGAATGTACCGTCCTTTTCCATGTGGGCGATATACAGACGGGTGTATGCACCGTCCTCGCGGCGGGTGCTGAAAATGACCCATTTGCCGTTGGATGACCAGGAGTGGTAACTCTCCACTTCCGGACTGTTGAGCTCTGAAAGCGAGCGTACGGTACTGTTTCTGAGGTCTATCATCCAGAGGTCCGACTCACGGTGCCATATGTGGAATACTCCGTAGGGTGCCATGGAGAACATGAGCCAACGGCCGTCGGGCGATACTCTGGGCAGCGTGGCGCTCAAGCCTTCACTCGCACAGTCATAGAGTATTGAAGAGGGGCCCCAGGTGCGTGTATCGGGATCAAACTGTTTGCGGTACAGGCTGTATCTGATCCGGTCATAATTGATGAACACCTGATCTTTGCGTTTGCTGTCAAACGGAGCGTCATAATAGGCTGAGACATAATAGAGCATATGTCCGTCGGGTGACCATGCGGGGAAGCACTCAAACTGTTTGGGGTCATTCTCAATTATGCTGACGGCGTTGTTGCGTATATCGTAAAGTATAAGGTCGCTCTCCTCATCGGTTACCTCAATGCGGTTGTTCCCGATGGAGTGAATGGACTGGTGTGTCTTGTTGGTTGAATATGCTATGTAGTCATGGGTGGGATGCCATGCCGGATAAACACCTGCCGAAATGGTGGAATCTGTCTTGAGGTTGACCTTGCGCAACTGTCCGTCAATGGACAGGATTGTGCCGCCCAGATACTGACGCGCGTGGAACTGCATGTTGTCAGTGCCGTAGTTCCTGTAGTGGTGGCAGTTTATGCACTGGCCGTTGCTCTCATCCTGAACCATCTGATTGGCATAGATGACCTTCTCCTTGAATGAGGTGATGTCGCGCTGGTTTATGCTCAGTCTCTCATAGCTCTCTACGGAGGGCATGATGATCCTGTACGATATATACGGGTCAATCTCATCCGATGGAGTTATGGTGAACTCCCTGTAACCGTACCATGTGTTGTCCCTGCGTACATAGACCTGAACGGTTATGGGACCGTTCTCTTTAAGTCCGTTCCATTTGCCGGCCGGTATGATTACCTTGTCTCCGCCAAGAGTAACCTTTTTTGAACCCGATGTCAGCAGGGTGACATATTTGTCTCCCTTCTCCTCAATGCTGAAATTGAGGGGTGCGATATTTGACGGGACTGTGACGTCTGTGTAATCGGGAAATATCGAAGGGGCGTTTTCTACAGATTGGGTGATGTCAGGTACCTGCGGGGAACAGGCGGCCAGCATCATCAACAGATTCAGGAAAAACAGGGGACGTTTCATATCAATAGGTCTGCAGGTTTCTGATAAAGTAATAGAAATAGAAGAATGTCTTGCCAAACTGTTTGCAGTAGGGGTACGATGCCTCCTTGAGAGAACGGATGGGATGGCTGTTCACGTAACGGTTGAATGCGTCATAACTGTCACGTACGGTTTTGTCATACTGCAGTTCCATTACATCCTTTTCCAGGCTGCTGTACAGTAGGGCGGCCTCCTGGACTGCGCGCGGAAGCCTGTCAAACTTGTTGGAGTTTACATAGTACATAAGGCGCTCCCAGAAACTGTTGATGTCCTGGGTACGCATGGCAAACAGCAGTGCGGCACGGTCATACTCGGGGGTGGCCATGACGGGCTGTGCAGCCAGGAAATGATTTATCAGGAACACCTCGGGCTTTACCATGTCATTGGACATCCTGTTTTCAAAACACATATATGGGGCAATACTCCTGTAAGGCTCGGTTATGTTTATGAGCGATGTGTTGCCTGTCAGTTCCTTTCTGGACTGCGCCCATTTGCGGTAGAACAGGGTTGAGGAGAGCTTGTCCAGATACTTACCTGCCAGTTCATACTCGTGTGTAACGATGGCATATTCGGCCATATATCTGAGAGTGCTGAAACTCCATCCGTACTCAACCATATCCTCCATGCACCAACGGTAACACATGTTCTCCAGTCCGTAGTTCAGATAGAGCTGTCTGGCAGACTGGAACGCCATAGGTATCTGGGTCCGTGATTTCTGGGCACGACCGCCGTCTTTCATGCTGAATGCCTGGTCAAGAGCCTTGTCCAACTTAAGCAGTGCCAGGTCGCGATACATGACCATTGTGCGGGTGGGCTCAAAGAAACGGCTTTCAAACCGGTCGGTGATATCCATGATCTCATCGTTGCTGCGGGCTTGTGATATTTTGGAAGTACGTGCGTCATATGCTTTTGCATCAGACCGGGAACGGCTGTCGGCAGCCTTGCTGAATATGTCTACCGCTTTCTGCCAGTCATAGCTGTCTATTGCCTCTGACATGGCCAGTTCCGTACGGAAGTTGCTGTCACGGAACCAGAATGCTGATACCGTTATGGTCAGAACCGCAGTGGTGATTATCTGTACGGCAATAGCCGGCGTTTTGGGCTCATTGTTTCCGGATAGAAGTCCGGACAGCAACGGGGCAATCACCGCTAATGCCAGCAGTATGTAATATGGGGCGCCTATCTGAGCAGACCAGGCGGTATCGGATATGGATGGCAGACCGATGGTCCATGCATCGGCCAGCCTGAAAGAAGTGTAGAAGTTATAACAGACAAGCGGGATGAGAAATGCCGTTACCGCCGATACCACGGGCAGGATAACCGTCCGGCTACCGGATTCTGTGCGTTTTCTGATGGCGGACACTCCGACCGACAAGGTGCCTGCGATGGCGTAAATTCCGGTTAAAGGATAGGCGATGCATGCCCAGAAGACTATGAAGGCGGCCTTGAGTCCACGTCTGGAGATATTCCTGACCGCCAATACGGGAATAAGGACGGTAAGGTATCCCAGGGTGGGACCGAAAAAGTGGTCGGTAACTCTCATGATGAAGACTCCGTATCCCAGGGACATGTTACTTATTACAAGTATGGCCGCAGGAATGAAAGAGAAAGCTGAATACCGGCTTGGAATATCAAAGGCTTTGGCGGTGAGCCGGGCCGATGCAAGAAGCGACAGTATCCAGATGAGTGAGCCTAACCACGGAAGGTGAAGGAACTGTGTGAGAAATGAACCTGCAACGGACAGGATGCCTCCGGGAATTTGTAAAGAATCCAGGATGAAACCGCCGTTGAACATGAAAAGGGACAGGTCCTCAACCTTGCGTAGGAAACACTCCTCATGAAAGGCCAGTACGGCCCATAGTAATGCGGCAAATATGAGACATGCGCCGGTAAGTTCCTTCTTCGGTCTTGACATAATATTTCTTGCGTGCGCGTGGGCGCGTATTTTTTTCCAAAGGTATGAAAAATCACGTTTGGGAAAGTTTGAGAAGGCAGAAAAAACCATTACTTTCGCGCTAAAACCGTAAAACCATAAATTTTCAACTAAATGAAAGTATTCACATTACTGACCGCTATCCAGTTCCTGATGATTCAGGCTGTTGCCCAGACGCCTGTCTGGCTTGACCCCAAGGTGAACAGTGAAAACGAGAAACCCGATGTTGCCGACTATTTCGCTTATGAAAACCTTGAGTCTGCCGTGAAAGGTGACAAAAACCTTTCCTCAAGATTCATGTCAATAGAGGGCAATTGGAAATTCAATTTTGTAGAAAACGAGTATGACAAACCTGAGGGCTTCTTTGCTCCCGGTTTTGATGACAGCAAGTGGGTTGATTTCCCTGTCCCCGGACTGTTTGAGATGAACGGTTACGGTGACAAGATATACACCAATGTTACATATCCCTGGAACAATGAATATCCCGTTAATCCTCCTGTCGTAGGTGAGCGTAACAACTACGTGGGCTCTTACCGTCAGAGTTTCACCATACCTGCTGACTGGAAAGGTGACCGTATCTATATCCACGTTGGTTCTGCTACATCGAACCTCTGGGTTTGGGTGAATGGCGAGTACGTGGGTTACAGCGAGGACAGCAAGATGGAGGCCGAATTCGATATCACGGATTATGTGAAGTTGGGAGAGAAGAACCTGATTGCCTTCCGGATCATGCGCTGGTGTGATGCCAGTTACATAGAGGATCAGGACTTCTGGCGCTTTACCGGAATTGCCCGTGAGGTATATCTCTATTCACGACCTCAGGCGCATCTGGATGATTTCCGTGTCGTGACTGATCTGGATTCAAAATACATAAACGCCACCCTTGATTTTGATGCAAGCTTTGTGGGAGCTGACGGCAAGAACCTGGGACTCCAGCTCAAGGATGGATCCGGTAAGAGTGTGTGGAGCGGAAACCTGACCGTAAAGGATGGTGCCGCCAAAACTTCTGTTTCGATAAAGAATCCTTACAAATGGACTGCGGAGACCCCGTATCTTTACACCCTTTATATGACCCTTTCCGATACTGACGGCAAGGTGCTTGAGGTGATTCCCCAGAAGGTGGGATTCCGTGAGGTGGAGATACGTGACCGCCAGCTTCTGGTAAACGGCCAGCCCATCCTTATAAAGGGTGCCGACCGTCATGAGATGGACCCCTACGGAGGATATGTGGTTCCGCTGGAGCGTATGATTGAAGATATTCAGATCATGAAACAGATGAATATCAACGCGGTACGTACCAGCCACTATCCTGATGACCCCCGCTGGTATGACCTGTGTGACGAATATGGTATCTATCTGGTGGCCGAGGCCAATCTGGAGGGACACGGCATGATGTACGGTCCCAGTCCGCTGGCCCGCAATCCGGAGTATGAGCAGGCTCATCTGGAGCGTAACAAGTCAAATGTCATAACCTATAAGAACCACCCGTCTATCATAGTGTGGTCAATGGGTAACGAGGATGGCGACGGCCAGAACTTTGTGACCTGCTACAAGTGGATCAAGGAGTATGACCCGACTCGCCCCGTTCAGTATGAGGGAGCAACCGGTTCACCTGACCATTGTGATATCCACTGTCCCATGTACGCTGATTACGGCGCCATGGAACGCCATGAGAAGGGTAATGACCCGCGTCCCATGATTGAGTGCGAGTACGCCCACGCCATGGGTAATTCCGAGGGAGGATTCAAGGAGTACTGGGATATAATCCGTGCCAACCGCTCGGTTCAGGGCGGCTTTATCTGGGACTTTGTTGACCAGGCTGTCTATGGCAAAAACGCCGATGGAAAGGAGATTTTCCTTTACGGAGGTGACGAAGGACGTTATCCCACATCGGACCAGAACTTCAACTGCAACGGACTGATTGCACCGGACCGCCGCTGGAACCCGCACGCATATGAGGTACAGTATTTCTACCAGAATATCTGGGCTACACCGGTTGACCTTAAGAAGGGTGTCATAGAGGTTTACAACGAGAACTTCTATACCGACCTGTCGGCATACTATATGGAGTATGTGTTGACGGCCGATGGCACCGAGGTGTCGCGCGGTCAGATAAAGCTGCCCAAGATTGCCGCCCAGAGCAGGGTAAAGGTTACATCATCAGATCTTGCCAAAGCGATTAAGAAGGCTCCGGCCGGTAAGGAGATACTGGTGGAGGTTGAGTTCAAGCTGAAAGAGGCCGCTCCCCTGCTTGAGAAGGATTTCGTAGTGGCACATAACCAGTTTGAGGTTTCGGGCTACGAGTTTCCGCAGATGGCTGCCGTGAACAGTGGAGATGTCAAGATAGATGAGGCTGTGGCTTATGTCAAGCTTGAGGCTGCCGGTGTTGTATATACCTTCAACAAGAACAGCGGCTGGATAGATTACATCGATATTGACGGCAAGCAGATAACACAGAACGGAACCCAGCTCAAGAGTGATTTTTGGCGCGCACCCACCGATAACGACTACGGAGCAAACCTGCACACACGCATGCAGGCATGGCGCAATCCAAACCTCAGACGCACCGCCTTTGAGTGCAAGGTTGAGGACGGCCTGGGCAAGGTTAACGTAAAATACGAGATAGAGCAGCTCTATGCATCAGTTGAGATAGAGTATGTGCTGGACCGCGAAGGTTATATGCATGTATCCCAGAAGATGATAACCCGTCCCGAGGAGGCCAGACAGGCCATGGCTCAGGCCGCTCCCCAGCGTCAGGGTCAGCGCGGACCGCGTCAGCAGGGTATGCCCGACCTGTTCAAGTTCGGTATGACCATGAACATGGCCCGTGAGTTTGACCAGGTTGAGTTCTACGGCCGCGGCCCGGTTGAGAACTACTCGGACCGTAACAACTCGCAGTTCCTGGGTATATACAAGAGTTCAGTGGCAGACCAGTATTTCCCCTACATCCGTCCGCAGGAGAACGGTAACAAGACCGATGTGCGCTGGTGGCGTGTGACAAACTCCGACGGCCTGGGTCTGGAGTTCTACAGCGACGCTCCTCTGAGTATGTCGTCACTCAACTATACCACCGCCGATCTGGACGAGGGCCCGCAGAAGCATAACGTACATGCAGGAGACCTTACTCCGCGTCCCTATACCGTTGTGCATATCGACAAGGCTCAGTACGGTCTGGCATGCGTGAACAGTTGGGGCGCCACACCGCTGGAGCCTTATAAGCTGCACTACGGTGACTATTCATACAGCTTTGTAATCGCACCTTTAAGATGAGCGTAGGAAACGAAAGCCTGTGGATGGGGGTGATTGACAAGTATTACTCTGACAATCAGCCCCTCAGGGATCTGTTGATGCTCCACAGCCGCCTTGTCGCCGACAAGGCCCTGAAGATTGTGGCCGCGCACCCGGAACTGGGTGCCGATGCAGCGTTTGTGGAGGAGGCGGCCATGCTTCATGATATAGGAATTTTCCTTACAGATGCCGATAAGATCCACTGCTTTGGCAAATACCATTACCTGTGCCACGGCTACTTGGGTGCCGACCTGCTCCGAAGCGAGGGGCTGCCCCGTCATGCACTGGTTGCAGAGCGCCATACGGGCACAGGCCTGACCCTTAAACAGATACTGGAACGCGACCTCCCTGTACCTCACAGGGAGATGGTTCCGGTGTCGGTTGAGGAGAAGGTGGTCTGTTTTGCCGACAAGTTCTTTTCCAAGACCCGTCCCGCCGAGGAGAAAACGGTGGAGCAGGCCATACAGAGCCTCGAGAAGTTCGGACCGGAAGGTGTGGAGATTTTCAGGGGCTGGTGTGCCGTTTTTCTCTGATTTCAAGTCTAAGACTATTTAAAAAACTTGAAAACACCCGCGCGTATGCGGTTATTCAATCTTTTATAGATACTTTTGCAGTTTGATAAGACCGAAGGCCTGTCAAAGTGAGGAAGAGACAACACAAAATATGGATTCCGATACTCCTCGGAGTGTTCCTGTCAACCGGTAATGCCGCATCGCAGAGTGCGGCGGATTCAATTGCCGTTGCAGACAGTGTCCTTCAGGCTCAGCCTTTGACTGCCGACTCCCTTGCCGTGGCCGATCCCATCAAGGCGGCAATGGACTCTGTCATGGCCGTTCAGGATTCGGTCCCCCCCAAGAGAAAGAAAGAAGCGCTGGATGCCCCGGTGGTCTATGAGTCAAGCGACTCCATGATCTGGGACAACGGCGGTTATGCATCGCTGTTCGGTAACGGTAAGGTAAACTACCAGAATGTGGAGCTTACCGCAGCCGTCATCAAGATGCAGATGGACAGCAGCCTGGTGTATGCCGACGGCGTCAGGGACTCGCTGGGTGAGTTGAGCGGTACCCCCATATTCAAGGATGGCGGCACTCCGTACGAGTCCAACCATATCAGCTACAACTTCAAGACCGAGAAGGGTTACATCAACGAGATCATCACCCAGCAGGGCGAAGGCTACATGACCAGTGCCGAGGCCAAGAAGGGTCCGGAGGGCGAGTATTACATTGCCGACGGTATCTACACTACGTGTGATGATCACGAGGATCCCCATTTCAATATCCGCTTTACCCGTGCCAAGGTGCGCCCCGGCCGCGATGTAATATTCGGCCCCGCATATCTGGAAGTGATGGGTGTGCCCCTGCCTCTCTTTATCCCCTTCGGTTTCTTCCCGTTCCTGGAGGGTGATTACGCATCGGGCATAATCGTTCCTACCTACGGCGATGAGATGGAACGCGGTTTCTACCTCAAGGACGGCGGATACTATTTTGCCCTGTCCGACTATTTTGACCTGAAGGTGCTGGGTGAGATATTCACCAAGGGCTCGTGGGGTATGTCGGCCGAGAGCAAGTACAAGAAGAGATACAAGTACAACGGTAACTTCTACGTCAGTTCTCTGACTACCAAACTGGGTGACAAGGGACTGCCGGATTACTCGGTTACCAAGGATTTCAAGGTCAGATGGTCACACCGTCAGGATTCCAAGGCGAATCCCTATCAGAATTTCTCGGCCAGCGTAAACTTCGCAACCCAGAGTTACGAGCGCTCCAACCTGACCAGCCTGTACAACCCGGCACTTACTACACAGAGTACCAGGACTTCAAGTGTGAGTTACTCAAGGAGCTTCCCGTCAATAGGACTCTCGCTGTCCAGTTCAATGAACCTGACGCAGAACATGCGTGACTCAACGCTCTCCGTTAACCTGCCTTCGTTGTCTCTGTCACTGCAGCGTATATATCCGTTCAAGCGCAAGAAGGTGGCCGGCAAGGACAAGTGGTACGAAAAGATATCGTTCACTTATACCGGTTCGCTCAGCAACAGCATATCGTGCAAGGAGAATGAACTCCTGGATAAGAGCATAGTACGCGACTGGCGTAACGGTATGACGCACTCCATTCCCGTGAGCGCGACTTTCCAGGTGCTCAAGAACATAAACGTGACCCCGTCGTTCAACTATACCTCCCGATGGTACTCGTATAAGGTCATGCAACACTGGGATGATACCCAGAAAGCTGCCGTAAGGGATACCGTTTACGGCTTTAACCGCGTTTACAACTACAATATGAGCGTGAGCGCCAGCACAAAGTTGTACGGTATGTACCTGCCTACCTCGCTCTGGAAGAAGTTGTTCGGCGAGAAGCTTGTTGCTGCGCGTCACGTATTCACCCCGTCGGTGAGCTACAGTATGTCGCCCGATTTCAGCGCCGCCCGTTACGGCTACTACGATACGTATGTCTATACCGATGAGAACGGCGAGGTGCGTACGGTGGAATACTCGCCCTACACAGGTTCCATGTACGGTGTGCCCGGAAAGGGCAAATCGGGAACACTCTCCATGAGCGTGGGCAACAACATCGAGGTCAAGGTGCGTGACGACAGGGATACCCTGCGCGGCGAAAGGAACGTAAGCATCATTGACGAGTTGGGCGCCTCCATGTCCTATAACTTTGCCGCCGTACGCAAGCCATGGAGTAACCTCACTACCAGACTCCGCCTTAAGCTGCCCGGAAACCACACATTCAGCCTGAACGCCACATGGGCCACATACGCCTATGAGTTCGACAAGAACGGCAAGGTTGTTGTGGGTGACCGCACCGAGTACTCCTACGGTAGGTTCGGCCGATTCCAGGGCATGAGTCAGAATTTCTCGTACACATTCTCAAACAATACTCTGAACGATTGGCGAAACAGATGGAACAACCTGTTCCACCGTAGCAGCGAGGAAGAGGAGGAAGAAGAGGAGGAGTACAACGAGAATCCCAATGCCGACCGCACTATGTCACCCAGAGGACAATCGGCTCCCAATAAGGGTGGAACGGCTGCTGTGGACGAAGACGGCTATGTCAAGTATTCACTGCCATGGTCTTTCTCGCTATCGTACGGTATCTCCATGCGTGAGAACACCGCAGCCCAGATTAACGTTAAGCGTATGCGCTACCCGTGGAAGCTTTCACACAGCCTGAACATGTCGGGCAATATGAAACTTACCAACAAGTGGAACATCAATTTCTCGTCGGGTTGGGACTTTACCTATCACGACTTTACGATGACCACGATGAGTATTACCAGAGACCTGCACTGCTTCAACATGTCATGCAGCGTGGTTCTCAAGCCTTACACATCATATAACTTTACTGTCAGGGCCAATTCGAGCATGCTTTCGGACCTCCTCAAGATCAAGAAGCGCTCAAGCTACAACAGTTACGTAAACTGGTATGACGATTAAAACAAGTATACTATGAGCTATCTGATTATTCCTGAGAATTACAAGCCGCTCATGTCCATGCAGCAGACAGAGCAGGGTATCAAACTGATCAAGGAGTTTTTCCAGCAGAACCTTTCCACCGGATTGCAGCTTAGAAGAGTTACCGCCCCCTTGTTCGTACTTAAAGGCATGGGTATCAACGACGACCTGAACGGAGTTGAGAGGGCTGTGACATTCCCCATAAAGGACCTTGGAGACGCCAAGGCCGAAGTCGTTCACTCGCTTGCCAAATGGAAGCGTCTGACACTTGCCGAGTACAACATCAAACCCGGTTACGGAATCTATACCGACATGAATGCCATCCGTGCCGATGAGAGTCTGGGCAACCTGCATTCTCTCTATGTTGACCAGTGGGACTGGGAACGCACAATCACTGCCGAAGACCGTAACATAGACTTCCTTAAGCGTATTGTTCGCAAGATCTACTCAGCAATGTTACGTACTGAGTATCTGATAAATGAGACATATCCTCAGCTGGAGCCGTTCCTGGCCCGCGAGGTTTTCTTCATTCACTCCGAAGAACTGCGCCGTCTTTACCCCGACAAGACCCCCAAGGAGCGTGAGGACGCGATCTGCCGTGAACACGGAGCAGTGTTCATAATGGGAATCGGCGGAAAGCTGGGCGATGGTCAGGAACATGACCTTCGTGCTCCGGACTACGACGACTGGACCACTCCCAACCAGGACGGTTTCCTGGGACTCAACGGTGACCTTCTGGTATGGAACCCCATCCTGGGTCGTGCCATGGAGCTCTCTTCGATGGGTATCCGCGTGGACAAGGAGTCTCTGCTCCGTCAGCTTGACCTTTGCGGCAAGAATGAGCGCAAGGAACTCTACTTCCACAAGAAACTGCTCTCAGGCGAGCTGCCTCTGTCAATCGGTGGCGGTATCGGCCAGTCACGTCTGTGCATGCTCTTCCTTCAGAAGGCTCACGTGGGTGAGATTCAGGCCAGCATATGGCCCGATGACATGCGCGCACAGTGCGCCAAAGCAGGAATACAACTTATATAATTGAGAATTGAAAATTGAAAATTGAGAATTGATACGAACGCACCTGCGTAAAACTCACGCAGGTTCTGCGATTTAATTCTCAATTCTCAATTCTCAATTCTCAACTCTCAATTCTCAACTTCTTATAATATGGACGTTCGGATAGACAGCAGTTGGAAGGAGCATCTGCAGACGGAGTTTGACAAGCCTTATTTCAAGACTTTGACAGACTTTGTCAGGAATGAGTATGCTCATGGTCCGGTCTATCCTCCGGGCGGACTGATTTTCAACGCCTTTGACCTGTGTCCGTTCGACAGGGTCAAGGTGGTCATAATAGGGCAGGATCCCTATCACGAGCCGGGACAGGCTCACGGGCTCTGCTTCTCGGTTAACGACGGAGTGCCCTTTCCGCCCTCACTCAGGAATATATTCAAGGAGATAAGTGATGATCTGGGCAAGCCCGTTCCTCCAAGCGGTGACCTTACCCGGTGGGCCCGACAGGGTGTTCTGCTGCTCAACGCAACTCTGACTGTCCGTGCCGGTCAGGCCGGATCACATCAGGGAAAGGGATGGGAGGAGTTTACCGATGCTGCAATCCGTGAACTCAATGCAGGCCGCGACGGTCTGGTGTTCATTCTCTGGGGAGGCTACGCAAAGAAAAAAGGTGCAATCATAGACCGCACCCGCCATCTTGTCCTCTCATCGGCCCATCCATCGCCCCTGTCAGCTTACAACGGCTTCTTTGGCAACCATCACTTCAGCCAAGCCAACGATTGGCTCATAAAACACGGAGAGACTCCCATCGAATGGTAGTCTCTCCTTATTGGTACACCCATAGGGAATCGAACCCTAATCTTGGGAACCGGAATCCCATGTTCTGATCCATTGAACTATGGGTGCGTGATTTTACCGGACGCGAAGTTAAGCAATTATTTCGGGATTTATTTTTGCGCTGAGCAATAATGGCTTATTTTTGCATCGGCCAATTATGCAAGCAACCTGATCACAATAGTTTATTACAATATGAAGAGACTCTTTCTGACTTTTATGGTGGCCGCAACAGCCGGCTTCATGAACGCACAGGACAACATGGAGGCTTTCCGTCATCTTTCCGTAGGCGCCGAAATAGGCCTGCACGGTATCGGTGTCGAGGTAGCCATGCCGATTCAGAAACATCTGGTCATCAAGGCCGGTTACAACTGGGTTCCCTCGGGAGACCTTTTCAATACAGACATCAGCATAGACACCAGGGAACTTAAGGAGGCCCAGGAGACGTATGATCCCATTGTACATTTTCAGCACAAGTTCGGTGACGAGGCAATAATCAATACCGGTCTGCAGATGGGTCTTACCAACTTCAAGGCCATGATCAACTGGTATCCCTTTGCAACGGGACGTCTCTATCTGGCCGGCGGTGTATACTATACTCCCTCATCCAAGCAGGATCAGCCTTTTGTAGGACTGAGCGGTAAGACCACCGAGAATGACTGGGCAGCCCTGAAGGAACTCAACGAGTATGAGCATTCAATAAATCCCCTGGCACCCGAGCGTGAACTCGCTGTCAAGATAGGCGACGAGAGCTACGCCGTCAAGGAGGTTGACGGTTGCGGATTCATGCAGGCCGATTACCGGTTCGATCCCTTGAAGTACTACGTGGGTATCGGTCTGGGACGCTGCATCCCCAACAAGTTCATCGGACTTCAGTTTGAGATGGGCGCCATGATATATCATAACTCGGTGCTCTACTGCCAGGACAAGGAGGTAGGATCGATAACCCAGGCAGCCGATGCATTCGGCAACGATTCAAAGGAGATACTTGAGTATGTGGACAAGTATCCTTTCTATCCGCAGGTTACGCTCCGTCTGAGCTTCCGCATGTTCTGATACTGTTTTTACCTGTTTTTACTGGAAACTTACAACTATAACACTTATGAAGAAAACATTATTCTATGCAATGGCCATGGCGCTTGTTTGCCTGGGTGCGAATGCCCAGGAGAGCGCAGGTGTTCCTGATCTTGTCAGTCCGGACGGACGCCTTGTGGTATCTTTCAACCTTACGGGAACCGAGAATCCCACCTATTCAGTAAAGTATAACGGAAAGCAGATGCTCGAGGAATCACCTATCGGCATCATGCTTGATATGGGCTCAAAACCCACCCTTGAGGGACTGCCCCAGGGACGTGAGGCCGGCAACGGTGACTTTACCAAGAATCTTACACTCGTGGAGTGCAAGACCCAGAGCGCCCAGGTGGATTACACCATGGACCGCATCAAGACAGCTCATGTAAGCCATGCCTACAATGCAGCAGTGATTGAGCTCAAGAATGCCGCAAACCAGAACATCGAGTTCGAGTTCCGTGTAAGCGACAATGACATAGCCATTCGCTATAACATACCCAAACCCCGTCAGCGCGCAAGCACCCGCGTTCTTTTTGAGAACACAGGTTTCCGCTTCCCTGACGGCACCACCACATTCCTGACTCCGCAGAGTGACGCCATGATTGGCTGGCAGCGCAGCAAGCCCAGCTATGAGGAGGGTTACTCAAACGACGGACAGATGAACGTACGCTCACAGTACGGTCACGGCTACACATTCCCCGGCCTGTTCCATGTAGGAGAGAGCGGTTGGGTAATGCTTTGCGAGACCGGCGTAAGCAGCAGTTACTGCGCATCACGTCTGGGTGACTGCAAGGACAACACCTATAAGATTGAGTTCCCCATGCCCGATGAGAACAACGGCATAGGAACCGTATGCCCTGCATTCCGTCTTCCCGCATCTACCCCCTGGCGTACCATCACCGTGGGTGCCGACCTCAAGCCTATCGTGGAGACAACCGTCATGTGGGACTATGTAGAGCCTCTCTACGCTCCCTCACGCGAGTATGTATACGGCCGCAGTACATGGAGCTGGATTGTATGGCAGGATGCATCATGCAACTGGGACGATCAGGTCAAGTTCATCGACCTGGCCAGCGCCATGGGTTGGGAGTATATCCTGATCGATGCTGGCTGGGATGAGAACATCGGCTACGAGCGCATGGAGCAGCTCATCAAGTATGCCAATTCAAAGAACGTGGACGTATTCCTGTGGTACAGCTCAAGCGGCTACTGGAACGATATAGTACAGAGCCCCATCTGCAAGATGGACAACTCCATTATCCGCAAGCAGGAGATGGCATGGCTCGAAAAGGTAGGCTGCAAGGGAATCAAGGTTGATTTCTGGGGCGGCGACAAGCAGGAGACCATCCGTCTTTACGAGGAGGTTCTGTCCGATGCAAACGACCACGGAATCATGTGCATATTCCACGGTTGCACACTGCCCCGCGGATGGGAGAGAATGTATCCCAACTACGTAGGATCGGAGGCTGTGCTGGCATCTGAGAACATGTACTTTGGTCAGGGCTCATGCGACGAGGAGGCTTTCAAGGCCACTCTACATCCCTTTATCCGTAACACTGTAGGCTGCATGGAGTTCGGAGGCTGCTTTATGAACCGCATCCTGAACAAGACCAACAGCGGTCGCGGATCACAGCTCAAGACCACTCCCATATTCCAGATTGCTACCGAGGTTATATTCCAGAACCCGATACAGAACATTGCCATCTGCCCCAACAACCTGGAGGATGCTCCCAAGATCTGCATGGACTGGCTGCGTGAGGCTCCCACAACATGGACCGAGACCCGTTTTCTGGACGGCTATCCCGGCAAGTATGTGATCCTGGCACGTAAGTCAACCGACGGCCGCTGGTTCGTAGCCGGCCTCAACGCTACCAAGGATGTTATCAAGTCAAAGATTGACCTTTCATTCCTGGGTGACGGCGAGGTTCAGTTCTATACCGACGACCCCAAGACACTGGAGCCCACCCTCAAGACTCTCAAAATCAAGACCAAAAAGCCTTACCAGTTTGAGATGCAGCCCAGCGGGGCAACCATGATGATGAGGTAACCAATCATTAATTCAAAAGATATGAAGAAGTTATTTGGTATTTTAGTGTGTTTGGCAGTATGTCTGATGACAGTGTCATGCAGCATACTTGGTATCGGAGCAAAGAACGGCAGTGCATCCGTAAGCGGACAGGCATCCGGAGCAGCACTCAAGAGCCTTTACTCACAGTATAAGACAGACGGTCAGATTGACGTGACCAACCTGAGCAACATCATCATGCTCTCTCAGTTGGCCAACGGCATTCAGGGACTTAAGGGAGTAGATGACAAGAGCGCATTCTATTCCGATTTTGCATCCGGTCTGATACTCGGATCCGACAACCTGGTGACAAAACAGACTGCCAATCCCGTAACCAGTACTCTTCAGACTCTTGCAAACGGAACGGACCTTTCGACACTCGCAGCTGCCGGCGTAATGGCTGCCGTAAGCCAGACGGATCAGGCCTCATCGGCCCAGAAGACCGTGGAGCAGACCGCCCAGACCGCCCAGCAGACAACCGCCCAGGTGGCCAGCACAGCACAGAACGCTGCCTCCGAGGCTGTAGAGATGTTGTCCGATGCCAAGGATGAGGTGTCAAGCACACTCTCGTCGCTCAACACCATATTCGGGCTTTTGGGCAAATAAACATTGAACCAATGCTAAAATAAGGTAATAGCGGTGCCAAAAGTGCCGCTATTACTTTATTTTTTAGTACCTTTGCCGGCTGTAATACAGTATTAGAAATGGAATTAAGCGATCAGGAACTATTCAGAAGAGAGAGCTTGAAGGAGTTGCGCGCAATGGGCATCGATCCCTATCCCGCAGCCATGTATCCTACCAATGCTTTTGCAACAGAGATAAAAGAGAATTTCAAGGACGATGATGAGCCCCGCCAGGTTTGCGTTGCGGGCCGTATGATGAGCCGCCGCATTATGGGTAAGGCATCATTCATCGAACTCATGGATTCCACAGGCCGTATCCAGGTCTATATAACCCGTGACGACATCTGCCCCGACGAGGAGGACAAGGAGATGTACAACAAGGTATTCAAGAAACTCCTTGACATAGGCGATTTCATCGGCATCGAGGGTTTTGTGTTCCGCACACAGATGGGTGAGATCACAATCCACGCCAAGAAACTGACCGTCCTGTCCAAGTCACTGCGTCCGCTGCCTATCGTAAAGTACAAGGATGGCGTTGCATACGACAAGTTCGATGATCCCGACCTGCGTTACCGCATGCGTTACGTTGACCTGGTGGTTAACGAGGGCGTAAAGGAGACATTCCTCAAGCGCACCAAGGTTATCCGCACACTGCGTTCAGTTCTGGACGGTGCCGGCTATACCGAGGTTGAGACTCCTATACTTCAGTCAATCCCCGGAGGTGCAAGCGCACGTCCGTTCATCACACACCATAACACCCTTGACATAGATCTGTACTGCCGTATCGCCACGGAGCTTTATCTGAAGCGTCTTATCGTAGGCGGATTTGAGGGTGTATACGAGATCGGCAAGAACTTCCGCAACGAGGGTATGGACCGCACCCACAATCCTGAGTTCACCTGCATGGAGCTCTACGTAGCATACAAGGACTACAACTGGATGATGGACTTTACTGAGAAACTGCTCGAGAAGATTGCCATTGAGACCAACGGCACCACCAAGGTCAAGGTCGGCGACAACGAGGTTGACTTCAAGGCACCTTACCGCCGTCTGCCTATCCTTGAGGCCATCAAGGAGAAGACAGGTTACGACCTGGAGGGCATGAGTGAGGATCAGATGCGTGAGGTTGCCAAAAAGTGCGGTGTGGAGGTTACACCTTCCATGGGCAAGGGCAAACTCATTGACGAGATATTCGGCGAGACCTGCGAGGGTACATTCATACAGCCTACATTCATCACCGACTATCCTGTGGAGATGTCACCCCTTACCAAGATGCACCGCAGCAAGCCCGGTCTTACCGAGCGTTTCGAGCTGATGGTGAACGGCAAGGAACTGGCCAACGCATACAGCGAGCTCAACGATCCCATCGATCAGTACGAGCGTTTCCAGGATCAGCTGCGCCTGAGCCAGAAGGGTGATGACGAGGCTATGTTCATAGATCAGGATTTTGTGCGTGCTCTGGAGTACGGCATGCCTCCCACAAGCGGTATCGGCATCGGAATAGACCGTCTGGTAATGCTTATGACCGGACAGCAGGCTATCCAGGAGGTGCTCTTCTTCCCGCAGATGAAACCTGAAAGCAAGGATTAAAGATATATAGTTATGGCAATTCCACAGGGAAAACTGGCAATTATGGGTGGCGGCAGCTGGGCAACAGCAATAGCCAAGATACTGCTGTCAACTGAGGATTCCATTAACTGGTACATCCGCCGTGATGACCGTATTGCCGACTTTAAGCGTCTGGGACACAACCCGGCGTATCTTACCGGTGTCCAGTTCGATGTGAACCGGATAAACTTCTCGTCCGATATCAACCAGGTCGTGGAGGACTCTGAAATACTGGTGTTCGTAACTCCCTCACCTTACTTCAAGAGCCACATGAAGAAGCTCAAGGTTAAGCTTCGCGACAAGTTCATAGTATCGGCTATCAAGGGTATAGTGCCAGATGACAATCTGCTCATGTCGGACTATTTCCATCGCTACTACGGCGTTCCCATGGAGAATATTTCCGTTGTGGCAGGTCCGTGCCATGCCGAGGAGGTTGCTCTGGAGCGTCTCTCTTACCTGACCGTAGGATGCCAGGAGATTGAGAACGCGCAGGGTATTGCCCGCAAGCTCACCAACTCATATGTCAAAACTTCGGTATCGGAGGATGTGGCTGGCATAGAGTTCAGCTCCGTGCTCAAGAACGTATACGCCATTGCAGCCGGTATATGCAGCGGACTCAAGTACGGTGACAACTTCCAGGCTGTGCTTATGTCCAACGCCATCCAGGAGATGAACAGTTTCCTGGCTACCGCGCGTCCCATGCCCAACCGTGCCGTGAACGACTCGGTCTACCTGGGTGACCTGCTGGTTACCGGTTACTCTAACTTCAGCCGTAACCGCGTGTTCGGTACCATGGTAGGCAAGGGCTATTCGGTAAAGGCCGCCCAGCTGGAGATGGAGATGATAGCCGAGGGTTACTACGGAACCAAGTGCATGAAGGAGATAAACGAGCATTACCGTGTCAATATGCCCATCCTTGATGCCATTTACAACATACTGTACGAACATATATCACCTGTTATAGAGATTAAACTTCTCACCGACTCTTTTAAATGATTGCTTTATGATTAAGATTGACTGTTCACGTATCCTGGATTTTGTACCCCAGAGCGACATCAAGGCTCTTGAGCCTGTCGTCAAGGAGTCAATCCTGAAACTTGAAAACGGCACCGGTGCCGGAAATGACTTTATAGGTTGGGTAGACCTTGCCTCAAAGATGGACAAGGGCCTTATCGCTGATATCAGGGAGACCGCCCAGGTACTTCGCAGCAACTGCGAGGTTGTGGTGGTAGCCGGCATAGGCGGTAGCTACCTGGGATCACGTGCAGTGATTGAGGCCTTGAGCAACAGCTTTACCCAGCTTATCCAGGATAAGAAGAATCCCCAGATTCTTTTTGCCGGTCATAACATAAGCGAGGATTACCTCTACGAGCTTACCCAGTACCTCAAGGACCGTAAGTTCGGAGTAATCAATATTTCCAAGTCCGGTACAACCACTGAGACCGCACTTGCTTTCCGTCTGCTTAAGAAACAGTGCGAGCAGCAGCGCGGCAAGGATGTGGCACGTAAGGTCATTGTTGCCATTACCGATGCCAAACGCGGTGCAGCCCGTGTATGCGCTGACAAGGAGGGTTACCGTAGTTTCATCATCCCCGATAACGTAGGAGGTCGTTTCTCAGTCCTCACTCCGGTTGGTCTGCTGCCTATTGCAATTGCCGGATTCGATATTGAGAAACTGGTTCAGGGTGCCGCCGATATGGAGAAGATGACCGCCAGCAGCACTCCGTTTGACCAGAATCCTGCCGCTCAGTATGCTGCAGCACGTAACGCCCTGTATCGCAGCGGCAAGAAGATAGAGATACTCGTAAACTTCCAGCCTAAGCTGCACTATCTGAGCGAGTGGTGGAAGCAGCTCTACGGAGAGTCAGAAGGCAAGGAGAACAAGGGTATATTCCCCGCCTCAGTAGACTTCTCTACAGACCTTCACTCCATGGGTCAGTGGATCCAGGAGGGCGAGCGTTCCATATTCGAGACTGTGATATCGGTCGATAAGGTACAGCATTCAATGCTTGTTCCTGCAGATGAGGAGAACCTTGACGGCCTTAACTTCCTGGCAGGAAAGCATGTTGATGAGGTCAACAAGATGGCAGAACTGGGTACACAGCTGGCTCATGTTGACGGTGGCGTACCGAATATCCGCATTACCATTCCTGAACTGAGTGAGTACTGGATAGGCCAGCTCATCTATATGTTTGAGAAGGGCTGCGGCATAAGCGGATATGTACTTGGAGTGAATCCTTTCAACCAGCCCGGTGTAGAGGCTTACAAGAAGAATATGTTTGCCCTGCTTAACAAACCCGGTTACGAGGAGGAGTCAAAGGCTATTCTTGCCCGCATTAAGAAATAAGAATGAAATTATTCTCACTCAAAGACAAAAGCGCCATCCTGTTTGACATGGATGGCGTTTTGTATGATTCCATGCCCAACCACTCCAAAGCCTGGAGCGAGGCTATGGCCAAGTTCGGCATGCACATGACACCTCACGATGTCTATCTGAACGAGGGTGCTACCGGACATGACACGGTGGTCCGTATCAGCCTGCGTGACCGCGGCTATGAGGCTACCCAGAGTGAGATTGATGATATATACGGATACAAGGCCAGCCTGTTCCGTTCCATGCCCGAGGCACGAATGATGCCCGGAGCCCTTGAGGTGTTCCGTAAGGCTGCCGCCGCCGGGCTTAAGATACTTATTGTTACCGGATCGGGCCAGAAGAACCTGATTGAGCGTGTGCAGAGGGATTACGAAGGCTTTATAACCCGTGACCGTATGGTTACCGCCTTCGAGGTAAAGCGCGGCAAACCGTATCCCGATCCCTATCTCAAGGGATTGCAGATTGCAGGTGTTCCTGCCAGCCAGGCTGTGGTGGTTGAGAATGCTCCGCTTGGAATACGTGCAGCAGTAGCTGCCGGGATTGATACCATAGCAGTTAACACTGGTCCTCTGGAGGATGAGATTCTGGAGACCGAAGGCCCTGCAGTCCTGCTTCATTCAATGCAGGAGCTTGCGGACAATTTTGAAAAGTTATTTCGATGAGATGTATTGGTCCAGCAGGACCAGAGCCGTGAGTGCCTCCACTACCGGAACGGCACGCGGAACAACGCACGGATCATGACGTCCCTTGGCGGCGATCGTGGTCTCACGACCGTCACGGGTTACGGTCTGCTGCTCGCGGCCTATTGTGGGGGTGGGCTTGAATGCCACGCGGAATCTTATAGGCTGACCATTACTGATACCTCCCTGAATACCTCCGCTGTGATTTGTCTTTGTTGATACCTGCCCGTTTTCCAGACAGAAAGCGTCATTATGCTCCGATCCGCGCTGTGCAGCGGCTGCGAATCCGTCGCCGTACTCGAATGCCTTGGCTGCGTTTATGCCCAGCATGGCTTTTGCCAGTGAGGCCTCAAGCTTGTCAAATACGGGATTGCCTATACCTGCCGGCAGACCGCGAACTACGCATGTCACGCATCCTCCGGTGGAATCCTGTTCCGTGCGGAGTTGCTTGATATACTCCTCCATCTTTGATGCCAGTTCACCGTCCGGGCAACGGACAACGTTGCTCTCAGCCATGACAGTGGTGTAGTCCATGTCATTTGCGGGGTTGGTGGAGAACGGGCCTATCTGTGATGTGAATGCGGTAATCTGAAGTGAGGGGATGAACTTGCGCATCGCCAGGGTGGCAAGTGCACCGGCTACGCATATGGGTGCGGTCACGCGGGCCGATGAGCGTCCGCCGCCGCGCCAGTCGCGTATGCCGTAGCGCTGTTCCCAGGCATAATCGGCATGTGACGGACGGAACAGGTCCTTGAGTTCATCGTAATCCGATGAGTGCTGGTCGTTGTTGCGTATGATAAAAGCTATGGGCGCTCCGGTCGATACACCGTCAAGCAGTCCTGACAGGAACTCAACCTCGTCTTTTTCCTGACGGCCGGTGGTCACGGTGCTCTGTCCGGGACGGCGGCGCTGCATGCACTCGCGTACATAGTCAAGGTCGACGGTAATCCCTGCGGGGAATCCGTCCAGTACACCACCTATGGCGGGGCCGTGGCTCTCGCCGAAAGTGGTCAGTGTGAGAAGTTGGCCCAAAGTATTCATATCGGATTATTTTTTGCAGTCTCCGTCGCAGTTGCAGTCACCTCCATTGCAGTCGCCGCCGCTGCAACCACCGCCGCAGCCCTTGCATTTGGGGTGCAGGATGGCGTCAATCTCCTCCTGTGTGGCAGGACGTGACTCCAGAATGACTCCCTTGAAGGTCAGGTCCTCACCTGCCAGGGGATGGTTCAGGTCAACTGTGACCTTATCGTCGGTAATATTTGTTACAGTAGCGTTGAATGTCTGCTGACCGTCGCTCAGGGGAATGATTGCGCCAACCTTTACATGCTCGTCATCGAACACGCCGTCGCGCAGGAAAATACCCTTGTCCAGGTCCAGGACGTTCTCCTTGCTGTATTCTCCGTAAGCCTGAGCCGAGGGAATCTCGAATTCAAAGCTTTCGCCTACGTTCTTTGAACCTACGTTGTTTTCAAAAAGGTCCAGTGCATAACCTATGCCGGTGATGAAGGTAAAAGGTCTTTCACGTGTAGCGCTCTCGTACTTGTACAACTTGCCGTCTGCGTCTTTGAGCATCAGGTCATAGGTAAGGCTGATGAATTTCTTTTCCATTTCTAATTATTTGCTGCAAAGGTAGTGATAATTTGGGAGGTGACACAATAGGGACAGTCCCTTCCGTGCCATTTTATAGATAATTCTTTGATAATAAGAAGTATTATATGTAAATTGCGCTCAATTCATTCATTCTTATTATACATTGTTATTATGAAAATGAAAGATTTAAGGCTAAGAGTAGTAATAACATTGCTTTTGCTGCTGGGACTGCCCATTTGGGCGGCGGGACAGGATCAGATAAGTTCTGAGACCTTCTTTATATATGGTTACGATGCGGACAGTAGGCCTTTCTTTCCTAAAGCAAGTGATATCTATCCTATTGAAATCTGTTTTTTAGAGGATGAATTTACTGTCAGGAAAAACTCTGATGTCTCAAAAACCGAGTTAGAGTCTTTGGTGACGAGGTTTCTTCCGGACGCTCAGTTTGAATGGTATAGCCAGGCTGCGGATGTTTGTTCGGTAATATCCGAAAATGAAGAATTAGACAATGTAATTGATAATCTTTTGGAAAATGATACTGTTCTATTTGCTCAAAAGATGTGGCTCAGGAAAGTATATATGGACCTGATGAGCTTGTATCCGGTAAGCGAGGTCGCTACTTATGGATTTGATGGTGAGATATGGTTCTCATGTCTAAGTGATGAAAATGCGAATATGGCCTATTCCCTTTTCGAGTCAATAGGTCTCGAGATTTCTTATCAGAGTGACAATAGATCGGGTTACGTTATGATTCAAAAGGGGATGGATGTTATTAATATCGCAAACCAGTTACATGAATCCGGATACTTCCTTATAGCCACTCCAAATAAGTTATATCGTGTCCGGGAAATGACCGTTCAAACAGTTGACAAAGAAAGTCTCCCGTATTATTACGACTACAACAGTAAGAAGTACTTGTATCTCCTTCCTGACAGATTTATGGTGGAAAAAGATGCATTGACCGATAAGACCGCAGTGGAAACTATAATTAAGAATCATCTTGCAGAAGCGGATATAATATGGGATAATGATAGTATGTGTACTGTTATTACATATCCCGAGTGTGTAGAAAATGCAATGTACGCTCTTTCTCAAGAGAAATCAGTTCAAAGGTTAAGTCGGAAATATATTAAAGAAGGTATTTATGAAGAAACTCTAAAGTTAGGGGATAAGAATCCTGATAGTTTTGGTCTTGATGGAAAACTGTTATTATCCTTTAAGGAGAATATCTCCAAAGATGATAAGGATGGAGTTATTCGGGATTACAATCTCCATTTAGTAGCTAGCGGCAGGTCTTATGGCAAATATGAAGTTCCAGACAATTTGGATGTGCTAGAAGTCTGCAGAAGTATATTTGAAACGGGTCTGGTAGAGTATTGTGAACCCAATACTACATACATAGCAAAATTGATTTTCATTGATCCTTCGTCAAGTACCACAGGCGTTGAACCCATAGAAGATGTAACAGAGGTAAAGACTGAGTATTATAATCTGCTTGGCCGTCGTATGGAAGAGCCTTCCGGCCTGACAATCAAAGTAACACATTACAGCAACGGAACTATACGTTCTGAAAAGCAATTGTTTGAAAAGTGACACGGAAGGGACTGTCCCTATTGTGTCACTTGAGGTTCTTTAGGGGAACGGCCGATGAGGCGTTGGGCGCGTCGTTGCGGGTTATCAGGGAGATGGTGGGAGCCAGTACACTCACCGAGATGGGCTCGTGGTTGATTTCGGCCCTGATACCGTTGCCGTACAGGATCATGGGGAAGGGCTTGGCTACCGGCTTGCGGTAGAACACGGTACCCTCCTTTTCGTCCGATATGCCCCAACCGGGAATGGCGTCAATGATGATGTCGCCCGACCAGGCGGTATTGAGTCCGTTGCGTTTGCGCACAGCCTCCATATCCGGAACCGTGGACATCAGGTCACGCATAAGCAGCACGCTCCTGATGCCGGTTACCTGTACCAGCAGGTCCACGCAGTTGGCCAGCACCTCGTGCAGTGCCAGCCCCTTATCCTCAATAAGGTTGTGGTTAAGGTAGATATGGTTGCGGTGAAAAGTGCGTACCCATGTGCCGCTGCCGTATTTGGCCGACAGGTACAGGCTGAGCAGTGCGGTTGCGCGCTCCATGCTCACCTGACCGGTGGGGATGCGTGTGCCGCCCAGTTCGGGAGCGGCGTTCTCCACATAACCGGTTGAGGTAAGGAAAAAGAGCACATTGTCAAGTCCCACGCTTGCCACAATGGTATTGATAAGCTCCTCGATGTTCTGATCCAGACGGATGTAGATATCCTGCTGCTCGATTGACCACAAGGTGTTGGGAGTATGCTTGAAGTTACCGGCATAGTAGGTAAGCGTAAGCAGGTCGGGGGTATCGTCCTTACCCAGTTCCATCTCCTGGACCGATGCCAGCGCCATATTGGTAATACGGTCGTTGGCGAAGGGGGTGGTGCGCCAGTCCCACACGTCGTTCTTGCGCAGCGGGTATGAGAATGGGCGGTAGCGCTCGTGGTCCGATACGGGTATGTACATGCTTGTAGAGAGTGCGGGGCGCCAGTCCACATTGTCCCATGTGCTGTCATTGCGGGCGTTGACCCATTCGGGCAGGTAACCGTAATAGGTCGAGGTGCTCCATCGGGCGTCGTTGTCGTTCATCCAGATAACCACGTCGGGGTCGTGTCCCCCGGCCAGAATGGCGGCATCCCTCTCGATGGCTATGGAGCAAACCTTGGAGCGGTTGGCCGAACCCAGCTTCATCTCATCGGCCAGATTGGTTGCCAGAAGTTTGCCGGGCGACGACATCTCGATGGTGTTGATGCCCTTATAGTTGCTGTCGTCTACGGGTGACGAGGGCATGAGAGTCTTGGGGTTCATCCATCGGCCGGCCACAATTCCGTGCTGGAAGGGTGATGCTCCGGTATGTATTGATGCCACGGCCGATGCACGGTCCATGTCGTCATAGTCAAATGTGGTGTTGGGGCGGTTGTATCCGTCGGTCCACAGGCGTTTCAGTCCGCCGCTTCTCATGATGGGCAGCATGCGCTCCAGACACTCCTCGTCAAGCTGGTCAACAACTATACCTACCACAAGCTTGGGACTCTTTTCGGGTTTGGCGTTGAGCGGCACGGAGAGTGACAGTGCAGCCAGTATTATGGTGATGCGCCATGTGTGGGGTTTGGGCTGAGGGTCCTGGCGCAGTCCCGATGTGAGCTGAAACAGGACGGTGCTGAATGCCCTGAGTGCGAATGCGCCTATCAGAATCATCACTGCGGGCTCAATCGTCTGCGGGATGGCCGGCGAGAAGAGTAGGAACGCGGTGCTCACCAGACACTGGTAGACCATAAAGACCGAAAGGCGTCCTTTCCTGATTTTGCGTATGGCGAACGGCAGGAATATGAGCGGCAGCGGATTGAGGCAGATAACCAGCCAGTTGGTATCCAGGGTGGGGTGCTCGGAGAAGAAATACATGAGCGCCACGATTATACCTGCCACTCCCTGTGCTCCGAACAGGAGTATGTCGATCAGCAGGTAGGGCTTGTTCCTGTACCATCCGATGAGTGTGAGCAGCAGAACCAGCATAAAGAGCATCCACATGACCTGAAGGGGTGTGAATACCGGAGTTCCGAAATCAACTCCGTGCGAGGGGTTGACCAGACGGAGGTAGGGGAGAACCAGAGGTCTCTCAACACCTGCAGTGTCGGTTATGACTGCGTCCTGTGCCAGTTGCTTGAGGTGCAGCGGGGCGAAAGCCTCCTGCCTGTATCCTACCGGACGGTCTCCGCCGGCACCTATGATAAGGTCAACGGCGAACTCGCTCCAGGGACGTACCTTGGTGTGTTCGGTAAGTATGTCGCGGAAGGTAAGTACGGAATCGGGCTGAGGGTATGTCACTGTGCCGTTTACGCTCTCCTGGATCTTGTCAAGTGCCATGGTGGCGCAGTTGTTGAAGAGGAAGTTGTAACGGTATACCCTGTTCTCCACACGGCTGTTGTCAATGAGCAGTGCGTAGAGCCTGCGGGTTTCGTCCTGGGTGAGGTTTAGAGGCTGTGCGAATACCTCCGATCCGCGTTCCGAGTACTCTCTGAGGAAGGAGCGCATCCTGGTGGCTCCCAGGATATAGTCGGTCTTGCCCAGTGTGAACCTCCATACAAAGTGAGGCGTGTTGAAGTCAAACAGACCGTAGTTAAATACCAGGTCGGTGCCTGTGGCGGAGTCTTCGATCCAGATGGCGGTGTGGCCGTACAGCTCGTAGATGGCTTTGCCGGGCTCACATGTCAGTAGGTATGCGTTTATGCTGTCATTCTGTGCCTTGGCTGCGGGAAAAAGGAACAGTAAGGTAACCAGAACGGATAAGAGTTTCTTGTGCATGTTGTATTAATTTGGGGCAAAGTTACTAATTTTGCGCGCAGTATGATACTGTTGGCAGATTTTGGAAATACAAGAGTGAAAGCCGCCGTCCTTGAGAACGGCTGCCTGCGTCATGTGGACGACATGACAAAGGTGGATGTGGACGGAGGAATGTGGTGCTCTGTGCATCCTCTTGACGCCAAGGTGGAGGAGTGGATGACGCAACACGGCATGAAGAGGCTTACGGCACAGACTCCCATCCCCATTCAGAATGCATATTCAACTCCCGGATCCCTGGGTATGGACCGTCTGGCGGCAGCCGTCGGGGCGTGGGCCATGCAGCCCGGCCATGACCTGTTGGTGATAGACTCAGGAACAGCCATAACCTATGACTTCGTGTCGTCCCAGGGCGTCTATCAGGGAGGTAACATAGCACCCGGTATTGAGCTCAGGTTCAAGTCGTTGCATGAGCATACCGGAGCATTGCCGCTGGTGGAGGCAAAGGGCAATGTTCCCATGCTGGGCAATGACACCGTGACGGCTATCAGGAGCGGTGTGCTGAATGGAATAAAATACGAGATTGAGGGCTATATACGCAATTTGGAATATTTATACCCGTCTCTTTTGGTTTTTTTAACCGGTGGGGATGCCGAAAACTTTGATATAAAAGCCAAAAGCCTTACTTTTGCGGTTCCGGACCTTGTACTTCGCGGTCTGGCCCGGATTGTAGAATACAATGAGAAAGGTTTCTGATATCCTATTTGCCATTCTGGCAATGTCCGTATTCATTCTGTTTCCCATCTCTGCAAATGCGCAGAGCGGGATTAATTCACCGTATTCCAGATACGGTGTGGGTACATTGTCGGATGTTTCGACCGGTATAACCAAATCAATGGGCGGAATCGGCGCCGGTTTCCGTCATCCCAATACACTCAACCTCAAGAACCCGGCTTCGTACTCAACCGTGGACACTCTCACTTTCATAGCTGACCTGGGTTTCTCGCTCCAGAACGGCAACTTCAGTGAGAACGATGTCAAGGTGAACGCCCACAACGCATCCATAAACCATATGGCAATGCAGTTCAGGGTTCTGCCCAAGGTGGGTATGACCATCGGATTCCTGCCTTTTTCCAATGTGGGTTACAACTTCTCGTCGGAGCAGGTTATCAGACGCGATGAGGACGGCGAGATAATCGCAACCAACGCCTACACGGGCGAAGGTGGCATAAGGCAGTTCATGGCCGGTCTGGGATGGCGTCCCACGGAGTGGCTCTCATTAGGCGTGAACGCATCGTACCTGACAGGTGACATTACACACTACATAAGCAACACCTACTCATCGTCGGACGTTCAGTCCAGGGTGAGAACCTACTATACCGACATGGCCGCTCTCAAGCTGGACTTCGGAGCACAGTATACGCTGACATCGGGCGACAACCGTCTGGTACTTGGCGCCACCTACACTCCCGCACAGAATCTGGAGAGCGATACATACATGACCGATGTGCACTCGGTGGCCGATACAACCTGGCTGCCCAACGCCTTCCAGCTGCCCGAACTCATGTCGGCAGGTTTCACATTCAAGCATAAGAACAAGATGATAGGTGCCGATGTATCCTACCAGACATGGTCCAAGGCCAGTTTCTTTGGCGAGAAGACAGGTCTGGACAGACTGTCGGCATCGGCCGGATTCATGTTACTGGCCGACGATATGAGCAAGAACCTGTTCAAGCGTACATCGTACCAGATGGGTGTCAACTTCTCGCAGCCCTACTTCAATGTGGGCGGCAGCAAGGGTCCCATGCAGTTCGGAGTGAGTGCCGGATTCACCATGCCCATCACCACCGCATACAACAGCATGTCCTATCTGCATGTATCGGGCGAGTATGTCAGGGTACAGCCAATGGCCAAGGGTATGATTACCGAGAATTATCTCAGAATCAACATAGGAGTGACCTTTATGGAGCGCTGGTTCATGAAGATCATGGTTGACTGATTTTTAACTTAGGAGTTTTGGTTTTATCTTATATAAGGAATAACATAGGAAAGACAGATATGAAAAAGACTTTAATTACTACTATTGCACTGTTCGTAACGATGGGCGCATTCGCTCAGGATGTACAGGACGATCCCCGTTACGGAAACACACCCGAAGAGAGAGTGGAGACTGTAAGAAAGATCAGTATCTACACTGAATACGTAAAGACAAACAACTTTAAGGACGCATATGAGCAGGGCTGGCAGGAGGTCTTCAAGAATGCACCTCTGGCATCGGTCAATACCTATACTCACGGTGTCAAGATCCTTACCTCGCTCTACGGTGAGGCCAGGGCTGCCAAGGATACCGAGCTGATGGCCAAGTACTCCGAGGAGCTTATGCAGGTTTATGAGCAGCGTCTCAAGTACCTGGATCAGCTCAATGCCCAGTCAACCAACAAGACTACAGAGGGTTCAATCATGGGTCAGTATGCTCATGCTTACAAGACTTACAACCCCAAGGTTTCTATCTCAAAGGCTTACGAGCTTCTGCGCAAAGCCGTTGACCTGACCAAGGGTGAGACCCAGTACTACGTTCTGGACGATCTGATGACCGTCTCATCACAACGTTTCAAGAACAAGAGCGACAACACCGAGTACCGTGACGCTCTCCTGCAGGACTATGTTGACTGCGCCGGTTACATTGACGAGTTCATCGCCAAGCAGACCAACGAGCAGGTTCTTGCCAACGCCCAGAAGGTTAAGGAGAACATCGACAGCCACTTTGTAGGCAGCGGTGCCGCCGATTGCGAGACTCTTCAGAGCATCTACGCTCCCAAGATCGAGGAGAACAAGGATAACCTTGAGTACCTTAACAAGGTGGTTAGACTGATGACTATATTTGACTGCCGCTCAAGCGACGCTTACTTTGCAGCAGCAGAGTACGCACACGCCATTTCACCTTCGGTTCAGACCGCAAAGGCTCTGGGTGCTCTCTACTACAAGCAGCGTGATGACGCTGACAAGGCTATCGAGTACTACAACCAGGCTATCGAGCTGGATACCGACAAGAAGAACATTGCCGATACCTACTTTGCTATCGCCAATATCTACTTCAGCAAGGACAACTACGACCGCAGCCGTTCAAGCATCCAGAAGTGTCTGTCAAACAACCCCAACAAGGGTGAGGCTTATATCCTGATGGCACTCCTCTACGCTGCCAACTACAAGTGGTCAAAGGAGCCCGCTCTGGACCGTTGCTCATACTTTGCCGTTATCGACAAGCTGGAGCAGGCCAAGAAGGTTGACCCCTCGGTTGCCGAGAGAGCCAACAGCCTTATCAAGCAGTACAAGGAGCAGACTCCGCAGGTCGAGGACCTGTTCATGCTCGGTTACAAGGCCGGCGATCAGCTCGAGATCAAGGGCTGGATAAACGAGACCGTTACTATCAGATAAATGATACAAGACACCGGTCGCGTACCGATGAAATATACAATGTACCTGGCAACCGTCATACTGGCGGTTGTCTCGTCGTTTTTCAGCTGGTCGTGCGCAGGCAAGGACAAGCAGCTGGGAGCCGCCATCACAAACCGCGACTCCACATCGGTCATAACCACCCGTGGAGTGGATATGTACATATCCGAGAACGGTGTGGTGCGCTACCATGTCATTGCTGAGGAGTGGAAGATATTCGACCAGATGAAACCTCCGTTCTACAGCATGGAGAAGGGTGTGTTGCTTGAGATAGTGGATACCCTGATGCAGGTCGAGTCCACCCTCAAGGCCGATACCGCCTACTTTATGAATGAGCAGGAGTTATGGCATCTGAGACATAACGTCCACGCCGAGAACATAGAGAAGGAGGAGTTCGATACACAGGAACTGTTCATCAACAACCGTCTCAAGAAGATGTATTCGGACAGCCTGATCAACATCAAGCAGGACAAGCAGATCATCATAGGCCGCGGCTTCGAGTCCAACACCAGCATGACCCAATACACCATCCGTAAGACTGAGGGTGTGTTCCCCGTTACCGAAAGCAAATGACGCACACGCTTATCATAATGCTTGTGGCGCTCTTCTTTTCGGCGCTTTTCTCGGGGCTTGAGATAGCATTCGTGTCGGCCGACCGTCTGCGCTTTGAGATGGATGTGGAGCAGCGTACATTCAGCTCCCGCCTTCTGGAAAGGTTCTTTCGCAATCCCAATATCTACATCTCCACCATGCTGGTGGGCAACAACATAGCGCTGGTGCTATACAGTACCATGATGGCGCATCTTATCGAGCTGTTGCTGCCGCAGGGATTCATTGGCGACGATTTCCTGCTTATTGTACTGGAGACGCTGGTATCGACTGCAATAGTGATTGTGGTGGGAGAGTTTGTGCCCAAGAGCATATTCCGTTCCAACCCCAACAGCAAGCTCAACATCCTGGCGTTCCCCATCTTCCTGATATATGTGATTCTCTATCCCATATCCCTGTTCACCACATGGCTGTCAAGGATCATACTCAGACTCTTCGGAGTAAGGATTGACAGGGAGAATACCGCAAAGGCGTTCTCAAAGGTGGATCTGGACTATTTCGTGCAGTCGGGCCTGTCGGGCAACGACGAGGACGGGCAGCCGGATTCCGAGGTGCAGATATTCCAGAATGTGCTAGACTTCTCCAACGTTAAGACACGTGACTGCATGGTGCCCCGCAACGAGGTTTGCGCCGTGGAGAAGGGGGTGTCCTGGAATGCCCTGCGCGAGAGATTCATCGAGACAGGTTACTCAAAGATACTTGTGTACGACGACGATATGGACCACATAATCGGCTATATCCATTCGTCGGAACTGTTCCGTCACAAGGAGGATTGGAACAAACATATCCAGGCCGTTCCGTTTGTACCCGAAACGCTTGCTGCACAGAAACTTATGAAACAGCTTATGGCCCGAAAGAAGAGCCTTGCGGTGGTTGTGGACGAGTTTGGCGGAACATCGGGAATAGTGTCGCTTGAGGATATCATCGAAGAGATCCTGGGAGACATCGAGGACGAGCACGACGTTCAGAATCTTGTGGCCAAGAAGACCGACGAGGGATACCTGCTGTCGGGCCGAATGGAGATAGACAAGGTCAACTCCATGTTCGGACTGGACATACCTGAATCGGACGAATACATGACCATAGGCGGACTCATCCTGAACAAGGCCAAGGGCTTTCCCAAGGTGAACGAGAAGATACATGTGGGAGACTACTCACTGCGTATCCTTAAAAAGGGCGAGACAAAAATCGAACTGGTGGAACTTACCAAAACCGAGTGACAAAAGTTTTTATCTCATCTTTCTTGATAAATAAGGTGGGGAATTGGTATTAAAGAACATTTTTTAGTATTTTTGTGCGCTTTTTGCCCGCATATGCGCGGTCTAGTAGGTAAAAACAAATAAAAACAACAATAAAAAATGGCAACATTACAGAAAATCAGAAGCAAAGGACCCCTGCTTCTTATCGTTATCGGTCTTGCCATGCTTGCCTTCATTCTGGGCGACGCATGGAAGATTATCCGTCCTAATCAGGGCATTCAGTATGTAGGTACTATTGACGGCGAGGATATCTCGGCCATGGATTTCCAGAAAGAGTTGGAGAACTATACCGAGGTTGTAAAGTTCGCTAACCAGACCAACGACCTTACCGAGGAGCAGAACAACGCTCTCCGCGACGAGGTTTGGGCTATCATGGTACGCAACTACATTCTTGAGAAGGCTGCCGCCCAGATTGGTCTTACCGTTACCGATGAGGAGGTGAAGGAGGTTATCGAGCGCGGTAACGATCCCGTACTTACAAGCACTCCCTTCAGCCAGGACGGCAAGTTTGATGCCGATGTCCTCAAGAGCTTCCTTGCTTTCTACCAGACTCTGGAGAGCGGAGCTGTTTCGGCCGAGGAGATGAACTACTACGACAGCATGTACAAGTACTGGCTCTTTATCGAGAACGATATCAAGTCAGGTCTTCTCTATTCAAAGTACATGGCTCTTGTTCAGGCTTCGATCGTTTCAAACCCCGTTGCTGCCCGCATATCATTTGACGACCGTATCAAGAGAGCCGATGTCCTGATGGCTTCACTGCCTTACTCATCACTCTCAGACGATGAGGCTCAGGTTACATCATCGGACCTCAAGAAGACATACAGCGAGAACAAGGAGGCCCTCTACGTTTACTCCGAGAACCGCGACATCTACTATATCGACTATGAGATCGAGCCCAGCGCCGCTGACCGCAAGGCTCTCCTTGAGGAGGTAAACGAGATCACCTCACAGCTGGAGGATCTGGACAGCGACTACGAGTCATTCGTTCGCCGCTCAGGTTCAGAGATCGCTTACAGCGAGGTTCCCAGCTCAGCCAAGAACCTTCCCGAGGATGTTGCTGCAAGACTTGACTCAGTAAACAAGGCCGGTGTTTACGGTCCTTACTACAATGAGGATGACGACACTTACAACACCTTTAAGATCCTGGCTCAGGTGAACGGTTACGATTCAATCCAGTTCACAATGATTCAGGTTCCCGTCCTGGACAGCCAGGAGGAGGCCGATAAGCGTGCCGACAGCATCTGCACCGCCGCTTCAAAGAGAGGTGCCGATTTCGCAGAGATCGCTTCAAAGTACAACCAGACCATCTCAGAGAACTGGCTCTCAGCCAACTCATACGAGCCTGCAGTTATCAGCGGTGACAACGCCGTTTACATCAACAAGCTCAACAGCATGAAGAAGGGTGAGGTTGCAGTTGTCAAGCTGACCGGTGCAAACCTGGTTCTCAAGGTTCTGGATACCAAGACTCCTCTCAAGAAGTATGATATCGCCATCGTTAAGCGTCCTGTTGACTTCAGCGAGGAGACCAGCAACGCCGCTTACAACAAGCTGAGCCAGTTCGTAGCACAGAACAGCACACTGGAGGAGCTCAAGGCTAACGCCGAGGATTCAGACTTCCGTCTGCTCTACTACCCCGCATTCGAGAACTACAACTACAACGTAGCCGGTGTGAGCAAGTCACATGAGGCTCTGCGTTGGGCTTTCGGTGCACAGAAGGGTGAGGTTTCAAGAATATTCGAGGTTGGTGCCGCCAACGACCACCTGCTGGTTGTAGCAGTAAGCGACATCCATCCGCGCGGCTACCGTTCTGTTGAGGACGCTGCCCAGACACTCTCATACAAGGCTCTCAAGGACAAGAAGGCTGCTATCCTTACCAAGAAGATGGCCGGCCTGTCAATGGATGAGGTTAAGGCTCTTCCCGGTGCTGTTGTTGACACTGTAAACTACGTGAACTTCAGCAACTCAGCATACATTGCATCAATGTCAGCCAACGAGGCTGTTCTGGGTGCCAGCGTTGCTAATCTTGAGACCGGTGTCATGACCGCTCCCATCAAGGGTGACAACTGCGTATTCGTAGCACAGAAGCTCTCTGAGGAGAATCCTTCAAGCAACTTCGATGAGGCTGCCGAGAAGCTCCGTCTCAAGACTCTGTCAGTATCACGCATCCCCGGCTCAGTAATCGAGACCCTCTACTTTGAGGCTAAGGTTATCGACAACCGTTACAAGATTTTCTAATTGAGAATTGAAAATTCTTTCAGTCGCTTCGCTTTGTGAAAGCGTCCCTTCGGGCCGAGCGGAGAATTGAGAATTAACACGCACCTGCGTTAATTCCCGTGATAATAAAAAAGGTTCGGAATTATTTCCGAACCTTTTTTAATTCTCAATTCTCAATTCTCAATTGTTCTCAGGACGGAGCTTGCGAACTACTGCACCTGTCTGCCACATCTCGCTGTCGCGCAGGGCAGCCAGCTCCTTCTCAAGACCCTCACGATAGCCGGGCTTTGAGTTGCTGTCGATAGAGATCTGAGCCTCGTTACCGCACTTTACGCTGGCGTAGAGCTTCTGAACAACGGGCTTGATTGCATCGTGGAACGGTCCCATCCAGTCAAGAGCACCGCGCTGAGCTGTGGTTGAGCAGTTAGCGTACATCCAGTCCATACCCTTCTGAGCGAACAGAGGCATGAGTGACTGAGTGAGTTCCTCGACTGTCTCGTTGAATGCCTCAGAGGGAGTGTGACCGTTCTCACGGAGTACCTCATACTGAGCCAGGAGCAGACCCTGGATAGCACCCATCAGTGAACCGCGCTCACCGGTAAGGTCGGATGTAGCCTCGCGGATGAATGTGGTCTCGAACAGGTAACCTGAACCGATACCGATACCGAATGCGAGAACCTTCTCAAGAGCCTTGCCTGATGCATCCTGATAAACAGCGTATGAGCTGTTCAGGCCGCGACCCTCAAGGAACATGGTACGGAGTGATGTACCTGAACCCTTAGGAGCAACCATGATAACATCGATATCCTTGGGAGGAACAACGCCTGTGCGGTCGTTCCAGGTGATTGCAAAACCGTGTGAGAAATAGAGAGTCTTGCCTGCGGTCAGGTAAGGCTTGATGTTGGGCCACTGCTGCATCTGAGCTGCGTCTGAGAGAAGCATGCAGATGATGGTACCCTTCTCGGCAGCCTCCTCGATTGAGAACAGAGTCTTGCCGGGAACCCAACCGTCAGCAACAGCCTTGTCGTAGGTCTTGCCCTGACGCTGGCCAACGATTACGTTGAAACCGTTGTCGCGAAGGTTGCAGGCCTGTCCAGGACCCTGAACGCCGTAACCGATAACTGCAATTGTCTCATTCTTGAGCACCTCGCGGGCTTTCTCCAGCGGGAACTCCTCACGTGTCATAACTTCCTCTATGACACCTCCGAAATTCATTTTCATAGCTTTGTGTTAATATAAAGTTTTACATCATGTTTCTTATTTCTTGCCGTAGCGTGACTCCATCTTGTCCAGATACTCGCTTACATGCTCAATGCGTGCACGGGTGATGGCAACACGTCCGGAACTTACAAACTGGAGCAGGCCGCCCTGTGCGGAGAGCTCGCGGTTGAGTGCAATGATATCCTCGGTGCGTCCGGTCTTCTCAATTACCGAGAAGGTGGAGTTGACCTCGATCAGCTTGGCGCCGTAGCGGCGTATGATCTTGGATATCTCGGGGTTCTCGGTCAGAACGCTGGTGACAACCTTGTACAGGGCCACCTCCTGCATGAATATCTCATCGTCGGTATAATACTGGCACTGCAGGATATCCACCTTCTTCTCAATCTGGTCGACAATCTTGACTATGGTCTCGCGGTCGGCCATTGAGGTTATGGTGTAACGGTGCACACCGGGTATTGACGATGCCGATACGTTCAGGCTCTCAATGTTGACCTGACGGCGTGTGAACACTGCGGTAACCTGGTTCAGGATACCGGCGATGTTCTCCGAGTGAACTATCAGCGTGTATAACTTCTTTTCGTTCTCCATAATACTCAATTTTCAATTCTCAATTCTCAATTGAAAATATCATTTCATCAACCGAGTTGCCCGGCTTGATCATGGGCATAACATTCTCCTCCTCCATGACAGCAACCTCAAGGATGAACGGTCCCTTGGCGCTGATCATCTGCTTTACGGCATCGGCCAGCTGTGCGCGGTCGGTAACCAGCAGGTAGGGGATGTTGTATGCCTGTGCTATCTTGCTGTACTCGGGGTTCATCATGTGAGTGCATGAGTATCGGCTCTGGAACATCATCTGCTGCCACTGACGGACGTTACCCAGGTAGGTGTTGTTCATCAGTATCATCTTGACGGGAGCGCCGGTCTCCATTATGGTTCCCAACTCCTGAATGTTCATCTGGAAGCCGCCGTCGCCAAAGAAGGCCAGGATCATGCGCTCGGGAGCACCGAATGATGCGCCTATGGCGGCAGGCATGCAGAATCCCATTGTTCCCAGTCCACCCGATGTCACGATGCTGCGCGGTGAGCGGTACTTGAAGTAACGTGATGAGAACATCTGGTTCAGGCCTACGTCGGTTACAAGCACTGAGTCGGCAGGTGACTGGTTGCTTACCTCGGTTACCACCTCGCCCATCTTTATGGGACCGCTGCCAGGATTGACGGCGCTCTTGATAACCTTGTCGTACTCCTCCTTGTCAAGTTCCTTGAAACTCTCTATCCACTCCTTGTGCTTTGACTCCTTGATGCGCTCGGTTATGAGCTTGAGTGTCTGGCGGCAGTCGCCCAGTACTGTTACGTCGGGCTTGACGTTCTTGCCGAACTCGGACTTGTCGATATCCAGATGGATAATCTTGGCCTGCTTGGCATATGTGTTGAGCGTTCCTGTCACGCGGTCGTCAAAGCGCATACCCACGGCAATCAGGACGTCGCACTGGTTGGTCTTTACGTTGGGGGCCAGGTTGCCGTGCATTCCAAGCATACCCATGTTGAGGGGATGGTCGGAGGGCAGGGCGGCAAGACCCAGCAGCGTACGTGCTGCGGGAAGGTCGGCCTTCTCGATGAACTCTGCAAGTTCCTTCTCGGCATTACCCAGCTCTACGCCGTGTCCTACCAGTACGAGCGGCTTCTTTGCACTGTCAATGAGTGCAACGGCCTCGTTTATCTGTGACTCGATGGGGTCGGGTACGGGGATATAGCTGCGTACGTAGTCTATCTTGGCGGGCTCAAAGTCAAACTGGGCCATCTGTGCGGTCTTGGTGAAGTCCAGGACTACAGGACCCGGACGGCCGGAACCGGCAATATAGAAGGCGCGTGCCACAGCCCAGGGAATATCCTCGGCGCGGCGAATCTGATAGCTCCACTTGGTGATAGGCTGGGTTACGCCTACCAGGTCAATCTCCTGGAATGCGTCGGTACCAAGGGCATCGGTACCTACCTGACCGGCTATAACCACGATGGGGGTGCTGTCAAGCATGGCATCGCTGATGCCGGTAATGGTGTTGGTGGCGCCGGGTCCGCTGGTCACGATGGCCACACCTGTACGGCCTGACACGCGGGCATAGCCCTGTGCGGCGTGGGTGGCACCCTGCTCGTGGCGTACCAGGATCTGCTTGAGGTCCGTGCGGTGACCGTAGAGCGCGTCGAACACCTTGATGATTGAGCCGCCGGGGTAGGCGAATACCGTATCTACGCCCTCGGCAATCAGTGAACGGAGCATTGCCTCAGCTCCAGTGATATGTTCTGTCATAACTTTCATTCAATAATTCTGACACCTCCCTTATCGGCCGAACTTACCATGTTGGCGTAAGCCTTGAGGCTCTTGGCTACCACGCGCTTGCGGGTGAGCGGACGCATGGGGCGTGCTGCCAGTTCGGCATCGCTCAGGCGTACGTTGATGCTGCGTGCGGGTATGTCAATCTCAATTATGTCACCGTCAACAACCTTGCCGATGGCACCTCCGTTGGCTGCCTCGGGTGATATGTGGCCGATGCTCAGGCCTGATGTGCCGCCGCTGAAACGGCCGTCGGTGATCAGGGCGCACTCCTTACCCAGGTGACGTGACTTGATGTATGATGTGGGGTAGAGCATCTCCTGCATGCCGGGACCTCCCTTGGGGCCCTCGTGGGTGATGACTACAACATCGCCTGCTACAACCTTGCCTCCCAGTATACCCTCTACGGCATCCTCCTGTGAGTCGAATACCTTGGCGGGACCTGAGAACTTCCATATGCTCTCGTCAACACCTGCGGTCTTTACCACGCAGCCGTCAACGGCGATGTTACCTTTGAGGATTGCCAGACCGCCGTCCTTGGTGTAGGCATGCTGCAGGTCGCGGATGCAACCCTGGGCACGGTCGGTGTCAAGCTCGCTGTATGTGCAGTCCTGTGAGCCCAGCTCGATGTTGAACTTACGGGCAGGCGCTGTCGAGTAGATGCGCTTGGCCTCGGGGTCGATATCGGCCTTGAGGATGCTGTACTTGTCAATGAGCTCTCCGTATGTCATTCCTGTTACACTCTTGGCGTCGGTGTGGAGCAGACCTCCCTTGGCAAGCTCGCCCAGGATATTCAGGACACCGCCTGCGCGGCCTACATCCTGCACGTGATACTTCTGGGTGTTGGGTGCGACCTTGCACAGGCAGGGTACGTTGCGTGACAGACGGTCAATGTCGTCCATCTTGAAGTCTACGCCGGCCTCGTATGCTACGGCAAGCAGGTGCAGTATGGTGTTGGTGGAACCGCCCATGGCGATATCCAGGTTCATTGCGTTCTCAAAATTCTTCTTCTGGGCTATGCTGCGGGGCAGTACGCTCTCGTCGCCCTCCTCGTAGTACTTGAGGGCGTTCTTTACAACAAGTGCTGCGGCATCCTTCATAAGCTGTACGCGGTTCTTGTGTGTAGCCAGGATGGTTCCGTTGCCGGGCAGTGACATACCCAGGGCCTCGGTAAGGCAGTTCATGGAGTTGGCGGTGAACATACCTGAGCAGCATCCGCAACCCGGGCAGGCTGCGCGCTCAATTGCCTCGACATCGGCGTCCGATACGCTCTCATCGGCCGATTTGATCATGGCGTCAATCAGGTCCAGACGGGCGCTTCCCATCTCACCGGCCTCCATTGGGCCGCCGCTTACGAACACGGTGGGGATGTTCAGACGCATTGCTGCCATGAGCATACCCGGAGTGATCTTGTCGCAGTTGCTTATGCATACCAGGGCATCGGCCTTGTGGGCGTTTACCATATACTCTACGCTGTCGGCTATGATGTCGCGTGAGGGCAGCGAGTAGAGCATTCCGTCGTGACCCATGGCAATACCGTCATCCACGGCAATGGTATTGAACTCGGCGGCAAAGCAGCCCAGACGCTCAATCTCAGCCTTGACAATCTGGCCGGCCTCGTGCAGATGGGTGTGGCCTGGTACAAACTGTGTAAATGAGTTTGCGATTGCAATGATAGGTTTACCCAGCTGACCCGGTTTCATGCCGTTGGCTACCCAGAGAGCCCTGGCTCCGGCCATTCGGCGGCCTACCGTACACTGGTCACTACGTAATGGAATTTTCATGTCCTGTTATTGTTATTGTATATATATTCAATCAAAAGCCCCTCTCCGTATGGGAGAAGGGCCTGTATAATAAAGTCAGGTAAAACCTCTCCCTTAACGCGCCGGTCCCACGACCACCACGTCCACAATAAAGGTAATGACTGACAGGTTATACATACTCGCTGTTTTTTGTGACCGCAAAGATACCTATTTTATATATAGCACAAAACAATTTTATGCAAAATATGTTATTGGAAGGCATGATTAAGAGAACCGGTCAAAAAAAATGACCAGTTCGGGAATGTTTCCATTTGCAGGAGCTGGAACAACGGATTCGGGAGCATCGTGGAGAGGCGTAAGCGGAGTGCCCACGGAGGATCCCGTTAAGAACGGCGCTTCGTTTAACGACTTTTAGATTTGCACCGTGATTCCAATATGGGTATTACGGTGCTCTTTTTATTTTTGTATCTGAAGTGAAACAACCGGTTTGAATGAACTAATT
>CACYHW010000005.1 GCA_902774335.1 uncultured Bacteroidales bacterium
ATTGACCAATATTCCTCACTGCTGCCTCCCGTAGGAGTTTGGACCGTGTCGCAGTTCCAATGTGGGGGACCTTCCTCTCAGAACCCCTATCCATCATCGGCTAGGTGGGCCGTTACCCCGCCTACTACCTAATGGAACGCATCCCCACCCCTTACCGATGAATCTTTGATGTGCAAAACATGCGAACTGTACATCACATCGGGAATTACTCTCCGTTTCCAGAGGCTATGCCCGAGTAAGGGAAAGGTTGGATACGTGTTACTCACCCGTCTGCCGCTAAACACCCGAAGGTGTTCCGCTCGACTTGCATGTGTTAAGCCTGTAGCTAGCGTTCATCCTGAGCCAGGATCAAACTCTTCTTTGTAAATTATACCGTATTTGATATAAGCCCATAAAAAAACGTGCTTCAAAGAACGTCTTTCAACGTGCTCCCGCGGGACCCGTGACCGGTGTTCCTTTCGGAAAGCGGATGCAAAGGTAGTGCTTCCATACATTCCAACCAAACATTATCGCAACTTTTTTGCAGAATAATTTGTTAATAAATATAACTCGCTGACAGTGAGCATAAGTTGGAAGCGTATTTTTGAAAAACAAACCTCGCCAGCAGAGCTTGCGAGGTTTGTTTTTACTATAAGCGGTATACCTTGATGCTTATTCAGCTTCGGGAACGATGAGCTTGTAGCCTTTTCCGTGGATGTTGATGATCTCTACGGAATCGTCGTCCTTGAGGTGCTTGCGGAGCTTGGTGATGTATACATCCATGCTACGTGCGTTGAAGTAGTTGTCATCAATCCAGATTGACTTGAGAGCGAAATCACGCTGGAGAATCTCGTTCTGGTGAGCGCAAAGAAGATTGAGCAGCTCGGACTCCTTGGTGGTGAGCTTGGTTGACTTGTCACCGATAGCAAGGATCTGCTTCTTGGAATCGAAGGTGAACTTACCGATCTGATAAACGGTAACTTCACGGTTCTTCTTACCATGTACACGGCGAAGGATGGCCTCCATACGGAGAGTCAGCTCCTCCATGCTGAAAGGCTTGGTGATGTAATCATCGGCACCGATCTTGAAGCCTTCAAAGATATCGTCCTTAAGGTTCTTGGCGGTAAGGAACATGATTGGAACATCGGAATTGATGGCGCGAATCTCCTTTGCAAGGGTGAATCCATCTTTCTTAGGCATCATGACATCGAACACGCAGATGTCATACTTACTCTTGATGAAAGCCTTGTAACCGGCCTCACCGTCGGGACAGAGCTCGGCGTTGTAGCCCTTAGCCTGCAGATACTCGCGAAGGAGCATTCCCAGGTTCTCATCGTCCTCACACAACAGGATGTTCAGTTTTTCTTCCATAATAATATATATTTAAGGTTATTCATTCTTTTGAGGTAATGTGATAATGAACTTGGTTCCGTTGCCCAGTTCACTCTCGGCCTTGATGAAGCCATGATGGTTGGATATAACCTTCTTGACATATGCAAGACCCAGGCCGAATCCCTTGACGTCGTGGCGGTTGCCGGTATGGACGCGGTAGAAACGGTCGAAGATCTTCTTGAGATCGTCCTTCTTGATACCGATACCGTTATCGGCTACGGATATCATGAGTTTGCCGGGCTCGTTCCAGGTGCGGACCTCGAGATGAAGAGGTACATCGGCACGCTTGTACTTGACGGCATTGTCCATAAGGTTGAAGATGACGTTGGTGAAGTGCATCTCATCAACCATTCCAAACGGATCTTCGGTCTCGAAGTTGGCATCGATGGTGCCGCCGATATTCTCCACCTTGAGTTTGAAGGTGTTGACCACTCCGTTTATAAGTTCATCGACATCCAGCTCTTTGAGTTTCATAGTGTTGCTCTGACGCTCGAACATGGACATCTGGAGCACCTTCTCGACCTGGAAGCGGAGACGCTTGGTCTCATCGTTGATTACGCCCGATATATGCTTGAACATCTGGGGCGATTTAGCGACAGCCGGATCGTTAAGCATCTGGGCTGCGAGGGATATTGTTGAAATAGGTGTCTTGAACTCGTGTGTCATGTTGTTCACGAAATCGTTCTTGATCTCGGTAACCTTACGTTGACGGGTTATGAGATAGAGAGTGAAAGCGAACGTTATCATAAGGATGACCATAAAGATAAGTGAGGGAAGCATGAAGCCCACAGACTTGTCTATGTAATCATCCAAAGTGGGGAAATATACCCTGATGACGCCCATACGGTTGGGAGAATCACCCCTGAATACCGACTGAGAGTAGCTGTTGGCAACCACATTAGGATTGACATCCTTACAGCAGGTATAAACAACCCTACCGGTATTTGTGGTAAGGACATAGTGGAAAGGTATATCGATTCCGTTATTTATAAGCTGTTCCCTGAGTTGGTTGGCCAGCACGCTGTTGTCGATACGCTGGGGAAGCGACCTGGTACTGGAGCTGTTGATCATGCTGTAGATAACCTCGTCAACAAGGGATTTATTGGCAAGGTAGTGCTCCAGCTGTCTCTGCTGAAGAGAACGGGAACGGACAGTTACATCGTTCTCCCTTTCCTGCTGTACACGCGGTACTGAAAGCGACGGCATCTGAGGGGGAGTAGTCAGATCCGGAGTGGAAGGAGTACCCTGAGGCTGTACAGGGGGCTGGATAGTCTGGGTAAATGAGAAGACTCCGTTCTGGAAAGAGAACGTCTGGGTCTGGTTATAGTAACCATCGATTGGATAATTGCCGAAATTGGAATTACGCTCCATCTCACGTATATCCTCCTCCAAGTAACGTCTGGCCTCCTCGACCTCAAGGTTATGGGCCACTTCATACAGACTGCGCTTGACTGCTTCGTCAAACTCCTGATGGCGCATGGAGCTCATCTCCCTGATATATCGGAACTGCAACGACAGCAGCACGATAAAGGAGATGCACATGACTGCGCTAAGTATCCAAACAACTTGCTTCTTCATGATGGCAAATATACGTATGTTTTCAATAGTGCAAACAATTAAGTTAAAAAATCGAGCCAATTTTAGATAAAAAAGGCGAAATCACTAAGATTCCGCCTTTCGAAGTTAACAAAATAACAACTATAGTTATTATTCCTCGTCTTTCTGCTTGGCCTCGAACTCCTTGATGAGTTTGTCCTGTACATCGGTAGGAACAAGCTCGTAACTGCTGAAGCTCATTACGAATGATCCGCTACCGCCAGTGATGGAGCTGAGTGATGTTGAATAGGTTGCCATCTCCTTGAGAGGCACCTTGGCACGGAGCACCTGATAGTTACCCTCGCTCTCCATACCCATGATCATACCACGACGACCCTGGAGATCACTCATTACATCACCCATATACTCGGCAGGAACAAGAACCTCGACATCGTAAACGGGCTCAAGAATCTTAGGACCGGCCTCCTTGAAGGCTGCACTGAATGCGTTACGGCCAGCAAGCAGGAATGAGATTTCGTTTGAATCAACGGGGTGCATCTTGCCATCATATACTATTACGCGTACGTCGCGTGCGTATGAACCTGTAAGAGGTCCCTGCTCCATGCGCTGCATGATACCCTTGAGGATAGCGGGCATGAAACGGGCATCGATAGAACCACCGACGATACTGTTAACGTAAACGAGCTTACCACCCCACTCCAGCGGATATTCCTCGACGCCCTTAACGGTCATCTTGAACTCCTGGTTGCCGAACTTGAACATATCGGGCATGGGCTTGCCTTCCTCGTACGGCTCAACGATGAGGTGAACCTCACCGAACTGACCGGCACCACCTGACTGCTTCTTGTGACGATAATCGGCACGGGCGGGCTTGGTGATGGTCTCACGATAAGGAATCTTGGGCTCATCGAAGTTGATCATCATCTTATCGTTGTTCTCGATGCACCACTTGAAGGTACGCAGATGGAACTCACCCTGTCCGTAAAGGATAACCTGACGGAGCTCCTTGGACTGCTCGATAACGAGTGTGGGATCCTCCTCACGCATACGGTTGACGATAGTCATCATCTTCTCCATATCGGCCTCGTTGACGGGCTTGAGGGCACGTGAGTACTTGGAGTTAGGATACTTGATGAAGTTGAATGTGCGGTCGGCACCCTCGTTGAGAGTATTACCGGTACGTACATCCTTGAGCTTAACGGTGCAACCTATATCGCCGGGCATAAGTTCGGCAATCTGAACACGGTTGTTACCCTGGGCTACGAAGATCTGAGCTACGCGCTCCTTGGAACCACGGTCTGAGTTGATCATGTCCTGACCCTCGTGAGCCTTACCGCTCATTACCTTGAAATATGAAACAGCTCCGATATGGGGCTCGATTGATGTCTTGAAGAAGAAGAGTGAAGTTCCGGCAGCGTCAAGGGATACTACATCGCCCTTGCTGTCCTTAACCTCGGCGCCATGCTTGGGAGACGGAGCAACATTGCCCAAGAACTCCAGCACGCGGTTAACGCCTATATTGTTGGCGGCCGATGCGCATACGATGGGGAAGAGGCTGCATGTCTCAATGCCCTTGCGGAAACCGGCACGGATTTCGTCGATTGAAAGCTCACCCTGATCGAAGAACTTCTCCATGAGAGCCTCATCATTCTCGGCGGCAGACTCGGTTACAGTCTCACGCATCTTCTGTGCTCTGTCTGCTACAGAATCGGGAATATCCTCGGCCTTGACGGGTGAACCGTCGGCGAAGGTGAGTTTCTGATTGAGGAGAACGTCGATGATTACCTTGAAGGAAGGTCCTGACTGTTCGGGGAACTGGATTGGAACAGATGACTTACCGAATGTGCTGCGGATCTGCTCCACGATGTTGTCAAATTCGCATTTTTCGCTGTCAACGTGGTTGACGAGGAAGAAGGCGGGCTTGCCGAGTTTCTTTACAAGGCGGTAGCTGTTGATAAGGCCTACGTCTACGCCTCTTGTTCCGTTTACTACCAGGAGAGCTGCATCGCATATATTAAGAGCAGTTACTGCCTGACCGGAGAAATCATCAGAGCCCGGGCAATCGAAGAAGTTGAACTTCTTTCCATACATCTCTACAGCAAATACTGTAGAATATACTGAGTAGCCATACTCAAGCTCTACTGCGGCGGTGTCACTAACTGTGTTCTTGGCGTTTACTGAACCACGGCGTTTAATGACACCGCCCTCAAAGAGGATGCTCTCGGAGAGAGTGGTTTTTCCTGATCCGGCTCCGCCGAGAATGGCGATATTCCGGATTTCGTCTGTTTGATAAATCTTCATAAAATAAGCATTAATTGATAGTCGTTAGGTTAGGCCTCTAATCGGGAGGCACGCAAATATATTTATTTATGATTTAAACTCCAAATATAGAACAGGTTTTAATACTGGCGTTTTTCATTGTTTTTAGCCTCCGCTGGATTATTGATTAAAAGAGCAGCAGCTACGGGCTACGCTTCGCGCAGCCAGACCTTGTTTTATTTTGCTACGCAAAAGGAGCCCCTACGGACACTAAACGGCGAACGCCTCCCTTTTAATCCCCTGCGGGGCTTAACGGTCGTTGGACGGGGCGCCGTTCTTAACGGGATCCTCCTTGGGCTCTCCGCTTACGCCCTACGCTAATGCTCCCGAAAAGAATAATCCAGCTACTGCAAAGGGAAGCCTTCGATCACTCAAAAAGGGTGCTTATGATGGAATCGGAAATGAAAAGGGCTGATTCGGAGAGGCGGAGGTTTGAGTTTTCTTTTATTAGCTGACCTCTTTCCAGGAAGGGTTTGGCTGAGGTTAGGAGGCTCTCCTGTTGGGGCAAGGGCAAGGTGTGGAGGTTTAGGCCTTGGGCGGTTCTTAGGGAGAGCATTATTTTTTCGTTGAAACGGTCTTTGGGGGAGAGGGTTTCTTTATCGAACGCAGGGGTTCCGTTTTCGATTGAGGCCAGGTAGGTGTCCAGGTTGGCGGGGGACCACTGGCGGGAGGTTTGGTTGTAGGAATGGGCGGCTGCTCCAAGGCCCAGGTAGGGAGTTCCGTCCCAGTAGCTGCTGTTGTGGCGGGAGTGGAAGCCGGGGCGGCAGAAATTGGAGATCTCGTAGTGCTCAAAGCCTCCTTCACGCAGGGTCTGGCACATCAGGGTGAACATCTGCGAGCAGAGTTCATCATCGGCCGGCTGCAGCTTGCCTTGCTCCTTGAGGGCATGCAGTGGGGTATCCTCCTCATAGGAGAGACAGTAGGATGAGATATGCTGGACCTGGGCCGACAGGGCCGTCTTCAGGTCCCGGTCGAACATGTTCAGAGTCTGCCCGGGCAGACCGTACATAAGGTCGATACTGATATTGCCGATGCCGGAATCGCGGCATATTCGTACCGCTTCAAGGGCCTGAGCAGCGGTGTGACGGCGATGCATGAAAGTGAGCAGTCTGTCGTTGAATGTCTGGACACCCATGCTGATACGGTTCACGCCAACAGATTTAAGGGCGCTCACATACTCCGGGGTGATGTCATCGGGATTACACTCTACAGTGAGTTCCTCGAGACTCTCCAGGTCCAGAGTTGAACGGATGGCCGATATGACCGTGCCTATCTGTTCCGGAGTGAGACGCGAAGGAGTGCCGCCGCCGAAATAGACGGTTCGGACAGGTTCGCCGCAAAGGTAATCCCTGCGCAGCTCCAGCTCACGGCACAAGGCGGATACATAACGTGCGGCTTCCTCCTGACGCACGGTCGAGAAGAAGCCGCAGTATATACAGCGACGGGCGCAAAACGGAATATGTACGTAAACGCCCGCCAAACGGTCAAATCATTGAGTTGATGACATTCATCACATCCTGTCCGATGGCATCGGCAGCCTCCATGGTGGAAGCCTCGGAATAGACACGGATGATAGGCTCGGTATTGCTCTTGCGCAGATGTACCCACTTGTCGGGGAAGTCAATCTTTACGCCGTCAATGTCATTGATCTCCTCCTTTGCATAGATGCCCTTGACCTTCTCAAGGATGGCATCGACATTGGTGCCGGGCTTGAGGTCGATACGGTTCTTGGCTATGAAATAGGGAGGATAAGTCTTGCGGAGCTCGCTGACGGTCTTGCCCTCATGTGCCAGATGGCTCAGGAACAGGGCGATACCTACCAGAGCGTCACGGCCGTAGTGGAGTGCGGGATAAATGACTCCGCCGTTGCCCTCACCGCCGATAACGGCACCTGTCTCCTTCATCTTGGTGGTAACATTAACCTCACCAACGGCAGCGGCATTGTACTGGCCGCCGTACTGACGGGTAACGTCACGCAGTGCGCGGGTTGAACTGAGGTTGGAGACGGTATTACCGGGAGTATGCTTGAGAACATAATCGGCAACGGTTACAAGAGTATATTCCTCGCCGTACATGGCGCCGTTCTCGTCGATGAATGCCAGACGGTCAACATCGGGATCAACAACGAATGCAACGTCGCGGCCGCCCTGCTTCATAAGGTTCATGATGTCACCCAGATTCTTCTCGAGCGGCTCAGGGTTATGCTGGAAATCACCGGTAGGCTCACAATAGAGCTTATCCACGCTCTTTACGCCAAGGGCGCTGAGCAGGTCGGGAAGGATGACGCCGCCTACAGAGTTGACGCAGTCAATGGCAACCTTGAATCCGGCCTTGCGGATAGCCTCAACGTCTACCAGGTCGAGAGCCAGAACAGCCTCGATATGACGGCGGTTCATGGTGTCGTCGGTACGATACTGGCCCAGATCATCCACATTGGCATAGATAAACGACTCGGCATCGGCCAGCTCCAAGACACGCTTGCCGTCGGCAGCGCTGAGGAACTCTCCGTCGCGGTTAAGCAGCTTGAGTGCGTTCCAGTGGCGGGGGTTGTGGCTGGCGGTCAGGATGATACCACCATCGGCCTTAAGCCATGTAACTGCAAGCTCGGTGGTGGGAGTGGTAGCCAGACCTATATCGGTAACATCAAAGCCCATACCCATAAGAGTACCGCAAACCACCTGACGGACCATCTGTCCGGACAGACGGGCATCGCGGCCAACAACGATATGACGGGCCGAAGGATTGCCCTCACGTACCCATGCGGCATAGGCCGACACGAACTTAACGATATCAAGAGGAGTCAAGCCGTCGCCGGCAGGACCTCCTATCTCTCCGCGGAATCCGGAGATAGATTTAATCATTGCCATCCTCTATAACTTTTGAATCCTTTGTTGTAATACTTATCTCATAAAATGTGGGGTATACACTGGTTGCAGCCCTCTGTGTACCCTGGTTGTGAGGTACAATCAGACGGACCTTGGCAGCATCATCAAGCATACCCGGCATGATATAAGGAAAAGGCATGAGCCATGCATTGGGAATACTGGCATTGCCGTAGGAATTTGCGTACTGGTTGTACATAACTCCGCTTATGAAAGATGCGGAATAGTTTCCGCCGTCACGCTCAATGTAGAAAACATCGGGCTCATCGTCATATTTGTTAAGGGACATGAGCTCACCGTTGGGAATGTAGATCTCCTCGTATCTGGCCGATATGTACCAAGTCTCGCCGGATTCGATGAGACGCGCTCCACCCCTGTTCACAATCTGCATGTAGACGCCGTTATCCTCGAACAGAACATACTCGTTGAGGGTGGTATCGGTAACGGAATCCTTCAGGAACTCGGACATCGATATCACGCTGATATGGTTGTCGGCCAGCCAGTCTTTGATTTGTCTGGCCTCACGCTCCTTCTGCTCAGCATAAGTCTCCTCATCATCGCATGATAAAAACGCAAACGAAGCTACGAACAATGATGCGGCCAGAAACAGGATCTTTTTCATATTCACTTTACAAAAAGTTGCTTAATACAGTCTTCGTTAGAGCGGGACCACTCCTGAAGTCCCTTCTTAAAACGTTTCACAGCCTCACTCAGAGTACCGCGAAACTCTCCACCGGCAGCGTTCTGATGACCTCCGCCGTTAAAGAAGTCGCTGCTGAAACGGTTGCAGGGCACATTACCCACCGACCGGAACGACAGTTTGATAATTCCAAGCTCCTTATCCTCACGGAAAAATGCGCTGAGCAGTACACCGTTGATCTGAAGCGGCATATTGACAAAGCCCTCGGTATCGCCCTTCTTGTAGTTGAAACGCTGCAGTTCCTTATCGGTCAGAGTTATGAGTGCGGTCGACATCTCGGGGAAGACCTCCATCTTGTCACACAGGACAAAGCCCTGCAGACGCAGGCGGGACTCGGAGTAGTTATTGTAGACGCGGCGGTAAATGCTGTCCTTGTCGACACCCTTCTCAAGAAGAGAGGCCACCACATTGAACAGGTTGCTGTTGTTGCTGTTGTACGACAGCGCGCCAGTATCGGTCATTATTCCGGTATAGATACACTGGGCAATCTCCGTGTTGATGAGACTGAAATCACCCAGGGCGCAGATGAAATGGAATACCAGTTCCGATGTGGACGAAGCCTCGGGATGAGATAGCGTCACATCATAATTGGCCCCGGGATAGGGATGATGGTCCAGAAGGAACTTCTTGGCCTTGGAGTAGAGGAAGCTGGCTGCCACCTTACCGATTCGGCCCACCACATTGAAATCCAGGCAGCACAGGACATCGGCCTTATAGACCAGAGCCTCGGATGCATCGGGATCATCGGCAAAAACCTTGATATCGGAGGCTCCCGGAAGCCAGGAAAGGAAATCGGGAGCGGAGTCAGGCACCAGGACAACGGCCTCCTTGCCCTTGCTCTTGAGATAATGGCACAGAGCCAGAGATGAGCCGATGGCATCACCATCGGGACCCATGTGGGTCAGTATGACATACCGGTCAGCCCACCCCATCCAAATACGGAATTCGGATACATCACTGCCGGAAAACACATTTTCTATCATAGCACCGCAAAGGTACTCAATATGATTTAAATCACAAAGTTTTGCAACAAGCCCAGGATTCCCGCCGCAGCGATGCATGCAAGCGCCTGTACAAGACGGTGTGTACGCTTTTCCATGTACCACAGGTAGACCAGGATAACAACGGCGTAAAAAGTGAGTCCCTGCCACCAGTAATCCAGCGTGAGTTCCATGCGGGCGTGCGGCAGCCCCGCCACAAAGGTGAGCATGGCAGTAAGGCGGTCAATGATCCAGGTAAGCGCTGCGACCGTGAAATCACGAATGACCGGTATCCAGCCCGTCACCCAGAGCGACATGGAGAGAGCCACCACCACGAACATGATAGGAACCACAAAAAGGTTTGCCAGCAGCACATATGTGGAGAAGCCCGAGAAATGGTAGGCAACGATGGGAGTGGTGCCTGTCTGAGCGGCCAAGGAAAGGGCCGATACGCGCCATACATACCGGACCGGCCAGGTCTTGGGACGTACCAGTTCTATGAGCGGAGGGGTTAGAAGTACAATGAACAGCACCGCGCTGAACGACAGCTGGAAACTCATATCAAAGAGGGCCGACGGATTGGCCGCAAGCAGTATGAGCGCCGCAATTCCCAACGAGTTGAGCGCCGAGCTCTCCCTGTTTATGGCACGGCATACAGCCACTATGGAGAACATTATGAGCGAGCGCGTTATGGATACCGGAAGTCCGATGACGAAAGCATAAGACCAGAGTATGCCCATGACAATCAGCTCGCGTATCCAGTCGCGGCGGCAGAAAAGGAACGAAGGGAAGATAAGATAGAGGAACCAGCACATGATACCCACATGCAGGCCCGATACCGCCAGCACATGACTCACGCCCGATGTGGAATAGACCTCACGAAGGCCGTCGCTCAAGGCACGTTTCTCGCCCAGCGATACGGCCGATACCACAGCCAACGCATCGCCTTCCAACCCCCACTCCCTGTATTTACCGATGATGCCGCGGCGGAACCGGAGCGCACGTACAGCCAGGTCCCTACAGCCGTCGGACGGTATCACATGCCAGTCCTTGGCCTGCACACGCAGCGTGCCGGAGACACCGTGGCTGAGCAGGTATGCCGCATAGTCGAAATCGACGCCCTCACTGGAAGGCTTGTTTATCTTTCCGTCAAACTCTATGGCATAGCCGGGCTCCACACTGCTGGCCGCGCTATCCTTAGGCAGATAGAGGTAGATGTTCCTATTGGCATAAAGACTGTCGGTAAGCCGAACCTCGACCTTGTAGGTCCTTTCCCGCTCGACAGGATAAGATGTTACCGTGCCGTGATAAATCCGATAGCGGTCTGGCCACTCCACCCTGACCTTACGCATCTGAAGGCCATGCAGCATTGCACCGGCCAGAATAAAACAGAGCGACAGGAAGAGTCCTGAAAGGGACGGTCTCCTGTCGCCGGATATGATTATGAATGTTATAAGCAGTGCTGCTACAGAGAGGGCACACCAAACCGGCACCTCTGCCCAGGTGTTTCCGATGGTATCCGATATGATGATCCCTGCTGAAAGGGGAATGACCAGCCTTAGAGAGGGCCAGTCCGAGAGTCTCACTTGCTTATCTACAGTTTCTTGAGTTCCATGATAGCCTGCTCCGGATCTGGTGCGGAGAATACGGTGTTGCCCGAAACCAGGACATCGACACCGGCCTTGACAAGACGGGGAGCCGTCTCGAATGTCACGCCTCCGTCAACCTCGATGAGAGCCTTGGAACCTGTCTCATTGATGAGCTTGCGCAACTCCTTGACCTTTTCGATGGAGTGCTCAATGAACTTCTGACCGCCAAAGCCGGGGTTCACAGTCATAAGCAGCACCATATCAACGTCACGGATTACGTCGGTCAGCATGCTGACAGGTGTTGAGGGGTTAAGAGTCACTGCAGCCTTCATTCCGCGGTTCTTGATCTCGAAGATGGTACGGTTGAGATGAGTGCATGCCTCGTAGTGTACGTTATATGTTGCAACGCCCAACTCCTGGAAACGGTCCAGGAACTTCTCGGGTTCAACAATCATAAGATGCAGGTCAAGAGGCTTGGTGCAATACTTGGCCACGTACTTCAAAACAGGGAAACCGAACGATATGTTCGGTACAAAGACTCCATCCATGATATCCAAATGAAGCCAATCCGCCTGACTGCGGTTGATCATCTCAAGGTCCTTTCGGAGGTCGCCGAAATCGGCCGACAGAAGAGAAGGTGCTACAATTGTGCTCATTTATCCAGTATTAAGAATATGATCCTTTGCCGGATCCAGCCACAAAAGTAGTCAATTTTATCCTGCAATGCTCATTTGAGCTGCGAAATTGCGGACAAAATCCAGCGTATGCTGCGAGGGATGACCGTATGAGCCTCCCTTGACGGCAGCGCGGATAATGTTTTCGGAAAGATAAGAAGAAGTAGTAAAAGTTTGATCCATAGGCGTCCTTTCGTTTGGTTCACTATTAAAACGCGAACCAAACGGAATTAGTATATGAATCAGGAAAAAAATTGGACTTATTCCAACAACCTGAGCAAGTTAGCTTGCAAGAGTAAGTGCTATACCCTTCTCGACCGACATTTTACGGATGTTGATGAGAGCGTAGCGCATGCGGCCCAGTGCGGTGTTGATGGATACGCCGGTGATATCGGCTATCTCCTTGAAGCTCAGGTCCTGATAGTAGCGCATGAACACTACTTCACGCTGATTGTCGGGCAGAGCGTCCACCAGACGGCGTACGTCGCGCAGGGTCTGCTCGTTGATCATTGTATCCTCTACGTTGACTTCGGCCAGACTGGCATCGTTAAGGAGATCGTACTCCTGAGCGTCATTGCTGACGGTATTCTCGTTCTTGTCCTGGCGGAAATAGTCGATGATGAGGTTGTGAGCTATACGTGTGAGCCATGCGCCGAACTTGCCGGTGCTGGTATAATTTCCCTTCTGGAGGGTTACGATTGCTTTTACGAATGTGTCCTGGAATATATCATCAGCAAGGTCGCGATTGCGTACAACGAAATTGATGTACGAATACAACTTGTCCTGATAACGTGATAAAAGGGTATCGAACGCCTTTGTGTTTCCGTTAGAATAGAGAGCTACCAACTGGTCATCGGTGAGCTGAATTAAATTCTGCATTACTTCTTCTTTACTTGGTTGTTTGGAGTAAAGTTCAGTCTATAGGCAGTTCGTTTTAGTTGATAAAATGGTTATTGTCGGGACAAAGATAGTGCAAGCGAGAGTAGAAACAAGCTTGTTTGTTTATACCGAGCGCAGCCTATCTAGGCCGATTTACTCGGCAAAGATAATGTGAAATTTTCTTAATACACAAACAAAATGTCGTTTTTAACACTTTGGAGGCGATTTTTTCTTCTTGAACAACCGGATATAAGTGTGTAAAGTCCGCAGTTCAGATAAAGGTGCAGGAGGTTAAGTTTGTGCCACAGAGGAAGGCGCAGACTTCCATTCTCTTTTTGCCGGCTATTTGGACCTCTTGGAGACGCAGGGCTCCGTCAGCGGTAGAGACCAGGAGGGATTTGCGGCCGTCGCAGATTATTGTCCCGGGCTTTTGGACGGGAGCATCGGAGACCGGCTCGGCGGCGTATATCTTGAAGTCTACATCGGTTCCGTCCGATGAGTGCAGGATGGTCCAGGCGGCCGGGTATGGAGAGAGACCGCGGATGAAGTCGTTGACTCGGGCGGTGGGCTGGTTCCAGTCTATTCGGCAGGTCTCCTTGAAGATCTTGGGGGCCGGACGGAGTTCACTGGCGGGGATGTTATCCTGAGGGATGGGCTTTACCCGGTTTGCCAGGATATCATTCAGGGTCTTGACGGTGAGGTCGGCGCCCAGAGCCATGAGCTTGTCGTGCATGGTGCCTGCGTTGTCGGTGGGCAGGATGGGAATACTCTCGCGATAGATGATGTCGCCGGTATCTATCTCATGCTTGAGGAAGAAGGTTGTCACACCAGTCTCCTTGTCACCGTTGATGATGGCCCAGTTGATGGGAGCCGCACCGCGGTACTGAGGCAGCAGCGATCCGTGCAGGTTGAATGTTCCCAGGCGCGGCATGTTCCACACCACCTCGGGGAGCATACGGAAAGCCACTACAATCTGAAGGTCGGCCTTAAGAGCCGAAAGCTGCTCGATAAAAGCCGGATCCTTGAGTTTCTCGGGCTGAAGCACAGGTATCCCCTGCTCCACAGCATACTTCTTGACAGGACTGCTCTGAAGCACGCTGCCGTGACGGCCCATAGGTTTATCGGGCATGGTTACCACACCTATTATATTAAATCCCTCCTCTACGAGACGCTGCAGGGTGAACTGCGCGAACTCGGGGGTTCCCATGAATACTATTCTCAAGTCTTTCTTTTCCATAAACGGGAAAATATCAAACAGGTTGGGAATATCCTCCTTCTTTCTGTCACTCCTCAGAAAGTTCAAGTAAGACATTCCTGTATGAATTAAAGATTTTGGACTTGGAGACAAATCCCAGATATCGGCCGTCCTCATCCTCGACAGGCAGGTTCCAGGCTCCGGTCTCATCAAACTTCTTCATCACCGTATCCATGGGGTCCTTGACCGACAGACGGGCCGGTGGCAGTTCCATGAGTTTCTGCACGGTAAAACGGTGATAGAGTTCCTGACGGAACATGATGTTGCGGATGCTCTCCATATTGACCACACCCACCAGACTGCCGGCCTCATCCACAACGGGGAAGAGGTTACGCTTGGAGCGGGCGATAATATTTACCAGCTGTCCCAGGTCCATCTCTGGGTTCACCTTTAGGAACTCCTTCTCGATGAGGTTGTCCATGCTCATGAGCAGCAGCACCGACTGATCCTTATGGTGGGTCATAAGCTCACCCTTCTGAGCCAGACGCATTGAATATATGGAGTGCGGTTGGAACAAACGTATGGTCAGGTATGACATGATGGAGACCATCATAAGAGGCAGGAACATGGAGTAGCCGCCAGTGAGCTCGGCTATCAGGAAGACACCCGTAAGCGGAGCGAACATGACACCCGACATGAGTCCGGCCATACCGAACAGCGCAAAGTTCTGCACGGAGAGATCGGCTCCGGGTGACAGGCGGTTGATTATGGTGCCGAATATGAATCCGGTCAGACAGCCCAGGAACAGGCTGGGTGCGAATATACCGCCGCATCCGCCACCGGCATTGGTTGCCGTGGATGCAAACACCTTGGTAAGCACCACAAGTCCCAGATAGAGCAGTATGTTGCCGCCGTAGAACAGGGAGCCCTCCATAACCTTGTTGGAGTCCTCATTGACATTGAGCAGCAATCCTATGGTATCGTAACCCTCACCGAACAGCGACGGGAACAGGAAGATGAGCACGCTCAGCACGATGGCTCCTATCACGAACTTTATCCAGGGATTGGAGAACTTCTTGAACCAGGTCTCGAACCAGTGCATGGTCTGCGAGAAATAGAGCGACACCAGACCGCAGGCAATGCCCAGAAGCAGTGCGTACGGGATGCGCGCCAGCTCAAATCCGTGATCGGACACAAAGTGGAACATGGAATCGGTCCCGGTGAACACATACGATATGGTGGCGGCTGTGACCGATGACACCAGCAACGGCAGCAGCGATCCCATGCTCAGATCGAACATAAGAACCTCCAGCACAAACACCAGGCCGGTTATGGGAGCCTTGAAGATACCTGCAATAGCGCCTGCCGAGCCGCAGCCCACAAGCAGCATAAGCGTACGGTGCTCCATCTTGAACATACGGCCTATATTGGAGCCGATGGCCGAGCCGGTAAGCACAATAGGCGACTCGGCACCCACAGATCCGCCCATACCGATTGTTATGGCACTGGCAATGACCGATGAGTACATGTTATGAGGCTTGATACGGCCGTTCTTCTTGGAGAGCGCATAGAGTATCTTGGTCACTCCATGGCCTATGTCGTCACGTACAATAAAGCGGATAAAGAGTCCCGACACAAGAATGCCGATGACAGGATAGATAAGAAGGCTGTAGTTCTCACGGCTCATGGCCAGGTTGCCGTAGATAGTGCCGTGGATAAGTGAAATAAGGTACTTGAGCACTATTGCCGCGAATGCGGTGAACACACCAACCACCAGGCTGAGCAGCAGAATGAACTGACGCTCGCTGATATGTCCGCGACGCCACAAGTTGAACTTGTTGAGCATCGATTCGGTCTGTTTATCCCTCTCCTCTATCATAGTTTACTCTCTAATAACCTTAACCAGTCCGCCCGACCCCAGTTTGATTATGCCCGATGCAACCGCACGCGCCTTCTCATCCTGACGGTACTCCACGATATAGTCGACGCCGTTCCTTATCTGCTCCGAGATATCGCTGTAGTTTCCCGGCGACGGCTCGCCGCTGATATTGGCCGATGTCGAGACCACTGCCCCACCCATCCGGCGGCACAGCTCACGCGAGAACTCCTCGCGGGTGACGCGGATACCGGCACTGCCGTCCTCGGCAATCAGCTCGGGAGCCATATGACGGACATTATCGTAAATGATGGTAAGCGGTTTCTCGGCAAGATCCATCAGGTCATACGCCACATCCGGAATATCGGGAACGTAGTAACCCAGTTTGGCGTCGGAATCGATGAGCGAGAGCATGGACTTGCTGTCCGAGCGGCGCTTGAGCTCAAAGATACGGCGCACGGCTGCGGAATTGGAGGCGTCACAGCCTATTCCCCAGATGGTATCCGTGGGATAGAGGATAATACCTCCACCGCGCATCACCTCGACGGCCTTCTTCACATCATCGATATATTCTTTCATCAGAACTCACTTGTAAAGTGGAACTTTATATGCTTAAAGTCAATCTGAGCCATCTGCAGAACATAGCCGCTGTCGGCCAGGAACACGTCACGACCCTCCATATCGGTAGCCATGAACTGATACTTGCGTTTCTTGAACGCCTCCAGCTCGGCCTCGTCGTCGCTCTCAATCCAGCAGGCCTTGTAGAGGCTGGCGGGCTCCCAACGGCACAGAGCGTTGTACTCATGCTCCAGACGGTACTGGATAACCTCGAACTGAAGCTGACCTACTGTACCGATGAGCTTGCGGCCGTTGAACTGGTTGATGAACATCTGGGCTACACCCTCACCCATAAGCTGGTCGATACCCTTGGCAAGCTGCTTGGCACGCATGGGATCGGCGTTCTCAATATACTTGAACATCTCGGGCGAGAAGCTGGGCAGACCCTTGAAGTGCAGTTTCTCTCCCTGGGTCAGGGTATCACCGATCTTGAAGTTTCCGGTATCCGGAAGGCCGATGATATCGCCCGGCCAGGCCTCCTCGATGGTACTCTTGCGCTGCGCCATGAACTGGGTGGGCGACGAGAAGCGGAAGGTCTTGTCCAGACGTACATGATAATAGGGCTCATTACGCTGGAATCGGCCCGAGCAGACCTTGCAGAATGCTACCGATGAGCGGTGGTTGGGGTCAATGTTAGCCGTGATCTTGAAGATGAATCCGGTGAACTTGTTGTCCTCGGGCTCAACCAAACGCTCCAGAGCCTGAGTAGGACGCGGACTGGGTGCTATACGCACAAAGCAGTTGAGCAGCTCCTGCACACCGAAGTTGTTCAGGGCCGATCCAAAGAATACGGGAGCCAGATCGCCGGCCAGATACTGCTCGCGGTCAAACGGCTCGTAAACACCGTCAATGAGTTCCAGGTCGGAACGGAGCTTTGCAGCCTCGCGCTCACCCACATGGGCCTCAAGGTCGGCACTGTTTATATCGACCTCGACCTTCTCGGTCACCTTCTGCTTATCGGGGGTGAAAAGGTCAAGTTTCTGCTCGTAGATGTTATATACGCCTTTAAAGCGGGCTCCCTTCTCGATAGGCCAGCTAAGGGGGCGTACATGTATCTGAAGTTCCTCCTCAAGCTCGTCCAGCAGGTCAAAGGGATCGTTACCCTCACGGTCCAGCTTGTTGACAAAGACTATCACCGGAGTCTTGCGCATGCGGCACACCTCCATGAGGCGGCGTGTCTGCAGCTCCACGCCCTTGGCACTGTCAATCACGATGATGACACTGTCCACGGCAGTCAGCGTGCGGAACGTATCCTCGGCAAAATCCTGGTGACCCGGAGTATCCAGAATGTTAATCTTGTATCCTTCATAGTCAAACTCCATCACTGATGTGGTGACGGATATTCCACGCTGTTTCTCAATATCCATCCAGTCGGATGTAGCGGTCTTGCGGATCTTATTGGACTTGACCGCTCCGGCAACCTGTATCTGACCGCCGAACAGCAGGAACTTCTCGGTAAGCGTAGTCTTACCGGCATCAGGGTGCGATACAATCGCAAACGTACGTCTTCTATTTATTTCTTCAATCATAATCAATCTAATTCCAGCGTACCGGCCTTATCCTCCTTGTAGAGCATGGCCAGCTTTGAGATGAATGCCGATACGGCCGTCACAGCCTGGGCGGTACCGCCGCTTACGGGCTTGCCCTGCACCTTGAGCATCCATACTCCGTACAGCAAGTTGAAACAGTCACGGAGTTCCTCATTCTGCTCCTCATGGTTCTTGGCGCGGAACTCCACGATGAACGGCAGGGCCTTGTAGTAGAGATCCCTGTACTCAGGCTGCTTGTGTGACTCAAGCAGGCGTGAATGCAGATCCTCCAACAGCACCAGGACGTTCTCGTTAACCTGCAGGTGACCTGTCTGGGTCTTGCCCTCCACACGCATCATCTCTATCAGGTCATCATACCACTGTTTCCATTCGCGGCATTCGGACTCACTGCGTCCGCTGCCCTTTATCACGGTATCATACAGCCGGTCGCTGTCAAGTCCGGCCGCACGCAATATATCCTCCACCTGCCACATGTAGAGCAGGTATTCGGCTATGTTCTTTTCTCTCAGTTCTTTCTGGACAAACATATCAGAGTTTTATCAAAATGGTAGTGCACCACGCAACGGCGGCCACTATCAGTATGGTTCCAAGCACCCTGTTTATCATCCACAGCCCGCGCAAATCAAAACGGTTGCGCAGCTTGTTTATCAGAGTCGACAGGGTCAGCCACCAGCAAACATCGCCCAAAAGGACAAACAGGTAGGTCTGCATCTTGACAGCAGTGGTAAAGTCATCCACCGGCAGTGAGAAGAATGCAAACAGGCCCATGTAAAAGAACACCACAAGAGGGTTCACTATGGCCACCAGGAATCCCGTGATCATTATCTGCCAGATGGAATCCTTTTTGACCTTGACCTCCTTGGATGCTGCCAGGGGATTATTCCTGACAGTCGTAATGCCAAACACAAGCAGCAGGGCACAACCGGCCAGTTTGACCGTCGTAGCTATGGCAGGGTTCTCGAGATAGCCCAGCACCAGCGACAGGCACATCATGGTGACCATGATGTAGAAGGCATCACTTACAGACACTCCAAGGCCGGTTAGAAATCCTTTCCACCGGCCTTTGTTCAGTGTTCTCTGAATGACAAGCACCCCCGACGGACCCGTCGGGGCTGCTGCCAGAAATCCTATAGTCATGCCCTTGAGAACAAGCTCAAGGACTGATATGTCAATCATCTATTCTACTGCGTTTCTTTCCGAATGCAAAGTTAAGACCCAGACTGAAGTTCAATCCAAAATCGTGCAAAGGTACAAATTGTGGATTAAATTCTGCCTTAAGATGGTCAATTGCAACGAAGAAATTTATGCCGGCAGGGTGCATATTGAGCAAAACACCTACCGATGAGCCTATAGTAGAAGCGCAATAGTTACCGGAAATATCGAACCAACCGCACGGTGACAGGCTGACCGATGTACGTGACTCGAAGAACGAATACATGCCGGTACGGTATGTCATCAACTCACCGAATGAAACCCACTTGGCAAAAGGCATCTCATACTCCACACCCAGTCTGGCTGTAGCGGCAAGTGCCACACGCTCGGGCTTATCGGTCGTGCCGGTCTGATAGAGCTTGATCATATCCTTGAAGTCATCGGAGATCTGATCCATGGTCTCATCGTTGTTGTCGCCGTCCACGCTGTAGTTGTTGAAGCCTTCAAACTCCACATACTCGTTGTTATTGGTGGCAAAGGTGTGCATCTCGGCCCAACTGATAAAGCCAAGATCGGTGATTGCGGCCGAGACCTTGAGTCCTTCGACCAGATCCTTGAAATCATACTCGGCACCCAGATCAACTGCAAAGCCGTGGCTTCCGGGGATCTTGAACTTGTAACCGTCGATACCGTCGAACGTCTGGTCCTGTGGATCCAGTTTATACTCGGCACCGGGAACGGAGGCCTTGATCGTACCGTTTGACCTTACGCGCCATGCATCGTCACCCAGCTGGGCATCGATCTCGTTGATGGTGATATCGGCATATGCCAGACCCTCCAGGAACTTGAGTCCCAGACCTACGGTCAGGTTCTCGCCGATCTTGTGGGAATGGGTAAGAGAAGCCTCCAGGTAGGATGTGGTGTTGATATTGATATCCTTGATCAGATAATTACCGTTGGCAAGGCTCGCCTTCATGAATCCGAAGAGTTCCTGAGGCATGGATATCTGCTCGGTGTTCCTGACTTTGAGGTTGAAGGTTGTAAAACCATTCTTTCCGCCAATACCCAAAGCAATGATGTCCATATTGACACCCACGTCAAAACGGGCGCCGTTGGGCATATCGTCCAGGAACTTCTTGGCATCGATATCCGGGCTCATGAATGTGGTAAGCATACCGGGCTTGGACGTGGACTCATACAGGAAGTTGGCCAGACCGACCGAACTGCGGGCATCGATCTGAATATTGCTCAGCGCGGGAATGGCCATGAACACCTTACGCTCGGGAGCAAAGGCGGGATTAAGCTGATAGCGCTGGTTGAAACCCTCCAGGAAATATGCAGAACTTGAACTCTGTGCAGATGAAGCTATCGTCACAAGCAGCATTGAAACTACTATTAATGACCTTCTGATAATATGCTTTTTCATAACTTTTTCTCTGTTTGAGGGTTATTACTTGTCTTCTTCGGTCAGGTCAACCTTGAGGCCCTGAGGCAACAGGATGCGCAGCTTCTTGATCCACAGCCACTGACCCTCATGTATACTTGAACTCTCGTTGCCCGAATCGCAGGCTGCCACGAATACGATGGACTCCAGGTCGGCCAGGCGCTTACCGTTCCTGATATCAACACCCAGAATCATCTGAGACTCGGTAATGGTATCGTTTCCGGCTTCTATCACGCATGAATCGATCTTGATGTCATCCATTTCGTTTCCGTACTTGTCGTATGCAGTAGCCACGAGCTTGACGCCCAGAGGTATGGTGCTCTGGATATCGGCAATGAGTTTCATCTCGGTTGCGTCAATCTTGTCGGCCACTTCCTCAAGATCCTTGCTCAGGTCCTTGATGGTATCCGAATACTCCACATAGAGGCTGTCGAATGCCAGAGGTATTGTAACGTCATAACTGCCCTTTACATAGAGAGGACGGGTAAGGTCCACAAAGTGGTTAACGCTCTGGTCTATACCTGCGTTGAGGTTGAACTCAATCTTGTCAGGTATGGTTGTCATGAGTTCTGACAGACGTCCCATGCGAACAAAGATTGTATCCTCGGACTCTCTTTCAGGTCTCTCGTTCTTGTATATAACCAATGCTGTGGTACGATGATCCTGCAGTGAGTCGCACTTGGGCAGATGAATGGTTCCGTGATCCGGAGCAATCCTGGCAGCAATGGTATCACCATTGGCGTCGAGTGACGAAATGCTCAGGTCAAGATCGATGGGAAGTGTTATTGAGCTGGTCAGGTTGATAACAATCTGAGGATCGCTCAGTGAGAGTGTATTCTTGTCATTCTGGAAGAAGTCATTGTCCTCGCCAAGCGAGAGCTCAACCAGTTCATGTACATCCTCGATATCCGGATCCACCTTTCCGTAGGCCGACTTGACGTGGATGTCATTGAAACTTACAGTAGGAGTAACCACGATCTCATCCAGACCCTGCAAGCCAAGGTTCTGCTCGCCTACAGTTGCCACACCGGTAATGTCGACAGTCTGGTTCAGGAGTTCCAGATGTCCGTCAATGATATCAAGAGGCTCATCAAACTCCAGTCCTGCAATATTGAAGCCGGAGATGGTAAGACCGGGACCGTATTCGTTAAGTTCATTCTGTGTAATGGTCTTGTTGATGACAATCGCACCTGAGAACTTATCGACATAGATATTAGGATCGGTGCCCACATACTCTATCTTGATAAAATCGGGAAGATTGATGGTCAGGGCCGATATGGTCATCTCGGTAATCTCGTTAGGTACACCTGAGAACTTGAGGTTCATGGTTACACCTGCAGGATTGTTGTCATCAATATCGATACGGCTTATTGAGACAAGTGACTTGTCTATACCATCCTTCTCGATATCGATTGTTGTCGAGCTGGCAAGATCGGTTCTGATCTCGGAGGTGGTGAAATCGGCATCCTCGATCACAAGCTGTCCGGAAACCTTGAAGGTTACAACCTGATCCTTAAGAGACTTGAGATCCTGGGAGTTAAGACCCAGCTTGGGAGCTATAACGATGTGTGTCGAATACTCGACGTCATTATCCATTGTAATAGTTCCGTTATCCTTGTCCACCTCCTTGTCCAGGTTAAGCTTCTTGATATAGAGAACTACATCCGTGCCCTTGGCCTTGGTCGGGTCGATAATAAGGATGTTGGTATTCACACCATCCGATGTCCAGTAGCCCTTTCCTTCCAGTGAACGGTCCTTGTCGAACTCGAAATCATTGGAGAAGACAAGACGTATGGCGCTGGTGTTGTCAAACTCGAAGGGAGTGATATCGAAAGCGGGGATGGAGAGGGTTATATAACTCTCATTCTTATCAAAGTCGATGCTGTTGATACGCTTCATACCGCCAAGTCCCTTGATCTGGAAGCTTGAAGTCAAGGTTGAATCCATATCGGCAACATCCTTTGCTTTGGTATCAACCGAGAAGTCCTGGATTTTGAGGGCTGTATCCATATCCACCTTTACGAACATCTGGCCTGTTCCCTTTGAGACACCTGATATCTTGAGGTCCAGCGAGCATGTGATGTCACCCGAGTAGTCGATTGAGTGTCCCTTGTCCGAGAAATCGGCCGAAACCATATAGAACGACAGGGGCAGCACCTTGCTCTCATTGGCAGCGAACTGCTTGACATGCTGAGTTGAATTCATCGTTATTCGGAACTCGTTCTTCTTGCCGCCCTGTCCGGTTACCTCGATGTTACCCTCAGTTATATACTGGGACAGCTGATTATCCTTGGCAAGGATAAAGTTTTCAGGGAACGATATGGTCAGATTCTCAATGCTGATCTGAGGATTATCCAGAACTGAATAGATACCGGTCAGGTCAACGTTGAAGAGCATCTTCTGTCCGCCATCAATCGCATTCTCACCGAAGTAGATGGCATTGAGCTTCTCGACCTCCTCAGGAAGGGTATACGAGAAACGAATGCTGTGCGTCTGCGTAGGAACAGGAAGCGAGAAGTTTGTCAGGGGTACTCCGGCAACACCTACGGGATATTTGTTGGTCTCGACTCCGATCGAAATAGGATTGAAGTTGTCACCCATGGACTCAAGGTTAACGCTGCCTACCTCAAGGGTATTGCTGCTCTCCTGTCCGGGGATATTAAGTGAGAGGTCCTCCTTTTTAGGCACTGCAAACTTTGTGCTGATGGAGTTGATGGTGGGAGGATCGATCCTGATGCTCAGAGGCTCGATGTCGACCTTTACGCAATCGACCTTGCCGTCCATTGTGATGCCGAATGTACCGTCATCCAGTTTCTTGAGCATTGAATCATCACCGTCAATCTTGATAAGGGAATCCAGATACAGGGTATCAAGACTGCCCAGGGGGATTGAAAGACCGCCGGGGCCTATCTGCATATCCAGACTGATTTCCTTGTTAAGGTCTAGTTCATTGGTTGTCGTCAGACAGGAACCAAGGCCAAATGCGGCAATAAGCCCGCAAAGAGCCAATGATCTGTTGATTTTTTCCATAAGGTTTATAATTGGTTTAGTTATTTATTACCTGTTAAGAGGCACATTGATATCGCAAAGATACAAAAAAGGAGTACACACGCGCGTGTGCACCAAGAAAAATTTAAAAATTGTGAAAAATTTATTCTTCCCGCTCTGATTTGTCGTGACGGCGGACGGTTACGCGGATGCCGGACAGACGGCGTTCCTTCTTTTCCATAACCTTGAGTATCAGGTCCTTGCAGACAAGCTCCTCGTCCTTTTTGGGGAAATCACCCTTGAGCTCCAAAAGGAAACCTGCCAGGGTATCGGCCTCGCCCACCACCTGAGCATAGTCATCCTCGTCCAGATCGACTATCCTGAAGAAGTCCGAGAGCAGGGTCTTGCCCTCAAAAACATAGGTGTCGGGACCCGTCTTGCGGTAGCTGACGGAGTCGTCGTCAAACTCGTCGTTTATCTCGCCAAGTATCTCCTCAATAACATCCTCCAGGGTAACCAGGCCCGATGTGCCGCCGAACTCATCAACCACAATGGCCATATGTACGCGGCCTGTCTGGAAGTCATGAAGGAGGTCGTCAATCTTACGGGTCTCGGGCACAAAGAAGGCGGGACGGATAAGCGACTGCCAGCGGAAACCGTCACCCTTTTCCAGGTAAGGCAGAAGGTCCTTTATGTAAAGAATTCCCTTAATGTTATCGGATGTACCGGAATAGACCGGAACGCGGGAATAGAAGTTCTCCTTGATACATTTCATGACATCACCGTAACCGGCGCGGATATCGAGCATGATCATGTCGATTCTGGATGTCATTATATCCACAACCGTTTCATCGCCAAAGCGTATTACACCCTCCAGAAGCTGGTGCTCGTCCTGTATGTCATCCGAGTCCGTAAGCTCCAGAGCATGCTCCAGCTGGTCCACCGAAATGTTGAAGTTTTTCTTAGACTGCACATGATCCGACAAAACCTTGGAACGCATAAGCATTGAGGATGCCGGACGCAGCAGAACCGTCAGAACGGCAAGCAGAGGAGCCGCCCTCAGGCTGAACGAAAGCGAGTTGTGTGCGGAGTAGAGTTTGGGGATTATCTCGCCGAACAGCAGGAGCACAAAGGTGAGTATGACTGTCAGGACCAGAAACTCCACCCACTCGGCACCGAACGACATCATCTGCGAGAAGGCCAGGTCCAGCAGCAGGATTATGGCCACGTTGACCAGATTGTTGGCGGTCAGGATGGTAGCCAGCAGACGCTCCGAGTCAGACAGGAGCGAATCGGCCTTGCGGCCGCGGAAGGATTCATCCTGGGATATACGCTTGAGCTCCTCGGGCGAAAGCGAGAAAAACGATGTCTCGGAAGCCGATACGAATCCGGACAGAATCAAAAGAAGCAGGGCCGTCACAATTGCTATGACGGACCCCGCTGTTGGAGCATCGAATCCGACTGCCCAACCGGCAGTCATCTCCGAGATCAAAAATAGACCAGTTTCTATAACTCTACGGATTTAATTCAAAAAGGAACATCGTTGCTTCCGGGCTCGGGCTGAGCGGGAGCAGCTGCCTGAGCAGCATCCTGTTTAGCCTGCGGCCTGCCAAGCATCTCCATAGAATCCACAAAAATCTCGGTAACATAACGCTTCACGCCGTTCTGATCATCATAACTGCGGTTGCGGATGCTGCCCTCGACATAGATCTTGTCGCCTTTGTGGACGTATTTTTCAACGGTCTCGGCCAATCCTCTCCAAAATACGAGGTTGTGCCATTCGGTACGTTCAGGCACCTGAGTGCCATTCTGAGCAGTGTAGCCACGTTCTGTCGTGGCCAGGGTAAGATTAGCTACACAAACATGGTTGTCCAGATATCTGACATCCGGATCCTTACCCACATTACCAACTAAAATTGCTTTGTTAATTGACATAGTAAATAGGTATTAAACATTTCGACAGCAAATATAGTCACTGGATAAGAGGAAACCAAAACTAACTGAGGTTTTTTTAACACCCGAAAAAATTCACATAAAATCACAGTAAAAGTTTTCCATATCCCCAAAAAACAATTACTTTTGCAATCCGAAAACGAAAAGCGACATTTAAGACTTAAATTATTGACAATATGACAAAAGCAGAAGTTGTAAGCGAGATCGCAAAGAAGACCGGTATTGACAAGGCCGACGTTCTTGCATGCGTAGAGGGTTTCATGGAGGTTGTCAAGGGTTCACTCGAGAACGACGAGAACGTTTATCTGAGAGGATTCGGAAGCTTCATCACCAAGAAGAGAGCTGCCAAGGCCGCCCGTGATATTCTCAAGAACACTACAATCACCGTTCCTGAGCACAAGATCCCCGCATTCAAGCCGGCTAAGACCTTCGCTGCTGCTGTAAGAAAGTAATAGTTAACCCAAAATTATAACAGTTATGCCAAGCGGTAAAAAGAAGAAAAGACATAAGATGTCTACGCACAAGCGTAAAAAAAGACTGAGAAAGAACAGACATAAGAGCAAATAAGCCAAGTCTGATTAGACCTCTCAAAGAACAAACTTGCCGTGAGTTTAATTTCGTCAGGTTTGTTCTTTGCTTTAAATGAACAATACTCAAGATGACAAGCGAACTGACAGTCAACGTCCAGCCGGACAGCATACAGATAGCCATAACCGAGGATCACAATCTGGTCGAGTACCAGAAGGATGCCCAGGAGGTTACCTTTGCCGTCGGCAACATGTACCTGGGACGTGTCAAAAAGCTCATGCCCGGACTCAACGCCTGCTTTGTGGACGTAGGATCCGAGAAGGAGGCTTTTCTGCACTATCAGGACCTGGGACCGCAGTTCCTGTCAATGTCCAAATACATCAAACAGGTACGTGCCAACCGCAAGAAGCTGGCTCCGTTCAGCAAGGCGCAGTCCGTTCCGTTTGATGAAAAGCAGGGCAACATAAGCACCGCCCTGGAGCAGGGTGACGAGATAATCGTCCAGGTAACCAAGGAGCCCATCTCCACCAAAGGACCGCGTCTGACCGGCGAGATATCCTTTGCCGGACGTTTCCTGGTGCTTATCCCCTTCGGCGACAAGGTATCGGTATCATCCAAGATCAAGTCACCCGAGGAGCGCGCCCGACTCAAACAGCTCATCCACAGTATCAAGCCCAAGAACTGCGGAGTCATAGTACGCACGGTAGCCGAGGGCAAGCGCGTGGCCGAGCTGGACAATGAGCTCTCACTGCTGTACCGCCGCTGGGAGGACAGCCTGGGCTTGGCCCAGAAGGCCGAAAAGGCACCCGCCCTGATCTTTGAGGAGACCAGCCGCACCATCGCCATCCTTCGCGACATGCTCAACTCGTCATACGAGTCCATACACGTAAACGACGAGAAGACATACAACGAGATACGCGACTATGTGGAGCTGATAGACCCCGAAAAGACCAAGATCGTAAAGCTCTACAAGGGAGAGCTTCCCATATTCGACAATTTTGCCATCACCAAGCAGATCAAGTCGTCGTTCGGACGCATAGTCTCGTACAAGAGCGGCGCCTACCTGATCATTGAGCACACTGAGGCCCTCCATGTAGTTGATGTCAACAGCGGACACCGCGTGAAGGCCGGTACTCAGGAGGAGAACGCCCTCGAGGTGAATCTGGGAGCTGCCGATGAGCTGGCACGTCAGCTGCGTCTGCGTGACATGGGAGGCATCATCGTGGTTGACTTCATAGACATGGCACTGGCCGAAGACCGTCAGAAGCTCTACGAGCGCATGTGCCAGAACATGGAGCGTGACCGCGCCAAGCACAACATTCTGCCCCTGAGCAAATTCGGACTGATGCAGATTACCCGCCAGAGAGTACGTCCCGTGATGGATGTGCCTGTGGACGAGACATGCCCCACATGTTTCGGCAGCGGCACCATCAGACCCTCCATCCTCTTTACAGACCAGCTTGAGAACAAGATAAGCTGTCTGACAAACAAGATGAAGATCAAGCGTTTCCATCTGTTTGTTCACCCGTACGTGTACGCATATATAAATAAGGGGCTCTTTTCACTCAAATTCAAGTGGACTCTCCGCTATGGTACAGGCGTCAACGTACTGCCCGACCAGAACCTCCCGTTCCTTTCGTACAGGTTCATAGGCACCGACGGACAGGAGATTGACATGAAGGAGGAGCACGAGATCCTTTGATTTCCCGATTTATTTTATTTTTTTTGTTCCCGGACATTAACACTTTTAGTGTTGATGCGTCTTTATATCGGAAACGGTCAAAACAGATATGACACCAGAAGTCCTTACAGAATCATTCAAAGCTCTCAGCGACGGGCTCTACAGGGTGGCGTACTACATCCTGGAATCCCAGAACGACGCCGAGGATGCTGTGCAGGACCTGTTTGTCAAACTGTGGGGAAACCGTGACCAACTGGATACTGTCCTGAACTTCAAGGCGTACTGCACTACACTGATGAAGAACCTGTGCATCGACCGCCTGCGTAAGGAACAGAGAGTACAGGCAATGGAACCGGGACCTGACATAGCCGAAACCCGCAGGGTTGACGAGGACTATGACGCCCGCGAAAAACTGGAAAGGGTCATGGCTGCCATAGAGCGGCTGCCGGCCAGACAACGTGACGTGATGAAGATGTATGTATTTGAGGAGATGTCATACGAAGAGATTGCAGAGAAAACAGGAATGTCTAACTTGACTCTCAGGGTACTGCTAAGCAATGCCCGAAAGTCGTTAAGAAGCCAAATATGAAAAGATTGGAAGATATTGAAAGGTTGAGTGCGCTTGATCTGGACCGGATAGCATCCGACGAAAGCATCAAGGTACCGGCTACCCTCAAGAGGGACATAGCCATCACAGCACGTGCCCTTGAAATGGCATCCAAGGAAGAAGAGGAGACTGTGGTTGAGGCAAAACCCGCTACCCGCACAAGGTACAGGAAAATACTGAGGATGATCTCCTACCCTGCAGCAGCCATCGCCGTGATTACGATCGGTCTGAACCTGTCGTTCCATGACGCTCCGCAGGATACATTCGAAGATCCCATGCTGGCCTACGTCCAGATGGAGCAGGTACTGGGATTCATATCAGAGAAAATGAACGCCGGAATGGATATCGCAAACGCAGCCGAACCGGTATTGGAAAAAACCATAAACGCACTGAAATGAAAAGGATTACACTTTTAGTTGCAGCATTGTTCATGCTCACAGCGAACATCTGTGCACAGGACAGCAAGGGAATCTACAACAAGTACTCCGACAATGACGAGGTGAGTGCCGTATACATATCGGCCGCCATGTTCAAACTGATGGGTAAGGTACCGAACATGGACGTTGGAAACGGCTCCATGAACATCGGCTCCATCATCAAGAACCTGGACTGCATGTACATCCTGGACTGTGACGACCCCGATGTTAGCGCCAACATCAAGTCCGATGTGAACAAATACATCAGCAAGTACAAGTTCGAACTCCTGATGGAGATCAAAGACAGGGGCGAGGTGGTCAGGATATACACCTCCGGCAACGAGAAAACCGTAACCCAGTTCGTCATGACGGCAGCCGAGGCCGATGCCTACACTCTGATATGCCTGGACGGCACCATGAGCCGCGCAGACTTGGAGAAGATGATAGCCAAGGCTACCCAGGACATGGATTAGAACCAATCAACGGAGAACAAGGGTCATTCCCACAGTCAGCGGGTTGTCATCGCCCAGGCGGTTACGTGAAGCCAGAGAGTTCATCCTGACACCGAACTGCTGCGATATAGACCAGAGGCTGTCACCCTTGCGGACAACATAGGTCCTGTGCTCACGATCGGCACGGGACTTTTTTCTTTCCAGATAGATAAGCGTCCCCACGGGCGGGGTGAACTTGCGGTCCACCTCGTTGAAACGGCGCAGCAGCCTGAGTTGCATGCCGTACTCGCGGGCTATATCCTTGAGAGTCTCGCCCTCACGCAGACGGACGCAGCGCTGACCGTTGACCAGAAGCGGCTGATGAGGCAGCTGACCGGGCTTGAGACGGACACCGTTACGGGTGTCATAGCGGTCCAAGCCGTAGCGTTCTATCAGTTCAATAAGTTTCTGTGCGTATGTAGGGCTTGTGGCATAGCCGGCAGCCTTGAGTCCCTTGGCCCACCCCTTGTAATCGGTGGCGCCCAGCTTGAACAGGTCCTTGTAGCGGGCTCCGTTCACCAGAAACAGCGAATGGTCGCGGTAGGAATCCTCGGGGCTGCCGTAACAGCGGAAACACTCCTGACGCTCATCGTCGTCATGATACATCTTACGGCCCTTCCAGTCATTGTGGCACTTTATTCCAAAGTGGTTGTTGCACTTGGAGGCAAGTGTGCTTCGGCCCGCATCGGACTCCAACAGACCCTGCGCAAGGGTTATGCTGGCCGGGATGCCGTACTGCTTCATCTGATCCACAGCCATGTCACTGTATCGGGCGATATATGCCGAATAGGCATCCTTGCCTGCCGTGGATGTAGGTACCGCCGTCTGTTTGGTAACAGAGCAGGAGACCAGCAGGAAAGGCAGTATGACAACTGCGAAACGGAGTATTTTCATTATGATGCGGATGGTTATGCGAAATTAGTGAAATATGACGGAAATAGAGTAACTTAGCAGTCGCAAATGTTGTTTTGACCTATGAAGAGACTGAGCAGAACCATAGAGTGGAGCGTATTGAGCGAACAGGAACTCAAGGATAACGACCTGATGCTGGTTAACGAGGCCAAAAAGGCCACAGACGGCAGCTGGTCACCCTACTCCGGATTCCGTGTGGGAGCGGCACTGCTTCTGGAAGACGGCACCGTAGTTACCGGCAGCAACCAGGAGAACGCAGCCTACCCATCGGGACTTTGCGCCGAGAGGACGGCACTCTTTGCAGCCGGGCACTCACATCCCGATAAGGCTGTCACGGCTCTTGCCATCGCCGCACGCAACGACAAGGGATATACTCCCCAGCCCATCACTCCGTGCGGAGCCTGCCGCCAGGTTCTGGCCGAGACCGAATCACGCGGAGGACGCCCCATCAGGTATATCCTGTACGGCACACAAGGCACCATGATCATAGAGGGCGGAACCGATGCCATACAGCCCTTCTGCTTCGGCGCGGAGTCGATGAAATAACATTTTGGTTTATTTAATATGACACAGTGTCACCGCACATGGCCGTGGCACAATCTTTGCTGTATACAGAGTGTTACTGTAAGAAAAAAGGAATGAGCAAGAAAAACAAACATAAAATGTCAGAAAATTTCCAATCCGAAAAAGAGGAAGAGAAGGAGGTTCTGAACAGTGCTGAGCAGCAGAACGAGGCTGCAGCACAAGAGGAGAACGCGCAGGAAGAGAACCGTGAGGAGACCATTGAGGAGAAGCTGGCCAAGAGCGAGGCCGAGGTAGCCGACCTCAAGGACCGTCTGCTTCGTCAGATGGCCGAGTTCGACAATTTCCGCAAGCGCACCATGAAGGAGAAGGCAGAGATCATCCTGAACGGCAGTGCCGGCGTGGTGACCGATATCCTGCCCGTGATAGATGACCTGGAGAGGGCAATAGCCAACTCTGCCAAGTCCGAGGACTTTGGAGCCCTGAAGGAGGGCATCGAGCTTATCTACAACAAGCTCATGCACACTCTGGAGCAGAAGGGCCTTCAGAAGATTTCACCCAAGAACGAACCGTTCGATACCGATTTCCACGAGGCAATAGCCATGATACCCGCGCCCGACGAGGAATCCAAGGGCAAGGTTCTGGACTGCGCCATAGACGGATACAAACTTAATGACAAGGTTCTGCGCCACGCCAAGGTGGCCGTAGGACAGTAATACCACGGAAATATGGCAAAAAGAGACTACTATGAAGTGCTTGAGGTCCCAAAGACCGCAACAGCCGATGAGATAAAGAAGGCTTACCGCAAGAAAGCCATACAGTACCATCCTGACAAGAACCCCGGCGACAAAGAGGCCGAGGAGAAGTTCAAGGAGGCTGCCGAGGCATACAGCGTGCTGAGCGATCCCGACAAGAGAGCCAAGTACGACCAGTTCGGATTTGACGGACTGAGCGGAAACGGCGGATTCGGAGGCGGCGGCGGATTCAGCGGAGCCGGAATGTCAATGGATGACATATTCTCAATGTTCGGCGACATATTCGGAGGCGGCGGATTCGGTGGATTCGGCGGATTCGGAGGCAGCCGCACCAGACAGCGCGGAGAACGCAAGTCGCGCGGATCGGACATAAGGATCAAGGTTGCCCTGACCCTGGAGGAGATCAACAGCGGCGTAACCAAGAAGTTCAAGCTCAAGAAACTGGTTCCCTGCCAGCACTGCAAGGGCACCGGAGCCAAGGACGGATCGGCCGCCGAGACCTGCCCCGACTGCCACGGCTCAGGCGTAGTGATGCGCACCCAGCAGAGCTTCTTCGGTATGGTTCAGACCCAGACCGTATGCCCCCGCTGCGGTGGTGAAGGAAAGATAATCAAGGACCGCTGCCCGCACTGCAGCGGCGACGGCGTTGTGTACGGCGAGGAGATTGTTGAGATCAACATACCGGCCGGTGTAGCCGAGGGCATGCAGCTCTCAGTTGAGGGCAAGGGTAATGCCGGCAAACACAACGGATATAACGGCAACCTGCTGGTTCAGATTGAGGAGATACCGCACAAAGACCTGGTACGTGACGAGAATGACCTGGTATACAACCTGCTGCTGACAGTTCCGCAGGCTGCTCTGGGCGGTGCAATTGAGATACCCACCCTGGACGGTGCGGTAAAACTCAAGATTGAGCCGGGCACACAGCCGGGCAAGATGCTGCGTCTGCGCGGCAAGGGACTGCCCGAGGTCAACACCAGCCGTCGCGGCGACATGATTGTAAACGTAAGCGTATACATACCGGAGACACTGTCCAAGGATGAGAAGGCGGCCATGGAGAAGTTCCAGACATCGGACCACTTCCAGCCCACCCCATCAATCAAGGAGAAACTGTTCCGCAAGTTCCGCAGTTATTTTGACTAAGAAATAATGACTTACCAGGAAGCTGTAGAGTATCTCTACACCCAGACACCCCTTTTCCAGAACGTAGGCCAGGAGGCATATAAGGAAGGCCTGTACAACACGGTGACGATTGACCGCCACCTGGGATGCCCCCACAAACTGTTCAAAACCATCCATGTAGCCGGAACAAACGGCAAGGGAAGCGTATCGCACACCCTGGCCGCCATCCTGCAGGCATCGGGTCTTAAGACCGGACTCTACACATCGCCCCATCTGACCGATTTCAGGGAGCGCATCAGGGTGAACGGCAAGCCCGTGAGCCCGGATTACGTTGTCAGGTTCATCCAGGACAACAGGGAGTTTCTGGAGCCGCTGCACCCGTCGTTCTTCGAGGTGACCACAGCTATGGCTTTCAGCTGGTTTGCCGAGCAGGAGGTTGACGTTGCCGTGATCGAAACCGGTCTGGGAGGACGTCTGGACTGCACAAACATAATCACACCTGCACTTTCAATCATAACCAACATAGGCTACGACCACATGAAGTTCCTGGGCGATACGCTCTCCCAGATTGCTTTCGAGAAGGCCGGAATAATGAAAAAGAACGTTCCTGTGGTCATAGGCGAGCACACTCCCGAAACCCGCGCCGTGTTTGAGCGCAAGGCCGAGGAGGTGGGAACAAAGATTGTGTTCGCACAGGATAATTGTAAAATAATTTCGCATAAATACTTTTCTCCCGGCAAGGTCATTTACGAGACCGCATCCCTACCCGCACTTGAGAGCGGACTGGCCGGTCTGTGTCAGGAGAAGAACGCAAACACCATCCTGACCGCACTGGAGGTGCTGCAGCAGAACAGAAAGTTCACTTTCCAGGAGCAGGCCATAAGGAAAGGATTCAAGGATGTGTGCCGCATGACAGGTCTGCGCGGACGCTGGCAGCTTGTAAGCAAAAAACCGGATATCATATGCGACACCGGACACAACAGCCACGGCCTCAAATACATTGCACAGCACTTAGAGGAGCTCTCCTCAAAACCGGGATTCGGCCAGCTGCGCATCGTGATGGGTATGGTCAACGACAAGGACGTGTCCGATGTGCTGGCACTCATGCCGCGCAATGCAAGATACTACTTTACCCAGGCATCGGTCAAGAGAGCCCTGGAAGCAAGCAGCCTGAGGGATATGGCCAGACAGGCCGGACTGACCGGCAGGGTGTACGGCACCGTAGCCCAGGCAGTATCCGCAGCACAGCGTGAAGCATCGGCCCAGGATCTGATATTCGTGGGCGGCAGCACCTTCGTCGTAGCCGACCTGCTTACCATGCCGGAATTCTTTATTCACGGCTGAAAATTTCAACCCAATCGCTTGCAATAGTACCCGAAATTGGCTTAATTTGCGTGTTTATTTTTAAATAATCATAATAAGCCAATTATACTATATGAGCGATTTCTTTATCAAAGAGAATCTGGCCGGCCTCAAGAGAGAGGATTTCCAGGCTACAGTCCAGGGTAAAAAAACAGATCTTTACATACTCAAGAACAAGAGAGGCAGTGAGATAGCAGTCACTAACTTTGCAGGTGCACTCTGCTCCGTCATGATGCCCGACCGCAACGGCAAGATGGAGAGCGTTGTATGGGGACACGACAGCCTGCAGCATGTTATGGACAGCGAGGAGACATTCCTGAGCGTTCTCATCGGACGTTACGGCAACCGCATTGCCAACGGTAAGTTCACCTTGGACGGCAAACAGTACACACTGGCTATCAACAACGACCCCAACAGCCTCCACGGAGGTCCCACCGGTTTCCACAAGCGCGTATTCGACGCCGAGCAGACCGATGCACAGACACTCAAGCTCCACTACCTGTGTAAGGATGGCGAGGAGGAATTCCCCGGCAACCTGGACGTTAACGTAGTATACCGTCTGACCGATGACAACGAGCTGGCCATCGAATACGAGGCAACAACCGACAAAAAAACCGTAGTATGCCTGACACACCATGCCTACTTTACACTGAACGGTATGAAGAAGAACCCTCTCACGGTTCTGGACTACGATCTGACAATCAATGCTGATCATTATATTCCAATCGACAATACATGTATTCCTCTGGGCTCAATCGACAAGGTTGAGGGAACCCCGTTCGACTTCCGCACCCCGCACAGGATCGGTGACCGCATCGAGGAGGGCATCCAGACCAAGAACGGCAACGGTTATGACCACTGCTGGGTTCTCAACAAGCGCGAGCCGGGAGAACTGAGCTTTGCCGTAAAGTGCGTTGACCCCGCAAGCGGCCGCACACTGGAGTGCTACACCACCGAGCCCGGCGTACAGTGCTACTCAGGCAACTGGTGCAGCGGAAGCACATGCGCCCACGGTTCTACACTGCCCAAGCGCTGCGCTATCTGCTTTGAGGCCGAGCACTTCCCCGACAGCCCCAACCGTCCCTATTTCCCGAGCACAGTGCTCAATCCCGGAGAGGTTTACACACAGACTACAATCTACCGTTTCGGAGTAGAATAATCCGTTGATTATGGATACGACTGTTCTCAGAAACAGGTTTCGCCAGCAGTTCGGGACCAGCGGCGACCTGTACTTCTCACCAGGCAGAATCAATCTGATAGGTGAGCACACCGACTACAACGGTGGTTTTGTATTTCCCGGCGCAGTAGACAAGGGTATCGCCGTTGAGATTTACCGCAACGGTTCACGCAAGGTTTCCCTCCTGGCTCTTGACCAGAAGGATGCCCCCTATGTGGAGTTCAGTCTGGATGACACGGATAAACCCGAGCAGCATTGGGCTTGCTACATATTCGGCGTATGCAAGGAGCTGGAGAAACGCGGCGTCACACTTGGCGGATTCAACGCAGCCTTTACCGGTGACGTTCCGCTGGGCGCCGGCATGTCTTCATCGGCAGCACTGGAGAGTGCGTTCGCATTCGCCCTTAACACCATGTTCGCCGACGGTCAGGTTGACAAGTTCGAACTTGCCAAGATAGGTCAGGCCACCGAGCACAACTATTGCGGAGTAAAGTGTGGTATAATGGACCAGTTCGCATCGGTATTCGGACGTGAAGGATGTCTTATCCGTCTGGACTGCCGTTCTCTGGAATATGAGTATTTCCCGTTTGACCCTCAGGGTTACAAACTGGTTCTGGTCAACTCTATGGTCAAGCATTCACTCGGAAACGAGTATAACGAGCGCCGCGAGAGCTGTGAGAAAGCAGTTGCTCTCATGAACGCCCAGTTCGGTCGCGTGGAGGCCCTGCGTGACGCCAACTATGAGATGCTCGATGCCGTAAAGAAAGATCTCTCCGAGCAGGATTACCGTCGTGCCCGTTACGTCCTTGATGAGAAGGAGCGTGTGCTGGCCGTGTGCGATGCACTGCAGGCCGGTGACTACGAACTGGTGGGCAGGAAGATGTATGAGACCCACTGGGGACTGAGCCGTGACTATACCGTAAGTTGTCCGGAACTGGATTTCCTGGTAGAGACCGCACAGGATTGCGGCGTTACCGGAAGCCGTGTGATGGGCGGAGGTTTTGGTGGATGCACCATCAACCTGGTACGCGAGACCGTATGTGACAAGTTCATATCCAAGGCCAAGCGCGAATATGCCAGGAAGTTCAGCATCATACCGGAGATCTATCAGGTCGTAATTGGCGACGGATCACGCAAACTGCAATAATAACAATCAACTAACAAATAACAACAAAAATGAAAAAAACTGGTTTAATCGCTCTGATGGCAGGTTTGTTCGTTATGACAGCCTGTTCTCGGAAGGAGGCTCCGGTCCTCAACAAGGCCGACTTCCAGATGGAGTTCACAGGCAAGCAGACTGACCTGTACAAACTCACCAATTCAAAGGGTTGTGAGGTTTGGGTAACCAACTTCGGTGCCCGTATCGTGGCAATCATGGTTCCTGACAAGAACGGTCAGATGCAGGACGCTGTCATCGGATTCAAGAACATTCAGGATTACACCACACAGGCCAGCGACTTTGGATCAACCGTAGGTCGTTACGCCAACCGTATCAACCAGGGTCAGATCACACTGGACGGCGTTACATACCAGCTGCCCCAGAACAATTTCGGACACTGCCTGCACGGAGGTTGCACTCTGGAGCCCGAACCCATGGGCTGGCAGAACCTTGTATGGGATGTAAAGGAGGTTAAGAAGAGCTCTATCACTCTGGTGATGAATTCAGCTGACGGCGAGGCCGGATTCCCCGGCAACGTAGTTGCTACCGTAACCTACACCCTTACCAAGAACAATGCCATTGACATTGTATGGAAGGCTACCACCGACAAGAAGACTGTGATCAACATGACCAACCACAGCTACTTCAACCTGAACGGTGACCACTCAATCCCCGTTACAAACCATATCCTGACTCTGAATGCCGACAACTTCACTCCCTGCGACAGCACATACATGACCACAGGCGAGATCCTGCCGGTAGCAGGCACTCCCATGGACTTCACCAAGGGCAAGGCCATCGGTCTGGAGATCAACAACTACGCTTATGAGCAGCTCAAGAACGGAAACGGTTACGATCACAACTGGGTTCTCAACACCAAGTGCGATGACACCAAGTGCGCCGCCAAACTTTACAGCCCCATCACCGGTATCTACGTAGAGGTTTACACCAACGAGCCGGGTATCCAGTTCTATTCAGGTAACTTCCTGGACGGTTCAGGTCTGGACAAGCAGGGCAACAAGATGGAGCAGCGTACCGGCTGCTGCCTGGAGACACAGAAGTTCCCCGACAGCCCCAACAAGTCAAATCTGCCCGGATGGTACAGCGCAGAGCTCGTTCCCGGTCAGGAGTACTACAGCCATTGCATCTATCAGTTCGGAGTCGAATAATACTAACTTAAAACTATATGAATTTCATTGAAGCAATCGGACAGTCAGGATTCAAGACTGTCGACTTTATCATTCTTCTGGTATATCTGGTACTTCTGGTATCACTGGGATTGTTCCTGGGACGTACCAAGAAAGGCGAGGAGAAAAGTGCAAGTGATTATTTTCTGGCAGGTAACACCCTTACCTGGTGGGCAGTCGGTGCATCACTGATAGCCGCTAACATCAGTGCCGAGCAGTTTATCGGCATGTCAGGTACAAGTTATGCTGACGGTATCGCTACCGCTGCTTATGAGATCATGGCAGCAGTCACACTGGTTGTGATAGGTAAGTTCCTGCTCCCTATCATGCTGAAGAGAAAGATCTTCACCATACCGCAGTTCCTGCGCGAGCGTTACAATGACGGTGTGGGTCTGGCATTCTCAATCCTGTGGCTTTTCCTCTACGTATTCGTAAACCTGACATCCGTTGCATGGCTGGGAGCTCTGGCCATTGAGCAGATCCTGGGTCTGGAAGGTGTATCAATAGCCATAGGCAGCACAACCATATCAATGAGAATGGTTATCATCGTTGCTCTTTACGTAATAGCCGGTATCTACTCTATCTACGGAGGTCTTGCATCAGTTGCATGGACAGACGTTATGCAGGTTGTATTCCTGGTAGGCGGCGGTCTCATCACTGCTTATGTTGCCCTTAAGGCCGTTGGCGGTGGCGAAGGAGCACTGGCCGGTCTGAGCAATGTCTACAATGACATCACAAGCGGTGAGCATCTTACCGACAGCCATTTCCATCTGGTATTCCAGAAATCGCACGGTGTTGACGCATTCAACAACGTTCCCGGTATTGCAGCCATTGTAGGTGCCGTTTGGATCACCAACCTGGGTTACTGGGGTTTCAACCAGTACATCATCCAGAAGGGTCTGGCCGCAAAGAGCATCAACGAAGCCCAGAAGGGTATGGTGTTTGCTGCATTCCTTAAGATTCTGATCCCGTTCATCGTGGTTCTGCCCGGCGTTTGCGCTTATTATATCGCAAACCATACCGGCAACGGCCCGTATCCCGATCTCTACAACGATGCATATATGCCCGACCTGGCAGCAGGACTGAGCGGCGTGATTGAGAAATCAGACCAGGCTTATCCGTGGCTTGTAAGAAACTTCACCCCCACCGGCATCAAGGGTCTTACATTCGCAGCTCTGGCAGCCGCCATCATCTCATCTCTGGCTTCAATGCTGAACAGTACTTCAACCCTGTTCACAATGGATATCTACAAGAAGTACATCAACAAGGATGCCAAGGATACCACTCTTGTAAAGATGGGACGTCTCACATCACTCATTGCACTGATTATCGCCCTCGTTGCAGTAAAGCCTCTGCTTGGCGGTCTGGATCAGGCATTCCAGTACATACAGGAGTATTCAGGTTTCATCTATCCGGGTATCGTAATCGTATTCGGTCTGGGTCTTCTGTGGAAACGTGCCAGCGGCAAGGCTGCCGTTTGGACCGCAATCCTGGTTATCCCCATGGGTGTTCTGTTCAAACTCTGTCTGCCCAATGTGGCATTCCAGCTGCGCGCAGGTTACATATTCGTAATCATGTTCTTCTTCTTTGTATTCATGTCACTGGTTGACAAGAAGAAGTCACAGGAGTGCGGTCTTCCCGATGAGCAGTCACGCAAGACCATGCTTAAGTGGGCCGCAATACTGGGAGGCACAGGAATCTTCTTTATCGTCATTGCTGCAATAGTTGTTATCTGGGGTGCATTCCTGCCCGCACAGGCTACACCTGATAACCACATCATTGCATATCTGAACGATATAGGTTTCCAGGCATTCTTCTTCTTTGGAGTTCTGGTAGGTTCATCAGCTGTATGGCTTTACAGCAACTCAAAGGATACCGTACAGGACGAGAAGGCTCTTGCCGTTGACCTGAGCTATTTTGACACAGACAAGAGCTACGGCTGGTGGGCCCTGGTTATCTGCCTGATTTGCCTTGTTCTTTACGTAGTTCTGTGGTAATATGCTGGAGGAACTGAAAGAGAAGGTATTCCGTGCCAATCTGGACCTTGTAAAGCAGGGTCTGGTCATATTCACGTGGGGTAACGTATCGGGCATAGACCGTGAGAAGGGTCTGGTGGTGATCAAACCCAGCGGCGTGAGCTATGACGAGATGAAGGCAAGTGATATGGTTGTAGTCTCCCTCGAGACCGGTAAGGTCGTTGAGGGAGATCTCAACCCTTCATCCGATACTCCCACACATCTGGTTCTGTACAGGTCTTTCCCCAACATCCAGGGTGTGGTTCACACCCACTCTACCTATGCTACCGCATTTGCGCAGGCCGGCCGTGACATTCCTAACATCGGAACCACACACGCCGACTATTTCTACAAGGACATACCTTGCACACGCGATATGACGGAGGCCGAGGTAAAGGGACAGTACGAGCTGGAGACAGGCAACGTGATAGTGGATGAGATACTGAACATCCGCAAGATCAACCCTGACCACACCCCGGCCGTACTGGTCAAGAACCATGGCCCGTTCTCATGGGGAACATCGCCTGACAATGCAGTGTATAACGCCAAGGTGATGGAGCAGTGCGCCAAGATGGCGTTCGTGGCTATGTCGGTCAATCCCGGCCTGACCATGAATCCGCTGCTCATTGAGAAGCATTACATGCGTAAACATGGCCCTAACGCTTATTACGGCCAAAAAAAGAAATAATCACTTTATAAAAACAAGATTATGTTTGAAAACAATGAGATATGGTGGGTGACAGGTGCACAGCTCCTTTACGGAGGTGACGCCGTGGTTGCAGTTGACGGTCACTCAAAGGAGATGGTTGACGGTCTGAACAAGAGCGGAAACATTCCCGTTAAGATTGTATATAAAGGTACTGCAAACAGCAGCAACGAGGTTGAGGCCGTAATGAAGGCTGCCAACAATGACAGCAAGTGCATAGGTATCATCACCTGGATGCACACCTTCAGCCCCGCTAAGATGTGGATCAAGGGCCTGCAGGCTCTTGAGAAGCCCCTGCTCCACTTCCACACACAGTACAACACAGATATTCCATGGGACTCAATTGACATGGATTTCATGAACCTGAACCAGAGCGCCCACGGTGACATCGAGTTCGGTCATATCTGCACACGTATGCGTGTTGCCCGCAAGGTTGTTGTAGGTCACTGGAAGAGCGCTGAGGCTCAGAAGCAGATTGCCGTATGGGCTCGCGCCGCTGCCGGCCGTGCCGATGCACATAACGTACGCTGCCTTATGTTCGGTATGAACATGAACAACGTGGCCGTTACTGACGGTGACCGCGTTGAGTTCGAGCAGCGCATGGGTTACCATGTAGACTACTACCCCGTATCATCACTGATGGACTACTTCAAGAAGGTTACCGATGCTGAGGCTGACGCCCTTGTTGAGGAGTACAAGAAGCTCTACACCATCAAGATTGATGAGAGCGGTGAGAAGGTATACTGGGAGAAGGTAAAGAACGCAGCCAAGGCTGAGATCGCCCTGCGTCGCGTACTCAAGGATGAGAACGCTACTGCTTTCACCACCAACTTTGATGACTTGGGTGACGCCGATATCGACGCTCCCGATTTCTGCGGTTTTGACCAGATCCCCGGTCTGGCATCACAGCGTCTGATGCAGGAGGGTTACGGTTTCGGTGCTGAGGGCGACTGGAAGACAGCCTGCCTGCAGCGTACTCTCTGGGTTATGAACCAGGGTATGCCTAAGGGTTGCTCATTCCTTGAGGACTACACTCTGAACTTTGCCGCTGACTGCACATCAAGCCTGCAGAGCCACATGCTGGAGATCTGCCCGCTCATTGCTACCGAGAAGCCCAAACTGGAGGTTCACTTCCTTGGCATAGGTATCCGCAAGCAGCAGACCGCACGTCTGGTATTCACATCAAAGACCGGCCGCGGTATCAAGGCAACCGTTGTTGACCTGGGTAACCGCTTCCGTCTTATCACCAGCGAGGTTGAGTGCATCGAGCCCAAGCCCATGCCCAAGCTGCCGGTTGCATCGGCCCTCTGGGTTCCGCAGCCTACATTTGAGATCGGCGCAGGCGCATGGATCCTGGCCGGTGGTACTCACCACAGTGCATTCTCATATGATATCACTGCCGAGTACTGGGAGGATTTTGCCGAGATGTGCGACATCGAGTACATAGGCATAGACAAGAACACCACCATCAGCGGATTCAAGCAGCAGCTCCGTAACAACGAGGTTTATTTCATGCTTAACAAAGCCCTTAAGTAATTATGGCATACGATCCCAAATCAGTTATTGAAAAAGGACAGGCCATTCTCGGTATAGAGTTTGGCTCAACCCGTATCAAGGCTGTGCTCATAGACCCCGAATACAAGCCGATTGCCCAGGGTAGTCATACCTGGGAGAATCAGCTTGTGAACGGGCTGTGGACATACAGCGTTGAAAGCATATGGTTCGGACTTCAGGACTGCTACGCAGACTTGCGCAAGAACGTGCTCAAGCAGTACGAGGTTGAAATTGAGAATCTGGCTGCAATAGGTATCAGTGCAATGATGCACGGTTACATGCCTTTTGACAAGCACGGTGACATTCTGGTTCCGTTCCGCACATGGCGTAACACCAACACAGCCAAGGCCGCTGCAGAGCTGTCAGAGCTGTTCGTGTTCAACGTTCCTCTGCGCTGGAGCATCTCACATCTGTATCAGGCCATCCTGGACAATGAGCCGCACGTGAAGGATATTGATTTCCTGACCACTCTGGCAGGTTTCATCCACTGGCAGCTCACCGGCAAGAGAGTGCTTGGCGTAGGTGATGCATCGGGTATGATTCCCGTTGATCCCGCCACCAAGAGCTACAACGCCACAATGGTTGAAAAGTTTGACAAACTGATTGCCACCAAGGGCTATCCCTGGAAGCTGCTTGACATTCTGCCCAAGTCACTTGACGCAGGTCAGGATGCAGGCGTGCTCACCGAGGCAGGCGCACGCAAGCTGGACATCACCGGCCATCTGAAACCGGGTGCTCCCATCTGTCCTCCCGAGGGCGATGCAGGCACCGGAATGGTGGCTACCAACGCCGTACGCCCGCGCACCGGTAACGTATCGGCCGGTACATCATCATTCTCAATGATCGTGCTTGAGAAGGACCTTAAGAAGCCTCATGAGGTGATTGATATCGTTACCACTCCTGACGGAAGTCCCGTGGCTATGGTTCACTGCAACAACTGCACAAGTGACCTGAACGCATGGGTCAACCTGTTCAAGGAGTTTGAGGAGATAATGGGTATTCCCGTTGATATGGGACAGCTCTTTACCAACCTGTTCAATGTTGCCCTTAAGGGTAATCCTGACTGCGGCGGCATCATGAGCTACAACTACGTATCAGGTGAGCCTGTTACCGGTTTTGCCGACGGACGTCCTCTGTTTGTACGCTCAGCAAATGACAAGTTCAACCTGGCTAACTTTATGCGCGCTATCATAAGCGGTGCAATAGGTGTGCTCAAGGTTGGTAACGATATCCTGTTCAACGAGGAGAAGATCAAGGTTGACCGCATTACCGGTCACGGCGGTCTGTTCACCACTCCGGGTGTAGGCCAGAGGATTCTGGGTGCTGCCCTGAACTCACCTATCTCCTGCATGAAGACTGCAGGTGAAGGCGGTCCCTGGGGTATGGCTATCCTGGCATCTTACCTTATCAACAACAAGAAGAACCAGTCTCTGGCTGAGTTCCTGGATGATCAGGTATTTGCCGGTGATACAGGTACTTCTGTCGCTCCCACACCTGAGGATGTTGCAGGATTCAACGCTTACATTGAGAACTACAAGCAGTGTCTGCCTATTGAGGAGGCCGCGGTGAAGTTCAAGAATTGAGAATTGAGAATTGAAAATTGAAAAACGCTTGCGAAATTGAATTCGCAAGCGTTTTTTTACGCAGGTTCGAGCGTATTAATTCTCAATTCTAAATTCTAAATTCTCAATTATTATTTTACCACGCCAGGGCCGAAGCACCCAGTATGGCAGCATCAGATTCCTTGAGTGATGAATAGAGTATCTGAATCTTGTTCTTCCAGACTTTCATCAGATTGTCATTCATTGACTTTACAAGAGCTCCGTGGAAATACTCCTTGGACTTGGCCATACCACCGAATATTACGATAGCCTCGGGAGCGCTGAACTTTACGAAATCAGCAAAGGCACGGCCCAGTAGAGTTCCGGTGTAGTTGAATATCTCAAGTGAGAGCTCATCGCCCTGCTTTGCGGCATCATAGACGTCCTTTGAAGAGATCTTCTCAGGATCAAGCTTACGCAGCAGGCTGTCGCGCTTATCGGAAGCAAGAAGCTCACGTGCAGTCCTGGCAACGCCCATGGCACTGGTGTAGGTCTCAAGGCAACCCTTAAGTCCGCAGTTGCACTGACGTCCGTTACGCTCTATGCATACATGGCCCAGCTCGCCGGCAAAACCGTCGTGTCCGTAAACCATCTTGCCGTCAATCACGATTCCGCTGCCTACTCCTGTTCCAAGAGTAATCATGACAAAGTTCTTCATGCCTTTGGCAACACCGTATGCCATCTCACCCATAGCGGCTGCGTTGGCATCATTGGTAATGGTTACGGGAATACCGACCATTCCGGACAGAAGCTTTGTGAACTCTATGATTGTGGGCTGACCGTCTACATAACCCCACTTGAGGTTAGGAGCATACTCTATAGTACCTTTATAATAGTTGCTGTTGGGAGCACCGATACCGATACCCTTCACCTCACCTACATTCTTTGTCTTGGCTATCAGGTCCTTGATGGCGCCTGAAAGATCATTCAGATAATCATTCAGGTTGGTCTGCAGTGAAGATATTACACACTGCTCCAGAATCTCACCTTTGGCATTGACAACACCAAGTTTTGACGACTGTCCGCCTACATCTATTCCTATTACGAGATTTTCCATATATCAGTCTTTTTTGGGTTTTGAACCTACAAGTGCATAGAAGAATATGTAACCGAAGCCCAGTATAACGAGCCAGTAGCTGCTCATGTATGTTGTAGCATCGGCAATTGCATTCTGGATGAGCGGGAGAACACCACCGCCTACAACCATCATCATGAAGATACCCGATGCAAGAGCTGTTGCCTTACCCAGGCCCTCAACTGCCAGGTTGAAGATAGATCCCCACATTACTGATGTGCACAGACCTACAAGAACGAGCAGGAGAGCTGCAACGGGAACCTTGGCCATCTCAAAACCGGAGCCATTGAATACAGGCATTGATACCAGGTTTTCCTTTGATGAGAAGATGGCGCAGAGTACAAGAATCAGGGTGAGACCTGATGTAACGGCCAGCTGGATACGGCTTGATACCTTTCCGCTGATGAGGCTTGAAGCAAATCGGCCGATAAGCATCAGGAACCAGTATGAACCGGCGCAGAAACCGGCAATAGCAGCTGCATTGGTAAGCAGACCGCCACCCTTGGCTGTGGTATCGGACAGATACAGATTAAGGGTACCGGGAGTACCTACCTCAACACCTACATAGCAGAAGATGGCTATTACACCGAGTACGAAATGACGGAACTTCCAGGGATTGGGAACGTCCTTACCGTCATTTGAAGAAGCTGTCTCGGGATCAACCAGAGTAAGGAAGCTGATGATGATGAAGGCCAGTACGAATACGACCATGGCGATGTAGAGCACCAGGTTGATATCCTTGAATGCTGTGGCGGGAGTGATGGTTCCTATCAGGGCACCAACCAGCATCGGAGTGAGTGTTCCAAGCAGTGAGTTAAAAGTACCGCCTATCTGTACCAGCTGGTTACCGCGCTTGCTGTCACCACCAAGAAGTGTAAGCATGGGGTTGACTACGGTGTTGAGCATACATACGGAGAAACCTGAGATAAAGGCACCCAGCAGATATACATAGAAGCTGAACGGAACGCCGGTAGAACCGGGGTTAACTCCGATGACACCTGACAGGAACTGAACGAATACGCCAGCAAAACCTACTGCGATTGCAGTCAGGATGGTTTTCTTGGAACCGTTCTTGTAGAAGAGCTTACCGGCGGGAATACCCATGAACAGGTATGCCAGGAAGTTCATCATGTTACCCATCATACCCAAGGCATTGGAGCCGTTGATTCCGGGCTGGTTCTTCCAGATGTTTGCAACAGGTGCGGCAAGGTTAGTCACGAAACCCACCATACCAAAAAGGAATATCATCGTTATAATGGCAACGATATTCTGATTCTTTTTCTGGGACATAGTGATTAGTTAGTTTTAAGTTGATAAATATTTGTTTTGAATTATTATAGGCTAGCACTTACGTAAACGCAAATGTAGCCATTTTTTCTATATGGACAAACAAACCAACTAAAAGTCAAAACAATCAACACCGAAACAAAAATAAACCTATCTTTGCGTTAAATGTTTACGACAATTAATGCTAATATGAAAACAAATTTCAAGAAAGCCACCGGATTCATCCTGGCTATGGCAGCAGCTTTCATCTGCTGCGCTCCCTCTGTAGCAGCAAAACCTAAATTCCCTCTCATGGACAGCGCCCCCTTTGACACCATCATCGATGGTCAGAAAGTAGCCCTTTTCACTATTCAGAAAGGTAAAGTGGCCGCACAGATTACCAACTATGGCGGATTCGTAGTATCTCTGTTCTCACCTGACAAGAACGGAGAGTATGCCAATCTGGTAAACCATAACAACAACATCAAGCAGTACCTGACCTATAATATGGGTATGGTAGGTCCGGCTCTGGGTCGTTACGCCAACCGTATCGCCAACGGAAAGTTCACACTGGACGGTGTAGAATACAACATCACCAAGAACAGCGGACAGCACACTCTGCACGGCGGAAGCAAAGGCTTTGACCACACCGTTTGGACTGTTGTCAAGGCTAAGAAAGACAAGCTGGTTCTCAGTTGCGTTCTGCCCGACGGTCTGGACGGATTCCCCGGCACACTGACCACATATCTGACCTACTCCATCACCAAGGACGGCGGTCTTCAGATCAAGTACGAGGCAACTACCGATAAGGCTACAGTTGTCAACCTTTCAAATCACACCTACTTCAATCTGGACGGTGTAGGCAACGGTGACATCATGGACCATGAGCTGATGATCAACGCCGGTTTCATTACCGAGACTGACCGCAGCAACATTCCTACCGGTGACTACGGCCTGGTGGACGGTACTCCCTATGACTTCCAGAAGCCTGTAAGAATCGGCGACCGCCAGTACTCACCCGCTCCCGGCCAGGGCCGCGGAGGATTCGGAGGATTCGGAGGCCAGGTTCCCGAGGGTATGGTACGCAACTATGACAACAACTTCTGCCTTGTCCACACCGGCAAGGGCGTTGAGAAGGTTGCATCACTCTACTCACCCAAGTCTGGACGTTACATGGAGGTTTGGAACAACCATCCGGGACTGCAGGTTTACACCGGTGCCCGCACTGCTATCGCCCTGGAGTCACAGATGTACCCCGACTCACCTAACCACGACATGTTCCCCAGCACGGTTCTCCGTCCGGGTGAAAAGTATGAGCACACTATAATCTACAAGCTCTCCGTGAAGTAGTACCATTGGGGACGGTTCCGTTTGGTACCGTTTTATATCCAATTACAAAGAGAACAGCGACTTACTATTAAGCCGCTGTTTCTTATTTCTCAAAACGGTACCAAACAGAACCGTCCCCAATGGTACTGCAAGAAGAATTGACGGTTTTTATTGCGTGATATTCAACACCAAATACTCGGAGCGGGTGCCGATGCGGATGCGGGCGCCCCAGATTCCTATGCCTGAGGTGATGTAGTAGCGGGTGGAGCCGCGCTGGTGGTGACCCCACGATTTTTCATACATAGCGTCCGTTATCCATGAGATGGGCCAGACCTGGCCGCGGTGGGTGTGGCCGCTGAACTGGAAGTCTATGCCGGCCTGCTCGGCCTCCTCCAGATGGTAAGGCTGATGATCCAGCAGTATGCTGAATCCTTCTATACTGTCCGTGAGCGCACTCAACGGCTTGCGGTCACGGTTGGTACGGTCATCACGGCCTATCACCGTAATGCCCTTGAACGAGGCGCTCCCGTCACGCAAAAGACGTATGCCGGCATCCTTGAAGAAACGCTCAACAAGCGGTTCGTTGCTGTAATAGTCGTGGTTACCCAGCACGGTCCAGATGGGGGCGCTCAGGCGGTGGAACTCATCGGCATAACAGCCATCAAGGACAGGCCTCATGCTTCGGTCCACCACATCACCGGCTGAGAGTACCAGGTCCGGATTCTCGGAATTGATCATGTCCACCCATCGGGCCAGTTCGGCACGACGGTTATGGTAACCCAGATGCAGGTCACTTACAAGCACTATCCTTAGCGGCTTTTCCAATTGCTTATCGGTATGGATTGTCAGTTCCTCACGGTACTTGTGGTGATAGTGAATACCGCCCGCAATCATCCATATGACTACCGAGCCCACAACCGTTATAAAGCCTATCCGGCTATCCTTAAGGAAAAAGGAAGGTATGATATGACAGATGCGTGCCAAACCGGCAAGCAGGAACGCCATAAGAAGGTAAAGGAAGAATATCAGCCAGGGGTTGCCCACATTGTAAACTGCGTAAGCCAGGCCCATGGGCAGCCTTTCAATGCGCAGGAAACTCATAAAGAAGAGAGCCATCCACAGCAGATACACTGCCACCACACAACCCTTTACAACGGATGATCCGGGAGTGATGCGCCACAGCCGCCAGCATAAGTAGAAATTCAGGCATAGGACTATCCCTATGAACAACAGTGCAATTGTCTTATTCATCGGCGTAAAGATAGTTCTTTTTTTGTACCTTTATGACTCAAATCAGTTTTCCAACCAAAATGACTAAACGCAATTACGGACTATCATGGCTATGCATGACGCTTTCATGTTTCGCCGCCATGATGACATCCTGTTCAGGACAGGCCAAAAACCAGGAGAAAGAACTTATGACAGTAGGAAATCCATTCATGCCCCTGTGGGAGCATATCCCCGACGGCGAGCCGTACGTGTTTGAGGACCCGGACAACCCCGGAAAACAGCGTGTCTATGTTTACGGATCACATGACAGCCGTATTACCGATTACTGCGGCCGCGAGCTTGTGGTATGGTCGGCTCCTGTAGAGGACCTTAACCACTGGCGCTATGACGGCGAGATACTCAAGGTCGATAAGAACCGTGACGGGCAGGCTATCAGCCGCCGCGGATTGGCCGATGTACTTTTTGCTCCCGATGTAACCCTGGTAACCGCCCCCGACGGCACCAAGACATACTACCTCTACCCCAACGACCAGGAGGGAGGCCGAAACGGTCTTATAGCCAAGAGTTCACGTCCCGACGGTCCATTTGAGGTATGCAACTGGAGCAAGGACAACCCCAACCGTGCCGACGGCGTGCTGGCATTTGACCCCGCAGTCTTTGTGGATGACGACGGCCGCATTTACGGCTACTGGGGATTTGAGCGTTCATATGCAGCCGAGCTGGACCCCGCCACCATGGCAACCGTAAAGCCCGGCACCAAGATCGTTGAGGATATGGTTCCCGGCCGATACATGGACGGCGTGTTCAAGTTCTTTGAAGCATCGTCCATACGTAAGATCCAGGACAAGTACATATTCATCTACAGCAGGTTCAGCCTGGAGGGCGAGTTCGGTCTGCCCTCGTCAAACTACACGCTGGCATACGCTTACGGCGACAGCCCTCTGGGTCCCTGGACCTACGGCGGAACCGTTATCGACGGACGCGGACGCGAGATCAACGAGAAAGGTGAGCCTATAGCATCGGGCACCGTCGACGGCAACACGCACGGCGGCATCTGCCAGATCAACGGACAATGGTATGTATTCTATCACCGCCAGACCGGTACCGATGAGTACGCACGTCAGGCTATGGTCGCACCTATTGAGATAAAGGTTACTCCGGGCCCCGGCGGCAAGGTTGAGATATCGGAAGGAGAGTATAACTCCGAGGGATTCTCGCTGAACGGTCTTGATCCGCTGGAGCGTCACAGCGCAGGTCTGGCCTGCTGGTACACCGGACCCAAGACAGCCATTCACGAGTGGCCTAACAACACATTCTTTGGGTCATACGTAGCTTCGGCTTACGGCACTGACAGCAGGTTTGACAAGCCTTTTGACCTGGAGAACAATACCAACCCCGTGGTCAACAACACCGACGGTTCAATTGTGGGCTACAAGTATTTCAACTTTGACGCCACCAACGGACGCAAGAACGTAAAACTGCTGCTCAACCTGATTCCTGAAGGTGTGGACGGCACCATCACCATTATGGCAGACCGCCCCTGGACATCGCAGAAGGGCAGGGAACTGGGCAAGATCAGTCTCAAGGCCGATATGCCCCAGCAGCCCACTGAAATTGCCGTAAAACTGCCCGCAATAGGCGAACTCAGCGGCAAGCACGCCATATACTTCACGTTCTCATCGGACACAAAGGAGAAATCCATCTGCACCCTGCTGGATTTCAAATTTAATTGAGAATTGAAAATTGAGAATTGAAAATTAATACGCAGAACCTGCGTTAAGCCCACAACAATAAAAAAGGGTTCGGAATTTCTCCGAACCCTTTTTACAATTTTCAATTCTCCGCTCGGCCCGAAGGGACGCTTTCACAAAGCGAAGCGACTGAAAGAATTTTCAATTCACTTTACAGGGATGCTGTCAACGCGAGCCTGATGACGACCGCCCTCGAAGGGGGTGTTCAGATACTCGTCCATGATCTTGCGGGCCATATCGTTGTCGATAAAGCGGCCGGGCATAACCAGAACGTTGGCATCATTGTGCTGACGGATCAGGTGAGCTATCTCGGGAATCCAGCAGAGTCCGGCGCGGATGCCCTGATGCTTGTTGAGGGTCATTGAGATACCCTCGCCGCTGCCGCACATGGCAATACCCTTTTCTACCTCTCCGTTCTCAATGCCGCGGGCCAGTGCATGACCGTAATCGGCATAATTGCAACTCTCGGGAGAGTAGGTGCCGTAGTCCTTGAACTCCAGCCCCTTCTCCTTCAAGTATTCTATCACAAACTGCTTAAGCGGGAAAGCAGCGTGGTCACTTGCTATTCCTATCATTACTTGAGCAATGACTTAACCTGGTTGTATACGTTCTCAGCGGTGAAACCGAGCTTCTCGTCCAGCACCTTGTAAGGAGCTGAGAAACCGAATGAGCTCAGTCCCCATACCTTACCGCTGGCACCTACCAGACCCTCAAGGGTTACAGGCAGACCTGCAGTGAGACCGAACTTACGCTTGTTACCGGGCAGGATGCTGCGCTGGTAAGCCTTTGACTGACTGCGGAACAGGCCCTCGGAAGGAACGCTTACGATGCGGCACTTGATACCGTCCTTGCGCAGGAGCTCGGCACCGGCAACCAGAGTTGATACCTCTGAACCTGAAGCGAGCAGGATAACGTCGAAGTCAGCGTCTGAACCTGCAACGATGTAAGCACCCTTGGCAGCCTGGCTGTAGTCGTTACCTGCGGGCAGGGTCTTGATGTTCTGACGGCTCAGGATAAGGCCTGTGGGTGAAGTGGTATTCTCCATAGCGAGCTTCCATGCCTGAGTGGTCTCGTCGCTGTCGGCGGGACGGAGAACAAGCATTGAGTTCTTGCCCTTGTGAGTCTTGAGTTTCTCCATGAGACGGATCTGTGCCTCCTGCTCAACGGGCTCGTGTGTAGGACCGTCCTCACCTACGCGGAATGCATCGTGAGTCCAGATGAACTTGACGGGGAGCTCCATGAGGGCTGCCATACGTACGGCGGGCTTCATGTAGTCTGAGAATACAAAGAAGGTACCGCAAGCGGGGATAACACCACCGTGCAGAGCCATACCGATGCAGCAGCAAGCCATGGTGAGCTCGGCTACGCCGGCCTGGAAGAATGCACCGCTGAAGTCACCCTTAACCATGTTGTGGGTATACTTGAGGAAACCGTCGGTCTTATCAGAGTTGCTCAGGTCAGCACTTGCGCAGATCATGTTGGGAACCTGCTGAGCCAGCTGACTCAGAACAGCGGCCGATGCAGAACGTGTTGCATCATCGGGCTTCTGCTGAACCTTGCTCCAGTCAATCTTGGGAGCCTTGCCGCTGAACCACTCCTTGAGGAGAGCAGCCTTCTCAGGATTTGCCTTTTCCCAGGCAGCCTTGCGGGCATACTTGGCATCCATGATCTTGCGGAGCTGCTTGGCGCGGTCAGCATAGAGTTTCTTGACCTCGGGGAAGATCTGGAAAGGATTCTCGGGATCACCGCCCAGAGCCTTGATGGTGTTAACATAAGCATCACCGCCCAGAGGAGCACCGTGGGTCTTGCAGTTACGCTCGTAGCTGCTGCCGTCGGCCTGGAGGGCACCCTTACCCATGATGCACTTACCGATGATAAGGGTCGGTTTGCCATTGGCGTTCTGAGCCATTGTCAGGGCACCGCGGATCTGGTCAACATCATTTCCGTTTATCTCATATACGTTCCAACCCCATGCGCGATACTTAGCGGCAGTATCCTCAGACGTTACCACCTTGGTCTCGGTTGAAAGCTGGATATCGTTTGAATCATAGAACATGATGAGGTTGTCAAGACCCAGAGTACCTGCAATACGGCCTGCGCCCTGTGAAATCTCCTCCTGGATACCACCGTCCGATATGTAAGCGTAGATCTTGTGGTTCATTACCTCCTCACCCAGTACGGCTGCCAGATGCTTCTCAGCAATAGCGGCACCTACTGCAAATACGTGACCCTGACCAAGAGGACCTGAGGTGTTCTCGATACCACGGGCAACCTCGAGTTCGGGGTGACCGGTAACGGGTGAACCCCACTGACGCAGGGTAGCCAGCTCCTCCATTGAGAACTTACCGGTAAGGGCAAGCTGTGAGTAGAGCATGGGAGCCATATGGCCGGGGTCAAGGAAGAAACGGTCACGACCCTCAAACTTCATGTTACGGGGATCATACTCCAGGAACTCGCTGAAAAGCACGTTAATGAAATCAGCACCGCCCATGGCGCCGCCCGGATGACCTGACTTGGCCTTCTCGACCATTGATGCAGCCAGAATGCGGATATTATCGGCTGCCTTGTTCATCAATTCTTTACTGTTCATTGTTATTGTCGTTTAGATCAAATTCGCGTGATAGCTTGCAAATTTAGTAAAAATATGGCAGCGGGGAAAACGTATCTACATTTTTATAATAATAGCGTGGGCGGTGGGGTTTTATGGGTATTTTTACCTACTTTTGCGTTATGCAAACAACACTGGACAACAAATAACACTGACCTAAATAACCTACTAAAAATGAAGAAATCAATTATTATCAGTCTGGCGCTCCTCTTGCCGCTGTCATTATGTGCAGAAATCACAAAGAAAGAGGATATCAATCAGGACAACCTCTACAAGTTCAGAGGCAGTATGACCCAGTATGAGGATCCGGGTGTCACCTACTCAAAGGCTCCCAAGGGCTTCAAGCCTTTCTACATGAGTCACTACGGCCGCCACGGTTCACGTTACCTGCTCAACACACCGCAGTACAACGACCCGTATTCAATCCTTCAGGCTGCCGATGACAAAGGCGTACTGACAGAGTTCGGCAAGGATGTCCTGAGACGCATCGAGATAATGGCCAAGGATGCCGACGGCCATCTGGGCGACCTGACCATAGTAGGCCAGCAGCAGCATCGCGGCATTGCCCGCCGTATGGTCCGCAACTATCCGGAGATATTCAACAAGAAGTCACACATCGTGGCACGCTCAACCACATCACACCGCGTTATAGCCAGTATGACCGCCGCCTTGATGGAGTTCTCGGCCATACTGCCCAAGATGGACATCGACTTCAACGACAGTGACTTTGACCGCGGTTACATGAACTACGAGGACAGGGCCATCAACAGCGCCAAGAACAGCCGCGAAAGAAACGCTGCCGTGAACGCTTTCAACGCCAAGCATAACAACCCCGAGCGCCTGATGTGCGCCCTCTTTACCGATACCACATTCATCACCCGTTATCCCAGGACATCGTCCAGCTCAAGTTCACGCTCCCAGATGTCAAGCGCAGCCCAGGAGACATCGGGTTCCGTATCGACCACAGACCGCTCGGACGATCTCTACACCAAGATTTATGATATTGCCGCCAACATGGGCAGCCACACATACTTAGGATTCGACCTGGACGATGTGTTCACATACGAGGAGTGGTATGACTGCTGGCTCCAGAACAACCTCTACTGGTTCTCAGTTTCCGGTTATCACGACATGACCCAGAACCTGGTTCCTTACGGCCACGCAACACTGCTCCAGGACTTCCTGGATAAGGCCGATGAGGCCATCGCCAACGGCACCCCCAGCGCCAACCTGCGCTACGGTCATGACACCGCCCTCTATCCCCTGCTCTGCCTCATGGAGGTGAACGACTGCTCTTATGCACCCAAGGATATCGAGGACCTGGCAAACAAATGGGTTAACTATGACATTGTCCACATGGGCAGTAACCTCCAACTCATATTCTTCAAGAACAAGAAAGGCACCATCCTGGTAAGGGCCCTGCTCGACGAGACCGAGGCCAAGCTGCCGGTAGAGTGCTATAAGGATGCCAAGGGTAATGAGTATCCCTACTTCTACGAGTGGAACAAGGTAGAGAAGTACTACCGCGACATCCTGGCCCGCTGGACAAGAATCAGAGCCGAGCTGACAAACAACTGATAAAATGAAAATAGGGTTCGATGCAAAACGTCTTTACAACAACTTCACCGGTCTGGGAAACTACTGCCGGACCGTTGTTGACATCCTTACGGAGCGCTATCCTGAAAACGGGTATTTCCTGTATACCCCCAAGATAAAGGAAGACTCCAGGACCGAGCCCTATCTTTACAATCCTCAATGCACCACCGTCACTCCGGACAGCCCGTTCCTGAGAGGACTGTGGAGAACATTCCAGGTTTCAAGAAGAGCTGACAGGGACTCGTTGGATATTTTTCACGGATTATCCAACGAGCTGCCTGTACGTCTTAACATACCATCGGTGGTAACCATCCACGACGTGGCTTTCAAGACATTTCCCGACATGTATCACCTGCCAGACAGGATCATATACGATGCCAAGTGGAAATATGCCTGCAACCATGCCGACAGGATAATAGCCATCAGCACATCCACCAAGAACGACGTCATCGAGTTTTACGGTGTGGATCCAAATAAGATAGACGTGGTCTATCAGCCCGTAAACAGCATCTATTACACCCAGGAAGCCGGTGTAAGGCCTCAGCTTCCCAAGAAGGTCAGGGATCACGAATATATGCTGTATGTGGGTTCCATCAACTCACGCAAGAACCTGCTGGGAATAATCAAAGCCATGGAGCTGCTGCCGCAGGACCTGCGCATTCCGCTCATCGTCGTAGGCAACGGCCGCGAATACAAACATGAGGTGCTGCGTTACATCACCGCACGCGGGCTCAACAATCTGATTGTATTCCCGTCTTGCCACATCGGCACTGCCCAGCTGCGTTACCTCTACTCAAACGCCGCAATGCTGGTTTATCCGTCGTTCTACGAGGGATTCGGCCTACCGGTGCTGGAGGCGCTGCTCTCCAAATGTCCCGTTGTAACAAGCAATATCTCATCACTGCCCGAGGCCGCCGGACCGGACTCGCTGCTTGCCGACCCCAATGATATAGGCGATATATCGGACAAGATACGTAAGGTTCTTACCAACAGTGATTTCCGCGAAAAGATGATTGGTAAAGGTTATCAGTACGCGACAGGAAGGTTCAACCCCACAAGACTGGCGGAATCCATGATGGATACATACAAAAGCATTCTTTAAAGCTATGGCTCAATACGAAATCCGACCTCTCCAGTTAAAGATACTGGACATAATGACCGCGTTTGACAAGATATGCCGCGAGCATGGACTGACCTACTACATCTGGGCCGGCACGATGCTTGGAGCTGTCCGACACGGAGGGTTCATACCATGGGACGATGATGCCGACATAGCCCTTCCGCGCAAGGACTACGACATTCTGGTGAGCCATGCCGCCGAGTGGATACCCCAGCCCTACGAGCTTAACTGCATCGAAAAGAGCGACGCCTTTACAGGAACATACGCCAAGTTCATTGACGGCAGCACCACCATCGTGGAGCGTTACGACTTCAACTCCGTGGGCGGAATATACGTTGACATATTCCCCATTGACGAGACCTACAACTGCCGTTTCCTGGCCAAGATAAGGGCTTCCAGATACAAGATACTCAACAAGCTGGCATACTTCTGCAACAGGAACCCCTACAAGCACGGCAAGGGCCCAAGTTCATGGCTTCCCCGCACTGTACAGGCCCTGACCACCAACGCCAAACTCCAGAAGAGGGCGTGCAGAATAATGAAATCCGGATCGTTCCCCAAGTCAAAGTACGTCTGCGACTATGACTTCGGCACAAGGGGAATAATGCCCAAGGACATCATAGGCAAGCCCACTCCCATCATGTTCGAAGGCAGGGAGTTCATGGGTGTAGAGTTCCCGGACAGATATCTGCCTCACTTCTACGGCGATTACATGAAGCTGCCCGACGAGAAGGACCGCAAACAGCACAACTTCTACTATCTGAACTACGACCTGCCCTACAGCCTGTATGTGGATGACAGGAGCTTTGTAAAGGACAAAAAGCAATGAGGGTAATACATCTGGTTTCGAACAAGGCCTGGGGTGGCGGCGAGCAGTATGTCTATGACATTTGCCGGCACCTGGCAGCCGACGGCCATGATGTGACAATCATACACAAGCCCATACCCGTTCTGCGCGACAAGCTGTCGCAGCTAAACATTCCGCTGCACGAGATGTCGCTTGGCGGCATCCTGGACATGGGCAGCGCCCGCAGGTTAAGCCGTCTGATAGCCAGCGGCAGCAGCATTCTGCATGTCCACAACTTCAAGGACGCCTTCACAGCCGCATACGCCAGGAAAATTTCGGGCAATCCCCTTGTAAGGATAGTTCTGACACGACATCTGGTCAGGCCCGGCAAGAGATCCTTCATGTACCGATGGCTTTACCGTCAGCTGGACAGGATCATATTCGTATCAAAACTGGCGCAGGACCGTTTCCTGGAGGGTATGCCGCAATCTGTCAGGGACAAGAGCACAGTGCTCCACAACAGCATCACCATACCGGACAGCATCACCGCTCCGGACCTCAGGAAGCAGCTGGAACTCCCAGCCGACAGCACCATACTGATGTATCACGGAAGGATAGAGCAGGAAAAAGGCATAGACATCCTTGTCAAGGCCTTCGCTGCAGTCCGTGCCGATAACCTCCATCTTGTACTGGTGGGAACAGGCTCGCAGGAGTACTCACAGTCACTCAATGAAAGCATACAAAACCAAGGCTTGCACGACAGGGTACATTTCACCGGATTCCGCAGCGATATCATAGCCTGCATCCAAGAGGCCGGTCTGGGAGTGATTCCCTCCATTGTGGCCGAAGCCTGCCCGCTTTCATGCATGGAGTATATGTCGCAGGGCAAATGCGTAATCACCACCTGCAACGGAGGCCAGGCTGAATACATCCGGGACGGCGTAACCGGCATACTTGTACCGCCGGCCGATACACAAGCGCTGGCCGATGCCATAACGCGTGCCGTCACAACCCATGAGGCCGACACCATAGGTCAGGCTGCAGCCCGATGGTTCAGCACAAACCTGTCATACGACGTCTTCTACAGCCGCCTGACAGATATCTACAAAAAGCTGTTCTGATCAGTCCAGCGAGGCCAGGAAAGCCTCGGGATCGGCGAATCTTTCAGGATAGGTTCTGAGCAGCTTTTCATCGGTACAATCCCACCACTTGAGACGCAGCAGTTTCTCTATATCGGAGTCGCTGAAACGTTTCTTAATGGGTTTGGCGGGAACGCCTCCTGCAATGGTATAAGGGGGAACATCCTTGGTCACTACGGCTCCTGCGGCAATCACGGCACCATCGCCAATGGTAACACCGTCCATGATCATCACCCCGCTGCCTATCCACACATCATTTCCAATCACTACCTTATAGCCCGGCACGGCCTCGCGGTCAATCTCGTGGAAGAGAGTCTTGTCCGTATATGCAAATCCGAACTTCTTGCGCACATCCATGTAGAACGGAAGTGACGTGGTGATATTCTGTGTGGTGGGATGCGCACTGAATCCGGTCTTCAGGTTATCGGCTATGCTGCAGAAACGGCCGCATCGGACATCGGTCAGACGGCTGCCGTTACCTATGTAGGTTCCGAACCCCACGAACGAATCCTTGACGGACGCATTCCTGTATACGTAGTTGTTTCCCTCGAACTGAGCGCGTCGGATAGTCACATTCTTGTCAAAGACTACCCTCTTCCAAAGCTTGAGCTTGGCAGGCAGGCAGTCCAGCGGGGAAAAGATGTAACGGAGTCTCTTGAGTGACATATATCAGATGTATTTCTTGTGACGCATGGAGAGGCTCAACGGGCTGCCGCTCAGGAGCACGGGAAGGATATACCACCTCTTGACCTTGGGAAGCAGCTTGATAATGATGACCAGTCTGTACAGGAACGAATGGAACGCATTATGGTATTTCCTGAAGGCGTACACATCCGATATGAATCCCTCACGGCGCGTAAGGCTGCGGGCGTTCTCGGTGCTCTTGCCCTGATGATGGACAAACGAGTAATTGGGATTAACCGTGCAGTGGTATCCCAGCTTGAGCAGACGCATTGAGAGGTCGTACTCCTCGGAATAGAGGAATATGTTCATGTCAAAGCCTCCGCACTGCCAGAACAGCGGGGCCGGCATAAGCAGGAAACATCCGTTTATGTGGTGTGCGGTAAATGGGGCGTCGTGCAGACGGCGACGGGAAGGGTATCTGGCAGGAAACAGCCTCTCGAGTATCTTGCGGTTCACAATCTCGGGCAGGAGTCCAAGGTCATGGTTGAAGGAGCTTACCAGCTGTCCCTGTGAATTGTACTGCTGAGGCGTGATGCAGCCCACATCGGAGTGGTCACGCAGATAGGCCACAAGCGGGGTTACGCAGTCCGATGTAAGTTCCACATCGCTGTTCAGGAAACATAGATAATCCCCGTTGGCCACATTGGCTCCAAGCATGTTGCCGCCTCCAAACCCAAGGTTCTGGCGCGATACCACAACCTGAAACTCATCCTGGTGTGCCAGCACGGCATCCCTGTCGGCAGGGTCCGATCCGTTATCGACGACAATTATCTCAAACGTTGTGTCAACCACATTCCTGCGGATACTCTCAACACATTTAAGCACCAGCTGAGCCGTGTTGAAGTTCAAGATGACGAATGACACTGACGGTTTGAGCATTGCCTTGTAGGGTATATTGATTAAAAAAGGAGACAGCTGTCTGCCTCCTCTTATCTTGATGTTAAGACTCAATTACTCCTCGGGGAGGTCCTGAATCTCAATGGGTGAATCGAATGTGGTTGTAGACGATTCGGGGTTGACCATCTGGCTCTCGATTGCCTCACCTTCCATGACAGAACCCGGGTTGACAACCTTGGGTTTAGCCACATAAGCGGTAACGATGCTGAGAACTGAGATAGCGATGATCAGAGTCCAAGTGGTCTTCTCCAGGATATCAGTTGTCTTGCGGACACCCATGATCTGGTTTGATGAAGCAAAACCTGCTGCAAGGCCACCACCTTTTGAGTTCTGGATTGTGACTACAAAGCACAGGAAAAGTGCCAGGATCACGATAATAATGAGCAAAACCTTAAACATTTTCTATTCTGATTTTTGATTTATCCTAACTAATTTCTCCAAATACCGGATTTGGTCCGCAAAGTAAATGCTTTTATTCGGAAAATTCAAATAAAGGGACCGAATAATTTCCAATGCTTTGCCATATCTGCGCTGTTTGAGGTAGATGCGCGCCAGTGTCTCGGTAAAATACGAATCTTCAAGCTGTTCGGACTCCATTTCATCGGCCTCACCGTCTATAGTATCCTGCCCATCATCCTCTGAAGGAGCAAAATCCGGACGGCTGTATTCCACCGACAGGAACGCATCCAGCAGCTGCTCCGTCTTGGAACGGATGGCCTTGTCGGCCGAGCTTTCGGCTGTTGCCGACGGAGTCTCCAGATAGGCCGATACGTAATCCATGGGTACTGCTCCCAGCTCGGCAACGCTGTCAGCACTCTCTCCCCTGCCCTCAAGGAACGAGTCCAGCAGGGACATTACACGTTCATCCTTGGACTGTCCCATCACCACTTGGCTACCGTTGCATTGAACACCTGGTCCACAATGTCATCGATCATCTGTTGGACAAGCTCATCCTGGACAGATGCCAACTGCTGTGACGAGTCATACTCACGTGTTGCACTGAACGGTTTCTCGAAATCGTCCTCGTGCTTTTTGTTGTTGGTGAACTTTACCTTGACCGTCATCTTGAGCTGAACCATCGACGAGTAACCATCGGCCGATATGGACTTGTTGGTCTGATCGTACGATGTGATCTCACCCGACAGCACCAGATCGCCGTCACGCTTGACCTGACGAAGCTTGGTCTGGCGGTTGTAGATGTCGCTCAGCGAGTTGTTGAACATGGGAGCCATAGGGGCCCACTGATATGCGGCACGGTTGGAAAAGGTCTCCACGGTTATGGTCTTGACCGTATTGTAGTCAATTGAGGCACCGTTGAGCTTATACGAAACGGTGCAGCCTGGCATGAACAGCACACAGGCCATTGCAAAAAGGACTGATTTGATTATTCCGTGTTTCATTCCAGGTTGTATTCCTTGATTTTACGGTACAGCGTGCGCTCCGATATGTTGAGATCGGCTGCAGCACCGCGACGTTTGCCGCCATGCTTGGCAAGGGCACGCTTGATCATATCTTTCTCCACCTCATCCAGAGACAGGGTCTCCTCTACGTAGACCTCGGTATCCTGGATGTCATCGTCATCCTGTGCGCCCTTACGGGAACCCGACGGCACACTCTGTACGGTAGTGGTACCCTCATCGGGAGTAAATATGGAAACCGGCTGCTGAACGGGCTGCTGGTTCTGCGACAGGCTGTTGACCTGAGCCTTGAGATCGGTGATGTCACGACGCATGTCAAAGAGCACCTTGTAGAGTATCTCGCGCTCGTTCTCGAACGAGTTCTCCTGGCGCTGTGCACCCGCAAGCATAGGCAGCATCGAGGTGCGGCGGTCAGGCAGGTAACCCTGAAGCAGATCGGCTGTGATAACCCTCTGCTGAGCCATAATGGATATCTGCTCGGTGATATTCTTGAGCTGGCGAACATTGCCCGGCCAGTGGTAGGTCATGAGCATCTGCTTGGCATCCTCGGACAGCGTTACGGCCGGCATATGGTACTTCTCGGCACAGTCGGCGGCGAACTTGCGGAACAGCAGCAGCACATCGGCCCCGCGTTCACGCAGCGAAGGAACCTTGATGGGTATGGTGCTCAAGCGGTAGAACAGGTCCTCGCGGAAACGGCCCTGCTCTATTGCATGCAGCAGGTCCACGTTTGTTGCGGCCACAATACGCACGTTGGTCTTCTCGACCGTGCTGGAACCCACGCGGATGAACTCGCCCGACTCAAGCACGCGGAGCAGGCGGGCCTGGGTTGCCATAGGCAGCTCGGCCACCTCGTCCAGGAATATTGTTCCGCCGTCGGCATCGGCAAAATAACCCTTACGGTCACTGATGGCGTTGGTAAATGCGCCCTTTACGTGACCAAAGAGCTCGGAGTCGATGGTACCCTCGGGGATGGCTCCGCAGTTCACGGCCAGATATTTCTTGGTCTTACGAAGACTGTTCTCGTGAATTATCTTGGGGAAAACATCCTTTCCGGATCCGCTCTCACCGGTTATAAGCACCGTCAGATCAGTAGGTGCAACCTGCATAGCCACGTCCATGGCGCGGTTCAGTTCCGGCGAGTTTCCGATAATCCGGAACCTCTGTTTCATTCTCTGTATCTCTTCTACGTTCATATGATTCTTTAGAAAGACTGACAAAAATACATATTTTACCCCTTATACGGAATTTTTGGCAGATTATTTGTTTTAATTAAGGAAAACTAATTATCCTACAGTATTTCAAGGGTTACCTATTATTACTACTTTTGCGAAGTATGGATATCAGGTTATACAGGGAGTTGGTGACGGCGGCCAGACCGCTGTTTGAGGCTGAGGATTGGAGCAGGCTTAAGGGACTGCTCCGCGAGGGTATCGCCAAGGGGGCTTACGGGACTGACCAGCACGGAGTTCCGGGACTGGAGAGGTGTATCAGGACCGGTATTGTGATTGTTCAGAAGACCGGACTCAAGAAGGCATCCCTGCTTACTGCCCTGTTTGACCCCATGATACAACAGGGGCTCATTGCTCCGGAGCAGTTCAAGAAGGAGTTCGGCGAGGATGCGGCTCAGCTTATCCAGGGCATGTGCCGCGTCAAGGAGCTCTACTCCAAGCATGATTCCATAGCCGATGAGAATTTCCGTAAGCTGCTGGTATCGTTTGCCGAGGATGTCCGCGTAATAATCTGCCTGATAGCCGACCGTTATGTACTGATGCAGATGCTGGCCAATACAACCGACACCGAGTACCGTCTGCATGTAACCGAGGAGTGCAGGCTGCTCTATATCCCCATGGCCCACCGTCTGGGTCTGTACGTCATCAAGAGCGAGATGGAGGATATGGTGGTCAAGTATGAGCACCGTGATGTCTACGACGACATCGCACGCCAGCTAAACGAGACCAAGCGTGCCCGCGAAGCCTATATAAAGTCATTCATTGAACCCGTCAAGGCCAGACTCGAAGAGGCCGGACTCAAGTTCACGATAAAGGGCCGCACCAAGTCCATATCCAGCATATGGAACAAGATGAAGGCCCAGAACACCACCCTGAACCATATCTACGACCTGTTTGCCATCCGAATCATACTGGATTCGCCGGCCGATAAGGAAAAGGCCCAGTGCTGGCAGGTATATAGTATAGTGACCGATATGTACCAGCCCAATCCCAAGCGTTTGAGGGACTGGCTGAGCGTGCCCAAGAGCAACGGTTACGAGTCACTGCACATAACCGTGAACGGACCCGAGAACCGATGGGTGGAGATACAGATACGCACCCGCCGCATGGATGATATTGCCGAGCGCGGTCTGGCAGCTCACTGGTCATATAAGGGAATAAAGAGCGAGGGTGCCGCCGACAGCGTGATGGCCGGCATACGTGAGATACTGGAGCACAACACCAGCCCCGATGAACTGCGCAAGGACTTTGCGCTGGATATGTATCAGGAGGAGATATTCGTATTCACCCCCAACGGTGAGGTACGTCAGCTGCCTAAGGGAGCCACGGTGCTTGACTTTGCCTTCTCCATCCACAGCCGTCTGGGTCTGACCTGCGTGGGAGCACGTGTGGGAGGCCGCAACGTGCGCATCAGCCACAAACTCCAGAGCGGCGATACCGTCGAGGTGCTGACATCGACAACCCAGACACCCAAGCAGGACTGGCTGAACATAGCCGTGACCTCCAGAGCCCGCATGCGCATACGCCAGGGCATTAACGAAATTCGCAACCGCGAGGCGCAGGCCGGAAAGGAACTGCTTCAGCGCCGCTTCAAGAACCGCAAGATAGAGATATCGGAAAGCGATATGTCCCGTCTGATTGTCCGCATGGGATTCAAGGGACAGACCCCGTTCTTCCACGCTCTGATGGAGAATGAGATTACGGTGGATGACGTACTCAAGGTATACGAGGAGATGCACGCCCAGGCCGAAGCCGAGGTTCACAGCGCACAGGACTTTGATATTGAGAAGACCTTTACCGATACCGAGAGGAAAGCCACCCAGGACAGCGATGTGCTGGTTATCGATAACGGACTGACCGGACTGGAGTTCAAGATGGCCGGCTGCTGCAACCCCATCTACGGCGATGACGTGACCGGATTTGTAAGCATAAACGGCGGAATCAGGATCCACCGCAGCACATGCCCCAATCTGCAGCGCATGAAGGAGCGTTACCCCTACCGCATAGTCAGGGCACGCTGGTCGGGCAAGAGCGGCAGCCAGTACAGCATAACCATGAACGTGGTGGGACAGGACGACATCGGCATTATATCAAACATATCGTCCATCATAAACAAGGAGCCCGATACCCTGCTCCGCTCCATCAGCATCGACTCCAACGGCGGACTTTTCCAGGGGCGCCTCACAGTGCTGGTGAGCGACCTGTCATCGCTTGACAGGCTGGCCAAGAAACTGCGTCAGATCAAGGGTGTTCGGGAAGTTGAAAGGATCAATTGACAACCGGAATATGAAGAGGGCGTTAATAATTATGGCATTATTGACAGCAGGCATTAGCAATGCCGGCGCTCAGGAAACACGCATCCTGACTATGGAGGAGGCGGTTCTGGGTACCGGAATCACCGTTCATAATCCCAACTACGCGTGGGATGACCAGGGCTCAACCTACAGGTATACCAAGGATGACAATACCATCCACATCAACGCCGGCAACGGCCGTGAAACAAAGCTGCCGGACACCGATAAGAAAGATCATTTCAAGGCCTTCAGCCGTGACGGAGAGGTGTGGTATACAGACGCCGACAGTGTAGAGCATCAGGTGACCGGTTTCGGCCGGAAGGGCATAGTATGCGGAGAGACCGTGAGCCGTAACGAGTTCGGCATAAACGGAGGCATATTCGTATCGCCCGACCGCCGCAAGATTGCATTCTACAAAAAGGATGAGAGCCGCGTGACGCTCTTCCCGCTTCTGGACATCACCACCCGCACCGGCACTCTCAAAGAGATACGCTACCCCATGAACGGGATGGAATCCGAAATCATCGCTCTGGGAGTATACGATATCGACAAGGGCACGACCGTCTGGATGGATGTGACCGATTTTGACCAGAAACGTTACCTGACCAACATCACATGGGGTCCGGCAAGCGACCGAATCTACATTCAAGTGCTGGACCGCTCCCAGAAGAACATGCATCTTAACGCGTACGATGCCGCCGACGGCAAGTTCCTGGGCACGTTATTCACAGAACATGATGACCGCTATGTGGAGCCGCAGTATCCTCTCACATTCCTGCCCGATGACCCCGAGCACTTTATCTATCAGACCAACGTGCGCGACGGTTACTGGAACCTCTATCTGGGCAGCGTCAAAGGCGGCGAACCCAAGCGCATAGTAAAGACCGATGCCGACCTTGAGCTGGTGGGCATAAAGGGCAGATACGTATACTATTACTCTTTTGAGGTATCGGCCGCCCAGCAGCATCTGTTCCGCGCCGACATCAAGACCGGCAAGAGCCAGCGTCTGACCGTGGAGCCGGGTTGGCACACCTGCAGCATAAGCCCTGACGGCAAATATTTCCTGGATACTTGGTCCAATCTGAACACCCCGCTCGTGGTAACTCTTGCCCAGACTGACGGCAGGAAGCCCAAGGAGCTGTACCGTGCCGATGACCCCACCGCCAGCCTCAACTTCTGCCACATCGAACCGGGTACGATAAAGAGTGCCGACGGTAAGTACGACAACCACTATCGTCTGATCAAACCCATCGGCTTTGACCCTTCAAAGAAATATCCCGTTATCCTGTATGTATACGGCGGCCCGCATTCACAGATGGTAAACGAATCGTTCCATGCCAAGCTGCGCACCTGGGAGATGTATATGGCACAGCACGGATACGTGGTATTCGTAATGGATAACCGCGGCACCCAGCACCATGGGGCCGACTACGAGAAGGCCATACACAAGCAGTGCGGCCAGGCCGAGATGGAGGATCAGATGGAAGGCATGCGCTGGCTCATGTCACATGACTGGGTTGACCGCGATCGCATAGGCGTTCACGGATGGAGCTACGGCGGATTCATGACCATATCACTCATGGTCAACTACCCGGAGGTGTTCAAGGTGGGCGTGGCCGGAGGTCCCGTCATTGACTGGAAATGGTATGAGGTCATGTACGGTGAGCGTTACATGGAGACAGAGGAAACCAATCCTGAGGGATTTGAAAAGACCAGTCTGATTCCCCGTGCAAAAGACCTCAAGGGCAAACTGCTTATCTGCCAGGGTGCCATTGACAACACCGTGGTATGGGAGCACAGCCTTAGTTTTGTTGAGGCATGCATCAAAGCGGGTGTCCAGTTGGACTATTTCCCCTATCCCACTCATGAACACAATGTCAGGGGCACGGACCGCGTTCACCTGATGCAGAAGGTTACCGATTATTTTGAAGATTACCTTAAATAAACCAATATGAGAATTATCAAGTTATCACTGCTGTTTGCAGCCGTTTTGCTGGCCTCCTGCGGAGGAACCAAGCAGGTGGGTATCATAACCAAGCCCACAAGTGCCACAACCAATCTTGAAGGTCACGAGTATCCCAAGATCAATCCTGATCTGAGTGCTACTTTCAGGAATGATTTCCCTGAAGCAAAGACAGTAACCGTCAATGTCGGCGGCAAGAACTACCCTCTTGTCAAGGGTGATGACGGCATGTGGGAGGTTACCACCGATCCTCTTGTCGTGGGTTTCCACTACTACACAATGAATGTTGACGGTAAGCGCGTATCGGACCCCAACAGTAAGGAGTTTTACGGCTCCAACTTCTGGCAGAGCGGTATTGACGTTCCCGAAGCAGGTGTGGATTACTATCTGGAAAAGAAGGTTCCGCACGGCGAGATAGAGATTGTCAAGTATCAGTCCAAACTGACTGGTGCCGAGCGTACCACCTGGGTATATCTGCCGCCGCAGTACAAGAAGGAGCCTAACCGCCGTTTCCCAGTGCTTTACCTGTTCCACGGAGCCGGCGAGGATGAGACCGGATGGGGCACCCAGGGTAAACTGGGCAACATCATGGACAACCTGATTGCCAAGAAAGAGGCCGAGCCCATGATCATAGTCATGGAACATGCCGTTGCCAATGACCCCAATGCAAGAGGCCGTCAGAACATGTTTGACTTTACTTTCTTTGAAAAGGTGATGGTTGAGGAGATAGTACCCTACTTTGATGCCAACTACCGCACACTGACCGACCGTGACAACCGCGCTATCTGCGGCCTTTCACTGGGCGGATTCCAGTCATATACCATCGGCCTGGACCACCCGGAGATGTTCGGCTGGATAGGTGGATTCAGCGGTTCCGGCCGCGGCCCCAACGACCGTCGCGATGCCGACATGTATCCCAAGTCCATCAACGACCAGTATCACCTGCTCTACATCTCCATAGGTACCGATGAGCCCGCCGGCATGTACCAGGGCATCCACGACCTGCATGTAGCACTTGAGGGTCTGGGCATCAACCACATCTACTACGAGTCACCCGGCACCGGTCATGAGTGGCTCACCTGGCGCCGCTCACTGCATCAGTTTGCTCCGATGCTGTTTAAAAAGTAAGTTATTAAGAGGATGGCTCCCGGGTCATCCTCTTTTTTTGTTCCCCACTCACCTTAGGGAGAAAAATGGCTCTACGTACGCTACAGTTCCCTAAGGTCAGGAGGTAGCCCGCGATATTGCGTATTTACGGTGCACCTTAGGGAAGAAAATGGCCCTACGTGCGCTACAGTTCCCTAAGGTCAGAGGGGAGAGAACTCAGTGGAGATGAGGGAGTTATTTGGATGGTTTGGCAGCCGATGGATTGGGCGGGGAGGATGTCTTTTTCCAGGCTGTCACCTATCATTACGGTTTCCCGGGGCTCCAGGCCTAATGCGGCTACTCCCAGGCGGAAGATCTGGGGATCTGGTTTGCGGACTCCTGCTACGGCCGATTCTATTACGTCTTTAAAAAGGTGACTTAGTCCGAACTCTTCAAGCACCGTGTGCATGTTGCCGTAAAAGTTTGTAACAAGCACCATGGGCAGTTTTATTCTTTCCAAGACGGGTTTGGAGACGGTGGTGATATGTTTTACCACTTTGTTGTAGCAGGTGTCAAGGATGGTGTCCTGCGCGTTTACAGCAACACCGTGCTGCTGCAGATACTCTGTCTGGAGGGCAATCTTGGTCTGCAGGGTTTTGCAGAATGTATAATCGGGCCCGATGATGGGGTTGCGGCCCAGGGTGCGCTCGGTGTAGACATATGCCTCATACAGCAGATCCTCGGGTATATCGGCCACAACGGAGTATGCTTCCCTGAAGGCGTTGAACCAGTGGATGCCGTCGGAGTCGATCGTTCCTCCAAAATCTATCAGAATACCCTTAATCATGTTTGCGTCCCGTTTTCATCATTATTATGCCGATAACCGTCCAGACAATCTGGCGCAGACGTGCCACAAGTGCGGTGTAGAGTCCGTATGCGCCGGGCACCTGTATACCACCGGCTGCCAGAGCCATTCCGCCCTCGTATCCGCCCATCTGCATGGGTGAGAAGAATATCAGGTTGCTGAACAGCGACGAGAATGCCATTACCAGTATGCTGTCCCAGAAGCTGAATCCCGGCATGAGCATACCTATCAGAAGCCAGTACTCCAGGCATGAAACCACGCGTGCGGCGTACTCCAGAAAGAGCGACCACCAGAACGGAGCCTTGCGCTGAGTATGCAGGAACGCAATTTGGCTGTCCACCTCCTCAAGTTCTGCCCTATGTTTGTCCAGATAGCCGGCAGCCCATTTCTTAACCAGCGGGATACGGCTCAAAAGACCGAATACCTTGACCACGAATCCGTGTCGGTAACCCAGCGAGAAGAACCAGAGCACAAGAACGAACACCACGCTCATTACACCCAGCATCACGCACATCCACGCATTGAGCACATACTTTGAGCCCACGCAGAAATGGAGCACCACATATAGCACCACGGCCGACAGCCAGAAACAGAAGTGCGAGCAGATATGCATCATGGAGTAAAGGATCACAGCCGATGACGCCTTCCTGCCGCCCACAAAACCGGACAGCTCAAGGATGCGGTAAGGCTCACCTCCCATGAGTCCGAGCGGAGTGACATAGTTGAGCGCATACCCCGAGACGGTCAGTTGGAACACCTTGCCGAACGGTACGCGGCGGCTGGTGCCGTCATTGATGATGAGCCCGAACGAGCAGGCGTTCATCAGATAGATCAGCCCCCAAAGCAGCACAATGACAGGAAACCATATTCCAGCATCGGAAAGCACCTCCCTGACGCGGTTCCAGTCAGCATCGAAGGTGAGCAGCATGAGTACCACCGCCGCTACTCCGAATACAAAGAATATGTTCTGCCAGCGTTTTTTCATATCCTCTCCATCATATCACGGCATGCTTTCTCGTGATAAGCCTTCATGCCGTAAAAGATTATGTTCATGACCGTAAGCTCAAACACAAAGTATATCCAGGGCTCACCTACGAGCAGTGTTATGTAGAGCGCTATGGCGCGGGTATTGAAAGTCGATATGTTGGTCCATTTGAGAACGGGATATGTGCGGCGGCAGAACTCCTGTCCCAGCTCCTGAGGAATCTCATTGCCGTACTTGGCGCGCACAGCATCACGGAACTTCTGGAAGCAGGGCGTCATGCCCTCCTGACTGCGGGTGTAGTTCTGATAGAAAAAGAGCCATATCTTCCAGAACCAGCGCTCACGCCATGGAGTGTTACTCTGCTGCTCCGCAAGTTCACGGCTGTCGTTGAGTTCGGCGTTATCGCCGTGAAACAGCAGATAGATGTTACGGTAATAGTCGGCCAGACCTGCCTGACGCGAGTGGAACACTATGCTCGAAAAGAACTCCAGTACCCATATCCATATACCCCACACACGGCCGTCACCGAAAGGCATGGGTTCAAAGGTGAGCCTGACGGCCAGGAATATGTAGATGGAGGCAAACCAAAGGTCACCGGCAAAACCGTCCAGCAGACGCCCCCACAGGGTCTTCTTGCCGGTCATACGTGCCAGCTGTCCGTCGGCGCTGTCCAGGAAGTTTGCCAGCATGAGCATGGCTATTCCAAGTATCGTCCAGTCAAGGGTGGTGTGCCACCAGCAGAAACCTGCAAATACCCCAAGGAATATGGATATTACGGTAACTACATTGGGATGGATATTAAGAGCCTCAAAGAAACGTGCAAGCACATATCCTATGGGGCGTGTAAACCATATGTCAAGCCACTCCTCGGTATCCTTGGATTTGAAAGTGGCAGCTATTTTTCCTTGTTTCCTATCTGTCATCTCTTGTTCATTATCAGTTCCGCAATCTTTTGCGCCGCGCCCACGGTGCATGTCCTGAAGCTGGGCCAGTCGTTGAAATCAATCAGGGTGACCTGTCCGTCCGGACCCACCACAGCATCTCCTCCGTAGACATCGGTCCCAAGCAGTTCCGATGCGCGGTCAGCTACGGCCGTAAGAGTGTCCATATCCACACAGGCGCTGTCGGGGTTATCGTTGTAACGCTCCTGTCCGAACTTGCTCTCCTTGACACCGGCGGCATAGCAGTCGGTAAGGCCTGAGCCGCGTACACCGTAGAACTTGACCACCCAGCCGGGCATGTGCGCCTGAAGCACGCACTCACCTATACCGCGCTCCGCAAAACTTCTGAGCGCCGCACGGCACTCGCCGGAGTTGCTTATGTATTGGACGTCGTCCTGTATCACGGAATGGCTGTCGGGGCGTTTGATCCAGCAGGGGTAGATGTTCCAGCCGGCGGGAATATCTTGAGTAGAGCAGATTACGCTCTCGGGAATAAGACCGCTGCCCTGTAAAAGAACTGTCTGAGCTGCCCGACCGCAGTTTCTGACGGCCTGCACAGTATTGGTTACCGTTAAGCCCGATGCTGCCAGTATATCCAGCGCCTCACGGCTTCTTGCCATCTGGAAGATTGCGTCCGTACCGGCGGGAATACCGTCATGCACAAGCTCCTGCTCGGTCATGCTCACCACCTGGTGCCCGTGGCGCTCCAGTTCCAGGGCTACGGCACGAAACACGGCGGCATCGCCCGACACTCTGTTGGGCGAAAACGTCTCGGCACGGCTTACTCCAAGATATCTCATTGTTCCGATGCTATCTGACAGGCCTTGGCCACATCACTTACATGGTCCACATCGACCACCTGTCCCATATCAAAAGCCTTGAGTCTGAGCCCCGATTCCAACAGACGGCGCTGGAAATAGCGCATCCTGGTCTGTCCGCTCTCCACACACTCGCTGAGCACGTCAAGAGCACGGGTCTTAAGGGCATAAATACCCGCCGACACATACCGGCATGATGCTTTCTCGTCCAGGAACCCCTTTATCATCATCTCCCCATCGGTATCAACATAGAGAGGTTTCTCGTCATCAACCAACCTGGTCACTCCCATCACTCCGTCGTAAGGGGTACGGGCGAACTCATCCATCATGGCACTCAGGCTGCTCTCACGGAACACCGTATCGACGGTGGTCACGCAGAACCTGTCACTGCCCAGGTAAGGGGCCAGTTCCATAAGGCTGTGCATGGGTGTGGGGGTACTCTTGACCGTAAGGTCTATAGGCAGCTCCCGGGCCAGGCCGGAAACGAAATCGGCCACCGCGGGGTTATCGGCATTCACAATAACAGCTATACGGTCGGCGCCGCAACGCATCATGATGCGGGCCAGACGCTCTATCATGGGAACGCCGTTTATGGGCACCAACGGTTTGGGCTCACCAAAGCCCTCTGAGGCCAGACGGCTCCCCTTGCCTGCCGATATGATGCCGAACCGCATATAAGAATCCTGTTAATCCTTATTGTTGGTATCCAGGTTCTTGAGTTTGTCGCTGTCGTCGCGACGGTCAAAGTAGAGTTTGCCCAGAGGGTTGGCATGTATCTTCTCCTCGTTGCGACGGCAACGCAGGATGTCTATCGCAGCAAAGATGGCCTGACGCATCGACTCCTCACTGGCCAGTCCCTTGCCTGCAATGTCATAGGCTGTACCGTGATCGGGCGATGTGCGGACCACCGGCAGACCGGCGGTAAAGTTGACTCCGCACTCCATGTCAAGCGCCTTGAGTGGGATAAGTCCCTGATCGTGGTACATGGCCAGTACGGCATCGAACTTGCGGTAATCGCCGCTGCCAAAGAATCCGTCGGCCGAGAAGGGGCCGAAGCACTGGATCTTCTCGGCAACTGCCTCATCGATGGCAGGCTTGATGATATCCTTCTCCTCCTTGCCGATAAGGCCGTCATCGCTGGCATGCGGGTTGAGAGCCAGCACGGCTATGCGAGGTATCTCAATGCCGAAATCGTTCTTGAGCGACTTGTAGAGTATTCTGAGTTTATCCTTGATAAGGTCCTTGTTCAGGAGTGAGGCAACCTTGGCGATGGGCTCGTGAACGGTAGCCAGAGCCACCCTCATAGAGTTGTTCATAAGAATCATGAGAGCATGGTTTCCCTCGCCCAGCTGAGCCTCGATATACTCGGTGTGACCCGGGAAATGAAAAGCGTCGGAGTGGATGCTCTTCTTGTTGATGGGAGCTGTAACCAGGACATCGATCATACCCTCACGGTACTCCTTCACGGCACGCTCCAGAGCCTGATAGGCGGCAGTACCACTCTCCTGGGTTGCCATTCCGAACTCAACCTTGACATCCTCGGCATTGCAGTTCACCAGATTCAGACGGTCGTTCTGTGCATCGGCGGCACTGTCCACAACACTGAAATTGGTAGGTGAGTCAATGGTCTTGCGGTGATAGGTCATCACCTTGGGTGAGCCATATACTACCGGAATACAGAACTCGAACATGGTAGGATCCTCAAAGGTCTTGAGAATCACCTCGTATCCTATACCGTTTACATCACCCTGGGTTATTCCGACTTTTATCTTGTCACTCATATCGTATTAATCTTCTGGTTCAATAATTATCTCTTCGAGATCATATCTGTATTTCTCCAAATCAAGTTCATCGGGAAGGCGCAGTGTATAGAGAGCTGCCTCAAGTCTCTTGAGCACGTTTCTCTTGGCCTGGTTGGGATAGTATACGAATCCCTCGGCCACAATCACACGCTGGTTCTTCTCGTCCACACGTGACACCGACACGAACGGTCCGCCCATATCGTAATCCTTGACCTCCCAGAGGCCTCTTACTATCATTGCATACTCTCCGTGTACAGCCTCTTCGGACACCAGATTGAACTCCTTCCTGGTAATCACGTACTGCCCTTCCTTGGGACCGGGCACGTTTCTCTGCATCACGGAGTCACGTTTTCTGGTAAAGTACTCCTCGGTAAAAGTATCGGCATCCCTGTAGGGATAGGAGTAGATGACCAGGTTAAGGTCCTGCTCCACCTTCTTGACGAATCTCTCGCAGCGGGCCCAAAGGAAATGGCGGCCCACGGTGACCTTGGTAAGCTCGGTAGGAGCCCATATGTCACATCCGAACAGTTTCTTGACCTCCTCCTGCACATAGGGCTGATGATCCTCCCTGAGCAGGTCGCACTCGCGGTTGAGTTCGGCCTTGGTAAAGAAGTCTACTATGACGTCACGGTTGTCCATAACAAAGTGTTTGAACTTGATGGCGTCGGGAGCCTGGATGGTCATGATTATCTGGGGAGCGGCATAGACATCCCTTGAGAACTTGAACTTGCACTTGCTGTAGGTTGAGGGATCAATCTTGATGATCACTATGTTGCGGCAAAGGCGCAGGTTCTTGGACAGGTTGTTCTGGTTAATCCTGGACACCTTGAAGCAGGGCTCCGACTGCAGGACACCGGCCATATCGTCGGTCAGTATCGAGTAGAGGGAATCCACGGCTCCGGAATGGAAATCGTCCTCGCCGGCCACAAGAAGTATCTCATAGGGCGATCCGGCCGATGTGGGAGTAAGGACGCCCTTCTTCTTTTTGCGGTTGCCGGTCTTACGGATCTCGGTGTTCTTGGATTTCTTGGACTTCTTGGCCTTTGCACCGCTCTTGGCCGATGTGCTGACCTCTTTCCCGGCGTTCTCCTTGCCGTTCTGTCCGGTCTGGGATGCACGGGAGCCGCATGCCACGGTCAACATAACCGCAAGCAGCATCATGCAAACTCTATAGATGTATTTTTTCATATCTAAAAGATTTAGGAATTCTCGTTTTTAGCCGTACTCAGCATGCCGCACGCAGCCCAGATGTCCTCGCCTCGCGACGCACGTATGGTGGCGAACACGCCGTGACCGGTAAGCCAGTCGCGGAACTCCACCATGCGCTCCTCGGGGACAGGACGCAGGGGGCTGTCCGGAATGGCATGGAATCGTATCAGGTTTACACGGCAGCTCAGTCCGTTAAGTGTCTTGACAAGCTGGCGGGCATCGTCAATGGAGTCATTCACACCGTCAAACATGGTGTACTCGAACGACAGACGGCGCTGGTGGCTGAAGTCATATCGGCGCAGCACCTCCAGCATCTCGGTCATGGAGAAGGCCTTCTCGGCCGGGATAAGCTCACGGCGCTTTTGAGGCGTGGGAGCATGCAGGCTCACTGCGATGTGGCACTCACAGCCCTCGATAAGCTGTTTGAGCTCGCGGCGCAGGCCCACTGTCGATATTGTGATGCGCTTGGGGCTCCATCCGAATCCCCAGGGCGCGATCATGATCTCCTGAACGGCCAGGACGTTCTGCAGGTTGTCCAACGGCTCGCCCATGCCCATAAAGACCACGTTGGTCAGGTTCTCCTTGCCGGGCAGCGAGAGTATCTGGTTGAGTATCTCGCCGGCCGTGAGGCTTGCCGTATAGTGCTGGCGGCCTGTCATGCAGAACACGCAGCCCATCTTGCAGCCCACCTGGCTCGATATGCAGAGTGTGGCGCGGTCGGCATCAGGAATATAGACAGCCTCCACAAAATGGCCGTCCTGCACGGGGAACAGATACTTGACCGTGCCGTCCTGCGATGCGGCTGCATGCGATGGTGCAGCCAGAGCTACCTCGTAATTGGCAGCCAGACGCTCACGCAGCTTGAGCGATATGTTTGTCATCTGATCTATGGAACTAACCTGCTTGACATAGAGCCAGTCGGCCATCTGTTTGGCGGCGAACATAGGCATCCCTGTCTCAACGGCAACCTGCTGCAGTTCAGCCAGTGTCAATCCCACAAGATTCTTTTTTCCCATAATAATTATACTTACTGCAAAAGTACAAAGAAAAATGACTATTTTTGCTTTATATGACAGAAACGATACAATTACCTAAATACGTCTCCTCAACCCTTGAGGTGAGAGAGTTGCTCAGCTCCACAAGTGCGCAGTATCTACTGCTTAACATAAGCGACAGGGAGGTTATCCTGTCCGATGACGCCCGCGACCGCATGCTTCAGGCCGCACAGTCCACAGGCGCAGGAATGGTGTTCTCGGACTACATAATGATGACCGGGCCCGATTCCATCATTCCCGCCCCGCTCATTGACATCCAGAGCGGCAGTCTGCGCGACGATTTTGACTTTGGAGCGATTGTCCTGGTTACACGCGCCGGCATCGACGCCTACCTGGCCCGCACGGACCTCTACGAATCGCCGTCGGGCGGATTCTACCAGATGCGCCTGGCCATACAGGACGCACTGTCCATAGTACGTGTGCCCCAGCCTCTCTACACTGTCACGGAGACCGATCTGCGCACATCGGGCCAGAAACAGTTCGACTATGTGAACCCGCGCAACCGCAGCATCCAGATTGAGATGGAAAAGATCTGCACCGAGCACCTCAAGCACATAGGCGGCTATCTGCAGCCGGGAGCCGGCAAGAGAATCGAATCATACGACGGCACATTCCCCGTTGAGGCATCGGTCATAATTCCTGTACGCAACAGGGAACGCACCATAGCCGACGCGGTGAAATCGGCCCTGGACCAGAAGCTTGACAGCCCGTTCAACGTGATAGTGGTTGACAACCACTCAACCGACGGCACCACCCACATACTGGCCGGTCTGGCCGCACAGGACAGCCGTCTCATACATATCATCCCGGAGAGCAATGACCTGGGAATAGGCGGATGCTGGAACCTGGCGGTCAACGACAGCCGTTGCGGCCGTTTTGCAGTCCAGTTGGACAGCGACGACCTGTACAGCGGCGCCGACACGCTGCAGAAGGTGGTGGACAAGTTCCGCGAGGGAGGCTACTCCATGGTGATAGGCAGCTACCGCATGTGCAACTTCAGTCTGGAGACACTGCCGCCGGGCATAATAGACCATCGCGAGTGGACCGATGAGAACGGCCCCAACAACGCGCTGCGCATTAACGGTCTGGGCGCTCCCCGAGCCTTCTACACCCCCGTTGTCAGGGAGATAGGATTCCCCAATGTGAGTTACGGCGAGGATTATGCCGTAGCCATACGCATTGCCGGCCAGTACCGCATAGGACGCATCTTTGACGAGCTCTACCTGTGCCGCCGCTGGGAAGGCAACAGCGACGCCGCGCTGAGTCCCGAGAAGGTCAATGCCAACAACCTCTATAAGGACACCCTGCGCACCGCCGAACTGCAGAGACGTATTAACCAAAACCTGAGCCGTTGATGGAACAGATATTCAAGCATCTGGACACCTGTCTTGAACAGCAGCTGGAGCAGTGGCCCGCAGCAAAGGAGGCCTTTACCAACCTGGAGAGCGTACAGACCCGCGTGCTCTCATCGTCGGGACTGGCACTCCAGCACAACCCCGCCCGCATAGTATCAACTACAGCCAACGTCAATCCGGCCCAGGCAACCATCCGTCCCTGTTTTCTGTGCGGCGACAACCGCCCCAAGGAGCAGATAGCCTTTGATGCCGGAGACGGCTTTGACCTGCTGGTCAACCCCTACCCCATACTGCGCGAGCACTTCTGCGTGGTAAGCCGTGAGCACCGTCCGCAGATGTTCAGGGACTGCTACCAAAAGATGATCAACATTGCGCAGGAGCTTGAGCCAGGCTATATGATATTCTACAACGGTCCCCGCAGCGGAGCATCGGCCCCCGACCACCTGCATATGCAGATTGGACGTTCACAAGGCATACCCCTGGTTGACAAACTGCGCGAGAACGAGCCGCCCGCCAAGGACGAGCCCATAACCATACAGACGTTCGGATACCCCGTTATAGTGATCAAGGGGGCCGATCCCTCCAAGGTATGGGATTACGTGAGCGGCATGACCATCTACGACGGAGAGTACGAACCGCGCATGAATGTGCTCTCGTTCAACCGCGACGGTCAGGTCATTACAGCCATTGTGCCGCGCAGCAAGCACCGTCCCGACTGCTACTATGCTCAGGGAGACGGAAAGATCATGGTCAGTCCCGGCGCAATCGACATGTTCGGTCTGATAATCACGCCCCGCAGGGAGGACTTTGACAGCCTTACCGAACATCAGGTGCTGGACATCTACCATCAGGTGACACACCAGCAGCCCAAAATAAGCGTGGGCATCATGGCCGCACCAGAGATAAAATTCTGTCTGAACGACAGTTACACAGACGGACGCAGCAGCTTTGAGGGTGAGCTCAGCATCAGCGCCATACAGGGACGCCTGAGTTGGAACGGCATACTGGTAGACAGCCTCACGCTCAAGCCTAACGAACACGGCAGCACATTCACCCTGCACGACGTGACCATAGGAATAGGATTCCATTGGGAACGCAAGGAGGACCAGACATTCTCTGGACAACTCAAGTTCATACCCGAGGGCAACAACGTCCGCGCCATAAACATACTTCCCGTCGAGGAGTATCTGGCCAGCGTCATATCTTCGGAGATGAAGCCCACTGCCAGCCGCGAGTTCCTGCGCGCACATGCAGTGATATCGCGCAGCTGGGTGCTGGCACAGTTACGTTCTCCGTACCGCAAGGCCGCAACCGCCCAGGCATCGGCCCCGCAAACCACGCACAACCATATCCTGGACCGCATAATCAAGTGGTACGACCACGACCAGCACACCACCTTCGATGTATGTGCCGATGACCACTGCCAGCGCTACCAGGGCCGCACCCGCATAATCAGTGTCCAGGCCGAAGCCGCAGTCAAGGACACGTTCGGACAGACGCTGGTATTTGAAGGCCACCTGTGCGACGCCCGTTTCAGCAAGTGCTGCGGCGGTATTACCGAGCAGTTCGAGACCTGCTGGCAAGATGAACACAAGCCCTATCTGGTGGCTCTGCGCGACAGCAGTGTGGACGAAGGCCCCCTGCCCGACCTTACCGTCGAGGAGACCGCCCGCCAGTGGATATTACAGGAGCCCAAGTCTTTCTGCAACTCGGCCGACGGCAACATCCTGTCCGAGTCACTTAACGGCTATGACCTTGAGACCCCGGATTATTACCGCTGGAAAGTGGAATACACCACCAATCAGATATCGGACATATTCCGCCGCAAGTCAGGTCTGGATATAGGAAGCATCGTTGACCTTAGACCCATTAAGCGAGGACCTTCAGGCAGGATATTCGAACTGAAGATTGAAGGCACAAAAGGTACGGTAACCATAGGCAAGGAGCTGGAGATACGCAGAACGCTGTCGGAGTCACACCTGTTTAGCAGCGCTTTTGTCGTCGAAAAGACTCCTGACGGTTTTATCCTTCACGGAGCCGGCTGGGGACATGGCGCAGGCCTATGTCAGATAGGTGCCGCCGTTATGGCCGCCAAGGGCTACACATACCGCGAGATACTGTCACACTATTATCCTCAGACCTCAATCGGACGCTTTTACTGATGTTACCGCTCCATCCAGCGGGTTCTCTCCTGAGGTGGGAATTTCTCTATTGCATAGCGCAGCATGGTGCGCGGCATGGTCTTGCAGCGTGGCTCAAGCCAGGCTTTCAACTCTTCAACATTGCGCTTGCCTGCTTCACGCAGAAGCCAGCCCACAGCCTTGTGTATAAGGTCATGCTTGTGGTTAATGAGAATGTCGGCTATGGCGTAGGTATCGGTCGTCTGGCCGTGACGGATAAACTGCATGGTGCTCACCATCCCTATGCGCTGCTCCCAGATGGTCTTGCCGTTGCGTGCCAGGTCATACAGCACGGTCCGTTCCTTATCCAGCAGCCATGTTCCTATGAGCGGATAGCATGACAGGTCCACCAGATCCCAGTTGTTGATGTATGCGGTATGTGACAGGTAGAAATCCACGCACTGTTTCTGCAATGCGGCATTCTTCCTGTTGTGGCCGAAAATCTCTACCAGAGTAAGCAGAGCGGCCAGACGCACCTCGTGATACTTGCTGCTCACACACTCCTCAAGGTCATCGAAGGTCACATCTTTCCAGCACTCCTTGACGACGGAACGCGTAACAGGCACCTTGATGCCAAGGAACTCATCGCCCTCGCCGTACTGACCGGGGCCGGTCTTGAAGAAACGCATCAGCCCCTCCACCTGGGTGGGATCGGCTTGAGCGGTTATCTGATCCAGCAGCTTATTCATAGTGTTCCCTTATTATCTGAGCGGCCAGTTCCAGGGTCTCGGGTTTGCCGGCATCGACCCAGCGGGAAGCGTCGCTCTCCACCATACGCAGGTCAAGACGGCCAGCATTGGACACATAGAAATCGGTTATTCCGAACTTGGCCTCGGGAACGGCATCCAGCAACGGGAGCAGGGATTTGGAGACCACATGAATACCCTGGAATGCATACGGAGTGTATGCGGTCTTGTCAAAACCGGCCAGCGGCGAACGCACCTGTCCCGTCTTCTCATTGCTCCAGCCGCACAACGCTCCACCCTTGTCAAAATAGAGGTAACGTGACGTGCTGCGGCGGGCAGTCAGGAGGGTGGCGTCGGCACCGCTCTCAATATGTTTCCTGTAAAGTCCAGCCAGATCGGCCGATGAGAATATATCCACGTTATGTACCAGCACAGGATCGTCGTTTCCCATCAGACGCATGGCCTTACGCAGTCCGCCGCCCGTATCGAGCAGCAGGTCGGACTCATCGGACAGGCATATGTCCAGTCCGAAGTTTCCGTTCTCCTGAAGGAACTCCCTGACCTTGGGGGCAAAGTGATGTATGTTGATTACGAACCTGTCGAATCCGGCGGCATGCAGATGGCGCAGCTGATGCTCAAGCATGGTGCGGCCCTCCACCTGGACCAGAGCCTTGGGACGGTCCGATGTCAGAGTGCCCAGACGTGTACCCAGGCCGGCTGCAAGAATAAGCGCGTTCATAGTTCAATGCGCTTTTTCTGTTCGCGATGCTCAAGGATGATATGTATCCTGTCACCGTACTTGGACTTGAGATGTTCCGCCAGATGGTTGGCGCAATAGAGTGAGCGGTGCTGTCCGCCTGTGCAGCCGAATGCCACCATCAGGTTCAGGAATCCGCGCTCAACATATCTCTCTACAGCCGGATCCACCAGCCCGTATACATTATCCAGATAACGCTGCACCTCGCCCTGAGCCTCAAGGAACTCTATCACGGGGGCATCGGCTCCGGTTATCTTCTTGTACTGGTCGTACTTGCCGGGGTTGTGCATGGCGCGGCAGTCAAAGACGAATCCGCCGCCGTTGCCGCTCTTGTCTTCAGGTATGCCGCCCTTACGGTAGCTGAAGCTCATTACACGAACGGTTAGTTTACCGTCTGCAGCAGTTGGAGCGGGGACGAACATGGGCAGCTCTGTCATCTCTGAAAGCATCTGGACAAGATAGGGATACTCCTGCGCCCCCACCCCTGCATCCAGCAACTCCCTGAGGTTGCCTATTGCAGCCGGAATGCTCTCTATGAAATGCTGCTTGCGCTCAAAATAGCCGCGGAACCCGTATGCGCCCAGCACCTGCAGCGTGCGGAACAGCACAAAATGCATCAGCCCCTTGCGGAACTCCTTGGCGCTGACCTTACGGTATCGGGACAGGGATTGGGTGTATATGTCTATAAGATGTTCACGCAGGCTTGACGGATATGCGGCACGGGCCTGCCAAAGGAACGAGGCCACATCGTACTCCACCGGTCCGCGTCGGCCACCCTGGAAATCTATGAACCAGGGTTCACCATCCTTGACCATCACGTTACGCGCCTGGAAGTCACGGTACATGAATGTCTCATAAGGGGCACCTGCCAGCAGGACGGAGGCAAAACGCTCAAAGTCATCCTCCAGGCGTGCTTCATGGAACTCCAGTCCGGTGGTCTTGAGGAATGAATACTTGAAGTAGTTCAGGTCCCAGAATATGCTGCGTTCATCGAATGACTCGCAAGGAAAGCAAACGCTGTAATCCAGCCCCTCACCGCCCTTGAACTGAAGGTCGGGCAGCAGGCTCATAACCTTTTCAAGCAGGGCCGTCTGCTCCGCGCTGTATGAACCAGTCTGACGGGCACTCTCCATCATTCCAAACAGTGATGCGTCACCAAGGTCCTGCAGCAGATAGCACATACCTGAGTCCGATACAGCCAGTATCTCCGGCACGGGCAACCCGGCCTGACGCATGTGACCTCCTATTGTAAGAAACGCCCTGTTCTCATCACGGTTGGTTCCCTCAACGCCTACAAGGGACTCTCCACCCGGCATTATAAAACGGTAATAAACACGGTTGGAGCCCGCAGCGGCCAAAGTAACAACCTGCTCCGGTTCAGCGCCTTTAAATCGGCTCAGCAACTCTTTCAGTTCTGCTTTCATAATGAGACCAAAGTTACTTATTTCTTGCCTAACATGAAAAAATATAGTTAATAAAACAAAATATCGTTTGCGATATAAATTCTTTGCCATATCTTTGTATCGCAAACGATATAACAACGGTAAAACAATAATAATTATGAAAAGGATTTTTGATTTCAAGGCTCTCAACAACAAGGGCGCAGAGGTAGATCTGGCACAGTATGAAGGAAAGGTACTGATGATAGTGAACACAGCATCCAAGTGCGGCTTCACCCCGCAGTACGACGGTCTGGAAGCCCTCTATCAGAAATATAAGGATAAGGGCCTTGTCATTATTGGTTTCCCGTGCGACCAGTTCGCCCATCAGGAGCCGGGCAGCGATGCCGAGATCGAGGAGTTCTGCCGTCTGAACCACGGCGTTACGTTCCCGCTCATGAAAAAGACCGATGTAAACGGACCGCAGGAGCACCCCGTATTCACCTACCTCAAGGAGGCCGCTCCCGCCGAGGAGTACAAGGGTCTCAAGGCAAAGGCAACACAGAAGATGCTCAAGACCTTAAGCAAGAGCGTGGAGAAGGAGAGCGACATACTCTGGAACTTTACCAAATTCATGATAAACCGCGATGGTTCTATAATAAAGCGTTACGCACCCGTAACAACACCCAATGATATTGAGAAGGATTTAATTGAAATGTTGTAATGAAAGAGCAGTTAAAACTGGAGAACCAATTGTGTTTCAGGCTTTACACGGCATCCCGTCTTATTACACAGGCCTATCACCCGTTACTGTCAGGATACGGACTCACGTATCCGCAGTATCTGGTGCTGATGGTGCTTTGGGAAAAAGATGAGCAGCCCGTGAATGACATAGCCAAACGTCTTATGCTTGAAACCAACACAGTCACTCCCCTGCTCAAACGCATGGAGTCAGAGGGCATACTGACACGCAGCAAGGGAACAGAGGATGCGCGTCAGATAATTGTAAAACTGACAGAAAAAGGACAGAGACTGCAGGAACAGCTTACAGACGTACCTGCTGAAATGGGCAAATCAATACTATGCAAAAGTGTCAATCCGGATACGGTACCGTCACTGTTCTGTACCCTGGATGATATCATAGACAAATTGTCAAAAAGCCATTGACCATGCATAACACCCCCCATTGGAAAGCCCATGCGGACTATTCAAAAAGCCGGTTCATCATAAGACAGATGGACACGGCCGGTAAGACCCGGAACAGCGAGGTACCGGTAGCCAGCCTCCCGCTGATAGGTTTTATCTATGTGACTCATGGCGAGGTACTGGTAGAGTGCGACGGAAACTCATACCTGTGCCAGCCGGGCCATGTGCTCATAATACCGGCCAACTGTCCCTTTGCCATCATGTATTACCACGATGCAACAGGCTATACCGGAGCTTTCGCTCCTTCGGTCCTCACGGATTCCAGACCTTTAAGGTACATGAGCACCCCGATTCATCAGGCATTCTGGTTTGATGAGGGGGTATTCATGGGGGAACTTTTCAATATGTTGCTGGAATCATTCAAAAAGGGAGACGACGTATTCATTGAAAAGGCACTGGACCTGCTGCTGTCACGTATCAAAAGCGGGCAGGCAACAGTGGCTCCCAAAGCCGTGAACATATTTCTGGAATCGGTCTTTGATACGGAACGTTCCATAGGCAACATAGCGTCATATGCACAGGAGGCAGGCATCAGCGAGAACTATCTGAGCCGCCAGATCAAGCAGTATACGGGCCGAAGCGTGGGCGGATGGATTGACATTGCGCGGCTGGCCAGGGCAAAGAAACTGCTGTCACGGACATCGCTGCCCGTCATTGATGTGGCAGCTGCCGTAGGGCTTGAAGATCAGTCCTACTTTGCACGTTTCTTTAAGCGAGCCACAGGTATGACCCCGTCGGCATTCCGAAAAGCCATGCAAGGATAATCCTAATTTCTGTAATCAGCGTTCTAAAATATACCATTATTTATGAAGACCTTTGCAGTCGCAATGACAGCAATGGTTCTCATATCTATTTTGGCGGCCACAATGGCCCTTGACGATACTCTGACGCAGAATCTGCCCATGATTAACGTAACAGCTCTCAAGGAACAGGTTCCCACGGAGCGCATCGCGTCGGCGGTATCGTCCATATCGTTCGAAACGCTCCGAAAAAACGGCACATATCGTCCCAATTCACTCTCACGGACCATTCCCGGCCTGCATATTCCGGATTACGGAGCATCCATGACATCGACCGTATATCTGCGCGGCCTGGGCTCCAGGATGGACAACCCGGTCATGGGACTTTACATTGACGGCATTCCCGTCATCGACAAGAACGCATACGATTTTGACTGGGAGGGCCTGAACGGCGTAACAATGCTGGGCGGTCCGCAGGGAACAATGTACGGACGCAACAGCATGGGCGGCGTACTGTCCCTGAGCACCATATCACCACTCGAGGATTCAAAGCCCACCGTCAGGCTGGAGTACGGTACAGCCAACACCTTCAGGGCCGGAATATCGTTCACAACAGGGAGTCACGCCTTCTCGGCCACATTCAGGCACACCGACGGATTCTTTATGAACGTATACAAGAACCGTCTCACTGATCCCTATGACGGTCTCTCCTTCAGGTGGAAGTGGGAACGCCACGTCACCGAACGCGCCACCCTTACCAATATCCTGCAGGCCAACCTGTCAAAGGAGGGAGGCTTTGCCTACGGACTCTGGCAGGACAGCGTGCTGCATCCCGTATCATACAATGACGAGGGCAGCTACCGCCGCCTTTCGGTCATCGAAGGATTCAAACTGCACCGCTGCGGCGATGAATTCAAGACCGATGTAGCCGGTTCGCTGCAGCTGCTCTCGGACGACATGCATATGGACCAGGATTATACCCCCAAGTCCGTATTCACCCTGCAGCAAAAGCAGTTAAGCGGAGCCGGAACGTTGGAGTTCACCCTGCGCCGGGCCGATGCATACGCGCTGTGGCAGCCGCAAACCGGACTGTTCGCATTCTACCGCCTCAACAGCATGTCGGCCCCCGTCACATTCAAGCGGGACGGAATAGAAACACTTATCCTTAACAACGCCAACAGCCACATACCTGAAGATATAGGCTACCTTGCCATCTCCGATACCAGGATGCCGGTAAACTCCGACTTCCTGATCGACACATGGAACACCGCCCTTTTCCACGAGTCGGTGTTCGACCTGGACCGATGGACACTGACCGCCGGCATACGTCTTGACTATGAAGGCGGCACCATGGACTACGACTGCATGGCCAGGCTACACTATCGTTTCGAGCCTGTAATGACCGCCGACAGGGAACTGTCGGTTCCCTACAAAGGCACCGTAAGCCACCGCCACTTTGAGGTTATTCCCAAACTGTCGGCCCTGTTCAGGGTAAACAGCGAGACTGCCCTCTACGCTACCCTGTCCAAGGGTTACCGCGCCGGCGGATTCAACACGCAGATATTCTCCGACATACTTCAGAACATAACCATGAATGCCGTGATGAAGGATCTGGGCGTCCATCTGGACCGCAAGTTCGTATCAGTAACGGCAGGAAACACCGAATATGACCCTGAGACCGCCTGGAACATGGAGTTGGGCACGCGTTTCAACCACGGCCCGTTCCGTGCTCAGGCATCGGTCTACTGCATGAACGTAAGCGGACAGCAGCTCACCGTATTCCCTCCGGGCATGTCCACCGGACGTATGATGACCAATGCCGGACGCAGCCGCAGCATAGGTCTGGAAACCGTAATGAGCTGGAACCCCGAGCGTTTCCGTTCACATGTATCGTGGTCTTGGTGTGACGCCAGGTTCATATCCTACAATGACGGTAACGCCGACTACTCCGGAAACCGTCTGCCTTACGTACCGGAGCATACGCTCGATGCCGGCATAGGATACAGTTTCAGGCTGGGCAGCAGGACGCTGGATATAGACGCAGGGCTTAACGGCGCAGGTCCCTACAGTTGGAATGAGGCAGGCACACAGAAAGAACCCTTCCGTCTGAAGGTTTCCGGCAGGATAGCCATGGTTCTGGGAGATACTGAGATCTACGTGCGCGGTGAGAACCTGACCGGCACACAGGAGCGCAGTTTCTATTTCAAATCGGTGGGCAAGGAGTTCTTTGCCTCAGGCAAGCCCCGTACAATAATGACAGGTATAACTTTTAAACTATAAACAAAAATGAAGAAAACCCTTTTCCTTATGCTTGCCCTTGCGGCAGTTTTAGTGAGTTGCGACAAGTCATCAGACGAGCCCCAGGAACTGAAGATTGAAAGTGCCGATTATTGCGGTGATCTTTCAGTCGAGGCCTCAAGCGGACTCTTTACCATGGACAGCATCAAGGTGGCCTTCAACGCTACCGATAAGGCCGATTCAGCCTCAGTCACCCTGTTCCAGGTAAAGTTCGCCCCCAGAATGCCGGTTTCGCTGGATGTGACCATACCTGAAATTACAGTAACCAGGACTGAAAAAGGTGGTATCCTGACCGTCGACAGTGTTGTTCCCTTTGCTATGGGCGGCAAGTATCCCAACTACACCGTAAAGGATTTTGAAGGCGAGATTGTAGACAACGAGATTACATTCTCACTCAAGTTCGGTTCCACTCCCACCTCATACCGCGGTCTGCTTATTGAGGAGGATGATAAAGAGCAGTAATACGCACTTACCACAAAAAGAGCCCCGCAAACCGTAACAGCCGGTCTGCGGGGCTCTTTATAGTTTCAGGAATCACTAAGTCATCCCAACTTTACTGCGGTACCTGAGGCGGTCACCATCAGCATTCCGGCACGCTCACCCAGAACCTCATAATCGATATCTATACCGACCACGGCATCGGCACCCAATCTGTAGGCCCTGTCTTCCATCTCTTTCATGGCCTGGGCCCGTGCATTGATAAGCTCATCCTCGTAAGTCGTGCTGCGGCCGCCCACGAAATCCCTTATGCTTGCGGCAAAATCCTTGATAAAATTCACACCGGTGATAACCTCACCGAAAACTACACCACGGTATTCTGTGATGTTGCGACCCTCGATGGTCGGAGTTGTAGTCAGAATCATAATCTTCAATTATTGTTTTACGCAAAAATAGTCTCTTTTTTTATATATTCGCACTTGGATTATAACTAATAGACAACACATACACAGCTATGAAAAAAAGTTTGATTCTAACGCTCATGGTCATGTTTATGGCCACATGCGCAGCTAAGGACCCCAAAGTTCTGATTTCTTATTTTTCACCCACAGGAACAACCAAGTCACTGGCACAGGAACTGGGCTCCGTAACCGGCGCCGACCTGTTCGAGATTGAGGGTGCACAGCCCTACACCGCCGATGACGTAAACCTTGGAAACCGTGAGGCCCGCGCCTTCAAGGAGATGGCCGACAAGTCCCTCCGTCCCGAGGTAAAGGGTAAGCCCGATAAGCTCAAGAGCTACGATGTAGTATTCATCGGATTCCCCATCTGGGGCGACGCGGCACCCAACATCATCAACACATTCATTGAGCAGAATGACCTTAAAGGCAAGACCGTCATCATCTTCTCCACATCAGGAAGCAGCAATCTGACAAACTCATACAATAAGCTCAAGGAACAGTATCCCGACCTGAAGATGGTGGAGGGCACTACCCTTAAGCGCAACCCCACCCCCGAGGCACGCCAAGAGGTGATAAACAAACTCAAGGAAGCAATCCCGGCTAAGTAATGGCAAAACCCAGAACCTCGTGGGCATGGGTGCCCACACTATATTTTGCAGAAGGACTACCTTACGTGTTAGTGGTGACCGTATCGGCCATCATGTTCAAGCAGTTGGGCATAAGCAATGCCGATGTGGCCCTTTACACCAGTTGGCTTTACCTGCCATGGGTAATAAAACCTTTCTGGAGCCCGTTTGTGGATCTGGTCAAGACCAAGCGCTGGTGGCTGCTGCTTACTCAGTTTATTCTGGGAGCAGGTCTGGCCGGCGTGGCACTGACGCTCAACACCACGAACTTCTTCAGGTGGTCGCTTGCCATCATGTGGCTGCTGGCGTTCAGCTCGGCCACACATGACATATCCATCGACGGTTTCTATATGCTCGGCCTGGACGAGGGCGAGCAGTCCCTGTTTGTGGGTATACGCAACACCGCCTACCGCATTGCCATGATTGCCGGTCAGGGAGGTCTTCTGATCCTGGTAGGACAGTTCGAGAAGATGTTCGGATCCACCGTACGCGCCTGGAGTCTGGGATTCCTGGTAGCCGGCGGTCTGATGATACTGCTTTGGCTATACCACTCCTACATCCTGCCCCACCCGGTTGCAGACTGCACCACAGGCATATCCGGCAGCAACATCATCAAGGAGTTCGGAATGACCTTTGTGAGTTATTTCAAAAAGCCCCATATCCTGCCGGCACTGCTCTTTATACTGCTGTTCAGGTTTCCGGAGGCTCAGTTGGGCAAGATAGCCCCTCTGTTCCTCGTAGACTCTCTGGAAGCCGGAGGCCTGGCTCTGACAACCAGTCAGGTAGGTTTTGCGCAAGGTACCCTGGGCGTTATCGGACTCCTGCTGGGTGGCATCCTGGGTGGAATAACCCTCTCGCATTACGGCCTTAAGAAATGCATATGGTATATGGTGGCCGCCATATCCTTTCCGGATCTGGTCTATGTATATCTGAGTTGGCTTCCCACACAGAACATGGCACTGGTAAGCACCTGCATATTCATAGAACAGATGGGATACGGATTCGGGTTCACCGCCTATACCCTGTTCCTAATGTATTTTGCCCGCGGCGAACATCAGACTTCACACTATGCCATCAGTACAGGTATCATGGCATTGGGTATGATGCTGCCCGGCATGATATCGGGTATCCTGCAGGAGCACATGGGCTACCGCACATTCTTTATTTGGGTTATAGCCTGCTGCGCCGTAACCTGTGTGGTATCGGCAATTATTAAATACGAACCTGATTTTGGAAAGAAACAATGAAGCTTGTAGTTGACAGCGGTTCGACCAAGACCGACTGGGGATTTTTCAATACGGAATATGACCTCAAGGCCATCAAGACACAGGGCATCAACCCCTGCCATCAGAGCATTGACGCCATTAGGACCATCATAAACAGCGAGTTGATAAGCAACGCATCGGCCGATGACATTAACTCCGTGACCGAACTTTTCTATTACGGAGCAGGCTGTGCCACACCGTCCATCTGCGCACAGATGGCCGGCATACTCAAGGAGTTCTTTCCCGATGCAGCCATCGCCGTGGACAGCGACATGCTGGGCGCCGCACGCGCACTCTGCGGTCATGCCGAGGGTGTGGCATGCGTGCTGGGCACCGGCTCCAACTCATGTATGTACAACGGTGTGGAGATTGTGGACCAGGTTCCCTCGTTAGGCTATATCCTGGGCGATGAGGGCAGCGGCGCCGCTTTGGGCCGACGCTTTATCGGCGACTGTCTTAAACGCCAGATGCCCGATGCCGTATCAAAGGAGTTCATGGAGCGTTACTCCCTGGACAAGGACATTATCATTGAGAACGTATACCGTCAGCCCCTGCCCAACCGCTACATTGCAGGGTTTGTGCCGTTCATACACGAAAAGCGTACGGTACCCGAGGTTCACAAGATGCTTATCCAGTGCTTCTCGGAGTTCTTTACACGCAACGTAATCAACTACCACAAGCCGTGGCTGCCGGTTCACTTTGTAGGTTCACTGGCAGGCATATTCGCCGACGAGCTCAAAGAGACCGCCGACTCGCTTGGCATGACAATAGGAAAGATTATGGCAAGTCCCATGAGCGGACTTGTGGAGTATTACTGCCAGCAGAGCTGATCCGGGAAATCCTGGGAATACATAGCGACCGATACCGCATAACCCTTTACGGGGTTGACAACGGTATCGGTCTTTGTTTTGTCTGTAAGTATACCGTGCAGGTTATCGGTAATGCCTGTCCCCATTAGCTTGAAGACAGCCTCCTTGCGCGTCCAGTATGATATGAACGTCTCATTAGGATTGGGGGACGACAGAATATGCGCTTTCTCGGCGGGGTTCATGGTCTTGTCCAGCAGGCTGTCGCTGAAACTGCGCAGCGACTCAACATCAATACCCACCGGCCTGTCACTCACGGCCACGGCTATGGCATCCTTGCAGTGACTTATGCTGAAGTGTATATCGGGACGGTCTGCCAGATAGGGCTTACCGTGCCCGCCCACCGCCATCTCCACATGCTCCACTCCAAAAGTCTCCTTGAGGAGAGATGCAAGCATAAGGTATGACTTGAGCGACGCATAACGCCCGAAAGTGTGTTTGAAGGCCATTGCCTGACTGCGCCGTAGTTCAGGCACGAGCGGCAGCATACGTTCCACCTCCGCATCGGTGCAGAGACTCATGTCGTCGGACAGGCGGAGGCGGATCATAGCATAGGGATGTCACTTCCCGTTGGGGAAGTATTTCTTCTTGACCGGATCGCAGGTAAGGCCCACACCCAGTTTGCGGAATATCTTACGGTCCACCTCGCTCAACAGAACGGTGCAGTGTACCTGACAGCCACGCAGCTCAGGCAGCATGTCGAGTGCCTTGCGGCAGTTCTCATCCTGCTGGCTCAGAATAGAGAGGGCCACCAGAACCTCATCGGTATGCAGACGCGGGTTGTTGCCGTGCAGGTAGTCAACCTTGGTCTTCTGGATGGGCTCTATCATGTTCTGGGGAATAAGTTTGACGTTATGGTCTATTCCTGCCAGATGTTTGGTGGCGTTGAGTATAAGTGCGGCGCTGGGGCCCAGCAGGGCTGTGGTCTTGGAGGTTATTATAGTTCCGTCCGACAGTTCCATGGCGGCTGCGGGCACGCCGGTCTCCTCCTGACGCTCCTTGGCGGCTATAGTGGTCCGACGGGTAGCAGTGGTTATGCCGGCCTTGTTCATGAGCAGGGCAATCTTGTTGACCTCGGTCTCATTGGTCTTGCCGCTGGCCATATCACCCAGGGCGGTGTAGTAACGGCGGATCACCTCATCCTTGGCGGCACGGCAGCAAACCTCGTCATCGCTGATGCAGAAACCTGCCATATTAACGCCCATATCGGTGGGTGACTTATACGGATTCTCGCCATATATTCCCTTGAACAGTGCATCCAGCACGGGGAATATCTCTATGTCACGGTTGTAGTTGACAGCGGTCTTGCCATAGGCCTCCAGATGGAACGGGTCAATCATGTTCACATCGTCCAGATCGGCCGTAGCAGCCTCGTACGCAATGTTGACGGGATGGTTCAGAGGCAGGTTCCAGATGGGGAATGTCTCGAACTTGGCATATCCGGCCTTGATACCGTGTTTCTGCTCCTGATAGAGCTGGCTCAGGCAGACAGCCATCTTACCGCTTCCGGGGCCCGGAGCTGTGACGACAACCAGAGGACGTGAGGTTACAACATAATCGTTGCGGCCGAATCCCTCGTCGGAGTCAATCAGTGCCACGTTGTTGGGGTAACCCTCGATGATATAGTGTACGTAGGTCACTATACCCAGACGCTTCAGGCGCTCGCGGAATGCATCGGCACTGGCCTGGCCGTTGTAATGGGTTATAACCACCGATCCTACCAGAAGGCCACGGCTCTGGAACTCCTCACGCAGACGCAATACGTCCATATCGTAGGTGATACCAAGATCGCTGCGGACCTTGTTCTTCTCAATGTCAACTGCACTGATAACTATGACAATCTCGGCGTATTCGCTTAACTGGTTAAGCATACGCAGCTTGCTGTCAGGCTGGAAACCGGGAAGTACGCGGCTGGCGTGGTGATCGTCGAAGAGCTTGCCTCCGAACTCAAGATAAAGCTTGTCTCCGAACTGAGCGATGCGCTCCTTGATGTGTTCGGACTGTATCCTCAGATACTTGTCGTTGTCAAATCCGTATATCATAACGGATTGCAAATATATCAGTTTTACTGATAATATACAATATCCAGGCATGGCCTCTTTTGACATTTTTGTTATTTTTGCACCATCTTAAAACTGACCTCGTACAATGAAAGTACAATCCCTACTGACCAGATTAATGTCCGGACTGGCTCTGACAGCCTCCATACTCACAATCCAGAGTTCCGCATGCCATGCAGCCGTATCTCCGATTGATTCCTTGATGAAGTTTGCAGGAAACATCCATCAGTTCAACTCCATATTCCCGCAGGAGAAAGTATACCTGCAGTTTGACAACACATCATACTTTTCGGAAGAGACAATCTGGTTCAAGGCATTCGTGGTGAACGCATCCACGCTCAAGCGTTGCGAGAGCCGCGTCCTCTATGTAGACCTTCTGTCACCCGACGGCGTACTGCTCAAGCAGCAGAAGCTCATGATCGTGGCAGGACAGGCCGACGGATCACTCACCCTCTACGACGGAGCCACGGCACAGGCCCGCGACCTCAGGGGCGGCGTATCCGGATACCCCAGCGGATTCTACGAGATCAGAGCCTATACCAACTACATGCTCAACTTCAACCAGGACGCCATATTCTCAAGGGTCCTGGCCGTCTATAACAAGCCCAAGCAGGAGGGCCACTACTACGATGAGAACCCCACCATCAACATACGCCCCTCAAGCACCAAGCCCCTGCGTCCCGAGGTGTCCGATCCGCGCGAAATGAACGTATCGTTTTACCCCGAGGGAGGCCACATGGTTATAGGCCAGCCCTGCACAGTAGCCTTCAAGGTTACCGGAAGCAACGGACTGGGCATTGAGGCCGAGGGCAGCATGGACGACATCAAATTCAGCACCATGCACGACGGCATGGGTTCGTTCACATTCACCCCGGATTCCAGACGCAACAGCGTCAAGTTCACCGCCGGCGGACGTACCCGCACATTCAGCCTTCCCGATGCCGAGAAGGCCGGATACACCGTACAGGCTGAATTCCAGGACCAGGATAACATTAAGTTCACCGTCCACTCGTCCAAGGAGATGCAGGGACAGGAACTGGGTATGACACTCACATGCCGCGGCGAACTGGTTGACTTTGCCACAATGAACATACAGTCAAGGAAAGAGGAGCACACATTCAATCTTTCACAGCTGCCCGAGGGTATTATACGCTTCTCGCTGTTCAACATGTACGGCGACATCATGGCAACCCGCTCATTCTACCACGAGAACAGGGAGATAGGTGTCCCCACCCTTACCGTGGAGTCCGACAAGGAGTCATACACTCCTTTCGAGAAGATCAAGCTCTCGTTCCTGTTGAGCGACGGCAAGGGCATACCTTTCCGCGACAGGTTCTGCCTGTCGGTAAGGGACAGCCGCGGCCAGGCCAACGTCTTCAACGACGACCTGCGCACCAACTTCCTGATGTCATCGGACCTGAAGGGATTCATTGAAAGACCCGCATACTATTTCAACCCGGAAAACGCCGACCGTCTGCGTGACCTGGACCTCCTGTGCATGGTACAGGGCTGGGAGCGCTACGAGTGGAAGACCATGGCCGGACTGGAGGACTTCTATGAGTCACACCGTCTGGAGAACGGACTGACGCTTAACGGTTGGGCAGTCTCACAGTCGGGCAGCAAACCTCTGGCCGACGTACAGATCATTGCGGCACTGGCCACAAGGGACAAGACACTCACCGAGACCTACACCTACACCACCGACGAGACCGGTTACTTCGGATTCGACATAGGTCTGGATTTCTACGACAAGGAGCGTTTCTCCATAAAGGCTGTGACACAGAACAAGGGTCTGTTCGGATCACCCGCCCGCATCATGCTGGACAGGGCGCAGAGACCTGCCGTGAGAGCTTATCAGCCTGGTGAAACCATCTTTACCGGAAACTCGGTGCTCAAGTCGGGCGGCAAGACCACCTTGACCGACCAGGACGACCAGCTGCCCACCGTGGTCAACATCGAGACCGGATTCGTACTGCCCGACGTGGAGATCAACGAGCACAGGAAATATGTGGATTACTATAAGTTCCAGGCCTACGACGCCGTCAAGGATGTGGAGCTGGAGCTTGACAAGGGTAAGTTCACTACCGATGTCTACGGCTATCTGCTGGAGAAGGGCTACGACATATCAATGGATATGGACACCTCCGGCGAGCTTCAGGTTCTGTACATCAACGGCCTCCCCGCATACATCTATGCCCACAGCCAGAACAAACTCAAGGACCTTGACTTTGAGTCCGAGGAGAGCACCATGTCACCGTCGGCCTACGCATCGACCATAGACATGCAGGACATCAAGAGCCTGCTGGTTTATGACCGACCCATGTACCAGCGTGAAGCATGGGACCTCTCGCCGCTCTATCTCTCATACCTGAACAAGACCATCGACATGGACAAGATCGAGCAGATGAACGACCTGTCATCGGCCTCATCGCCCGCCAACAAGCTGGTCTATATGGTAGACATTCTGCTCAAGGAGGAATGGGAGATTATCGACCAGAACAACAAGATTCACCGCAACCAGCGCTTCACCACAGTTGACGGTTACTCAAGGCCCTACAGCTTCTATGCTCCCGAGTACCCCAACGGTCCCATACCGGGCGACGTGGACTACCGCCGTACCCTCTACTGGAACCCCAACGTGATAACCAACAACGAGGGCAAGGCACAGGTTGAGTTCTATAACAGCTCCATTACCAAGAACTTCGATGTTCAGGCCGCCGGAATAACAGCATCGGGCGTGCCCTACACACTTGACGCAGGATTCTGACATGAATATGGCCCGTCCGGCCAAAAAATGAATCAAAATTCTCTTTATTTAAATAATAAAATGCTATCTTTGCGCCCGCTAAGTGCCGCAGTGCCCTTGGCGTGTGTATACAACATATTGTCTAACTTTATCTTAGTTTCAAAATTTAACTAAATGGAAGATTTTAAGAATGTAGCTCCCCTTCAGGAATTTGACTGGGATGCTTTTGAAAACGGAAGTGCCGCAGCAGGCATGTCAAAAGAGCAGCTCGAGCAGGCTTATGACACTACCCTCAACAAGGTAGCCGACAACGAAGTCGTTAACGGAACTGTCACAGCCATCAACAAGCGCGAGGTTATCGTAAACATCGGTTACAAGTCCGATGGTATTATCCCCATCAGCGAATTCCGCTACAACCCCGACCTCAAGGTAGGTGACGAGGTAGAAGTTTACATTGAGAACACAGAGGACAAGAAGGGTCAGCTGCTTCTGTCAGCTTCTGTCACATAAGAAAGCCCGCGAGTCACGTTCATGGGATCGCGTAAACGAGGCTCTCGATTCACAGGAGATTGTAAAGGGTTACATCAAGTGCCGCACAAAGGGTGGTATGATTGTCGATGTATTCGGCATCGAGGCCTTCCTCCCCGGCTCACAGATCGATGTAAAGCCCATCCGCGACTACGATGTATTCGTTGGCAAGACCATGGAGTTCAAGGTTATCAAGATCAACCAGGAATACCGAAACGTAGTTGTTTCTCACAAGGCTCTTATCGAAGAGGAGCTTGAGCAGCAGAAGAAGGAGATCATCAGCAAGCTTGAGAAGGGTCAGGTACTCGAGGGTACCGTTAAGAACATCACCTCTTACGGTGTATTCATCGACCTGGGCGGTGTTGACGGTCTTATCCATATCACAGACCTCAGCTGGGGCCGCGTAAGCGATCCTAAGGAGATTGTTGAGCTCGACCAGAAGATCAACGTCGTTATCCTTGACTTCGATGACGAGAAGAAGCGTATCGCTCTCGGTCTCAAGCAGCTCACTCCCCATCCTTGGGATTCTCTGGATCCCAACCTCAAGGTTGGCGACGTTGTCAAGGGCAAGGTTGTCGTTATGGCCGATTACGGTGCATTCATCGAGATTGCTCCGGGCGTAGAGGGTCTG
>CACYHW010000006.1:0-206512 GCA_902774335.1 uncultured Bacteroidales bacterium
ATGTGCCTGGTGGTGAACCTGCGCTACATGCTCATGAGCGCGGCCCTTTCGCAGAAAATCGCGCCCGGAACGCCCTGGATCAAGCGCATCCTGATGTCTTTCTGCATTACCGACGAGGTGTTCGGCATCTCCATCGCCCACCCCGGCTACACGCCGCCGTCCTACATGTACGCCGCAGCGCTGTTATCGACCCTCTTCTGGGCCACAGGGTGCGCCATCGGCATTAAGGCGGGCAGCCTGTTGCCGCAGCATATGGTCACGGCGCTCAGCATGTCGCTCTACGGCATGTTCCTGGCCGTTTTCATACCTCCCGCCCGCAGAGACCGCAACGTGCTTTTTGCCGTCATCGCCAGTTTCATTCTGAGCGGAATCTGCGCTGTGGCGCCGGTCATCAGCCAGTGGAGCAGCGGCATGCGAACCGTGGTTCTGACCGTTGTGATATCGGCCGTAGCGGCATGGCTCAAACCTATTAAGTCCGATGACAATGGAGCAGCATAGAATACTGATTTACATACTTTTAGCCATTGTCACGACCAACCTGATTCGCGTCCTGCCCATGGTATTCATCAAGGGGCCGATAAGCAACCGCTTTGTGCGCAGTTTCCTTTACTACGTGCCTTACGTCACGCTGGCAGTCATGACGTTTCCCGATATGATTCTGGCCACACCCACACCCTGGCCCGGCCTGATTGCTCTGGTGGTGGGCATCATTGCAGCCTGGCTGCGATTAGGCCTCCTGCCCGTTGCCGCAATCTGCTGCCTCATCGTCTACCTCCTGTAAAAGTGACGCAAAGAGAAACGACCCCAATGCGGCGATTTTTTATACATTTGTGAATCAAACCAATCAGTTATGAAAAAAGTCTTTCTATTCTTATCGGCCGCACTTGCGATGATGGCCATTGCCTCTTGTGATAAAGATGAAGAAAAAGAGCAGAACGAACCCGAAAAGAACGTTACTGTTGAGATTAACGCAGCCAACCTGCAGGGCACTTGGGAAGGTGCCGTAGAGCATGATTTCGGCCAGGGTTATCCCCAGAAATGGCGCCTTCAGATTGACGGAGAGAATTATACAAACTGGCATACCTACCAGACAGCCGGCACCACAAAAGATGAAGTTCAGGGCCTTAAGACCGTGGGCAACAAGGAGAAGGGCACCTGGGCTTATGCCAATAAAAAACTGTCGTTCACTCCTACTGAGCAATTTGCGTCATACTATCAGGTGATGAAACCGGATTATTCCCTCGGCGGGAATGTCTATTACGACTATAATGAGGAAACCATGGAGTCGACCCCCTGGTATGTGACTCCCGAGTCACTTGTAAGGCCTTCGTTCGACTCCGAGTGGACTGTCATTTCGCTGACCAAGACTGCACTCACCGTCAAGATCAACATGGACACTTTCGTCCTGCAGAAAAAGTAAGAAAAATGACGCAAAGGGAAACGACCCCTTTGCGGCGAAATGAGAAAAGTGACGCAAAGGGAAACGACCCCTTTGCGGCGAAATGAGAAAAGTGACGCAAAGGGAAACGACCCCTTTGCGTCATTTTTAAAAAATAGTAACTTTGCCTCCTATTAAAGAAACCTTATTCTTATGAGCAAAACAACCAAATGGGTGCTTATTGCCGTCATTGCAATTGGCGTGGCAATATGGGGAATTTACAGTCTGAAACCAAAAACCAACAAGGACATACCCGCAGGGCCGATGCCCACAGCCGGAGCGCCCATAGGACGCGGCGGCCAGACATTGCCGGTAAGTCACGTAATCATGCAGCCCACCGAACTTGTGGACGGCATCAACATAAGCGGAAGCCTGATCCCCAACGAGGAGGTGAACCTGTCATTCGAGACATCGGGCAAGATCACCGACATATTCTTTGAGGAGGGCACCAAAGTCAAGAAAGGTCAGGTGCTGGCCAAAATCAACGACGCCCCCCTTCAGGCCCAGCTAAAAAAGTTAGAAGCCCAGTATCAGTCAACCGAGGACCGTCTGGCCCGCCAGAAAGCCCTTTACGAGAAGGAGGCCGTAAGTAAGGAGGCCTACCAGGAGGCCGAAGCCAACTTCAACAAACTCCAGGCCGATATCGAAGAGTGCAAGGCCAAGCTGGACCAGACCGAGCTGAAGGCCCCGTTTGACGGAATCATCGGCCTGCGTCAGGTAAGCGTAGGCGCCTACGCATCGCCCAGCACAGGCATTGCCACCCTGACCAACACCGAGAAACTCAAGGTGGAGTTCGCCATCCCCGAGCGTTACGCCGGAGTGCTGCAGAACGGAGCCAAACTGACTTTCACTGTGGAGGGCAGCGACGACATCCACAACGCCCAGGTCTACGCCACCAACTCAAAGGTGGATCAGGGCACCCGCACTTATCTGGTCCGCGCCATCTATGACAACAAGGACGGCAAGCTTGTTCCCGGCCGATACGTAAGCGTAAGCCTCAATACCCGCACATTCAAGAACACCCTTGCCGTACCCAGCGAGGCAATCATCTCCGAGATGGGCATAGACAAGGTATTCCTGTACAAGAGCGGCCAGGCCATCCCACACGAGATCACCAAAGGCCTGCGCACAGACGCAGAGGTACAGGTGCTGAGCGGCCTCAAAGTAGGCGACACAGTCATAACCAGCGGCATCATGCAGCTGCGCACCGGAATGAGGGTTGAACTCAAATAACCTGCCGCACCCATGAACATATCAGAACTTAGCATACGCCGCCCGGTGCTGGCCACAGTGCTGGTGCTCATAATCATCCTGTTCGGCGTGGTGGGTTACACCAGTCTGGGCGTGCGCGAATACCCGTCGGTGGATAACCCCATCATATCGGTATCGGCCTCCTACCCCGGAGCCAACGCCGAAGTCATTGAAAATCAGATAACAGAGCCCCTGGAGCAGCAGATCAACGGTATCCCCGGCATCCGCTCGCTCTCATCGGTCAGCCAGTACGGAAGCAGCCGCATCACAGTAGAATTTGAGCTGTCAGTCGACCTCGAGACCGCCGCCAACGACGTGCGTGACAAGGTATCGCGCGCCCAGCGAATGCTCCCCCGCGACTGCGATCCCCCCACAGTATCCAAGGCCGATGCCGACGCAATGCCAATCCTTATGGTTGCCCTCCACTCCGATAAGCGCTCCCTTTTGGAACTGAGCGAGATTGCCGACCTTGTGGTAAAGGAGCAACTGCAGACCATCCAGGACGTTAGTTCCGTTATGATCTGGGGTGAAAAACGTTACTGCATGCGCCTGTGGCTGGACCCCGTAAAGATGTCCGGTTACGGCATCACCCCGATGGACGTAAAGAACGCCCTTGACAAGGAGAACGTGGAACTGCCCTCAGGTACCATTGAGGGTAACACCACCGAGCTTGAGATCCGTACCCTGGGCCAGATGCACACCACCCAGGAGTTCAACGACCTGGTAATCAAGCATGACGGTACCAAAGTGATACGTTTCAGCGACGTAGGTCAGGCCGAACTCAGCCCGCGCGACATAAAGAGTTACATGAAGATGAACGGCATCCCCATGGTGGGCGTGGCAGTCACCCCCCAGCCCGGTGCCAACCACATCAACATTGCCAACGCCGTCTATGACCGTATGAAACTGATGGAGAAGGACCTTCCCGAGGACGTAGGTTACGAGTACGGCTTTGACAACACCCGTTTTATCCGCGCTTCAATCAACGAGGTAAAGACCACCCTCTACGAGGCATTCATACTGGTAATATTCATCATATTCCTGTTCCTGCGTGACTGGCGCGTGACCCTTATCCCCGTGCTGGTTATCCCGGTATCAATCATCGGCTCATTCTTTGTAATGTACATGATGGGATTCAGTATCAACGTGCTCTCCATGCTTGCGGTGGTGCTGTCGGTAGGACTTGTGGTGGATGACGCCATCGTTATGACCGAGAACATCTACAACCGTATAGAGAAAGGCATGACTCCGATGCAGGCCGGCATTGACGGCGCGCGAGAGATCCTGTTTGCCATCATATCCACCTCAATAACACTGCTCTGCGTATTCGTACCCATTGTGTTCATGCAGGGCCAGACGGGCCGACTGTTCCGCGAATTCGCGTTCGTGATTGCAGGCGCCGTGGTGATTTCAACATTCACCGCCCTTACATTCACCCCCATGCTCTCCACCAAGATCCTGGTGCGCCGCGAAAAGAAAAACGCATTCTACGCATGGTCCGAGCCGTTCTTTGAGGGCCTTAACAAATACTACAGCAAGAGTCTGGATTTTATTCTGCGCAACCGCTGGATCACCATTGTCACAATGGTGCTGGCTCTTGGCGTAGCAGCATGGATGTGGGTCAAAACCCCGTCCGAGATGGCTCCTATGGAGGACCGTTCACAGGTAACCGTCCGCACTCAGGGTCCCGAAGGCGTAACCTACGAGTACATGCGTGACTACACCGAGCGCATAAACGACGTGGTCGATTCTATTATGCCCGATGCCAAATTCGTGACCGCCCGAGTATCAAGTGGAGGCGGTAACATACAGATTACCCTCAAGGACATAAACGAGCGCAGCTACTCGCAGATGGAGGTGTTTGAAAAACTGAGCGCCGCCGTACGCCGTGAGACCGATGCCCGCGCGTTCGTACAGCAGCAGTCATCATTCGCAGGCGGCCGAGGCGGTATGCCTGTCCGTTACGTACTGCAGGCCACCAACATTGAGAAACTGCAGGATGTGCTGCCCAAGTTCCTTGCCAAGGTAAACGACAACCCCGCCTTCCAGATGGCCGATGCCGACCTGAAGTTCTCCAAGCCCGAAGTCCGCATATCCATCAACCGTGAGAAAGCCAACCTGCTGGGAGTAAGCACCCGCGACATAGCCCAGACCCTGCAGTGGGGACTGAGCGGCCAGCGAATGGGTTATCTGTACATGAACGGAAAGCAGTATGACATTATAGGCGAGATTAACCGTCAGCAGCGTAACACCACCCAGGCGCTCAAATCTATCTACATGCGCAGCGGAAGCGGCAGCATGATACAGATGGAGAACCTTGTGGACCTTAAGGAGGATATCGCACCGCCCCGTCTGTACCGTTACAACCGATTCGTATCGGCCACCGTATCGGCCGGACTGGGTAAAGGCTATACTCTGGGTCAGGCGCTTGACGAGATGGACAAGATTGCCAAGGAGACTCTGGATGATACTTTCCGCACCGCACTTACCGGCGAGTCCAAGGATTTCCGCGAGAGCTCCAACAGCCTGCTGTTTGCGTTCGGTCTGGCTCTGCTGCTTATCTACCTTATCCTGGCTGCCCAGTTTGAGAGTTTCAAGGATCCGCTCATTGTTATGATTACCGTGCCTCTGGCTGTGTTCGGCGCACTGGTATTCCTGCGCGGCGGTGGGCAGACAATGAATATTTTCAGTGAGATAGGTATTATCATGCTTATAGGACTTGTGGCCAAGAATGGTATCCTGATTGTGGAGTTTGCCAACCAGAAACAGGCGGCCGGCATTGACAAGTTCATTGCAATACGTGACGCATCCATACAGCGCTTAAGACCTATCCTGATGACATCCACATCAACCATGCTGGGTCTGCTGCCGCTTATGTTCGCACACGGCGAAGGCAGCGCCGGACGTGTAGCTATGGGTACGGCTGTTGTTGGAGGAATGCTCATATCGACATTCTTTACTATGTACATTGTACCTTCGATCTACAGCTACATCTCAACCGACCGTAAAACACAAAAGAAAAAGGAATGAAACTCAACAGAATACTGTCAACAGCCGCAGCGCTTGCCCTTGGTTTGGGCGCGCAGGCACAGATAATGACGCTCAAGGACTGCCTTGAAAAGGGTATCAGCGAGAGCTTCCAGATAAAGCTCGTCAACATATCCCAGGAGAAGGCGGCCAACAACGACTCCTGGCTCTATGCAGGCGGTTCCCCCACCCTTAGCGCTACAGGCAGCTACTCGGGAACGCTCTCAAGCAACGACGCCACACTCAGGAGCGACGGCTCCACCACGTCCAACCGCAATGTGCTGGACCACACTCTCAGCGCACAGCTCCGTGCCGACTGGACCGTGTTTGACGGATTCAGCATACAGGCCACACGTGACCGTCTGGAGGAGTTGCACAACCAGGGCGAGATACAGACCCGCATAACCATCGAGGATTACATTGCCAACCTGACCACCGAGTACTACAACCTGGTACGTCAGACCATCCACCTAAAGAATCTGGAGTATGCCGCCTCCCTGTCCAAGGAGCGTCTGCGCATAAGCAGCGAGCGCTATGACATGGGTGGAAACTCACGTCTGGAGATGCAGCAGGCACAGGTATATTTCAACTCGGACAGCGCCAAGAGCCTTAAGCAGCACGAGTCGGTGGCATCGGCCAACATCCGCATAAACCGCCTTATGTCCAACTGGGACCTGGGATCGGTTCATGTGGCAGCCGACACCGCCATCAACCTGATAACAGGTCTTGACTACGAATCCCTGCTTGAGGATATGATGGAAGTAAACGCTTCGCTTCTTAAGGCCGAGAGCAACCGTACCATTGCACAGCTTGACCGACGCGCAGTACAGTCACGCAACTATCCCTACCTGAAGCTCAACGCATCATACGGTCTGACACACAACATCTACGGCAACAACACCTACTCCGACCGTACCAACTGGGGTCCCTCGTTCGGTGCCACCATGGGTATCAACCTGATCTCAGGAAAGCAGCGTGTTCAGGAGCGTAACGCCCGTCTGGATGAACTCACGGCCGATATCACCATCGACCAGCTCAAGCTCCAGCTGCGCGCCAACCTGGATGATTTCTGGCAGGCCTATCAGAACAACCTGATGCTGCTGGAACTGCAGGAGCAGAACCTTAAGACCGCTCAGGAGACTATGGAGATAGCTCAGGAGCGTTACCTGCTGGGTAACTTGTCCGGACTTGAGATGCGTGAGGCCCAGAAATCACTCCTGGATGCCGAGGAGAGCCTGCTTCAGGCTCAATACGACACTAAGGTCTGCGAGATCTCCCTCCTCCAAATCTCCGGCCGCATCATGCAATATCTCGAATAAAATTGAGAATTGAGAATTGAGAATTGAGAATTGAGGATTGAGGATAGGATGGAGTTGCAGTTATCGTAACGGCTGCAAGCCGTTACCCGGCCGGAGGCCGGCCGTTTGCGGAGCAAACTAAAATAAGGTCCGGCTTCACTGCAGTTGCAAAGTAAATTTCGGACAAAAAAATAGGGTGCTTTTGGCACCCTATTAAATTTGATTGTCCGAAATTTACTTTGCAGCTGCGAGTGAGGCCTTTCTAAACTCCTTCATGAGCTTTTCGAGCTCAAGAGATGCCTTGCGAGCACGAGTGCCAGCAGCCTTGTTACCCTTCTCGATCTGTGAGTTTGCATCCTTTGCAAATGCTGCATAAAGCTCAGCAGCCTGTTTCAAAATCTTCTCCATAGTTGTTTGTTATTGAAATGATTATGATTAATTAAAATCCATACTGACGCAAAAATAATACTAAAAACGTTACTTGCAAAGATTCAGTCCTCTTTTTTTAAAAAAAATGTCAAAAATTTCTATACAATGGGTAAAATAGTCAAAAATCGGCCCTGTAACACTCCAAAACGGGGTTCTGTTGTTAATTCCGACCCCATCGGACAATAATCACCGGATGCCTGAAGTCATTATCGGCAAAAATGACTACTTTTGCATCGTATATAAATAAGGTACTACAATGAAAAAGGCATTACTTACAATAGCAGCCCTTCTTGTCACGGTTTTCTCGTTTGCAAAGATTGCCGATGAGCAGAATCCCAAATACGGCAAAGGTGCTGTAACCACCGATGAAAACGGAAACGTCTGCTTTATGGAGACCATACAGATTCCCGAGGGAATGACTCCCGACCAGTGCTACTCCATCCTGCTCAACTGGGCAAAGGGCCGTTTTGCCATCCCCTACGCACACGACGGACGCATTCTCAACGAGGATGCCCAGGCACGCCGCTTTATCTTCCACGTAGAACAGACCATCGTCTTCAAGCGTACCGCCCTGGTGGCCGATGAGTCCAAGATATCCTACAACTTCTCCGTAGCCATCAAAGGCGGAAGCGCCGTCCTCAAGATGACCGATATCAACTACCGTTATGAGGAGGGTCGCGAAGGAGGCGGTCAGAGATTCAGCGCCGAGGAATGGATAACCGACAAGGAGGCTTACAACCGCAGCGGTACCAAGTTCCTCAAGAGCACCGGAAAGTTCCGCGTAAAGACCATAGACCTTAAGGAGCAGCTGTTCCAGAAGGCTACCGATGCAGTAAACGGAGATATCTGATCTGATGGCGTCAAAAGAACTGTATACCATACTCGGTGTCGAGGAGACCGCATCGGAATCCCAAATCAGGGAGGCTTACGAGCGCCTGATCGGGCAGTATCCCGAAGGCACCCCCATGCACTCCCGTATAGTCCAGGCTTATACGGTCCTGTCCGATATGGACAAGCGCGCCGCATACGATGTAACGGGCAAGATCAGGACCGCGCCCAGACGCACCAGCCGGGTAACCCACGACAGCATCGAAAAGGCCAGATACATACTGAATACGCTGTTTCTGGCAGGAGCAGCCGTAACCACGATCCTTTTCATACTCCAGTTAAGCGGCTCACTCACCTCCACCCCCTTCTACTGGGCATGCGGAGTATCGCTGCTTATCAAGATTTCGGAATACATACTCAGACTCATACCGTAACATGTCATCAGGATCACCGTTCAGATTAGTTCCGGCAGTGCTGCTTACAGCCCTGCTCTTCTGCACGGCACCCTTACGGGCACAGAGCACCCTGTCACAGAACCAGGATTCGTTCTACGGCGAGACCATGGACGGATTCATGAATGTGGAACCGGGCAAGGACTCCACTGTGGTTGAGCGTACGGTATCCAAGGACTACAGCCAGTGGGTAATCAACACCGAGACCGGACTCCCCGAGATGATCGAGCCCGACACCCTGACCCATCTGTTCCATAACGTCCATCTGACCGAGGGTCTTCTGGGCACATACAGCCATCTGGGCAACATGGGCTCGCCCCGTCTGTCACGTCTCTATTTTGAGCGCGAGGGCAGCGGCGATTTTGTCTTTGACGCCCCCTATGACTTCTGGATAAAGAATGCCCCCGATTTCCGTTTCACCGACGCCAAGACCCCGCACACATCCATCGACTACTACAAAGGCGGCAACCGCCGTACCGGCGAGGAGCGTATCAAGGGCTATTTTGCGGCAAACTTCAACAAGAAGGTAGGCATAGGCTTTGACATGGATTACCTTTTGGGACGAGGCCGATACGCGAGCCAGTCAACATCCATGTTCGACGCCCGTCTGTACACATACTATCGCGGTGACGTATATCAGATTTACGCCAGCGTCAACAGGGACCAGATCAAGGTGGCCGAGAACGGAGGAATCCAGGACAAACGCTACGTGACCAACCCGGAGGCTATGGCCGAGGGACGCAAGCAGTATTCACCCGAGGACATGCCTTTCCGCCTCTATTACAACTGGAACAACATCAAGCGTCTGCAGGCCCTGGTCAACCAGGAACTTACCATCAATACCACAAGGTTCCACACCGACAGCATAGCCGACACCATCTATACCTTCAAGGAGACCGTCGAGTTCGCCAAGGTGGCACACACCTTCGAGATGGGACAGCTGCAACGCAGATACATTTTCCATCAGATTCCCAAAGGGTTCTATGAGCGCACCTTCCTCAAGAACGACTCCATAGACAAGTCGCGTCACTTATATATCACCAACACCCTGTCACTCTCTCTGCTGGAGGGCTCTACAAAATGGGCTCTTGCAGGACTGTCGGCCTATGCCCGTTACGAGTATAAGAACTTTGCCATGCCCGACACCCTGGCTGCGGGAACCGAGTTCATGCGCCGCTACAGCGAGGGTAACTTTATTTTGGGAGCACAGATGGAAAAGGCTCAGGGCGACAACCTGACATTCAGCGCAAACATAGAGAGCACGGTTCTGGGTGCCAGCATAGGCGACTTTACACTTGGAGGTCAGATACAGCTCCATTATCCGGTACTGGGTACCGATGCCGCCATCGGAGCGTACGGCCGGATGTCGGCACTGGACGCCCCCTTCTTCTACGCTAGCCAGCACAACACCTTTGCATGGTGGGACAAGGATTTCAAGAAGGAGTTCCGCACACACTTTGGCGGATTCATCGACATAGAGAAGACACGCACCAGGTTCCAGCTTGACGTTGAGAACGTGGCCAACTACGTCTATCTCAAGAACGATGGCGGAGTCTATGTAAACGAAGACGGTATCTCACAGCCCTCCTACCTGATAAACGCTTATCAGCACAGCGGCTCCATACAGGTGCTCAGCGCCTCACTGCAGCAGAACTTCAAAATGGGTCCGCTGCACTGGGACAACAATATCACATACCAGCTGTCCGGAAACAAGAAGGTCATTCCGCTGCCCGACCTGAACATATTCAGCGACCTCTACTTCAAGTTCGTATACTACAAGAGGCTCAGTATAGAGGTTGGTGCCAACGCCATGTTCTTTACCAGATATGACGCTCCCGGATACTGCCCTGCAGTAGGTTCGTACCACCTTCAGAACGAGACGTTCACCCAGCAGGTGGGAGGCTATCCCCTGATTACCGGATATGTCAACTGCAACCTGCGTTCGGTACGTTTCTACGTCGTTTACTATCATGCCAACGACGGTATAATGGACAACCGCGACTCATTCATTGTTCCCGGCTATCCGGCCAATCCCGGAATGCTCAAGTTCGGCCTGAGCTGGACATTATACGATTGATTGACAAGTTCTTTTCCAAGCTACAATATGATCAGATGGGGTTTTATCGGATGCGGAGAGGTTACCGAGAAAAAGAGCGGTCCCGCATTTGCAAAGGCCGAAGGCTCTGCCATCGAGGCTGTAATGAGCCGCGACAAGGCCAAGGCACGTTCATATGCTGAGAGACACAACATCAAGAAATGGTACACCGACGCCATGGACATCATTGATGATCCCAACGTCGATGCCGTATATATAGCCACCCCGCCCTCATCGCATGCCACATACGCCATCATGGCCATGAAAGCCGGCAAGCCGGTCTACATCGAGAAACCCATGGCCCACAGCTACGAAGAGTGCATGAGGATAAACCGCGTATCGCGCGAGACAGGCGTACCCTGCTTTGTAGCCTACTACCGCCGTTACCTCCCCTATTTCCTCAAGGTAAAGGAACTCATACCCCAGATAGGCAAGCTCATCAACGTACAGATACGCTTTGCCCAGCCCCCCAAGGAGCTGGACTACAACAGCACCAGCCTGCCCTGGCGCGTCATCCCCGACATATCGGGCGGCGGTTACTTCTATGACCTGGCACCCCACCAGATTGACATGGTACAGGAGCTGTGCGGTTGCATTATCGACGCCTACGGACTGTGCAGCAACCGCGGCGGTCTCTATCAGGCCGAGGATACCGTAAGCGCCTGCTTCAAGTTCGAGAACGGCCTGGTAGGCTCCGGCTCATGGTGCTTTGTGGCCGATGAATCCGCCAAGGAGGACCGCATTGAGCTGATAGGCGACAAGGGCATGATCTGTTTCTCGATATTCACCTTCCAGCCCATAGCCCTGCATGACAGCCAGGGACGCCACGAATTCCAGATACCCAACCCCGAGCATGTACAGTTCCCGCTGGTACAGGCCGTAGTGGATCATCTGAACGGCAAATCGGTATGCGCCTGCGACGGCATAAGCGCCACGCCCACCAACTGGGTGATGGACCGCATCCTGGGCAAGTTCTGACCCCATAAAAAAAAATGATTCCGGCCGGTCACCAAGACCAGTCGGAATCCATCAAACTATCTCAAACCTAAAAGTTCCAACCAATTGTGAACAAAACCTTGTCGGTCTTGTAATTGTAGTTCACATCAAAATCCTCAGTATATTCACAAACGTTGAGAACACTGTTTCTCACGCCATGTACGTAAGCCATATCAACATAGAACTGTGTTCCGTCCCTGTCGGGTGCTGAGCAGTAACCCAGGCCGCAGGTAAAGTACTGTCTCTTACCCAAACGGTCCATCTGGAAATCCATACGCTTAACGTTGAAATCGGTGTCACCCAGAAACACCTGAGCATTCTCATTGAACATCGGCTCAATCAGATTATAACCTGCACGCAGTGACAGATTGCTGATGTTCTGCTCAAAGCCGATCTTGAGAGATGAGTAGTCATTATAATCAACAGAGCCCTGACTGTTTATTCTGGTATTGCCCACGGATAATGACGAGCGCTGTGTGAAATGCTTCTCATACTCCAGGCCGAAGGCTGTCTTGCCCATTGTGACACCGGCGCTCAGATTGAGAGACCAGGGTGATGTGAACTTGTACTCAGTGGACATATTCATAGGATCCACGTTGCCGTTGGCATCAGCGTACTGCTCGCCTCTGTAGGCATACAGGTAATCCACATAATCAAAGTCCTGTCTGAAGAAGGTGGGAGTCTTGACAGCCACACCCAGGCGAAGTGCCGGAACAGGACGTATTATCATACCGAAAGCCATGTTCCAACCGGAGCCTGTAGCTGTATTCATCTTGTCAACGCTGGTGGTATCAACCAGTCCGGCAGTGGGTGCCAGCAGATATCGGTCTTCCTGCTCAGCCTTGCCGTAAGAGGGAAGGAAATCGTAGAAATAGCCCTCTGACCAGGTATCGGTTGAAAGGATTCCAACGGTCCAACCCAAATAGAGCATGTCGGACAGGTTCCATGAGAGGTTGAAATCGTAGGAGTTAATCCTGTTGCGCTGATGATCGGAATACTCGCGGTATCTTACATCGGTTACGGTAGTGCCGTCGTAAACGTAGAACTTGTCAAAGTAGTCCATGTAACGGTCCATCTTCTGCAGCTTGCGGTACGAGAAGGCAAAGTTCATGTAACTGTCGCTGCCGTCATTGCCCGAGAAAACCACCGAGAAATTATCGAAAGCGGCATTCAGGTCCGACTTGCTGTTATTTGAGTAGAATGTGACACCGTCCTTGAGTCCACGTTTGGCCGATGTAAACAGGGGGTCCGTATTGACCGATGTTCCAAAGAACGAAATGGAAGTGTTCAGGTCACAGTTATGGTATGTTCCTATACCGGCAGGGTTATGGCTGATGACCGAAGGATCACTGCCTAATGCGCTCATTGCGCCACCCATTCCCACGTAACGGGCTGTTCCGTTAAGTTCCTCCTCATACAGTTTGGCTGCATCGAAAGATGTCTGTGCCGTAATTGTCGCAAAGCTTGACAAGGAGATAATTAGAATTGCTAATCTATTGGTTCTCATATCTTTAACGTTTAGGATTCTACAAAATTGGGTACAATACACTCTTACTGCTGTTTTCAGTCATTCAAATTATCATCTTCTGGATGAACCTGAACTGCGGGAGCTTGATGCACCTGAGCTGCGGCTGGGAGCACTGCTTGAGCTGCTGCGGCTGGGAGAGCTTACGCTACTGCTGCTACGGCTGGGAGCGCTTACGCTACTGCTGCTGCGGCTGCTGCTTGAGCTTGAGCTTGAACTACGGCTTGTGCTGGCACTCGAGCTGCGGCTTGAGCTTGTGCTGGAGCTGCGGGTAGCGCTGCTGCTGGAACTGCTGCTGCGGCTTGAGCTTGAGGCTGCCGAGCTGCTGCGGCTTGAGCTTGCGCTTGAACTGCTGCGGGTTGAGCTTGAAGTTGCCGAGCTGCTGCGGCTGTTGTTAGTGGTGCTGCTGCGATCGCTGCTTACGCTGCGTGAAGTAGAAGCGCTGCTCTCGGTGCGGCTGGGACTGGTGCTGCTGGGACGGTCATATGTAGTACCGGACTGAACAGACCTTGAAGTGGTATTGCCTGATGAGCGTGAAGAGCTTGAGCGGCTTGAGTTAGCAGGAGCCACGTTCCTTACAGACGAGCTGTTGGTTGACTGTGTTGCACTGCGTGAAGCGTTTGTCGAAGCACTGCGTGATGCGCTTGTTGTAGCACTGCGTGAAGCATTTGTTGTAGTACTGCGTGATGCACTTGTCGTTGCGCTGCGTGAGGCCGATGTTGCAGTGGTGCTGCGTGATGCGGCGGTAGTTGCATTGCGGTCGGTTGCTCCGGCTGATCTGCCCGTTGCCCTTGATGCTGTCACACCCGATGTGCGGGTTGCGCTGCGGCTGGCAGTTGCCGATGCCGAGCGGGTGGCGTTGCGGCTCAGGTTCCTGTCCCATCCGCCGCCGTTAACCTTGCGGTTAGGCACGTAGTTGGAAACCCTGTTGTCAATCACGTATGTGGGACTGTAATAATAGGTATTGCGGTAGTAGGGACCATAGTACCTTGAAGTGTAGTGCCATGAATCATAATACCAGGGATCGTAATACCAGGAATCATAGTACCAGGGGTCATAGTACCAGGGATCGTAATAGTATGTGTGTGAATAGTACCAGTAACGGTCATCAAAGAATCGGTCCCAGTAAACTATATCCCAGATGATGTCATCAACCAGGGTAAAGTACGGACGGCCGTTGTAACGGAAGCGGTACAGGCGGCGTGTCAGGTAATAATCCTCGACAGCGTCGTTGTAACCCTCGGCATATGAGCTGTTGTCGTCAACATATACATACTTGGTATTCCTGTCGTCATCGCGGACATAAACAGTGTCATGTATATATACGGTGGGAACGTCGTCCAGGATGGAGCCGTCCTCGTACTGTATCTGACTGGTTCCGTATGTATAACGGCGGTTATACTCGTCGGGATCACGGTCAACGATGATCTGGGGGGTAGTGGTAACTACAGGCGCAGCCTTGGGGGGTACAGGTTCTATCTCGACAGGATCAACTGTAGAAGGTGTACGTGTAACCACTGCTGTGCTGGTAGTGGTCTTGGTACTTGTTGTCTTTCCGCTGTTACCGGATGAGTACAAGTCATTTCTCTGCGCACCGGCTGTCACTGTGACTGCCATCAATGCCATAAATAATACTGACTTTTTCATAACCGTATCTTTTTGTGGTTTCTTTCTGATGCAAAAATAACATGGTAATATCACCCTGGGTGCGGAAAATTCCTAAAAGGGAAGGGGGATTTTCCTATAATTGAGAATTCTCAATTCTCACTTCTCAATTCTCAATTTATTGAATTCGGCTTCGGAGCCACGGAACACATTAAAGTCCGTATATCCCTCAATCCCCGACACGCTGGCATGGTCGGTAAACTGCCACATCACCCACTTCTTGTCAGTGCCGGGACGCACCACATAATAGTGAGCCACCCAGAAGGGGTACTCGTCAAAGACCGCGTTGCTGAGGTGGCGCTTGCGGAACTTGGACGATGCATATATAATAGGTTTGACTCCGTAATGGGATTCCAGAGCCTTGAGGAATACCAACAACTCACGCTGCAACTCGTCCGATGAGCGGCCTGAGTGCTCCACGTCGACCACCGGAACAAAATCGCCCTTTTGGAGTTTCACGGTATTGATATAGTTCTGCGCCTGTTTCTGGGGCGACGCCACAGGACTGTAAAAATGGTATACGCCGCACACAAAGCCCTTGCTTCGTGCATTTCGTATGTTATCGGCATAATCGGGATCGGTAAACGAACTGCCCTCGGTGGCTTTCATGATGACAAAACGGATGGGATTCTCCTCCGATGAGCGGGCCACCATGTCCCAGTCAATCTTTCCCTGGTGATGCGACACGTCTATTCCGTAGCACAGGAACCCGGAGGGCAGGCAGACGCCGTACTCCCTTGTGCCGCTGCAGGGACGCATGCGGTACAGATAAGGACGCAGGAACAGGAAATATGCACCTACCGATATCAGAGCCAGCAGCGCGAACGTCACCGTCCAGTGGAGCCAGTCGGGCATGACATAAGACGAGAAGGATTTCCGTCCTTTCTTTTTTGGAACGGAAACCCTTCTCTTCTTTTTGCCTTTAACGGCGGGCATAAAACAGTTGTCTATCTATGTCCCGCTTGTTATTACTTCTTCTCCAGCTGCAGAGTCTTGGTAGGCTGGTCGCAAACCTCGGTGGGACCGAAGTACTGGATGGGGCCGGGATATACGAAGCATGTCTCGCGAGCCCACTCGGCACGATGCTTAACGAACTCCTTGAAGGGAGCGCCGTCCAGCTCAACCAGAGCCTTGCGGATAACGGGCTTCATCTCACCGTTACGCTTCTCCATGTTCATCATCATGGTGATAGGTATACCACCGGCAATCCACTGGTCGGCAGGAGCAACGGTGTTCTTGATTGATGACATGTAACCGGTCTTGCCGGCAGCAATCAGCATTGATGCGTTGTAACCAAGGCTGTAGCAGTAGTCAGCGTCAAAGTTTGACGGAGCGGCGCAACGGCCCTCGTAACCGCAGAAGTGATGCTGGGTAGCGTACTTGCCCAGATACTTGCCGGTCTTCTTCCACTCAGCGAGCTTAACGCCTACCATATCAGCCAGGAGCTGCTCGGTCTCGATCAGAGATACCTGTACGTTTCCGTGCGGGTCACGCTCCAGGGCCAACTGACGGCTTACGCTCTCGGGCAGGCTCTGGAAGATTGCAGCGTTCTCCTTGGAGAGCTTGCTTACTATGTACTGGATCTTCTTATCGGCCTGGATCATGTCGAACTCAGCCTGGTTGGCAGCCAGGACGTCGTTGAGCTCGGCGATAAGCTTCTTGATGGCGGGAATGAACTCGATCAGGCCCTCGGGAACCAAAACGGTACCGAAGTTGAGGCCGCGTGAAGCACGGTCGGCAACAACCTGAGCGATGTATGTTACGATATCGTCAAGAGTCTGGTTCTTAGCCTCAACCTCCTCACCGATCAGGGTTACGTTAGGCTGGGTCTGAAGAGCGCACTCCAGTGTTACATGGCTGGCTGAACGGCCCATCAGCTTGATAAAGTGCCAGTACTTACGGGCTGAGTTGCAGTCACGCTCAATGTTACCGATAATCTCGGAGTAAACCTTGGTAGCGGTATCGAAACCGAATGAGGTCTCAATCTCGGAGTTCTTAAGGTCACCGTCGATGGTCTTGGGGCAGCCTATTACCTGAACGCCGGCGCCGATAGCCTTGTAGTACTCGGCCAGAACGCATGCGTTGGTGTTTGAATCATCACCGCCTATGATAACCAGAGCCTTGATGTCAAGAGCCTTGAGGATCTCCAGACCCTTGTCGAACTGATCCTTCTTTTCCAGCTTGGTACGGCCTGAACCGATGATATCGAAGCCGCCGGTGTTGCGGTACTCGTCAATGATATCGGCTGTAAGCTCCATATAGTTGTGGTCAACCAGACCGCCGGGGCCAAGGATGAAACCGTAAAGCTTGTTGGCGGGGTTGAGCTTCTTGAGGCCGTCAAACAGACCGGCAATAACGTTGTGTCCGCCGGGAGCCTGACCACCTGACAGGATAACACCTGCGTTCAGTGACTTCTTTGCAGTGGCACCCTCGGCCGGCTCAAACTTGAGGTACGGCATGCCGTATGTGTTGGGGAAGAGCTTCTTAACCTCTTCCTGATCAGCTACTGACTGTGTGGGAGCACCCTCAACAGCCTTCAAAGCACCGCGGAGAGCCTGGGGAAGTTTAGGCTGGTATGCGGCGCGGGCAATCTGTAATGCGCTTTTTGTACTCATTTGGTTTATATGTGTTACTTAGATACCTATCATAAAATAAGGATGCGCAAATTTCGTCAAAAATGCGCATCCCTGCAATATTTGGTTTATAAAAAAGCAATGCTTGCCGTCAGAACCTGTACATAACTGACATGTTGTAGTCAACAGGCAGGGCGGGACCGATAAACCACTCCCAAAGACTGTGGTCTTCCTGGTCCGGAGTGCCGTAAGTACCCTTGACTAACAGATGGGTGTCAATGCCCCAGTGTGAGTTCTTCTTGAACCAGCCCTGGAAGCCGATACCGGCACCGCCGCATACCGAATACTCCCAATTGGATTTCTCGTTACCGGCCTTTTTCCACTCGTTATGATCCTTGGGGTACTCATAGGTCTGGCCTGCAGCGACAGCTGCATCGTAGGCATCTCTTCTACGCTTTCTCTCCTCCAGGGACACCTTGCTCGAGAATACATCGAACGACTCCCTGAATATGCCGAAGTTGGCCTTGGCAACCAGATAAAAACCTCTGTCGGGCTTGCGTCCCATATAGAAACGGCCCTCGGGACCTATAACAACTCCGGTGTAACGGCGGTCCCAACGCACCTCGTGTGTCTCGCCGTTCATCTGAACCTCACCGTACATACGGCCGGGGCTGTGCGACCAGTCCACTGCATAGTGATCACCGAACAGGACAACATCCTTGGGGCCTTCGTCCTGACTGGGGAACTGGGTTGAGAAGAAACTGCGGTTTATGAGATAAGCCCTGGCATATACGCCGTATGTGAAACGGGTGCCGGTATAATGCTCCCACTCTATCTCCGGACAACGTATGACGAGTGACGAGACGTCAGCCTTGAAGCTGTTCTTATATGAATCGAATCCCTGGGTTTCAAGAGGTTTGAATGCGTGCGCAAAGCTTAATGAGATTGCGGCAGCCATGATTGTAAGAACTGTTTTTTTCATGACGATATGGTTTAAACTCGGTGCTAAGGTATGCAATAGGTTTGAATTTCACAAATATTGGCTATATTTGCGCCGTTTTTTACATCCTAAAATAAAAACCAGGGACATAATGCATTATTGTTTTATCATAAACAATGAGCCCAGCAAGGCAGGAAACGCAGAATTGATAGAGGCTCAAATCAAAAAGACCGACACACCGCTGGATTACCGGATATACAAGACCACAGCACAGAAGACAGCCACTCAGTTTGTAAAGGAATTTTGTGCAGGAAACCCTGACAGGGAGACCTGTTTCGTGGCATGCGGAGGCGACGGAACCATAAACGAGGTTGCATCGGGCATGGTAGGCGCCAAAAACAAGCACCTTGCTGTTCTGGCATACGGCAGCGGCAATGACTTTATCAAATACTATGAAGGAAAGGATTTTCTGAATGTCGAGAATCTTATCAACGGCACTCCCCACAAGATAGACATACTCAAGATCAACGAAGGCAGCTACTCCATAAACGTATGCAACTTTGGTTTTGACTCCGTGGTGGCATCGACCGCCAACAAGCTGAGCCGCAAGGGAAACAAAAACCCCTACCGCTGGGGTATTGTCAAGGCTATATTCTGCGGACGTTTCAACCGTATTTCGGTTAGTGCCGACGGCGAGGCCCTGAATCCCGGCAAGCGTATGCTGCTGTGCACCCTGGGTAACAACAACCACGTGGGCGGCGAGTTCTTCTGCTCACCCCGCGCCAAGAACGATGACGGCCTTATCGAGGTAGGTTACTGCAAGACAACCACCCTGGCAGGATTTCTGGGACTGCTTCCTATCTATACCGTAGGCAAGCATTTGGACAACCCCAAGGCAAGCAAGCACTTCATTTACCGTCAGTCCAAGACAGTGGATGTTCACTCCGACAAGCAGATTGAGCTCTGCCTGGACGGCGAGATGCTGGCAGGCACGGATTTTCATATTGAGATTCTTCCCAAGGCCATAAGTTTCATTATCCCGGCGTGATTGACAAAAATTGAAAATTAATTCTTATTTTCGCGTAAACATTAAAACCAATCACTATGGCAAGTCGCAGAGATCTCAAGAGAGACATCAGTTATGTAATAGGTGACATCTTCACCGAGTGTCTCATATATAAAGAGCTGGTTCCCGGCACCAACCAGAAGGAGGCCGAGAAGTTAATCGTTGATCTTCTCCGTATCGACAACGAGTTCATTACCCGTATCAGCCACACCGAACCGGGTAACGCCAAGGGATACTACCGCGCTCTTGTCAAGGATTTCCAGGCCCAAATAACCCAGGTCATTGACAAGCTGACCAAACTCAAAAAGTAACTTTCCCAAAGGTTATGTCCCGGCGTGTGCAGGCCTTTGTGGCGGCACTTGCCGTCATTTTGTCCGTCAGTAACCTCAAGGCACAGACGGACAATGCTACTATACGCGCGCGTGTAAGGCAGCACTTTGAGCAGTATCAGGGAGAGTTCGACCTCAAGACCCTCAAGATTGAGCACACCGACATAAGCCGCAACGGACGCCGCCTGGACATATACATAAACCAGAACTTCAGTTACCAGCTGTTCCGTCACGAGCTGGTTGACTCCATCTACGCCGGACTGCGCAAATCGCTGCCCGCCGATGTACGCCGCTGGAGCATAGGCATACACACCGGAGGCAAGACCATCGAGAGGCTCATCCCCAACTGGGCCAGACGTACCATCAGCCAGAAGAACCTGTGGAACGAGACCTTCTATGACGGCAAGCCGTGGGTTCAGGAGGAGAGCCGCATCTACACCCCCAAGAAGGGTCTTTCAAACATACACATGGCCGTAACGCCCAGTCACGGTCTCTACTATGACAACGAGGACGGCATGTGGGAGTGGCAGCGTCCCCCGCTCTACTGCACCCGCGAGGATCTGCTCACACAATCGTTCGTATACCCCTACCTTATTCCCATGCTCGAGAACGCCGGCGCAGTGGTCTACACCGCCCGTGAGCGTGACTGGCAGACCAACGGCGTGACCGTGAGCTGCAACGACCAGGAATACAGGGAGGACGGAGTATGGTCAGGGCACATAGCAGGCGGCTATTCCGCTGACTCGGTACGCATACTCCCAGATAGTCTGGGAATAAACACCCGCACCGCACAGACAGGAACCGGCCCCGGCATACCCATGTCAACCGCATTCTGGATTCCTGATATCCCCGAGGACGGCGACTATGCCGTGTACGTAACCTATCAGACCGATTCCACAAGCATAGACGACGCCCGTTACATAGTATTCCACACCGGCGGCTCCACCACTTTCCGCGTCAACCAGCAGATGGGAGGCGGAACATGGGTCTACCTGGGTACCTTCCACTTCAAGGCCGGACAGAGCCCGCAGGGTATGGTAAGCCTGGACAACAGCAGCGAGATGCACGGAACAGTCAATGCCGATGCCGTAAGGTTCGGCGGCGGAACGGCGCACGAGGTACGCGAAAACCTGGAGTTGGATGCTCCGCGCTACAATATGGGAGCCCGATACTACACCAGATTTGCCGGCGCTCCGGACAGCATATACAGCAAATACGACGGTGCCGACGATTACCGCGAGGATATATGGACACGCCCCTACATGGCCAACTGGCTATCCGGCGGTTCCGTTTTCAACAAGGCGAATCCCGGACTCGGAGTACCGCTGGAACTCTACTTTGCCCTCCATACCGATGCCGGTTACACCTACGGCGATACCATCTACGGCTCGCTTGGAATATGTACCACCGATTTTGCCGACGGCGTACTGGGCGAAGGACATTCCCGTGACATAAGCCGCGACCTTACCGACATGGTGCTTACCGGCCTCAGGAGCGATCTGTCGCCGGCCATAGGACGCGAGTGGATATACCGCGGAATCTGGGACAAGAGCTATTGCGAGAGCCGTGAGCCCCAGATACTCTCCATGCTGCTTGAACTCCTGTCACACCAGAATTTCCGTGACGTATGCATGGCCCTGAACCCCAATTTCAGGTTCACAGCATCACGTTCCGTATACAAGTCGCTCCTGAAATACGTAAGCTTCCTGCATGACCGCAGCTACGTGGTCCAGCCTCTGCCGGTAGACCATTTCAGCATAAGCCTTACGGGGCAGAATACTCTGCAGCTCTCCTGGCAGGCGGTAAACGATACGCTGGAGCCCACTGCCGTTCCCGGCGGATACATTGTCTACATGGCCGTGGATGACAACGGCTTTGACGGCGGCACATTTACCCGCGACAACAGCATGCGTTTCTTCCCCGAGCAGAACCACCTGTACCGTTTCCGCGTGACCGCCGTGAACGAAGGAGGTCAGAGCATGCCCTCCGAGACCCTGGCCGCCTGCATCGTGCCGGAGAGCAAGGGTGCGGTGCTAATAGTAAACGGATTCCAGCGTCTGAGCGGTCCTGAGACTGTACTGACCGACAGCACCCAGGGATTTGACATCATGTCCGATCCGGGAGTGCAGTATATGATATCGCCCATACTGAGCGGCGCACAGCAGATATTCGCGCTTGACTCCATCGACTCCGAGGAGGAGGTGTCGCTGGGCATAGGCGACGAGACGCTGAACGGAGCCCTTCTGTCCGGAAACACCTTTGACTATCCCGTAATCCACGGACAGTCGGTGGCAGCCTCCGGATGGTCATTCGTATCATGCAGCCGCGAGGCGGTCCAGGACGGACTGGTCAAGCTGACCGACTACAAGGTTGTAGACCTGGTGCTGGGACTGCAGAAGCGATCGGCTCAGGATACCATATGCAACAAGGACTACTCCACATTCCCGCCGGTACTGCAGGACATCATCAGGACCTACCTGAACCGCGGCGGTGCACTGATGTGCAGCGGATCGTATGTGGGAGCCGATATGATATCGGACCTGAAGGATGAATCCTTTGCACAGGAGGTGCTGCATTACCGCTGGGACGGACCTCTGCCTTCGCACAGCGAGGACCAGATAAGGGGAATGCGCAGCAAGGCCACCATCAAGCGTGCCGCCGACCGTGACGGCTACGGCCTGACCAAACCCGACGTAATAAGCCCCACCGGGCTGGCAACCACCCAGTTCACATACGTCGTGAGCGGGCTGCCCGCCGGCGTGGGATACAAGGACCGCACCTGCGCCACACTCACCATGGGATTTCCGCTGGAGAGTGTACTGGAGCCCAAGGAACGCGACCGTATAATGAGATCGGCACTCAAATATTTGACTGACAAATAAAACGCACAATCTATGTACAACATTCAGGCAAATGAATCCGGAACACGCAGCATTAACGTGTCCGATGAGAATCTGGCAACAATCCGCCGTTTTTCACTTCTGCAGTATCTGGTAGACAGCAACGGTATCATTACCGAGCAGTCGCTTGACAAACTGAGACTGACAGTACGCTCACTGCTTACCACCCCGCAGGGCTCCGACAAGCAGCTGCTTGACCTCTGCATAGACGTTATCTACCACAGCGACATGAAGGCACTGGGTCTTAAGAACCTGATTGCCCTCTATGAGCAGTGGAATGCAGCCAACCCCGAACCCGAACAAACCGCAGAATAAATAATGCCACAGTGGCTGCCTACGACCAAGAAGGAGTGTGAGCGTCTGGGCTGGGACCAGCTGGACGTGATACTCTTTAGCGGCGACGCCTACGTGGACCACCCCTCATTCGGCAGTGCCGTGATAGGGCGTGTCCTGGAGGCTCACGGCTATAAGGTGGCCATTGTACCCCAACCCAACTGGCAGGACGACCTGCGTGACTTCAAGAAGCTGGGCCGCCCGCGCCTGTTCTTCGGAGTATCGGCCGGAGCCATGGACTCCATGGTAAACCGCTACACCGCCGGCAAGCGTCTGCGTGCCGAGGATGCCTATACCCCCGACGGACGCCACACCGGACGTCCCGAATACCCCTCCATTGTCTATACCAAGGCGCTCAAGAAACTCTTTCCTGACGTCCCCGTGGTATTGGGAGGCATTGAGGCCTCGCTGCGCCGCTTGACTCATTACGACTATTGGCAGGACAAGCTGCTGCCCGGTATCCTTGAGATGAGCGGAGCCGACTACCTGACCTACGGCATGGGCGAGAAGGTCACCATCGCCGTGGCCGATGCACTCAGCAGCGGTCACCCCGAGGAGCTCCAAAACATTCCGCAGGTGGCATTCATGAGCCGCGAGGTTCCCGGAGGCATAACCCCCGATGACAAGATGCTGGCATCACACGAGCAGTGTCTCAAGGACAAGCGAGCCCAGGCCGCCAACTTCCGCATCATCGAGGAGGAGTCCAACATGATTGAGGCCCACCGTATCATTCAGCCGTCAGGCAACCGTTACGTTGTGGTCAACCCTCCCTACCCCCCGCTTACCACACAGGAGCTGGATGCAGTATACGATCTGCCATACACCCGCCTGCCCCACCCGCGCTACAACGGCAAGCGCATCCCGGCCTACGAGATGATACGCCACTCCATAACCATCCACCGCGGCTGCTACGGAGGCTGTTCGTTCTGCACCATATCGGCACATCAGGGCAAACAGATTGTGAGCCGCAGCAAGGAGAGCATACTCAAGGAGCTGCGCCAGGTTACGCAGATGGAGGATTTCAAGGGGTATGTATCGGACCTGGGAGGCCCCTCGGCCAATATGTACGGCACCGGCGGACGCGACAAGAAGATATGCGCCAAGTGCAAGCGTCCTACCTGCCTCACCCCCAAGGTATGCCCCAACCTGCAGACCGACCTTACTGCACTGATAGATCTGTACCGCGCCGCCGACAAGGTTCCGGGCGTAAAGAAGAGCTGCATAGGAAGTGGTATCCGCTATGACATTCTGCAGTACCGTGACCCGGATCCCAAGGCCGACAAATCACACACCGAGTATGCCCGCGAACTTATAACCCGCCACGTGAGCGGACGACTCAAGGTGGCACCCGAGCATACATCGGACTCCGTATTGGCACTTATGCGCAAGCCTTCGTTCCAGCAGTTCGGAGCCTTCAAGAAAACATTTGACAAAATAAACAAGGAGAACGGACTGCGCCAGCAGCTCATTCCCTACTTTATAAGCAGCCATCCCGGTTGCACCGAGGTTGATATGGCCGAGCTGGCCATCCAGACCAAGCAGCTCAACTTCAAGCTGGAGCAGATACAGGATTTCACACCCACCCCCATGACTCTCAGCACCGAGATTTTCTATACCGGAATCAATCCCTATACCATGCAGCCCGTCTATACCGCCCGTACCGAGCGTGACAAGCAGGCTCAGCGTCAGTTCTTTTTCTGGTATGATCCGGCCCAGCGTCACCGCCTTATCGCCGAGCTGCGCCGAATAGGCCGCCCCGACCTTATCTCAAAACTTTTCTGACATAACGGGCTCATTGTCCTTTTAACTTTCAGGGCTATCGCTTATATACTTTACGACAACCCGAAAAAAGACATTAAACAAAATAAGGACAATGAAAAAGTATTTGATGGCTGCCGCAATACTGGCAGTTTGCGTTGCAACAAGCGCAAAGAAGAAAGAGGTTCAGGAAGTTCTGTTCGGAGTTAAGTCCGGCGTTATTACCGTTTCATCCGATATGGGTGAGATGCCCGATTTCTCAGCAATGGGAATGGGTGGCGGTCTTGCCGCTTTCGGCGACTCAACCTTCCTGGAGAGAATGAACAGCTTCAACTCTGGCGACATGAGAGAGCAGATCTACTTTGACGATTACGGAAAGAAGACTGCAAGAATCAGCGTATACGGTGAGAACATCACCCGTACAATATCCGTAGGTGACTCTACTTACACCATCAACGAGAAGGAGAACACAGCAACCGTAATGCCTATCTTCGGCGGTTCACGCAGCGGTCGTGGCGGCGGCTTCGGCGGCTTCGGCATGGGTGGCGCACAGATCGGTCAGCTTGGTCAGATTGACTGGCTGCATCTGGACAAGAAGACCATCCGTCGTAACAAGATCAAGGAGCTTGGCGAGGAGGAGGTTGCAGGTGTTACTTGCAAGAAGTACTCAATGAGCCCCAGCAACCAGATGGGCTTCAGCCAGAACATCACAGTTTGCGTTTACGAGGGAATTCCTCTGTCAACAGTAACTGAGAGCGACTGGGCTACCACAAGCCAGACTGCAATGAATTTCATTGCCGAGGATGTTGATCCCGCATTCTTTGTACTCCCCAAGGGCTGCAAGGTTAGCGAGATGAGCATGGGCGGCTTCGGCGGCGGTGACTTCATGATGATGGGCGGCGACTTCGGCGGTGGCTTTGGAGGCGGCGGCTTCGGCGGTGGCTTCGGAGGCGGCTTTGGCGGATTCTGATAGAATAACCGATTACCCTTAATGCATATATGAGAGAGAGAGAGGACGGCTCACCCGAGCCGTCCTTTCTTTTTTATGCTTTTTTTGTCGTCACCGGCCGGCCGCTCCACATTCCGGTATACTCATAAATTGTTGAAAACCTTTTTGATATATACACAACCTCTTGTATTGAATAAGCTACATTTGTACATGGCCTGGTTGAGATTGCCTGATGATGAATGTAAGGGATGGCACAGACTGGTGTTCTGGCTGGCTCTCGAGGAGTGGGCGGTGGAGAATGCTCCCGGCTCGTTCTTTGTATGGAATGTACGGCCCACGGTCATATTCGGACGCAACCAGGATATGGAGGCCGAGGTAAACATCCCCTACTGTCTGGAACACGGAATAGAGATGTACCGGCGCAAGAGCGGAGGAGGCTGCGTCTATGCCGACCAGGGTAACCTGATGATATCGTACATAACACAGGAGCCCGATGTCAACAAGGCGTTCGACGGATACCTGTCCCGCCTGGCCCAGGCACTCCGGGAGATGGGACTGGATGCCGTGCGTACGGAGCATAACGATGTGCTGGTTAACGGCCGCAAGGTTTCGGGCAATGCCTGCTACGCCACCCGCACCGGATGCATAGTTCACGGAACGCTCCTGTACGACACCGATTTTGCCGAGATGGAACGTGCCATAACACCCTCCAAGCAGAAACTTGAAAGCAAAGGAATCAAGTCTGTAAGACAGCGTGTGGCCAACCTGAAAGATTGTGGATTACTTTTTGGATTTGAAGAGCTCAAAACCAGACTGATTCATTATTTTTGTAAAGATATGCAGTTTTTAAACACTGAGCAGCTCGCTCAGGTGCTTGAAATCGAGAAGACATATCTTGACAAAAACTTTATAAAATATGGACGAAGAGATTAAAAAGACCTGTTTGTATTCCAGCCACGTGGCATTGGGAGCGCAGATGAGCCCCTTTGCAGGCTTTGACATGCCCATCCAGTATGCAGGCATAACCCAGGAGCATATGGCTGTCCGCAACAAAGTAGGCATGTTCGATGTCTCCCACATGGGTGAGATATTCATCAGCGGTCCCGACGCCGAGAGTTACATCAACCACATCTTTACGAACAACATAAGCGGTTACAATCCGGGCAAGATCCTGTACGGTATGATGCTCTACCCCAACGGAGGCTGCGTGGATGACCTGCTGGTATACCGCGAATTCGAGCCAGACCATTTCCTGCTGGTAATCAACGCCGCCAATATCCAGAAGGACTATGAGTGGATGCTTGCCCAGCAGGCAGGATTCGACGTCAAGATAGACAACCAGTCCGATGCCTGGGGCCAGATAGCCATCCAGGGCCCCGAGGCCGAAGCCACCGTAACCTCCCTGTTCAATCTGGACTGCGCCAAGTCCCTGGGATTCTACGAGTACTGCAACGCCCAGTACAACGGCAACCGCCTGATAGTAAGCCGAACCGGCTACACCGGCGAGGACGGCTTCGAACTCTACGCCACCCCGCAGGACACCGTCCAGATCTGGGACCGCCTCCTGAAAGCCGGAGTAGAGCCCTGCGGCCTAGGCTGCCGTGACACCCTCCGCTTCGAAGCCGGTCTCCCCCTCTACGGAGATGAACTAAGCCCCGAAATCAGCCCGATAGAAGCCGGCCTCTCCATATTCTGCAAACTGGACAAAGCCGAATTCATAGGCCGGGAAGCCCTGGTAACCCAAAAAGAACTGGGAGTAGAAAAAAAGCTGGTAGGAATAGAAATCTTTGATCGTGCAATACCGCGTCATGGATATCCAGTCGAGTTAGAAGACGGTACCGTAATAGGAGAAGTAACCACCGGCTACCACAGCATAACCCTAGACAAAAGCATCTGCTTCGCCCTGGTAAAACCCCAATACTCTGCCCTAGGAACCGACCTCTTCATAAGAATCCGAAAGAAAGTCTTCCCCGGCAAAGTAATCAAAAAGCGTTTCTACGAAACCAAATACAAAAAATAAGCCCGCGATATACCCTGGTTCTCTCCTGATACACTTTCAAGTCCGCAGTTGAGAGAGGAAGGATTAGGGTAAGGAAAACCGTAGCCACCCATGGCTCCGTAAACCGACGAAGGAAGCGAGAGTAGAGAAAACTGGTTTTCTATACCGAGCGACGAGGAGGAAAAACGAAGTTTAATGGGAGGGGCCCGCGGCCAAAGGCCGTGGGAGGGATGAGCGAAGCGAAGTTTTATCTACCCTAACCTTCCGAGAACAACGAACCAAAAAAAATAACGAACAAAAAAATAAAAACAATGAGCAAAGTAGTAGAGAGTCTAAAGTACAGCGAAACCCACGAATGGGTAAAAGTAGAAGGAGACATAGCAGTAATAGGTGTAACTGACTACGCCCAAAAAGAAATGGGCGAAATCACCTACGTAGACTGCCCCGACGTAGACGACGAGGTCGAGAAAGGCAGTGAGTTCGGAGCACTGGAGAGTGTTAAGGCTGCCAGTGACTTGTTCAGCCCGGTTAGCGGAACAGTCACCGAGGTAAACGAACAAGTAGTAGACGACCCCAAGCTGGTAAACGACGACGCCTTTGAGAACTGGATAATAAAGGTACAGATGAGCGACCCCTCAGAGCTGAACGACCTGATGGACGCCCAGTCCTACAAGTCATTCATTAAGGAGTAATGGCCGGTTTCAACTACTTCCCGCACACCGATCAAGACATTCAATCCATGCTTAACCGCATAGGAGTGAACAGTCTCGACCAGCTCTACGCCGACGTCCCCGCCGACTGCCTCTACCAAGGCCAGTACGACCTCCCCGAAGCAATGACCGAGCAGCAGGTGCGCGACTACTTTGAAGGCCTAGCCGCCCTGAACCCCAGGCTCAAAGTCTTTGCCGGAGCCGGTGCCTACGACCACTACACCCCAGCCGTAATCCCCTACCTAACCCAAAGGAGCGAGTTCATAACCGCCTACACCCCCTATCAGTGCGAGATCTCCCAAGGAACCCTAAGATACATCTTTGAGTACCAAAGCATGATCTGTGCCCTGACCGGAATGGACGTAAGCAACGCCTCCATGTACGACGGCCCCACAGCCGCCGCCGAGGCCATGCGAATGATGGTAGCCCAAGCCAAGAAAAAGAACACCGTCCTGGTATCGGCCACCCTGCTCCCCCAGGTAACAGGAGTGATCCAAACCTACGCCAAGTACGCCGGAATAACCATAAAGGAGATAGAGGCAAGCCAGGGACAGACCTCAAAGGACTCCCTTGAAGCCCTGATAGCCCAAGGCGACGTAGCAGGAGCCATAGTCCCCTCAATCAACAGGTTCGGAATAATAGAGAATCTGGAAGGAATGGCCCAAGCCCTGCATGCCGACAAGGCACTGCTGACCGTCTACTGCGACCCGTCGGCCCTGGCCGTACTAAAGACACCCGCCCAGTGGGAATCCGATATAGCCGTAGGCGACGGCCAGCCGCTGGGAATACCCCTGTGCTACGGAGGACCCTATGTAGGATTCATGGCCTGCCGCGAGGAGTACATGCGCAAGCTGCCCGGCCGAATAGTAGGCCAGACCACCGACAAGGAGGGACGCCGCGCCTTCGTGCTCACCCTCCAGGCCCGCGAGCAGCACATACGCCGCGAGAAAGCCACCAGCAACATATGCTCCAACGAGAGCCTGATGGCGCTTTGGGTAACGGTATACCTGTCACTGATGGGCCCCGATGGAATGAAGCAGGTCAACGACCTGTGCTACCAGCGCGCCCACTACCTGTACGCCAAACTGCTTGAGACCGGCAAGTTCCAGGAGGCATTCGCCGGAGCCCCGTTCCTCAAGGAGTTTGTGCTCAAGCCGCTGGTTCCCGCCGCCCAGATCCAGAAGAAGCTGGCCGATGCCGGATTCTTCGGCGCACTCGAGACCCCCGAGGGATATGTGAGTTTCTGCGCAACCGAGAAGCGCAGCTATCAGGAAATTGATGAATTGGTAAAGGCCCTTGCACTATGAAGTACTACGACAAACTGATATTCGAGATATCCAAGCCCGGCCGCAAGGGATATTCGCTGCCGGATGTCTGCACCAAGTGCCAGGGGACCGATGCCATACCGGCCGCACTCCGCCGCGACAAGGCGCCCGCACTCCCCCAGGTGAGCGAGCCCGACGCCGTGCGTCACTACACCAACCTGAGCCAGATGAACTTTGGCGTCGATACCGGATTCTACCCCCTTGGCAGCTGCACCATGAAGTACAATCCCAAGATAAACGAGGAGATTGCCGCCATGCCGGCATTCGCCGGTCTGCACCCCTGCCAGAAGGGCCTGAAGGGTGTTGATGCCGTTTATGAGGGAATGGACCGTGCGCTGTCGGCCATAACCGGAATGAAGCACTTTACCTTCAAGCCCTGCGCAGGAGCCCACGGCGAGCTGACAGGTCTGATGATAATCCGCGAGTACCATATGTCACGCGGTGACTATAAGCGTACCCGCATAATCGTTCCGGACAGTGCCCACGGCACCAACCCCGCCAGCGCTGCGGTATGCGGCCTGGATGTAGTGGTAGTCAAGTCAAATGCACAGGGACTGGTCGACGTGGAGGAACTCAAGCCTCTGCTGGACGACACCATCGCCGGCATTATGATGACCAACCCCAACACCCTGGGACTCTTTGAGAAGGATATCCGCCAGATTGCATCGCTGGTACATGAGGCCGGCGGTCTGCTCTACTATGACGGAGCCAACATGAACCCGCTCATCGGCACCGTACGTCCCGGCGATATGGGATTCGATGTGATGCACCTGAACCTGCACAAATCGTTCTCAACTCCTCACGGAGGCGGCGGCCCCGGCAGCGGTCCTGTGGGTGTTTGTGAAAAGCTGGTTCCCTTCCTTGGCGTGAACGTATCGGGCTTTAACGGCAACTTTGGCGTGATACTGCGTGCCTACGCTTACATTCTGATGCTGGGCCGTGAGAACGTCAAGATGTGCGGCAAGCTGGCCACGCTCAACGCCAACTACATCAAGGAGTCGCTCAAGGACCTCTACAAGCTGCCCATTGAGAGTGTCTGCAAGCATGAGTTTGTGTTTGACGGACTAATCAATGACGGTGCATGCGAGGGTAAGGAGGGGGCTTCCACGCTCGATGTGGCCAAGCGTCTGCTCGATTTCGGGTATCACGCTCCCACCATCTATTTCCCGCTCCTGTTCCATCAGGCCATCATGATAGAGCCCACCGAGACCGAGTCAAAGGAGACTATCGACGGATTCATAGAGGTGATGCGCGAGATTGCAGCCGAGGCTGCCCGTGATCCCGATATCCTGCACAGCGCTCCTCATACCACGCCCATATCCCGTCCCGACGAGACAACGGCAGCACGTAATCCTATCCTTAAATACACCGAAGCATGAAACTGCTCATAATAGGAGCCGGTCCCGGCGGATACGAGACTGCGGTAGAGGCTGCAAAGCGCGGTATGGAGGTTACCCTGATAAATGAGGGTCCTCTGGGCGGAACATGTCTTAACGAGGGCTGCATACCCACCAAGACATTCTGCCACTATGCCCAACTGATAGAGGAGAACCTCAAGGCCGGCCTGGATTGCAAACCCTCCTTTGTCACCGCTGCAGAACGCAGGCAGGCTGTCATCCAGCAGCTCAGGAGCGGAGTGGAACTGCTGCTCAAGGGTGTTCAGGTGATACAGGGAAGGGCTGCCTTCAAGGATGCCCGTACGGTACTGTGCAACGGACAGGAGTATACGGCCGACAGAATCATCATCGCAACCGGATCCTTATCGGCCTCCCTACCTGTTCCAGGGGCTGAGAGCTGCATCACATCAAAGGAGATTCTGGAACTCACCCAAGCTCCGGAGAGCCTTTGCGTGATTGGCGGCGGCGTGATAGGTCTGGAGTTCGCCTCCATTTTCCGCAGCTTTGGCAGCGAGGTCACGGTCCTGGAGTTCTGCCCCACCATACTGCCCCGTTTTGACACAGACCTGGCCAAGCGTCTCAAGCAGTCGCTCTCCAGGCGCGGCATAAACATCGAGGTGCAGGCGCAGGTAACCCGCATTGACGGCAATACCGTGACATATGTCAAGAAGGAGAAGGAGTTCACCGTTCAGGCCGATAAGGTGCTTATGGCGGTAGGCCGACGTCCCAACGTGGAGGGGCTGAACCTGGAGGCGGCGGGCATTGAGTACAGCCGCAAGGGCATTGCCGTGAATGATAGTTTTGAGACATCCGTCCCGGGTATCTACGCGGTGGGCGATGTCACCGGCGGCATCATGCTGGCACATGCGGCTACCTATCAGGGACTCCGCGCCCTCAATTCCATCTGCGGACAGAAGGATTCCATCCGCTTTGACCTTGTTCCGGCTGCCGTTTTCACCATGCCCGAGGTTGCAATGGCGGGACTTACCGAGGAGCAGTGCAAGGAGCAGGGTATTGAGTTCCGATGCCTCAAGTCATTCTACCGGGCCAACGGAAAGGCCGTATCAATGGACCAGACCGACGGCTACTGCAAGCTGATTACAGGTGCCGACGGCAGTATACTGGGTGCTCATCTGATGGGTGCGCACGCATCGGACCTGATACATGAGATTGCGGCTGTAATGAATCTGAACGGCACTCTGGAGCAGATGCAGTCCGTAATCCACGCTCACCCCACTCTTAGTGAGGTTCTGCAGTCCGCCATACACGAATGAACAAAAAAAATAAATGGCAGCCAACCTTACAAGACTGCCATTTATCCGGGGTCCATGCATCATGAGTATTGAAAAGGAAAGAACTCAAGATACACTTACGGACACCTTTTCATTCCAACATTGCCTTTACAATCAGAAATGTCTTCTCGACAGCACATGATTGCATTGCAAATATCGCCATATCACATGGAACAGGTAATTCCAAAAATCAAATAAATATGTCCATTTTGAAACAGATTAGGCAAATAAAACATATCTTAGTTGTCTGAATTGAAATCCAATTTTAAAAAATTCATACATTTGAAATCATAACCATACTGAAAATATGCACAGATTCAGTATACAGGAAATAATAGACATTGAGCAGCAGAATGATTCCATATGCTCTTTCAGGAACCAGGTGATCGTGCTGACCACAAATGTCGGCATACTCCGGGAGAGCAGGGAACTCTTTGCAATTGACGCATTTGCCGTAGGATACGTTTTACAGGGATACAGCATTACCGAATTCAACAATGACAGATACCGCCTGGATCCCGGAAAAATGTTCATAATAGCCCCTACACACTCCTGCCGTATACTGGAATACAGTCCGGACTATACGGTGCGCCTGTTGCTGCTGGATTCAAACGGGCACAACCTTTCAATCCATTTGAATTATCTTGTCAAATCCGAAAGATGGACCCAGACATACTTTCACCCGGTTATTTCACTGAATGGACAGGAATCCCGGACCATGAAGGCCTGTCTGGAAAGAATCATGGAGCAGATTAACCGTGAAGATTGCCCCAACAGGATTCCGTTCATCAGGCTTGCTACGGTATGGCATCATGTGGAGCTGGACAATATCATGCAGATACACATGAAAGAGATATCGGACTCAGACAAGCCGCTCACCCGTCAACAGGTCCTGGCAAGAGAACTATATATCCACATAGTCAACAACTACCGAAATGAGCATCAGGCCAAGTTCTACGCACAGAAGATGTGCCTTACACCACAGTATCTGAACCAGATAGCCACAAATATATTCGGCAAGACCCTGAGTTCAATCATATCGGACCTGCTCTTCTCCACCGCACGCTCCATGCTGCTGTCATCGGACATGAGCATTCAGGAGATTGCGGACGAACTGAACTTTGCCGATCAGTCGTCGTTCAGCAAGTTCATCAAAAAGATTGCGGGAAAGAGTCCCAACGCCCTGCGCAAGTTAAATCCCCATCAGGAGATTATCTGAATCTGTTAAAGCGGTAACTGAAGGCGATAACAAACATCGAGGTGTCGCAGAATGTGCGGCTCTCGTTCCAGCTGGTACCCGTAACACTTGCCGAGAATCCGTTGTAGGATTTGAGTATGTCACGCCAGGTCAGGCTGATGCGTGCCTGACGCTCCTTAAGGAAACTGTAATTGGCCGATATGTTCCACAGGCACTCGGCACGGTTGGCCGCTTCCATCTCGTACCCGAACGGGTGGTTGTAACGGCAACTGGTGGATGCACCCAGTCCGAACGACGACTGATATGTCACTTCGGCCCCGGCTGTCACCCTTTTACCGCCGTTTGACCTGTCCAGATAGTCGCTCTTGCTCCTGTCCATATCATAGCCCACATTTCCGCTTATCATCCAGAACTGGTCGGAATATGCACCCTCAAGCGAAAGGCTTACGCGGTGGTAATCGGTGGCACTCGTCTTGGGGTCCGAATCGGTGAACGACTGCACATATGCCACGTTATGGTTGAGCGAGTGGCTGGCGGTAAATCCCAACGAGAGATCCTGGAACGGATATGTAAGATACAGGTATTCGCGCATGTTCCAGCTGCCGTTGATATTGGCGGGCGATGTGATGCGGGCGCCTGTTTTGCGGTCCAGACGTGTCAGTGTGGTTATCTGGTCCCTGACCGTTCCGTAATTGAAAGTGGTACGCATCCACGACCTGTACTGGAATTCCAGATTGAAGTTGTGCGAGAACGAGTTATGCAGGTTGCTGTTGCCCTCACGGATGTTCATGGGATTCCTGTAGTCTGTCACGGTGGACAGCTGATCGGCCCCGGGCAGCCCGTTGAAGCCGTTGTACCCCACCCCAAACTGGCTGCGGCGGAATATCCTGACACGGAAATTGGCGCTCACCTGGTAACGTATACCGCTGTAGCGGATATGCTCGTTATCCCTGCCGGGTATACGGTTAAGGTTGTCGATGGTCATGACCACCGGCGTGGCCTCTGCACTGAGATTGATCCTGTACAGTGAGTCGCTGTAGAAATAATCAAGATCAACCGTATGCTCCAGATTGCTGTTGCGCCTGTCTATGTAGAGTGAGTCCACATCACTCAGCGAACCGTCCGTTCCCATATCCTGATAGTTCTGCAGACTCTTGCTGTCATTGTACGATAAAAAGTAACCTAATCCCAGATAGCCGGCACGCATCTGCCGCTGTAAATGGGCGCGTAACCTGTAGTTATTGGAGTTGGACGGCGTGCTGATCCTGTGATCAACCATCCTGACGCTGTCGCCAAACTGCACAAAACGGTTTACGGACGAGTTGATGCTGCTCTGTCGGGTATCGGTATGCCCCATACCCATACTTACATTCAGGTTGTACTTGGAACCCTTGCCGAAGTTCCATGTAAAACTGCTGTTGGCATTATACGAATGGCCTTCCGAGTCACCATTGACCGACTGCCGCGTGGCGCTGACAAGTCCTTCGCCCTCATTTGATATTGAATCGGACAACAGGCTTGCACTACTGCTCCATCGCCTGCTCATCTCAAGGCTCGCGCTGTACCACATCTTATTGTTTATGCGGCCGTTCACTCCCACGTCACCATTCCAGGAGTGTTCATTGTTCTGATCCGTATTCTCACTCACCGAGTTCTGGGTGAAATCGGGCATGAACATCTTGCTGTAGTCGGCCTCTTTCTCCTGGGTAAAATCACTTTCATAGTAGGCCGAACCGTTGACCGACACCTTGTCGAACTGTTTGCTCACATAGACGTTGCCGTTGGAATTCTCCTCCCTGAGCACGTGCGAATACTCATTGGGGATGGTGTTTCGGTTAAAGGAGCCGTACAACTCGGACCCGTCGTCTTTCCATAGGGAGGCATCCACCGAGATGCTGTACCTGTCAAAAGAATCGGTGGTGGCCAACGCCACGTTTGAGAACAGCGTCCGGTCAATAGGCTCTTTGGTTTGCATATCCATGACCAGATGATTGTCACTCCTCACGTTCAGGGTATCGTCCGGAACCTCATAGACCTTGAGGCTCTTGATCTTATCGGTGGGCATGTTGTTGAGCGCAATGCTCATGTCGCGCTTAAAGAACTGGTCGCCGTTCAGACGTATCTCGTTGATGTCGCGACCCAGGTAGGTCATCTTGCCGTCGGCATATTTGAGTCCCGGCAGGCGGCGCACCAGATCCAGCAGCACGCTTCCGGTAGGCATCTCGTATGCATCGGCATTGAATATTATGGTGTCGCCGCGCTGGTACATTCGCTGCAGCTCCGCCACGATCTCCACCTCCTGCGTGGTGACCGGGTTGCTGCGCAGCACCAGCGAGTCCAGGTTGACCTTATATATACTGATTCCCGACTCCTTGGTCATGGAAGGGTCAAAGATGGAGTCCACTGTCTGCATTCCCAGGTACGATACGGTTACGCGCAGGCGTGTGTCACGGATACGTTTCCTGCGCTGAATGTATACCCAGAAACGGCCTTCGTTATCGGCTGCCGATCCGTCAAAGGAGGTGGTGTCGCCCATGCAGGTCACCTTGATGTTGGCGCCCTGGAGCGGATAAGGGTCGGGCTCGTAATCATCGGTCCCGAATACACGGCCCTCCACCTGGAAATACTGCTTGACGTATGTGCGCATCAGGGATTCGGTTTCGGGACTGCTCCAATCCTGCGCCTTGAGCCCCGCCAGCGGGCACATCAGCAGCACTGCAAATATGATCCTCCTGAGATTCATGTTCACAAAAGTAATCAAAAGAACAACACGCAGAGCGCTCCGATTGTGTATATAACTACAACAATAATCCAAAAAAACGTAAAAATGTTTGGATATAATTACAACATGTAGTTTATTTGCGTCAGACATTAGTTACAAATACGCCATATGAAGAGACTTACAGAAAAAGAACTTGCCGTAATGAATGCGCTCTGGGACGGTGGAGCGCTCTCTATGAGGGATATTCTGGAACGTCTGCCCGAGCCCAAACCCCACTTCAACACTGTGGCCACGTTCGTACGCAGGCTTGAGAACAGCGGAATGGTGACTCACCGCGAACTGGGTGCCCGATTCTTTCTGTATGAGGCTGCGGTAAGCCGCGAAAAATATGCCGAGTCAGTAAACAAGGACAGTGTGAACAAGTTCTTCGGCGGCTCCTACATGGATTTTATTTCATGTCTTGTAGAGCAGCAGGAGGTCAGCGTCGATGAACTCAAGGAACTTATCCGCATGGTCGAAAAGAAATAATTGAATTATGGGTAGTATAGTCCTTTACATAATTGAGTGGGCGTTTGCCCTGCTGGTCCTGCTGGCCATATACAAGGCAGCATTCAGCGGAACCACGCTGTACCGTTTCAACCGGTTTTACCTGCTGGGAGCCACATTGCTCTCGGCCCTTCTCCCCCTTGTCCATTTGACTATTCCCGAAAGCACTCCTCTGGTAAGCGACATGACCATTCAGGACACGGAGTTTGCCCACGAACTGTCCGGAACATTCATCTTTGCGGCAGAGCCCCAGGCTGTAATCAGTGAGGCCGATGTACAAAAGCCCGCATCCCCGTCCCGTTTATGGGCTGTCATACTGGTCTGCACCTACGCAGCATATGTGGGAACACTGCTTGTAGGCTGGAGCCGCGGAATCATTAAGGCACGCCGGTTCCTCAAGGGCAAGCCCCGCCGTCGCCTGAGCCGCACCGTGTGGCTGGTGACTCACCAAGAGACTTACGGTCCCTTCAGCTGGATGAACTACATTGTCATTTCCGATATGGAGAGCGGCTTTGCCCGCCGCGCAAGCCTGCGTCATGAGTTCTCGCACGTAAGGCTCATGCACTCAATAGACCTTATAATACTGCTTGCCTGCACCATCGTCAACCCGGTGTGCTGGCTCGTACTCCAAGAGATAAAGATAGTCCACGAATTTGAGGCCGATGACGAAGTGATCAACCGTTACGGCATCCATGAACAGGATTATCAGAGACTGTTACTGATAAGGACCGTCGGCGCAGAGGCCTATGCGCTGGCCAGTTCCTTCAACCTGAACATTAAAAAGAGAATCATTATGATGAACAAGAACAAAACAAGGAAAAGACGCATCATATGGCTTCTGCTCCTGATTCCCATGCTGGGAATGACTTCTGTCCTGTTTGCGCGTACAGAAAAGGCCGTAAATACAGACAATGAACCTGTTACCGTCGTGTCCGGCGAGACTGCTCCGGACGAGACGTTTGACATCAACTCCGTATCCCGTATTGTCACACCTGATTTCAACCAGGAGATCTCACCTATCGCCCCCCCTCCTGCCAATCAGGAAGAACCGCAGTATAGAGTTGTTACACTGACCGTCAAGGCCGGGGAAATCATCAGCGGTGTTGTGACGGATGCCGACAGTGACGCTCCCATAACGATGGCCAATGTCGTCGAGGTTGGTCAGAACGACAGCATATTCGCCCATCAGGTTACCGACAACCACGGAAACTTCAGATTGCGTATTGTAAATCCCAATCATCAGCTCAGGATAACATATCCGGGATATATGGAGGCCAGAAGACCGATAGCCAACGGTCCCGTAAAGCTCCGCAAAGAGAGTTCCCATGAGCCCGTGCTGGAGTCAGCCGGTTTCCCCGGCGGCATGGGAGAGTTGCTGCAGCACGTGCGCCGCACCGTCCGATATCCGGCCGCATGCAGGGACAGCTCCATCCAGGGAAGAGTGATAGTATCATTCACTATCGATGAGGATGGAACCCCAAAAGATCCCGAGGTTGTTACATCGGTTCATCCCCTGCTTGATGCCGAAGCCATAAGGGTTATCAACGCCATGCCCAAGTGGATTCCCGCCAGGTCCGACGGAAAGCCGGTCAGCGTCAAATACACCATTCCCATCAATTTCAGTCTGAGCAACGACAGCGTAGCACCCAACGTACCCCAGTGGATCTACCTGAGCGCAGCAAATATCGAGGGTGACCAGATAGACCAGGAGATAACATCACTGGTTATGTCATGGGGCAGACCCAACGCACAGGGCGCTCTGAATACGCCTCAGGTGGAAGCTTTTGTCAAAGAGTTCAATAAGGCACAGGAGCATGCTCAGACCATTAACGATGAGTATCAGCAGGAGCTTGAGTCTATGCAGAAGGAACTGGAGAAAAGGATCCGGGATTATGAGAAGGCTCGCGATGGCATGTCGGCCGAGTTGCGTAGCTCCTATGAGAAGGAACTTGGCGAATACCAGTCCTCGATACAGAAAAAGTACCAGGAGATGCAGCAGAAAATGATGGAATGGAGCGACCAAGCCATGAAGGAGCTGCAGCCCCACATCAAGGCAGCCTGGCAGTCCGTCACCAACCAGCAGGCATACATCTACAGGGAGCTTCCCAACGGCTATCCCGCCAACGGTGACGCCGTTTCGCCCGAGAATCTGGAATCGGCCGTAAAGGAACTCGTGGACGGCAAGCGCAAAAGCATCGTCATGCGATACTCACGCGCCAACAGTCAGATGGTAAGGAACCTGTTCACGGACAAATACTCCGACAAGATGATATTCTATCGGACTATGCAATAAAAAAAGGACGGCTCCAAGAACCGTCCTTAAGGGAATCAAAGCTCGTCCTGAGCGTAGAGATAGTCAAACAGCGGAGACTGGTAGTCGCAATAGTCCTTGGAACTGAAAAAGCGCTCCAGTTCCGCTTTTGCTGTCTCAAGTGAGTCCGATGCGTGGATGATGTTCTCCTGATGGCTTACGCAAAGGTCACCGCGAACGGTTCCCGGCACAGCCTTGCGGCCGTTGGTGGCGCCCGCCATCTCGCGGACAACGCTTACGGCATCGATGCCCTCCCAGCAGCACAGAACCACGGGAGCCGCCATCATGGACTTCTCTATTATGGGATAAAACGGTTTCTGAACCATGTGTGCGTAGTGCTGGCGCAGGATCTCGGGAGTGAGCTGCTCCATCTTCATGGCTACAAGTTTGAGACCGCGTTTTTCAAAACGTGATATTACCTCTCCAATCAGACCGCGCTGTATTGTGCACGGCTTAAGAATTACCAATGTTCTTTCCATGCTGCAAAGGTACTGAAATTTCTCGAGAGGTGACAAAGGGGACGGTTCCGTTTGGCTCGTGTGAGCCAAACGGAACCGTCCCCTTTGTCACCTCGTCACCCCAGCTCTTTTTTGAAAGGTTTGAAGTTGTTGCTGGAGGGGCTGTCTATTATCGCGAAGATTATTTTGCGGAAGCGGCCGTCAAACTCGGGTTCGTCCAGCACCTCATGGAACAGTCGGGCCATTTGGGCGGGAGGGGTGCAGAAGGCTCCGCAGCCCAGGGCTCCCAGCACAAGACTGTCGTGACCCTTCAGGGCGCCGATGCGCAGGATGGTGCGTATCTTCTCCTTGAGGACGGGTTTATCGGACTCGGGAATATTGCCGTTGTCCAGGGTGTTGTGCCCGTGCTTGGGGTTGTAGTTCAGGGATGCGACCGATATCACCGCAGCCTGGAATGTCTCCTCCAGCAGCACGTAGCCCTCTTCCTGAGTGCCACGGAAGAATGTGATGCCCGGACTGTATATTCCGCCGTAGGTATTGTCCATGGGATAACGCTCGGCGCGGCGCTTTACGCCCACCATATCGGCCAGATCGCCGTAGCGGCCGCCGGGCAGTGAGAACTGGTACAGGGAGATTGCCAGTGTGCTGCGGCGGCAGAGTTCCTCCTCCTGTGCGCCTGAGCCCTGAAGCACACCTCCACCCGGATGATAGAGGCTGGCCATATTCAGCACAGCCGGATTGAACCCCTGCTCCACCAGATCACGCGTAGCAATAATGCAGTCAACATTAAGGACCGATAACTGAGTATCGGCCTTAATGTATTCTGCAGGAAGTTGTATCGGAGCTGAGAACATCTGGGAGTTCTCAACGAATGCCCCGCTCACAGGAAGTGTGACCACGCGGCCGCTCTCCGTACGGTACGCGCCGTCGCGGAATATGTCCAGGTTATGGGTAAACACCTTGGTCAGAAGCGCCCTCTTGGCATCCCCTCCACGTGTGATTGAGGCCTTGTACATGCCGCTCAACCATATCTGTGAATTCCATTGCTGTGCCCTAAGCATATCTCTTCAATTTTGCGTCAAAATTAAAACAATTATTAATTTTGTCACAACTACAGACCAACAACCTCAAAACATAAAAAGGATGAACCGTTCCAAACAGATAATACGCACCAGTGTAATAGGTATTGTGGCCAATGTCCTGCTGGCCGGCTTCAAGGCACTGGTAGGACTGCTGGCGCACTCGGTTGCCATCGTGCTTGATGCCGTGAACAACCTGAGCGACGCCCTGTCCAGTGTGATAACCATTGTAGGCACCAAGCTCTCGGTGCGTCCCGCCGATACCGAACACCCCTTCGGATACGGCCGCATTGAGTACTTTACGGCAATCATCATCTCTGCCATTGTCCTGACAACCGGTATCACATCGCTGGTGGAATCGGTCAAGAAGATCATCAACCCCACCCTGCCCGAGTACACCACCATCACACTGATTGTGATCATCGCCGCCATATTTACCAAACTGGTGCTGGGATGGTACGTCAAGAACCAGGGAAAGAAGCTTGAGAGCGATGCACTTATCGCCTCCGGGGCCGATGCCCTGTTCGACGCCGTCATCACCCTTGCCACGCTGGTATCGGCCGGAGTGATGCTCATCTGGAATGTCTCGCTGGACGGATACCTGGGCGTGCTGATATCGGCCGTAATCATCAAGGCCGGTATCGAGATGCTGGCATCGCCCATCAACCAGCTGCTCGGCGCAAGGGCTCCGGCTCAGCTGATACGTGAAATCAAGCAGGAGGTCGCAAAGATGGACGGCGTGCAGGGCGTGTTCGACATCATACTGCACAGCTACGGTCCCAACCTGTCCATCGGTTCACTCCATATAGGCGTGCCCGACACCATGACCGCCCATCAGATACACGGCCTTACGCGCCAGATTACCGAGAACATGATGGAGCGTCACGGGATAGTGATGACAGTGGGAGTCTACGCCAATGCCACCGGCAACACCAAGTGCGCCCAGATACAGAAGACCGTTGTACAGACCATCATGAGCCAGGAGCACATTCTCCAGGTACACGGATTCTACTATTACGACGACCGCAACCTGATAACCGTCGATGTGGTGCCCGATATGAGCGTGACCGATGATGAGGCGTTCATAAAAAATCTGCTGGAGCAGTTAGGACAAGTCCTCCCCGACCAGCAGATCAGTATTGTTATAGATCACAACTACAGCGACTAGCGCTTACTTGGCAATCTTATAGATGGCTTCCATATCAGCAGGGCCAAGTACTTTGAACTGTCCCTGAGGAGCCTTACCGTCGTGACTGCACTTGCGGACCATCTCCTTGATCTCGGCATCGGTCACCTCACGGCCTATCAGCTCGTGGATATTGATGGGCATACCTATTGAGTGGTAGAAACGCTCCATAGCCTCGATACCGCGTATGGCTGTGCCCTCGGGATCGGTAAAGTCGTTCTCCACGCCCATTACGTTCACGGCAAAGCGTACGAACCGGCTCACATTGCACTTATAGACGTAACGTGCCCAGCTGGGCCATACGGCTGCCAGACCTGCACCGTGTGTAACGTCGAACATACCGCTCAGCTCATGCTCCAGCTGATGTGTCGCCCAGTCGCCTATGCGGCCGCAGCCTGTCAGGTCGTTGTGGGCAATACTGCCGCCCCACATAATCTGTGCGCGGTAACGGTAGTTCGTGGGATCCTTGAGCACCTCAGGTGCGCACTCAATCATGGTACGCAGCAGAGCCTCGGCCACAGCGTCGGTCAGGTTCATATCGTCATCATGTGAGAAATAACGCTCCATGGTGTGCATCATGATGTCGGTGATACCTGCAGCCGTCTGATAGGGAGGCAGAGTGTAGGTACGCTCGGGGTTCATGATGGCGAACTTGGGACGGCTTATGTTGTTGGAGTAACCCACCTTGATGTCGCCGTCCTCGTTGGTGATCACGCTGGACTCGCTCATCTCACTGCCTGCAGCAGGGATTGTCAGGACCGATGCCACCGGGAGGCAGGTCTGCGGAGTATAGCGCTGCATATAGACATCCCAAACCTCACCGTCATAAGGAACGCCGTAAGCTATGGCTTTGGCCGAGTCGATCACACTGCCGCCGCCCACTGCAAGGATAAAGTCAACCTTCTCCTTACGGCAAAGTTCTATGCCCTCATGTACTTTTGACAGTCTGGGGTTGGGAACCACGCCGCCCAGTGTCACATACTGAACGCCGCCCTCCTTGAGCAGACGCTCCACCTTGTCAAGCAATCCGGACTTGATGGCGCTCTTGCCACCGTAATGAACCAGCACCTTAGTACCGCCGTATTTCTTGACCAGCTGGGCTACCTGTTCCTCGGAATCCTTTCCGAATACCACCTCAGTCGGTGCGTAATAATTAAAATCTACCATAGTATTTGCACATATTCTATAAGGTTAGCGAATGTTGAGAGCCAATGGGGACGGTTCCGTTTGGCCCCTTAGTGCAGATAGTTTACTAAGTGCAAATCAGGGCCAAACGGAACCGTCCCCAATGGCTTACTTCTTTTTCTTCTCGTCCTTGACTTCCTCTGCCTGGGCAGCCTCAGTCTCCTTCTTCTTACCCAGATACTCGGGCAGGTTCAGGCCGGCCATGTTAAAGAGGTCAGACATGGGAGGTACGGACTTCATAAGGCCGCTCAGGAAGTTGGCGGTTGAGCCTTTTCCGTCGGCGCTGTTGCCTGAATCCCAAACGGTTACGTTGTCGAACTTGATACCCTTGATAGCCTCCACCTGAGTCTTTACAAGTTCCGGCATCTTCTCGGACATGAGCAGCATGAATGCCTTGGAAGCATCACCGCCTGCAGCCTGTACCATCTTGTCATAACCGGCAGCCTGCTTGGTCAGGATCTCGTAGTAACCCTTAGCCTCAGCCTCCATGCGGGCGAAAATAGCATCGGCCTCACCCTTGGCGCTTACGCGGAGTTTCTCGGCCTCAGCCTCGGCGGCTATGATTATACGGTCCTTCTCAACCTGCTGGGCAACCAGGATGTTGGCCTGCTGGGTTGAACGCTCACGCTCGGCACGGGCGTTCTCGGCGTCACGCTCTGCGATATAGGCATCCTGAAGTGCCTTAGCCTGCTGAACCTTCTCGGCTGTTACAGCCAGACGGTTGGCCTCGGCCTCTTTTTCACGGCGGAATGCATCAGAATTGGCAATCTCAACCTTGGCGTTGTTCTCACCCTGTACGGCTACGGCGTTGGCCTGTGATGTACGGATACGGGTCTCCTTTACGGCCTCGGCCTTACCGATCTCACCGTTTCGGTCCTGCTCAGCCACGCTAACCTTAGCCTCGTTGATGGCCTTGGCGGCAGCCTCCTTACCCAAAGCCTGGATATAACCTGACTCATCCTTGATATCGGTTACGTTTACGTTGATCAGACGGAGGCCGATTTTCTTAAGCTCAACCTCAACGTTCTTGGCAATCTTCTCCAGGAAGGTGTCACGGTCGCTGTTGATCTCCTCGATTGACATGGTTGCAATAACCAGACGGAGCTGACCGAACAGGATATCACGTGCCAGTTCCTGAATCTCCTCGGCTGTGAGGCCCAGCAGACGCTCGGCAGCATTGTTCATGCTGTCCGGCTCGGTTGAGATACCTACGGTGAAACGGCAGGGTACATCCACGCGGATGTTCTGACGGCTCAGTGCGTTGGTCAGGTTGGCATCTATGGAGATAGGTGTCAGGCTCAGGTATGCATAGTCCTGGATTACAGGCCATACAAACTTACCGCCGCCGTGGATACACTTGGCGGAGCCGCCACCGGTCTTACCGTAAACTACAAGAATCTTGTCCGACGGGCAACGACGGTACCTGCGGATAATGGTCGCAAACAGTATGAAAAGGAGTACAACTCCAATCACAACCAGAATTGAAATGCTGTTTCCGCTCATGGCAGAAAGAAAAGTACTGTGTAAAATCATTTTAAGTTAATAGTATTTAGTTGTTTCAATTTCTCAATTCTCCGCTCGGCCCGAAGGGACGCTTTCACAAAGCGAAGCGACTGAAAGAATTCTCAATTCTCAATTTTCAATTCTCAATTACTTAACCAGCAGCAAGTCATCACCCAAAACCTCCACAATCTCCACCTGACCGCCGGTAGCGATCTCGGTATCACTGTCGGTAACCGCATCAATCTCATGTACCGAGCCCTTGACGCTCACCTGCACCTTACCGCGACCGGAACGTGCAGCCGGGATGCGCAGATATACATCGGCCCTGAGACCTACTGCCTCTTTCATCTTAAAGCTGCCGTCATGCGAAAGCTTCATGACCTGACGGAACATAAATACGAACGCAAGCACAAACAACAGACCTACCGCGATGGCTACAATCTGCAGAAGGAAACGTTTCTCGATGGAATCAAACAGCAATACTCCAGCCCATCCATAGCCGAGCAGGAAATTGATCAGGTTGCGGAATGAGAACACTCCGCTCAGTTCACCGTCTTCCACGGAATCAACCGCTCCGTCCATAGGCCCTGCGTCGATATCGGCATCGGTTCCCAGTCCAATGAAAGTCATGATGGTCTGGATGATGAAAACCAACGATGCGCAACATGCGATAACCCAGAAAAACCTCTGTAACGGCTCAAGCGAGTTAAAAAAATTCATCATAGCAAAACAAGTATTGAAATGGTTAAACATACTGTGGTCTGACTGGGACCACTTTTCTACAAAAATAGTGATTCCTTTGGATTATTGGGTATCTGCAAAGAAAAAAAAGTAACTTTGCGTGAATTTAAGACGATTGTGCCTGATGGAACTTCCGATGTACGACACATTGCTCAGCCTGCCCCTTTTTCAGGGTATGAACCAGGGCGATTTCAACAGCTTGCTGCAGAAAATACGCCTGGATTTCATAAGGTATGCGCAGGGCGATGTCGTAATCAGCGCAGGTGACCGTTGCGGAAGCCTGGCGTTCCTGATAAACGGCTCGGTGGAGAGCTCACGCAGCGGCATCAACGGCAACTTTACCTTCTCGGAGCTGATTGAGGCCCCGTGCCTGATAGAGCCCTACTCCATGTTCGGCCGCGCAGGATCCTACCTGCGTACCTACACAGCCGCCAGCCCGTGCAGTTTCCTGATGGTGGACAAGCAGTACATCTACACCGAACTGGGCAAGTACAACATATGCCGGATGAACCTGCTCAACATACTGAGCGGACGCGTCCAGCAGCTGGACAGCCACCTGTGGGAGCTGAACGGCATGACTCTGAGACAGCGCATCATCCGGTTTGTACGCAGCCTGTCGGATATCCAGAGCGGGCAGAAACGTCTTGCGATAAAGATGAATGACCTGGCGCTCCTTATGGACGCCACAAGACTGAATGTGTCGCGTGAACTCAACACCCTTGAGGCCGAGGGGCTCATCTCCCTGCGCCGCAAGGAGATACTGATTCCCGCGCTTGAAAAGATGTTTTGATTATGGACGAATCCAAGAAGGCGGCTTTGGACCGCCGATATGCACGAATGGCTCAGATTTGGGCCGAAAACTCCTACTGCGTACGCCGCAAGGTAGGTGCTCTCGTGGTCAAGAACAACATGATTATTTCCGACGGGTACAACGGCACTCCCACCGGATTCGAGAATATTTGCGAAGATGAAAACAATGTATCCAAACCATATGTGCTGCATGCCGAAGCCAATGCCATAACCAAATTGGCGCGTTCCTCCAACAGCAGTGACGGAGCCACACTCTACGTGACCGCATCGCCCTGCATCGAGTGCGCCAAGCTGATAATCCAGTCAGGCATAAAGAGAGTCATATATACCGAACAATACAGACTTACAGACGGTGTGGATCTGCTCAGACGCGCAGGAATTGAAGTAGTATATCTTGATTTGAACACGAAAGAATGAAAACACTCAAGCGAATAGTACAGATCATTTTTGTCCTGACCATGGGATTCTTCCTTGGAATCGAAGCCATGATAGGACTCTACAAGAGGAACAACAACTCATTCCACGCTGGTCCGTCCAACACCGGATCGCAAAAGGTTGAGACCCTGATAAAAGCAATTGACCGCAAGTACGTGGACCAGGTGGACATGGATTCCATCATGGACCGTGTGCTGCCCACCATACTTGAGGCTCTGGATCCCCACTCGGCCTACTATCCCGCCGAGGAGACCCAGGTGAGCAACGACGAGCTGCACGGCAGCTTCTCGGGCATCGGCATACAGTTCTCCATCCAGGACGATACCGTACGCGTCAACAACGTGATTCACGGCGGCCCCTCCGAGAAGGTTGGCGTGCTGGCAGGTGACCGTATCATACTCATCAACGACTCGCTGTTTGCCGGCAAGAAGATACCCAGCAACGATATTGTCAAGAACCTGAAGGGCCCCAAGGGCACCACCGTCAAGATCAGCGTGATGCGTAACGGGGAGCCTGATCTGGTGGACTTTACCATCGAGCGCGGCGACATACCCGTCAAGAGCGTGGACGCCGCTTATATGATATCGGACCAGATTGGTTACATCATGATAAACAAGTTCGGCGAGACCACCTTCTCCGAGATGATGGTAAGCCTGGCCGAGCTCAGTTCCAAGGGCATGAAGAAACTCATCATCGACCTGCGCGGCAACAGCGGCGGTTACCTGGGTGCAGCCATCCAGATGGTCAACGAGTTCCTGCCCAAGAACGACCTTATAGTATATACTCAAGGAGCCCACAGCCCCATGGCCAAGCAGTTTGCCGACGGACGCGGACACTACAAGAACATACCTCTGGTAGTCATGATTGACGAGTCATCGGCATCGGCCGCCGAGATCTTTACCGGCGCCATCCAGGATAACGACCGCGGAACCATCGTAGGACGCCGCTCGTTCGGTAAGGGACTGGTCCAGGAGCCCATCGACTTTAACGACGGATCAAGCATACGCATCACCATAGCACGTTACTACACCCCTTCGGGCCGATGCATCCAGAAGCCCTACGGTGACTCCGACGAGGACTATGCCATGGATATAGTAAAGCGCTACGAGCACGGCGAGTTCTTCAGTGCCGACAGCATCAAGCAGAACGAGGACGAGGTCTACACCACCAAGGGCGGCCGCACAGTCTACGGCGGCGGCGGAATCATGCCCGATGTGTTCGTAGCCCAGGATACCACAGGATACTCCACCTACTACTCCAACGTAGTGCGCAAGAGCCTCATCAACCAATACTCATTCAAGTATGTTGACAGCCGCAGGTCCGATTTTGCCGGACTCAAGACCTATGCCGATGTGGAGAACTACCTGGATGCCGACAATGTGCTGACCAAGTTCTACGACTACGCCGCCAAGAACGGCGTCAAGAGGGACCATTCGCTCAGCCTGCCCGCCCGCAAGCAGATGCGTACCGCCCTGTACGGCAACATCATATACGATGCGCTCGATATGCAGGACTACATATCGTTCATCAACCTGAGCGACCCTGCAGTCACCAAGGCCGTCGAGATCCTGAAATAATCAGCGGAGAACAATCTGAGTGATCACCTGGGCGCCGGCCTGTGCGTTCAGGCGGCTCACCAGTTCGGTGCGGCGCATCATTAGCTCATTGCGCAGTGCCGCCGACGAGACGGTCACAAACAGCACCTGATTGTAAATACGGAGTTCCTTTGTGTATTTTGAGACGGCCGGGCCAAGCACCTTGTCCCATGCCTGTATGAGCCGATGCTCGTTAAGCGGAGTCTCCAGCCCCATCTCGCGCAGATACTGGAGTATTACGCCGCCCACCTGTTCCGAATCGGTCTTTTTCATAAAACGTTACCGTCCTGAACAGTGAAAACCTTGTAGTCCTGACCGGTGCCCTCCAGAATGCCGTCAATGTGATTGCGGTCCACATCGGTAATGAACACCTGGCCGAACTTGCTGTTATCGGACACCAGTGAGATGATACGGGCCACCCTGACGGCGTCAAGACGGTCAAATATGTCATCCAGAAGCAGTATGGGACGCTTGCTGCACGATTCGCTCAGCAGTCTGTACTGTGCCAGCTTGAGAGCAACCAGATAGCTCTTGTTCTGTCCCTGTGATCCCTCCCTCTTTATGGGATAGCCGTCCAGATCCATCTCAAGCTCATCCTTATGAATTCCGTGCAGCGAATAGCCCACTGCCCGTTCACGTGAGCGCCAATCGTCCAATTGTGCCAGCAGGTCACCGCGCTCGGCGTGTGATGTGAACTTGAGCGACACCTGCTCCGAGGGGTCGCCTATGAGCGAGTACATCTCCTGGAAATAGGGCACCAGACGGTCTGTGAGCGACTTGCGCTTGGCGTATATGCGCGTTCCCGTATCGGCCATAGTCTGTTCCCACATCAGGAACAGCTCGCGGTCCGGCTCCACCTCCATCTTGAGCAGGGCGTTACGCTGCTGGAGCGCCTTGTTGTATGATATGAGCAGTTTGAGATACTCCTGGTCGTATTGCGAGATTATGATATCCATGAAACGGCGGCGCTCGTCACTGCCGCCCAGGATAAGTTCCACATCCTGAGGCGATACCATTACCAGCGGGATGTAGCCTATGTGGTCCGAAAATCTCTGATAATCCTTGCCGTCACGTTTGAGTTGCTTGTGTCCCTTGGGGCGCGACACGCAGCCTATCACCGTCCTGTCGCCAGAAGGCAGACGGTAGGATCCCTGCAGTTGGTAGCATTCGGCGCCGTGACGCACGGTCAGCTGGTCGGTCTGACTTATGGAACTGTGGCAGAACGAGAGGCAGTATACCGCATCCAGCAGATTGGTCTTGCCCATGCCGTTCTTACCCACAAAACAGTTCAGCTTGGGCGAGAACTCCAGGTCGGCCTGAACTATGTTGCGGTAATCCTGCACAAACAGATGTTCCAGTTGCATTTTGGGTCCTTTGATACGTTTGATGAACGCGAAATTACTTTTCTTTTCCAGAATATCGGGTCTTTTTTTAGTCAAATTGTTTACACAAAGTAAAAAATGACTATTTTTGCACCCGCTAACAAAAATCACGTAATGGCAAAGAAAGCAGCAAAGCCTGCACAGGTGCAGGAGCAGAAGGGCCTCGAAGAGGCATTGAGCAAGTCAGAGCAGTTTTTTGAGAACAACAAGAAGACTATCTTCGGTTGCCTCATAGCAATCATAGTAATCATCGCCGGCGGCATGCTTTACAACGCCAAGGTTGTACAGCCCCGTGAGCTTAAGGCATCCGAGGCCATCTTCCCCGGTGAGAGCTACTTTGTAAACGGCGACTACTCAACCGCTCTTAACGGTGACGCTTACGGCTTTGAGGGTTTCGAGGAACTCTGCAAGCAGTACAAGAACACCAAGGCCGGCAAGCTTGCAGCCCTTTACGCAGGTCTGTGCTACGCTCAGCTTGACAGCATGGATGTAGCTCAGGAGTATCTGGAGAAGTTCGACGGCAAGGACAAGATGGTAGCTCCCGCAGCTCTGGGCGCTCTGGCCAACTGCTATGCCACCAACGGTCAGGTAAGCAAGGCAGCCGCAACTTTCGTAAAGGCCGCCCAGAAGGCTGACAACAACCTGCTTTCACCTTACTATTACCTCCAGGCAGGTCTCATGTACGAGTCACTTGACAAGCCCGCTCAGGCTCTCAAACTCTACAAGGAGATCAAGGCCAAGTACCCCGATTCAAACGAGGGTCTTGACATCGACAAATACATCGTTCGTCTTACAAGCAAGTAAGAACCGCGATACAGGCTGGGTGAATTCCAGAGTGGCCAAATGGGGCAGACTGTAAATCTGCTGTCTCTCGACTTCGGTGGTTCGAATCCATCTTCACCCACAAAAAAACGTCCCTTTCGGGGCGTTTTTTTGTGGGCGGAGATGGAATCGAAGATGATACCATTATTATAAAAGTCCTCGGTTTTTGACAGCGGTTTGATTTTTTGCATATCTTTGCCGATAACAACATGCCTTAACAAACCAATCTTATCAATATGAATAAAGGACTTTTTGGTATTCTGAGTCTGTCCCTGATACTGGGAGCAGGCATTATTTCAAGTTGCGACCAACAGGAAAAACTTGAAGAGAACAAGGACAACACCATCAACAATCCCGCCAAGCCGGACAATCCTCAACAGCCGGAAAATCCCCAAGACACAACCGTATATTCGGCCGTAGACCAGAAAGAGTTCCTGGAGGATGCATCCATTGAGATGCTCAACATGTTCCCCAGCACTGAATTCGATGATCTGGCTGATTTTGGAATGGAGATAGACCGGCTCTATGACGATTACGAGTGGAACAATGTCGAGCAATGGGGCGATGATGCTTTTGAGGCATGCAAGAAAATGCTTGGACAATCGTCCCGGAAAACCTATGAGCGTAAGAGCACTTCAAGCTCATACCCATGGAGAGAGTCTTATTATGAATATCTGACCGAATACAAACTGGTTCTGGCATTTTCAAACTTTACCGGTCGCTTTACAGCAGCCGACGGATGCTGGTCATTAACTCCGCACAACGCCCTTGAATTCGATTTCAAGGATGAGGCCGGAAATGACTGCGTAATCCAGCTGTCAACATCCGGAACCAAGACAAAGCTTTTGTCGCCCAGTTATTCTGAGGGTGTCAGATATGTCGAGAATGTCAGGTATTATCAAGACAGCACCCTGTATCTTGCATACGAATACATTGACAAGTACAACATTGAGTTGGAAATGCCCCAAGAGGCAAAGTTTATTGTCAAAAGAGGCAACGACATCCTTATGGAACTTGTACTCAAGACAGACATCAGGTCACTGGCAGGAAACGGTGCTGTGGATATCAGCCGCAGTATTATAGGTGTCAGTTCCGAATTCAAGCTGAACAACGGATACAGGATTACGGTTGACAACATTACCTTCCAGGGTAACACCAGCCTGTATGCATCGGCCAAGATGTTCCTGAATACCGATGAACTTCTGTCCGTAAGCGCATCGGCCAAGATTGCAGGATTCCCCTCGTTAACCTTGACCGATGATGACATGGACGCACTCGAAGAGTATTTTGAGGAGAGGTTTGAGAATGACAACTCCAACATTACCGACCTTAGCGTCCTGGTTGACATCCATAAGAAGGTCCAGTTGGGCGGTTGGATAACAAATGTCCGCAAGTTGTATAATTACATGGACAAGGCCGGGAGCTACATTGATAATGAGACAAAGTTCAAGGATTACGTCAACAAGGTAAACGAATCAATGAACGTTGGCATGTACTTTAACGGAAACAGTACCCTTCAGGCTGCCGTCAAGATGGAGCCGTTTGCCCAGAGATACTGGTCTTACGAATACAACCAGTACAGAGAGAGGTGGAGCATAAGGCCTGTTATCATACTGTCGGACGGCAGTCAGGCCAGCACATTTGAGGATTACTTTGACGAGAGGGAATTCAAGAAACTCATAAACACATTCCAGGCACTTATGGATGATTATGAGGAGATGGTTGATCCCGAACCCGAAGAAGAATAAACGCCTGAATTGAAAAAGGTATCAGTATTATTCATCATGACAGTTCATCTGGCTTCGTTGTCCGCGCAACGGGAGCCGGATGAATTGTTATATACCCTTGATTCCGTTGAGATATCGGCCTCGGTCAACAGGTCGCCAGTAAGGGAATCACGCGGCGGGCAGCTAAATCTGGACATGGAGTTTCTGGAAGGACTGCCCAAGTTCCTGGGTAACACTGATCCTGTAAGCATTACGCGTATGCTTCCTGGCATACAGATGGCCGGAGAATATGACGGGCGACTGAACATTGACGGCGGAGCCAACGGTCACAACCAGATCTCACTGGACGGAGTCCCGCTTTATAACACATGTCATCTGCTTGGATTCTTCTCCACCTTCATACCGTCACACTACAGATCCATGTCACTCCGTAAAACGCCTGGAACCGCACAGTCTCCCAACAGGATAGGCGGCCAGCTGGAATTTCTTCCGGATATGGAGACCGGACAGAACAAAACCGACGGAGAATTCAGCGTAGGCCTGATATCCAGTCAGGGTACCGTAAATATACCTACCGGTAAGAAGTCGCGTTTAATACTCTCCCTGCGCGATTCATACATAAACATGCTCTACTCCCCCTGGCTCAGCAGCGACGATGCCCGGATGGACTATTCGTTCTATGATTCCAATGTAACCTGGACCTTCAACCCCAATCAGAGAAATAACATTACGGCCGATTTCTATTGGGGCAAGGACAATGTCAGACTCTATAGGGACGACTATATGGCCGACATAAAATTCAATTGGGGAAACAATGCGCAGGCTCTCCACTGGACACACAGGTTGTCCGGACACGAGCTGACCTTAAAACAGACCGTCTACAGGACCCGATACGGCAATGAGTTTGAGATACACCACGACAACATATCCATGAGTATGCCCACCGGAATAACGGATTTGGGATACAAATTCATTGCCACTGGTAAAAACACCGTACTGGGTCTTGACGCAATATCACACTCCATCACTCTTCAGGAACCCGTCATATCGGGCACATACAACCTGTCCGGGCATAACACCGGCAATAAGCGGAGCCGGGAATACTCCCTGTTCATAGACCAGACCATACCTGTGACGGACGGACTGGACATAAGTCTGGGCTTAAGAGGCAATCTTTTTGTAATTGACGGGAGCACTTACCCGTCGGCCGATCCCTCTCTGACCATCTCCTACAGCAATGAGACCGACGGCTGGGACCTGTCGCTCAACCTTACACAAAGGCATCAGTTCCTGTTCCAGACAGGCGTGACCGATTACGGCCTTCCCATTGAGTTCTGGCTGTCGGCCGACAAACGTAACGCGCCCCAGTATATGCAGGGAATCACTCTTTCAGGCAACACTCCCCTGTTCAACGGCGACTATTCACTATCCGCATCCATATACTGCAGGAGGCTCTTCAACCAGTTGGAATACTACGGAACGCTTATTGATTTCCTGGCAACCGACTATTCGGTCTATGACCATCTGATTGACGGCAAGGGATACAATTACGGAGCCGACCTGCTTGTTACAAAGAACACCGGCAAGATAAGCGGATGGATAAGCTACAGCTACGGACGCGCGTTGCGCACATTCAGTTCGCCCGATATGGAAGGCATCTATCCGGCCAGCCATGAACGCATACACGAACTGGACCTGCTTTTGTCATACAAGACCGGAAAGCGATGGGAGCCGTCATGCATTTTTGTAGCCGCCGGCGGCACCCCATTTACCGCACCGTCGTACTTCTACATCATGAACCAGCAGATTGTTACCCGCTACGGGGATTATAATGCACACAGGCTCAGGCCATACATCAGGATGGATATATCGGTAAATTATGACCTGAAGCATAAAAGCGGTTCATTCATAACAAAACACGGATTATCGCTAAGCCTGTACAACGTTCTGTGCAGGAACAATGACATATCGTATCAGATGAAGATACACCACGACAGGCTGTATTACCATCATGTGACATTTGTCACCAACATTCTACCATCAATAAGTTATTACTGCAGATTCTAGGTATGAAAAGAAAACTATCAGTCATAATCGCATTCCTTACAGTTCTGACATCCTTGTTTTCATGCCAGGATGACTTTATGCCGCAGCAGGAGGAATCGGTCGTAGTAGAGGGATGGATTGATGCCGGCGGATTTCCCATAGTAATCCTGACACGTTCACTTCCGCTCAGACTCAGGGATGATGCCATTCCTCTGGAGCAACTTCAGGATTATGTGATAAGATGGGCAAAGGTGACCTTGAGCGACGGAGACACCACTGTGGTCCTGACAGGGGGCAAAGACAACGACTACTTTCCCCCGTTTATCTATACTACCGGCCAGATGAGGGGCATGAGCGGAAAGACCTACACTCTTAAGGTTGAGACCGACGGCCAGGTACTGACAGCTGCCACCACCATTCCTGACAATCCGCCGATTATAGACAGCATCGTGTGCAGGAGCATATCGGGCGATACCGCCGTATCAGGTATCGACGTATACATACGGAACCGGACCGACTGCCACTGCTACTACAAATCGTTCTATATGGACGACATTGAGAGCGGTCAATTCATATCATCATACCTGGGCGTTGTGGACGGTTATGTTGCCGACACTACGTTTGTAATGCAGATAATGCGCGGAACAACGGTTCAGGAACTTGAAATGACCGGCTTTTATTTCCCCAACGGTTCCGATGTGGTGATCAAGGTAGCCACTATGGACAGCGTAAGTTTCAGCATCTGGCAGGGATACGAGGACAAGACGCGTCTGGGGTACTCGTATGTCACATCATCCACCCGCAATATACCAACCAACATAAACGGCGGTATAGGTTACTGGTGCGGATACAACGCCGTGAACACAAAACGAACAGTTCGTTTTGTGTTGTAAGAGTATTTGCCCTTTGCAGCAGTTTTCCAACAACACAAAACGAACTGTTCGTTTTGTGTTCGAAAATAACTAACTTCGCGCAATCAAATTAGTTCCACATATGAAGATCACGATTATCGGCGCCGGAAACATGGGAGGCGCTATCGCTCGCGGATTTGCCGCAAAGAATGTGTTCGCAGCCAAGGATATCACATGCTGCGACCGTAGTGACGCCACACTTGAAGCCCTCAAGAAGGATGTACCGGGCATCGGCACATCAAAGGACAACGCAAAGGCTGTAAAGGGTGCCGACATTGTTCTGTTTGCCGTTAAGCCGTGGATCATGCCCTCTGCCGTCGAGGAGGTAAAGGAGGCTCTGGACTACAACAAGCAGTTCATCATTTCAATCGCTGCCGGCGTAGGTCTTGACAAGCTGGCCGAGCTCTTTGACAAGGGCGGTCAGAAACCCCAGATTGCATATCTGATCCCCAACATAGCTGTCGAGGTTGGTGCAGGCGTATTCTTCTACTGCTCAAACACCGCCAGCAAGGAGAATCTGGACCTTATCCAGAAGCTGTTCGGCCAGGTTGGTTTCGCCAAGCAGGTTGAAGAGAAGCAGATGACCGCAGGTACAGCTCTTGCATCATGCGGAATAGCATATGTGTTCCGATATATCCGCGCCAACGTTGAGGGCGGCGTCGAGATGGGCTTCTACCCCAAGGACGCTCAGGAGATCGTGCTGGGCACCATCAAGGGCGCTGTCGAGCTGCTCCTGGCTCACGGCTCACACCCCGAGCAGGAGGTCGATAAGGTAACAACCCCCGGCGGCATCACCATCAAGGGTCTGAACGCCATGGAAGAGGCCGGATTCACCAACGCAGTCATCAAGGGACTTAAGGCCGGCAAGTAATGAAGCTGGTCTATTTCCACGGTTTCATGTCATCGGGAGCCAGCGGCACGGTTGAGAGCCTGCGCCATATGCTTCCCGAGCTTGAGGTCGTAGCGCCCGATATACCCGTCGACCCCGCCGAGGCTCTGCCATATTTACGCCAGTACGTCGATGAGCAGAAGCCCGATATAATAGTAGGCACATCCATGGGAGCCATGTACGCCCAGCAGATGTTCGGCTTCAAAAAGATATGCGTGAACCCGTCGTTCAACATGTCCACCATGTCCAAGGTCATGAAGGCCAACACCACATATCCTTTCCAGAACGGACGCAAGGACGGTGCCAAGACCTTCAAGATTACGGGTCAGATCATCAAGAACTTCAACATGATGGAGCGTCAGCAGTTCAAGGGCATCACCGATTTTGACCGCGAGAACACTTACGGCCTCTTCGGCAACCACGACACCACCGTAAACTGCTACGATCTGTTCAAGAAGCACTACCCCAACGCCCAGCGCTTTGAAGGAGAGCACCGCCTCAACGACAAATCCCTCCGCACCGCCGTCGTTCCCCTGATCAAGCAGATTTTGGGTATTAATTGAGAATTGAGAATTGAAAATTGAGAATTAATACGCAGAACCTGCGTAAATGAGCCCGCGACATAGAAAAGGCTTGCAAAAATTTGCAAGCCTTTTCTAATTCTCAATTCTCAATTTTAAATTCTCAATTACTTATAGAGTCCGCGGCGGATACTGCGCTTAGGAGTCTTCTCAAAAGGCTCAGTGCGGATCTCAAGCTTGGAAACCTGAGAGTATGCAGGCAGTAACTCGTTCACATGCTTGCGTCCATCCTCCAGATTGGCCAGAACCTGCTGCTCATTAAGACCAGCAGCCTTACCAGCCTCATAATCCGGATAAACCAGGGCAACCAGCTTACGCTCACGCTCCACAACCAGAACCTCCGATACCATAGGCAGGTTGTTGTACATATCCTCAATTTCCTCAGGATAGATATTCTGACCCGAAGGACCAAGAATCATATTCTTGCTGCGGCCCTTGATATAGATGTAACCCTGCTTGTCGATAGTACCCAGGTCACCGGTGTGGAACCAGCCCTCGGGATCAATCACGTCGCGTGTAGCGTTGGGGTTCTTGTAGTAACCCAGCATCACGTTGTCACCCCTTACAAGCAGCTCACCAACATTACCCGGAGCATCGCTGAACACCTCGACAGGGCATCCGGGAACTGCGATACCGCATGAGCCGGCCTTGTACTTCTCCCAGTCAACATAAGAGATCAGGGGAGCGCACTCAGTGCTGCCGTAACCAACGGTGTACGGGAAGTGAATCTTGCGCAGAATCTTCTCAACCTCAACATTCAGGGCAGCACCTCCTACGATAAGGCAATCCATCTCGCCGCCGAATGCATCGATAATCTTGGAGCGGATCTTTCCGCCGATTATACGGTTTACACCGGGAATAGCCATGAGAACCTTCATGAGAGGCTTCTCCATAACCGGCTGTATCTTCTGCTTGATAACCTTCTCGATTACCAGAGGTACGGTGATGATAAGCTTAGGCTTCTCCTCGGCAAAAGCGTCGAACAGGATCTTGGGTGAAGGCATCTTGCCCAGATAGCAGACGCTGGCACCCAGCAGAAGCTCAAACATAAGCTGGAAGGCCAGACCGAACATATGAGCCATAGGAAGTATGGAAACCACTGTCTCACCCTTTGTAAGAGGAAGAACGCCGCATGCGAACTTAAGGTTAACCAGCATAGCGCGGTAAGGAACCATAACGCCCTTGGGATCACCCGTTGTGCCCGATGTGTAGTTCAGGACAGCCAGGTCGTTGGTATCCTTTTCGGCCTGATACTTGATATCATCCTTGCTGAAACCATTGGGGTACTTCTTGTCGAAGCACTCATCAAGAGTCTCCATTGCCTTGGTCAGCTCCTCTGAACGGCTGAACTGCAGTGACATATCGTTCATCAGGATCATACCCAGGATATCGGGCATCTCGGTGGGAACCATTCCGGCCATCACCACGTCACCCACCATGAGCAGCTTAGACTCGGAGTGGTTGACCAGCATATGTACGTTTCCGGGTTTGAAATCATTGAGGATAGGCACGGGAATGGCGCCGTATGTGTAAACGCCAAAGAATGAGATACCCCATGCCAGGCAGTTCTTTCCGCAAAGAGCCACCTTGTCGCCAGGCTTGACGCCAGCGTTCTCAAGTAAGATATGTACGCGTGCAATGCGCTTGGCCAGTTCCGCATAGGTAATTCTCTCTCCGCGGAAATCAGAAAGAGCAATATTGTCCCAATGTCTGCGGAAGCTGTCTTCGTACATCTTGATTACGCTTTTGGCCTCCATGTCACAATCCGGAGTTCTGTAGATTAATCTTGCCATAACTGTTAATTTGAAGTGTGTTTTGATTCTGGTCGCAAAGGTACCCCGATATTGCCCAACACGGCCACAATAATCCCTTTTTGGGGTATCCGATACAAAGGATGTGGCGAATTGCCGCCATTTGGTACACGGCAATTCACCCCACATTACTGATTTGGGGGTTATTATAAAAAAGCTTATCTTCGTGGCACATTTGATTTTAGCAGTATGAACAAGATTCCGGACTACATGTTCTCCCGTAAGTTCCTGATGTGGACTGTGGTGTTCATCACCGCATTCTCCATCGTGTTCCTGCTGCTCTATTCGCCGTTTTCATCGACCTACTGGTTCACCCTTAAAAGAGGATACAAGTTCCTGGGAACCGTATCGCTCTACACAATATCGGTAATGTTCCTGTTCTCGAGCAAACTGGTCCTGATGGACCTGAGCAAGAGATACACCATAAACGGACTGGGGCTCATACTCTTTTCGCTATCCGAGGTACTGATAGTATCGGTCTTCTATGTAGCCATAACCCTGATGGTAAACCAGAACGGCATGAGCGCAATGGATATCTTCCCCAAGGCCCTCATGTGCATATTCCTGATTCTGGTCATACCTTATGTAATAGCATATCTGTACGGATACGCGCGCGCCTACAAGCTTCAGGCAGCGGCCGATGCCAAGCCGCAGGGAACCCTTGTGGTATCCATCCACGACAACAACGGCAAGATAAGGCTCTCGCTTAGGATAATGGATATCCTGTATGCCGTATCGGAAGACAACTACGTAAAGATATTCTACGAGCAGGACGGTGTGGTCAGGAACTGCATGATACGCACCACCGCCAAGAACATTGAGGACGATCTGGAGGGTTATATAACCCGATGCCACCGCTCCTACCTCATCAATATCGCAAAGGTCAGGTTCTTCAACAATGACCGCGACAATCTGTATGTGATTCTGGATCAGGACGGCATCAATCCCATCCCTGTTTCACGCTCCTACCGTGACGCTATCGCCTCGCTCCTCTCGAAGTGAGGAGGTGGAAAAGGTGACAAAGGGGACGGTTCTGTTTGGCTCGACTAGCGCGAGCCAAACAGAACCGTCCCCTTTGTCACCTTTCGTGCACACACAAAAAAAAAAAGAATTCACTCGCGTGAACTCATTTTTTTCAATTTCCTCCGCTGGAACATTTTCCATTGGAGTGGGCCTTACAATTTTCACAAATTCTGGGGTCCGAACCTAATTACTAACCTAATTACTAACCAATTAATGCTTATGAGAATTATCCTTTGTTTTCGACCGCAAAGGTCGGTACTTTTTTCACTTAAAAGAATTTAAAGCGATTGAAACGATGTTAACGGAAAAATCCTACTTAATTGGCTGATTTTCAATTAGATATTAGCAATTAGGCGGCCTTTAATCCAAGTAATCAATCCAAAAGATACTCGAAATAAAGCCCAGCGGCCTGAAACCGCTGGGCAAAATTACTAAAAAATCGATTCAAAAGCGTTTTATTTCTTGACTTTTACACCCTGAAGTTCGAGCATCTTGTAAGCATAGCGGCGACCCATCTCACGGTAGCCCTCGGCATCAAAGTGAAGATGGTCGAATCCGGTGGTTGCGCCGGCCGATGAAATCACGTATGAGTTGGGCAGTACATCGGGCAGTTTGGCGATGATCTCGTTCATGGAAGCGCTTCGGCCCTGAACATCGGCATTCACAACCTCGCCTGCCAGCAGAGGCACCTTCTTGGGATCCAGACCCAGATCCTCGATGAGAGTCTCATATACGTACTTTACCTTTTCGGGCCAATCCTCCTCGTTTATGTTCGACTCGCCCTGATGCATCAGGAAGCCCTTGATTACACCCACCTTCTGAGCCTCCTTGGCGCAGTCGAGCAGACGCTGGTAGCAGTTGTTGTCGTAGGGAGCGATCCAGTTCTTCATCCACATGGCGGCATTGTCGCCGTACTCCTGGGCGCGGTCCTTCATGAAAGCCTCGATCTTGCAACCGCCCACAGCCACGTTGATAACGCCTACGCGAACCTTCTCGGGCAGGTTATCAACCATTGTACGGCCAAAATAGTCAACCGGTGTAAGACCGTTGGTCTCGCGGCAAAGAGGCGGCACAGCCTTGTACCACTCATACTGCTTACGTTCCATCTTGGGGAAATCCACAGCGGCCATCATAAGCCAGCGGTCACTTATACCCTCGCGGTCCTGATCCTCTATACGGGCGTTACCCTCCATGTTGGACTGGCCGAAAGCAAGGTAGATATAGAAATTCTTGTCGGGTTTGGTTCCCATGCCGCTCTGTGAGCCGCATGCTACAGTCGCAAACAGCATTGCTGCGATGAATACTTTCTTAAGCATAAGTCTGGTAATAACTTGGTTAATGTATTTTTATGACACAAAGTTAGTTTCAAAAACGAGTATCCCTGCATTATTTTGTAAAAAAATGCCTATGTTTGTTGTCCGTTAACCTTTATTACTTACATACGTATTTTTATGAAAAAAGGAAAGTTAATCCTGACCGCAGCAATGCTCCCGCTGTTGGCCGTATCGTGCAAGAACGGAGCGCAATGCCAGAATGAGTGTGAAAAGAACAGGGACGACATCATTGTCAGCGTCCCCCGCGGAGAGCAGGCTCCCCCTGCCAATCCCGGACAGAGGAACTTTGGAGGTATGATTCCCAGTGGAAACCGTCCGCGTGCACAGCGCCCGCAGGGACAGGGACAAGGACAGGGACAGGGCGCACAGCGTCCCGCCATGCAGATGCCTCCCATGCAGCGTCCCGCACCCCAGGTACGCACAGTATCGCTCAAGGAGCTCTCCATGAGTGACCCCTTTATCTATCCCGATCCCGAGACCAAGACATACTGGCTGACCGGTACCGGAGGTTCTCTCTACAAGAGCACCGACCTTGAGATGTGGACCGGCCCCTACAACGTAATTGACCTGTCAGGCACATGGATGCAGGGTAACTTTGTAGCTGCTGCCGAGATCCATAAGTTCGGCGACAAGTTCTATTACGCAGGTACATGGAACAACCACAGCGTATGCATCGAGCAGGTTCCGCGCCGTTACAACGTTCCCTTGAACCAGACTCAGCTGCTGGTATCCGACAAGGTTGACGGTCCCTATCTGCCCCTTGTCAAGGACTCACTCTTCTGCCTTGGCCCCACAACATGGGATATCATCGACGGAACTCTTTATGAGGAGAACGATACAATCTACATGGTATTCGTACACGAGTGGACTCAGCTCATTGACGGTACAATGGCTTACATGCCTCTGTCAAAGGATCTGACTCACCGTCTGGCCGAGCCTACCACCATCTTCCGCGCATCGGAGGCTGCATGGTCCAAGGAGATGAACTCTATCGGCGAGGCTACATTCGGCATGAAGATGCCGGGGTGGGTAACCGATGGCCCGCAGATGTTCCGCACCGAGACCGGCCGTCTTGGTATGCTCTGGTCAAGCTGGGGTGAGAACCGATATGCAAACGGTATCGCCTGGTCAACCAGCGGCAGCATCAAGGGTCCGTGGATCCAGGAAGAGGTTTCATTCAAGGGCGACAACTCAGGTCACGGCATGCTGTTCAAGACCTTCGAGGGCCAGCTGCTCTACTCAGTTCACCACGACGGCGGTACCGGACGCAAGCCTGAGATATGGACTGTGGATGCATCGGGCGACAACCTGATTCTTGGTAAGAGAATACATTAATCCACTCCTTATTATAAAATTATACGCAAACCGTGGGTGTTAAGCCCGCGGTTTGTTGTATCTTCGCGCCTGCAAACAGAATATAAACAAAATGAAAATTTCAAACCGCGCTGAAATCATGCCCAGTTCGCCTATCCGCAAACTGTCAGGCATAGCACAGAAAATCAAGTCCGAGGGAGTAAAGGTTTACCACCTGAACATCGGCCAGCCCGACCTGCCTTCACCGCAGATTGGTCTTGACGCCCTCAAGAAGATTGACCGCGAGGTTCTGGAGTACACCCCCTCACAGGGATTCCTGAGTCTCCGCAAGAAGCTGTGCGATTATTACGAGCAGTATCAGATCAAGTTCGAACCTGATGACATCATCGTAACCAGTGGCGGTTCAGAGGCGGTTCTGTTTGCGTTCATGACATGCCTTAATCCTGGTGACGAGATCATTGTTCCGGAGCCAGCCTACGCCAACTACATGGCATTCGCAGTATCGGCCGGCGCCGTGATCAAGCCCATCGTATCCACCATCGAGGACGGATTCGCTCTGCCTCCCATCGAGAAGTTCGAGGAGCTCATCACCGAGCGCACCAAGGGCATCCTGATCTGTAACCCCAACAACCCCACCGGTTACCTGTACACACGCAAGGAGATGCTCCAGCTGCGTGACCTGGTCAAGAAATATGACCTGTACCTCTTTTCCGATGAGGTTTACCGCGAGTTCATCTACACCGGTTCACCCTATATCTCGGCCTGCCACCTGGAGGGCATCCAGGATCATGTAATCCTGATTGACTCCGTATCCAAGCGTTACTCGGAGTGCGGTATCCGCATAGGTGCCATCGCCACCAAGAACCAGCAGGTACGTGACGCCGTAATGAAGTTCTGTCAGGCACGCCTGTGCCCGCCGCTCATCGGCCAGATAATAGCCGAGGCCTCCATATCGGCCCCGCGTGACTACATGACAGCCACATACGACGAGTTCATTGCCCGCCGTAAGTACCTTATTGACGGACTCAACAAGATTCCCGGAGTATACTCGCCCATACCTATGGGTGCCTTCTACACCACCGCCAAGCTGCCTATCGACGACTGCGAGAAGTTCTGCAAGTGGTGTCTGACCGATTTCCGCCGCGACGGCAAGACCATCATGATGGCCCCCGGCACCGGATTCTACTCCGATCCGCAGTACGGCCGCGACCAGGTTCGTCTGGCCTACGTGCTCAACATCGAGGATCTGAAGGAAGCCCTCAAGCTTTTGGCCGAGGCGCTCCAAGAGTACAACAGCCTGCCCAAGAAGTAAATGAAGCGTCTTTGCTCCCTGCTCATTGCCTTGCTCACCGTAGCGTTCACCTTCGCTGCGGCGCCCAAACGTGAGTTCCGCGGAGCATGGATACAGGCCGTCAACCATCAGTTCGAAGGTATACCCACCGCCCAGCTCAAGGCCGAGCTCACACGCCAGCTCGACACGCTTGCATCGTGCGGCATCAACACCATCCTGTTCCAGGTACGCGTTGAGGCCGATGCGCTCTACAAGTCCGATCTGGAGCCCTGGAGCGCCTTCCTGACCGGATTCCAGGGCGAAGCCCCCGACGAGGACTGGGACCCGCTGCAGTTCATGATCGACGAGTGTCACGCCCGATGCATGGAACTGCACGCATGGATCAACCCCTTCCGCGCCAAGACCGCAGCCACAACCGACTTTGCGCCCACCCATCAGATGACTCTGCATCCCGAGCGCATAATCAGGTTCGGCGACCTGGCACTGTTTGACCCCGCCCTCAAGGAGAACCGTGACTATATCTGCCAGGTGGCAGCCGACATAGTGACCCGTTACGATGTTGACGGATTCCACATTGACGACTACTTCTACCCCTACCCCGACGGCAACCGCAAGTTCAACGACGACAAGTCCTTCAAGGCCGATCCCCGCGGATTCAGCAACAGGGACGACTGGCGCCGCGACAACGTCAACCTGTTCGTGGAGCAGCTCTACCACACGGTAAAGGATATCAAGCCCTGGGTCAAGTTCGGCATATCACCCTTTGGAATCTACCGCAACAAATCCGCCCAGTACCCCAATGGCAGCGAGACCACCGGTCTGGAGAACTATAGCGGCCTCTATGCCGATGTAATGCTCTGGATAGAGAAGGGCTGGATGGATTACTGCATACCGCAGACCTACTGGAACACCGGCTACAAAGCCGCTGACTACGCCATCCTGGCCAAGTGGTGGTCCGATAACGCCGGCGGATGCCTTATGTATCTGGGACAGGATGTGGAACGCACCCTGACAGGTGTCGACCCCAGCCACCCCGAGAGCAACCAGCAGCGTCACAAACTCAACCTGGAGCGTATCCTGAGCGGCCTGCAGGGCAACTGTTTTTGGCCCGCCAAATCAGTGGTGGACAATCCCGGCAACTACCGCACCGTCCTGGCACAGGAATACCACACCGCTCCCGCACTGCAGCCCGTAGCCGACTACATGCCCAAGAACACTCCCGGCAAGGTACGCAAGCTCATGCCCGTTCAGACCAAGGACGGTCCCGTCCTGTTCTGGACCGCGCCCAAGGCCCGCAAGGAGATGGACAAAGCCATCCAATACGTAGTTTATCGCTTTGAAAAGGGACAGGCCATCAACCTTGATGATCCGCAGCACATAGTTGCCATCACCCGCCGCTCGTTCCTGAACCTTCCCTACCGCGACGGCTCCACCCAGTACATCTACGTGGTGACCGCCCTGAACCGCATCCAGCGCGAGTCGGCCCCCGCCAAGTGCAAGGTTAATCTGTAATCATATGAAGCCAATCAGCTTATTAGCCGCCATTGCCGCAATGGCAGTACTGCCTGCAAATGCAGAGAACAACTCTTTTGACATAAACCTCAAGAAGGCCGGTGTACCCATCCAGAGTACCATGTACGGCATATTCTTTGAGGATATCAACTACGCTGCCGACGGCGGCCTCTACGCCGAGTTGGTCAAGAACCGCTCGTTTGAGTTCCCCAATGCCCTGCAGGGATGGAAAATATTCGGAAATGTCCAGGTGTGTAACGACGGACCGTTTGAGCGCAACCCGCATTACGTGCGCCTATCGGACCCTGGTCACGCGCACAAGCACACCGGGCTGGACAACGAAGGATTCTTTGGAATAGGCATAAAGAGAGGTGAGACATACAATTTCTCCGTATGGGCACGCGCCGACCGCCCCGTAACCTTAAGGGTGGAGCTGGTCAACACTGCCTCTATGGGTGAGAACCATTATGTATGTCAGCAGCGTCTTACCGTAAACAGTCAGGAGTGGAAACAATACAAGATCAATCTGAGACCCAACCAGACTCTTGAAAAGGCCACACTGCGAATCTTCATGGAGACCCGCGGCGGAGCCAGCGTTGACCTGGAGCATATATCCCTCTTCCCGGCCGATACGTGGAAAGGCCGCGAGGGCGGGCTGCGCAAGGATCTGGCTCAGGCACTTGCCGACCTTCATCCAGGCATATTCCGCTTTCCCGGCGGCTGCATAGTTGAGGGAACAGACTTGGAGACCCGTTACAACTGGAAGAATACCGTAGGTCCCGTGGAGAACCGCCCGCTCAACGAGAACAGATGGGAGTACACCTTTGCACACCGTCTATATCCCGACTATTTCCAGAGTTACGGACTGGGATTCTTTGAGTTCTTCCAGCTTAGTGAGGACATAGGTGCAGAGCCTCTGCCCATAGTCAGCTGCGGTCTGGCCTGCCAGTTCCAGAACGACAACATAAACGCCCATGTACCAGTTGATGAACTAGATCCCTACATACAGGATGCGCTTGACCTTATTGAGTTCGCAAACGGCCCTGTAACCTCAACCTGGGGTAAGGTTCGAGCCGATATGGGACACCCCGAGCCCTTCAACCTCAAGTATATAGGCATAGGCAACGAGCAGTGGGACACCATCTATCCCGAGCGCCTGGAGCCCTTTGTCAAGGCTATCCGCAAGGCTTATCCCAAGATAAAGATTGTAGGCTCATCGGGCCCCAACTCCGAAGGCGACCAGTTTGACTATCTGTGGCCCGAGATGAAACGTCTGGGTGCCGATCTTGTAGACGAGCATTTTTACCGTCCTTACAATTGGTTCCTGAGCCAGGGTACACGCTATGACGATTATGACCGCAAGGGTCCCAAGGTCTTTGCAGGAGAATACGCCTGCCATGCATCGGGCCGCAAGTGGAACCACTACTACGCATCGCTGCTTGAGGCTGCATTCATGACCGGTCTGGAGCGCAATGCCGATATAGTTCACATGGCTACATACGCACCACTGTTTGCCCATGTTGAGGGCTGGCAGTGGCGTCCGGACCTTATCTGGTATGACAACCTGAATTCATACCGTACAGTAAGTTGGTACGTTCAGCAACTCTACAGCCAGTACAAGGGACAGAATGTTGTAGGACTCACCATGAACGGCCAACCCGTAGCCGGACAGGACGGTCAGAACGGCCTGTTTGCAAGCGCTGTACGTGAGGGTAATCAGATTTATATCAAGGTTGCAAACACTTCCGATAAGGAGCAGCAGCTGACATTCAATTTCAACGGACTCAAGAAAAAGGCCGATATAAAGGCGTCAAAGCGTATTGACCTGTCCAGCGACAAACTCTATGAGGACAACTCAATTGAGGCTCCGGTAAACATCGTTCCCGTAGAGAATGATTTTGACGGAAAGGGACAGATCATTCAGACAGCCATCAATCCGCTCAGTTTCAGTATTTTCGTATTGTCGGTTGAATAATGGCTATCCGGGACGAAATATTCAAACGCAACCGACTGCTCCTGGGAGATGAGGCAATGAACACCCTTGCCACCAAGAGAGTTATCCTGTTCGGCGTAGGAGGAGTTGGCTCCTGGTGCGCAGAAAGTTTGATCCGTTCCGGAATCATCCATCTTACTATCGTTGACTCCGACCGCGTGTGCGCAAGCAACATCAACCGCCAGCTCATGGCCACCACCCTGACCGTCGGTCAGGTTAAGGTTGATGCACTAAAGGAACGTCTTCTGAGCATAAATCCGCAGGCCGATATCACCACTATAGGAAAGGTATTTAATGAGGAATCGGCCGATACTTTCGACCTGGACAGCTACGACTACATTATCGACGCAATAGATTCACTCAAGGACAAGGCGCTGCTTATACTTTTGGCAACCAAGTCAAAGGCAAAGTTCTTCTCATCCATGGGAGCAGCACTTAAGATTGACCCCACCCGCATCCGAGTGACAGAGTTCTGGAAAGTAGAGGGTGACCCGCTGGCCCGCATGCTTCGCAAACGTTTCCGGCAGAACGACCAGTATCCCAAACGCAAGTTCCAGTGCGTCTATTCCGATGAACTGCTGCAGAACAAGGGCCCTCAGCCCCAGCAGAAAGAGGAGACCCTGAGCCAGATAAACAAAGGCCAGACCAACGGCTCCCTGGCTCACATCACAGCCATATTCGGCTGCACACTTGCAGGCCTGGTACTACAGGATGCTGTAGAAAAGGCCGCCGAATAAGCCAGCCAAGAGAATTACTTTGATTGGACCAACCTTCCAATAGTAGGTCGCTACGAATGCAAGAGCAAAGAGTCCGATGCTAACGTACAGTTGCAGATTATCTGCACTGAATGCGCCTAAGTTCTCTTCATTCAGCAGCAGCAAGACTGCTGCGGCAAGCATTCCAACTACTACCGGACGCAGCCATTTTAGAACGGTCTGAACGGACTTGTGGTTCTTGTAATGCATAAAGAAGGCACTTATCAGGAGCATCAGTATGAACGATGGGAGCATCACTGAGAATGATGCCAGCAGCGATCCGAACACAGCATCCGTTCGCGTCATTCCCGCATTCTCAACCGCTTTAAAACCAACGTATGTGGCCGAGTTTATGCCTATCGGCCCCGGAGTCATCTGGCTTACGGCTACTATATCCGTAAACTCGGAATTGGATATCCATTGATGGTTCTCGACCACCTCATTCTGGATGAGTGACAGCATTCCGTATCCGCCGCCAAATCCGAACAGGCCTATCTTGAAGAAGGTCCAGAAGAGTTTGAGATATAATACCACTGCACTCATGCCTTCCTCAGTTTAAGGATGTAATACAAAATTGCACCGATGATCGTGGCGAATATGATCCATACCGGCGATACCCCCAGCCACCAGATAAGCAGTGCAGTCACAACCGGTACCCACCAGGTCCACTTATTCAGACCGGCCTTTGAAGCCAGTCGTATGGTAGGTGTAAGAATCAGCGCGATAACAGCGGGACGGATGCCCTTAAAGACATTCTCCACAATCCGGTTGTCACGGTAATTACCCAGGAACAGGGCAATGGCCAGAATGATGATAATGGACGGGAGCACGGTGCCCAAAGCGCAGAATACGCTGCCTATGGACTTACGCATCCTGTAGCCTATAAAAATAGAGATATTGACAGCAAAGACTCCCGGGGCGGACTGGGCAATTGCCAGCAGGTCCAGGAAGTCTTCACGTGAGATCCAACCCTTACGATCCACCACCTCACGCTCTATGAGCGGAATCATAGCGTAACCTCCACCGATGGTGAAGAGTCCGATCTTGAAGAAGGTGATGAAAAGGGTCAGCAGCATATCTTACTTTTGAGCCTCAACCCACTTGCGGGCATTCACGAATGCCTCAATCCACGGGGTGATCTCATCGTCCAGGCGCTCAGCGGGATAGTATCCGCACTGCCACGGGAATATGGCACGCTCGGGATGCGGCATCATAGCGACGTGACGGCCGTCGGCACTTGCTATACCAGCCACATTGTAATCAGATCCGTTAGGATTGGCGGGATAATCGGCGTATGTGTATTTTGCAATTACATTGTACTTGTCCTCGGGGTAAGGCAGTGAGAACTTGCCCTCACCGTGAGCCACCCAGACACCTAATCGGCTTCCGCCCAAAGTCTTGAACATGACGCTCTCGTTCTGCGGGATGGTCAGACCCAGGAATGCCGACTCAAACTTGTGTGAGTCATTGTGCAGCATGTGAGCCTGCTTCTCATAATCAGGGTTGATAAGTCCAAGTTCAATCATCAGCTGGCAACCGTTGCAGATACCCAGTGACAGGGTGTCCTTGCGTGCATAGAAGCGGTCCAGTGTCTCCTTTGCCTTGGGGTTGAAGAGGAATGCACCTGCCCAGCCCTTGGCAGAACCCAGAACGTCCGAGTTGGAGAATCCGCCGCAGAACACAATCATGTTGATGTCATCGTACCCTTCTCACGGATGATTGCAGCCTTGATTCCGCTGGGTGTGCGGCGGTCGGGATCCAGTCCAAACTGGCTCAGTTTGCCTGTAAAGTTGTAGGCAATCTTGATATCCATGGGCTGCTTTGAGTAGTTCTTGTAACGCTTGTCGGCACAGCCGTTCATTGACTGCTTGCGGTCCAGCAGGTATGATGTCTTGTACCAGAGGTCACGCATCTTGTCTATATCGATGGTTATGTCCTTCTTGCCGCGACGGATGTAGAGTGTGCGTGCATCGGCCGGACGACCGATTACGGCGTAACCAACACCAGCCTCATCAAGGTAAGAACTTACTGCATCCAGTTTCTTGCTCTCAACCTGCAGCACAACGCCCGGGTTCTCGGCAAACAGCATGCTTGTAAGATCCTTGCCATCCAGTTTGTCCAGACTGATCTCCAGACCGCCCTGAGGATTGGCAAAGCACATCTCCAGCAATGTTACTACCAGACCGCCGGCCGATATATCATGACCGGCCAGCACCTGACGCTTGTCAATGAGTTTCTGTACTGCGTTGAATGCATCGGCAAAATACTCGGGGTTCTTTACGGTGGGAACGTCACTGCCTATGCGGTCAAGTGACTGAGCCAGTGCCGAACCGCCCAAACGCTGCTCGTCAAAGCTGAAGTCTATGTGAATGAGCACGCTATCCTTGCGGTCTGCAAGCACAGGTGATACAACCTTACGGATGTCCGATACCTCACCACCCGATGAAACAATTACGGTACCCGGGCTGATGACCTTGCTGCCATCGGGATACTTCTGGGTCATGGAGAGTGAGTCTTTACCGGTGGGAACGTTGATTCCCAGCTCAAGGCAGAAGTCTGACAGAGCCTTGACGCCGCTGTACAGACGTGCATCCTCACCCTTCTGTGAGCGGCAGGGCCACATCCAGTTGGCTGAGAGTGATACGGTCTTGAGTCCCTGTGTGAGAGGAGCAAATACGATGTTGGTCAGTGACTCGGCTACTGACAGGACTGAGCCTGCAGCGGGATCGGCCAGACCGGCCTGCGGAGCATGACCGATGGCAGTTGCGATACCCTTCTTGCCACGGTAGTCAAGAGCAACGACACCGCAGTCAGAGAGCGGCAACTGCAGCTTACCCTGGCACTGCTGACGTGCAATCTTACCTGTTACAGAACGGTCAACCTTGTTGGTGAGCCAGTCCTTACATGCAACAGCCTCAAGCTGCAGCACGTTACCCAGGTACTCCTCAATCTTATCATCGGAATATGTAACATTCTCATACTTGCGCTCAACGGTCTCATCAACCATATAGGTCTTGGGTGATGAACCGAACATCTGGCTTACAGCCAGGTCAAACGGACGAACTCCATCAGCCTGCTCAAAGGCAAAGCGGGCATCGCCCGTGGTCTCACCAACCACGTACATCGGGGCGCGCTCACGCTCGGCAATCTTACGTACGTGCTCAATTGACTTCTCATCAATGAGCAGACCCATACGCTCCTGTGACTCATTAGCGATGATCTCCTTTGATGACAGAGTCTTGTCACCAACAGGCAGCTTGCTCATATCAATCAGACCGCCGCACTCCTCAACCAGCTCAGACAAGCAATTGACGTGACCGGCCGATCCGTGATCGTGGATAGAAACTATGGGGTTGGTATCCTCCTCGCACAGAGCGCGTGTCACGTTGTAGGCACGTTTCTGCATCTCGGCGTTGGCACGCTGTACGGCGTTCAGCTCAATTCCGGATGAGTATCGGCCCGTCTCAACCGATGAAACAGAACCGCCGCCAAGACCGATGCGGTAGTTGTCACCACCCAGCACCACGATCTTGTTACCCTTCTTGGGAGTGCCCTTGATGCAGTCACGCTTGGTTCCGTAACCAACACCGCCGGCCAGCATGATAACCTTATCGTAACCATACTGCTCGCCGTTCTCCTGATGCTCAAAAGTAAGCAGTGAACCGCAGATGAGCGGCTGTCCGAACTTGTTACCAAAGTCCGATGCACCGTTAGATGCCTTGATCAGGATCTGCTCAGGTGTCTGATAGAGCCACTTGCGCTCCTTGAGGCTCTTCTCCCAGGTACGCTTCTCATCATTGCGAGGATAAGAGGTCATATAGACTGCAGTACCTGCAATAGGCCATGAACCTGTACCGCCACCCATACGGTCGCGGATCTCACCGCCGGTACCGGTTGATGCACCGTTGAACGGCTCAACTGTGGTGGGGAAGTTATGTGTCTCAGCCTTAAGTGATATTACGGTCTCGATATTCTTGATTATGAACCAATCGGAAGTAGAGTGATCGGCCGGAGCAAACTGCTCAACAACCGGACCCTGTGCAAATGCAACGTTGTCCTTGTAGGCCGAAAGGATGCGGTTGGGGTTCTCCTGAGTAGTCTTCTTGATGAGGCTGAACAGTGATGATTCCATCTCCTTGCCGTCAATGATGAACTTTCCGCCGAATATCTTGTGGCGGCAGTGCTCCGAGTTGATCTGTGCAAAGCCGAACACCTCGCTGTCGGTCAGTTTGCGGCCAAGTTCACCCTCTACCTTATGGAGGTAATCAATCTCCTCTTTGGACAGGGCCAGACCCTCCTGCTCGTTGTAAGACTCCAGGTCCTCAATGAACAGAATAGGCTGCGGCTTGATATCGACAGTAAAGATCTTCTGGTCAAGACCCTTGTACAGGCGCTGCAGCATGGGGTCGTATTCTGCATCGGCATTAGCCACAGGAAAATACTCCTCAATACGGCTTATACCCTTAAGACCCATGTTCTGGGTAATCTCAACGGCATTAGTACTCCAAGGGGTAATCATTTCGCGGCGCGGACCTACAAAGAAACCTTCCAGTGAATCCTGGTCCAGAGCAGTGGCCTCACCATACAGCCAGCTCAGCTTCTTAACATCCTCAGCCTGCAGTTTTGAAACAGTCTCAGTGGCAACAATCGTGCCTGACGGGTTCTTGAAAAAGATAATCATTTCAGTTGCTTAATTTTGAGTTCACAAAGGTACTACTTTTTAGCCATACGGCTTAGCTTTTTCACCCGCTAGTTAGCGAAAACTTTTCCACTCTTTTTTGCGCGCTAACTAGAGAATTTTTACGCGCTAACTAGAGAACCGGTTTTTTCTCTTTTTAGCCGACGGGACAAAAGTACAATCCGGGATTTGCGGTCTACGAATAAATGGGCAACTTTTTTTCGGAGCGTTTCAGTGTTTCAGTGTTTCAGTTCAAAATCACCAATTTTTGCACTAAAAATTACTTCTATATTTATATATAAATATAGAGTTGATTTTTGACCTTTTGGATAACCGGGAAAGTAACTGAAACACTGAAACACTGAAACGCTTGCTTGTCTTTTCCTGATTTCATATTCCAATTATCAGTCGAAGAGGTGAAAAATACGTCATCACAATTTGTGACGACATCCACCAGACCTACTTCTGCGCCACATTTTTGAGGATATCCTTAACAATCGCTAATCGTTGACATCTTCAAGATCACAATATGTGACCTTGAAAAGATGGTTCTGTTCCGTCTGATTTTATGTTTACATTAACCAAACATGAGCATAACTCTCTGATAATCAGCCCGAGGTCACAAATTGTGACCTCAAACTAAGGTATGGCTTCTGAATATTATATTTGATTCTTAAGAGTCATCGGATCGCGGCGGACATCCCAGAAGTCGACAACTTCAATCTGGTTTTCTGCAATCCAATTGATGTATCGTGCTGTTTTTCTTACCTCATTTTGAGCAAATGGTATCCAGATTACTTTCATACTTTTATTGTTTTGTCTTTTTCATGTCTTCTGCAGCAAATTCCGCTTCTAATTCTCGTATCATTTCTTCGCTGTCAATTCCAAGCCCCGCGGCCGATTCGCTTTCCGCTATTTCCATGCGTGCTCGGATTTCCTCCATGGTGTAAGGTTTTAGTTCCTTTTTCTCATTTTTCTTGGCATAGTCAGTCAGCCGCTCACTCAGCCAAAGCATATTGCTAGTGCTAAGAGTGTCGGTCAGATAATCCAACAAGCCCTGTAATGTTGCTGTACTCATTTTGCGTATTTCTTTTAGTGATTAGATATTGCAATAATACGACTTTTACTTGAAACTTCATCTAAATAACCGTCTCTAATTGTTTATCTTTGTTCCCACATTAATTAAGGGATGAAAGATTTTGCAGCAATAGACTTTGAGACCGCAAACCGCGAGCGCAGTTCGGTATGTTCGGTGGGTGTGATTATTGTGCGCGATGGTGAGATTGTGGACTCGTTCTACTCGCTCATAAAGCCGGAGCCGGATTATTACAACTATTGGTGCCAGCAGGTTCATGGTTTATGTAGCCGCGACACGGAAAATGCGCCCGTGTTTCCCGATGTCTGGGCTAAGATTGCTCCGATGATTGAGGGCCTGCCCCTTGTGGCGCATAACAGCCCTTTTGATGAAGGCTGTCTGAAGGCTGTATTCCGCACATATCAGATGGATTATCCCGATTATGAGTTCTACGATACCCTTTGCTGCTCACGCAGGAAACTTCCATCGTTAGCAAACCATCAGCTCCAGACAGTTGCAGCAGCTTGCGGTTTTCAATTGGAGAACCATCACCACGCGCTGGCCGATGCCGAGGCTTGCGCCTGGATTGCTAGAGAGATACTCTAAGGTTATAATATGACCCAGTATATTGCAGATGAAGCCCACTTCAAGGAAGTGATAGAGCGAGTACCCAAGATCAAGGAGTCGCTCTGAACGGCATAATACTGGAATTCTACCGGCGTTAATGCCGTTGTTATCTATTATTTGTATCTTGCAACTGAATTGAAAAGGGCCTTTATATGGAGAAAGTAATATCAAAGATGGAATCAGGTCTTTTAGATGAAGACCACATACTATATAAATACCTTAATAGTGACCAAGCTCCTTATTGGTGGAAAGATTTGAAAGAAGACCAGGAGTTATATATAGATGTTAGAAAAGAAAACATCCTGGATGTGTATTACCTGGGTGGCAGAATGGCCGAAATCAAGTACGACAGTAAAATAATTGCTTTAGCTCATCCAAAGTACCTTGGCTTTAATGATGAGTACTATGAAGATGATAGATATTACAGAAAAGCCATTAGTAAAAGGGGAAAAACAGAGTACGTTCCAATCTACCAAAATTGCTTAGACTGGATCTCCAAAAGAAGAGAGGAAATGAAAGCCAACATCAAATCATGTTATTCTGGCGGGGATGAAGGCGAAAATACATCAGAAAAATATATCCAAGGCAACCTTGTGATTAATCATAGAGACAGGTATCTTGATACTGAATTCGCGCATAGATTGTATGATGGCGAGAGAAAAACGGTGAGGATAGACCTAGTTAAGATTGAAGATGGATGTTTTGTATTTGAGGAACTAAAAAGGATTGGTGATAACCGATTGAGAACGACCGATGGTAAACCAGAGATTATAGAACAAATAGAGAACTATCGGGCTTTTTTGAAACACAACATTGATGAACTTACCCAATATTACAGAACCCTTTATAGGATAAAGAGGATGTTAGGTTTGCCAATACCATCTGTTGAGGATATTGACACTATAGAAGTTAATCCTGAACCACAGTTACTTATTGCAAAGAATTATGACAAGATATCAGCCAAACGTTTAACAAGAATTGATGACATAGAAAAGACTCTACAAACAATCAATGTCAAACCTAATTATACTTAATGAACATAACAATACATAGAGGACTAAACCAAATAGGTGGCTGTATTACCGAAATCAGTACAGCCACATCACGTATCTTCATTGACATGGGACAAAATCTGCCAGGCAATGGTGAAAGAACTACGCCCGAGCAGGATAAGGCTATGGTTGAAGCTTTATTCCAAGATAATCGGAAAAAGCACGAAGCTGTTATCTATACCCATGTCCATGAAGACCATATTGGGCTGTTTGACTACGTGCCCAAGGGGATACCCCAATATTTAGGCGAAGGAGCAAAAGAGATAATAGTAGAGAAATACAGGCTCCTTTGCGAAGCCGATAAACTATCCGGCAATGATCCTGAAACCAACATACGTAAACACGCCAAGTTGAAGACGTTCAAGACTTGGCCACGTAGTTCAAAACCGGAACCATTCAAGATTGGCGACATAAGCATTACCCCATTCTACAACTGCCATTCAATCTATGACTCTTATATGTTCCTGATAGAAGCTGACGGCAAACGTATATGGCATACCGGTGATTACAGACAGCACGGATGGAATGGCGGTAAGCTGCTGCAGCTGCTCAGGTGGAAAGCAACCGATATTGATATTCTCATTACCGAAGGAACGATGCTGAGCCGTAATGACGAATGCATTACAGAGAAAAAGGTTGCTTTCAAATTGGAAAATGTTATGAGGGCATTCAAGTACGTATTTGTACTGGCTTCAGCTACCGACATTGAAAGACTGGCGAGCATAAATCTGGCAGCAAAGAATGCCCACAAGACTCTGTTTGTTTGTGCCGGATTAGCAAATAATGCTATGCGGATATTTAAGCGTAGAGAGTCAAAACAGCCAGGTGATCTGTTTGACTTCAATCCACGATTCTACAAAGAGGAAAGGCATCTGGAGACCATGAAGAAACGTGGTTTTGTGATGGTGTCTGGTGTATCACAATTTGACAGAGTAGAAGCACTCCACAAACTGTTACCTGAGGAGGAAGTTTTACTCATCTACTCCACTTGGGATGGTTATTATAAAGAACAGGCCCAAGTGGAACAGAACCCAGGCTATAAAATGTACCGCGATGCATTCCACAATGTTGTGGATATACATACTTCCGGGCACGCGAGCCGACAGGCTATAAAGGACGTAATTGAAACGATCAACCCCAAGCAAGCCATAATTGGTATTCATAAAGATGAAGGACAAACACTGGAATCTCTGGGATTGAGTGATGAACTGAAAAACAAGATTCTAGACAATAAAACGATAAGTTTGGTCTGACCCGCGAGCGCGTTCGTCAGATAAAGGAGCGGGCCATACGTCACTTAAGGCATAGCGGTTTCTACGGCTTTAAGGAGTAGAATCGCATGCTTTTATTCTTGTTTGTCTTGCGGATCCTCTTCCTGCCCTTCTTCCAAGGCCCGAGCCTTCCTGTACATCATAAAGAAATGGACCGCAAACCCGATGTAGAACAATCGGATTATTATAAACCAAATCCATCTTGTGGCATCCAGTTTATGGCCGGTCACTGCAGGATTCTCCAAGATCACGCTGGCAACAACGACAGCCAGCATCAGTATGAATGCGCAAAGCAGGCGATTCGATTTTTTAAATATTCTCATAACGGTTAGATAATAGTTTCACAAGGAGTTAAGGACCTGATTAGGTAATTCATGTAGTTTTTGATTGTTATGGAGCAAATGTATAATAAGTTTGCTATGAACTTAAATACCTTTCTCTTATTCATGGGCCCGTTAATCTCGGCGGTGACGCAATATGCTGGCAACGGCTGTGAACACAGCGCAAAGACCTATACAAGTAATTTTCAAGGCCTCTGTATCGGCCATGTATGTGTAACGGCAGGCTGTGATAAAACCCACAGCAGAGACAATCATACCACCGATGCTGATTTTGTAGATTAGTTTTTTAGTCTTAGGTGTCATAGGTCAGAAAAGGATTTACTTACGCAAATGAACACATTTTATTTGAAATCCGTATATTAGCAGAGTCAATAATCTCTCCTTATTATGAAAAGTCCAATAATTAAAACGTTTGCTCTCCTGACAGCAGTATCGATGCTCTGCGCCTGCAAGGACGGTGTCAAGAACGACAGCTCACTGCAGATAACCAAGAATGATGTGATCCATCTGGACGGTACCTTTGAGGACAACTTCCTTGAGAGCTGGGAGTATATCCTGCTTGACGACAAGAACACGGAATCCATGATGGGTTATATTGACGGCGTCTTTTTTGATGACGACCTGCTTTTTGTCTATAGCGGCCGATACACGGGCAATCAGTCACAGATCAAGGTGTTTGACCGCCAGGGAAATTTCCTGAACGATATTGGCCGGACGGGACGGGCGCAGAACGAATTTCTGCGTGTCTCCAACTGGGCTATCGACACCAGGAACAATCAGCTGATACTCTTTGATAATTTTGCCCAGGCGCTTAAGCGTTATGACTATAAGGGTAATTACCTGGGTCAGACTAAGGTTAAGCCCGTTCAGATTACCGACCAATACGTTGGAACTGATTTTATCAAGAACCTTAGCGACGGTTCCATACTGTATCAGGGAAGTCTCGTGGTTGTTCCTACGTACGACTATTTCTATATAAACCGGGACGGCACATACCAGTCGCCTCTGGAGATGACAGGTTACCGTCAATATTGCAGTATGGACCCTATGGAATACTTAAGAAGATCCGGCGATATGGGCGGTTTGACATTGACTGTCGCTCACAGCAATTACAGATCGGACACCACATATCTGATTCGTACGTTTGACCACCATATCTACCGCATAGACAAAGACAGCGCAGAGTGTGTGGCCAATATGGCATTCATGCCCGAGATTCCGGATAAGGTAAAGTTTGATTACGAATATAGCTCCAATCCGGATGAGGAGAAATATGCAGGACACGTAATCCCCAACTTCTTCTACGACATGAAGGATTACATGTACATCTGGTACTATTATGACAATGAGTATCTGTTTGACAAAAAGAGCTCAAAGATGTACCATTTCAATCACGACACTCTGCATGTTTCGGTTCCGGAAATGGGTAACATATCCGTCAGCGACAATGCCATAGTGGGTGTGGCCAGCGAGTATTATATCAACCAGGCCCTCAATCGTCTGAACAGCAGGGATTATGACCACCGTTATACTCCGGAACTGGAGGAGTTCTACCGCAAAGCCTCCAGGCACGACAATGCAGCTATCGTGATTGCCACATACGGCCGCAAAGAGTGAAATAATATGTGACTCACATTGATTATATTTGCACATACTACCAATTTAAAAAGGACAATGAAGGAGTACAGGCAGATAGATCTGAGTGAATGGACAATGGTGGGCGGAGGCTTTAACGGCCAGGCCTATGTGTCACAAGCCCACCCCGGTGTGATGCTCAAGCTGGTCACGAGCGATCTAGGCAGCGCACAGGCAGTGGAAAAGGAGTTTTACAATTCAAAGACCGCCTTTGACATGGGACTGTCCACACCCCGGGTACTGGAGATAGTCCGCAGCGGAAACAGTCACGGACTCCTGTGCCAGATAATCGAGGGCAAGAAATCCTTTGCCCGTTTGTGTGCCGATGCCCCCGACCGCATACCCGAATACGCGGCCTTGATGGCGGAGTACGGCAAGGCGCTCCACAACACACCCATCACCCCGAATGAGTATGTGATTCCCATGAAGACGCTGCTCCGGAGGGCTCTGCAGTCTTCGCCTCTGGTCACCGATCAACAACGCGAGCGCCTTCAGGCACTGGTGGAGGCAATGCCCGAAACAGGAAACTGCCTTCACGGCGATTTCCAGCCGGGTAACATAATCCTGGCGGGCGGACAGCACTACTGGATTGACCTGGGCTGGCTGTCACAGGGCTTCTACATGATGGATCTGGCGCACCTCTACAAGATGATGGTTGAGGACAGCGTGATCCCCCAGGTGCAGGACCTGACCCACATGACTCAGCAGCAGATGGTCGATTTCTGGGAGGCATTTGCCAAGGCTTATACCGGAACCCATGATATCGGCTCACTCAACCGCGAGATCCGTCCCTACGCCGCGCTGGACCTGATACGCACCAGCTACCTGCACCCCATGAACAACCCTCAGATATTGGAGTTTTTCAGGAGCCGCATAATCCAGGATTTATCTTAACTTTGCACTATAACAACAAACAATATGAAAAGATTTTTCCTGATAGCTGTAGCTGCACTGATGGTAATGGCATGCGGCAACAACGCACAGAAACAAAGTACTGAAAGCAACGGAACTATGATTACAAAAACAACCCCTAACCCCGAGAACGCACTGCGCGCTCAGCAGTTCCTCAAGGATGCAGGAACATATTATCTGGCTACTGTTGATGGTGACCAGCCCCACGTACGTCCCTTCGGCACAGCCGAGATTTTTGAGGGCAAGCTCTACATCCAGACCGGCAAGGTCAAGAACGTCTACAAGCAGCTTGAGGTCAATCCCAAGGCCGAGATCTGCGCCTTCAAGGACGGCAAGTGGATTCGTATAGTATGTGAACTTGTGGCCGATGAACGCGTCGAGGCCAAGAAGGATATGCTCGACAAGAATGAGTCACTGCGCTCCATGTACAATGAGAATGATGACAACACCATCGTGCTCTACATGCGCAATGCCACCGCCACAATTTCATCATTCACATCAACCCCAGAGACCTTCACGTTCTAAAAATAGTACAAAAGGGGTCTGACCCCAATTGTACTATTTTGCTGATTATACATTACCTTTGCAGTCCAAAACGCAAAAAGGGTGAACAGCGAAGATAATTCAATAAGGGTCAAGGGCGCCAGGGTTAACAACCTGAAAAACATTTCGGTTGATATTCCGCGCGACACCTTTACCGTCATAACGGGTCTTTCGGGATCAGGCAAGTCATCACTGGCCTTCGACACACTGTATGCCGAGGGTCAGCGTCGTTATGTGGAGTCACTCTCATCCTATGCGCGCCAGTTCCTGGGACGCATGAAAAAGCCCGAATGCGATTTTATTGAGGGCCTGCCGCCCACTATCGCCATCGAGCAGCGCTCCGGTAACCGCAACCCCCGCTCCACCGTAGGCACACAGACCGAGATCTACGAGTATCTCAAGCTGCTGTTTGCCCGCATAGGCCGTACCATATCGCCCGTGAGCGGCAAGGAGGTACGCAAGCACAGCGTGGACGATGTTGTTGCGTTCGTGCTCAAACAGCCCAAGGGCGTAAGGTTTACCGTGCTGGCTCCCCTGCCCATCCGCGGCGGCCGTAACCTGGAGGAGCAGCTGCGCACATCGCTCAAGGAGGGATTTACCCGCATTGAGCACAAGGCCGAGATGATACGCATCGAGGACCTTCTGGCCGATGCCAAACACCTTAAGGAGCTCTCGTCGCTAACCAAGGAGATCTATCTGCTGATAGACCGCCTTACCACCGATGACAGCAAGGAGGCGCTGAGCCGCCTGACCGACTCCGTTGAGACCGCCTTCTTTGAGGGCTCGGGCCAGTGCATGCTCCGTTTCTACGACACAAAAGATACCACTCTCCATACATTCAGCAACCGTTTTGAGGCCGACGGCATCCAGTTCGAGGAGCCTACCGAGAACCTGTTCTCGTTCAACTCGCCCGTAGGCGCATGCCCCAAGTGCGAGGGATTCGGCCGCATAATAGGAATCGACGAGTCGCTGGTTATACCCAACCGTGCGCTGAGCGTTTATGACGGCGCGGTGGTGTGCTGGCGCGGCGACAAGATGGTAGAGTGGAAGGATGATTTCATTCTGCATGCGCAGGAGCATGACTTCCCCATATTCACCCCCTACTACCAGCTCACTCAGGAGCAGAAAGACTACCTGTGGCACGGAAGCGGACGCGGCAAGGACGAGCGCGGTTGGGATGAGACATGCATCGACACATTCTTTGATATGGTGGCCAAGAACCAGTACAAGATTCAGTACCGCGTTATGCTGGCCCGTTACCGCGGCAAGACCGTATGCCCGGAGTGTCACGGAATGCGTCTGCGCAAAGAGGCAGGTTATGTTCGCATAAACGGCACCTCGATCAACGAACTGGTTGAACTGCCCATATCGGAACTCAAAAAGTTCTTTGATAACCTTAAGCTTACCGAGCATGAGGAGCAGACCGCACGCCGACTGCTCATTGAGATAAACAGCCGCATCCAGTTCATGCTTGATGTGGGTCTGGATTATCTTACTCTGAACCGTACCAGCGCTACGCTATCGGGCGGTGAGAGCCAGCGTATCAACCTGGTGACATCGCTGGGCAGCAGCCTGATGGGTTCGCTCTACGTGCTTGACGAGCCCAGCATAGGTCTGCACAGCCGTGATACCGAGAAGCTGATAAAGGTTCTGCGCCAGCTGCAGCAGATAGGCAACACCGTTGTGGTGGTGGAGCATGATGAGGAGATTATCCGCGCATCGGACTACATTATCGATGTGGGTCCGGAGGCCGGACGTCACGGCGGCGAGATAATCTATCAGGGTCCCACCAACCATCTGGAGGATAACACGGACAGCTGGACCGTCAAGTATCTGACCGGGGCCGAAAACATTGCGGTGCCGCAGTCACGCCGTCCATGGAACAACTACATTCTTGTAAAAGGTGCCCGCCAGAACAATCTGGACGGCATTGACGTCAAGTTCCCGCTCAACGTGATGACCGTTGTTACGGGCGTGAGCGGATCGGGCAAGAGTACTCTGGTGCGCGACATACTGTACCGCCATCTCAAGAACATATACAGCGAGTCGTCGGAGCGTCCGGGCGAATGCCTGGGTCTGGAGGGTGATATGAAGATGGTTCACGCCGTCGAGTTCGTTGACCAGGATCCCATAGGCAAGACCACACGCTCCAACCCGGTGACCTACGTCAAGGCTTACGACGAGATACGCAAGCTCTTTGCTGACCAGCCGCTGTCACACCAGATGGGATACCGTCCCACCCACTTCTCATTCAACTCCGAGGGCGGACGCTGCGAGGAGTGCAAGGGCGAGGGCGTTGTAACCGTATCCATGCAGTTCATGTCGGACCTGCAGATGGTGTGCGAGAGCTGTCACGGACGCCGCTTCAAGAACGACGTTCTGGAGGTGACCTACAAGGGCAAGAACATATGGGAGATACTGGAGATGACCGTGAACCAGGCCGTCGAGTTCTTCTCGGCCGATGACCCCGCCGAGCGCCGCATTGTCAAAAAACTGGAGCCGCTGCGCCAGGTGGGACTGGGTTACGTCAAGCTGGGACAGTCATCATCCACACTGTCGGGCGGTGAGAGCCAGCGCGTAAAACTGGCTTACTTCCTGAGCCTTGAAAAGGCCGAGCCCACCGTATTCATATTCGACGAGCCCACCACAGGCCTGCACTTCCACGATATACGCAAACTGCTGGATGCTTTCGATGCACTGATACGTCGCGGCCACACCGTAATCATCATCGAGCACAACATGGATGTGATAAAGTGTGCCGACCACGTCATAGACCTGGGCCCCGAGGGCGGCGAGCGCGGAGGCCATCTGGTTGTCTGCGGCACCCCCGAAGACGTTGCCGCCTGCCCCGAATCATACACCGGCCGCTTCCTGAAAGCCAAACTCTAAAAAATAGTACAAAAGGGGCCTGACCCCAATTGTACTATTTTTGAAATTTTGACTACATTTGTTCCTTGACTAACAATTAATTGCTATGGCAGAGAACAAAGAAAGCAAAAAGAAGTCCTTCAAGGAGCGCCTCAGAGTGTTCCTGACCAAGGACATATGGTCATTCGACCTGCATCAGAAAGGACCTTTACGCCGCGCAATCGGAAACACCGTCAAGGTTGCGGTGATAGCCATACGCACATTCCTTGATGACAAGATCATGACGCGCGCAGCCGCGCTCACCTACTCCACGCTGTTTGCTGTGGTCCCCATCCTGGCTCTGATTTTTGCCGTTGCACGAGGATTCGGCTTTGAGAATATTGTAAACAGCCTTCTCGAAAACGGAATCATGAAGGAGAACGAGAGCCTGAGCACCGTCATGCAGTTCATAGACGGTTACATGCAGTACGTCTCAAGCGGCGCATTCGTGGGTATCGGCCTCCTGTTCCTGCTCTGGTCCGTATATTCTTTGGCCGATGGTATCGAAGCCAACCTAAACTATATCTGGCACGTCAAGCAGTCACGAGGCATGGGCCGTAAGATTACGGACTACTTCTCACTGGTGCTCCTTATCCCCATCGGCATCATCTGCCTGAGCGGTCTCACGGTGGCTACCAAAAAAATCCTGGAGGGCATGGAAGGATATATGCTGCTGGGCGGATTCGTTCAGTTCCTGATATCGGCAATGCCATACCTGGTGGCCGGTCTGATATTTACGGGATTCTACATGTTCATGCCCAACACCAAGGTAAGGTTCAAATACTCCATCATACCCGGATTCATAGCAGGCTGCCTGTTCCAGGTCCTGCAGAACCTCTACTTCAGCGGCCAGTTGGCTCTGTCAAGTTACAACCAGATTTACGGAGGTTTCGCAGCCCTGCCGCTGTTCCTCTTCTGGCTCAACCTTTCATGGTCCATCATACTGTTTGGCTGCGAGCTGGCATATGTGTCACAGAACAACGACAACTTCAACTACTTTAAGGAGCCCGATAAGATTAGCCGCCGTCATCAGGATTTCTACTGTCTGATGGTTATGGCATGCATCTGCAAGAGGTTCAACAAGCATCTGCCGGCACTGGACCGCAAGGAGATTGGCAATGAGCTCAAGATTCCACTCCGCTATGTCATTGCGTCACTGGATCTGCTCATCGAGGCCAAGCTGTTGCAGCCTGTACTCAAGGGCGATGAACGCGAGCCCGCCTACGTTCCCACTACCGATACCAACAAACTGACTGTGGTCAAGGTTCTGGCGGCAATCAACTGCACCGGATATTGCGATCTGGACCACGCCCTGGACAGCGAGGTGCGTGCCGCTCTGCTCAAGATTGACGATGAGCGCAAGAACTTGAGCGGTGACATTTGGTCCACTCCTCTGGCTGAACTTTGACAGGTTGTCAGATGAAATTTTAAAGAGTATGACATTTTGTCATACTCTTTTTGTTGGCACCGCATTTGTCTCTTATACTGCGAAGGCGCCCCGAAAGGGAGCCGGATAAAACAGAATGTTTAACAATTAAAGTATAGGAGGTTACAACTATGTTACTCGCAAGAAGAAATCAGAATTACAATCAGAATTGGTTACCCAGTCTGTTCAACGATTTTATGAATGACGATTGGTTCACTACCCGCACCGCAGCCAGTGTACCGGCTCTGAACGTAATCGAGAATGAGAAGAACTACGAACTTGAGTTCGCTGTTCCGGGACTTAAGAAAGAGGAACTGAACCTGCAGGTCGATGCCGACGGCGTAATGTCAATCTCAATGGTCCGCAAGAACGAGGACAACAAGGAAGACAAGAAACGCAACTACATCCGCCGTGAGTTCTCATACCAGGAGTTCAACCAGAGCTACATCCTGCCCGAGGATGCTGACCGCGAGAAGATATCGGCCAAGGTTGAGAACGGTGTACTGACAATCGATGTACCCAAGCTGCCTGCCGAAAAGCAAGCCCAGGCCGTACAGAGCATCGCAATCTCATAAGGCATAATAAGTTCAACAAAAAAAGGAAGACCGTTTGGCCTTCCTTTTTTTATTTGACTACCTTCTTTCCGCCGATGATATAGATGCCTGGTGGCAGTTCATCAAACGATGAAGCCTGTATGCGCTGACCCACCATATTATAGACACCCTTTGAAATGTCAATAGTCTTATCAGTTTCAATACTGCTTACTGCAGTGGGTTCACCGCCATTCAGGCCGCGAACGAAACCGGCGTATGCATGTTTGCGATAGTAATTGGCATCCCAGATACCTACCGGTTCACCGGCACGCCATCCGCCGCCCGACGGAGCATCGGTAGTACACCACTGGCAGATACCCCACTGCTGTGAGGGCGGGATGATACGCAGGTACTCCTTGATGATCCACTCATAGAAGCTTGCCATTTTCTTATGCTCGGCTTCGGTCAGTTGAGTCGTTTGGATTGCCGCACCCCATCTGTCAGAACCACGGACATAACCCATATCAAGTTCCGATATGCGACAGAGTTTTCCGCTTGAAGCCATAACAGAGAACATCGTAGTGATGTGACTCTTGATGCTGTTCTGAATATTCTCATTTTCAAAGCAGCTGATATGCATCTGAGTGCCGATGCCATCGATCTTGGTAACACCATCGGCCTCCCACTTCTTTATCCAGCCCACAAGGCTCTTTACCTTCTGATTGTTATCCCAATCCGATTCAAGATTATAATCATTGATAAAGAGTACCACATCCTCCGGACCATACTTTCGTGCCAGACAGCAGGCCTGGCGCACATATTCAAGGTCACCCATGTAATCCTGCCAGTAAAACGCATCGCCACCCACATCCCATGTAGCATCAGGATTACCGCTGGGATTATAATTCTTTGAGTGCTGCAGCAGATAATTGCCGCTGCCGTCGTTGCCTCCACCGGAGATAGCCTCATTGACCAGATCCCAGGCCTTCACCTTTCCGCCACAAGCGTCCATCATGCCCTTTATCCACTTATCCATTGCATATACCAGGGTGTCATGCATCTCCTGTCTGGTCTGGGAAATCATCTTGGCAGGCTTGTTACCCTCAAACTTGATACTCTTGATATAGACGTCACCAATATAATTGGGAACATGAATCAGCAGGAAGTTTGTATTGAGAGTAGGCGTAACTGAGATCTCCTTATCAACCCAATCTGTCGTGAACGGAATACTTATATTTACACCGGTTTTGTCATCCCCATCTCCATTACTGGTCCAGTCACCTATATGGCCATCCAACTTACCAGACTTGGAGCCCTTGAGTGTCACAGTCATCTTATAGGTCTTACCTGCTTCGAGAATTATATTGTCCCAGGCCACGAACTGCACCTCCCACGATTTTGACACAGTAGTAGTCACCTTGAGACCATTGGTGGCATCAAAAGTTATCGTGTAGCCATTTTCTGATTCATTAGCCTTCCAACCGACATTCTTGTCAGTGCGGAAGTCTTTACCGGCCACCTCTGTATAAACTTCTCCGGCATCAGGATCGGGCTTATCGGCCAGGAGTTTGAGCAACCAGCCTTTCGGCTGTTGTGAATGCCACGCCAGCGTATGACCGTAAACATTCAGTCCGGCAGCTGTTGCCGTATTGACATAATTCTTGACTGTGCTGAAATTCATTTTGCCGTTACCGTCAACGCAACTGGCCATCTTCATGGCATTTCCTGCCACAGTCTCGGTAAAGTTGCTGTTGATCATTTTCCTGTAGGTCTGATTATTCAAATAATCATTTACGATAGTTCCGGCACCCAGCTTGAAGTTGGGATATTTGGAGTAGTCGATGTAATCTTTCAGAGCATCATAATCATCCAGATAACGGTAAGTATCATTGCCGGGTTTGCCCTGCTCGAATTTCTCCTGGGCGAAAACCTGTGTTGACAGAGTAGCCAGAAGCAGAAATAAGTAGAATTTATTCATAGGCAAATGCGTGTCCTTTTATAAATATGCCGCAAATATACGAAAAAAAACACACAAAAGGGTCAGACCCCTTTGTGTGCTTTTTTTGATACAATTGGGGTCTGACCCCAATTGTACTATTTTTAGTTTTCCCAGTTTTCCTGAGTCTTGCGGATGTAGCTCTTGTAGCGGAGCTGAGCCATCTTCTGTGCCTCAGCGAACAGCTCTTCGGCCTCGTTGGGATATGCCTTCTTGACTGAGAGGTAACGAACCTCACCCAGCAGGAAGTCATGGAAGTTAGCCCAGTTAGGCTCCTTGGAGTCGAGTGAGAACGGATTCTTACCCTCCTCGGCAAGAGCGGGGTTGTAACGCCACAAGTGCCAGTAACCACACTCTACAGCCTTCTTCTCCTCGGCCTGGCTCTTACCCATGCCGCCCTTGGCCTTAAGACCGTGGTTGATACAGGGAGCGTAAGCGATTACGATTGAAGGACCGTGCCAAGCCTCGGCCTCGCGGATAGCCTTGAGGCACTGTGCGTGGTCTGCACCCATAGCAATCTGAGCAACGTATACATAACCGTAAGTGGTAGCGATCATACCAAGATCCTTCTTGCGGATACGCTTACCCTGAGCGGCGAACTGAGCGATAGCACCCAGAGGAGTAGCCTTAGAAGCCTGACCGCCGGTATTTGAGTAAACCTCGGTATCCAGAACCAGGATATTTACATCCTCACCGCTGGCGATTACGTGGTCAAGACCACCGTAACCTATATCGTATGATGCACCGTCACCACCGATGATCCACTGTGAACGCTTAACCAGGTAGTGGTCAAGAGTCTTGAGCTCAGTGCATACGGGGCAACCCTTGGCAGCACCGTCAGCGATGCAAGCACGCAGCTTGGGAGCAATCTCCTTGGTCTTATCGGCATCCTCCTTGTTGGCGATCCACTCAGCAGCCAGCTCCTTGTACTCGGCGCTGGTCTTGTCAGAGTCAATCATCTCCTGGAGCAGCTTGGCAACACGCTCTTTCATCTTCTTGTTACCCAGAGCCATACCCAGACCGAACTCGCAGAAGTCCTCAAACAGTGAGTTGTTGAATACAGGACCCTGACCCTTCTCGTTCTTGGTGTAAGGAGTTGAAGGTATAGAAGCTGAGTAGATTGATGAGCAACCGGTAGCGTTGGCAATCATCTGACGGTCACCGAACAGCTGTGAGAGCAGCTTAACGTACGGAGTCTCACCGCAACCTGAGCAGGCGCCTGAGAACTCAAACAGAGGCTGAGCGAACTGTGAGTTCTTGACATTGCTCTTGATATCAACCAGATCCTGCTTTGAGGGAACCTTAACAAGCTTGTCCCAATCGGCAGCCATCTTCTTCATATCGGCAGCATCGGGGTTGAACGGAACCATTGTGAGGGCCTTGCCGGTCTTGGGGTTGCCCGGGCAGATGTCGGCGCAGTTGCCGCAGCCAAGGCAGTCAAGAACAGAGGGCTCAATTACAAAGTGCATGCCCTTCATTGCTGCAGGAGCCTTCATCTCGATGGTATCGAGACCGTCAAATCCCTTGAGTTCGTCATCGGTCAGAACAAACGGACGGATGGCAGCGTGAGGACAGATGTATGCGCACTGGTTGCACTGGATACAGTTGTCCTTGTTCCATGCGGGAACGAATGCCTCTACACCACGCTTCTCATAAGCGGCTGTACCAACCTCCCATGAACCGTCGATAGTTCCGTGCTTGGCGAAATCAGAAACCTTCAGGAGGTCACCGGCCTGAGCGTTGATAGGACGAACCAGCTCCTTAACGAATGCGGGAGCGTTATCGACCTTAGGCTCATCATCGGGCAGGTTAGCCCACTCGGGCTTAACGGTGAGCTGCTTGTACTCACCGCCACGGTCGATAGCGGCATAGTTCAGGTCAACAACATCCTGACCCTTTGCTCCGTAAGACTTGAGGGCAGCAGCCTTCATCTTCTCAACTGCAAGCTCTACAGGAATAACGCCTGTGATACGGAAGAATGCACTCTGAAGGATGGTGTTGGTACGGTTACCCAGACCAATCTCCTGAGCGATCTTGGTAGCGTTGATGGTATATACGGTGATATTGTTCTTAGCGAAGTAACGCTTTACCTTGTTAGGCATGAACTTCTCCAGCTCGTCACCCTCAAAGATGGTGTTGAGCAGGAACTGACCGTTCTTCTGCAGACCGCGTGTAACATCGTACATGTGCAGATAAGCCTGAACGTGGCATGCAACGAAGTTAGGTGTGGTTACCAGATATGTTGAACGGATAGGGGTGTCACCAAAGCGCAGGTGTGAGCAGGTGAAACCGCCTGACTTCTTTGAGTCGTATGAGAAGTAAGCCTGGCAGTACTTATCGGTGTTGTCGCCGATAATCTTGACTGAGTTCTTGTTGGCACCTACAGTACCGTCGGCACCAAGACCGTAGAACTTAGCCTGGAACATGCCTGCACCGCCAAGTGCGATCTCCTCAACCTCGGGAAGTGAAGTGAATGTAACATCATCAACAATACCGATGGTGAAGTGATTCTTGGGCTCGGGCATAGCCAGGTTGTTGAATACGCTGATGATCTGAGCGGGAGTGGTATCGTGTGAACCCAGACCGTAACGGCCGCCAACGATGAGAGGACGATCCTGAACATCGTAGAAGGCATCCTTTACATCCAGGTACAGAGGCTCGCCGTTTGCGCCGGGCTCCTTGGTACGATCCAGAACAGCAATGCGCTTAACAGTCTTGGGAACTGAAGCAAGCAGGTGCTTGACTGAGAACGGACGATACAGATGAACTGATATCATACCTACCTTCTGGCCGTTGGCGTTCAGGTAGTCGATAGCCTCACGGGCTGCATCGGTAGCAGAACCCATCAGGATGATCATGCGGTCTGCATCCTTGGCACCGTAGTATGAGAACAGATGGTACTCACGGCCGGTAATCTTTGAGAGCTCGCCCAGGTACTTCTCTACTACATCAGGAACTGCATCGTAGTAGGGGTTGCTGGCCTCACGGTGTGTGAAGAAGGTCTCGGGGTTCTCGGCAGTACCACGGGTGATAGGACGCTCAGGTGACATAGCGCGGTCACGGAAGCGCTTGATGTACTCCTCCTTAACCAGAGGACGGACATCCTCCTGATCCAGGAGCTCGATCTTGTGGTACTCGTGTGATGTACGGAAACCGTCAAAGAAATTGACGAAAGGTACGCATGTCTCAAGTGAAGCAAGGTGAGCAGCAGCTGTCATATCCATTACCTCCTGAACAGAACCCTCGCAAAGCATTGCGAAACCTGTCTGGCGGCAAGCCATAACATCCTGGTGGTCACCGAAAATGCACAGAGCGTGTGATGCAAGAGTACGGGCTGATACGTCGAATACGCAAGGAATCAGCTCACCGGCAATCTTGTACATGTTAGGAATCATCAGCAGCAGGCCCTGTGATGCTGTGAATGTAGTAGTAAGGGCACCGGCCTGCAGTGAACCGTGAACGGCACCTGCGGCACCAGCCTCAGACTGCATTTCCTGAACTGAGACGGTCTGGCCCCAGAGGTTCTTGCGACCACGGGCAGCCCACTCGTCAACGTGCTCCGCCATAGGTGATGACGGGGTGATGGGGTAGATAGCGGCTACCTCCGAGAACATATAGCTCACGTGAGCTGCAGCCTCGTTACCATCACAAGTGATAAATTTCTTTGCCATAATTTGAAATATGTTTTGAAAATCTTGTGTCTGTCAATAAAGCATTCCGAACATCCAGAGCGGAATTACATTGTCATGTCCCGTCTGCATTCCGTCCACTGCGTAGAACGAATCGGGCTGGACACGGGTCTTGCTGTCCTGCAGCGTAACCTTGAAGTTCACCTGACCGTCCACCAGGAACGACCATCCCTTGCCTCCCTTGTGCACCACATGATCCTTCCACATGGAGTTCACAAAGAATGTGTCAATCACATCCTGACGGTCCTGACGGGGCGGATAGATGGTATAAATCAGGTTTGAGTTGTGCATCAGCACGCGGCTGGGCTTCTTGGGGAAGCTGTCACCCTTGGCGTACACCATATTGATGAGTCGCGCATCGGCCAGATACTTAATGTAGTTCATCACTGTGGCGCGCGATGTCTCGGTCTCGGCAGCCAGCTGGCTGACATTGGGGGCCGATGTGCCCGACACAGCCATCAGGTAGAACAGTTTCTTGATCTTGGCCAGATACTTGAGGTCAATCTGTTTGATAAGCAGGATATCCACCTCCATCATCATGTTCATGGTCTTGAGCAGGTTCTCACTGAAGTTACGCTGCTGAAGGAAGAAGGGATAGAAACCGTGATGCACGTAATCCTGGAAATAATCCAGAGGATTGACCTGCTGCAGCACCTCCTGTGCTATCTGAACATGATTCTTGAGTATGTCGTCCAGGCGGTGCGCCTTGAACTGTGTGCCTGCCTTGAGGTTCAGGAACTCACGGAACGAGAAACCGCGCAGGTTATATGAACTTACTATTCCGTTCAGCTCCGGGTTCTCCTCCTTAAGACGCATCACCGACGATCCGGTAAAGATGATCTTGAGGCCGGGATACATGTCATAGCACTTGCGGAGTTCCTTGCTCCAATCAGGATGTTTGAAAACCTGGTCTATGAGCAGAACCTTACCGCCCAGCTTATGGAACTCACCCGCAAACTCGGCAATTCCGTGACCCTGGAAGTAGAGGTTGTTCATGTTGATATACAGGCATGAACGGTCACGTCCGAATTTCTCCTTGGCGTACTGCAACAGGAATGTGGTCTTACCTACCCCGCGCGTGCCCTTGATACCTATCATACGGCTGGACCAGTCAATCTCGTCCATGAGGTCACGCCTCACAGCTGCCTGCAAGTGCTCAACCAGATAGTCATGTGTCCTGAAAAACTGTTCCATAAACAATAGCGGCTCGCGCACTCGTGCGCACGGACCGCAAAGTTAATACAAATACTCCACATTTTGCAAAGTGGAGTTTGCAATTTAATGCTTTTTCATTCTTTTGGCTGCACAATGCCCTTTTTGAGTTTGGCGCGCCAGATAAGGAACAGAGCAAGCAGTATAAGAGTGAACAGGGCACCGCCTGTGTAGGCCATATAGACCGGCAGATTCAATCCCTCCTTGGCCATCAGGATATAGACGCAGGTTACCGTGCTCATGAACATGGCAGGGATAAGGGTAACCAGGATATTCTTGCCCCTTGACTGCAGATAGACGGTAACGGCCCACAGCGTGAATACGGAGAGAACCTGGTTTGACCATGCAAAGTAACGCCAGATGATATTAAATCCTTCCTTATCACGCAGGCTGTAGAGCAGTGCGCCCAAGGTGATGATGAACAGCGGTATGCTGATAGCCAGACGGCTGCCTATGGATTTCTGCCTGATATGGAAGAAATCGGCCACGATAAGACGGGCTGAACGCAGAGCGGTATCACCCGATGATACAGGGGCCACTACTACGCCGATGATGGCAAGAAGGCCGCCCACCTTACCCAACCAGGTCTTGGATATCTCAAGCACGATTGCTGCAGCGCCCTGATCTGTTCCATGCTCACCAAAGTAAGCGGTTGCTGCGGCAGCCCATACCAAAGCCACGATGCCCTCGGATATCATGGCACCGTAGAACACCAGACGTCCCTTGGTCTCATTGGTCATGCAACGCGCCATCAGAGGAGACTGTGTAGCATGGAATCCGCTAATGGCACCGCATGCGATCGATATGAACATCATGGGGAATATGGGGTTCCTGTCATATTTGGTACCGAATCCGTTCCACATCTCGGGCAGTTCAGGACGGTTGATGAACAGCGCAATCATGATACCGAACGCCATGAACAGCAGTGCGGCACCGAATATGGGATAGAACTTGCCTATGATCTTGTCAATGGGAAAAAGAGTGGCTATCAGGTAATAGATGAAAATAATGATGATCCACATGTTCACGCCCATAGTATCAGGAGTAAGACGTGCCAGGATATCGGCCGGCTGTGATACGAACACCGCACCCACAAGGACCAGCAGGATCATCGAGAAAATCACGAACACCTTCTGTACCGGACCGCCCAGATAACGGCCGATGAGCTGAGGCAGGCTCTCGCCGCCGTGACGCATGGATATCATTCCCGACAGATAGTCATGCACGCTACCGGCAAAGATAGTTCCGAAAACAATCCACAGATAGGCACCCGTACCGAACTTGGCACCCATGATGGCACCGAATATCGGGCCCAGACCTGCAATGTTCAGGAACTGGATCATGTAAGCCTTCCATGTGGGCATGGCAATGTAATCCACACCGTCAGCCATGGCTGTTGCCGGAACCTCACGGTTGGGATCGGCTCCGAACAGACGCTCAATGAATTTTCCGTAGAACACATAGCCCAGCACCAGGACTATCAAAGCTATTGCGAACGTTACCATATTGTTTTGTAACTGGATTCTGATTCTTAAACGCACAAAAATAACAAAAAAAATCCCCCGATGTCACTTTTTTATGACAACGGGGGATTTAACAGTCACTATGCAGGTTTTACCTGTTCAGTCTCTTCTTTCCGTCAATGATACGGATTCCATTCTCTGAACCGTCAGTTACCTTGCGGCCCTGCAGGTCATATACTGATTCTATCACAGCCTTCTCCAATCCTATTACACCGGTAGGTGAATCGACATCAAGAGTAAGCGGAGACTTGGGAGTACCCAGTATAGCATCTGACTGATACTCTACGAACTCCTTGATATCAGTAACCTCAGAGCCCTGGACAATCTTAAGGTCAAGTGTTACGGCATCGTCACCCGGAACGGTCAGATATACAATACCCGTTTCGTCCGATACGGCCGATGCACGGCATTCGCCATCAGCGAATACACCTACCTCGGCATTTGCCAGAGGCTTGCCGCTCTTGACAATCTTGGCAGCCATTGTCAGGTTATTCGAGTAGAGGTGATAATCAACAGGCTGGAACATGCCCGATGCCTCTCCGCCTCTGCCTGAAGTGCGTGTGGGAGCGAATGATACAAGAGATCCGGGATAGCTGTATCTTCTCTGGCTGTTAGAGGCATTCTTGATCTTGTAACCCTGTCCGGGCTCCAGGAGCTGGAGTGAACCAACCCACTCATACTCATCATAATAGGCAACTCCGCTCTGAGCCTTGACCAGATCACCGGTAATGGGGCTGAGATCTGCAAAGGCATCGGCCAGAGATGAGATCTGACGACCGTAGTAACCGGCCCAGTTCCAACCTCTGTAAAGGATGACAGGATTGGCGTTTATCTCCACGCGGCTACCTACAACCCTGAGTTCGCGGTCACGTTTCATCTTGACGGCGTACATCTGGGTATTGCTCAGGTCACCCTTAAGATCACCACTCCATGAACCCTTCTCATATGAGAGATAAGCGTTCTGGCTCTTTACGATCTCAACATCATCGGCTATTGACTCAAAGATGGAGGCAACGCTCATATCATCGGCAGCGACAAATATTGAGAGCCAGTTCCAACCGGCCTTGAGTTGGGTTGACTGCTCAATCCTGTCAAGTGCTGTCAGAGCGACAGGATTGGTGTATGTACCCTTAAGTTCAAGTGTCTGGAACTTAATTGCGGCATTAGGCTCAACCTCAGGATAGAGTGTTCCGGTAGATGCGTCAAAGGCACGGAAAGTAATAGGCTTGCCCTGATCATCATTACCGTAAATATCCATTGTCACAAAGTAAGAGTCATAACGCTCCCTGTAGACGGGACTTGCTATACCACGGCACTCCTCGCCAATGAAGGCTGCCACGATATCATCCTCATCCTCGCTCTGCAGTCCCAGGATATCCAGAGTGGCAATCACACTCATTGAGTTCTCATATCTTCTGGGGTTGACATCCCATGACGGAGTCTCACCCTTAACCTTTACCTTCAGGATAAAAGGTGTCTCTATACCGTTATTGCCCTTAAGATAGATGGTCTCCTCATAAGAGCCCAGAGGTGCAGTGGGGCTTACACCGAATGTGATGTTAGTCTTGCTGCGCGGGTTGATTACGCCATACTCCGCTGATGCAGCTATCCATGAAGGAAGACCTGAGATGCTCCACATCTGCTGCTGTCCGCCCAGATTCTCGATAGTTGCCTGGAAATAAGACTCGCTCTTGACATAATGATCAATGCTTATACCCTCCTTATTCCAGGTCAACTCGTTGCAGTTCACAAAGGCGCTCCAAACAGCCGGCTCGGAGTAGTTGCCGTTCTCATCCAGCAGGTCACGAACCGTGAAGTTCAGTGTGCAGCCCTCAATGACATCGGCATCCTCCTCAATCTTGATGACAACCTTCTCTTCCGATGCGGTATAGCTGAACTTAACATTGGTCTCGGTAGGCTTGACACGGAGAGCCGGAGCATTGTCCGAGTAGCTGATGACTGCCTCGCTGTCGTCGGATATTGACTTGAGCACAGCTGTCATGGTGTTGTCGCAAAGGTCAACGGCATTACCGGCAGTTATCACCTGGTTGAACTGATCAATCGTCTTAATCTCAAACGGATAGTATGCTACAAGTCCGCTTTCTGAACCGGTGAAACGTACCTTACGGTTACCAATAATCATATTACCGTTCATTGTAGCACCCCATACGCGGATCTCATCAATGTTACCCTTGAATGCATTGTCATATTCATATACGCCCAACTCCGATGATATGGTAGTGCGTCTAGCACCGGCAATCATGTAATTGGTTACAATATTACCAATGTAAGCCTCATTGATTGAGAGACGTCTTACACCATCCACGTATACGGCAGCTGCACCCTGGCGCAGTACGCAGAGAGCGATATGGTGCCATGCGTTATCGGTAAGCTCAGTACCGTTCACGGCAAACTGATACTTGCCGCCCGATGTAGAGTGATAAGCATCCTTGCCGGTAAGCTGAAGCTGGCCGTCAGCATCGAGCCAGAGGGCAACCTCACCCATCTGCAGCAGCTGGGCATCACCTGACTGCTTGCCGCCACGCATCCAAAACTCAACCACATAATCATCGGCTGCAGCGACAGGTATGCATGAAGTGTTGATGCTCAGATAATGATTACCGTCCAGGCTTACTGAGAGGTTCTCATTGTTTATATACCATGTCTCGGCGGCCATGATCATATGACGGCTGCGTGAATAGTCACGTATTGAGGTTCCTTCACCCTCATTCATCTTCCAGTAACCGATAAGATGACGGGTTGACGGATTCTTTGTCTTGGAGCGGTCAAGAAGTGCAGTAGTCATGTCATGAGCCTCATCCCAAAGAAGCAGTTCATGAATGGCTGCATTGATTCCGCAACCTACGCTGAACTTACCGTTACCCTCATAAGGCTTGATTCCGACACCGTTAAAGAGATGTATGAAATCTGAACCGTCAGCAACCTCAGCGTCAAATACGCCATTCTTGGTCAGGTTCATGGTCAGGAATATCCACTTACCTGTGGGGATAGCATCTTTAGAGTAACAGGTAGTATCTGCTATAGTAACAAACAACCTGTTGTCATCATCCACACCGACGGCAAATACCTGTGAACCCTGACCATGTCTGAACAGTGTTCCGGCTCCGTTGATGTTAACCCATGCGTCTATTGAGAAATCCTTCTTATACAGGTTGATACCGGCCTCTGTCGTAGCAGTAGCTGTCTGAGCAGAACCGCCCTGCAGGCTGAGAGCTGTCTCATGAGCCACCTGAGCACCGTTCAGGACACCTGTTACGATAAAGTTGGCCTCCTTTGTGATACGTCCCTTAAGGATAGCCTCATTGAACGTAACGCTCAGCTCATCACCTATATCAAGAACTCCGTCAGTAGGCTCAGGCTGACCAAGTGAACGAGGACGCTCCATATCCTTGACCAGAAGCTGCTCGTCACTGTATCTGTAAACCTCAGACTGTCCGTAAGTGCTTACGGAAGCTACACGGAACTGATATTCGCCATCGGGGAATGAGCCCATAGCCAGGTCGTAATTGACCTTGGTACCCAATGAAGGCAACATCATGTTGTTCTTATCCAGGTTAACTGAGTCAACCACAAACTCCTTGATCAGAGTCCAGTCGTTGCCGCCCTGCTTGCGGTACTGCAGGCGGAACGCCTTCAGACCACGGTAATAGCGGTCAAATCCGGAGAATGAAAGTGTCAGCTTGGTTCCCGTCTGGATATTCATGATATTATTGGACAGAGCCAGATCAACGGGTGATGAAGAGGGAACGAAGTGGGCCGATACCTTAACAGTGTCAGCAATCACATCCCATGTGCTGGTGGGATCATACTGGGTCTGTGATGCCAGCACGATCTCAATGTCATTATAATCAAGTACACTCAGGTTGGTCTGCTTCAACTGCAGGGCCTTGGTAACGGTTGTACCTGCGGGAACCTTGATGATACGGCTGTCTGTGATGGGCTTTCCGTCAATCATCAGGTTGGCGCCGTTCTCATTGGTCTCGTCATTTACAATCAGACGGTAGTAAACGTCCTCATCAATCTCAGATGCATTTGACAGACGCAGTACATAATCGGCAGTACCGCCTGACGGAACATCGGTAACCACAGGAACGTCAACGTCAATCTGCGGAACCTCAATCTGCATGGTAGCCTCCATGATGACTGTTCCGGGCTTGTAGTACTTGGTTTTCACCTCATCCTCGTACGGGCCACAGGTCTGACCGCCGCGTGTGCGGAATATGGGACCGAACTTGCCGTACTCATATACATCGACCGTGATGGCGTCATCATCACCCTCCTCGGCCAGTGTGTAACTGAAGCTTGCAGTCTCAGCCTTCTCATTCTCATCCTGGATATGCTGTCCGCCTCCGGTCTCGGTCTTGACATCAAACTGGATACCCACACCGTTAATGAAGAAACCGGTTGTGGCGCCTATGATGGCAGCGGCAGAAACAGTATTCTCATAGGTGCTTCCCACCTTATCCTCAGTCTCCTTTGTATAAGTTACGCTGGTACCTGAGTCAAATGAAACGTTTGTAACCTTTACGCTGTCGCTCTTTTTCTCTGCAAGATCGGCGGCTCTTACTTTCTGCATCTCGTTGTTTGCCAGATGCATCTTCCAGTTACGTATCTGAGTGTTGCACCACTCTACGCTGTCTGAATAGTTTTCATTGGAACCCTCAGGTACGACCATCTTATATGAAGGACCTTCGGTCGAAGGATAAGGAGTAGCGTTCTCACCAAAAAGATCCTTATCATGGTTACTTGCACCGAATGCGGCATCGCCCGGGCTTGCAAGGGTTATGTATACGGGACGCTTTCCGGTATTCTTATAGTCCGGAATCTGGTCTACGGTAGTAAGCATGCCGTCACGCAGTTTCACCAGATTGGGGATAAGCACATTCTCAATGTAGTTCTGAGTGTATGCGAACTCCGTTCCGAATGACAGTCCTGTTGTCATGACATCATGCATGGTGAGCTCTACGTCACTGATATTCTTACGTGTGAGTCCCACACTGCGTGCCATACCGAATATGATATTGGTAGATGTGCCGATGAACACGTCACCCTGGGCACCCACATACTCAGCCTCATCGGATGTACTGATGGCCCTGGTTGCGGTGATTGAACGGCTCCATGTCGATGCATCCTCTCCCTCAACAGAAACCTTGGCACCGACAGTGAGGTCCACCTTGCTCTCAATCTTCTCAAGCAGAGCCACGCCGATACCGGTAACGGTGACAGCCGCAGCACCCAGTTTAGACTTGGTCTCAACATTGTTCTCACTGTTCCATACACCACCCTCAGAGTGTGAGACAGAGGTTACGGTGCCCGATGTCCACTCGGTCTTGGACTTTGTTCCAGGTGGGTCACGGAGCACCATGTCAAGCATGTCAGGACCGGCTGTAACAAAGTTGTTACCCGTAGGCAGAGCTCCAAGAACGATACCCTTGATTGGAACACCGTTGTTCCAGAGATATGTCTTGTTATCTATATCATAAGATATTGTAATGGTACGTGTGTAAGGAGATGAAATATTGGGGAATCCTGCCTTCCATACGTACGATGCCTTACCCAGACTGTCAAGTGCCAGCTGGTTGCTCTTAAGCTCATATACTGATCCGGGCACCTTTGTTGCGGTATCACCCACCGCGTAAACAGCCTGTTCCGATGACAAAGCATTGTCAATGGTAACTATCATTCCGGCCAGAGGAACCGTAGATACTACAGGATCAAATCTGTTGGCATCATAGTTCTTGTACTCCTCCCTACCGGACAGGTCAAACTGGTAAGTATCGTCCTGAATGAACAGCGCACCGCCGAATCTGTATGTCGGTGTAGGATACGGATCATAAAGGTTTTTTACAACTATGGAACCCAGATTATCCACTACCTCATACTCGCTGATACCGAAAGCGCCGTCAGTATGATCTGACTGTACAACGGTGAAAATAGGCTGGCTGTGGAATACCTTCTTATATAATGAGTTGTACTTATAATACTCGTATCCGCCATCCTTAGCCTCAACAGAATCCGTGTATGAAATGACAGGATCTGAAAGGTCAGCATATGCAGATTCGTTGATATCGCCTATAACTGAATCGATAGCTACTATCAGAGGAGCCGATACCTTATACTGGAGAGGCGGCAGCATTGCCGAGAACTCACCGGTAAGTGAGTCGGTAAGGATAATAATCTTACGGCAGTCAACATTACCGGCTCCGCGCCATGCCTTGCTCTTGATCTTATCCGATGCCGATGCAACCGGAGCAATCTGGTTGTTGGTCTCATAGCTGAATGAGGTCTCTCCCCTCTTCTGCTTGACCACGTTGATGCGGTACAGGTCATCATTCTGCGGAGTGAGCACCAGTTTGGCAACACCTATGTTATTCTCACTCTTACCGAAACCTACGGGTTTGTCACCCTCAATGTTACCACCTACTACGCGACCGGTAAAGTTAACCAGAGTGGTATCACGGAACTCAAGTCCGTTTATGGCCTTATTGAACGTGAACTTGGTGCCACGACCTTCAGGATCTGCCGGATAACGGCCGTTTGCGAACACGTGACCGTTCTTGGCAACCTCGATGAAATGGTCACCTATAGGTACGCTGATGGTGAATGAACCGTCCTCAGCTGATTCAATGACCTTACCGTCACTTGCGCAGATAATACCGTCAACATACAGGTTGACACCCTCTACGGGATAATCGGTTCCGGAGTAGAATATCTTACCGCTTACGGGGAATGCCGATATATCCTCAAAGTCAACGCCGTTGTGTATGAGTGAAGCCTGACTTACAAAACGTGACTTGGATACAGGTGAGAATTCATGGATACCCATCTTGGGAACCACGCTGTAACTTGTACCCTCACCGGAATAAGGAATACCGCGGATCTCATAATATCCTAAGGTATCGGTATATGCCATCAGGCTCAGCTGATCCTCACTGGGAATGTAGCTGCTGCTCTCAGCCGGAATCTTTGTCTGTCCGTGACGGCCGTTGCTGACATTGTTGGTCTTTGAGAAATCATATGCCATACTCAGGGAACTCAGACCCTCGTCAAACGGATAGTAGATAGCCAGATCCCTCTCGTTACCGGTAAGCGGATGATTGTAGTTCTTGAGCATCTCGGCCGGTGTAAGGGCACGGGTAAAGAATCGGAACTCATCCAAATAACCGTTAAAGTAATCGGTCTGGCTGAAACTTGAGTTGTTGGCAATCGATATACCGTCGGCCAGCGTAACGTTGACTTTAGCATCATCTTTCACTATCACGTTGTTGACCTTAATCGTATCTGATATAATACTGTCTCCTCTTGTGATAGACAAGGCTGTATAAGTGCCCTGTTTGTGTGATACGGTAAGATGTGTCCACTCTCCCGGTTTTACATCAAGATTTGACAAGTAGGTATTTTCCTTGAGATAAACAGCCGGGTGATACAGTTTCTTTGCAGCGTCATATCTCAGGTCCAAGGTAAAGGTAAACGAAACATCAAGTAATACGGATCTGTCGATTCCGGCCATTACCGTATCAGGATCGACATACAACTGAATACTGAAATCCTTTTCAAACAGTTTCTTGAGTACGTCAACGTCACAGTTATACTTTAAACCTGTACCGTTTCCGGTCAACCTGATGGAATGCATGCCCGATGTTAATCCGCCGTCTTCATCCTGACGCTTAAGAACCACCTTTGCGCCCTGGACAGCTGTTCCGGTTCCATAGGTTATGTTACCGCTCAGGGTTCCGGTAGAGAGACAGAATCCGTCGGACACCATTGAGTCATCGTATGAAACGCTGTCACCGTCCTGACTCCATACTATCACCTTATACTGGTTGTAGGAACCCGGCAGTGCGGTTACATCGTCATAACTGTAACCCGATGCGGTACCGCTGGTGGTGTAGATATCGGCCCATGCCAGCTCATCGTTGCTGCCCAACGGGCGACGCTGGATAATGTAGTTGGTAACATTTGATCCTACCTGCTGTACGGTCCACTTTACCTTGACCATATTGTTGTATGATCCTCTGGTTGCAGACATTGAGATCATCCTGGATCCGCCAAGTGTCTTGTTTACAACACCACTGGTGATATCTGCATCCAACACGTTTATCAACAAACGGTAGGAGTAGGTGCGATTGGCCACAAGGCCGTCCTTGTCAGTATATTGTCCCTGGTTGGTGTAGTTGCTGTTTATTGTTTCCGTATGGATGGTAGTCCAGGTTGCCTTAGTAGGATCTGATACCTTATAATCCTCGGAACGCTGGATATACAGAGTACGGGCATTACTGCTTGCATTGCCTATGGGAGTATGGTTCCATTTAAGGTTTATCTTGGTGCCGTCAGCATCAATTGTGGCCTCGAAATTATTGAATGACCATACTCTGGGCAGATTGACCAGCTTATGGGCTGACAGTTCATCACGACGCTTACCCTTTGTGGGTATGAATGATACCTCATAGGTGTAATCCTTCTCATAAGAGGGAACGGTTACCGTATAGCTTCTGTAACTTTTATCAATGTTGTCTGCTACAAGTGTAGGGTTCTTGAGTTCGGAACCTTCATAACGGTATATGCTCCATGTTCCGTCTCCGTCCTTGCCCTCGGTACCCCAAGTAATCTTTACCTCCTTGTTCCAGATATTTGAGTTGGCAGTCTTAAGGTCGTTGGCACGCATGTAACCCGGAACGGTAACCGGATACCACATAAAGTAATCCACATTGATCCTACTGCCTTCAGGCAGTGCATCAAATTCGGCGGGAGTGTAACCTCTGCGTGATATGATGTACTCTACATAGGTTCTTACATCACTGTAATAATTGGTTCTGTCCTTAAACTCCAGAGACTGATTATCAAAAGATGAAAGGTTTGACTCATATTCTTTTGAAGAAGTGAGAGCCTGCTTCCATGAGATATTCTCAGCTGTAGCACCTTGGAATGTACCTACGGTATTCTTACCGTATCCTGATTTCAGGTTACCTTTTATCAGTATGTGGTCAAAATCATAAGTAACAGCCGTAGGACTTGATACACCCATTGTGGGCAGGCCTGCGAATGACCAGGTATAAGACTCCTCCACGGGAGTTTTCTGGTCTCTGTTCATTTTCCACATACCGGCAATCTTTACGGTAGTGGTCTGGGCGTAAGGCAGCTTATCAGGGAATATCACGACGTTCACATACATACGCTTACTGTCACCGTCATGATACGGGTTATAGAACTTGATGGTGTAGGTTATGCCGTCAATTTTGGCTTTGTAGGTATTTCCCCACCATGAATCCTTACCGCAGGCACTCCATGCGCCGTCACCGTTTCCGTTCCAACCGAACTCATCGTTAGGCGTACATGCATACTGTCCGTTGATGAAGATGGCCGGACCATCGGGAGCGTCAGCCGGTATGGCACCGCTCTGGGTAGGTTTCTGTCTTGTAAAATAACCGTTGTTGTTTGCCGTCTTGTCAAAGAACATGGCGGTAAGCCTTAGATAAGGACGGTCATACGAAGGGTTGTTAAGCACAGCGTGGTTGCTGTTGCCCCTAAAGTGCCAGCAATCAGCCATGGCACTGAGATTTCCTAAAAATAGGATAACTAAAAACGCTAACAGACGCCTTGCAAAGACGCCATTTCTCATGGGAGTGTCCTTATGCTCCCCTGATGATGAATAAAACATAATTGATTGATAGGTTTATTGAGATTTTTTGAATATCCGGGCTATTGAACAATTAACGCGCGAAATTATTAAAAATATTGAATATTGTCAAAAATTTTTTACGGAATCTTATTGACAATTTGACAATCAGGAACTAAAACAAAAAAAGCGCAGGAGTTGTCTCCTGCGCCGTTTTACATTTGATAAGCAGTCTATTTTATGAACGCCTTGCTGTTACGGCCGTCAATGCAGATCTCAAGTTCGCGGTCAAATCTGACGTGACGAATGAACTCAGTCTCCTCAACTGCAGGCAGTTTATCAAGTTCCGTAAAGTCCATCACGTCATCCTTGTTGCCGTAAGGATCCACGTTAATGTAACCGGCGTTGAATGACGTCAGGTTCTGGAAGAAATGGGTACCCTGACTGGGATCCACGCGGAAATCCTCCAGGCTGCACTCAACAATGACCTTGGCCTCGGATATGTTGCTCCACTGCACCGGAACACCAAGTGACGGTATGCTTGAGCCCCATCGGCCAAAACCTATCAGTACATAGTTCTTGCCCTCGGTACGCATACGGGTGTTGATGGCGGTAAGCTCACGGCCCATGGCAGTGGTTTTCTGTGTATCGAACGCGTCTTTCTTAAGGTAGATCACATCATGCACACCCTTGATCCATCCGGTACCAAGCGCACTCTCAGACTTGAGCATGGCGCCGCCGGTGTCAATCTCATCCCAGTCCACGTCAACATTACGGCTGTCAACTGATATGGGGCGTATCTGAAGCACCTGGAACTTGGGCAGTTTGTCAGGGTCTCCGCCGCGGTCCAGATCGGCCGCAAACTCTATCTCCACGCCGCATTTCATCTCTCGGGCGGCAATGTCAAGCAGATCCTGCACTATCTCGGCCAGCGGGAATGTCTTGTACTTGAGCATCTGCGCGAATGTCACGTATCTGGGACCGGTAGGATAAGCAGAGTCAACCATTCGCTGATTCTCAAGATCCCAGGTGGATACCACATACTTGAGGTTGCGGAACTTTTCGCAATCCGATATATCCAGATGCTCCAGGTTCACGGCGTCATCTATTGATGTCTTGAACTTTTCAGGGTTCAGGTTGAGTGCGAACATCTGCTTCTGGGTCTCGGTCATTACCTGCTCAATGGTTGATGTCTGCAGCACGTGCTTGGGGTACTTGGGTGAGAATCGGAGCACCAGGTCACCGTCCACCACAGCCTTACCCAGACCGAAGGCCACCTTCACGATACCTTCCTCGGCCTTCTCATGACCTATGGGGTAGAAGTTCACAGAGCGGGCCACACCTGAGAGCGTGGGGAAGAAATAGCCCTGGTCACTGCTACCGCAGATCTCCTGCAGTATGATGGCCATCTTCTCCTCCGATATCATATTGGCCGTAGCGGTAATGTAGCTACGTGACGATGCGTAGAATATTGATGCATATACGCTCTTGATAGCCTTGGAGAGCAGTCTGAGCTGCTGGTCCTCATTCTCCGTGCGGGGAATCATATAGGTGGAGTAGACACCTGCAAAGGGCTGGTAGTATGAGTCCTCAAGTTTGGACGATGAACGTACGGCCAGAGGCTTGCGCACCTTATGAATGAACACCTTGAGCGCATCGGTCAGATCCTGAGGCAGGGTCGATGCCACGAACTCCGACAGAATCTCGGAGTCTGATATATCGGAATTGATCACATACTGCAGGCCGTTGTCTATGATGAAACGGTCAAAATACTCGGTTGTGATTACAAGTGTGCGGGGTACGGTTATGCGCACGTCCTCATACTTGTCATACATGTCATACTTTACCAGCACGTGGTTTAGGAATGCCAGGCCACGGCCCTTGCCGCCCAGCGATCCTGAACCCAGACGCGAGAAACGTATGGTGTCGTTGTATGTGGCGGGATTGAACTTGGCCACCACACCCACTCCCTGCATGATTCGGAAGTCATGGATGAGGCTCAGGTTCAGGCGGCGTATCTCGGGCAGGTCAGAGTCATCACGGATGGTGAGCGGACGAAGCTGCTTACCCAGTGAGAAGAGGCCGCGTGCAAAGAGCCATCGGGAGATATAATTCTTGTCGCTCAGACGGCGGAAATCACTGTCCGATATCTCCTTGATTATCTTCTCGAATCCGTACAGGTCCTTGGCACGGAGCAATTCCTCGCCGGTATTGGGATCAGTCACCACAAAATCACCGAAACCGAACTCACGTCCTATGTACTCCGACAAGTCATGGGTGAGCGTCTTGGATGTCTTGAGCACAAAGCCCACACCCAACTCACGGGCCACCTCACGCATACTCTCCTGTGATGACTGCATCAGTATGGGCATGGTGGGATTGTCCTTACGTATATGATGGCACAGGTCTATACCCGCATCCAGTTTCTCTTTCTCAGGGGCGTCATCGCGGTGAACCACGAAGCCTATGTCCGATATCACACCCAGGATGTTCTGCTTGTAACGCTCATAGAGCTCAACCGCATCGTCATAGCAGCTTGCCATAAGGATCTTGGGACGTGAGCGCTTACGCATGGTCTGCTGTTTCTCATTGAGAGTGTCACTGATGGCGTCACTGTTCTGGCGCAGTACAAGACGGTAGAGTGTGGGCAGGTAGCTGGAGTAGTAACGAACCGAGTCTTCTATAAGAAGTATGGCGCGAACACCCTCCTCCAGTATGTCATGCTCCGCATTCATGCGGTCCTCAAGCAGTTTGATGATGGCGATGATAAGGTCCGTAGAGTTGTTCCAGCAGAAAAACCAGTCAATGGCCGATGTATCATGATCCTGTATGCGGCGGTATATCTCACGTGAGAACGATGCCAGCAGCACTATGGGGGTATCGGGAGCGATTGACTTGAACTGGCTGGCGAAATCAAACACGCTCACCTCACCCATGTTGTACATGGTTATGACAAGGTCAAAGCGCTCTCCGCCACGTACCTTCTCCAGGGCCTCGAACGTAGTCTCCACCCTTACTATTTCGGGCGGGTTGCTCAGGTTCAGGGCTGCATAATCCTCGGCAATCTGAGCCTCGATATGTCCATCCTCCTCAAGGGTATAGCTGTCATAGTTGTTACACACCAGCAGGATACGGCGTATCCTATGGGACATCAGCTCAACGTTATGTCTTTCGTTCTCTTCCATCATCATTAAATAATTTGGGCCGACCTGTTAGGCCAGCCCAAAATTATAAATTATGTGTCAATTAGACAAGTATCGGATTAAACCAGACCCTGCTCGCACATTGCATTGGCAACCTTGATAAATCCGGCGATGTTGGCGCCCTTTACGTAGTTGATGTAGCCATCCTCCTCGGTACCGTACTTAACGCAGGCAGCGTGGATATCTGACATGATGCGATGCAGCTTCTCGTCAACCTCCTCAGCGGTCCACTTAAGACGCATTGAGTTCTGTGACATCTCAAGACCTGATGTTGATACACCACCGGCGTTAGAAGCCTTACCGGGTGAGTACAGCATCTTGTTCTTCTGGAACAGAGCGATTGCATCGGGAGTGGTAGGCATGTTAGCACCCTCAGTTACGCAGTAGCAACCGTTGGCAACCAGCTTCTCAGCATCCTTAAGCTCGATCTCGTTCTGAGTAGCGCAAGGCATAGCGATGTCGCACTTAACACCCCAAGGACGCTCGCCCTCAAAGTACTTGGCGTTAGGATACTGCTTTACATACTCCTTGATACGACCACGGATAACGTTCTTGAGGTTCTTTACATAAGCGATCTTCTCCTCGGTCATGCCCTCGGGATCGTAGATGTAACCGTTTGAATCGGAGAAGGTAACAACCTTTGCACCAAGACGCATAGCCTTCTCGGCAGCGAACTGGGCAACGTTACCTGAACCTGAGATAACAACTGTCTGGCCCTTGAAGCTCTTGCCGCGTGTAGCAAGCATGTCCTGAGCGAAGTAGCAAGCACCGTAACCGGTTGCCTCGGGACGAAGGAGGCTACCGCCCCAGCACTGACCCTTACCGGTGTAAGTACCGGTCCATTCGTTCTTGAGCTTCTTGTACTGACCGAACATGAAACCAACCTCACGGCCGCCTACACCTATATCACCTGCAGGTACGTCGGTGTCAGGACCGATATGACGATAAAGCTCGTTGATAAAGCTCTGGCAGAAACGCATTACCTCAGCGTCAGACTTGCCACGCGGGCTGAAGTCTGAACCACCCTTGGCACCACCCATGGGAAGTGTGGTAAGGCTGTTCTTGAAAGTCTGCTCGAAAGCAAGGAACTTCATGATGCTCAGGTTAACACTTGAGTGGAAGCGTACGCCGCCTTTGTACGGGCCGATGGCGCTGTTCATCTGAACGCGGAAACCGCGGTTTACATGAATCTCACCTTTGTCGTCCATCCAAGGAACACGGAACATGATTACTCTCTCAGGCTCAACTATACGCTCCATGATCTTCTGATCCAGGAGGTAAGGGTTCTGGAGGATATAAGGAGCAACGCTCTCTACAACCTCACTAACTGCCTGATGGAATTCCTTCTCACCGGGATTCTTGGCTATAAGCTCAGCCATGAATTTGTCAACGTAATTCTTTACCTGTTTGTCCATAATTAGTAGTTTATGTTTTGTTTATACGTTTTTTATCCGAATTTTGTGATTTTGTTACCAAAACCGCTCGCAAAGTTACTATTTGTCATTAAAATGAGCAAAGAATGCGCAATTAATTTCACGTTATTTATGCAAATAATTCATAATGCTATGCATAATCACAGAATTTCAGCATTTTTTGGGCCGCTTTGAGCATAAATATGCATAAATCCCGGCGAGCACCATACTTTTTGTCACAAGAACACGGAAGGAAACAATCCTATTGTGTACTTTTGCATCCAAATCATACAAAAAGGATGAAGATACTTGTAACCGGAGCGGCCGGATTCATCGGCTCAAAACTGGCATACCGACTTGCCCAGCGCGGCGATGAGGTTGTGGGACTGGATAACATAAACGACTATTACGACGTACGTCTTAAGCTTGGCCGTCTGGAACAGTGCGGCATAGTATCCCACAGCGGCCGTTATATTGACGGATCCATAAGGCAGAGCACCATATTCCCCAACTACCGTTTTATAAAGATGGACCTGGCCGACCGCGGTCAGATGGCCGAATTCTTCCAGCAGGAAAAGTTTGACATCGTGGTCAACCTGGCCGCACAGGCCGGAGTACGCTACTCCATCACCAACCCCTACGCCTATCTGGACAGCAACCTGGTGGGATTCATGAACGTGCTGGAGTGCTGCCGCCATAACGAGGTCAAGCATCTGGTATATGCATCTTCGTCGTCAGTATACGGAATGAACGACAAGGTACCCTTCAGCGAGGATGACCGCGTGGACAACCCCGTGAGCCTGTATGCAGCCACCAAGAAAGCCAACGAGCTCATGGCCCACTCATACAGCAAGCTGTACAACCTGCCCACCACCGGACTCAGGTTCTTTACCGTATACGGCCCCTGGGGACGTCCCGACATGGCTCCCATGCTGTTTGCATCGGCCATAAGCAAGGGCCAGCCCATCAAGGTGTTCAACAACGGCAACCTGAGCCGCGACTTCACCTATATAGATGATATAGTAGAGGGAACCATCCAGGCTATGGAGCATACGCCGGTGGCCGATGAGTGCCCCAACAACGTACCCTGGAAGGTCTACAACATAGGCTGCTCAAATCCTGTGCAGCTCATGGATTTTATAAACGAGATTGAAAGTGCGCTGGGTGTGGAGGCTCAGAAGATATTCCTCCCCATGCAGCAGGGCGATGTGCTCAAGACCTATGCCGATACTTCCAAGCTGGAGCGTGAGTGCGGTTACAAACCCTCCACCACCCTGCACGACGGCATAGCCAAGTTCATCGAGTGGTTCAAGTCCGACCTGAACCCCCTAAAGTAATTCTGAATTCCCCCGCACCGCCAGACACTCCATCTCAATAAGCCATCCCGGCCTGCACACAGGAGCCAGCGTAATTACACGGGGATGCTGCGGAAAGCGTTCGCTGAAAATGCGTTCCACCACTGCATAGTCCGAAGGGTCACGCAGGTAGACAGTCATACCCGCCACATCGTCAAAGCCGCAGCCGGCCTCCCTGAGCAGCACCTCCACATTCTCGATCATGCGGCCGGTCTGACGCACAATGTCGTTCTCATAGAGGATCTGACCTTTGTTGTCAATGCTGGCGGTTCCCGAAATGAACACATGCCTGCGGTCGGGATACTGCACAACCGTTCCGCGTTCAAACCTGACCCCGTACTGTGAGGTGCGGTTAAGGTGAGTGACGCCGTGAAGGTAGCTTACCGAAACGCCGGGACCTGAAACTGAAACGGCGTCAAGCATAACCTTGTTGTCATGCCCTGCCACGCGGCCCTCGATTCCGGTGCTGGCAATGAAATGTGTATCGGGAGTAAGGCCGTGACGGTCGAACACATTGTTCCTTCCCTCCACGACTCCCTTATAGTTGACATCTATATTCTGGACAAAGAGCCAGGTACGCACGCAATTCTCCTCAAGTGTAAGCCCATGGCCCTGCAGGTCCGATGCAAGCCTGTCCAGCAATGCAACGGTCTGGTTATAGGAGCCTTCAAGTTCCGATAATCCGCCTGCAAACCAATACTCGTCAATACCTCTTTCCGACACCTTGTACATACCGTTGCCGGCACGGCACACCTGAGCCCCGGTTCTGCACCACACCATAGCGGCAATCTTGGTTCCGTTGAGCGGAGTCTGTCCCACCACCGATACGGCGCAGTCAAAATCCAGCTTTCCCCGCAGCGCAGCCTCCTGGTTGGCGGGGTCGCTCAGGAAAAAACGCACAAAGACAGGGGTACCCTGCTCCTGAATGGTCCTGCGGATTCCGGCGAGCATCACTTCAAGCTGCTCTCCGAAAGGCATCACGGCATCGCACAGGGTAATCACCGAAAAGGACTCCATCTGGCGTTTGCCGCCCTCTGTGAGCCACTTTCCCGTTCGTATCAGAGTATTATTGCCGGAATATGAAGTATAAAGCATTTGATGCGTTGGATAAATATTCCGCGAATATAGCGTTTTTCGGACTACAAACTTTGCTGAATGGCACAAAAAGAATAATTTTGGCGCCACGAAAGAAAAACTAATAAGTATGAAGAGATTATTCATTATCGCATCTCTTGCGCTCCTGGGCACCGGCGCCTGGGCACAGGATAACAAAGCCCCCAAAGGCTACGTATTCACCACAGTAGATTCACTCCCCATAACCTCCATCAAGGACCAGGCACAGTCGGGTACCTGCTGGTCATTCTCAAGCATAGGATTCTTTGAGTCCGAGCTCATCCGCCTGGGCAAGGGCGAGCATGACCTTGCCGAGATGTTCGTGGTACACAAGACCATGGAGGACCGCGCCAAGGCCGCAGTACGTCTGCACGGCGACATCGAGTTTGCACAGGGCGGCAGCTTCTACGACGTGGTATACTGCTGGAAGAACTACGGTATGGTTCCGCAGGAGGTTATGCCCGGTATCATGTACAAGAGCGACCGCATTAACCACAACGAACTGACCGCAGTGGCAACCGCATACGTCAACGCTCTGGCCAAGGGTAACCTCAAGAAACTGTCCGATGTATGGCAGAAGGGATTCTCCGGAATCTACGACGCATACGTAGGTGAGTGCCCTGAGAAATTCACTTACAACGGCAAGGAGTACACCCCCAAGTCATACGCCGAGTCACTGGGCCTCAACATGGATGACTACATATCACTTACATCCTACACGCATCATCCTTTCTATGAGCAGTTTATCATCGAGATTCAGGACAACTGGCGCTGGGGTCTGTCATACAACCTGCCGCTTGACGAGTTCATGGAGGTAATGCACAATGCGATAAAGAAAGGTTACACCTTCGCATGGGGTGCCGATGTCTCGGAACCCGGCTTTACACGTGACAGCACCGGTCTGTGCATAATCCCCGCCCAGGAGGACAAGGAGAAGAGTTTCCTGAAAGCCCCCTGCCAGGAGAAGGAGATCACCCAGGAGCTGCGCCAGGAGGGTTACGACAACTGGGAGACCACCGATGACCACGGCATGCAGATATTCGGCATAGCCAAGGACCAGAACGGCAAGGAGTACTTCATGGTCAAGAACTCATGGAACACAACAGCAGGCCGCAAGGGTATCTGGTACGCCAGCGACGCCTATGTTGCCTACAAGACCATAAACATCCTGGTTCACAAAGACGCCATCCCCAAGGAGATAAAGAAGAAGCTGGGAATCAAATAAGACTATTTCTAAAACATACTTTTACCAAAGGCAGGAGCATCCCCACGTGCTCCTGCCTTTGTTATCTAAAAATACCGATTAATAACTAACCGTAACTATTGACAATAAAAAAGGCGTTTCATATCTTTGCAGTTTGGAACAAACCGGTTTGAACCGACGTGCAACATAACCTGCACAACAAAGGGTTCAACCACGTAACATACTCAAAATGAATAAAATAAAAAATAACATAAATAATGAACTTCAGATGGAACTATGTGCCCCCCACCCCGGAGATGACAGAGGCAGCCAATGAGCTTTCAAAGGCTGTCGGGATCAGTCCCGTACTCTGCCGCCTTCTGATTGAGAGAGGCATAACCAGCAAGACCGAAGTACAGAAATTTTTCAACCCGCAACTGAACGAACTGCTTGACCCTTGGCTCATGGACGACATGGACAAGGCAGTAGCACGTATCAACAGCGCCATTGAGCGCGGCGAGCGCATTCTGGTTTACGGTGATTATGACGTTGACGGCACCACAGCCGTAGCGTTGGTGTACAACTTCCTTAAAAGGGATTACGACAACCTGGACTACTACATTCCGGACCGTTACAACGAGGGTTACGGAGTGTCGGTACAGGGTGTGGACTACGCCTATGAGACAGGCGTAAAACTTGTGATCGTGCTTGACTGCGGCATCAAGGCCATCCAGGAGATAGCCTATGCCAAGCAGAAGGGCATCGACTTCATTGTTTGTGACCATCACGTTCCCGATGACGAGCTGCCTCCCGCAGTAGCCATCCTGAACGCCAAGCGTTTTGACTCACAGTACCCGTTCAAGCACCTGTCGGGCTGCGGCGTGGGATTCAAGCTCATGCAGGCCTACGCGCTTGACAACGGCATACCCTTCAGCGAACTGCTGCCCAGCCTGGATCTGGTGGCTGTCAGCACCGCATCGGACATAGTTCCCATCATGGGCGAGAACCGCGTGCTCACGCACTACGGTCTGGAGCAGCTCAACAGCAACCCCTGCACCGGACTCAAGGCCATCATCCAGGTGTGCAAGCTGTCCGACAAGAACCTGACCATAAACGATATCGTATTCAAGATAGGACCGCGTCTGAATGCGGCCGGACGTATGAGCAGCGGCAAGAAGGCCGTGGACCTCATGGTCGAGAAGGACTATGCCCGCGCCCTTGAGCTGGCCGAGCGCATAGACCAGGAGAACGACGACCGCAAGAAGGACGACAAGGAGATGACCGAGGAGGCCAACAACATTGTGACCAACCTGGAGGACGGCGAGAACCGTCACGCCATCGTTCTCTACAACGCCGAGTGGAAACGCGGCGTGATAGGTATTGTGGCATCACGTCTGACCGAGGTCTTCTACAAGCCGGCTGTGGTGCTTACCAAGACCGGCAACATGGCTACCGGCTCGGCACGTTCCGTATCGGGATTCGATGTCTACAAGGCTATTGAGAGCTGCAAGGACCTGCTGGAGAACTTCGGCGGCCACACTTACGCAGCCGGACTCTCGCTCAAGGTAGAGAACGTGGAGGAGTTCAAGCGCCGCTTTGAGGAGTACGTGTCATCGCATATCGAACCCGACCAGATAGAGGCATCGATCGATATCGACGCCGACCTGGACTTCAAGGATATCACACCCAAGTTCTTCCGTGACCTCAAGAAGTTCCAGCCCTTTGGTCCCGATAACCACAAACCCATATTCCGCACCCACAACGTCTATGACTACGGCACCAGCAAGGTGGTAGGCCGCGGACACGAGCATATCAAGCTGGAACTCATAGACAGCAAGAGCGGTCATCCCCTGAACGGCATAGCCTTCGGACAGAGTTCATACGTGAACTACATCAAGACCAAGCGTTCGTTCGACATCTGCTATACCATCGAGGAGAACAACTTCAAGCAGGGCGAGGTGCTGCTGCAGATTGAGAGCATCAAACCCAACACACCCGACACCAAAGCCTGACGGGAGTTATGACCTATCTGGATATTCTCAAGCAATACTGGGGATACGACGGTTTCCGCGGCATCCAGGAACAGATTATTGAGAGTATCGGACAGGGTCGTGACACGCTGGGCCTTATGCCTACGGGAGGCGGCAAGAGCATCACCTTCCAGGTTCCCGCGCTGGCCATGGAGGGCGTCTGTCTGGTCATCACACCACTTATAGCCCTTATGAAGGACCAGGTGCGCAACCTCCGCGAGCACGGCATCAAGGCGGCCGCCATACACACAGGCATGAAGCGTGAGGAGATAATCACGGTCATGGAGAACTGCATATTCGGCGGTTACAAGTTCCTGTACGTATCGCCTGAGCGCCTTTCGTCGGACCTTTTCCGTACCAAGCTGCGCCATGTAAAGATATGCCTGCTCACGGTGGACGAGTCGCACTGCATATCCCAATGGGGCTACGATTTCCGCCCATCGTACCTGAACATAGCCGATATCCGCAAGGAGCTGCCCGGCGTACCTGTGCTGGCGCTCACCGCCACAGCCACCCCGCAGGTGACCGAGGACATACAGGACAAGCTGGGGTTCAAGGAGAGGAACGTCATACGCATGAGCTTTTTCCGCAGCAACCTGTCATACGTGGTCCGCAAGACCGAGAACAAGCTGCTTGAGCTCAAACACATACTGGAGCGCGTACCCGGCACCGGCATAGTCTATGTGCGCAACCGCGCCCAGACCAAGGAGATATCGGACTTCCTGAACAAGGAGGAGATACCCGCCACATATTATCACGCCGGACTGGACCCCACCGTCAAGGATGAGCGTCAGAGAGCCTGGACACAGGACAAATACCGCGTGGTGGTTGCCACCAACGCATTCGGAATGGGTATTGACAAGCCCGATGTGCGAACCGTGATACACATGGACATACCCAGCTCCATCGAGGCATATTTCCAGGAGGCCGGACGCGCCGGACGTGACGGCAGGCGCTCATATGCCGTGCTGCTCCACTCTCCGGCCGATAAGCGTACCATGAGCAAGCGCATAAGCGACAATTTCCCCAAGGAGGAGTTCATACGCGACGTCTACGAGAAGCTGGGATTCTACTACGAGATGGCGGTAGGCGACGGCCGAGGCTGCACCTTCACATTCTCCCTGGGAGAGTTCTGCCAGCACTTCTCGCTTCCCATCATCCCCACCGACAGCGCACTGCGCATACTCACACGTATGGGTTACATCGAGTATCTGGACGAGATGGACTACTCGGCCCGCCTGCTCTTTACCGCGGGACGCGACGAGCTGTACCGTCTGCATCAGGACAGGACCACCGACGAGGTCATGAACATTATCCTGCGCAACTACAGCGGCATATTCACCGATTACGCATACATTGACGAGCATCTGATATGCACACGTGCCGGCATAGACCGTCAGAAGCTCTACACCATACTCATGAACCTCCAGAGCCAGGGCGTGGTCCGATACGTACCCGAGCGCCGCACCCCTGTCGTCACCTGGACGCGCGAGAGGATTGAGACCGATATGCTCCGCTTCGACCCCGAGGTCTACCGCCTGCGCAAGGAGGAGTTCAAGGCCAGGATAGGTGCCATGATGGAGTATGTCACACGCGAAACCGGATGCCGCAGCGCCATCCTGCTCCACTACTTCGGAGAGCATCAGGACAAGCCCTGCATGTGCTGCGACCTGTGCCAGGAGAAGGTGGGCAACGGACTTACCCGAGGCGAGCGCGAGGCCATTATGAATGACATCCTGGACACCTTCCACAGCAGCCCCGACAACCCGCAGAAGGTCTACACCCTGCATTATGACCGCAACAAGATAGATCAGGTCCTTCACTATATGGTCGACGAAGGCCATATCCTGATGAGGGACGGAAAGATATTTGCCGACAATAAAAAACCAATATGATGAAAAAGAATCTTCTTATCCTTATGTCAGCCATCGTGCTGACCCTTTCAGCTTGCCAGAGCGGCCCCACACGCGTTGCCTGCGTGGGTGACAGTATCACATTCGGTCACGGAATCAAGGACCGCGAGCATGACGCATACCCCGGAGTGCTGAGCACCATGCTGGGTCAGAAATATGACGTACGCAACTTTGGTGTAAGCGGCACCACCACCATGATGGGTACCGATATGCCCTATATGAACGAGCAGGCCTACAAGGATGCGCTGGAGTTCAACCCCCAGATTGTGACCATCAAGCTGGGTACCAACGACAGCAAGCCCTTCAACTGGAAGGAGAGCGAACACTTCAAGCAGGACCTCAAGACCCTGATCGAATCGTTCCGCGCCCTCCCCTCCAAGCCCAAGATCTGGCTCTGCCTGCCCGTACCCGCATACGGACATGCCTGGGGCATCAACGACAGCATTATCAGCAACGGCGTGATACCCTTTATCAAGGAGGTTGCCCAGGAGGAGAACCTGCCTGTGATAGACCTCAACACACAGTTCCAGGGCAAGCGCCAGTACTTCCCCGACACCATCCATCCCAACGAGGAGGGCGAGAAGATGATTGCCGAATTTATTTTCAATACAATATTCAAAAAGTAGCTGTTAACCTTGCAGCTCTATTATTCTTAACACAATGGATTCAATACTCAGAATCGAGAATGTGTCCAAGACCTATACCGGACACAAAGCTCTTGACGATGTTTCGATGGAGATTCCGCGTGGCTCCATCTACGGTTTGCTCGGCCCCAACGGAGCCGGAAAGACCACGCTCATACGTGTAGTAAATCACATGACTCTTCCCGACTGCGGAAAGGTCTGGTTCCAGGACCATGAAATCACGGCCGATGACATATACCAGATTGGTTATATGCCCGAAGAGCGCGGTCTCTACAAGAAGATGAAGGTGGGCGAACAGGCCGTCTTCTTTGCACGCATGCGAGGCATGTCCAAGTTCAACGCCACCCGTAAGCTGCACCAGTGGTTTGACCGTCTGGGACTCTCCGAGTGGTGGGACAAGAAGGTGGAGGACCTGTCCAAGGGTATGGCACAGAAGGTCCAGTTCATCACCACCGTTGTACATGAGCCCAAGCTGCTCATATTTGACGAGCCCTTTTCGGGCTTTGACCCCATCAACGCCAACCTGCTCAAGGAGGAGATACTGGGACTTCGCGACCGCGGCGCCACAGTGATATTCTCCACCCACAACATGGAATCAGTCGAGGAGATTTGCGATGACATCACACTCATAAACAAATCCCACAACATACTGTCCGGTCCCGTTGACGAGATACGCCGCAAAGCCGGAGGAAACACCTTCCAGGTGATATTCAGCGGCGACAAGGAGAAGTTTGTCAGCTCCGTGGAGGGCAAGGCCACCCTTATCGGTGAGTCCGAAGGCCTTATCGGAGGCTACACCCAGCAGAAGATCCACATTGCACAGGATTCCGACATACGTCCCGTAATTGGAGCCCTGAACGACAATGTCAACCTGCGCTCCTTCCAAGAGATCATTCCAAGTATGAACGATATATTCATCCGTGCCGTCAACGGTACACTTTAAGTTACAGCTATGAGTAAGACAGGTCTTATTATAGAACGTGAGTTTGCTGAGCGCGTCCGCAAAAAATCATTCATCATCAGCACACTGCTCACCCCCCTCTTTATGATTGCAATGATGGTTCTGCCCGGTATCCTTATGATGAAGGGCGGATCGTCCACCAAGAGCGTGGTTGTTATAGACAACTCTCCCCTGCAGTTTGTGGGAACCCGCCTGACATCGGGCAAAACCGTTGAATTCAAACTCCTTGGACCGGATGCAACCCTGAACGACGCCCGCATGGCGTACAAATCGGACTACGGCATCCTGGTTATAGGAAGCGATATACTTGACAACCCGCAGAACCTCCAGCTGGTACTCAACGAGGCATCGTCCATGAGCGTTGAGGAGAATATCCAGAGCCAGATACAGAGCATCCTGCGCACGGAGCGCCTCAAGCGATATGACCTGGAGAACATGGACCAGATACTGGCCGATGCCAACGTACGCGTGAGCGGAATCCAGACCCTCAAGAACAACGATCAGGAGGACAGCGAGAATATGGAGGAGACATCCACCACAACCTCATGGCTCATGGGACTTATCCTGGGTATGCTGCTTTACTTTATCCTGATTGTCTACGGACAGCAGGTTCTGCAGTCGGTCATCGACGAGAAGCAGACACGTGTACTTGACGTCATGGTGACATCGTGCACCCCGTTTGAGCTTATGATGGGTAAGATTCTGGGTATCGCACTCGTTGCAGCCCTCCAGATTGTAATCTGGGCCGTGCTCGTTATAGGAGCCAGCGCCTTTGTAATGCCGCTCATTGCCGGAGCCGACGGAATGGAGGCCATGACAGCTGCCGCACAGGCCGCATCAAGCACATCCGAGTTCTCAGGACTGATGCTCAGGTTCTCCGATGTCAGCTATCTGGCAAGCCTGTTCCTGGAGCTGCTGCTTTACATCGTAGGCGGATTCCTGTTCTATGCATCCATGTATGCAGCCATCGGCTCATCGGTCGACACTCCTCAGGATGCAGCACAGTTCAACGGAATCATAATGATGCCGGTTATCGTGGCCATTATGGTTATGATGAGTGTAATGAACGATCCCAACTCGGACCTGGTATTCTGGTGCTCCATCATTCCGTTTACATCACCTATCGTGATGATGGCCCGCATACCGTTCGGTATTCCTACATGGGAGATTGTGGTATCACTTATCCTTCTCTACATATCATTCATCCTGATGACATGGGTAGCCGCTCGCATATTCCGCGTGGGCGTGTTCATGCATGGCAAGAAGCCCACTTGGAAAGACCTAGGCTCCTGGATCAAGATGAAATAAAAAAGAAAGAGCGTCCGGTCCCCGAACGCTCTTTCTTTTTCAATTCTCAATTCTCAATTTTCAATTCTCAATTCTCTTAGTCCCACCATTCGCAGGCCGATTTCTCGCCTGCCAGCCAGACAATATCACCAGCCTTAAAGCGGTAATCCGGTTTGGGGTTGGTGGTAATCTGACCCTCGCTGACCACGCTGATCACCATGCAGCCGTACGAGCGCATATCGGTCTCGATCAGAGTCTTGCCGGTAAGCCACGAGTCCTCCTTGAGAGTTATTGAATCCAGCTGGAACTCGCGCGGAGCAAGGCTGTCGGCGGCCGGTTCCTGAACGTATACGTTCTCGGCCATATCCTTGCGGAACTCGGCCAGCTGCTCCTTGGTGCCCACAGCCAGAAGCTTGTCGTACGGAAACACCACCTCGTTTCCTGTGGGAATCATTATGGTGCGGCTGCCGCGTACTATCTTGACAATGTTCACGCCCGATTTGTGACGGAACGGCAGCTCACGCAGCGGTTTGCCGGCATAGAGCGAATCGGGCGATATGGTAAGCATATCGGTCTTGACGTTATAACGGGCCATCTTGTCCGATACCTTCGAGGTGACGGGAGCCATGCGGCGCTGCTGCTGTTCCTTCTCGTTCAGATTGGCCATGAAATGATCCTCAACGATGGTGAACTTGCTGATTGAGCGACGGCCGATAAAGAAGAACGCCACGCCCGATACCAATATGAGCAGTATGGTCCAGAAAGCCAGATGGAAGTGGCTGGCAATGACGCTCACCACAAATCCCATGGCAATCATTATGCGCAGCAGGGCAAGCGATATGACCGGCCAGATGTTAGCCTGCTTGGCCTTGATGAGTTTTATGGACGAGCGGTTTATCTGGTCGCCCGATATGGCTATGCCAACCAGGAAAGGCGACATTACCACAAGCGTGATGATAACGCTGATAATATTGCGTACAAACGGGGTGAATCCGTCCAGACGGCTCAGAATATACTTGTCCAGGAATATGTGTGAGCCCAGGTCTATGGCAATCAGTATCACACCGTACAGCAGGACGCGAATGGTCAGTTCCTTGATAAGCCTTTTCCACTCATTCTGAGCTGCGGCGGTATTCTCACGCTCCAGACTTGAGAAAGAGTTGATCCTGACAACGAACTGCTCCGGCAACTTCTTTATAAGGTACTGATAGGCCGGAGTACCCGCCTTTATCATATAAGGTGTAGTGAACGTGGTAATGACCGATACGGTGATTATAACCGGATAGATAAAGTCACGCATTACGCCCAGCGACACGCCCAGACCGGCAATGATGAACGAGAACTCGCCCAGCTGGGCCAGGCTGAATCCGGCATGCACGGCGTTGTCCAGACCCTGACCGGCCAGGACTGCTCCCGATGTGGAGAAGAACAGGATTCCGGCCATAACCGTTATGGTCAGCACAAGTATCGTACCCCAATGTTCAGCAATCACATGCGGATCCACCATCATACCTACCGATACAAAGAATATGGCTCCGAACAGGTCCTTGATGCCGCTTACCAGATGCATTATATGCTCGCTCTCCAGCGTCTCGGCCAGGATGGATCCCATCACAAAGGCACCCAGAGCCTCCGAGAATCCGGCCAGGCTGGCCAGCGATACCATCGCAAAACAGAGTCCCAGGCTTACCAGAAGCAGTATCTCGTCGTTCAGGTACTTATGCGCCTTTTTGAGCAGTGTGGGAATCATGTATATACCCACCAGGAACCAGAGTATCAGGAAGAATACCAGTTTGACAAGTCCCATGAGCATCTCGCCTCCGGCAAACTTGTTTGATACGGCAAGCGTCGAGAGCAGCACCATGAGAACAACGGCTATCAGGTCCTCGAACACAAGGGCTCCGAACACCAGCGGTGCGAACGGACGGTCCTTCATGCCCAGGTCATCGTAGGCCTTTATAATTATGGTGGTGGACGACATGGAGAGCATACCGCCCAGGAAGATGGACTCCATATTGCTCCATCCTATGGCCTCGCCTACCAGAAAACCCAGGATAAACATGCCCACGCACTGCGTCATGGCTGTTATTAGAGCACTGCTGCCCACCTTGAGCAGTTTCTTGAAACTGAACTCAAGTCCAAGTGCGAACAGAAGGAATATTATACCTATATCGGACCACTCCTTTACGTCAGCAGTGCTGGTTACAGTGGGGAACAGACCCATGTGGGGACCTACCAGGAAACCGGCCACTATATAGCCCAGAATAAGGGGCTGTTTGAGAGCCTTGGATATTATGGTAAATACGCCCGCCGATATAAGTATCAGCGCCAAATCCTTGACAAGATTAGCTTCTTCCATCACTCAAATACAGATTACAGATGCAAAATTACTACTTTGAAAACAGTGCATTATAAAAAAATACATATTTTTGCAATTGTCTTGTTCCCATGCCCGTTCAGGGCTAGGGATTAAAAGGGAATCAGGTGAAAATCCTGAACAGACCCGCTGCTGTAAGCCCTACAAAAAGGGATGTCCACACCGCAATTGCCACTGCCCCACGGGACGGGAAGGCGGACAGACCAGGGTAAGTCAGAAGACCTGCAAGACAAAAATGTAATAAAACTGCCGGGACTCAGTAACTTATTATTCACATACAATTATGAAAAAAGTATTATCATTTGCTATGATGGCCCTCACAATGGGCTTTGTGTTCGTTTCCTGCGACAATGAAAAGGATGATCCCCAGGAGGATAAAGGTGCAAAAGTAATCAACTCCCTTCCTGTCAGCTCAATCCAGGGAGTAACAGACGGAGACGAAACAACTTACACTCTTTCACTGAGCCTTAAGGACAATCAGTATTATCTGGCAACTGACACCACTAACAAGGTTGGCTACTATTTCAAGGACAACATTGAGATTGACCCGTTCGTAATCAACCATACATTCGGAGCATGGGGATTCGGTGAGAGTTTCACATTCAGCAGCTGCTCTGACGCAACCACTCCGGGTTATACAAACCTCTCTGCAATCACCAAGAAGGGTGTCAGCACAAACGCTTACCTGATATCAAATTCAGGTGCATGGAACTCAACTCCCACAGAGATTTCATTTGTAGAAGGAAAGTCTTTCCTGGCTAAGGAGGTCTACGTAACCAACGCAACATACGCTTATCTTGCAATCAAGGACCGTAATGACGGAAACGAGAGCCCGATGGTAAAGCAGTGGACAGATGATGATGAGTTCATCCTTACAATTACCGGATACCTTCAGGATCAGCCTACCGAAAGCGTTCAGGTGAAGCTTGCCGACGGAATGGATATTCTGAACACATGGAAGAAGGTTGACCTGAGTGAACTTGGCTTCGTTACCAAAATAGGTTTCAGTGTATCAACAACTGACTCAGATCCTGTTTATGGAATGAACACTCCTGCATACTTCTGCATAGACCAGCTCAAAGTTGCAGAGCACACCAGAGAATAATGTCATTTGGCATAAAACACTGTTTGATAATAATCTGTGCCCTGTGCCTCTCCCTTGAGGCGCAGGGTCAGATTTTTACTGACTCTACCCAAACCAAAACCATTCCGCAGGTCACGGTAACAGGTGACCGCACGCAAAATGCACGTTCCGTAGCCACCAGCAAACAGGCCGACGCCACCTTGATGCAGGCTGCCGGCAGTCTGCAGATATCGGACGTAATCAAATACTTCAGCGGTGCCACGGTAAAGGATTACGGCGGCATAGGCGGACTCAAGACCGTATCCGTACGCGGTCTGGGTGCACAGCACACCGCCGTTGCATATGACGGAATCATCATAACCGACAACCAGACAGGCCAGATAGACCTGGGTAAGTTCTCGGCATCACAGGCCCGGTCCATTCGTATGGTAAGCGGCCCGGACAACGATTTGCTGCAGCCGGCATCACTTGCAGCCCAGGCGGCGGTAATAACACTGAACGCATCACGCCCACAGTTAGGCAATGCAGCCGTTCGAAGTTGGAGTGAGGCAAAACTCGGCAGCTTTGGCACCTGGTCAGTCCTGGGCGGTTCAGATTTCAGGGCCGGTCCTGACAACACCATATCACTGCAGGCCGAATGGCTAAAATCCAGGGGGGACTACCCCTACATACAGGAGGGTGCCGGTTCACGCCATATGACCAGGGACAACTCCGATATACAGCGCCTGCGTCTGGAGGCTGCCCTATTCAGCGATCTGACAGAGAACGCCACACTTACCACACGAGCATACTGGTTCCAGTCCGAACAGGGACTGCCTGCCAACATATATTACAATGACACACCCGCGCGTGAACGTTTGTGGAACCGCAACGGTTTCATACAGTCAACCCTCTCACAGAACGTAACGGACAGGTTGACCCTGCGCATAAACGCCAAATACGGAATCACCCACACACGATATCTTGACCCTGACGCCAACACCATCCAGGGCAAGACCGATAACCGCTACACTGAGCAGGAGGGATATCTGTCAGGGGTGGTTCTTTACCGTATCAGGGAGAGGATATCCGCATCGGCCGGCATAGACGGACGTCTGTCCGGTCTGGACGGGAACGGAGCCCAGATGGCTGCCCCCACCCGCATAACCCTTAACAGCACCGCAGCTGTCAAATATGCATCAGACCGCCTCACGGTTACCGGCCGCCTCAATCACGTGATCACGAGTGAGAAGACAAAACTCCGCAAGGCAGCCGAGAGTTACAATCACCTCTCACCCACAATAGGACTTAACTGGCTGGCATGGCCCTCTGCCGGCCTGCATATCAGGGCCTCGCATTCCAATACATTCCGTCTGCCCACATTCAATGACCTCTATTTTGAGCAGATAGGACGCCGTGACCTGCGCCCCGAGCAGGCCAGGGTAACATCGGCAGGAGTAACACTTGATAATCAGTACGGTACTCTGCACTACTCTTTCTATGCCGATATCTACAACAGCGACATCAAGGACCGTATCATGGCAGTACCGGACGGCAACACCGTAAAATGGAAGATGGTCAATCTGGGACGGGTACTCACTCACGGCATTGAGACCGGATTGGACATAAGCCGTACCGCAGGACTCATCAGGCCGGCCGCAAGGATATCATACACCTATCAGCGCGCCATGGACAAGTCAGACAGCGGCAGTTCCGTATGGAATCACCAGATAGCATACACCCCCAGGCACTCGGCATCGGCCGTGGCATGGATTGAGACCCCCATGGTAAACGTAAGCTGCAACATCATCTACAGCGGAGAGTTTTTCAGCAACGGCTATAACGGCCCCGAATTCCGGATGCCGCACTATTATGAGACAGGTTGCTCAGCCTGGCGTGAATTTGAGCTAGACGGATTTACCGCAACCATCAAGGCTGAATGCATCAACCTCACGGATTACCGCTACGAGTTCGTTCACAATTATCCCATGCCCGGAAGGCAGTTCCGCATAACGGCAAGAATAGAATTATGAGAAGATTTCCGTTACATATAGCCGCTTTTGCCCTGATTTCATGGTCATGTGATCCGGAGCCGGTTCTGCTGGATGCCACCCGTGCCGTTCCCGACGGAGTCAACACCGGAATCTACGTATTGTCCGAGGGTCTTTTCAACCAGAACAACAGCGCCCTGGCATGGATTGACTACTCTACCGGCCTGCCCTACTCCTGGGCCGGACCCAACGGCACTTCATATGACTGCTTTGAGAAAGCCAACAGACGCCGTCTGGGCGATACCTCAAATGACATGCTGCTCTATGGTGACCGTCTCTACATAGTTGTATCGGAATCCAGCACCATAGAGATAGTGGATGCATCGACATTACGTTCACTCAAACAGATAAAGTTGAGCCATGACGGCAAGGCATCACAGCCGCGTTACATCACCGCATACGGAGATTACGTATATGTCTGCTGTTTTGACGGAACCGTAACACGCATCAGTACGCAGACAATGGAGCCCGATGCCACCGTCAGCGTAGGACGCAATCCTGACGGTATATGCTGCGCAGGCGGCAAACTGTACGTCTCAAACTCAGGAGGTCTGGATCCCTCCCATCCCGACAGCACCGTATCCGTCATAGACATAGCCTCTTTCACAGAGAAGACGCGCATCACCGTACGCAGCAATCCCGGCACCGTCTGCACCGACGGCACAAGTGTATTTGTAGTGTCACGCGGCATATATGACTACGGGACCGATGATTATGACTGCCGTCTGCACAGGATTGACGTAGCAACTGATATCCTAACCGATACATACAACATACCTGTCCTTAACATGGATATCGTATCCGACAAGGCCTGGCTATACCGTTACGGCAGCGATACCATACAGGTAATGGACACCCGCACAGGACAGATAATACAGTCCTCTTTCATAACGGACGGCACACATATAGAGTGCCCCTACAGCATCAAGGTTGACCCCATAACCCGATACGTCTATATCTGCGACGCAGCCAATTACACCACTCCGGGCTCACTTTACTGCTTTAATCCTGAAGGCAAACTGAGATACCGTATGGCAACGGGCATCGGAATAAACCCCAACACCATACAGTTCTCCACATCACATGTTCAGCCCGCCGATGCCGGCACCATAATTGAGAACCGTACCCCCATAAGCAAGGTATTCTCCTATTGCCCGGCACCGGGACAGTTCATAAACACGATTCCTCAATATACGGAATCTGATGATAGCCTTACAATGGCTGAAAAATGCCTTGAAGCTCTGACTGGAAACGGTATGATCACACTGGGAGCATTCGGAGGCTACATCACGGTGGGATTCGACAGCCCCGTCATGAACTATTCCGGCCCCGATTTCCGCATTGACGGAAACGCTTTCAAAGGCAGTGCCGAGCCGGGCGTGATATGGGTAAGTTCCGATGTCAACCATGACGGACTGCCCAACGACCCGTGGTATGAGATATGGGGCTCGGAACAGAAAGAAAACAGGTCCACACCCGGATATAGCATCACATACTACCGGCCGGAATCAAATGACCGGGATATCATGTGGCGCGGATCCGACGGACGTACAGGAACCGTTTCCCGCAACAATGCCCATCAGCAGCCATATTATCCGCAGTGGTTCAAGGGAGATTCCATAACATTCACAGCCACGCTGCTGCCTGAGAATATCTCATATTCCGGCGGAATGTGGGTAATGGAGTCGTTCGGATTCGGTTACGTGGACAACCTGCCCAATTCGGACACCAACTCGGCATTCGACATAAGCTGGGCAGTCAAGCCCAACGGTCAGCCCGCCAATCTTGAGAGCATAGATTTCATAAAAATCCAGAACGGAGTAATAGGCTGCAACAATGAGACCGGCGAACAGTCTACAGAGATTACAGCCATCTATAACATAAATCCATAAGCAATGAAACACCAGGGAATCATACTGTTATTTTGTGCCGCACTTTTGAGCTCATGCCACGGCGGAAGCCAGTTCCGGTCCGAGGGCGGCATCATGGAGCTGACCAGCCACATCATGGTTGAACAGACTCCTCACAGCTACTTTGTAAGGATTGCCAACCCATGGAAAAAGGGCACCCTGCTGCACACCTATACCTTTACCGACTCCCTGGATACCGACTACAACTTCAGCCGCGACATCAATACCGTACACATACCGCTTAAAAGGGTGGTCGTCATGACCAACAGCATGGCTCACCTCATGGTCGAGCTGGGCGTCCAGGACTGCATCGCGGGAGTCTGCGAGCCCGAGTACATATCGGACACACTCATTCGCGCACGTCTGGCAAACGGAGCCATTGCCGACTGCGGCAACAGCATGTACCCCACCGTGGAGAAGATAATGGAACTGCATCCCGACGCCATAATGGTATCTCCTTTTGAGCAGACCGGATACGGACAGTTGGAAAAGCTGGGAATTCCCCTGCTGGAGTGTGCCGATTACATGGAGACATCGCCTCTGGCACGTGCCGAGTGGATGCGTTTTTACGGACGTCTGTTCGGAGCCGGCAGCAAGGCCGACTCGCTGTTCAATAAGGTCAAGGCCGATTACGAGAGCCTCAGGGAGACCGCATCCAAGAGTGCCTCGCGCCCCAAGGTGATGCTTGACACCCGCAGCGGATCGGCCTGGTATGTAGCCGGAGGCGGCAGCACCATAGGACGAATGATTGCCGATGCCGGCGCCGAGTACCTGTTCGGGGATAACGAAAACAGCGGCTCAGTGCCGCTGTCGTTCGAAACCGTATTTGACCGGGCTCAGGATGCCGATGTGTGGCTGCTCAAGAACAGCAGTGAGACCATGCTTACCTACAGCCTGCTTGAATCGGATTTCAAGTCATACGCATCGTTCAAGCCCTTTAAGGAGCACAACATCTGGGTTTGTAATGTGAATGAGGTACCCTACTTTGAGCTGACATCATTCCATCCCGAGATGCTGTTGGGTGAATTCATCCAGATATTCCACCCCGAAACCAGTTACCCGCACCTTTTCTACCAGCCACTGGCTGAATAAAGGTTATATCAACCCAGTATAAGGCGTGCAATGGTACGGTCAACCGATGCCTTGTACTTGCGTGACCATGTACCACCAATGAGCATCAGGTACTCCACATCCTCAACAGAGAGTCTGGAGCCGTCGGCCGACTCGTTGAAATCGGCAGTGATATGGGCAAGACGGCATGCTGTCTTGATAAAGGGCTTCATCTCGTCGGTGCAGCCGCTGAATACCACACACTCATCCCTGCGGTAATCACGGACCATAAGGCCGTAGGCAAGGTTGCGTACACGATCCTCGAATACTCTGGGTGAAACCTCAACCCACCTGCCGTCAACCGGTGCAATAGGCTTCACATCGCCGGCAATGCTCTTGATAGCCGACTGATTGCAGTCAAATGAACAGATTGTAGTCATATCCTGAAATTATTATTTGTATTTACATAATCACAAATGGCATCGGCAATGATACGGTGACCCTCCTCGTTTGGATGAATGCCGTCACTGCACAGATAGTCGCGGTAATCCTTTCTTACCAGGAAAGGCGATGTGATATCAATCACGGGAACACCTTTGGCAGCACCCAGTTTCCATACGGCCATGTTGTACATATCATGCCAATGACCTATAAAATCTACGTCACCGCCCAGCCATTTAAGGATGTTTTCGGCGTTCAGGCCTTTAGTAATATGGTTAAAGTAACGCTCGCTGTCAATAAGGGGGAGTGAAAGCAGAACCGGCTTGGCACCGTTCTTACAGATCCTGTCAATCATAGCCGAATACTGCCTGCGGAAATCGCCCAGCATGGTAAGCGGGTTATGGACCGACGCTGGATCCTGTGAAATCTCATCCCAATGATACGAGCAGTCATTACCACCGTACTCTATTACACAGTATCGTGAATCCGATACATCATCCTTATGCTTCTCTACAAGATCCATACCCTGGTTGATGGTTCCGCCGAACCGGGCATAGTTCCTGATGTCAAGTCCCAGACGGGAGCTGCATATCTCAGCAAAGCTAAGATTGCTTATCATATATTTTACGGAGCCGGCCACCCGGGAACAGTCCTCGACTATACCCTTCATAACCGAATCACCAAAAGCGCATATCTTATTCATAAACCGAATATCCCAGTATTTTTTTCACCACAAAGATACACACCCCGCCTGATGGGTGAAAATAAAAGGGATATACGGGGGTATGGAGTGACTAAATCGGATATTTAGGGGTTAAATTTGAAATAGAGGGGTAAAATCGAAGTGAAAAAAATTTCGCCCCAAGGATACAGGGGTGAATCTTTACCCCTATATTTGCATCCGGAACCATAAAAAAGAGACTATGAACAAGATTCCCGATTCCCATTTCAAAGGCAACATACTGGCCTGCTACATACTGCTTATACCCATGTATTCGTTCTTTTTCCTGATAAGCGCCAAGCCTTACCACCTGGATACCTTTATGCAGATAACCCAGGGACAGCTTGCTTTCAGGGCTGCAATCATGGCCTCAATAGAGCTTGTAGTAGTGCTCATAAGCCGTCTGTCCATGCTGCTGGTGCGCAGCAAGCACAGCATAAACTATACAGGTTTCGTAATGTGGGAACTCCTGGAAGGACTGGCCATCACCATGTTCTGCGCCCTGTTTGTCTGGCTGCTGGACAAGCGTTCCATGCTTTATGTGGACCTGCTGCCAAAGATGTTCTTAATAACATTCTCCATACTTGTCTTCCCCTACGTGATAGTGGCATTGCTGTCCGAGATTAAGGACCGTGACAACAGGCTGGCCAAGAACATGGTCACCATCGAGAAATATGCATCGGGCCAGATTGGACGTGAGGACAGCACCCTGCCCTTCCTGGATGACAAGAAGAGCCTTAAACTGGCCGTCACAGCCAACGCTATTCTCTACGTGGAGGCTGCCGACAACTACGTGAACATCTGTTACCTGAACAACGACAAACTGGTAAGGTTCCCTCTGCGCAACTCAATGCGCGCCATAGAACAGATATGCGAGTCGAACAACATAGTACGCTGCCACCGCTCATACTATGTGAACCTGCGAAAGATTAGGGCCATACAAAAAGGATCAGACGGGCTGTTTGCCGAGCTCACATACGCTGCCGCTCCGCACATACCCGTCTCAACCACCTATTCCGAGACCGTTACAGGCAAGTTCTCAACTCTGGCGCAATAATACTGCCGTTACTTTTTAAGGCGTGATTTGATGTCGCGACTCATTTCACGCAGGTTCTTGCGTGCATGGGTACGCATGGCCAGTACGAATTCCACTCCCGGCATCTTATCGGACCTGTACATTCGCTCGTAGATAAAGAGCGAGAGCATAAAGTATATTCCGGTAAGAATCCAGAGCGACAGGCTCTCCATACGCACATCCTGCAGCAATGCTCCCGATGTGTTGATACGCGCAAAACCGTTTACTCCGTGGGTAGAGGGGAAGAACTGAGCCAGCACCTTCCAGAATGCAGGCATGTTTGATGTAGGCCACGATATGCCGCTCATAAAAATCAGCGGGACCGATACGAACACAAACAGCAGGAAGCAGGATTCCCTGTCACGCACAAAGAACGATATGCAGATGGCAAAGAATATGCTGGCCAGCAGAAAGGGCACCACGAATGCAACCAGTGTGGGCAACTGCCACAGTTGCGGCATGTGGAACAGCCACGGCACAAAGCAAAGCACATATGTGGCAGTGAATCCGTAAACCAGCAGATATGCCAATGCCTTACCGCCCAGTACGGTTATGGGATTGTCATACTCATGACCCAATATAAGTTGTCCGCTGCGACGGCGTTCAGCCTCGGTACCGGCCAGCATGGAGACGCCCAGGATAAGGGTCTGCTGGAGTACCAGAATGAGAATTGCCGGAATCAGGAACGCCTGGAAACCGTTGACCGGATTGAACATGGTCACATACTCATTCTCAATGGGCATGGTCATGACATCCTTCTCACGGTCCGACAAGCCCGACAGACGTACCATCTGAATATCACGGTTCATATCCAGCGACACCATGGTGCATCCGCTCAGCAGAGCCTTGTAATAGAGCAGACCGCTCATGTCGCAATAGAGATTGACAGTAGACTGAAGCCCCTGTACAAGAGTATTTTCAAACTCCGACGGAATATGTATCAGTCCGTATGCCTTGTGTCTGTGAATAAGGTTACGAGCCTCCTCCATATCGGAACAATAGGAGATTATCCTAAGGTCGGGGGTCGCGTCGCACTTGCGCAGAAACTCACGGCTGGTAGCGCTTCGGCACTCATCGACCACAACCACGGGAACCTCACGCACCACTTCACGCCCGTACAGATAGGCATAAAGCAGAGGATACAGCACAGGAACTATAATAAAGAACACCAGAACACCCACATCACTCAGAATGCTTCGGAGTTCCTTTCCGGTTACATCAAGCAGATCTTTTACCCACATATCGGCATTTGATTAAGGTAAGTAAGTATATTCATGCGCAGCCTTGCGGAGCAAGTGTATATCCACAAGGGGCATGATGGTGAATGCCAGCAGAGCCACATAGAACCAGGCCGAATAGTACAGCGGTATTCCGTTCAGAGCCTGATCTACATATATCAGGAAGTAGTATCTGAGCGGGAACAGGTACGACAGCGCCTGAAGTGCATCGGGCATACCCATAACCGGGAACGAGAATCCGCTGATGGGTATGGATAGCACTCCCCACAGTGTGCAGAGACTGAGCGACCATCGGAGCGACGGTATGGCAGATGCAATGAACACCGCAAAGCCCTGGGAAGCCAGGATAAGCAGCACTGCAGCCACAAACATAGGCAGGAAACCGTTGTTATGCGGGAATCCCAACCATCCGTAGAGCAGCACCAGATAGATGAGCGCCATTAGCACGAATGTCATGGTCTGCGGAAACAGCTTTGCGCTCACGGCTTTCAGGATGTTGTCATTGGCCATGGAAATCCACTCGCGCGCCGTGTTGTCCTTGAGTTCGGTATGTATTGAAAAACAGGTCACCATAAGTATCATGAGCGCCAGCACGGCGGGCAATATGGTGTTGGTCAGGTACACGTTGTAGTTGAGCCACGGGTTTCCCAGCGGACGCATGTCCATCTTGATGGGCTGCAGGAATCCCATAGCCTGATCCATATTGGCGCCCTTGGCAAGCAGTATCTCCCTTCCCACTGCGGCCGATGCCATCACGGCCATGGTCTTCATGTCGCGGTACAGAAGCGATGACGGTATCAGATAGGTACCGTTGGTGTATATGGATATCTTGGGCTGCTGCTGGCTTGAGGCCTTCTCCTGAGTACCCTTGGGGATATAGAAGAAACCGTATATCTCGTTCCTTTGCATGGCCTCACGCGCATGGGCAAAGTCCGGATACTGCTTTATGATCTCGGTCTGCTGGTAGGAGTCCAGATTGCGCAGAATGGAACGGGAGACAGATGTATTATCCTCGTCCACGACACCTGCAGGAAGACTCTCAGGCAGTCCCTCGCCCATGAGCGTTGTAAAGAATACAAAGCAGAACAGCGGCGCAAAGATCATGCTCAGTCCGTAGAGCGGACGTGACTGCATACGCACGATCTCACGTCTTACTATTGCCCAGAATCCTTGCTTTGTTCCAAACATAGCCTTTTACTTTCTGTCTATGATTACAGTCATGCCGGGACGCAGATTCTCAACTTCCTGCTGAGGGATGGCACGCACCTCGAATGTCTTAAGGTCATACTGGCCGTTCACCTTGGTGGCCTTCCAGGCTGCATATGAACCCAGGTCACGCATGTATGAAACCTTTACATCGACCTTCTTGTCCAGAGCAGGTACGTATGCCTCACATACAGCACCCATTGCAAGGTTCTGGAGCAGGTCCTCACGAACGTTGAATGTAACCCACATATCATCCATGACAGCGATATTCATGATAGGAGCACCGGTACCCACCAATTCGCCCACCATGGGGAATATCTCGCTCACCTCACCGTCAATCGATGCGGTAAGCACAGTCTCGTCAATGTATGAGTTAACCTCGGCTACAACACCCTGAGCCTGACGCATCTGGGCTGCTGCCATCTCCTTCACCTCCTCCTCGGCACCGTTCACAGCCATGTCATACTGTGATTTGGCAGCCTTTTCGGTAGCTATGGCGGCATCGTACTGGGCCTTGGCCTCATCACGTTTCTGCTCGCTTACCACACCCTGGGCGAACAGGTTCTCAACGCGGTTATATGTCTTCTCATATATCTCCAGTCCGGCTTTGGCCTTCTGCCACAACTCATATGCACCCTGAATCTGCTCCTCACGGGCACCCTTCTGTGCCTTTGCGTTCTGAGCGGTAGCGGCACTCAAAACAGCCTCGGCCTGAGCCTGCTTTGCGTTGATATCAGGAGTATCGAGTATTGCCAGAGTATCACCGGCCTTTACCTGCTGACCCTCCTGAACAAGTATCTTGAGAATACGTCCGGGAACTTTACTTGACACACGGTATTCGCTTACCTCGGCCTGCCCCTGAACTATCTCAGGCTCACGATGCCTGAATGTATAGATTCCAACTATACAAACAATCACAACCACCACTGCAAATGCTGTCAATGACAGCACAATGTTCATTTTCTGTGTTTTGTTGTCCATATCTTTATCCTTTTATCATTTACATGTTGTTACTTGAGCTGGCCGGTTGCCTGACGCAGGTAAACGGTAGCCATGATGCGGTCAATACGTGCATCGATCTCCTCGGAATGAGCCTTGAGCCATGCGGTCTGAGCGGCAAGCACAAGCTGTGACTCCACCACTCCCTCCTGGAAGCCGATGTTGGCAATACGCAGGTTCTCCTCGGCATTCTCCATATTCTTGAGAGCCATCTCCAGGCGTGAATCGGCCTCAGCTATCTTCTTTTCGTATTGTGATGCCTGCAGCGACACCTTGCCTCGTGCGTCATCCAACTGGTACTGTGTCAGTATCACGTCCGATTTGGCCCTGCGGTATTTGTTCATTCCCTCGCCAAAGTGGTAGATAGGTATCTTGGCGACCACTCCCACATTCCACATGCCGTGGAATTCATTGGCCACGCCGTTGTGGGCCGACGGGTTGGTTATCAGATAGTTGCCGGTAAGAGCCACGGTAGGCAGATAATCGGCACGTACAATCTTGGATTTCATATCGTAGATGTTCACCGCCAGTTGCAGGCTCTTGAGTTCGGGACGGTTCTCGTACAGGTCCTCCTGGGTGTATGTGACCTCATCGGCCGGAATATCCAGATTCTCAACCATCTCGTCCTTAAGCATTATTTCCGAGTCGAGCGGCATTCCGCAAAGCTGGCACAGAAGCATCTTGGAGAGTATCAGACCGTTTTGGGCTTTGATCTGACTCATTTCGGCCTCGTTCAGTTTCACTCTAACCGAAAGCTGGTCCGATGCGGTTGCCACGCCCTCGTTCTTCATTATCTCCACGTTGCTGTCCATCTGGCGCAGCAGGTCCACGTACTGGTCGGTCAGGCGCAGCTTGTTGGCAATCGAGACTATCTGCCAGTATGCCTCGTCAACAGTGACCATCACCTTCTGGTCCTCACCGTCCAGTTGGGTCTCGGCAAGTTCCCTGGCATAGGCTGTCACCTTATTATAAGCGCGTATCTTGCCGCCCACATAGAGAGGCTCCTCAACGCTGATGGCGCCCACATAGACGTTCTGTATATCCAGTGTAAGGTCATCGGACAACTCCCTGCCAATCTGGTTCAGGGCGCCTTTTATATCGGCAGTACCCATCTTACCGCCCAGGTAAGTGGCAAGTTTTCCTATGGATGCATCGGTCATGCACAGGTTCACAAAGTTGGGGTCGGTCATTATCGAGGTGATTGCACCGTTCACCCTAGTACCCATCGTGGAGAGCGAGCTCTTCTGGTCGTCACTGATCAGACTCAGGTTCTCGCTATTGTGCAGATACATACCTGTGGCCGAGATTTTAGGCAGATAGTTGGCGAACGCCGCTTTACTGTCATACTGGGCTGCTGTCACTTTCTCTTGTGCAATCTTGGATTGACTGTTGTTCTGCAGAGCCATAGTCCTGCATTCCTCAAGCGTCAATACTGTCTGCGCGTGCGTGGTGGTAAGCGGATACATCATGGCAAAAGCGCAGAGTGCACTAACAATTCGACTTGTCTTGTTCATATGGTGTAATATTTTTTTGTCCTTTTAACTGGTGCAAAAGTAGTCACCAAAAATGATACCGAAACAATCTTTCCAATCACAAAATATAACTATTGGTCGAATTTGTGCCAAAATAATAACAAATACCGAAAAATAAGTATTACTTTTGGACCAATTAATAGCAACAAATATAATGACAACGTTTTCCGAGACTCTGATTACCCCCTCCAGAATCAAGCAGATGATACCTTCGGGTGTAACATTCGGTATCGGTGATGACTTCTTTATTGCACGCATGCAGGAGAAGCCTCAGTTCTCATATCTCAGATACCCGTTCCGCGTTGATTGCTATATGGCGGCATATTGCGTGGAGGGAACCGTAAATTGTTCCGTCAACCTTACCGACTATCAGCTCACATCGGGCACGCTGCTTCTGATCACTCCCGGCAATATTGTCAAGATAACGGATTCCGGCTCTCACGAAAAGTATCTCAAACTGACTATCATCTGCGCCTCCACATCATTTATATCAGGCATAGGTATTAACCCCAGCAAGTTCCTGATTGAGGCCATGGACGTGCTGCGCGATCCATGCATCCACCTGTCGGACGAGGAGACCAATATGCTTCGCCGCTATGTGGACCTTGCGCTCGATATAACCAAGGCCAACCCGCAATTTGCACAGGAGAGCATTGCAGGCCTGGCAGCATCGGTCTTCTACCAGTTTGCCGGTTTCCTGGCCGACTCCAAGAAACGTCAGGAGCAGGAACTGCCCGTACGCACCACACGACAGCGTCAGATGCTGGAGCAGTTCATGAAGATGGCTATCAACGACCACGCCAGAGAGCATCTTGTTGGCTACTATGCCGATAAGATGTGCGTTACGCCCAAATACCTGTCAAAGATTGTAAAGGAGGCCAGCGGTCGATCCGTTCCCGAATGGCTCAACGAGCTCCTGATTCTTGACGCCAAGAACATGCTCCGCCATACGGATATGAATATAAAAGAAATCTCGGCCGCCCTTAATTTCCCCAGCCAGTCATTTTTTTTCAGGTTCTTCAAGAACCACACCGGCCAGACTCCCACTCAGTATCGTGTGGAGTGACGAGGTGACAAAGGGGACGGTTCTGTTTGGCTCGCTCGAGCCAAACAGAACCGTCCCCTTTGTCACCTCGTCACATGATGTAAGATATCAAGCCTACAAGGATTGCAACCGCAACATTGATTGCCTTGGCCTTGAGGAACGATGCGCGGCTCTCGGCAAGCAGAGGCAGAGAGGCGTGGCCGTCCTGGCTGATGCAACTGGCCAGAAGCACCGGCAGAGGAATGACGCCGGCGGCGTAGAGCGATACGAACACCAGATGCGGTCCCGACTCGGGAATAATGCCCACGGCCGCAGCCAGCAGAATCATCAGAATTGTATTGTCACTTATCCATGATGTCATGTCAAAGCGTGACATTATGAGTCCCAGTACAAGTATTGTTCCGAACGTCCACATGAATATGCCGGGCAAGTGATGGCTCACTATATGCTCCCACAGATGCTCCTCCACAAAGTGGTCGCCTGCCCAGAGCAGCATTCCTAAAACGCACAGACTGAGAGCCGTGAAGAGCCAGTACATCCACTCCTCGGAGAGCAGATTGAAGCCATCGGACTCCTCCTGACCGCCCTCAAGCCAACCTGCCAGCAACGCTCCCAAGAATACGAACACGCCCAGGAACATGGTGATGCGTTTCCATCCGTAGTGACGGCTGTGGTGGTGCTCATGCCTGGATTCGCGGTCCTGATCATGCACGCTCATGGAGTGGCAGCCGTCAAATTTGCTGTGGAAAACATCCACAACCAGACCCACCAATACGGCTACAACAAAAAGGATCAGGAATATCCATGCCGAACGGCCGGGGAACATTGCCAGCATCACAAAAGCCTCGTCGCCCGATGAAGCAATCATCATGGCAATCAGGGCACCGAAACTGATAAGTCCGTGCGTATAGAGTGATACCGATGCAAATCCGCCCATACATCCCGGAACGGCACCCAACAGCGCCGACAGTATCACCTGGCCCACACGACGGTTACGCAGTCCGTTGAACATGCGTCCATCGGAACTCACGTTGAACACCTCGATGAGCATCATCATAATCACCACCAGTCCGGTCACCAGCACGGCGGTGCGCAACGATTCTGTCAGGATACTGCCTATCATTATGGGTTCTTTGAGTTTATAACTGGTTATGTCTGTTCTTTAGCAGCACGTAAAGTATCACCGGCGCACCAATTGCAGGCGTGATGGCGTTGAGCGGAATCAGTCCGCGGTTGCCCGGGATGGAACTGAGCACGTTGCACAGCAGCGCAATGACAGCGCCCGCCAGGATGGTCAGAGGCATCAGGCTGCGGTGGTTGCTGGACTGCAACAGCAGCCTTGCAATATGCGGCACAGCCAGTCCGATGAACGACACCGGGCCGCAGAACGCCGTGATGATGGCTACCAGCAGGCTCGTAGAGAGCAGCAGCCAGTTACGCGTACGTATTATATTCACGCCCAGATTCTCGGCATACATATCGCCCAGCAGCAGCGCGTTGAGCGGTTTGATGAGCGATACGGCAATCACCAGACCCAGCAGCGACACCGAGCAGTAAACGGGGAGCTGTCCCATGGACACGCCGCCAAAGTTTCCCATACCCCACATGGTGTACGAATGAACGCCTTCGGCCGTCGAGAAAAAATTGAGCAAAGATATCAGGGCCGATGCCAGATAACTCACCATGATTCCCACAATGAGCAGCATGACCGGATTCTTGAGTTTTGTTGACAGATAGAGCACCAGCGCGGTCACCGCCAGCGCACCTGCAAAGGCGCCTATTATCACCGAGACGGATCCGCTCAGCGTCAGGTTGCCCATGGTCAGGTTACCGCCAAACAGCAGCATGACCAGCGCCACGCCCAGGCCAGCGCCTCCATTGATACCCAGGATATCAGGTCCGGCCAGCGGATTGCGGAATGCCGTCTGCAACATCAGACCCGATGCCGAAAGGGATGCTCCTGCCAACAATGCGGTCACTGCCGACGGCAAACGTGACTCCCGGACTATGAAGTCCCAACTCTCACGGCTCGCACCGGCACCTGTAAGCGACGCAATCACATCCTTGAGCGGGATATGGACCGTTCCTAGGCACAGGTTAAGGAAAAAGAGCACCAGCACCGCTACCAGCAGCGCCGCTGTCAGATATATCGATTTACTTTTCTCTCCCTTCATTGCGTATGAATGTGACTACAAAAGTAGCAAACAAGTCGGTTATTACAGACTTTATGTCTAACTTTCGGACCCAATTAAGAAATCACAATTCAATTAATACTTACAATTATGAAGAAATTCCTTTTCGCAGCAGCCATCATGGCTCTCTTTACAGTGAATGCAAACGCACAGTTCGGATTCGGCGCTCCCCAGCAGCAGGGTGGCGAGCCCAAGGCTCCCGAACTTGAATATGTAGTACGTCTGAACGTATCCCTGGGCCAGGCCTATTCATCGGGCAACAACGGCAAGGGCACACGCACCATCATACCTATCACCGGCGGTACTTTCGAGGGCCCCGAAATCAAGGGTGAGGTTCTGCCCGGCGGTGCCGATTATCAGCTGGCAGTTGACGGCCGCAACGAGGTGGAGGCAATCTACTGCATCCGCACCGATGACGGCGTAACCATCCACGTCCGCAACAACGGTATCATCAAGATGGGTGGTCAGGGCGGCATGTATTTCCGCTGCGCTCCCAAGTTCGAGGCTCCCAAGGACAGCAAGTACGCTTGGATGAACGAAAGCCTCTTCCTGTGCCAGCCCGGCTTTGGCGGTGCCGGTGGCGGCATCACCCTGGACGTTTGGCGCGTCAAGTGAGTTGACGAGGTGACAAAGGGGACGGTTCTGTTTGGCTCGACTTCGCGAGCCAAACAGAACCGTCCCCTTTGTCACCTTCAATTCAGAAGTTATATCCTACACCGAATGTGAAGTAATCCGGAAGGCCCAGAGTTGCTCTTATGTCCAGCCATCTGTAGCTGTACAAAGCTCCGACCTCTATTCTGGGAAGAGTTTTCATATCATAGACGTAATATGTTCTTTCACCCCATGAATAATTTCTTATTACTTTGCCAGATAACCTTTGATATGATCCCAATCCTAATCCACCTATGAAATATAACTTATGGAAACCTTCTTCATAATAATTCCAGGTTGCTCCAACTACAACACCGTTGCCAACATAATCTCCCTTAGTCAGATTTAAATAGAATCCAAGTTTGTTATCTAATAAAACATCCGTCCTGGAGTATCCTAAGTATCCAAAAAGATCAGTATATCTATGGTTATCAGAATCACCTTCTTCTGCTGGCGCAAAACCTAATCCCACTATTACGTGATTATTACGGGGAGTTCTCAATATTTTCTGTTCACTTATAGACAGATTGGTCATTCGCAAAGTCTGTGACTTCAGAACAGGGGCTGCAAATAACACTGCAATAACTAACAACAAAACTTTCTTCATAATAGGTTTTTATTTCTTCTTGGCTTTATCCTCAATTACATACTCCTGCTCCAGATCAGTGCTGCTCATTGTAATGACGTTGTTATTATTTGAACCAATCTCCTTACTCAATTCAATCAGCTTTTCGTCGCTATCCTTCAGATTCCTGAAGTTGGTATACTTGGCAGGATATCCGCGAACCTTCACCTTCATCTTCAGGTATAATCCCTGATTTGAAACGGTAGTGAGACTGAAAGCGGGACTTACAATAACATCGGCATCGGTCTCCTCGGAGAAATTGAATACAGCCTCGGTCTTTATTTCCTCAATCCTGTCCTTAACGTATGAATTGACTCTTTTCAGATAGGAATTATCGCTCTCCTTAGAACCTCTTTCCGGCAAAAAGACATCGGCCTCCATAGAGAAAGTGTGCTGAGCATCAGGAATAATACTGATGTCAGCGACCAATGGAACACCAAACATTTTGGGTTGAGTAGACAACGATGTTGCTTCAAAATTGGTCAGAGAAGCATCTGTTACCTTTTGGGCATTGGTATATACGAAACCAACTGCCAGTAACAGCAATAGAGTTAAGGCTTTTCTTTTCATATGCAAAGTTTTAAAAGGTAATCTGAATGCGGAATAACAATACAAATGTATTGTGAATGAAGAGAAAATTAATGCTGCAATTGTTAAATCACGTTAACAACTGAGCGAGAAGTGACAAAGGGGACGGTTCTGTTTGGCTCGACTTCGCGAGCCAAACAGAACCGTCCCCTTTGTCACCCTTAAGGTTGTAAACCTGGGCAGGCGATTCGGCCGCCTCCACCTCAAGTGCACCCTTGAAATCGGCAGACTCCGAAATCAGGACCTTTGCAGCAGTCCCCTCATCCCAAGAAACCAGCACCGGAAGCGGACGGTCATTCGCGCCGTATTTGTCCATGTAATCACGGGCAAACGACGTAACATAGGCGGTATCGGAGGTATAGTCAACCTCCTCAAGAAACTTTCGGGTACCCTCATTCTCAATGTCACACAACTGGGCCGATACGCCCTTACCGGCGCGCAATGAGCCACACGAAACGCCTACGGCCAGAATAGCCGATATAACAGCGAACAAAAGTACCCTCTTTCTCATAATGCCTTAATGATTGGTCAGACTGCAAATATATAGTTTACAATCCATTGACCCACCTCGCGGGTGCCGTATTCTGCGCCGCCCTCAACCTGGATCTCCGGGGTGCGGACGTTGGTGTCGAGCGAAGCCTGTACCGCCTTGCGTATCAACGCACCCTCTTCGTTCAGCCCGAAATACTCGTACAGCATAGCCACGCTCAATATCTGAGCCAGCGGGTTGGCAATGTTCAGACCCTTGCCCTGAGGCCAGGATCCGTGCACCGGCTCAAACACCGGAGTGTGCTCACCAGTTGATGCGCTGGGCAGCAGACCCATCGATCCGGTAATGCAAGAGGCCTCATCGGTCAGTATATCGCCAAAGGTGTTCTCGGTTACGATAACGTCAAAAAAGCGGGGCTCCTGTATCATACGCATGGATGCGTTGTCCACAAACATAAAGTCGGTAGTCACCTCGGGGTACTCCTTCATAACCTCCATTGCAACCCTGCGCCACAGACGTGAGCTGGCCAGCACGTTAGCCTTGTCAACCACCGTAAGATGCTTCTTTCGGGCCATGGCATACTTGTAGCCTACGCGAAGGATACGCTCCACCTCCGCCCTGCTGTAGAGATTCGTATCAAAAGCCTCATTTTCATCCTCTTTCTTGGGGCCGAAGTACATTCCGCCGGTAAGCTCGCGGATGCAGATAAAATCGGCACCGCTCACAATCTCATCCTTAAGCGGTGACTTGTGCACCAGGCAGTCAAATGTCTCGATAGGACGAATGTTGGCGTACAGACCCAGCTTCTTACGCATTGCCAGCAGGCCCTGCTCCGGACGTACTTTCGATGCCGGGTTGTTGTCATACTTGGGGTCACCCACAGCCGCAAACAGCACGGCATCACTCTCCATGCAAGTCTTGAAAGTCTCCTCGGGGAAGGGATCACCCACCTCATCAATGGCATGGGCGCCGCATATTGCCTCGCGGTACTCCACCTCATGTCCGAACTTGCGGGCTACGGCACTCATTACAGCCACACCCTGCTCCATTATCTCGGGGCCGATACCATCACCGGCCAATACAGCTATCTTAAGTTTCATATCGGAATGAATTTATAAGTTCTCAATCTTGTTCATCATCTTTGCGGTAGCCTTGATGGCAGCCTCGGTCTGGTCGGCGTCAAGACCGCGTGTACGGAACTCCTCACCCTTGAAGTTCCAGGTAATTATAGTCTGCACAAAGGCATCGGTACGGCCTCCAGGCGGGATTGACACGGTGTAGTTGGTCAGCACCGGGAAGGGCTTGTCCAGGCTGGCGTATATCTTGCGCAGTGCACGCACAAATGCATCGTACTGACCGTCACCTGTAGCGGCATCCTGATAGACCTTGCCGTTAATCTCAATCTTGACGGTTGCCTGCGGACGAAGGCCCTGCGTAAGACTAAGCGAATAGTTGAGTATGCGGATTCTCTGCTCCTCCTGTTCGTGGTGCAGCACATCATGTACAATATACGGAAGGTCATCCTGTGTAACCTGCTCCTTCTTTACACCCAGTTCAATGATACGGTCGGTCACCTTGCGCATGGACTCCTCGTCCAGCTCAATACCCATAGCCTCCAGGTTCATCTGGATGCTGGCCTTACCGCTGTTCTTACCCAGCGCATACTCACGCACGCGGCCAAAACGCTCCGGCAGCAGGTTATTGAAATAGAGGTTATCCTTCTTGTCACCATCAGCATGGACACCTGCGCACTGCGTAAAGACGAACTCACCCACCAGAGGCATGTTATGCGGAATATGCAGGCCGCTGTCCATCTCAACCTTACGGCTCACCTTGAACAGACGGCTCTCATTGAGCCCCGTCATCATACCCATCTGATCCTTGAGTACAGCCATCACACTGCCCAGAGGTGCGTTTCCGGCCCTCTCGCCCAGACCGTTCACGGTGGTGTGTATACCCTTCATTCCCGCACGCACGGCGCTCCACACATTTGACAGGGCCAGGTCATAATCATTATGGGCATGGAAATCAAAATGTACGGACGGATAGCGCTCAACCATCATAGAGCAGTACTTGAGAGTGGTATCGGGATTAAGAATACCCAGTGTATCGGGCAGCATTATGCGTTTGACGGGCATGGCGGTCAGTGCATCAGTCAACTCAAAGACATACTCAGGCGAGTCCTTCATGCCGTTGCTCCAGTCCTCCAGATAGACGTTCACATCCATACCGCGGCTCACTGCATACTCCACGGTACTCAGTATATCGGCAATATGCTCAGCCGGAGTCTTGCCCAGCTGCGCAGTCACGTGCTTCAGGCTGCCCTTGCAGAGCAGGTTCATCACGCGGCATCCGGTAGCCAGAATCCAATCGGCCGAACGGTTCTGATCAACAAAACCCAGCACCTCCACGCGGTTCAGACAGCCGTTGCGCTGCGCCCACTCGGCAATGCCGCGCACGCTCTCCTGCTCACGGTCCGATACCATGGCCGATGCTATCTCCACGCGGTCCACATTGACCTCGGACAGCAGCGACTGCACAATGCTCAACTTTTCCTGGTTGGAAAAACTTACGCCCGATGTCTGCTCACCGTCACGCAGCGTGGTATCCAGAATCTCCACGTAACGGCGTGAGGCACGGTTCTTTTCAAACTCATCAATATCGGCATTACGGCTCATCAGATAATCAATGTCGTCATAGCCGTTCATCAGGCAGTACTTCTTGTAGCTGTTTATGCTAAAGGTCTCCTGCGCGCCGGTGGTCATATCGGTTATGGTCTGCGCAGGCAGATCCACCTTGACGCGTGCATCAAGGTTGGCGTTTATGTTCTTGAGCAGATTGTCACGGAACTCCTCCGATACCACCACAGGCAGCACAAAGCAGTTGAGCAGGTTGTTGCGGTGAATATCGGCAAAGCTGCTTGACACCACCACACGTATGCCGTAGCCCGATATAGCCCAGGCGGCATGCTCACGGCTTGAACCCGATCCCCAGTTGGCACCGGCCACCACAATCTGGCGGTGACCCTCACGGGGAGTCTCGTTGAAACCTGGCTGGTTCAATATGAAATCCATTACCGGATTGCCATTGGCATCATACCTGAGGTCATGCATGAACGCATCGCCAAAGAACTTGGGGTCACGTGTGGTCGATGCCAGATAACGCGCCGGTATTATAAGGTCTGTATTGCAGTTGTCTATCGCTATAGGTAAGCAGGTAGACTCTATTACTCCGAATTTCTTTTCCATAGTCATGGGCAGTTGTTGGTCATTTCATAAACTTGCGCGGATCTGTTATCACACCTGTTATGGCACTCGCAGCCACTGTCAGGGGCGATGCCAGCACGGTCCTTGCGCCGGGTCCCTGACGACCCACAAAGTTGCGGTTGGAGGTCGATATGCTCAGCTTTCCTGCGGGAACCTTATCGGGGTTCATGGCCAGACAGGCCGAGCATGACGGCAGACGCAGCTCAAAGCCGGCATCGGCCAATACCTTATCAATACCCTCATCTATTATCTGCTTACGTACCAGCCATGAGCCGGGAACCAGCCATGCGGTAACGTTATCGGCCTTCTTATGACCCTTTACCACACTTGCAAAAGCGCGGAAATCCTCAATGCGGCCGTTGGTGCAGGCACCCAGAAAACACCAGTCAACAGGTGTGCCCTCCAGCTTCTGTCCCGGCTCAAACTGCATATAGTCAAGCTGGGTCTTAAGCTGCACGCGCTCCATATCACTCATGCCGTCATAAGTGGGAATGGTGCCGTCAACGGCTATGCCCGCACCGGGGTTGGTTCCGTAGGTTATGCGCGGTGCAATGTCATCGGCATAATAGGTTACCTCCTTGTCAAACACCGCATCGTCATCAGTATGGAGCTCACGCCATGATGCCACCGCCATATCCCAGTCGGCACCCTTGGGGGCATACTCGCGACCCTTCAGATATGCAAACGTAGTCTCATCGGGGGCAATCAGTCCGGCGCGGCTGCCCATCTCAATCGATAGGTTGGACAGCGTGAGTCGGCCCTCCATGCTCATGTCGCGAATAACCTGGCCGGCATACTCAACAGCATATCCCGTAGCACCTGATGTGGTCATGCGGGCCATTATGTAGAGTGCCACATCCTTGGCTGTAACACAAGGAGCAAGCTTACCCTCTATGTTTATGCGCATGGTCTTGGGCTTGCTCTGCAGAATGCACTGCGAAGCCAGGACCTGGGCAACCTCGGATGTGCCTATACCCATTGCGATGGCACCCACCGCACCATGGGTCGATGTATGCGAGTCTCCGCACACAATGGTCATGCCAGGCAGTGAGAGAGCTTTCTCAGGACCCACCACATGGATAATTCCGTTATCCTTTGAACCCATCTCAAAATGGGTAATCCCAAACTCACGACAGTTGGCCTTAAGTGTCTCCACCTGCTTGCGGCCCACAGGATCATCAATACGCTCCTGATTATCGGACGGGGTATTATGATCCGGCATAGCGTATATGCGCTCCGGGCAGCGTACGCCCACCTTCTTGTCACGCAGGGTATCGAATGCCTGCGGGGTGGTAACCTCGTGGCAGTACAGACGGTCTATGTACAACTGTGTGGGACCGTCGGGGATGGCCTGCACTACATGCGCATCCCATATCTTGTCAAACAGCGTCTTGCCCATCACTCTCAGGTCTGAATTTGTTTATACAATCTATATACGCCTCAACGCTGGCGGTAACGATATCCGTATCGGACCCGAAACCGTAGTACAGATGGTTGTCATTCTCCACCTGCATATGCACCTTACAGGCATCATCCGATCCCTTTGACAGGGCCTGGATGGTCATCTCCTTAAGCGTCATGGTACGTTTGATTATCTTCTTGAGCGCCTTGATCGATGCATCCAGCGGTCCGTTTCCGGTCGATGAAGCGTCAAACACCTGACCATCCACACTCAGACGGATAGTGGCATCGGGCACCACACCCTTGCCGGTGGTAACCTGGAGAGCCTCCAGACGCACATGCTTTTTGGCCGATAAGTCCGCACCGGCAAGCATCAGTATATCATCATCGGTAAGTTCCTTCTTCTTGTCGGCCAGTTTCAGGAATGCCTCATATATGCGGTTTATTGCCACTGAATCAACCTTTACGCCCAGAGCATTGAGCCTATGCTTGAGTGCTGCGCGTCCCGAGCGGGCGGTAAGTACTATGTTGGCCTCTTCCAGACCCACATCCTTGGGGTTGATTATCTCATACGTGCTGGTGTTCTTGAGCACGCCGTCCTGATGTATGCCGCTGGAGTGCGCAAATGCGTTTCGGCCCACAATAGCCTTGTTGAACTGCACCGGCATGCTCATGAGCGATGACACCAGACGGCTGGCTGCAGTTATGCGCTGGGTGTTGATTCCGCACTCCAGGGGCAGGTTATGGTGGCACTTAAGGATCATTGCTATCTCCTCAAGCGATGTGTTGCCGGCCCTCTCGCCTACTCCGTTTATGGTTACCTCTACCTGGCGGGCTCCGTTCAGGATTCCGCTCATGGTGTTGGCTGTAGCCATTCCCAAATCGTTATGGCAGTGTGTGGAGAGTATGGCCTTTCCGTTGGCCAGACCATCTACATGCTCCATCAGGTACTTTATCTTGGCTCCGAACTCATCGGGCAGACAGTAACCTGTGGTATCGGGTATGTTTATTATGGTGGCGCCGGCCTTGATGGCAGCCTCGGCCACACGCGCCAGGTATTCATTATCCGTACGGCCGGCATCCTCGGCGTAGAACTCCACCTCACAGCGCTTGGACGCAGCATACTTTACGGCTGCCACCGCACGCTCCAGGATCTCCTCACGAGTGCTGTTGAACTTGTATCGGATGTGCTCGTCGCTGGTGCCTATTCCGGTGTGGATACGCTTTAGCCTTGCGTACTGCAGGGCATCGGCGGCTGCGTCTATATCGGCCTCAACGGCACGGGTCAGGGCGCAGATAATAGGGTTGCTCACGGCTTTTGATATCTCCACTACCGAGTTGAAATCACCCGGGCTGCTTACCGGAAATCCGGCCTCAATCACATCCACGCCCAACTGCTCGAGTTGGCGTGCCACCTCAATCTTCTCAATGGTGTTGAGCTGGCAGCCCGGGACCTGTTCGCCGTCCCGGAGTGTGGTGTCAAAGAAAATGATCCTGTCTGACATTCTATTTTGTTTGTTAATGTTGGTCAAACAAAAAAGCCTCTCTCACATCTGTGAGAAAGGCTTTTGCATTTATTTTAACTCTGTCAGATATATGCGTCAGGCTTCCTCACACCGGCAGTCCGGAATGATAATGGAAATAATAATGAAGCCCTGCAGTCGCATAAATCTTTCTAGTCGTTTTCTCTTAAATCGACCGCAAAGGTAAATACTCCTGTCAAACTGACAAAACAAAATCCCAAAATTTTCAAAAGGTGACAAAGGGGACGGTTCCGTTTGGCTCGAACCAAACGGAACCGTCCCCTTTGTCATCTTTTTTGTATCTTTGCAATTAATGGAGAAGGAGTATTATATAGTTGCGGAGCATTTGTTTTGCGTTGAGGGCCAGGATAGTATACTGGGGCTCCTGACAAACTATACTCCTTTCAAGACCCACCAAAGGGACGATGCACTCTTTAGCCTGACCGTTGTAGAGGGAGGACCAATACAGTATATTGAGGAACTGCGGCAGGATGAGGAGGGGCAGGATATTGTGTGTGGACATACTGAGCAGGGTGATGCGGTTTTTGAGTTCCTATGGAGTGGCCGTACGGCCGGATGGCTGGTTTGCACAGCCGGATATCGCCAGGGCACTCTTCACTTAAGCGGATTCCAGGTTAAGGCGGCTGTTGACAATGCTCTTATGATACTCTTTGCTATGGCATCGGCCTGCTCGGGTACGGTGCTGTTCCATGCAGCGGCAGTGTCGCTTGACGGCAAGAGCTATATGTTCCTGGGCAAGAGCGGTACAGGCAAGAGCACCCATGCCAGGCTTTGGCTGCAGAACCTGCAGGGCGTGGAGCTCATGAACGATGACAACCCCGCTGTCCGCATAAAGGCCGATGGCACCGCCACCGTCTACGGAACGCCCTGGAGCGGCAAGACCCCCTGTTACCGCAACATCAGCTCACCGCTGGGCGGCGTAGTGCTGCTAAGTCAGGCTCCCTACAACAAGATAACAAGGCTCAACGGCATAGGCGCATACGCGGCGGTGGTTGCCAGCATATCGGGCAAACGCTGGGACAGCAGGATTGCCGACGGCCTGCATGAGACAGAGAATGCTCTTGCCGCAGGCGTACCCATGTGGCATCTGGCTTGCCTTCCCGATGCCGATGCAGCTCACCTTTGTAAAGATACAATAGCGGTATGACCGATGACGTTATAATAAAGGAGGCTGTCCGCCTGGTGCAGGACGGCGTGAGCGTGACTTTCCCGGTCAAGGGGCGCAGCATGCTGCCGTTCATCTTTGGCGGGCGGGACAGCGTGATACTGCAAAAGCCGGAGCATCTGCGCGTAGGGCTGGTTGTGCTGGCACAGGTGGGGCCCGATACTTACGTGGTGCACCGCATTATAAAAATCACGCCTGACCTCATAACACTTATGGGCGACGGCAATATACGCGGCACGGAAAGTTGTACGCCCGCCCAGGTACTGGCTATTGCCACCCATGTGGTCAGGCCCAATGGCAAACGCCGCCCGCTTGACTCCTTTGCCAAACTGGCCTTGGCGCACATCTGGTATATAATAAGACCTTTGCGCAGGTACATCCTGGCAGGATTAAGGATATTAAGACCGAAAAAATACAAGATATGAAGATAAAGAAAGGATTCATCCTCCGCACCGTCTGCGGAGAGAACGTAATAGTAGGCGAAGGCCTTGACGCCATCAACTTCGGGCGCATGCTCTCTCTTAACGAAACTGCCGCTTTCCTCTGGAAAAAGGCAATGGAATACGGTGACTTTACGGCAGATAGCCTGGCCGATGCACTCTGTCAGGAGTATGACGTGGATCAGGCTCAGGCGCTTAATGACGTAAAGGAAACCTTAGACAACTGGACTAAACTGGGAGTGATAGAATGAAATATTCAAGCTGGATATGGCGTAACACACAAGGTATCCGCCTTAACACCGCGGTACGAATTGTGGCAGGCACGGCACAGGTTGCCATGGGCCTTCTCATGGTATGGCTGAGCCGCCGCTTCATTGATGAGACCATCCGTACCGGCACCACCCGTGACGTCATTGTCATGGTCACATGGCTGGTGCTTACCGTAGTAGGCGGAGTCCTGCTGCGTCAGGTCTATTTCCTGCTCACCACCAAGGCAAGTATCCGCCAAACCAACGCCATACGCCTGCGCATGTTCAGCGGACTGTTCCGCCGCCAGCTCTATGACGAGAAAGAGATACACTCGGGTGATATCAGTTCCCGCCTTACCAAGGATATCGAGGTGGTATCAGAAACCACTACCGATACCCTGCCCCAGATGTGCATCACCTGCATCCAGCTTATAGGTGCATTCCTGCTGCTGCATTACTTTGACCGCTGGCTTGCCTGGGCCCTGCTCATAATGACTCCGCTTGCCATACTCATGGCCAAGTTCATAGGCCGTAAACTGCGCCAGATGACGCTTGACATACGTCAGGACGAGAGCCGCATACAGATGCAGGTACAGGAGGGCATGGAGAACAACGCCGTGCTGCGCGCCATGGGCAGCCAAGAGTGGATGACCGGCCGTCTTGACACCGCCCAGCAGAAACTAAAGGGCAACATAATGCGCCGCACCCGCTTTACCATAATGATTCGCATCATACTGGGCAGCGCATTTGGCCTGGGATATCTGCTTGCATTCGTATGGGGAGGCCTGCAATTGCGCAATGGCGCCATCACATTCGGTATCATGACATCGTTCCTGCAACTGGTAGGCCAGATACAGCATCCCGTAATGCAGCTGCTCAACCTGGTACCTCAGGTAATACACTCCACCGCCAGCATAGACCGTCTGGCCGAACTTGAGAGCAACGCCGTGGCCGATACAGGCACGCTGCACCCCACCCTGCGCGGAATACGATTTGAAAATGTTGATTTCCGATATGCAGGCGGTGACCGTCAGATACTGTCCGGTTTTACACATGATTTCCAGCCCGGCACCAAGACCGCCCTTATGGGTGAAACCGGTATAGGCAAGACTACCCTGTTCCGCCTGATGCTTGGATTCATAAGCCCCGACAGCGGCAGCATAAATCTATATGATAACAACGAAAGCCTGACAGCAGGCGCAGAGACACGCCCCGATTTTGTGTTCGTACCCCAAGGCAATACACTCATGAGCGGCACCATCCGTTTCAACCTGCAGGTAGCCGATCCGGATGCATCGGACGAAAAACTAAAAGAGGCCCTTCATACCGCCTGCGCCGATTTTGTTCAGGAACTCCCCGACGGTCTTGACACCCTACTCGGTGAGCGCGGCAGCGGACTTAGCGAAGGCCAGGCCCAAAGAATAGCAATAGCCCGAGGCTTACTGCGCCCGGGCTCCATATTGCTTCTTGATGAGATAAGTTCTTCACTCGATCCCGAGACCGAGGCTGAACTCTATGCCCGCCTCTTCAAGGCCTATCCGCAAAAAACAATGATTTTCATCACCCATCGCCAGACCGTCACCTCCCTCTGCGATGAAACTCTGACTCTTTAAAAAACGTTTCCCTGTGTCACTGCAAGATGACACAGGGAAACAATCCATTTGTGCTATTTAATTAAATATATCATCCCAAGCGGAAGTGGTGTCTTCCCCACTACCAAAAAGGATTCCCTTTGTCATTTCCAGATTGATTACCTCCGTTACGGGCTTACTGTATATCTTCTTTTCCATAGTCGTCATTTCTTAATCATGATTGTTTTACCATTGTGTATATACAGTCCCGGAGCGGTTGGCTCAGTCTCCAGCAGGCGACCGTTCATGTCATACCACGTATTAATATCCATCTCACCTGTTACCGTATCAAGTGTTCCCACAGCAGTAACTGTTCCGCTGTCACTCACAAGCCTTACAGTTATGCGGCTGGGCACATCCGTATCAGTGCCGGTAGCACCAAGGGCCGATGCCCGCATCGGAGCCCGCTGTGCTCCGTTCTTATACGTCAGGTAGCAGCGCATGGGCGGAACGCTTGCACCATCCTTGGCATGCACAAACTGTCCAGCCTCGACATCATGTCCGTCAACAGTCTTGCTCTTGGACGCAAAACCGTAGATATGGCCCGTCATAGGCTCAGTACCATAGGTAAGGTTCGTATAGGTACCGGTAAACGTCCAGTCTCCACTGGTGGTGGCCAACCCGCCCGATACGTCATAACCGGCCGTACCGTGGAACAGTACAGGTACGCTGCCTGAACCCTCCGGCAGGAACAGATAAGGTTTGTTGGCAACAGTAGCTGTAACCTCATTCATTGTAGCTACCCAACCGTCAACAGCATCATAAGTCACATCCACAAACTCATACGCCTTACCGCCCTCAATATCTGTCAAGGCAAACGGCAGGCAGATGGTCGATGCCTTGCCACCAGTGAACTCACGGCGGAAAGCAACCTTACCGTCCAGGTTGCCGGGCACCGTCTCCGACTCGCTCAGGATTGTGGCAGCCACAGCACCTTCAGGATTATTATTATCATTGATATCTTTTGGGGCTACACCCACGCTCGTGGCGTTCGAAACATCACCTATAGTGCAGTTATAGTAGTAGTTGGTGGCTAGACTACCGGAATCATGCCTGCCTGCTATGGCCCCCTTGCTGTAACCGACATCTGGAATGGTGGCACCTATTGCAAGGCAGCTGCTGACAGAACCCTTATATTGTTGTCCTATGATGCCACCGTAATTTCTACAGTTTGTTACGCCATTGCCGACAATGATAGTAGCCGAACTTATGCAATTTGAGACATTGCCGTCATTTTGTCCTACGATGCCGCCATATCTGTCGCATCCCGTCAGGTTATCAGCGACGGTGAGTACAGCTTGGCTTGTGCAGTTTATGACAGTGCCGGAGTATGAGTATCCCACAATGCCGCCATGATAGTCGGCATTGCTGACCACCGTATGAATGGCAACGTTACCGTCTACGTGGCAGTTGTTGACAGTGCCTATGAGTTGGTCGGTGTAATTAGGAAGAAATCCCACTATGCCGCCAACATTATTGCAACCTGTGATACGGGCATCGCTCAGGGTCACGTTCTTCACGGTGCCCCTTACATAGCCGAATAGTCCCTGACATTCATCGTTACCTTTATATATACGTATGCCGCTGATGGTGTGTCCATCTCCATCGAAGGTGCCCCAGAACTCTTTATCATATTTGATGCCGATTGAGGTGTAGTTGTTCTCGGTGCTGGTGGCATCATTCCAGTCAGTTGTGTGGGCATAGGTAATATCATTGCCCAGCTTGAAGAACTTGCCATCGAATTTATCGGCGGTATAGCCGTCGATGCCGTTCACCATCTTGGCCAGCAGGTCGAGGCCTGCGGTAGTTGTGATTATATAAGGATGCGCCTCACTGCCGTCGGCTCCTGAGGCAATGCCCCATACATCGGTAATACCACTGACGGTTGCATCGCAGGCAGGCATTTTGAAGGTGTAAGTGTCGTTGCTATAGGTGACGGCAATGTCGTTGTCGTTGGCATCCTTTACTTTAATGTCAAGGACATACCCCCGAGGAATGCTACCGTTGTATGTAAACGTAACATTGGTGTTGCTGGCGTAGTAGGTGTCAGTACCGATGGTGACGCTCTCTCCTGAGGCAGTAACGCCATCAGCGAGGGTGAGGCTATGAACGCTACGGGCACCGTTGGGGTCGACGCTGCCGTTGCCCACATTGGTGGTGTTGCCACCCACGGTGCAGTTGAGATAATAGTTGGCGGTTAAAGTGCCGCCGGCATCCACGGCCACTATTGCGCCCATTTTTAATACAGCCGGAATGGTAACACCTACTGCAAGGCAGTTGCTGATTGTGCCACCTGTGGCATATCCCACAATACCGCCGTATTTACTGCACGTTGTCAGTCCGTCAGAATCGATGAAGGTGACCGAGCTGGTACAGTTCGAGACGGAGCCATTGCCTGCTCCCACAATACCACCATGACTTTCGGCAGAGTTTACCACAGCTTGGATGGTGACGGTACCGTCAACGTGGCAATTATTGATAGAACCAATTGTGCTGTTGTCATAGTTGGTGAGATAACCCACTATTCCGCCAACATTCTGTTTACCTGTAATGTGGGCATCGCTTAGGGTCACGTTCTTCACCGTGCCGGCATAGACATAGCCGAACAGTCCCTGGTTCTTGCTTTCACCTTTGTAGATGCGTATGCCACTGATGGTATGGTCTTTGCCGTCAAAGGTGCCGCGGAAGCTATATTTCTGTGAGGTACCAATGGCAGTGTAGTTGTTCTCCGTGTCAGCACCCTCTTCGTTGGCTTCTTTGTGGGCATAGGTGATGTCGGCACCCAGCTGGAAGAAAAAGCCATTTGGATGTTCGCTGTCAGCACCATATCCCGTACCGCTGTTCACGCGGGTGGCCAGCAGGTCGAGATCTCTTGTGGTGGTGATGGTGTAAGCCGTGGCCTCGCTTGTGCCGTCGGCTCCGTCAGGGATACCCCAAACATCAACAATGATAGAGGCCTCGCCGTTTCCATTCAGATACACACCGCATTCGCTGCTGTTATCGCAGGTGAAGTTCGCAACCGTTCCATTGCCGTTGAGACCGCTGGTAAACACACCGGTATTATTCTGCATTATTACGCCGATGTTGGCGGTATTAGTCAGCGCATCGGTGACGGTGATGACACTGCCGGGCTTCAGATACACGTTGTTCGCCGTGGTGTTGTTGCTCAGTGTATTGCCGGTGATGACAGGGTTGCCGCTGATGTTAATCGTTTTGTCGTTGTACACGTACACACCGCCGCCGGATGTTGCGGTATTGCCTGAGATTGTGCCGCCGTTCATATTGAAAGTGCCTTGGACGTACACGCCGCCGCCGGATGTTGCGGTATTGCCTGAGATTGTGCCGCCGTTCATGGTAAACGTTCCGTAGACGCGCACGCCGCTTCCGTTGTTACCGCTGCCCCCGGTAATCGTGCCGGTGCCTGCCGCACTGCCATCAGTAAGGGTTAGCGTGCCATTGACCTCAATCACATAACCGTTCGCCGTTGCCGCCGTCAGATTGCGGTTGAGGGTGTGGCCGTTGAGGTCGAGGGTGACGTAATGGCGCGAGGGAATGGTCAGGTAGCCATCAGTTGTTTGGGCGGTATAATCCTGGTCGAGGGTGATGAGAGTCGGATTTTCGCTATCGGTGCTAGCAGCCGCGAACTGGCGGTTGAGCCATTCCCACTCCGTAAGCACCTCCGCGCTCACAGTGGCGTCGGCAGCGGTCATGGTGAAACTGTTGCCGCTGAGCACTTCCGTGCCCACGCTATAAACAACGATTTGGTTTGCTGACACCGTGCCCGTGTAGCCCAATGTGACAGTGGTACCCGCGGCATAATAGGTAGTGCTGCTTATCTCTACGCTCTCGCCAGTAGCGGTGATGCCGCTGCTCAAGGTGATAGTATGTACGCTACGAGCACCGCTCTGGTCACCGCTGCCAATACCGACATTAGTGGCGTTTATCGTGCCGTTCACGGTACAGCCGTGGTAGTAGTTGGACGTGTAGGTTCCTTTGTCGTCGTATCCGACGATGGCCCCCACATTGCTGTTGCCACTCACGTTGGCACCACTGGCAAGACAGTTCTCAATTGTACCTTTGTCTTGTTGGCCAACTATACCACCATTATTACCGCACCCGGACAGACCATCGGCAATGCTGATGGTGGCGGCGCTGGTACAACGGCGAATCTTGTCATTAGAACCATTAATACTATAACCTACTATACCACCGTGAAGCCAGGAATTGTTGACGACCGCATGGATGGCTACAGTATTGGTGACATGACAGTTCTCAACCAGACCATAGTTCTTTTCGCCTATGATGCCACCTACTTCCTTGTATCCCGTGATGCGGGCATCGGTAAGAGTGACATTCTTCACAGTGCCATCAAAAGTCACACCAAACAAACCTTGCAAATTATCAACATCATCGCTGCCACTCATGTAGATGCGGATGCCACTAATGGTGTGGCCTCCACCGTCGAACACTCCTCCAAAGGAGTGATGATACTTGCCTATAGCGGTGTAGTTGTCCTCGGTGCTGTTGGCGTCGTTCCATTCGGTGGTGTGGGTGTAGGTGATATCATTGTCCAACCTGAAGTAGGTGTCGCGGAATTTGTTGGCAGTGTAGCCGTTGGTGCCGTTTACCATCTTGGCCAGCAGGTCAAGCTGGTCGGTGGTGATGATGAGGTATGGATTGTCGCTGCTGCCGCCACCACTCCATGCAGTAGTAAAGGTAACGCTGATGGTGACATCGCTAGCGGGCATGGTGAAGGTGTTGCCCGTGATGTCATGGTCGCTGCCATCATTATAGTGGTAGGTTATCTGTTGGGCTACGGCCTGGCTATAGCCCAAAGTGACGGCTGTATTACTGGCGTAGTAGGTATTGGAGCCGATTTCCACGCTCTCGCCGCTTGTCGTGACATCTGCCGGCAGAGTGAGCGCGTGGACGCTGCGGGTGCCGTTGCAGTCGCCAGAACTTGTGCCTATATTGGTGGTCTGGTTATTGACGGTACAGTCGTGATAGTAGTTGGCGCTAAGTGTACCTGCGTTATTGCCAACAACAGCTCCAGTATTCGAACCGCCAGTGATAACAGCATCGGCGAGGATGACATTCTTCACGGTGCCGCTGCTACCAACATGGCCAAAAAGCCCATGATAATCGGTGCCACCTTGATTGATGCGGATGCCGCTGACAACCTTACCGTCGCCATTAAAAGTGCCATTGAACGGGTTGCTGCCGCTACCGATGGCGGTGTAGTTTTCACTATCTCCAGTGTACTCAATGTTGGTCCCCAACTTGAAGTGGGTGCCGCTGAAGTTTTTGGCGGTGTAGCCGTCGGTGCCATTCACCATCTTGGCCAGCAGGTCGAGCTGCTCGGGTGTGGTGATGAGGTAAGGACTGCCTTTGGTTCCAGCGCCACTCCATGCTGCAGTAAAGGTAACGCTGATGGTGACATCGCTGGCGGGCATGGTGAAGGTGTTGCCCGTGATGTCATGGTCGCTGCCATCGTTATAGTGGTAGGTTATCTGTTGGGCTACGGCCTGGCTATAGCCCAAAGTGACGGTTGTATTACTGGCGTAATAGGTATAGGAGCCGATTATCACGCTCTCGCCTGAGGCAGTGACACCATCAACGAGGGTGAGTGTATGGACGCTGCGGGCACCAGCCTGATCGGTGCTGCTGCTTTCGCCACCTACGCCCACGTTAATGGCATTAGCCGTGCTCCCCACGGTGCAGTTTCTATAGTAGTTCGAGACCAGGGTTCCGCCATCATTCACGCCTACGATGGCCCCTACATATTGATTTTGGGAAGATATGCTGGTCCCCACGGCAAGGCAATTCTGAACAGTACCCAGATTGTAGCCAGCGATACCGCCATATTCTTTTGCATTTACACTATTTGCGCTAAGCGTTGCCGCACTGGTGCTGTTTTGAAGGAGCCCCGAGTTTCGTCCCGCGATGCCCCCATGCATGTCGCCAGTGGACAGGGTATGAATTAACACTTGATCGGTGACGTGGCAATTGTCAACAGTTCCAACGCTGTTACCTGCGATACCGCCAGACCAAGTATCGCCGGTGATACGGCTGTCATCAAGGGTGATATTCCTGACGATACCCTGTTCACCAATACGCCCGAATAGACCTTGAAAACTATTAGCATCTGTAGCGTCTTTTTTGTATATACGGATACCGCTGACGGTATAGCCGTCGCCGTCGAAAGTTCCCATGAATGTATAAAACTTATTCACAGATAAACGTCCGATGGCGGTGTAGTTGTTCTCGGTGCTGTTGGCATTGTTCCATTCGGAAATGTGGGTGTAGGTGATGTCGGCACCAAGTTTAAAGAACTTGCCTTCAAAGGTATTGGCAGTATAACCATCGGTGCCGTTCACCACCTTGGCCAACATGTCCAGACCGTCAGTGGAGGATATGACGTAGGCATGGTCCTCGTCATCGCCGGTTTTGCCGTTGTCCTGCCCCCAGATGGGCGTCCAGTTGGCGGTGAAGGTCTTGTCGCCATGCGAGCCGGCAGGGATGGTGACGGTTGTCTGCGGCGTATTCCCGTTGCTACCAGTCCAGCCAGCAAAGGTGTAGCCCGCCCTGATTGGTTTTTTCAGCGTGAAAGTTGCCGTCTCGTAGGTATAGCTATCAGGATTGGCAGTGGCCACAGTACCGTCGGCCAGGTCGTAGGTGATAGTGAAGGAGTGATTGGCATCGACCGTGATGCCAATGTTCTTATTGATAGCCTTGCCAGCGCTACTGAGTTCGTTGCCAGCCAGATCCTTAATGGTGCCGCTGATGCTGTTCACGGTGAGGGCTGTACCTGCACTGGCCGTAATTGTGCCGGAAAAGGTGAGGACGTTGGAACCGGAGCCTCCGTTGCTTGAGACATAAGACGCACTGCCCCAGGTGGTGCTGAGGGTGGGTGTGCCAGACACTGTGACAATCTCGTCGAAGGGGACGGAAACATAGAAGGTATTACCCTTGGCATGCATACTGCCGGAAATGACAGGGTCGCCGAGGCGTGAGGGAGCAGTGCCGTCAACGGCCTGAATATGGGCAACGACGTTCTTGGCGGCCCACTCGTCGCTGCCGGAACTGCCGGAGGCATTAAGGCGGAGGACGAGCGTATTAAAAGCGGTGGGTATGATAATACGCCCGTCAGTGGCGCGGTTACCGTTGAATTTCTGCTTTTTGAGAGGCCATTTGTCACCATGGCTCCAAGGGTTCGCAGCACCTTCGTTATGGCCTGCGCTAAGGACTGGAAAGGTGTAGCTCCTATAAGTATCGTCCTTGCTGCCGGTATTCATCTCAAAGCCCGCCATATATTTGGAACTGCTGATATTGCCAGGGTCGCCATTGCTGCAGTCATCACGATTGTCGCAGGTGCTGGTGTTGTCCACCAGAAGCTGCAGGTACTCATAAGCGTCATCGTTCTCCTTGGCCTGCATACTCAGCGTCATACGGAGTTGGGCGCCGATAAATTGATAGTAGGCCTTGGGAGCTGCTTTATTGAAGTAACTGGAACTGGCCACGGACTTATAACCGTTTTTATCATATCCGGCATCATTGGCCGTGTATTCATTTTCCTGGATGGTGACGTCCTTAATATCGAACGCGCCGCTGCTGGGCACGCTGGTGCCTGTGGTGATGGTGCGGTCCGTGTACGCCAGGCGGAAGCCGCCCTGGTCCAGAACCTCGAAGCGGTACTTGCGGGAGGTGCCGTTCTGGTACAAATAGGCAGCGGTGCCCGGGGTGTTCTCGGTCACCTCCACCTCACGGCTGTTGTGGGTGGCATCGAAGGTCAGCTCGCCCACTTTTTCCGTGAAGTGCATTCCTGCAATGGCGCTCAAACTTACCGTGCGGTACTTTACCGTCTCAGTCGTTGAGGTGTTGGTTGTTCTGGTGATGACAAATTTGCTTGTGCCTGATGTATTCGTCACCGTGAAAGTACTAGCAGCATGTACTGTTTGTACTGCTAACAATGTTATCAACAACAATAATAAAGAAATAATCTTCTTCATACTTATCGCATTATTAAATCTACAATTGCCGGACATAAACGTTGCATCTACGAGCCATCTACGAATCATCTACGAGCCTTCAACCTTGTTTCTGCGCTCGTCGTCATCGGACCAGCGGAACTCATCAGGGTGCTCACGCATATATCTGGTGGCTTTGTAAAGGCACCAGATAAGATACGCGGCACTGAGTCCAAATACTACGGCCATTATAGCCTCGAGTGTAGTCATCAGGGATTTATATTGTAACTATTGAGTCAAATACGGGCAGGTCCCGTTATAAATACGCACGCAAATATCATTATTATAATAAAGAAAGACTTTCCTCTAACGGAAATTACCGTCAGAGGAAAGACTTTTTTCTGTTAGAGGAAACTTTATTCCGTTAAAGGAAAAAACCGGCTCTCTAGTTAGCGAGCAAAAACTCTCTAGTTAGCGAGTAAAAAATCACCCTTGATTTTTGAACGATGAGGGAGCGGGCTTGCCCTGTGATTGGAAGGCTTTGGCCATTGATGAGGGCGATGAGAATCCGCACTGATCAGCTATTACATGTAGGCGCTCATCAGGGTTCTGGTGTATCAGACTGATGGCGTGGCGTACGCGATGCTGGCAGATCATATCATAGAATGACTGATAGCCGCTGCGGCGGATAATCTCAGTTATGTATTTGGAGTTGGTGCCCAGTCGCTGTATCAGGATGTCAATTGTAATGTGCGGCTCTGTAAAGATGTGCTCCTTTATGAGCATATCCTCCAGTTTGTTGCAGAGTTCCTTGCTGCGCTTGTCACTAAGGCGGTAAGCTGCATTATCGGGCTGCTCCATCTGCTCAATCATCTCTTCCTCACGCTTGCTGAACGCCTTGCGCCAGGGGTTAAGAGTGAATATGCAGAACCAGACATTTGTAAAGATAAATATCAGGTCACGTACAAACTTGGCCCAGATGTTATCAAAGCAGAAGTTGGTAAACAGCAGCACGCACACCAGCGTAGGCACCCACTGGATGTATCGGGCAAATCGGACCGGAAAGTCATCTGTATCGGAGTATGCGGCCTCATTTACCTGCTTGACCATTCGGCCTATACGCAGAGCCATCTTCAGGTTGAGCGTAAAATAGAAAAGAAATACAACCGATACTATTCCGAACACCCATGGACGATAACCGTCTGGCAGGTCAATCAGATGGACTGCCTGCAGGAACAGCGGTAGCAGGATTATAATGCCGGGAATAAATATGGTGTATTCTCTCGTCTTGTGGACTGCGCGCGGAAAGAAATATCCCTCACACATAACCAGCATCTGGAGTGAAAATATGAGTACGCTGAAGCTGTTTACGTAGAGCAATGCCTCCGGGTCGCCAATCTGAACCAGGTACGGAATCTCAAACACCTGCATGAGATAAATCACACCTACCGAGCGCTGCGCCGGGAATAACTCATGGAACTGCTCCCTGTAGGCTTTCGGACGGTAAAACCATTTAAGTATCCAACCGTACAGGTTAGTTACTATGAAGGTCAGGTTAGCGGTAAACAGAATCAGGTAAATAGTCCTCTCACTCATAATCTCTCTCAGATTCGACGTTTGTAACAATCCTTTTTATCACATATTCCGCATGTGTACGGAAGATATCTCACATCAGGACCTATGCCGATGATGCCACTCACTGATTTCATGGGCAGCATGAGGCAGGAGTCCGTGAGTTCAATGCCGCAGGGGTTCTTCTCGGGGAACAGGCTGAAAAGTGCGGGTTGGGCCGATACATGCCAGCCGCAGTAGCCCGGGCTGAAACGGTTGGTGCGCTTGAATCCTGACGGATCAATCTCTTTCTGCAGCACGGTTTCCATATAATCAGCCACACTCTCTACTATCTGGCTGCCTACACAGTCCATTGCGTAGGTCTGGAACATGTCGTCACGACGCTTTACGGCATCGGTCCACTGGAAATAGCCGTTTCCGACGGTTGCTACAAATACGGCAAACTTCTGGGCTCCGCGTAGCTGGCGGCAGATTATCTTGCCTGCATCAAACGTTACGTGGCCGTTCTCTCCTATCAGAGTTAGCTGGTTGGCCTCAAGATCCAGCGTTCCGTCCACAATCAAATATTTGAACTGAGGACGCAGGAACTGATATGACTCGCGCAACAGGAATTCAACGGCACGACTGGTCTCAGCGTCAGCCTCGCTGTCCTTATAACCCATAAAGGAATAGACCTCCTTTAAAGGTATCTCAAGACGGTTCATGCTGAGCTGCTCCCAGGCCATTTTTACTTGGATTCGTTAAAGAGGAACTGACGGAAATCTGTGTAGTCTTTGCTAAGCTCCACGCTCTGCTTGGTGCCCTTCATAAAGGCCTGCAGGCGTGCGGGAATCTCAACGTCACCGCCGGTAATGGCATCCACCTTCTCCTTGAACTTGGCCGGATGCGCGGTCTCCAGGAACACGCCATACTCACCGGGCTGCAGCTGCTCACGCAGGGCGCGGTAGCCGCATGTTCCGTGCGGGTCAAGCAGGTAACCGGTACGCTCAAAGCACTCCTTAAGGGTCTCCTTAATCTGCTCGTCGGTGTAGGTTGCACCGCTAATGTGGCCTGCAATATCCTTGTGTGAGCCGCCGTAAAGGGCAAGCACACGCGCAAAGTTGCTGGGATCACCCACATCCATTGCGTTGGCCAGGGTCTGGACCGATGGTTTGGGGCTATATACTCCGGTCTGGAGATAGTTGTAGAATATGTCATTGGCGTTGTTGGCGGCAATGAAACGCTTTACGGGCAGTCCCATGAACCAGCCAAACAGACCGGCCGTGATATTGCCGAAGTTTCCGCTCGGCACGCATATTACCAGATTATCGGCCTTACCCAGACGTTTCATCTGTGCGTAGGCGTTAAAGTAGTAGAATGCCTGCGGCAGGAATCGGGCCACATTGATTGAGTTGGCCGATGTAAGCTTCATCCTCTGGTTGAGTTCTGCATCCATAAAGGCGTTCTTGACCAGAGCCTGGCAGTCATCAAACACGCCGTCAACCTCGACAGCGGTGATGTTACGGCCCAAAGTTGTGAACTGGCACTCCTGGATGGGGCTTACCTTGCCTTTGGGATAGAGTACATACACATGTACGCCCTCCACACCCAGGAATCCGTTGGCCACGGCGCTGCCGGTATCGCCCGATGTAGCCACCAGCACATTGACCAGCTGTTTCTCCTCCTTGTTGAAGTATCCCAGCAGGCGAGCCATAAAACGTGCGCCTACATCCTTGAACGCAAGTGTGGGACCGTGGAACAACTCCAGCGAGTAGATGTTGTCATCGACCTTGACAACGGGAGTCTCAAAAGCAAGAGTATCATAGACAATACGCTTAAGGTCATCGGCCGGGATATCATCACCAAAGAATGCCTTGGCAACCTCAAATGACATCTCCTGGAACGTCATCTTGTCGATGTTATCAAAGAACTCCTTGCTCAACTTGTTAAGACGCTCCGGCATGTAAAGGCCGCGGTCAGGGGCAAGTCCGCGAACCACCGCATCACGCAGGGTCACGTCACCGGACTTATGGTTTGTGCTGTAGTATTTCATTTCAATGATAGGAATATTCGTGTGAATTCTGTGCCCTCAATATTGCCGTAGCCGCCCTGCTTGCAACTCTCCTCGTCAAAAGCAGTCACGCCGTCAGCCTCCAGTCCCGGGGCATAGATAAGGAACGGAATGGGGTCCGATGTGTGCGTGTGGAGACCTCCTCATAGATGGGACCTATCAGGCGGCTGTCCAGATCCTCGACGGTGCGGTTCTTGAGGGTGAAATTGCCCTCATGACCGGCCTCATCGGGGGCCTCAACATGCACATATACAAAATCATCGGTCTTAAGGGCATCGATGGCTGCCTGTGCCTTGCCCTCATAATTGGTATCAAACAGGCCTGTTGCGCCCTCAACGTCAATCACCTTCATGCCGGCATAATGACCTATTCCCTTTATAAGATCCACGGCCGATATCACCGAACTCCTGCGTACATTGGGGTAGAGCTCACTGATGGGCTGCATCGATGGGCGGTAACCGGGTGACCAGGGCCAGATGCTGTTGGCGGGGTCCTTACCCTCTGCCACACGCTTAAGGTTTACCGGATGCTTGGAGAGTATCTCCTGTGAGCGCAGAATCAGGTCGTTCAGCAGGTCTGCCGTAGGCTGTGCATCGGGGGTGGCAGCCTTGATCATGAGATCACGGAACGGCTGTCCCGGGACATCGTGAGGCGGAGTGCAGATAAGCTCCTTGCGGCCGCCGTCTATAACCAGCAGATGGCGGTACTGGATTCCGGTATGGAAATGCACCTTATCCGTGCCCAGTTCCTTGTCCAAAGCCTTGATAAGCTCATCGGCCTCAGGCGTGGTGATATGTCCTGCCGAGTGGTTCTTGATAAGACCGTTCTCTATGCAGATTATGTTGCAGCGCATGCCCATCTGTCCGGGCTTGATATCCACGCCTATGTTGGCGGCCTCGAGCACGCCTCGGCCCTCGAATGACTTTGTTACATCATAGCCCATCACGGTCATGTTGGCCACCTCGCTGCCAGGGTGGAATCCGTCGGGCACGGTTTTGAGCATACCTGTGCGGCCTTTACGCGCAAGCATGTCCATATAGGGTTTGCGGGCGTTCTGGAGTATGGTCTTACCGCCAAACTCCTTTACCGGCCAGTCGGCCATTCCGTCACCCAAGATGATAATGTATTTCATTTTTGGAAAAGACTGTTTATATCAGATATTAGCAATGCTCATTATGTCAGCGAACACACCTGCGGCGGTAACCGCAGCACCGGCACCGTAACCCTGAATCATCATGGGATACTCCTTGTAACGCTCGGTTGTAAGCAGTATTATGTTGTTGCTACCCTGCAGGTTATAGAACGGATGGTACTTGTCAACCTCGGCCAGCGATATGGTTGCCTTGCCGTTGTCCAGGCGTGCCACAAAGCGCATGCGCTTGCCCTCATTCTCAACGCGGGCACGGCGCTGCTCAAAGTCGGCATCCAGCTTGGGCAGTTTTTTCCAGAACTCGTCGATGGTGCCGTCAAACAGTTCCTGCGGTATAAAGAGAGAGCTCTCAACATCCTTCTGCTCAATGGCGTAGCCGCTCTCGCGGGCCAGGATGACCAGCTTGCGCAGCACATCCTTACCGCTAAGGTCGATACGCGGATCGGGCTCGCTGTAACCCTTCTCCTTGGCCAGGCGGATGGTCTGGCTCAGGGGGCACTCGGCACTCAGGGTGCTGAATATGAAGTTGAGCGTACCGCTCACCACAGCCTCGATCTTAAGGATATGGTCACCGCTGTTGATCAGGTCGTTGATGGTGTTGATTACCGGCAGGCCTGCGCCCACGTTGGTCTCAAACAGGAACTTTACGCCACGGCGGCGGGCCGTCTGCTTAAGGTCCTGATATTTCTCATACTCCGATGAGGCCGCAATCTTATTGGCAGCCACAACCGATATGTTATGATCCAGAAAATCGTGATACAGGCTGGCCACATCGGCACTGGCGGTGCAATCCACAAATACCGAGTTGAAGATGTTCATGCCTATAACCTCGTCGTGCAGGGTCTTGATGTTACTGGCGGGAGCCTTCTCCAACTGCTCACGGTAGTTGTCCAGGCTTATGCCCTCACGGCAGAACAGAGCCTTGCTGCCACGTGCTATACCTACCACGTTCAGCTTGAGGCCGCGTTCCTGCATCAGTTTCTCGCGCTGGCCGCGTATCTGCTCCAGCAGGCTGTTACCCACGGTACCTACACCGCAGATGAACAGGTTGAGCACCTGATACTCGGACAGGAAGAACGAGTCGTGGATTACGTTGAGCGACTTGCGCAGCGAGCTCTTCTGTACCACGAACGATATGTTGGTCTCTGATGCACCCTGGGCGCATGCAATAACGTTGATACCGTTGCGGCCCAGCACGCTGAACAGTTTACCGGCAATACCGGGGCTGCGTTTCATATTCTCACCCACAATGGCAATGGTTGCCAGGTCCATCTCGGCCGATATGGGGAAGATGGCACCCAGGGCAATCTCCTTGCTGAACTCCTTGTTCAGGAGCTCGCAGGCAGGTGCGGCGTCCTCATTGCGTACACCGATTGATGTACTGTTCTCGGACGATGCCTGTGACACCAGGAACACGCTGATGCCGTTCTCGGCCAGCGTCTTGAATATGCGGTAGTTCACGCCGATGACGCCCACCATACCCAGACCACGCATGGTAATCAGGGCGGTGTCGCTTATGCTTGATATACCCTTGATGGCCTTGGTTCCGGCGGGAAGCTCGTTCACGATCTCGGTGCCGCGGGCCGTGGGGTTGAATGTATTCTTGATCAGGATGGGTATGTTCTTTTGGCACACCGGATAGATGGTGGGCGGATAGACCACCTTGGCGCCAAAGTTGCACAGCTCCATAGCCTCCACATAGCTCAGCTCATCGATGGTGTAGGCCGATGAGATCACGCGGGGATCGGCCGTCATGAATCCGTCCACATCGGTCCATATCTCCAGCACGCTGGCATCCAGTGCCGCAGCCAGGAGTGATGCGGTGTAGTCCGATCCGCCACGGCCCAGGTTGGTTATCTCGCCCGTCTGGGCATCGGCCGATATGAATCCGGGAGCAAGGGCCTTATGAGGCATATCCTTGAATGTCTCGCAGATAAGGCGGTAGGTAAGGTCGCTGTCTATGGAGTGGTTATGAGCGTTGTGCTCGGTTTTTATGAACTCACGTGAGTCGTAGAGCCTGATGTCGTCTATGAGCTGGGCCACAATCTGTGATGACAGACGCTCGCCGTAGCTCACGATGGTATCCATGGTCTTCTCGGAAAGGTCGTGCAGCAGATAGAGACCCTGCATGATCTCCTTGAGCTCGCCGAACAGGGTGCGTACGCCGGTAAGCGCCTTCTTCTGGCGCGCAGGCAGTATCACGTCGCTGATCATCTGCTCGTGACGCTTAAGCATAGCCTCGGTCTCAGTCTCATACTGACGGTCACCGCCGGCTGCCATGCGGGCTGTGGCAATGAGTTTGTCGGTGATTCCGCCCAGAGCCGAAACCACTACTATCACATCATCCTGCTGTGACTCTACAATCTCCTTAAGGTTGGTGATGCTCTCCTTTGATCCAACGGACGAGCCACCGAATTTCAGTACCTTCACAGTAAAAACGTTTTTTTCAAACTGCAAAAATACTCCTTTTCCCGCAAAACTCCCAACGCACGTACCTCTTATTGCACATTTTTACTCAATACTTATTACTCCACCCGCGTCCTACCCCCTAGCCTTAGGGAGCCACAACGCACGTACCGCCATTTTCATCCCTAACGTGAGCAGGAAATACGCTTTCTCGCGGGCAGCCCCCGCACCTTAGGGAGCCACAACGCACGTAGAACCATTTTCATCCCTAACGTGAGCGGAAAATACGCTTTCTCGCGGGCTACCCCCGCACCTTAGGGAGCTACAACGCACGTAGAACCGATTTCATCCCCAAGGTGCAGCAGAAAACAAGAAATTGATTACTTTTGTGTGAACCAATCCAACCCATGCAGAGTCATCCAACTAACTAACAATCACTAGCAAGAATATGAAGAACCTGAACTTACAACCCAAACTGGCAATCATCACACTGCTGATTGCAGCAAGCACCATTACAACCGCCAGCGCACAGAACCGCAGGCCGCAAATCACTTACAAGACTGAGCGTAACATCTCTTACAGGACAACCGATCAGGGCGATTATGCCCGTGAACGCTGTCTGCTGGATATCTATTATCCCGAGAACATAAAGGACTTCCCCACCGTGGTCTGGTTCCACGGAGGCGGCATTGAGGGCGGCAACAAGGAGATTCCCGCCGAGCTCCAGAACAGCGGAATGGCGGTAATCGGCGTAGGATACCGTCTGCTCCCCAAAGCCACCGTCCAGGAGGCCATCGATGACGCCGCTGCCGCAGTGGCATGGGCTTTCCGTGAAATCGAAAAGTACGGAGGAAGCACCAAAAAGATATTCCTGGCAGGCCACTCCGCTGGCGGCTATCTGCTCGATATGGTAGTCCTTGACAAGCACTACCTTGACAAATACGGGATTGATGCCGATAATATTGCGGGAGCCTTCCCCTACAGCGCACAGGTGATAACCCACTACAATGTCCGCAAGCAGACCGGAGTAGGCGCACTGCAGCCCCGCATTGACGACACCGCCCCGCTCTACCACGTACGCAAGCTCGACATGCCCTTGCTGGTACTGTCGGGGGACCGTGAACTTGAGCTTTACGGCCGATACGAGGAGCAGGCCTATTTCTACCGTATGATGAAACTGAACGGCTGCGAGAAGGTATACCTGTACGAGTTTGACGGCCACGACCACAACAACATGCCCGGTCCGGCCCACACCGTAACCAAGCGTTTCATACAGGCCATCGCCAACGGCCGCCCTCTCCCGGAGCGGTAACGGAAATCAGTAGATAAAACGGAGCTCGTCCAGATAGAGCGTCGAGCCGTCGCCGCCGGTAAAATAGTCACCCAGCTCACTCGACGAAGCCACGATTATAGCCCTGGTGGGAGTTCTGTCACTACGGTAATCGATATTGATAGTAAATTCCTGATAATCATCCATGTGGCTATTATAAGACACTATGCCGTATCCTATTATGGCCGGGTCATTGTTCACGTCCAGGAACTTGGACTCGGCCGGATCGACAGTGACCTGTCCGTTCCAGTCGCCCAGCACCACGTAAATGACGCCGGTATCCATCTGCCCCTTCTTGTCATCATAGGGAGCCTTGGTATGTGATATAGCCACAGGCTGATAGCAGGCGTAACCATGGAGCGACTTGGGTCTGAGGGTAAACGGGATTCCCCATTTGAGCGATGCGTTTCCCTTCATTATGTTGATCTTATCCATCTGGCCGGTAAACAGCGTGCCTGCCGCGAACTTCTTAACCAGCAGGCTGTTTATATACCTGGACTGTATCTTGGCAGCCTGCTTGCCGTTGCCGGCTACCGCCACCTTGGAACTCTCAGGCAAACAGTTCTGAATGCCCAGGATTGAGGTAGCCTCGTTGGCCGATCCCCACACCACACGGTCCTGATCGTTCACATCGGCCCCGCAGCATACGTTAACTGAGCCTTTCTTGCTCCACTCGTCCAGGCTCATGTTGTAGAGCTGGCCCTCCTCGGCCTTGGACGGAATGGGTGCAGGCTGGTTCTCCGGCTGTTCCGGCTCTTCGATCTTGTAAATATCGTCCTTCCATTCGCTGCAGGAAATCAGCACAGCCAGGGTTGCAAGCGGCAGAAATATCTTTTTCATATGGTTTAGAAGTGGAATATCAGACCCATGTTAAGCCCTGTAAGGGCGGGTTTGAAACGTACGAAAGCATGATTGAGACCGGCATCGGCACGATAGGTCGAGCTCTCGTCGTTCCATGCGTAGCCGCCCTCAAGCAGAGGCAGCGAGAACTCAAACGATATACGGTCCGTGGCAAACACGCTCACGCCCGGATAGAATCCCAGCGACACGCCTCCCAGAGCGGTGTATGCACCCTCCTTTCCACGAGCCGTCCGGTTGTAGTTCTTGTAGAATCCGGCCTGTCCGTTAATGCGTCCCTCAAAAAAGAGCGCGATTATCCTTCCGTCAAAGAGCGGCAGATACTGACGGCACGTAAGAGAGCCCTTGAGCACCTCGCGCATGAGGTGCCGGTCCCGCTCTTCATTACCCAGGAACTGAGTGGAGTCCAGGTCCACGCGGGCATCGGACAACCCCACCCTGAGGCCTACCGATAGATTGTCCTTTACGAATCGCGAACCGCTGACCGAGATGTCAAAAATGTTTACAGAACCTTTCAGCCCGGTTACGATTCCAATCAGGTCCACGCCATCCTCGCCCCTGGCATCCCAGGAATTCCAACCCATTGAGAGCCCGGCAGACCAAGTTCCCTTCTCAATAAAGACAGCTTTGGGATTGGCCAGGCCACGCTCCTGCGCACAAACAGCGCCGGCAACGCTCCATAACAGTAACAAAAGGGTAAGTCTTTTCATAATTATCCGAACAACTGTTTGAATGCTTCCTCCACCTTGCTCACGGGCACTATCTTGATACCGGCTTTCTTGGTGTTGAGGCCGTGCATATTGGCCGATGGGATTATGATGCGCTCAAAGCCCAGCTTTCCGGCCTCGGCAATGCGCTGCTCGATGCGGCTAACGGGACGGATCTCGCCCGACAGGCCCACCTCGCCCGCCATGCAGACGGTGCGGTCTATTGCAATGTCAAGGCTGCTGGATAGAATTGCGCTGATTACCGCCAGGTCTATTGCGGGGTCGCTCACCTTCAGGCCGCCGGCTATGTTCAGGAACACATCCTTCTGGCCCAGCTTGAAGCCCACGCGCTTTTCCAGTACGGCCAGCAGCATATTCATGCGGCGCACGTCAAAGCCTATGGCACTGCGCTGCGGAGTACCGTACACTGCGGTGCTGGCCAGTGCCTGAACCTCGATCAGGAAGGGACGCACACCCTCGATGGTGCAGGCAATGGATACGCCGCTCATGCCCTGATGGCTGTCCGTGAGCAGCAGCTCGCTGGGGTTGCTCACCTGACGCAGGCCGTTCTCACGCATCTCATAAATACCAAGCTCCGATGTGCTTCCAAAACGGTTCTTGATGGGGCGGAGAATACGGTACAGGTAGTGCTGGTCACCCTCAAACTGCAGCACGGCATCGACGATATGCTCCAGGATCTTGGGTCCGGCAATCGTGCCGTCCTTTGTGATATGACCTATCAGCAGAACGGGCGTGCCGCTCTCCTTTGCGAACTTGAGCAGTGAGGCCGCGCACTCACGCACCTGCGTAAGGCTTCCGGCCGATGACTCTACGTATTCGCTGCTTATGGTCTGGATGGAGTCTATCACCACTACTGTGGGTTTGGTCTCCTTTATCTGGGTGTAGATGTTTTCAAGTGATGTCTCGCACAGCACCATCAGGTCGTTGTTCCTGTCCTGAGCATCCTGTGCCAGACGGTCAGCGCGCATCTTGATCTGGCGGGCACTCTCCTCGCCCGATACGTAAAGGACTTTCTGGCCTTTGAGCTGCATCACCGTCTGCAGTATCAGGGTTGACTTGCCTATTCCCGGCTCACCGCCCAGCAGAACGATTGATCCCGGCACAAGACCGCCTCCCAGCACGCGGTTCAGTTCCGCGTCGCGCATATCGATGCGTGGCTCCTCGGAGGTCTCGATAGTATCCAGAGTCTCCGGCTGCGGAGTTCCGTCCTTGAGTCCCGATGCACTCTTGCGCAGTGATGTCGTGGCCGATGGCTTATCGGCCCTGACAGTCTTCTCGACCATGGTGTTCCACATGCCGCACGACGGGCATTTGCCGCTCCACTTGGGCGAGTCAAAGCCGCACTCGGTACATACAAAAACGGTCTTGTCCTTTATCGTTGCCATATGCTATGCCTTTTTTGACATCTTGCTCCACCACACTATTCCGTAGATGGAGTTCATCATGTAGAATACGTACTGAACCACCATGATGGGCGCAAACTGCACGCCGCGGGTGGCCGCGATGGCCCACATCACCAGGTTGGCGCCGTTTACCACAATCCACATGAACCACTGCTCTATGAATGCGAACGTTAGCAGGAACTGGGCGCCTACGGCTACGGTCATGGCCAATGCGTCTGATACCGGCTGAGGGTCATCGGTCTTAAGCAGCAGGCGGCTGATGCCCCACACTGCGGCTGCGCTCAAAACGATGAGCAGCGACCTTTGAGGCCAGCTCATCCATCGGGTCTTGATGCCCTCGCTGCCGCCGCCCAGCATGCGTTTGCGCCACTGGGCCCAGCCCACAAACTGCATGGGCACATTATAGAGCAGGAACAGCACCGCATTGGCGTAAAGCCCGCTGCGCAAAGCCATATATCCCTGAATGCACGATCCTAAAAAGCCGAACAGGAAATTGAGCACGCTGCCCTTGACGCCGAAAATCACGCAGAGCACGCTGCACGTTCCGGCAATGAAACTCAGCACATTGAAATCACCCCTGAGCACGCTTACAGCCACGCTCACCGTCATGAATCCCAGTATCAGGAACCAGTCCCACCAACTGAATTTTGGTATCTCTATCTTTCCTTTCATATGTTCAGTTTGTACAAAGATAATGCAAACAGGGCAGACCAAAGCCACGTCCGCCACAGTATTTTTAAGCACCCCTCACCTTAGGAAAATGGCTCTACGTGAGCTACAGTTCCCTAAGGTGCTAAGATTCCTCGCGGGACCAGGTGACGGCGCGGTTTATGAAATCCAGGAAGGGCTTGGTGGTCTTGAAAAGAGCCGCCACACGCTGTGCCAGATCGGGTGCAAGTATAAACTCCTCGGTTGGAGTATAGGTCAGACAGAAACGCTTGAGACGGTAAAAATCGGAGTCAGGGGTATCGGCAGGGAATCCGGCCGGGACTTTCTTCAAAGCGCCCTCAAAGTCCAGCTCAAAGCCGGGAGCAGCCTGGGCAAGTATTTTGCGGAACCCGCCGTCACTCATCTCAATGTCCTCGCGCAGAATTGCCAGCACCTTGGGATCACACCAGTAGTCACCGGCAGCCAGCATATGGGTTCCCTCCCAACTGTCACTGGCCGATGCACTCACCTGGAAATAGTATCCGCTGTAAGGAGACTTCTTGCCGCCCGGGCAGATATAAACGCCCATGTGCGTCTTGTACGGGGACTTATCGGCCGAAAACCTTACATCGCGGTATATGCGATATGTGATGTCGTTCAGCTGCAAATCACCGATGGCCGGGTCAAACTTGCGGATATCGGCCAACAACTCCAGGGCAAAGGCATCGAACCGCTCCTTGGCCCTCTTGTACTCATCCTTATGCTCCATGAACCACTCGCGTTCATTGTTGGTGCTCAACTCCCTCAAAAATGCCAGAATCTCTTTCATATTCCCCAAAGGTAGTACATTTTCGCAAAAGGTGACAAAGGGGACGGTTCTGTTTGGCTCGGGCGAGCCAAACAGAACCGTCCCCTTTGTCACCTTGTCAGCTTTTGCTAATTTTGCAGTCGGATATGATCAAGGAATTACAACTCAGGGTTGAGCCGCAGTTTGCGTATAACGAGCAGGTGCTCAAGGAAACTGTCTCAAGGCAGTGCGGGCTTGACGTGCGCACCATCACGGCCGTCCGCACACTCAAAAAGAGCATCGACGCCCGCCAGCGCACCATTTTCGTGAACCTGACCCTGAGGGTATTCATCAACGAGCAGCCGCCCAAGGATGAATTCACGCGAATAGAGTATCAGCCCGTTGACGGCAAGCCCACAGTCGTAGTGGTTGGCGCCGGCCCCGGCGGACTCTTTGCAGCACTCCACCTGATTGAACTCGGTCTGCGCCCAATAGTACTTGAGCGCGGCAAAAACGTGCACGACCGCAAGGTCGACATTGCCGCAATAAGCCGCACCCACAAGATAGACCCCGAATCCAACTACAGTTTCGGTGAGGGCGGTGCCGGAGCATACTCAGACGGCAAGCTCTACACCCGAAGCAAGAAACGCGGCAGCACCGACCGCATCCTGAACATATTCTGCCAGCACGGCGCAAGCCCCACGATATTGTCCGATGCACACCCGCACATAGGTACTGACCGCCTGCCGCGCGTGATTGAAAACATCCGCAACACCATAATAAACTGCGGCGGTGAGGTTCACTTTGAGACCCTGATGACCAGCTTCATACTGGATGGCAACCGTGTAATCGGCGTAAATGCCACTCACAAAGGACAGCAATGCACATTCATGGGACCGGTAATACTGGCTACAGGACACAGCGCCCGCGATGTATACCGTTACATGGCCGCTCAAAACTTCACTATAGAGGCCAAGGCCCTGGCCGTAGGATGCCGTCTGGAGCACCCCTCGCAACTGATAGACTCAATACAATACCACAACCGCGCCGGACGAGGCAAGTATCTGCCCGCCGCCGAGTACAGTTTTGTCACTCAGGTTAACGGACGCGGCGTTTACAGTTTCTGCATGTGTCCGGGAGGATTCGTGGTGCCGGCTGCATCGGGCCCCCAGCAGATTGTTGTGAACGGCATGTCACCCTCCAACCGAGGCTCCCGCTGGAGCAACTCCGGAATGGTGGTAGAGACCCGTATAGAGGATATTGCCCAATCAGACGCAGACATGAACGACCCTCTGGTAATGATGCGCTTCCAGGAGCAGCTGGAGCGTGACTGCTGGCAGGCCGGCAACATGCGCCAGACCGCACCCGCCCAGCGAATGGCCGACTTTGTGAACGGCCGTCTGAGCTATGACCTCCCGGAATCATCCTACTCGCCCGGCCTCATATCATCCCCGCTCCATTTCTGGATGCCCAAGTTCGTGACGGATCGTCTCAAGCAGGGATTCCTGCAGTTTGGCAAAAGCAGTCACGGATTCCTTACCAACGACGCCGTAATGATAGCAGTCGAGACCCGCACATCATCGCCCGTACGCATAGTACGCGATAACGAAACGCTCCAGCACATAGGTCTTGAAGGCCTGTTCCCCTGCGGCGAAGGAGCCGGATATGCCGGTGGAATCGTATCTTCTGCAATTGACGGCGAACGTTGCGCCGACTCAGCCGCCAGCTACCTAACACAAAAATGATGCAATTGGGGTCAGGCCCCAATTGTACTATTTCGCCACATCGGCACTCTAATTAGCCACAATTATTCATTCACGCACTCCCGCCCACACGCGCAAGGGTATATTTGCACCTGTTATTGAAATGAAACTATGAGATTCAATGGTGCAAATGTGCTTATAACCGGTGGAGCATCGGGCATAGGCAGGATAATGGGCCGCATGGCCCTGGAGAGAGGTGCTGCAAGACTTATCATCTGGGATATCAACGAGAGCAACATAGAGTTGGTCAAAAACGAGCTGTCCGGCAAAGGTCAGGTGAGCGGTTACCGTGTGGATGTATCGGCACGCGAGAATATAGAGCAGGCTTATGCCGATACCGTGAAGGATTGCGGTCCCATCGACGTGCTCATACAGTGCGCTGGCATTGTGACCAGCAACGCCACATTCAATAAGCTCAACACCCGCGACATAGAGCGCACCATGATGATCAACGCCGTGGCCCCCATGAACGTGGCCCACGTGATGCTGCCCAATATGATAGCACGCGACCACGGTCACATCTGCAACATCGCATCGGCCGCCGGTATGCTCTCCATGCCCAAGATGAGCGTCTACTCCGCCAGCAAGTGGAGCGTGATAGGCTGGTCCGACTCGGTCCGCATAGAACTGGCCAAGATGAAATCAAAGGTGCGCTTTACCACCGTCGCCCCCTACTTCATCAACACCGGCATGTTTGACGGAGTATCATCCAAGATCTTCCCCATACTCGACCCTGAAAACACCGCCCGCAAGATAATCCGTGCCATTGAGCGTAACAGGGATTTCCGCGGCATTCCTTTCGGCTTCCATTTTATCAGATTCTGGCAAGCAGTACTGCCGGTATGCTTGTTTGATTTTGTATTTGGAACTATCTTTGGAATCTATCACACAATGGATCACTTTACAGGTCGCAAAAATGACAATAGAAAACACATCGAAGGAGCAAATTCAGCAGATTCTGCTCTCACAGCGTCAGTTCTTCAGAACGGGGACAACGCTGAGCGTAAAGTTTCGTAAGGAGCAGCTGCGCAAGTTGAAATCGGCCCTCAAGGAATTTGAAAAGCCGTTGGCCGATGCCCTCTGGACTGATTTGCACAAGTCATACCAGGAGGCTTACCTGACCGAAATCGGACTTGTCAAGGCCGAGATAAAGGAGCACCTGCATCATGTGGGCCGATGGGCACGCCGCCAGCGTAAATGCTCCCCTCTGACACTCTTTCCCGCCAACTCATACATTGTGAGCGAGCCACTTGGACAGGCGCTGATAGTTTCACCCTGGAACTATCCCGTACAGTTGCTGCTCAACCCGCTGGTGGGTGCCATATCTGCCGGCTGCACCGCTGTGCTCAAGCCTTCGCCCTACGTTCCTAACGTATCGGCCGTACTGGAGCAGATGATCAGGTCGGTGTTCAACGAGAACTACGTCGCAGTGGTTCAGGGAAACCGCGATGTCAACAAGGAGCTGTTCAGCAGCCGATGGGATATCATATTCTTTACCGGCAGTCCCGCTCTGGGCCGCAAGGTCATGGCTGCTGCAGCCGAGAACCTGACTCCCGTAGTACTGGAACTGGGCGGCAAGAGCCCCTGCATCATTGACAGTACCGCCAACCTCAAGATAGCCGCCCGCCGCGTAGCCTGGGGCAAGACCCTCAACGCCGGCCAGACCTGCATCGCCCCTGACTATATCCTTATCCATGAGGATGTCAAGGAGGCATTCATCAGGGAGTTTGCCGCCGCAGTTGAGTACCTGCACGGCAGCGACATAAAGCAGTCGCAGCATTTTGTGCGCCTGGTATCGGACAAGGCATTTGAGCGCGTAACCGGCTATCTCAAGGACGGCACAATAGTCTATGGCGGCCGCACGGACTCATCGGACCGTTTCATCGAACCCACCCTGCTGGACAATGTAAGCCCGGATGCGCCGGTAATGACCGACGAGATATTCGGCCCCATATTCCCGCTCATAACCATCAGCCCCAAAGACGGCAGTTTCAAGGATCAGGTGGAAAAGTTTATCACTGACCGCGAGAAACCCCTGGCTTTCTACTACTTTGGGCGCGAAAAAGACGGATGGGAGCTGATACACCGCACATCATCAGGCGGCGGATGCATAAACGACACCATCATGCACATAGCCAACGGCCACATCCCGTTTGGCGGTGTAGGCAACTCCGGAATGGGTCACTATCACGGTAAGCTCAGTTTTGACGCTTTCACGCACCAGCGCTCCATCGTCAAAGCTCCCACTTTCATTGACCTGCCCGTGCGCTACATGCCGTACAAATTCTTTGCTTTGATAAAGAGGATGATGTAACTTTGCGGTCACTATGACATTATATCCCAATCTGATAAAAGAAGCCTTGCAGACGGTCCGATATCCGGGTACCGGCAAGGACATCATCTCCATGGAGATGCTTGAGGACGATATCCGCATTGACGGTAACAGCGTATCGTTCTCACTGATTTTTGAGAAACCCACAGACCCGTTCATCAAGTCAATAGTAAAGTCGGCCGAGACCGCAATCAAACTCAAAGCCGGTGATGACGTACAGGTAGAGGTAAAGGTAAAGACACGTCAGGCACCCCGTCCCGAGGGACCCGAGCTGCTGCCTAACGTCAAAAACATCATAGCCGTAGCCTCCGGAAAGGGCGGCGTAGGCAAATCAACGGTGGCCGCCAACCTGGCTGTAGCACTGGCCGGTCTGGGCTACAGGGTAGGATTGCTTGATGCCGATATATTCGGCCCCTCAATGCCCAAGATGTTCAACACTGAGGGTGCACGTCCCTATGCCGAAAACAAGGGCGGCCGCGACCTGATAATACCCGTGGAGCAGTACGGAATCAAACTGCTCTCAATAGGTTACTTTGTTGACCCCGAGCAGGCTGTACTGTGGCGCGGCGCCATGGCCAGCAACGCCCTCAAGCAGCTCATAGCCGATGCTGACTGGGGTGAGCTGGACTACTTTATAATCGATATGCCTCCCGGCACAAGCGATATTCACCTGACCCTGGTACAGACACTTGGCATAACCGGCGCAGTAGTGGTAAGCACCCCGCAGGAAGTTGCCCTGGCCGATGCCCGCAAGGGAATAGATATGTTCCGTAACGAGAAGGTTAACGTACCCGTACTTGGATTGGTGGAAAACATGGCATGGTTCACACCCGCCGAGCTCCCGCAGAACAAGTATTACCTGTTCGGCAAGGAGGGTTGCAAGCGTCTGGCCGAGGAGTTGGGAGTGCCCCTGCTGGGACAGATACCCATTGTACAGAGCATCTGCGAAGGCGGCGACAACGGAACGCCCGTCGCCCTGAACCCCGAAACAATAACGGGTCTTGCCTTCCGCGACCTGGCACAGTCAGTTGCCGTAGCCACCGATGCCCGCAACCATCAGCAACCACCCACAAAGGCAGTAAACACTCACTCCTGAGCGGTTAATTCAGACTTGGATTCTACGGGTGGAACGATAGGAACCTCAAAGACAAATCTGGCTCCTCCATCGGTGTATTTAGTGTCAAGATAGACATTGGCACCCATAAGTGTGGCTATCTCACGGCAGATACTCAGGCCCAGTCCGGTACCCTGGACAAAGCCGTTCAGCTTGGTAAAGCGGTCAAATATAATCTCTGCCTGGTCGGCCGGTATGCCGGGACCTGTGTCCGTGACGGTGAATGTCACGTAATCGGGCTTGGCCTTAAGGGAACTGGACAGCACGATACGGCCTTTGGACGTATGCTTGCAGGCGTTGGTCAGCAGGTTTATCAGGATCTGCTGAACTCGCTGCGGGTCGGTACGGAAAGTGAACGGATCCTCCGATTCAGGCTCATACAACATCTCAACTCCCGAATGCAACCGGTGCTCAGAACTCGTTATAGCCGCACGGCAAATATAATGGACCTCACCCTCATCGTATGTTATCTTATACTGCCCTTTATCCATATCGGTGGTATTCAGGATATCCTCAAGCAGCATTATCAGAATCTTGGTATTGTTCATGATATGGTTTGAGAACTCCTTCTTTTCCTCCGGTGAGAGCACATCGTCAGGAAGTGACAGCAACTGCGAGAAGCCCACAATCGCATTGAGCGGAGTGCGTACCTCATGACTCATGTTCTGCACAAAACGGGTCTTGGCAGCGTTGGCTATCTCGGCCTTGCGGTTGGCTGCAGTCAGTTCATTGATCATCTTCTGGTCACGTATCCTGCGGCGTCTCAGGCCTATCACCTGACTGTATGAGAATGCCAGAAGGCCAAGCAGCACCACTGTCACAATTATGGTGAGAGTCAGCGTGGTACGTGCCAACTGCTGAGATGTCTGTTCAAGATCGGCAGTCAGCACTTTGTTACCCATCTTTGCGTCAAATTCAGCCATATTAATCTGGTTGAAGTTGGCAAAATTCGCTTCCATCAGTTCCATCAGGCGCTTTTCCAGGCGGAAAGCGGCGTTTTCATATCCGTAAAGTTCGGCGATATTGACAACAAACTTCATCTCACGTATTTTGGAAAGGGCTTCAATACTATCCAAATCCTTGTTGTTGATTGTACCCTCTATAATCTCATCAATGAGATGGAACATATTCCTTGCTGTTACAGAAATCAGACGCAACTGTCCATCGGCCAGACAACGGTCCCTGAGTTCCCTGTACTTGTTGACATCCTTATCCAGCGCCGCTATAACCGCCATATAATAGTTACAGCGAACAGTGTCAGTATGATTCATGGATACTTCATAAGCCTTGTTTATGTATATCCTCATGGAATCACTCAGGACAGGATATGTATTGGACAGGTCACAGTATGCATTCGCTATTGACTGGCGCCTTACTGTAGGATCATCGGTCTCATTATAGACCTTGATGCCCTCCAGGATATATTTCTTGGCCGTCACGAAATCGCTCATGGCTGTATACAGCGAAACCATGTATCGGGAGCTGTGCCACATCCCGTAAGCATCATTCTGCTCAATAGCGTATGTCTGCATCTCCTGCAGTAACTCTATTGAAGTGTTGGGCTTTCCATTATTGTAATAAAAGTTCTGGGTCAGCTCGTAAGCGTAGTAGTAATACTGCTTGTAGCCGTATGTAAGCGCAATTGTCTTGAGTTCCTCGAAAGCCTTGAGTACGCGGCTCTCGGTCTCGATAGTTCCTTTGTTGATGTGTTTAAGCCGCTCCACATAATAAATCACCTGGGCCTTGTTGTCATTCTTGGCCAGTGCGGTTTGAAGCAACGAGTCGTTCACAAGGTCAAACTCCTCATCGGACTCGCCCCCCGCCAAAGACTCTACCCTCTGGAACAGCGCATAGCATTCATCGTCAATCCCATAAGCATTATTCTGTGCCGATGACTTAACAGCCGATGAAAACACCACCAGCAACAGGATTATTCTAAACAGTCCCTTCATAGTGCCGTAAAAATACAAAAAATGACACAAAAGGGTCATCTCCTTATGTGTCATTTTTTTACAGCACTGATTTTTTGCTTATTCGGCCGAAAAGAGTGCAGTTGAGAGATAGCGCTCACCGGTATCGGGCAGCAGCACGAATACGTTCTTGCCTGCAAATTCGGGGCGTGAGGCAACTACGCTTGCTGCGTATGCTGCGGCACCGCTTGAGATACCCACCAGAAGGCCCTCCTCCTTAGCCAGAGCGCGTGCTGCATCGAATGCATCCTCGTTCTGTACGGGCAATATCTCATCAACAACGCTGCTGTCATAGTTATTAGGAACAAAACCTGCACCTATACCCTGTATTTTATGCGGTCCGCTGGGATTACCGCTCAGCACGGCCGATGATGCCGGCTCGACTGCAATCACCTTGGCATTCGGAAATGCCTCCTTGATGGCCTTGCCCGTGCCGCTCAGAGTACCGCCTGTACCTACACCTGCCACAAAAGCATCGATGGTGATTCCGGCTGCCTTGGCATCGGCCACAAGCTCAGGACCGGTGGTAGCATAATGCTTAGCGGGGTTGCTGGGGTTGTTGAACTGCTGCAGGATAACTGCACCGGGAATAGAGTCACGCAGTTCCTCGGCCTTGGCGATTGCACCCTTCATGCCGGTTGCTCCGGGAGTGAGAACTATCTCTGTTCCGTATGCGGCGGCCAGCTTGCGGCGCTCAATGCTCATGGTCTCGGGCATGGTAAGGATTACCTTATAGCCCTTTACGGCACCTACCAGCGAAAGGCCTACGCCTGTGTTGCCCGATGTGGGCTCTATGATTGTACCACCCTTCTTAAGGATACCCTTCTTCTCGGCATCCTCGATCATAGCCAGCGCAATGCGGTCCTTGACCGATCCGCCCGGGTTGAAGAACTCAACCTTTGCAACAATGTTGGATTTGATACCACGGTTTGCCGTGAATTTCTTAAGACTGACTGTCGGAGTCTTACCGATAAGTTCAGTAATAGAATTGTAAATAGCCATAGTTGTATTGTTTTGTATTTGTCGTTTTGTTCCTGTTTCTGCCGCAAAGTTATCCCCACCCGAAACAACCAACAAGAAAAATCCAAAAACAAGAAAATCATTCTAATTACCCATCAGACAGTAGTGCAAATATTCTAAAATGATGCAATTGGGGCCTGACCCCAATTGCATCATTTGCTCGTTTGCAAAGTGCTGCGCTTGGTGCGGCCGTAGCTGCGGTAGTCGTCAAGCTCAATCTCAATGTCGGGTTCCGATAGCGCTCCGTCGGACGGAAGACCGAAAACAATATACTTGATGGTTTTACCACGCTCCAGCCACTGCTGCTCGTAGTGAGTCTTGATGGAGAGTATGTGATCGGCATCGCCGCTGGCATAGAGGTCATCGGTACGGAACTCCACCGGCAGGCGGTTGTGGTCAACCATGGCGCAGGTGTAGGTGTACAGGAAGTTGCTGTCGGTCTTGAGGTGAATCTTGCCGCCGGGTTTGAGGATCTTACGGTAGCGCTCCATGAACCAGGTTGATGTAAGACGCTTGGTGGCCTTCTTCATCTGGGGATCGGGGAAAGTGATCCAAATCTCGCTCACCTCGCCCGGAGCAAAGAAACGCTCAATGAGTTCAATCACCGTACGCAGGAACGCCACATTCTTCATGCCGCGCTCAAGCGACATCTTGGCACCCGTCCACATGCGCGCACCCTTGATGTCGACGCCAATAAAGTTCTTGTCCGGGAACAGGCCTGCCAGCCCCACGGTATACTCACCCTGACCGCAACCCAACTCAAGGACAATAGGCCCGTCATTATGAAAGAAGGAGCTGTTCCAACAGCCCCTCATTTCAAACGGGACATCCTCACGGAACGAACCTGCAGGCTCGAACACGTGCGGATAGGTCCGCATATCGGCAAACTTGGCCAGTTTACCTTTTCCCATATCAGAGATCCAGAACGGTTACCCAGCCGTGAGTATCGGGAGCGTCACCATACTGGATGGCACGCAGCTGATTGTACAGTTTGGTGAGTACAGGACCCGGCTTGCCGTCCTTGGCAACTACGTAAGACTTACCCAGCTCGATATCATCGATGCGTGAGATAGGTGAGATAACGGCTGCGGTACCGCAAGCACCAGCCTCGTCCATCTCGTTGAGTTCCTCCAGAGGAACAGGACGGCACTCAACAGTCATGCCGTTGTCCTTGGCAATCTGCTGAAGGCTCTTGTTGGTGATAGAGGGCAGGATCGACTCCGACTTGGGAGTGATGTAGCTGTTGCCCTTGATGCCGATGAAGTTGGCGGCGCCACACTCATCGATATATTTCTTCTCCTTGGCATCCAGATAGAACTCACTGCCGTAACCCTTCTCATGGGCGATGTTGTGAGCATACAGACTGGCTGCGTAGTTACCGCCAACCTTGTACTTACCCATACCCAGAGGAGCTGAACGGTCGTAAGAACGTACCAGCGCATATGCATTAGCCGAGAAACCGCCCTTGAAGTAAGGACCTACCGGCATTACAAAGATCAGGAACATATACTCTTTTGAAGGCTTGACACCTACCTCGGCACCTGTACCAATCAGCAGCGGACGGATATACAGTGATGCACCGCTCTCATAAGGAGGAATGAACTCCTTGTTGAGCTCAATGACACGCTTAACCATCTTGCAGAATGTTTCGGTAGGCAGCTCGGGCATCATCGTAGCGCGGCAGGTGCTCTGCAAACGCTCGGCGTTGGCTTCCATACGGAACACTCGTACCTTACCATCCTTGCCGCGGAAGGCCTTCAGACCCTCAAAAGCCTCCTGACCGTAGTGCAGGCAGGTGGCGGCAATATGCATGGGTACATACTCGGAGTCAGATTCCTCGATCTCACCCCATTTTCCGTCTTTAAAGCTAATTCTGAGATTCCAGTTAGTCTTCATGTAACCGAATGACAGATTGGCCCAGTCAAGTTCTTTCATAACAGTAATAATTTATTCATCCGCGAAATTACAAAAAATGGAACTAGTTTGTTATCCCATAGGTGTAAATAAGCTAAATTTGCCGCACAAATGGACAACAACAATACAAAAAACAAAATCAGGACAATAAGGTTCATCCTGCTCTCCACGATCCTCTATTTTATTTCCGATGCTATAGGCCGGTGGTTTGTCCCTGCACAGGACGCCGTACCAAGCCTCTTTTCAATACTTTTATGGGTTATCTGCTTCATTACCGGAGCACTGCAGTTCTACCTCTGGCGCCGAATCGGACAGACATGGCTCAAATGGGCAGCAGCCATACTCTACACGGCACTTTTTGTATTCCTGCTCCACTGGGGCGGATTCTACGGTTACGGCGGCTCCACGCTCATAGGCTATAAGTTCTCGGTAACCCTGATGCCGGCCTTCGGATTCCTGATCGAGGCCACATTCACATCGTTCCTGCGCTGGTACGGAGGTCTGATAAAACGCATCTTCCACCTGGAGTCCGTCAACAGCGGCATATTCATGATGTGCATGCTCATACCCGTAGCCCTGATCGTATTCCTGTTCATCGGTGGATACCGTCTGTCCGGAAAGCTGTCCGACAAGGGGGCCGATATACAGCAATACATCGACGAGGGCGAGGTGAACCACAACACCGACCGACGTGAGCCGGTGCGCCAGTATGACCGTCTGTTCAACGACCTGAATGATGTGCAGCTGGAGGCAGCCCGCAAGAACGGTCTCAGAGAGCCCATCACCACCGATCAGGCCAAGAACGACCGCCGTCTTACCCTTATACAGCCCAACCAGTATTACGATGTACAGAAGCTGACCCACTCCGTACCCTATCTGGTACCAAGGGCCGCACATCTGCTGGAGGATATGGGCAAGGCCTTCCAGGACTCGCTCTTTAACCGCGGCTACAACCGTGGTCACCGCTTTACCGTTACAAGCGTGCTGCGTACCGAGGAGACCGTCCGCCAGCTGCGCAAAACCAACGTAAACTCGACAGAGAACTCATGCCACTGCTACGGCACCACCTTTGACATATCGTACTTTACATTCACCACACCCCAGGTGGGCAAGGTGGCATCGGTGGACAAGATGCGCCAGATACTCTATCAGGTGGCATATGATATGAAAAGGCAGAACCGCTGTTACGTAAAATACGAAAAGAAGCAGACCTGCCTTCACATAACCGTGCGGTAATACCCGCCGGACTCAGAACTAATCGGTTATCGCATACTCATCGGTCCCGGCCCAGTCCCTTTCAACCTGCAGGCCGCCGAATCCTATATTGGTATACTCCAGACAACCGCCGGCAAAGAACTCTCCAGTGCACTCTGTGATGCGGTTTCTGGTTACGGGCACATTGGTAAGTACCCTCTCCTTCACGGCGTTGCCGTATATGTCTATGGCCGTCACTGTAATCTCCAGCGGAAGCAGGTTACGCACGCCGTTCTTCTCCTCGTAGCGCGGGAAGGTGTAAACCTCGTACACCTTATTAGAGTGGTCCTCAATGACAAAGTTCTCCTTCTGGTTGCTCTTGGTGGTTCCCTCAAGAGTGACGGGGTTGACAGCTGCACTTCCGCCCTTATAGGCAAACTGAAGCTCGCTTACCTGTGCCGGGACCGATGCATCCGTAAGCTTGAGACGGATCATGGCGGTGGCACGCATCAGCGACACCTCGATGGTTCCGGTCTGTTGGGTGACATTCACCTGCCCCGCCCAGCAGAAAGTATCGGTAGTCTTGAGCTGAGTGTTGCTGGAGAATGCGATTGACTCCGGATTGGTCATGGTGGGGTTCTTGTCGCCGTTATGGGCTATGACCACAATCTTGTGCTGGCCCACGGTCAGGTTCTGCGATACGATACCGAACGACGCATCGTCACGCGTCTGGTTGATCTGGATCTTGTCAAAGGATTCCCCATCGGCCGGATAGATACAGAAACTCAGACTGGAACATACCTGATTCACATCGACCATAGATTTGGTCAAACCGCTGTAATCGCCGCCCAGGTTATTGACACGGATGGTAACGGGTACTTTGTCCTGATCAGGAGTGATTTCATGCAGACGGGCACGGCACGATGCCATCAGAACTGAGAATCCAAGCAGAACGGCTGCGAATAATGTTAACACTCTCTCTGTCTTCTTTGGGGCTGAAGACTGCCTCATGGTCTTTTGTTTCATAGTCAAAAAGATTTTAAATGGTTATTAGAATACAGCGCAATATTAAGCATTTATTTGATAGGGACAAAAAAAAAGAGGCCCGAAGGCCTCTCTTTTTTATTGTCTGTCAGATTAATACTGACGGAAGTTCCACTTGCAGTTTACGTCGTTGAAATCGAACTTGCCCAGTGAAGCGTTAGAGTCACCTACAGAAATAAGGCAAACCTTCTCGTCTGTGCCGGGAACAGCCTTGGGGCAGATACGATATGTACCGTCGATGAGCTGATCGATGCTCCAGAGCTGCTCAGGAGCGCCGGTGAACTCAGGAACTGTGGTGAGCTCCTTGCCAGCGGTAGCGGCAAGAGCGCGGTTGGTACCGGCAATCACAATCTTGTAGTACGGAGTGCCAAGGGTACCCTCGTTCATAGGAACGAGCTCCCACTTCTGGTTGGGACGGAACTGATAGTCGATAACGCGAACGTCGATGTTACCCTTAGGCCAGTTGCCGATAACGTCCTCGAGCTTCTGGAAAGGAATAACGCTGTTGGGCTGCTGGCTGCCACCGCCGAACATACCGCCCATACCGCGGCCGCCCTGCATGCGGACATACTCAGTAGCAATCTCAAGAGCATAACCACGACGCTCTGACTCGATCTCATATACACCGGGCTTTACGTTGTAACCAGCCTCAGGCCAGCCGTTGCGCCAAACGATAGGCAGGATAGCCAGTGTGCTGCGGCCACTCTGATAGTAGTCTGCCTCCCAGTGGAATGACATCTTCTCAACGCCTTCCTCAATGATGGTGCGGCCAAAGTGACCTGCGCCGGTATAACCGTCACGGCAACCAAGAACCATCTTACCGCCACCCTCAACCATGTCACGGCCAACGTTGTCGATGAACGGACCTGTGGGGCTCTTTGAACGGCCGCAAACGATGTTATAGGTAGAGTTGATACCATCGCAGCAGGTACCGTGAGTACCCAGCAGATAGAACCAACCGTCGTGCTCGATCATTGTTGTAGCCTCGCAGTCAACAGCGATGTTGATATCCTCGGCCAGAGTGTCCAGACGGGCACCGGTAGCGGGATCAAGCTCTGTCATGCGGATGAATCCGAAGTATGTACCGAATGTTACGAACAGACGGCCGTCGGAAGTCATGATAAGACCGGCATCGATAGCGTCGCAGTCCTCATCATAGAGTGAGTGAGCAACGGTGATACGATCATCGGGATCGGGGAATCCGTAGTCCGGAGACTTAGGATCAAGGGTCTTGCCGAAGCAAGTTACGATAGTACCTGCATGGCCGCCACCCAGACCACCACCAGTGGTTGAATAAGCAAGAAGGTAACGGTCACCTATCTTAAGCATATCGGGAGCTGCACCTACGCGGGGAATGCTCTGACCGCTGGTCCAAACCCAACCGTCTTCTGAAACAAGGCCTGAACCGCCTGTTCCCCATGTGTAATACTTACCGTCGCACTCTGCAATTGTAGCAGGATCGTGGATGAACGGAGCACCGATCTGAGCCATTACGGTCTCAGACATTGAGACTGATACAAGGGCAACCAAGCCCAGCTGAAATATCTTTTTCATATTCTGATCCAATTAGAAATTAATTGTTGGTGATGGTGATGTTCTTAACGATAGAGCCATCCTCATTGTAGAAACGCATGCACATATCGCTCATACCGGGACCGTTGATGACAGCGGCGCGAACCAGGTTCTTACCCTTCTTGAGAGTGATACGCTTTGACATACCGTCATCGGCAACCATACGGCGGTCTGACTGGAGAGTCAGCACCTTCTCACCGTTAACCCACCAAATAGAGGCGGCGTTTGAACCGGCAGCCAGACGTACAACCATATCCTCCTCGCAGTTGATAACTGTGAAAGCATTGAAGATAAGACCGTAACGCTTCTGACCGTTTGAAGTGTTGGTAGCAAAACGGATAAGCTTGATGTTGAAGAGCTTACTGTCAATTGAGTGCCAAGTAAGAGTATCCTTTATCATCTGGGGAGCAGGAGCAGCTGCGGGAGCACCTCCCATCATGCCGCCAAAGCCGCCGAATCCACCTGCGGGAGCACCCTGGGGACGAGCCTGACCTGCGGGAGCACCCTGAGGACGAGCCTGGCCTGCAGGAGCACCCTGGGGACGAGCCTGACCTGCACCGGGAGCGCCCTGAGGACGAGCCTGGCCACCGGCAGGAGCACCGCCGCCGAATCCGCCAAAGCCACCACGGCCGCTTGCGCGGGGAGCCTCGGTCTCTACGATAACCTGGTCACCGGTCTTGGGCAGAGCCTTGATATCGGCTGTAAACTGACCCTTGAAATACTCCTTGGTCAACTCAGCAGCAATATAGCTGTCTGTGAATACATTATTTGAACCATTAGGCTTGTTGATGGGCTCGATGATAGTCCAACGACGGATAAAACCTTTCTCATCGGGTTTGGCCGGTGTGGCATCGGCCGCAATCTCTGTAAAGTACTGGTCGAAATCAACATTTCTGTTGGCTAAGCGTGACGGATCAACCTTTGAACCGTTGGAACCACAACCAACCAAAACTGCTGCCATTCCTACAGCCAGAATTAATTTGAAGTTTCTGTTCATAGTGAACTTTGGATAAAAATTAGGTTTATAATAAAAAATGATTTCTGCACATTTGGCTCGCTAAGTTACAACATTAAAGTGAAAAAGATACACAATTATTAAAGTATTTGGCACAAATACCAAAAAAGCAACCGGCCCCAAAAGAGCCGGTTGCATAAAGATTTATAGTCTATTCAGATTACTTGCCCCAGAAGAACTGAGCCATCTGATAGAGAGAGCGACGCCATGTCAGGAACTCATGAGCTGTACCCTCTGATACATAACCCATAGCATCGAAACCTGCATCCTTAAGAGCCTTGGCAGCATTCATGATGTTGTCCGGACTCTCCTTGCTTCCGCAGCTGATGAAGATCTTCTTAACCTGGTTCTTGTCGGCAATCTCTGAGGGGCTGTATGTGCCGCCTGAAAGCAGACCGTAGTAGTTGAACATCTCGGGACGAGCCAGAGTGATAGAGTGAGTCTCCATACCACCCATTGACAGACCGGCCATAGCGCGGTTCTCCTTGTTGGCCAGAGTGCGGAAGTGAGCGTCTACATAAGGAACGAGCTCGTCGCAGAGGAACTTCTGGAAGCCCTCGTTGCTGCCAAAGCCACCGAAGCCGCCTGTGCGGGGACGTGCAGCCTGGCCTGCGGGAGCCTGAGCCTCAGCATCGGGACCACCTGCTGCGGGACGTGCAGCGGGAGCACCTGCGCCACCGGCAGGACGACGCATGCCACCCATACCACCGGGACGGAAGCCCTCGTTGGTCATACCATAGGTGCAGACAATGATGAAGGGCTTGATCTTACCCTCGGCGATCAGGTTATCCATGATCAGGTTAGCGTGACCCTGGGTCATCCAAGCGGTCTCGTCCTCACCCCAACCGTGCTGCAGGTACAGAACGGGATACTTTACATCAGCCTTGTCAGCATGATATGTAGGAGGTGTGTAAACGAATGCGCGACGCAGGCTGTTGGTGCTCTCTGACCAAACCAGGATCTGCTGTACAAAGCCGTGCGGGATATTGCGCTCCTCGTAGAAGGCCTGATCCTTTGCGGGAATCTCAATACCGCTCTCCCAACGGGTTGAGCCGTAGTAGTTATTTGTACCGGGGTCGTTGAATGTACCGCCGTCGATTGTCAGATGATAGTAGTGGAAACCCTCATCCAGGGGCTGTGATGTAGTACCGGTCCAAACACCGTTCTCATCCTTAACAAGGTCTGTACCGCCGTTGGTACCGCCCAGACCCAGACCTACTGATACGGCCTGTGCATTGGGAGCAACAATGCGGAAACGGGCATAACCCTGAGAGTTAACCATAGGATACTCCTGCTGGGGCTGATTCTTTGTTGAGGGCTTGAAGTCCTCCTTAATTTCCTGTGCTGCGCAGAAACCTGCGGTCAAAAGGGCAGCACTAAAAACTACTGTAAACTTTCTCATATTATAAATCGGTTAAAATAGGTTTCAATTATTTGAAGCAGATCTGTACGAACTGATAGAGGCTGCGACGCCATGTGTGCCACTCGTGAGCGGTACCCTCTGAGATGTAACCGGTGGCGTTGATGCCGGCCTTCTTAAGGTTCTCGGCTGCCTCCATAACACCCATGTTCTCCTTACCTCCGCAGCTCATGAAGAGAGCCTTGTTGGTCTCCTTGTAGCCCTCGGCACCCTCGATGTCCTGCAGAGAGATTGTACCACCGCTGAACATACCTACATATGCGAATGTCTTAGGATTAGCCAGTGTGACTGAACGTGTGGTCATACCACCCATTGACAGACCGGCCATAGCGCGATGCTGAGTGTCAGCGATAACGCGGTAGTTCTTCTCAACCATGGGGATGATGTCCTTGATAAGTACATCGCCAAAGGCGCCACCCATCATGAAACCGCCGCCGAAGCCGCCCATACGACGCTGACCCTGGGGAGCCTGGCCCTGAGGAGCCTGTGCCTGAGCATCAGGACCGCCTGCTGCGGGACGCTGACCGCCAAAGCCGCCGAATCCGCCCATGCCGCCGGCCTGCTGACCGGGAAGCTGTGCATCGAGGCAATCGATAACGATGATGAACGGAACAGCCTTACCCTCTGCGATCAGGTTATCCATGATCTGAGCGGTATGACCCTGCTCTGCCCAACCATGCTCGTTCTCACCCATACCGTGCATAAGATACAGAACGGGGAACTTCTTGGTGGTGTTGGTGTAGTACTCGTTGGGGAAGTAGATGTAGCAGTGACGCATCTTCTCGGTTACTGATGACCAGTAGTAAACCTCGTTCATGCTGCCCTGCGGAACATTCTTAACCTGCCAGAAATCCTGGTCATCGGACGGAACCTCGATTCCGCTGCCCCAACGGCTTGCGCCATAATAGTAGAGGCTTCCCGGATCGGGTACGCTTGCACCGTCAATGTTGAGCTGATAGTAGTGGAAACCGGGATCCTGAGGAGCCGATGTACCGGTCCAGACACCGTTCTCGTTCTTGCTCATTGAGTATATCTTACCATCGATGTCAAGACCTACAGCAGTAGCATTGGGGGCCGATATCTGGGCACGTACCATGCGCTGTGAGTTGACCATGGGATACTGATGGTTCTGCTGATTGTTTGAAGCGGGTTTGAAGTCTTCAACTACATCTTCGGTTACTGAGGGTACGGTGGGATTTACCTGACCGCGGCCGCCGAACTGGGCTGATGCTGACAGTGTAGCAAGAGCCATCAAAGAAAGGATAATTTTCTTCATTTATTCGTTTATTTATTGTTTGGTTAATGAATACTGACTGGCAAATGTAGGAAAAAAACACAAATTAGCAACTCAAAGTGACCTTTTGAATGGTCATTTTGACTAGCGGCATTCGTCCAGCAGGTCGTCAAGGGCCTTGCGGTCGGCCGGATAGAACTTGACAACGGGCGCTACGGTCATCCTGGCCGTTTTTCCAAGCCTTTTTTCAAGGCTCTTGTACTCAGTGTATTGTGAAAGGTAAAGTTCCTTGTCGGCATCGGCAACAGGCATATCCATACCCGCCTCCTTCATCATGAACCTGCTTTTGGCCGCCACCGACAGTTCCACGTAGAGTTGCACGTAGCAAATCACGTCAAAGAAGACCTCCTGCGGAAAGTTGTCCCTAACCGACATCAGGAAGCGTCCCGTCTTGGTATCGCCCAGCTGCCCCTCCTTGATTGACATGAGCAGGCTCACCTGCTTGTCCAGGCCGCGGTCCAGCCAGCGGTGTATCATGTCACCGTCATACCTGTATATCCATATGAGCAGCAGAGCCAGCGTTCCGAATACAATCACGAACTGCTTGAGCGGATTGGCGTGCATGCTGTTGTGCAGCACATGCAGCGCAGGCGCTATCACAAACAGGAACACCGACATCACGGTATCACTACCCTTAACCGCCAGTCCCGAGCGGACACGCTCCAACAAACGGACCGAGAACATAAGCGCAACCGATATTATGGCGCTGCAGCCCATATGCACCAGAGCCACCTCTAGGCCGCGGAACAGTATGGTACCCATACCGAGCTCCTCGCCGAGCACCAGGTAGAACACGTTCTCCAGGATTGAGAAACCGCCACCCACGGCAGCTCCGCATATCACGCTGTCAATAAAGAAAACCGTTTTTTTGCTCCGTGCCATAAAGAGCAAAGGTATGGCCTTGACCGCCTCCTCCATGACCGGATTGAGATAATCGGACACACCCTCCGGCAGTAACATACCCGTAAGCACGAATATGCCGAAACATATCACGGCCGACAGCATACCTGTAATGACAAGGGTAACAAGGCTCCTGACGCTTACAAGCGAGAAACTGTCCAGGCTGTACACCACAAAGATGTAGATGGCAACAGGCAGGAGGGCGGCTACGAACGACATCACAGGAGTTTTAGGGAGATCATAAGTTCATTGCCCTTACGGCCGTCCAGTCCGAATCCGCCGGGAGCGAACAGATGACCGTAGCCCACCGAAAGGGTTGTCTTAAGGTAGTTGAAGAACACCAGCTCGGTGGTAAGCTGCACGCCGGCGCTATAGAACATCTGCTGGTCCTGACCGGGATTCCACGTCGAAAGGGCCGTGCCGAAAAGCGAACACTGCGTCCAGGTGGGATAGCAGAACAAGGCGCCGAAATCATTAAGCCTGAGCGGCTTGAGATTGAGCTCGGCCGTGGACTTGGCAAACGTATGGGCGGTAACGGCATCGATATCGGCACCCGGAAGGGCGTTTACCGTGCGGTACTGGAACGAGTTCCTGTAATCCAGGCGGTTGTTCCTGAATCCGCCAAAGTATGAGTTGCCGAAAGCCGACCTGGCATCGCCGAATGAGTGACCGGCAGCCGAACGTAGCCAGAACGATGTGTTCCTGACCACAGGCAGCAGCACACCGAAATCGGCCGTAGCCTCCACCGAAGGATAGAACTCGCCGCCGGCCAGATAGCCATAGCCCTGTATTCCCAACGTATAGCCCTGCTCACGCATAACGGCACCCAGGGTATTCCTGGCCTTAGCTATCTTGGCATAGGCCGATACTGTCTGCATGGAGCGTATGCCCTTGTCCACACCTATCTCCTGATAGAGCGGGAGCGCATCCATATCGCCGTATGCACCTACCGAGAAGCCCCAGTCACGTACATACGGGACAAAGAATGAGTTTGAATGGTCATATGATACAGCCGCCATATATCCCTTGCGGCTGCTGCGCATGGGACCTGCCAGGTCATAGAAGTCGGTATGGTTCCATGCTCCTGTCACTGTCCAGAATCCGTACTTCCACTGCGCATCGATGTGGAACCTGTTCTTCCAGTCGTTGCTGCTCCAGGGCGATATGCCCAGTCCCAGCTTGAGGCTGCTCAGTCCCACCGGATCATTGAAGATAAGCCTGTAGCCCAGCACGGGAGTAACATTATTCCAGGCCTTGCGGTCCACAAATCCCGATATGTCCGGATAGGCACCGGCAAACCTCATCTCCCTGAACACATTATACGGAGTGATGCTGTCGTAAACCTGTCCGAAGGCTATCTCAGGCAGCGGTTTCTGCAGTTCGCTGATAGACTCGAGCACATCGGCATTCGTCTGGAAAGCCTTCTGTCCGTACAGCTCTACGGCATTGGCATCGGTCACCTCCTTGCGGTCGAGCGACACCGGACGCATTCCGTCACGCTCAAACTCCAGCGCAATAAGCTTACCGGGGCTGATCTCAAGCGGAGCGAACAGTCCTATGTCCGTATTGCTGAGCATCTGCATCTCACGTGACTGTAAGTTTATCTGCCACAAGTTGGATACTCCCGTGTAGTATGAGCTACCTATAAGATACTTGTCGTCGAGCGAGAAGCGGAACTGTCCCAGATTGCTGTCTTCCCATGTCACAAGGGTCTCATAACGGTAAAGGGCCTGGTCCAGATCCTGTGTGTTGAACAGGATAAGGGAGTGCTCGCCGTTGTCGCCCTGCATGGTCAGCGAGAGCATCTTGCCGTCATGGCTCACGTCAATGTCAAAGACGCTCACGCCGAACGGGAACGCATATATTATCTCCGGATTCTCAATGTTACGGTCATACCTTATTATCGATACGGTTCCGCCGTTTGAAAAGAGTCCATAGAGACGGTCCGTAGAATTATCGTAGACAATATTGTTGACGCGCTGCAGCTTGATACGCTTGACCACACGCTTACGGTTCAGGTCATACACCTCCAGGCCTCGCATCTTGGAATTGTTTACGGTGTAGATGATTCTCTTGGAGTTGGTATCCAGGGCCAGGAAAGCCGGATTGTAGAGCTGGATGCCGCTGAATTCCACAACCTTTCTCTGCTTGAGGGTATTCAGGTCTATCTCCGTGATATGGGCAAAGTCACCCGGCGCGTTCATGGCAGCATAAGCCTTGCCTGTCCCGGCATCATACACAAAGGGTGAAACGGAGCCCAGGGGGTCCTTGGTCAGCTTGACGGTCTCGGTGAGCGGATACTCGGCAACGGCGGCCAGATTCTGCTCCTGATGCTTCTGTTCATCAATCTTCCAGTCATTCCATGCCTTGCGAAGAGGCATGCCGTAAACGTTCTTGAACTGGTTTCCAAAGAAGGTCTTGCTGTCCGATGTCCTGTTGTAGAACTGTATCAGCTTGTCGTAACCGTATTCCGATGCCAGGTAATTAACGAACCGTGTTCCGTACAGATAAGCATTGGCGCCAACCTGGAAATCCATGGTGGTACCTTCGGTCTCAAGTCCCACAACCGAGTAGAGCTCATGTCCGCCCGATATGATGCTGCGGAAATACATCTCGTCATAGCCGCCCAGCGCACGGCCTACTCCGCCGCCCAGCCAGGTCTCCATAAAGCAGGCTATTCCCTCGTGATACCAGCGGGGAGCATACCAGCGGGGCACGCTCAGATAACTCCATAGTGCCGATATGGGATGTGTGTTCTCGGTTCCCACCTTGGTGCCCAGGAAACGTCGCCAGCCCAAATCACGGCTGTTGTACTTGTCGCCCATGACTATATGGGTGTACTCGTGGGCAAAGAGCTGCTGATAACGTTCTATCGAGGGGTTGATGTAATACGACATGGACAACGGCGCCATTCCTATCTGGATAAGGCTGTGCGGCAACGGGGTGGCTCCGCCGTTTCCGTCGTCCTCCCAATCAGTGACAAGCATGAGCGGCGCTTCGGGGATATAAACCGAGTCGGTAGTCCAGATCTGCTCATGGAGAGCCTTTCCACGCTGGAACATGCGCACCATGTGGGGTATATACCGGGACAGATTCTTGTCAAAGAATACTATCCTGGCCTGATCCGTCTTGTACTGATAATAGGTCTGCCCCTCCGCAACGGTGGAATGGGCGATCAGTAGGAAAAGGACTAAGACAAGATAAAAGGCGTTTCTTTTCACCTTCTCAACAAACCAAGTTGATTTTCCTGCATCTGAGTCAGCGATACGATTGTCGACATGATTGTCTGATTCAGGAATTCTCCAAGCGGCAGCTGGTTGATGATACCTATCTCCTGCATATTTTGGTTAAGGGAACCTCTTTCCTGAAGATTCTGGTTAAGGAGACCTGTTTCCTGAAGATTCTGATTCATAACGCCCGTCTCCTCAAAATTCTGGCTGAGGGAATTTTCGATAAACTTGTTGTTCAGCATTTTGATCGTCTCCTGGAATGAATTGAGCACATTCTCGTGATCAAAACCCTGCATGTTTGCTCCGAAAGAGGCTACGATATCATTGTTTGAAAACACATTGTTCATTACAGTGAGTTCCTGTCTGGCATTGATGACACCGTTTTCGTTCATTTTAAAAGAGTTCAGATCCTTTAACGACTCGGAATTACCCATAACGCCGAACTTGCTGAGACCGAGAGCAGTCTGCAGTGTTACATGGTCCTGCAAAGCCAACTGTATGTTCCGGTCAAACTCGTTCAGGGCAGTTACGGCCTTATCGGAGGTAAGCAGGTAACCGGAATTGACCAGCTGGTCGCACTTCTTTTCATCGCCCTCCAGAACCGATGTCATGATCTGGTACTCCACCCACTCGTCGCGGACAACCTTAAGCTTGTCATCGGCCTTACCCTTCTTGACATACTCGTCGGCGATGGTGATAAAACGGTCTGCAAGCTCGTTCTGTTTCTGCAGGGTGGAATATGCCAATGCTGCATTGTTGGTGTTCTGTGACAGTTCCTTGCTGTTCTCGCCGCCCAGAGCGGTGTTCAGGGAACTGCCGGCCTCCTTCATGGAAGCCACAACATTGCTGAGCATGGGCTTGATGGCCTTCATATCGGTCAGGACACCTTCAAAGTCCTTAATGTCGCCGGCTACCTGAACCGACATGTCGACGAGTGCCTCAAACTGGCTGGCACGGGTCTGCATGACTGCATAGGCAACCACAACGTTGTTCCTGTACTCCTGGTCGTTGGCCAGAAGCTCCTCCATATTGCTTTGCTCAATATTGACGGTCTTGCGTGAAAAACGGCTCGACTTTGCAATGTCACCCTTGCTTCCCGACTGGTCCACAGACCAGTCAATAACGCCTGAAAAGACAAACAGAAGGGCGCACACAGCACATACGACGACAACAATAATGGCTGTGATGTTCCTTTTCTTACTCATATCATTCAATAGTTTAGTATTACTTTCCGGTTTGAATCGTAAAGATATATATTTTTACAATACGTTGTTTTTCTATACCGTTAGTCTTGGGCATCAAGTATCTTCTTTATCTCCTCGTCGGTCTTGTAGAGCTTGTCCTTACAGAACTTAATAAGCTCACGGGCTTCCTTGAGACTCTCACCGATCTGGTCGATGTCCATCTTGTTCTCCTCAATCCTGGAAACGATCTCCTCCAGGCGTTTCATTGCTTCTTCGTATTTCACTGTATTCTCGATTTTATGGGTTAATAATCAGATAATCTCACTCTCTACGGTACCGTCGGCGAACGCTGTGGTAAGACGGTCACCCTTGTGCAGCTGAGCGGCATCCTTAACAACATGTCCGTTCAGCATTGTCATTGTATAGCCGCGCTTCAGGATGACGGCAGGATCGGCCGAAGCCACGCTCTTTTCCAGGAGCTCCAGCTTATGCAGATGGGCGGTTATGACATTGTTGGCACCCATTACGGCACGGTTCCATATATTCTCCAGCACCTGCTCCCCGCGCACCTTGGTGACGGCAAAGAGCGAGGGAAGTTTCTGTCCCAGCTTTTCAATACGCAGCTTCTCGCTGTTCATGCGCTCCGTGACGGCATCGCTCATGCGGCGGGTAAGGGTCTCCAATGCCTGGGCGGTATCGAACACGGTGTTGATCAGGAACTCGGCTGCGGCCGTAGGGGTCTTGACCTTGGTGTGCGCCACCACATCGGCCACGGTATCGTCGCGCTCGTGCCCTATTCCGGTAATCACGGGCAGCGGGAAATTGGCAATGTTGAATGCCAGAGCGTATGAGTCAAAGCAGCTCAGCTCGCTCACGGCACCACCTCCGCGTATTATCACAAGCACGTCGAAATCATCCCTGTGCATGGCAACGGCATCCATCGCCGCTATCACGCTGCGCTCCACGTCATCGCCCTGCATAAGAGCAGGGAACAGTTTGACGTAGAAACGGAATCCGTATACGTTGTTTGACAGCTGGTCGCGGAAATCGCCCCATCCGGCAGCTGTGGCCGATGATATCACGGCTATCCTGTGCGGCAGGACGGGAATGTCAAGCTCGCGGTTGAGCCCTATCACGCCGTCTTTTTCAAGTTGCTGCAGTATCTCCCTGCGGCGGCGGGCCATATCGCCCAATGTATATGTGGGGTCGATGTCCTGAACGTTGAGCGAGTAGCCGTACACCTCGTGGAAGGTTACGGTAACCTGCAGCAGGACCTTCATTCCCACTTTAAGGGTCTCGCCGGTCTGCTCCTCGAAATAGGGTTTAAGGTGCAGCCATGTGTTGCGCCATACGTTGGCTTTGGCTTTTGCCAGGAAGGTGCGTCCCGTGGGGTCCTTCTGGACCAGTTCCATATAGCAGTGTCCCTGTCCGGAGGGGCTGATGCCGCTGATTTCGGCCTGTACCCAATAGGCATCGGGCATCTCGAACTGGAGCGCGCTCCTGACGCGTCCGTTGAGTTCCAAAAGTGTGATTGCTTCCATAGTATCAGATATCGTTTTCGCGTTTTATTTCAAGTACCTCAAGGTTGCGGAAGGTCTTGCCGTCCACCTCCAGACGCACCAGCGTACGTACCTGCTGCCAGCCCTGCAGTCCGGCAGCACCGGGATTGATAAAGAGCATCCCGTACGTCTTGTCGTGCATAACCTTGAGTATGTGCGAATGGCCGCACACCAGAAGGTCCGGTTTCTCTATTGCCAGCTGCTCGCGTACGGACCGGTCATAATGGTCGGGCGAGCCGCCTATGTGTTTGATCATAATGTTGGCGTCCTCCACCTTGAAGCGGTAAATCTCAGTAGTGAAGCGGCGCACGTCCTGCCCGTCGCAGTTGCCGTACACGGCACGCAGCGTGGCTATCTTTGAAAGACGCTCCAGAATCTCGTACGACCCCACATCGCCGGCATGCCATATCTCGTCACACCCCTCAAGGAAGGTGGCGTAGCGGTCATCCCAATAGGCGTGGGTATCGGACAGGATTCCTATGCGTTTCATATTCCCAAACGTTCCTTGGCCAAAGATACGATTATATCGGCGCACTTTTCGTATCCCAGGGTGGTGCTGTTAAGGCAGATGTCGTAAACTGCCGGATCACCCCATGTCCTGCCGGTATAATAGTTGTAGTACGATGAGCGCTTGCGGTCAATATCCTCTATCAGCGAGAGAGCCTTGGAGGGGGTCATGCCCTCATCGGCATGGCGGCATACGCGGGCTACACGGTCGTCAATATCGGCAGCGATGAATACGTTGAGCAGGCGGTCGCTGTCACGCAGCACGTAGTCGGCGCAACGGCCGATGAACACGCAGTCCTCGGTCTCGTGGATATTGCGGATGGCATCGCTCTGCATGTTGAATATGGATTCATTGCTCAGGTAGTTGTTTGACAGTCCGTTGCTGCTCAGATGGTTCATAAAGAGTCCGCGCAGTCCCTTGCGGGTCTTCTCCTCATCGGCCTCGTCAAAAAACTTTTCGCTGAAACCTGTATTCTGGGCTGCCTTCTTGAGAAGGTCCCTGTCATACACATTGACACCTAATTTCTGAGCAACAATAGCTGCTACGTTACGGCCGCCGCTACAGAACTTGCGGCCTATGCATATACAGTAGTGCTTGTCCATATTATGAGAGTTTTTTGAGTTTCTTTACTTGTGGAATGAGCAGGGATACTCCCAGTATCACCGAGAGAAAGTCCGATGCCGGCATGCTGTACCATATTCCGTTGATGCCGTAGTAACGCGGCAGGATAAGCAGGAACGGGATGAGCAGGAGCAGCTGGCGGGACAGCGACATTATGATTGACTTGCCCGGCATGCCTATGCTCTGGAAGAAGTTACCCGTAACCATCTGCGAGCCCACCAGCGGGAAGATCAGGAACGTGAGCTTCATACCCGTCATGGCTATGGCGGTAAGCTCAGGATCATCAGTGAATATGCGTATGCACAAACCCGGCAGGAACTCGGTTACTGCAAATCCCAGTGTGGTCACTATTGTGCCGAAGAACATGGTCAGGTAGAGCACCCTGAGCACACGGTCATACTGGTGTGCGCCGTAGTTGTAACCCGCGATGGGCTGCATGGCCTGGTTGAATCCCATGACCATCATCACTATCAGGAAACCGAAGCTGTTCACGATGCTGTATGCGCCGATGGCCACATCACTGCCATACTTGAGCAGGCCGCGGTTTATGAGCAGCACCACAAAGCATGCCGCAGCGTTCATAAGACAGGGTGAAAGGCCGATGGTAACGATATTCCTGACCAGGTCCCTGCGCAGGCGGTAGGTGCCGCGCTGCAGATGTATGAGCTCGCTCTTGTCGGACAACTGGAAGCACTGCCATGTGAATGCCAGCACCTGCGATATCACGGTTGCTATGGCCGCACCCTTGATGCCCCAGTGGAACACCATGATGAACAGGTAGTCCAGCAGGGTGTTGAGCAGCACCGTTCCTATGGTGGCTATCATTGCCTTGTTGGGGTGTCCGGCGGCGCGGAGTATGCAGTTTATACCAAGATAGAGGTGAGTGAACGCGTTGCCGGCCAGGATTATAATCATGTACTCACGGGCATACCCGATGGTTACATCGGTCGCACCGAAAACCCTCAGAATGGGGTTGATGAATATGAGCGACAACACGCCGAACAGCACTCCAATCATGATGTTCATGGTCACCGAGTTGCCCAGCAGCATCTGTGCGCTCTTGTGGTCTTTCTGTCCCAGCTTGAGTGAAATCATGGTTCCGGAGCCTACGCCTACCATGGAGCCCAAGGCTGCCGACAGGTTCATGAGCGGGAAGGTCACTGCCAGTCCCGAAAGGGCCATGGAGCCCACGCCGTGCCCTATGAACGCACGGTCCACAATGTTGTAAAGCGATGACGCAAGCATCGCGATCATGGCAGGAACTGCGTATCTTATGAGCAGCTTTCCGATTTTTTCTGTTCCCAGTTCCTGAGGTGTTTTCAATTCTGCCATCTGTAATTTCTGTTTTTCCAACTGCAAAGTTACGTATTTATAAGGTATCATGTCTTCACGGAAACGCCAATAATACCCTCCTTTTTCCACTATTTTTTGGGGGCCGATTAAACTTTTGGATTTTCCTGATATCTTATTTGTGCAAAAAGAAAAAATGTTTCTAACCTAACTATAAACAAAAATGAAGAAGATTTTATTCGCTATCGCAGCTCTGATGGTTTCAACCATGAGCTTTGCACAGGGATTTGGCGGCGGCTTCGGCGGCGGCCAGGGTATGAACATGAATCCTGAGGATATGGCCAAGCGTCAGGCTGACCGTCTCAAGGAGCAGCTCGAGCTCTCACAGGTTCAGTACGACTCAATTTACAACTATTATGTTGCTAACGCCAAGGAGCAGGCAGCTCGCCGTGAGCAGATGCAGAACGGTGGCGGTATGCCCGCCGAGGGTGACATGCAGGCCATGATGGAGCAGATGCAGAAGCAGCGTGAGGCTCAGGAGAAGAAGATCAAGTCTTTCCTGACCGACGACCAGAAGAAGAAGTATGACGAAATACAGGAGCAGCGCCGTCAGCAGCGTCAGCAGCAGGGCGGTCAGGGCGGATTCGGCGGCGGATTCGGTGGTGGATTCGGCGGCGGACGTCCCCAGTAACTGGCATCCCGCACAATAACAGGGGGTCGCACTGCGCGGCCCCTTGTTTTTTTATATATTTGCAGCCATGAAGCGTATCATAAGACTTTTTATTACCCTGTTATTTGCATGCGCCAATGTCCACGCACAGGTTCCGGACTCCGCCGCGATGACCCGCCAGCTGATGCGCTTCGCAGGAAACCTGTACCAGTTCAACAACATATACCCGCAGGAAAAAGTCTATCTGGAGTTTGACAACACCGCCTATTTCCAGGGCGAGACCATATGGTTCAAGGCCTTTGTGACACATGCCTCCACCCTGAAGCGTGCGCCCAGCAAGGTACTGTACGTGGATCTGGTGGCACCCACCGGACATGTGCTGAGCCGCCTCAAGCTCAAGGTCGTAGCCGGACAGGCCGACGGAGCCTTCCCTCTGATTGACGCCGCCACGGCACAGGCACGCGAAAAGCGCGGTATGGTGCTCTACCCCAGCGGTTTCTACGAGGTTAGGGCCTATACGCAGAACATGCTGGATTTCAGTCCCGAAATCATATTTTCACGTGTAATTCCAGTTTACACCAAGCCCGAGCAGACCGGCAACTACCAGGAATCGCTGGTGGTGCTGGACCAGGACAACCCGCTTGTGGAATCCATCCGTGAGCAGCAGAAGGAGCCCGATGACAGGATCAACCTGATGTTCTACCCCGAGGGCGGCGACATGGTGCAGGGATTGCCCTGCAACGTAGCCTTCAAGGTTACCGACAAGAACGGAATGCCGGTAGAGGGAACGCTGGTGGTTCGCAGTCAGGACGATTCGGTCCACACCGTACACGACGGCATGGGTTCATTCCGACTGGCATCGGGCGGCAGCGAGACCGTGCGGTTTATATCGGACGAAGGCAAGAGCACCCGCGAGAGCCTGCCCAAGGCCGTAAAGAGCGGATACTCCATGATCAGCTCGATATCAGACTCCATACTCAAGGTGGAGATAAGCCGCACACGCGACCGCGGCGGCGAAACCTCAGGACTGGCGGTGACATGCCGCGGCAGCCTGATTCATTTCCAGCAAGTTCCCGATAAGGACAACATATCGCTTGATATTGACTGCTCCGGCTGGCCTGTAGGAGTGTGCCGCATGACACTCTACGACCGCAAGGGTATGATACTCTCATCGCGCAGCCTGTTCCATAACAACGACAGGTTCCGCAGCCCGGTGATATCGCTCGTGACGGACAGCATGTCCAGAGAGCCTTTCAGCAAGGAGATACTTGAACTCAAGCTTACCGATCCCAACGGCAACCCCATACGTGACAGGTTCTGCCTGTCGGTCCGTGACGGTGACGATTTCGGCACGGGTCAGAGCGATAACCTGCAGACCAACCTTTTGCTTTCATCGGACCTGAAGGGCTTTATCCAGAACCCCGCATGGTATCTGGAGGCTAACGATAATCTGCACCGCGAGGCTCTCAACCTGCTTACCCTGGTTCAGGGATGGGAGAGATACGAATGGAGGTATATGAGCGGTCTGGAGACCTTTGACGAGCAGCATCGCGTGGAGGATAGCCTGACCATGAACGGATGGGTACTCTCCTACTCCCGCCGCAAGCCGGTCAAGGATGTCGATGTGCTGGCATCGGTGGTACCCATCATCGACAAGACTCAGTTCGAGACCTTCCAGTACCACACCGATTCCACCGGTTATTTTGGCTTTGACCTGAAGGATTTTTACGGTCAGGCCAGAATGAGCATCAACCTGATGACCCACAAGAGGAACGGCAACCTCAAGTACGAGACCAGCACGCGAATACGCTTTGAGCGTTCCGAGCAGCCCAGTCCCAGAGCTTACCGCAAGCAGGAGCTCTTCCTGGACAGCACCCTGAGCCGTTATGTCGAGCCCGAGGACACGGTGAACACCGACAGCGACCTGCCCACAGTCATAAAGGAAGACCTTGGTATCATACTGGAAGATGTGGATATTACCGAGAAGCGCAGGTTCGTGGATTACGACACCTTTACATCGTGGGATGTGGCCAAGGAGACCGAGATGGAGCTTGACATGGGCGAATATACCACCGATATCATGGGATACCTGCTGGAAAAGGGCATACGTTTCGAGAACTACCCGCCCTACTTCTACGTCCACAACCAGCAGAAGGTTCTGGACAAGAAGCCGTTTGACGAACCCATGAGTATCGACATGATCGATGTCAAGAGCATCATTGTCTACGACGACGCCATGTACCCGCGTTACTTTGTGGATTTCATACCTCTGCTGGTGGAGCAACACCGCAGACATCTTGATATCGACTGGTTCGTTTGGGTTGACACCAGCTGGACACGTTACACATTGGTGGACATCCAGATCAAGAACGACCGCGAACTTATGTCATACCGCGACATACGCAACCTGAGCCGCCGCACCACCACCGTCGAGGGATTCTCCCAGCCGGTTGAGTTCTACGCTCCCCAGTATCCCGACGGCGCGATCTTTGGTGATATCGACGTTCGCCGCACACTCTACTGGAACCCCAACGTGCTTACCGACCAGGAGGGCAACGCCAGGGTTGAGTTCTATAACAACAGTTACTCCACGGGGTATACTATCAGCGGTGCCGGCATTACCGCCTCCGGCACTCCCTACATCCTGAATCAAACCTGGTAAAAACCTGAAGAACGAACAGGGTCTGACCCTAAAAGAGCGAGCACCCAATCAGCACCAACAGCTGAGCGGTAAGGATGCGAAGGAACATAGTCAGAGGATAAACTGTGGAGTAAGCCACAGCCGGAGCGTCATGCTCGGTCTGACCGTTAGCGAATGCCAGTGCAGGAGGATTCGTGCTGGCGCCTGCCACAAGACCCAATATGCTGTAGTAATTCATGCCATGGCGCTTGCGTGCTATAAGAGCGACCACAAACACCGGAATAACAGTGATAAGCAGGCCTGCCAACATGAATGTGAGTCCGTCACCGGACATTATTGTATCAACGAATGTAGCACCCGACTTGATGCCCACACTGGCCAGGAACAGGGCTATACCCACCTCGCGCAACATCATCAGGGCGCTGGCTTTGGTATAGGTGACAAGTCCCATCTTGTATCCGAACCTGCTGATAAGGATAGCTACAACCAGCGGACCGCCGGCAAGGCCGAGCTTAAGAGGTGTAGGAATACCGGGTATGGTAAGAGGAATGCTTCCAAAGAGCACACCTACAAGAATGCCGATGAACATGGTGGCCAGGTTAGGAGCATCCAGACGCTTCATCTCATTGCCCACACGCTGTGCCACGGCTGCCACGCTGCTGGCCTTACCCACAACCGACAGGCGGTCACCTATCTGAAGTACAAGGCTGGCCGATGCAAACAGCTCGGTACCGGAACGTACCACGCGGGTGATGGTCACATCGTACACGCTGCCCAGATGGAGCTCGCCCAGAGTCTTGCCGTTGAGCTTCTCCTTGGTCACCACGATGCGGCGTGATACCATCGGCTCAGAGCTCTTGATGCTGTCCCACTCCACATCGACCACACTTCCCAGCAGGGTACGGATAGCCTCACCGTCATCCTCGGCGCTTACCACGCACAACTGGTCGCCCAGATGTACAACGGTATCCCTGTGAGGAGTGATAACCTCGCCCTCATGGTTCAGGCGTGAGCATATGAACTCACGGTTGATAAGGCGGCGAAGTTCAAGGATGGTCTTGCCGTCCAGACGCTCATTCGTCATGGCAAGATACTGTCTCATGGGCTTGGTGCTGGTATCCTCCTTCTTCATGTTCTCCAGCTCCAGGTTCTCCCTGTCATCCTTGATGCGGCAGATGGCCTTCACGATCATGGGCACCATAATGACACCCAGAACGGCAAGCGGATAGGCGCATGCATAACCGTTGGCTATCTCCACGCCTGTCTTGCCCATCTGACGGAGTGCCTCCTCGGCAGCACCCAGACCGGGGGTATTGGTCACGGCACCACTCAACACGCCCACAAGCATGGGGAAACTGTCCGGATTTGAACGGTCAAACAACAGGTAATATGCACCTATGGCAACTACGATGTTAAGCGTGATAAGAAGCACAGCCAGACGGTTCATCTTGACTCCTCCCTTAAGGAACAAGCTGAAGAATGACGGTCCCACCTGAAGACCCAGACTGTAAACGAACAGTATCAGACCGAAGTCCTGGATAAAGCTTATTGTCTTGAGATTTCCGGTAAAGCCGAAGTGAGCCACTACGATACCGGTAAAAAGCACAAAGGCTACGCCGAACGATATACCTCTGAATTTGACCTTGCCCAGCAATACGCCGACGGCGATAACAAAAGAGTAGAGTAAGAGCAGATGTGCTATAGATTCCGTGTCAAAAAGAAGAGATTTTATCCAATCCATTATCGTTCAACCTTTTATACGACTCAAAAATGCCTTTTCATATTTCGGATGCAAAGGTACGTACATTTAATGTTCGTTATTCCCGGAACCCTATTATAAATCCTTAAAAAATTAATAGATATTCAGTAAATATAAATTCATCTACATCCGATAGGAATAGTGAATCAAATTGTATATATTTGCCACGCTGTGCTTATTGAAGCGTCAGTCTGATTACTGACTTAAAACTATCAAACAAGTAATACTTATGACCAAGAAAAGAGAGAAACTCTTCTCGGAGTTCCCACCGGTGTCTACCCAGGAGTGGATGGAAAAGATCACCGAGGACCTTAAAGGTGCGGATTTTGAGAAGAAACTCGTGTGGAGAACCAACGAGGGATTCAAGGTTCAGCCATTCTACCGTCAGGAGGATCTGGCAGGCCTTGACACAGAAACCAAACCCGGAGAATTTCCTTACAAACGCGGAACCAAGGCATGCAACAGTTGGTATGTACGCCAGGGTATCAGCACCAAAGACCTCAAGGAGGCCAACGCCAAGGCTCTTGACATCCTGAACAAAGGTGTCGACTCACTCAGTTTCTGCTGCGGCGGCCGTCTGATCGAGGGGGCCGATCTGGAGGCACTGCTGGACGGCATCCTGGCCGACTGCATAGAGCTCAACCTGAGTACCAAGCCCCAGCTGGCATGTGCACAGGCTCAGGCTCTGGTTGACTACTTCACCAAGAAGGGTTATGACCTGAGCGCCCTGAAGGGTTCAATATCATACGACCCCATCGGCTCAATGCTCAAGAACGGTGTTGAGTGCGGATTTGAGGATGCAGCCAAGCTGATTGAGATACTCAAGCCCCTCAAGAAGTTCCGCGCCCTCACAGTCAAGGCTTCCATGCTTACCGACTCCGGCGCATTCTGCTATCAGGAGTTAGGTTACGCTCTGGCTTGGGGTAACGAGTACATGCGTACCCTCACCGAGGCCGGCGTTCCCGCCGACGCAGTTGCCAAGAAGATACAGTTCAACCTGGGCATCGGCTCCAACTACTTCATGGAGATTGCCAAGTTCCGTGCAGCACGTATGCTTTGGGCCAAGATAGTCGAGGCCTACAAGCCCGAGTGCCACTGTCAGGACAAGCCCGAGGACGGAATCTGCCGCTGCGCCTGCAAGATGCATATAAACGCCATCACCACCAAGTACAACCAGACACTCTTTGACCCGTACGTAAACCTGCTGCGATCACAGACAGAGGCCATGAGTGCCGCCCTGGCCGGTGTAAACTCTATAACAGTAACTCCGTTCGATGCTGCATATGCCAAGTCCGATGAGTTCTCGGAGCGTCTGGCCCGCAACCAGCAGCTGCTGCTCAAGGAGGAGTCGCATTTTGACAAGGTGGTTGACCCCGCCGGCGGCTCATACTACATTGAGAATCTGACTGAGGCTCTGGCTCAGCAGGCATGGAACCTGTTCCTCTCTGTAGAGGATGAGGGCGGCATGCTGGCAATGGTCAAGGCAGGCAAGGTCCAGGAGGCAGTCAACGCCACCAACGCCGCACGTCATGACAACGCCGCCAAGCGTAAGGAGTCACTTTTGGGAACCAACCAGTTCCCCAACATAAAGGAGCTGTCAGAGGGCCGTACTCCCAAGAGCTGCTGTTGCTGCTGCAAGGCAGAGGGTGAGCCAACCATCGCTACACTTGATTCATCACGCATAGCATCACAGTTCGAGGAGCTCCGCCTGGCTACTGAGGCCAGCGGCCGTCGCCCCAAGGTATTTATGCTCACCATAGGTAACCTTGCCATGCGTCAGGCCCGCGCCCAGTTCTCAGGCAACTTCTTTGGCTGCGCAGGCTACGAGATTATTGACAACCTTGGTTTCAAGACCGTTGAGGACGGAGCCGAGGCAGCACGCAAGGCAGGCGCCGATATCGTAGTGCTCTGCTCAAGCGATGACGAGTACGCCGAGTATGGTCCCGCCGCATTCAAGGCCGTAGGTGACAGTGCAATCTTTGTGATTGCCGGTAACCCCGCCTGCATAGAGGACCTCAAGGCCGCAGGTATTGAGAACTATGTTCACGTACGCTGCAACGTGCTTGAGACACTGAGAGATTTCAACAGCAAGCTTAACATCAAATAATCCGTAGTTATGAAACCTGATTTTAAGAACATCGACATAAAGGCTGCAGCTCCCGCAGGGAAGCTTTGCGGCTGCAAGGCAAAGAAAGCAGGTGCAGACGAGATCTGGAAGACTCCGGAGCATATTGAAGTCAAGCCTGTATATACCAAGGAGGATCTGGAGGGCATGGAGCACCTCAACTACGCTGCAGGTATCGCCCCCAACCTTCGCGGACCTTATTCAACAATGTATGTGATGCGCCCCTGGACCATCCGTCAGTATGCCGGATTCTCCACTGCTGAGGAAAGTAACGCATTCTACCGCCGTAACCTGGCCGCCGGTCAGAAAGGTCTGTCGGTTGCGTTTGACCTTGCCACCCACCGCGGTTACGATGCTGACCACGAGCGTGTGGTAGGTGACGTCGGTAAGGCCGGTGTATCCATCTGCTCTGTAGAGGATATGAAGGTGCTGTTTGACGGCATACCTCTTAACAAGATGTCCGTATCAATGACAATGAACGGCGCCGTTCTTCCTATCCTGGCCTTCTACATCGTATCAGGTCTGGAGCAGGGCGCCACTCTTGAGGAGTTGCAGGGAACCATCCAGAACGATATCCTCAAGGAGTTCATGGTACGTAACACCTATATCTATCCGCCCAAGTTCTCAATGAAGATCATAGCCGACATATTCGAGTACACATCACAGAATATGCCCAAGTTCAACTCAATATCAATCTCCGGTTACCACATGCAGGAGGCAGGTGCTACCGCCGATATCGAGCTGGCTTATACATTGGCCGATGGTATGGAGTATCTGCGTGCAGGTATCAACGCCGGCATGAATATCGATACTTTCGCTCCGCGTCTGTCATTCTTCTGGGCCATCGGTACCAACCACCTCATGGAGATAGCCAAGATGCGTGCTGCCCGTCTGCTCTGGGCCAAGATAACCAAGAGCTTCGGCGCCAAGAACCCCAAGTCAATGGCTCTGCGTACACACTGCCAGACATCGGGTTGGTCACTCACCGAGCAGGATCCGTTCAACAACGTAGGCCGTACCTGCATCGAGGCTATGGCAGCAGCCCTGGGTCACACCCAGTCACTGCACACCAACGCCCTTGACGAGGCTATCGCACTGCCTACCGATTTCTCGGCACGTATTGCCCGTAACACCCAGATCTACATCCAGGAGGAGACCAACGTATGCCGTGAGGTTGACCCTTGGGCAGGCTCATACTACATTGAGTCACTGACCGACGAGATTGCCCACAAGGCATGGGAGCACATCCAGGAGATCGAGAAGCTGGGCGGTATGGCCAAGGCTATCGAGACCGGTCTGCCCAAGATGCGTATCGAGGAGGCTGCAGCCCGCACACAGGCCCGCATCGACTGCGGCATCCAGACCATTGTAGGTACCAACAAGTACCGTCTGGATCACGAGGATCCCATAGATATCCTTGAGATCGATAACACCGCAGTACGCAACCAGCAGATCGAGCGCTTGAAACAGCTCCGCGCAAACCGCAACGAGGCCGATGTACAGAAGGCTCTTGATGCCATCACCAAGTGCGTCGAGACCGGTAAGGGCAACCTGCTTGCTCTTGCTGTCGAGGCCGCCAAGGTGCGTGCATCACTGGGTGAGATTTCATATGCCTGCGAAAAGGTTGTAGGCCGATACAAAGCAGTAATCAGAACAATATCAGGCGTGTATTCATCAGAAAGCAAGAAAGACGCAGACTTTGAGAAAGCCTGCCAGCTTACAGCAGAGTTCGCAAAGAAGGAGGGCCGTCAGCCCCGTATCATGATTGCCAAGATGGGTCAGGACGGTCATGACCGCGGCGCCAAGGTTGTAGCCACCGGTTACGCCGACTGCGGATTTGACGTCGATATGGGTCCGCTCTTCCAGACTCCGGCCGAATCGGCCCGCGAGGCTGTCGAGAACGATGTCCACGTGCTTGGCGTATCCTCACTTGCCGCCGGTCACAAGACCCTTGTACCCCAGGTAATCGAGGAACTCAAGAAACTTGGCCGTGAGGATATCATGGTAGTGGTTGGCGGAGTAATCCCCACCCAGGACTACGACTTCCTCTACAAAGCAGGCGCCGCCGCCATCTTCGGCCCCGGCACCAGCGTTGCCAAAGCCGCCGTCCAGGTTATGGAATTGCTCCTGGCGGAGTAATTCCCCTGCTCGCCAAAGTGTCCCACAAGAACCCCGCTCACAACCCGTGTAGCGGGGTTCACTGTGTTACATCCCCTCATTTCGCGCCCGTGTCCCACACTCACCCGCCTCCCAGCACCCTCTCGCCCCTCCTCCCGTGTTACACCTTGGCAAGTTTTTAAGAAAACTTGAAGGGGTATAGTCTCGGATAGCTTGCTCCGCCGGACATACGGGTTGGGGACACAACGTTCCGAGGCTACTCCGGACCTCTCCGGACCCTAAACGGCGAACGCCTCCTTTTTAGTCCCCTTCGGGGCCTAACAGTATTCTAAGACTTTTCCAAATATTTTTGGACGTTTTTTTAGAAACTGTTATCGTTGAGTTTGTTACAATACGGATATCGCGGGGGACGCCTTCTAATGGTGTCCCTCGTTTCCGATATTACCAACTGAGTAAACTCTTCTTTATAGTTTTGTTACAAGAAGGGATGATTATAGTTTCAGGCCGATATTTG
>CACYHW010000006.1:206543-207213 GCA_902774335.1 uncultured Bacteroidales bacterium
TCTGGCACTAAAGAAAAGGATAGTTCAACCGATTGTACATCAATAATTAAGTACCTTATAAGGCTCCCCAGAACGGACGACGGCAAACATCCTGAGGATGATTTTAAACTTTACAGCGTTAAGAACAACACCATGTGCATCCTTGCCTCCGCCTTTTTCTTTCATTTTGCGTAGATAGTATTTCCTGAGTCCAGGATCACTAACTATAGCACTCCTGGCAGCCATGGATAGTTCTGCTTTCTGTTGCGTCCGGCATATCTTGGATACTTGTGTTCTACCTTTTACGCTCTTACCAGAGATATGGTCAAACGGAGCCACACCTATGTAACAGGCATATCGCCGCGGTGTTTCAAACGCTTTAAAATTGTTTGTAAAGACTATAGTATTGATGGCATTGATGAGACCGATGCCCTTTACACTGCTTACAAGATCATAATTTCTTTGGATGTCAGGATCTGAGTGAATAATGGAGAGCATTTGATCTTCCACTTTCTTGACCAGTTTCTCACAGTGATGTCTGGCAGACTCACTGCGGGAACGTGTTTCATTCGTTCCGTATTTACCCATTGCGCAGTCAAGATTAATTAGAGCTGTTCGCTGTCGCATATATTGCCTTCTTTCAGTGAGGAGATATTGTAGTTTTTTGATGTTATCTGATGGTTTCTCATAG
>CACYHW010000007.1 GCA_902774335.1 uncultured Bacteroidales bacterium
CGTGAGGTCATAGAGTTCAGGAGTCTCTGACGTCCATTTCTTGGGAGCCTTGACCTTGGCGGAGAGGTTGATGGTGCTGGTGCCGTCCTTTACGTTGAAAGGACCGTTCTCCATATTGGCCACTTCACGGCCATCCTTTGAAACAGTGGCCTTAACCTTGTATCCGCTGCCCTCCAGTCCGTATGAGCGTACGTCCATAGCCAGTTTGAGGTCCGAATCAACAAAGTCGGGACCGAAATCAGTGGTGACATACCAGTCATATATCCTGACCTTGGGGGTGGAGTAGACGGTAACGTCATCAAATATACCGGCCAGACGCCAGTAGTCCTGACCTTCCAGATAGTATCCGTCGCAGAACTTGAGTACCATCACGGCCAGAGTGTTCTTGCCACTCTTAATATAAGGTGTGATATCATACTCGCTGGGCTCCTGTGCGCCTTCGTTATAACCCACCTGCTTTCCGTTCACCCATACGAACGATCCCGATGCCACTTTCTCAAAGCGCAGGAACACCTCATCGCCCTTCCAGTCTGAAGGTATGGTGAACTCCGTGCGGTATGCGCCGGTGGGATTGACATCCATGGGAACGTTAGGTACACGAACGGCAAACGGGTTAGACAGGTTCATACGGCTCTGGGCCATACGTTTCTGCTGCTCCGATGCATCCGGGTCATCCAGGATCTTCTGGAAACGCTCAAGCATGGACAGGGGCTGACCATTGGGGAAGGGGGCCGAAACGTTACGGAACATGGCCTGCCCATATCCCTGCATCTCCCAGTTGGACGGAACCTCTATGGTGCCCCATTTGCGGTCATTGAAAGAGCTCTTATAGAAGTTCTTTGGAACCTCCAGCGGATTCTGATACAGGTTGAACTTCCATGTTCCGTTAAGCGAAATGTTACGCTCCGGTATGTGGAATGCGCGTCCCGGCTCCTGATTGAGCCCGAAGACTTCAAGGTTCTCAACATAGTAGGGCAGGTTCTCCATGAACACAGGATCCTGCTCCTTTGTGCCACACGAGTTAAGGGCCAATGCTAGCCCCAACGCTGCAATGCTAAAACTAGGACTAATTCTCATTGTCAATTGTCAATTATCAATTATCAATTCTCAATTCTCAATTACTTGAGGAAACGGATATCAAAAATGCGGGGCGCCATGCGGCCTTCGGGGGCGCGCAGTGTGACGCGAATCTTCTCCTTGCCCTGGTAGAAGCCTACCGGAACGTCATACTCTTTGCGTACAATCTCAGCCTGACCGTTGGCAGGGAACTCAGTCTCGGTAATGAACGGCATATCCTCAATGAGTATCTCAAGGGCGCGGTTCTGGAAGTTCTCACTGCCCCAGTAGCCCAGTGAGAGGCTCAGGTTTGTGTTGCCGTCAGGGTAGAGGTCAAAACTGAATGAACCTCCGCGGCGGAATGTGCGGTAGGGCTTGTTGTCCTCATTGCCGGTCATGGAGTTCTGGCTGGTCATCTTGTGGTCAGCCTCGGGCTGCTGCTCACCGGGTACTATTGCATCCACAGTGCGGCGGTCAAGTTCCAGCATTGCAGCCTCATCGGCCTTGATCTTATCAAGCATCTTGCCGTAATCATCCTGACTCAGTGACAGGAAGTATATGGCGTAACGGCTGTCATGCAGGCTGTAGAACGGCTCCAGTTCAACATTGGGGAACCGGCTGCTGTCAAACAGACCTGATGCTGTGTAGTGGAGCGGCTTGCCCGGTACGGGCTTGAGTGCAGCCACCTTCTGGTCCAGCTGTGCGCGTGTACCAATCATGATAGGAGTCTCGGTAACGGGTACCAGAGGTCCGTGTGCTATGTGGCTCCAACGGCCGTCATCGGCTACAAGTCCGCTCATGCCCTCTGTGCCAGTGCGGGCTGCCAGAACAATGGGGCCGTGCTTTACTGCCAGGTACTCCGGCTCGTTGTCAAGAGCCTCGATGGTGGTATTCATGGGCAGGCTTATCTCAACCACATCACCGTTCTTCCACTTGCGCTCTATGGCTACGTATGATGAAGGCTGTGCGCCTGCGGCATACTCCTTACCGTTCACCTTTACGCTGTAGCCGCTGGTTGTCCACTCGGGGCAACGTACCATAAGGCGGAACTTGCGGGCCTTCTTAAGGTTGACTGTCAGTTTTGATGACTCGGAGTAGGGGAACTGAGTCTCCTGGGTTATGGTGGCCTTGTTATCGGTCCAGTTCAGCTTTGATGCCACGAACAGGTTGACCCAGAGTGTCTGTGCACCGTCGTGGGTGTAGATAAACTCACCGTACTTGCCGTGGTTCTCCATACCGGTACCTACGCAGCACCACATACCCTGGTTAACTGCGGAGTAAACGCGGTAGTGAGCGGGGCGCATTGGGGTGAAATATACGTAACCTCCGTGCTCGGGATGCTGGGTTGAGAGGATGTGGTTGTACATGGCCTTCTCATAGAAATCGGCATACTCGGCCTTGGGGTCTATTGCAAAGAGGAACTCGGTAAGCTTGAGCATGTTGTTGGTGTTACAGGACTCCGGTCCCTCACGGTTCTCAACGTAGCTCTTGTAGTCCGATGCTGCAGGGAAGTGCTCGCTGCGGCTGTTACCGCCTATTACCACTGAGCGGTGGTTGGCTACGCGGTCCCAGAAGAACTCGGCAGCCTTGCGGGCGCGAGCATCGTTGTCTAATGCAGCCACGCGGGCGTAACCTACAGCCTTGGGTACCTGTGTGTTGGCGTGCTTGTTATCCAGATTGTCGCGGCCATCGGCCATATTCTCAAAAATATCCTTGTGGCGGAAACGCTTGGCAGCCTCAATGTACTTGCGGTCACCGGTAATCTGGAAAGCATCGGCAAAAATCTCGTTCATGCCGCCGAACTCGGTGCCGGTCATCTGCTCCATCTGGTTGTCATCCAGATCGGCAAATATGGTCAGACCCCAGTCACAGAACTTGATGAACATATCCTTGGCCTTCTCAATGCCGGCATACTGCCATGCGTCGCGCAGGCCCGCGTACATCTTATGTACATTATACCAGGGCACCCATGCTCCGCGGAACAGGCCGAAGTCACCTTTTTTGAGGTTACCCCAAAGTTCCTTGCTGTTGGGTACACCGCCTATGTAGCCGTCACCGTTGGCTATCTGGCAACGCTCCAGCTCATCAATCATATAGTTGAGACGGTCATAGCACTCCTTGTTGCCGGTAGCGGCGTAGTGTATGGCCAGGGCCGATACGTAGTGTCCGCCCACATGTCCGTCCAGACCGGCCCAGTTGGGAAAATATTCCGCCTTCTTGGGCAGTCCGGCCTCATGGAGGAACGGAGCCAGCAGGCGGTCTGTGTCATACTCCAGCAGGACCTTTACGTTAAGGTCCATTGCGTGTTTGAAAGGTCCGTCAAGCAGTTCTACCTGATTGAGATTGAAGGTGTTGTGATACAGTTTGTCCTGAGCCGAAGAATATGCGACTGTCAGGGACAGAGCGGCAATAAGCGCAATACGTTTCATTTTTGTTTAATTGATTTAGTTGGTCGTTTGGTTGCTGTAATTGGCTTTACAGACTATTTGATTGAATAAAACAGTTCAGGTTTAATCCTTGTACGGAAACCTGCGTTGCAGCTCCTCGCGGAAGTTGGCCTTCCATTTGTTGCGGTCATGAACGCCGTTGAACGCCCACGATGTTACGTTACCTCCGCGCTTGCGTATATCCTTTACAAGGGTGGGGAAGTAATCATCGGAGTCAATCTCCTCCTTGATACCCCAGCAGATGCGGTAATCGATATCGTTGGTGAGCATTCCGTAGTGTGTCAGGTCCGAGAACACGGGCGAGTAGCACCAGTACTCCGCAAAAAGGTCGGGATTGCGCATGCTCAGTGTCAGGCCAAAGTCCGCGCTGTTGGATGTACCGTAAAACAGCATCTCCTCCTTGGCGTCCGATACGGGAGCATGACGGCGTACGTAGGGTATGAACTCGTTTACAAAGTATTCGTAGTGGTTATCAAACAGTTGTGCAAGCTTGGGGTCCTGTCTGGAGAGCGACTCCACATACTCGGCGTTACGGTATGCGATGGTGTATCCGGGAATGGGTCTCTTATCCTCGTAGGAGCATGCCACAACTATCGGACTGATACATTTTTCATCTATTAACGAATCTATAATATGTTTATAGTTTCCATCCTTGAACACCAGACCATCGGCCATGTAAATAACAGGTAATCTGCTACCTGGCTTATATCCTTTGGAAATGAAGATTGCTCCTGACCTTACTGTGCCGTCATGACACTTGATCTCAAATTCCTTGAAAGAGGACTCCTTTTTGGGCCCGGAGCATGAAATTGAAAGAGATAAAATGCATGTAGACAGCAATATAGCTAAGAGTGTTTTTTTCATAACCTAATCAGTCAGTAATGTTAACAGGACAAAGGTACTAAATAAAGTCGTGATTAAACCTTGGGGTATATTTTTAATCTAAGATGAAATTATTTTAAAAAACATGCTTTTCACATTTAACTAACTGCGCTGAACGATATAGTAAAGGTGTATTTTTATCAATGCAGACAACAAAAAACAACAACAATAACAAAACTCAAATGAAAAGAATTGCCACTCTGCTAGCTTTTCTAGCGACATCAGCAACAGCGATGTTCGCACAGAATCTTTCAATTAAGGGTTCAGTTTATGATTATGATTCGGCTGAGCCGCTGTATCCTGCTGCAGTGCAGGTGTATCAGATCTCCGGTACGGATTCCACCTACATTGGCGGTACTTCGACCGAGGAGGATGGTTCGTTCGTTATCGGTAACCTTAAGGCCGGAAACTACGTTGCCCGCGCCTCATTCATGGGTTATGACAACACAGACAAGAATTTCACACTCAGATCCGGTTCAACCGTTACAGATCTCGGTAAGATTACCATGAGAGGCGGTGTGATGCTGGAGGAGGTTGCCGTATCGGCAGTTGTGGCAAAAGTCCAGATGATTAACGACACTGTGATGTTCAACAGTGCTGCTTACAAGCTCCCCGAGGGTTCATCGGTTGAGGACCTTATCCGTAAGCTCCCCGGTGTACAGATTGGCAGTGACGGTAACATCACCGTAAACGGTAAGTCTGTATCAAAGATCCTTGTAAACGGTAAGGAGTTCTTCAGCGACGACAAGACTGTCGCCCTGACACAGCTCACAGCCGATATGATCGAGAAGGTTAAGGCTTACGAGAAGGAGAGTGACCTGGCCCGTCAGACCGGTATTGATGACGGTAATGAGGAGACAGTGCTCGACCTTCAGGTTAAGAAGGGTATGGCCAAGGGTTGGTTCGGTAACATCTCTGTCGGTGGCGGTGCTCCTCTTGAGAAGGAGGGCTTTGATCTCGCTGCTCTGTATCAGGTAAATGCTTCTCTGAACCGCTTTGACGAGGACAAGCAGTTCACCGTTATGGGTTCAGCCAGCCAGTCATCCGGTGGTATGAGCAGCTCAGGCGGCATGCGTATGGGCGGCGGCATCGGCGGCGGCTTCGGTGGCGGCATGATGATGGGCGGCTTCGGCGGCGGCATGGGCGGCGGCGGTGGCGTCAGCACCAACTACTCCGGAGGTTTCAACTTCGCTATGAACCTTGGTGATGAGGTTTCACAGGACAACTATAAGTATGAAGTCGGTGGTAGTGTAAACTGGAGCCACAGTGACAATAAGACTACTTCAAATCAGTTTATTGAAGACTTCACATTCCATCAGTATAACATTAGTGGTGGAAAGAGCGGAAGCGGAAGCGACAACCTGACTGCACAGATGCGTATAGAGTGGAATAAGGACAACTATACCAGTCTTCTTTTCCAGCCTTCATTCACATACAGCAAGTCTGACAGATGGAGCTTGAGCAGGAACTTGCAGTTCAGCCAGAATCCTTATATGTTCACTGCAACTCCTCTGGATTCAGCTCTGGCAACATCCGGTTTCTATACAAAGAGTGATTATCCTTACAACGAGTTCCCCGAGGTTGATCCCGAAGGAACCATGCTGGATTCTCTGTATGACTACTATCACGATGCAATGCAGAACTACATCTTCTCAACCTCTAAGAACAACTCAAAGACAATTTCTACAAGAGGTAATGTGCAGTTCGTACGTCGTTTCGGAAACCGTGGCCGTAACGTTTCTGTAAGCGGTGATTACAATATTTCAAGAGGTTCCGGTGATAATCTGTCACATGAGGGCAGTTACTATCCTCAGCTTCCTGCAATGGCCCGGAACAGAACAAAGAACCAGTATTCTGATTCACCTAACGACCAGAACTCATTCAATGCTCAGGTTACTTATTCAGAGCCTATCTCTACCGGTACATATCTGCAGTTCAGCTATAGATTCAGCTATAGTGAGCGTAATCAGGACCGTTCAACATACAACCTTGCAGACCTTTACAAGGCATATTGGGGAATTCCTACTATAGGGGATGACTTTGAGTCTATCGATTGGACATTCGACAAGGACGATGCTCATATGACCAAGGATGAGAATCAGAGTTCAAAGCAGTTCAACTACAACTATGATCAGAACATTCAGCTGCAGTTCCGCAAGAATGCTACAGATCAGTCTTACAACTTTACTGCCGGTCTTACTTTGATGCCGCAGCATGTAGAGCAGAACTATTCAGGTCATGGCATTAAGGATACCCTTCTTAAGCGTGATGTAATGAACTTTAATCCTACTCTCCAGTTCCGTTACAGAATTACACGTCAGGAGCAGATCAATATCCGACTGAACAGCCGTTCAACCCAGCCTAACATGTCAGACCTTCTTCCTATCCTGGATACACTTCGAGTAACAAGCGCTTCAAATGGTAATCCTACACTGGTTCCTTATTTCACAAACCAGTTGAGCATCGGTTATCAGAAGTACGATCCTGTTACTATGAGCAGCTTCAATGTTCAGGCTTCGGTAAACAACACTCTGCGTAACATTACAAGTAAGCAGTGGAAGATTACTGATGGTAAGGGTTCTCAGTTGACACAGCCTATGAACATGGATGGCTTCTGGTCAAACTGGAGCAGTGACTTGAGATTGACATTGAGTATCACTCTGCCTGATGACCGTTTCTCGTTCACTTCAACAACAAATGGAAGATTCAATCATCAGGAAGGTATGACTTCAACAGCTACTACTCTGGAGGAAGCTGTAGCAGCTGCCAACAAGCAGCAGTTTGATGACAGCTATACTGATCCTAACGAACTCAGAAGTATCACTAACTCTATTAACGCAGGTGAAGACCTTTCATTTGAGTATCGTGATGATTACCTGACTGCTTCTCTTAACGGTAGTCTTTCATACAGACATTCTGAGAACAATCTGAGTAATAACGCAACAACTACCTATGGTGGTAACTCAAATTCAGGAATTAGAGATACATACGATTTCTCTTACGGAACCAATATCATCGCCTTCATTCCTTGGCGTAACATGCGACTGGGTACTGATCTTAACATGAACAGCCGTCGCGGATATGCTGGTAAGAATGCAAATACCGATGAGCTTATCTGGAACCTCTCAGCTTCGTTCTCATTCCTTAAGGGTAACAAGGCTTCATTGCAACTGGCTCTGTATGATATCCTGCATCAGCGCAGTAACATGAGCTACAACATCAGTGCTACTCGTGCTACTCAGTCACAGAACACCAATATCACCAGCTACTTCATGGCTACTCTGACCTACCGTCTGTCTCTGATGGGTGACCGCAACTCTCGTCAGCAGCTCCGTGGTCGTGGCGGCATGGGCGGCGGCATGGGCGGCTTCGGCGGCGGCATGGGCGGCTTCGGCGGCGGCATGGGTGGCTTCGGCGGCGGTATGCCCATGGGTGGCGGAATGTTCTAAACCACACCTACACTATAGAAGTCAGGGAATCCTATCGGGTTCCCTGATTTTTTTTTTTACACTTTGAAGAGATACTGCAATTTGCAACAATTGAAAATCGGGTATAGGGTCCTGGGGAGAATGCCCTCCCACAACATCTTGTATCTATTCCGAAACTATGAACAAGTTCCTAGTTCCAGAATAGCTACAACCTGTCGCGGGCCCCTCCCACTGGTCGCGCGTGGGTGCGAGACTCCCCAGGACCCTATACCCGATTTTCTAATTGTTGCAAAACAGAAACATTTACATACTGATAAAAAAACAGCGCTCGATAATTTCGGGCGCTGCTTTCAATTTTCAATTCTCAATTCACTTGGTGGGAGTCAGCTTGATGATTCCGATGGAGTTTTCTGGGAGGGTGAGGGTGAACTGCTTTTTGATGGTGCCGAGGTTTTTGGTGTGAGGCACTACGGCTTCGGTGTAGCTTACGCGGTTGCGGTTTCCTCCAAAGCCTCCAAAGGGACCGGGACGTCCGGCAGGGCCGAGAGCCTGAGCCTGGGGCTGTGCACCGGCGTATGTGTTCTGGTCACCCTGATTCTTGATCTTGGTGTCATGTGATGAGATGAACTCAACGGTAGCAGTGTACTTTTTGCGCTTTTGACCCTTACCCATGTTGACGGTAAGAACCTTGTCCACAGCCTCAGAGTTGACGAACTTGATGTAGACCTCACCGGTCTCAGTGTCAACGGTAGGTGATGTGTAGACGGTGCCATCGGCTTCAGAGCCGTTCATGACGTCAGTCATCTGGAAGGCGCGGTTACCGGCCTCGCTGAAGAGCTTCTGATAGTAGTAGTTGGTGGTGCGCCACAGACCGCGGTTATCGAACCAGATCAGGTTGGAGTTCCACTTGTTGTAGCCCTTCTTGCAGAGCAGGGGAGCATAGGCTGCCATCACAACCATATCAGAGTTGCGCTCCAGGCTGGTCCAGTAAGCGGCCTCAGCCATGGCCGATGCATAATCGTTGTTGCTGTTGTTGTTGGCAAACTCACCTACGAACACGCGGGTGGGGCGGTTGCGGTCATAGGTCAGACCGTCGGCTCCGCGAACCTTATCGGCATGGTAGCGGTCACCGTTGGTGTAGAACCACTGGTTGTTGCGGTAGTAGTGCTCATCGACCACGGTGTTCTGATACTTCTCATCGATTTCATGCATGTTGGCGTTGAACTCCGGACCATCGGCGGCAGAACCGGCGGTTGATACGATTATGATATCCGGGTACTTGGCCTGTACCTCTTTATATATGATGTCAAAACGCTCCCAGAACTCAGGTCCCTTGTTTTCGTTACCGATGCCCAGGTACTTGAGGTTGAAGGGCTCGGGATGACCCATGTCGGCACGCAGCTTGCCCCATTTGGTATCGGTACCACCGTTGCAGAACTCAATGAAGTCAAGGGCATCGCATACGAATATGTCGTGGAAACGCTTGCGGTCGGCCTCGGTATCCAGCGGTGCAATGTACTGGTGGCCTGCAAACTGGCAGGTTACGCCGTTGTTGAGAACGGGCAGGGGAGTTGCTCCAAGTGACTCTGCCATAAGCAGATACTCATAGAATCCTACGTATTGTGATGTCCAGTAACCCCAGTGGTTGCGGAATCCTATACGCTCCTCCTCGGGGCCGATGGAGTTCTTCCAGAACGGCTGGCCAAAATAGTTGGTTCCCTCGCTGGCACAACCGCCGGGGAATCTCATGAATGTGGGGTGAAGGTCTGCAAGAGCCTGCATAAGATCCTTGCGGAACGGGCCGAACTTGCCCTCCTGCCACAGCTGTGATGCCTCGGGCAACAGGGTTACGTAGTCAAGCCAGAATGTGCCGGCTGCATCGGCCATGATGGCCAGACGGCTGTCAACGGAGCGCTCGGCCTTGAGTTGGCCTGTATATTTCTGCCAGTCGTTCTTGAGGCCTGATATGGTTATTACGTTTGAGTTTGCCTGTCCGTTTGCATCCTCCAGGCAGACCTTGATGGTGCCGGGGTATGACTGGCCTGCCAGGTAGAGGGTAAGGTCATAACTTACGCCCTGCACGGCGGGTATGGATGCCTTTTGGGTATTGTTTGAGTAGTATCCGCGGCGGTCATTGGGGGCTGTGCCGTAACCGTTGGCGGCAATACCGAATCCCTGACCGGCATCCTCAATGTCAAACTTTACGCTGTACTGTGCGTAGCGCAGTTCATCGTCATACTTATCGTTAGGATAAAAGTCGTAGTAACGCTTCAGGTCCTTGACCAGAGGCTTGTCGGCAACGGCGTGAGCCTGACCGACTGCACCTTCACCTTTCAGTACTGTCCAGCCAAAAAATACGGTGTCTGAATATGAGAACTCCTTATCCTTGTCACGTACGGGTGCATCGGGCACATTGTATGCCTGGAATGAGTGGTTCTGGATAAGCTGGGCGCAGATACCGCCGTCAAGTGACTGGTTGATATCCTCAAAGAATATGCCGGCCAGAGTGGGGCTTATCTCAATGCCCAGGCCCTTTTTCTTGAGGTTAAGGGTGACTGAGCGCTCCTGAACAGGCTTGAATCCCTGCAACTGCAGCATCTTGTCGGCCATGCGGTAACCCATCAGGCGCATACCCTCGGTGCTGAAGTGGAACTGGTCACCGGTGCTCTCGCAACCAAGTGATGAGATTACGTATCCGTTTTTCATGACCTTGGGAAGGTTGGCCAGAACCACCTCGTTGAATGCAGCGCAAACACCGCCCTGCTCGGCCTGCTTGAGCTCACCGGCCAGCAGAGGTATCTCGTCGGGGTTCAGACCCAGATCAGCACACAGGTCATCGTGTATCTTCTTAAGACGGGCGCACCACTGGTCATCATCGGGGTTGGACTCACCCTGGTGAACCAGCATACCCTTGATCACACCGCTCTTCTGGGCTATTTTGGCCATATCGACAATGCGCTGGTAGCAGTTCATGTCATACTCCTTGGCCATGTTTACAAGCCAGTTGCGGCTGGGATCGGCAGCCTCCATAGCAAGGTACTCCTCGCAGGCATCCTTGTCCCAGAGTTCCAGCTTGGCGCCGGCTACTGATACGTTGATAACACCTACGCGGTACTGCTCGGGCAGCTCCTCGATCATCTTGCGTCCAAAGAAATCCACCGGGCCCATGTTGTTGCTCTGACGGCAGATGGGGGGTGTGGCGGTATACCATTCGCCCATCTTACGGTTCAGACGCGGCATATCTACGGCCGATACAAACTGGAAACGGGGATCGTTCCAATCCTTGTCCTGGTCGGCGGGAGTGGCTCCGGCCTCCATGTTAGACTGGCCGAAACACAGGTAAATGAAGAAGTTGGGATCAGGCTGTTGAGCCTTGAGCGACAAAGCCATAAGGATGGTTGTCGCAAACAGAATCACTTTTTTCATACAATTATTTTGAGTTATTTGTTCTCGTTTTGAGCTTTCTCCTTCTCCTCCTGCTCAAGTGCAAGCTGGCGGGAGTTGTTCTCGTGGAAAAGGAATGATGATGCAAGCACTAGTATAACTATTACGGTTACAATGATGGAAACCTTGATAAGTCCGACACCCACTGCAATACCTATTATACTGGTTGCAAATATGCTGGCGGCCGTTGTCAGGCCCGATACGTCGTACTTGTTCTTGATTATGAGTCCGGCACCAATAAAGCCTATTCCCGTAACAACCTGTGCGGCAATACGTCCGGGATCGCCGTTGATCAGGTTCATGTTGGTCTGGCATATCCAGATGGATGCCAGCGTGGCCAGAGTGGAAGCCATGCATATGAGCATGAATGTCCTTACTCCTGCAGGGTGTTTGTGAATATAGCGCTCAACGCCTATGGCGCACCCCAGAAGGGCACTTACCAGTATCCTGGTTATTGCGATATCCTCAGTAAGCATTGTCTCGTAATCTTTATGATTAGCAAAGATAATGTTTTAATCTCAAAAAAGTTGTTATATTTGCCGATACCCTAACACTTGGACTATCCTAATTACACCAGATATGAGACAATTATTCCGTAAAGCATTGTTTTGTGCTGCTGCACTGACGGCGGCAGTGAGTGTTCAGGCCCAGACCCGCCATACGTTTGCCAATCCGCTCGATGTGGTAGTAGGTAACGAACGAGCCGTACGTGGCGGTGAGCCGGTTGTCATTATCTTTGAAGATGACTATTTCCTTTTTGTGTCGCACCGTCGCGGATATTGGTATTCGCCCGATTTCCGCAACTGGACATATGTTGACGCTCCCGGTTATCCCGCCGGAGTGGTATCGGTGGTAGAGATGGACGGCAAGCTGATAGGCTGCTCCATGAACAACCGTAACGTATACCGCGCCATCGACCCGCGCAAGGGCGAGTGGGAGAAGATAGGCGAGCTGTCGAGCGACCGCTACGGCGATGCCAACATGTTTGTGGACGATGACGGCCGACTGTATATGTACTTTGGCTGGTCACAGATAATGCCGTTCCAGGTTGTGGAGCTGGACAAGGAGACCTTCAAGGAGAAGGGCGAGCCAGTCAAACTGTTCTGGAGCGATATCAAGAACCACGGATTCGAGGTTCGCAAGCCCGAGGATGTGATCTACTCCATATTCAACGGACGCCGCGAGTACGGTCCCGAGGAGCTTCCCTGGATTGAGGGCCCCTACATGATCAAGCACAACGGCAAGTACTATCTGCAGTACGCGGCCATCGGCCTTGAGTTTATATCTTACTCACACGGAATATATGTGTCCGACAGCCCCATGGGCCCGTTCACATACTGTGAGCACAACCCGCTCACTTTCAAGACCAGCGGATTCCAGGTTGGTGCAGGTCACGGAAGCACCTTCCATGACAAGAAGGGCAACCTGTGGACCATCTGCATGATTCCCGCACAGTACGGTGAGGGCGGCCGCGGATCGGAGCTGGCCATCTATCCCACAGCTGTGGACAAGCAGGGCGTCATGTACTCCAACACCGCTCTGGGTGACTATCCGCAGTACTATCCCGATGAGCGCAAGGTTGGAGGCGTAGACAACTATGTTGACTGGAAACTGCTGTCAGTGGGTAAGAAAGCCATTGTGTCCTCAACCTTTGAGAACTATGCTCCCGGCCAGGCTCTCGACGAGGATTTCAAGACCTGCTGGGTTGCCGCTACAGGCGATGCCGGCGAGTTCTTTACCGTTGACCTGGGCGCCAAGGCAACCATCCGTGCCATCCAGTTCAACTGGGATCACATCGGCGCAGCACGTGCCGGTGGCGGTCGAGGCGGATTCGGCGGAGGTATGATGGGCGGCGGTGCTGCACGTACGCAGGCCGAGCAGCTCTATCAGTGCTACGAGGTGTTTGTATCGGACGATAATAGCAACTGGACTAAAATTATCAGCAAGCCTGAGAACAAGATGGAGCTCAAGCATGAGTATGTTGAGCTTGAGAACCCCGTTGATGCACGTTACGTCAAGGTTGTCAATGTTGCTACATATGATGGCGCCAAGTTCTCGATCAAGGATCTGCGCGTATTCGGAACAACTCCGCAGATGAAGACCCAGAAGGTCAAGAAGTTTATGGCGGTACGCAATCCGGACGACCTGCGTGAGGCCAATGTGATGTGGGAGCCTGTTCCCGGTGCTGACGGCTACATTGTGCGCTACGGTATCGAGAAGAAAAAGCTTTATAACAGCTACATAGTATACGGCAAGAACGAGCTCTACATGCACAGCCTGAATACCGCCCCCAAGAACTATTACTTTGAGGTTGAGGCATTCAGCAGCGGCCTGCCCAAGTATCGTGAGAACCCGCTCGAGACCATCGGACTGGGTGCCGAGATACAGCTTGCACAGCGCGGTGGTGGCGGTAATGCCGGTTATGCACAGGGCGCAGGCACCAGATACATCATGCTCAAGGACGGTGTGACCGAGTACTCGTTCGGCCAGGTTGAGCCCGGAACATGGACGCTGAGCCACTCATACGGACCCGTGCTGTGGTCAGGCCAGCTCACCGAGAAGGAGCTCATATCCAATGAGGCTAACCCCAAACCTACTGTAACTGCCAATCTCACACCGCTGGGCGAGGGTACCAGAACAACAGGTACGCTCCAGATGCAGGTCATCCCCGGCAAGGAGAAAGGATTGATTAAAGTAGTAGTAAACAAATAAAAAGGATAAATGAGGAGATTAATTTGGGTTGTAGGAGCTCTGTTCATGGTAACAGCGCTGAATGCGGAGATCATTAAACGAGGTGATGTAAACGAGTCGAACCTGGCCAAGATGGCGGGCTCGGTGTATGCCTATCAGGCACCCACGGAACCACTCACGCCGGCCCCCAAGGGGTTCAAACCGGTTTATCTGACACACTTCGGGCGTCACGGATCACGTTTCCTGGACAATGCCTCCAACTACGACCGTCCCTACAATATTCTCAAGGAGGCCGATGATGCCGGAGCCCTGACCGGGTTCGGTAAGGACGTGCTGCGCCGCCTGGAGATAATACGCGCCGAGGCCGATCAGCGCGCCGGTGACCTGACCCAGAAGGGTATGCAGCAGCATCGTGACATAGCCCGCCGTATGGTGGAGAACTATCCCGAGCTGTTCACCAACGATAAGATCATCATGGCCCGTTCCACCACATCGCACCGCGTTCTGGTGAGTGAGTATTCGGCCCTGATGCAGATCCTGCGCATGCGCCCCAAGATCAAGTTCGACTATGACTCCAGCAACCACGACGAGCCCTGGATGTACACCGAGGATAAGGCCGTATCGGCCCATAAGCGCAAGATCAGCTCTGCCGTATCGGAGTTCAACCAGCGTCACACGCATCCCGAGCGCCTGATGAAAGCCCTGTTCAAGGATCCCGAGTATATAAAGACAGCCGGCGGACGCGACCAGAGCGGCAGCCTCTATTCTTCGCTCTACGATGTGGCTTCATACGTGCAGGGATCGGACCCCGGTGTTGACCTGAACGACGTATTCACATATGATGAGTGGTATGACCTGTTCCTGATGAACAACATGCGCTGGTACTCACAGGCCGGCTATTCACCGCTCACCGACAACGTGATACCTTACGGTCACTGCGTAACCCTGCAGAACTTCATTGATTTTGCCGATGAGGCTCTGGCCGGCAACGGTGTCAGCGTAATACTGCGCTACGGTCACGAGGTAACCCTGATGTCATACTTCTCGCTTCTGGACCTGAACGGCTCCGGTTACAGTACCGACGACCTGGAGAGCGTGGCCGACCATTGGGCAGCCTACAATCTGGCTTACATGGGCGGTAACGTGCAGTGGGTGTTCTTCCGCGACAAGAAGGGCGAGGTGATTGTCAAGTTCCTGCTCAACGAACAGGAGGCCACACTGCCCGAGACCGTTCCGTTCTACAAGGACGCCAAGGGTAGGGAGCAGCGCCCCTACTACCGCTGGGAGGACGTAAGGAAATTCTACCTGGCTAAGATTGCCTACTGGGAGGATTTCAAAGCCCATGATGACACTCCCGTGGAGGAGACTCCCCGCCGCAGCTACCGTCAGGAAATCAACACCAACTCCAATTGACACAGTGACACAGTAGGGACTGTCCCTACTGTGTCATTTATCTTTACGCCAAACTAACCAATCCAACTAACATAACCCAAAGTTTATGAGAACATTAAGATTATTGGCTGTGGGGGCAGCGGTGCTGTCGCTTACAGCGTGCGGAGGCGGAAGCTCCAAGTATGAGTATCCCTTCCAGAATCCAAACCTTAAAATTGAAAAGCGAGTTGAGAACCTGCTCTCGCTGTTGAGTCCCGAGGAGAAGGTGGGCCTTATGATGAACGGCTCCATCTCCATTGACAGCTTGGGCATTCCGGCCTATAACTGGTGGTCGGAGGCCTGTCACGGTATCTGCATGAACGGTGCAACCGTATTCCCGCAGGCAATTGCTCTTGCCGCCACATTCGATGATGCACAGCAGTTTGATGTCTATACCGCAGTGTCCGATGAGGCTCGCGCGCATTGGAACACATCGGACCACAACCAGTTTGGTAAGACGCGCGCTACGGGCGGCGCTTGGCATCAGGGCCTTTCGTTCTGGTGCCCCAATATCAATATCTTCCGTGATCCGCGCTGGGGACGTGGCCAGGAGACAAGCGGTGAGGACCCGTACCTGACAGGTAAGATGGGAACCGCTCTTGTAAAAGGTATGCAGGGTGACAACCCCAAGTACTACAAGACACACGCCTGCGCCAAGCACTACGCCGTTCACAGCGGACTTGAGGCCGACCGTCACCGCTTTGACGTAAGCGTATCCATGCGTGACCTGTGGGAGACCTATCTGCCCGCTTTCAAGACTCTGGTTACCGAGGCAAATGTTCAGGAGGTAATGTGCGCCTACAACCGCTACGAGGGCGAGCCCTGCTGCGGCAGTGACCGTCTGCTCACCGATATCCTGCGCAACAAGTGGGGATTCAAGGCTCTGGTGGTATCGGACTGCGGCGCCATCAACAACTTCTACACACGTGGCCAGCATGAGACCCACGAGAACGCCACCGATGCCAGTATCGACGCTGTCCTGTCGGGAACCGATATAGAGTGCGGTACCAGCTACAACGCTCTGGTTCAGGCAATGAAGGACGGTAAGATCAACGAGGCCGATATCGACGTATCACTGCGTCGTATCCTGCGTTCACGCTTTGAGCTGGGCATGCATGATCCCGTCGAGATGGATCCCTGGAAGGATCTGGGTGCCGATGACATAAGCAGCCCCGCACATGCCGCTCTGGCACACAAGGCTGCCGATGAGGCAATGGTTCTGCTCAAGAACAATGGTGGCATCCTGCCTCTTAAGAAGGAGGGTCTGACAATCGCAATCGTAGGTCCCAATGCCGACAACGTATCAATGCAGTACGGCAACTACAACGGTACTCCCACACGCGAAAACCAGATTTCAATCCTGCAGGCCATCCGCGCCAAGGCTCCTAACGCCAAGATCATCTACGAGCGCGGTTGCGAGCTGGCCGATGACTACCTGACCGTAAACCATCTGGGCGACCTGAACAACGGCCGCGGACTCTATGCCGAGTTCTGGAACAACACCACTATGAGCGGTAAGGCTGTCAACGCAGGCTTCTACAACGAGATCAACATGCGCACCATGGGCGACTACCGTTTTGCCGACAATGTTGAGATGACCAACTTCTCGGCCCGCATGACCGGTACTTATGTTGCCGACTTTACAGGCGACCTGAGCTACAACCTGCGTGGTAACGACACCTGGAAGCTCATTGTGAACGGTAAGGTTATTGCCGAGCAGAAGCAGCCTACACAGGGTCGTGGCGGTTTCGGACGCGGCACACAGCCACAGGCTCCATCGTTCAAGGTTGTCAAGGGACGCACCTATAACATCGAGCTCCAGTACACCAAGGGTGAGAGCGGTTCAGCATACCTGACCTTCGAACTGAGTCAGCGCAAGCTTGCCGAGTTCAAGTCCGTTGCACAGAAAGTTAAGGATGCCGATGTAATCATCATGGTATCGGGCATATCGGCCCGTCTTGAGGGCGAGGAGATGCGCGTCAACTACGAGGGATTCTCGGGCGGCGACCGCACCAAGATCGAGCTCCCCAAGGTTCAGCTCAACCTGCTCCAGGCCATGTATGAGACCGGCAAGCCCGTTATCCTGGTTAACTGCTCGGGTTCGGCAATCGGATTCGGCGCCGTTGAGAACCAGTATCAGGCACTGCTGCAGGCTTGGTACGGCGGTCAGGCCGGTGGTCTGGCTGTGGCCGATGTACTTTTCGGTGACTACAACCCCGCAGGCCGTCTGCCGGTTACCTTCTACAAGAGCACCGATCAGCTGCCCGACGTAGAGGACTACAATATGGATCACGGCTTTACCTACCGTTACTTCAAGGGTGAGCCTCTGTACGCTTTCGGCTACGGTCTGAGCTACACCACATTCGCTTACGGCGAGGCTACTCTGTCCAAGCAGAGCATCAAGGCCGGCGGTACAGTCGATATTACCGTTCCTGTAACCAATACCGGTAAGATGGACGGTGACGAGGTTGTACAGATCTACATCAAGTCGCTGGACAACCCCGCAGCTCCCATCAAGTCACTCAAGGGATTCAAGCGCGTCAATATCCCCGCAGGCCAGACCGCCCAGGTTAAGATTACCCTGGAGCCCAAGGCTTTCGAGTACTACGACGAGAAGATCGACGAGCTGTCGGCAATGCCCGGCCGCTACCAGATCCTGTACGGTCCCTCATCACTGGATAAGGACCTCAAATCCCTTGACTTTACAGTCAAGTAATTGAGAATTGAAAATTCTTTCAGTCGCTTCGCTTTGTGAAAGCGTCCCTTCGGGCCGAGCGGAGAATTGAGAATTATAAAAAGCCTTCGGAATTATTCCGGAGGCTTTTTAATGTCGCGGGTTTTACGCAGGTTCAGCGTATTAATTTTCAATTTTCAATTTTCAATTTTCAATTTTCAATTTTCAATTTATTTGGTATCCACCTGTAATCTAAGTTCTCTGAAGGGGCGGGTGGGGTCATTGGTGGTAAGGTTGATGGAGCCCATTGTGGTGGTGTTGGGCTTGCTGGAGTTGGTCACGGCAACGGTTACCTTGAGCTCCTTGCCCGGTTTGATAACCTGGCCGCTCTCAATGCTGATGGCTGTACCCTCCATAGGCTCTACGTGGCGGAAAATCAGGTCGGCATTACCGGTGTTGCCAATGGTGATGGTCTTCTTGTAGATCTTGCCGGGAGCCTTCTCGCCGAACTCCACGTAAGCGGGCTCGATGCGGAGCACAGGCTTGGGTGCATCCTCGTCCTTGGAGAACCTCTCCACGCGAAGGGCGTTCACTACGATCGGTTCCTGACTCTTCGCACCGTCGGCAACAATCCAAATCGTGTCACGGGCCATTCCAAAGTACTTTTTGCCCCTAAGCACATCGTAAGTAATATGTATGCTTTCAACCTGCTGGGGGCCGATAATCTCGGGGCAGTCAACAGCCATTCCGTTACGTGTTCCGGTGGTCTCCACCGACAGGCGGACGTTCTTGTTGCCCAGGTTGGCAATCCTGACCACCTTGGTCACATTGTCACCCTGAGTCACATATCCAAAGTTGCAGCGCTTGGCGTTGGTCTTGATGTTGCCCACCAGCACATGGGGATAGATCTGGTCCAGTCCCATGGGAATGGCTTCCACATCGGCCGATATCATCAGGCTTGCGTAGTTCTTGCGGTCCTTGGTCAGCACCTCGACCTCGCGGAACACGCGTCCCTCGGTGCGGGCGGGGTCGAACATCACGGTAAGCTCGCCCTCCTGACCGCCGTTGATAGGCTCGGTGGAGTACTGCACGGTGGTGCATCCGCAACTGGTAGCCACATTGTCAATCTGAATGGGCTGGTCCGAAAGATTCACGAACCTGAAAGTATGCGAAACGGGACCGTCGGCCTCCTTGATGGCTCCAAAGTCCCACTCGTAGGTCTCAAACAGCATGGCGGTTGGAGTCTCTTCCTGCTGCGCCCGTGCGGTCACTGCGGCCAGAGCCAGGACTACGGTAAGTAAGGTTTTTGCTTTCATATTTGTGGGTAGTACAGTTTTTCGTGTCTTATAGTGGTTGCAGGGCCGTGTCCGGGATAGACAACGGTATCATCGGGCATAGTCAGGAGCTTGCTCCTTATTCCGGTCATGAGTGCATCGTAGTCGCCGTCCGGAAAGTCGGTGCGGCCATAGCTGCCCTGGAACATCACGTCGCCCGTAAAGACGCATCCCTGCTCCTTATTCCAGAATACGATGCTGCCGGGTGAATGGCCGGGAATGTGCAGCACATGCAGCGTGGTGGTGCCGAAAGTCACCGTATCGCCCTCGTTAAGCACGTTCTGGGACAGGATAGGGTTCACATGTCCCTGATACCTGAGTCCGAATACGGCCAGACGCTGCTGAATATTTTCAATCCAGGGAGTATCCAGATTGTTGGCCCGCGCCCGGACGCCGTAAGTCTCCTCGACAAAGGTGTTGCCGAAAACGTGGTCAAAATGCAGATGGGTGTTCAGGAGCAGCTTCACGTCAAGCCCGTTATCCTTGATGAACGCAGCCAGTTGGGCCGATTCGTCCGGATAGAAACAGCCGGGATCAATCACCGCAGCCTCCTTAGTCTCATCCCATATGATATAGGTGTTGACGGGTAAAAAGTTGAACTCAAGGCACTTGACGTTCATCATATCTGCACGTAAACCACCTTTTTGTCCTTAAAGAACTCTTCCTGGAAGGACTTGCCTATCTCGTTAATCTCGGCTACCTTGCGGAACTTGGCAGTCTCGGCCCCCAGATCGCCGCCCTTGAGGCATATCACGCCGTTGGGATAGGCGTTACGCTGCTCCTTGCGGTCCAACATGCGGCCGGCAACTGTGCACAGGTCGGGCAGGGGCATCACGCCGCGTGACAGTATGAACTCATACTTGTCCTTATCCTCCTCGGCCCGCTCGTGACGGCAGATAACGTTCTTAAGGCCTATCTGGGCCGCGATATTCTGAGCCACACGTACCTTCTTGCCTATGCTGTCAATGAGTGTAAAGCTGCACTCGGGGAACAGTATGGCAAGCGGAATGCCGGGCAGACCGCCGCCCGTGCCTACATCGGCCAGACGTGTGCCGGGAGCAAACCTGATAACCTTGGCGATGGCCAGCGAGTGGAGCACATGATGCTCGTACAGATTGTCGATATCCTTGCGTGATATGACGTTGATCTTGCTGTTCCAGTCCGTATATAACGGACCGAGAGCCTCCAGCTGTTCATACTGAAGGCTCGTCAGGTCCGGAAAATATTTCCTTATAAGCTGCATTTACTTAAGGTAATAGGTGACTGATGTTACAACTCTTACGTTCTTGATCCACGGAGTGTTGCTGTCACGGTCATAGATAGAGAACTGTCCCTGTGAGGCAGTCTGGATCTTACCCAGCTTTGAGCCGGAATCATCGGCGAACTTCTGAGCCACCTCGCGGGCGTTGCGTGTGGCAACCTCCACCATCTGGGGCTTAAGGTCATTCAGTCCGTTAAAATCATACTGTATCTGATGCTCGTAGTCGTTACCGCTGATGGCAATGCCTTTCTTGAGCAGGTCGCCCTGCTTGAGAATAAGCTGGCGCACCAGTTCCACGTTCGATGAGCTCACGGTAACAACCTGCTGCATCTGGTAGCGGTTGGCTATGTATTCGTTTGAGTAGCGGTTGGCGGTGCGGTCATAGACGGTGGGAGCGGTAGTGCTGATCTCGCTGTCCTGGATACCTCCGGCCTTGAGGAACTTGACAATCTCCTTGCTCTTGTTGTCCATCGAGGAGTAGAGCTTGATCAGGTCGTTGTCAACATCCTGGATAACAAGAGGCCAAATCACATGGTCGGCCATAACTTCCTGAGTGGCAAGACCTTTTACGTTAACGACACGTTTTGTGCCGGTAAACTTACCGACCGACAGGATGATGCAGACACCCAGTGCCAGCAATCCCCAGAAATTTGTTGAATTCTTCATATCGTTTATACGGTTAATGTGAGTCGTGTTACAAAGTGTAAAGTTGGCACTTTTTTCCGATACACAGCATGTTGAATGTTGTTTTTTTGTGATATGTTTGCATTATCACTTAATAACCGGATATGAACAGAAAAAGTTTTGCAATCGTATGCGCCGTAGCGGCATCGTTAGTCCACATGCCGCAGGCAGCATCCCAACAGGTCACTGAAGATTTCAGGAGTCTTTCATCCAATCAGTACGGCGAGCAGTATCCCATGGTCAACTCACAGCGCATTGTGCGCGGACGCATCCTTGCTCCCGCCGCCCACGAGGTATTCCTCCAGATCAACGGCATCAACTATCCCATGACCAAGGATGCCGATGGCTACTGGATGGGCCAGTCGGACCCCCTGGACGAGGGTAACCACTACTACGGCCTTGTGATTGACGGGGCAAACGTACCTGATCCCGCCAGCCTGTTCCTGTACGGATCGGGAGCCGAGCGTACCCAGCTGGAGATCCCGGCTCAGGACGAGTACAAGTATGCCCTGCGTGACGTGCCCCACGGCCAGATAAGGGAGATCTATTTCCACTCCAACACCACAGGTGCCCAGCGCCACATATTCGTCTACACGCCGCCCCAGTACGACGACGATGTCAACGTACGCTATCCCGTGCTCTACCTGCAGCACGGCTACACCGAGAACGAGACAGGCTGGAGCCGTCAGGGCCGATGCGGCTTTATCATGGACAACCTGCTGGCCGACGGCAAGTGCCTTCCCTTTATCATCGTGATGGAGAACGGTGAGATATCGCACCCCGCACAGGGTCCGCAGGCCAACTTCGGCTCACTCATGAGCGCCGCCAACGAGCTGTTCCCCAAGATCCTGACCCAGGATGTGATACCTTATATAGACAGCCATTTCCGCACCATACCCGATAAGGCGCACCGCGCTCTTGCCGGACTCTCCATGGGAGGAATGCAGACCCGCCACATATCTCTCAACTATCCCGGATACTTCTCGCAGATAGGCATATTCAGCGGCGGCACCATCTCGGTCCAGGACATAAACAGCAACCCCGAGTTCAAGAAGGAGAACACCCTTACCTTTATCAGCTACGGAAGCCGTGAGGTGGAGAACCCCCGCGGACAGTCACCCAAGGAGACCGTGCAGGCTATCAGGGAGCAGGGCATCAACGCCTACTACTACGAGTCGCCCCAGACCGCACACGAGTGGCAGACCTGGCGCCGCAGCCTCTATGAGTTCGCTCCGCTGCTGTTCCGTTAATCTGTGTGCAGCTGACATATTATCGGCAATATCAATAAATCCGTATCATTTTGTATTTTTTTATTTCAAATCGTTTGCAATTTGAAATCAGATATCTAAATTTGCAGCATCAATTCAAGGCAATGGAGAACAAGGTTACTTATAATTGTCTGTCCAATCAGATGAATGATAAGCAGAACCCCAATAATCAGGTTCTGAATAATACCGTTTGTTCTACCAGCCGGACAGATTGTTAGTTTAAAGATATTGATTTGATTATAAAGGCTGGTTTTTTTTAAGACCGGCCTTTTTTTGTTGTAAACGATTCATATGGAAACAAAATTTGTATTCATTACCGGTGGAGTGGTTTCGTCACTCGGCAAGGGCATCATCGCAGCGTCACTGGCCAAGCTGCTGCAGGCCAGAGGTCTCAGGGTTACAATCCAGAAGTTCGACCCCTACATCAATATAGACCCCGGAACGCTCAATCCCTACGAGCACGGAGAGTGCTATGTTACCGACGACGGCGCCGAGACCGACCTTGACCTGGGACACTACGAGCGTTTTCTGGGTGTCCACACATCCAAGGCCAACAATGTAACCACCGGAAAGATATACAATACCGTGATAACCAAGGAGCGTGAGGGAGCCTATCTGGGCAAGACCGTCCAGATAGTACCTCACATTACCGACGAGATCAAGCGCCGCATGCTTTTGCTGGGCCAGACAGGCCAGTTCGATGTGGTGCTTACCGAGATAGGAGGTACCGTAGGCGATATGGAGTCGCTGCCCTTCATCGAGGCCGTCCGCCAGCTTCAGTGGGAGCTGCCCGAGGGCTCATGCATGTCCATCCATCTTACTCTCGTACCTTACCTGAGCGCCGCCAAGGAGCTCAAGACCAAGCCTACGCAGCACTCCGTCCAGATGCTTCAGCAGGCCGGCGTCCAGCCCGACGTCATCATCTGCCGCACCGAGCACCCGCTCTCCGACGACCTTCGCCGCAAGGTAGCCCTGTTCTGCAACGTCAAGCCCGGTCACGTGATCCAGAGCATCGACGCCTGGAGCATCTATCAGGTACCCCTCAACATGCATCAGGAGCACCTGGACGAGCTGGTGGTACGCAAGCTCGGCATCGAGAACTTCAACCAGCCCGACCTCAAGCTGCTGGAGGAGTTCCTGGACCGCCTCAAGCACCCCAAGGCCGAGGTGGACATCGCTCTGGTGGGCAAGTACGTATCGCTCCAGGACGCCTACAAATCCATCCTCGAGGCACTCGTTCACGCCGGCGCCGCCAACTCCTGCAAGGTTCACATCCACTCAGTCAACAGCGAGGAGATAACCGCCCAGAATGTGGCCGATAAGCTGGGCGGCATGAAGGGAATCCTTGTGGCACCCGGATTCGGCTCACGCGGTCTGGAGGGAAAGATTGAGGCCGTCCGATACGCCCGCGAGAACAAGATCCCGTTCTTTGGCATCTGCCTGGGAATGCAGATGTGCGTAGTGGAGTTCGCCCGCAACGTGCTGGGCTTCAAGGATGCCGATTCAACCGAGGTCAACGCCGATACCAAGCATCCCGTTATCGATATGATGGAGGATCAGAAAAAGACCACCATGAAGGGCGGCACAATGCGTCTGGGAGCATATGACTGCCAGATCACCAAGGATACCCTTGCATACAGGATTTACGGCAGCAAGTTCATCTCCGAGCGTCACCGTCACCGCTATGAGTTCAACGCCAGGTATGCCGACGATTTCAGCAAGGCCGGACTTGTAACATCGGGCCACAACCCGCAGACCGGCCTCACCGAGATAGTTGAACTTCCGGCATCGGAACATCCCTTCTTTATAGGCGTACAGTTCCATCCTGAGTACAAGAGCACACCCGAGAATCCGCATCCGCTGTTCCGCAGTTTTGTCGAAGCGGCAATGAAATGACGTACGGAGGATATATTCGCCGGGCTGTTGATAATTTTTCAGATTGTAATTAAAAAATATTAATACATTGATATAACTTTGCATGACGTAGACTTACAATAATCCTTTTCCGGACCAGACAGTTAAACCTATTGTATATGTGTAGTATAAAAAGGCTGAAGATTTGGGCGTGTCAATTGCGTCGATGAATAGTCTTCAGCCTCTTTTTTTTATCCAGTCCTTTGTGTAATAATTCAATAATCAAATATTTGTTTGAAATGGGCAATTCCCTTTACAAGATTAAGCAAAGTTTGCTTTCTGTCCTGTCCCTGGCAATGTTCCTGCTGACAGGGGGCGGCAATGCTGCAGCAGAAAGCAAGTTCAGTGAATCGTCGTTGACAAAAGTGATCGGTGGTCCCTCTCTGAAAGATCCCTACATCCGCGTCAGACTTATGATCTACGACAAGGACGGCTGGGATGCATTCTTTACCCACGCATGTGCCGAGGGTAACAATAAAGGTCCTGCCGTCTATGTTGACGGTCATTACATCTGCTCTCCCGACAAGGAGTTGGCATGGCCGGGCGGCGACGGTGATGCCGGAGGTACCGGTAATCCCAGCGACCTGGATGCGGCGCGTCCCAATGACGGTTGGTGGGGTAATGAGTATTCCAGAACAATTAATGGCGTCACTTACACCGTCAAGTTCTGGAATCCCGCATTAAACCAGGATTCCTGGTATCATGTGGATATGTTCGTATTTATCAGCAAGATGCAGGTGGGATCGGCACATAGTGTCAAAGTGAAGGGTAAATGGCGTATAAACACCTCGCTGGGCAAATACAGTTATCTTGACTGGCAGCAGGTTGAGTTCTCGACCACTGCTAAAGACAGCCGATTCAAATTCAACCCGCTGGGTTCTTTCAATGTGGGTAGTCCGAGTGCAGTGATGTCCAAGTACGGAAAGATGAAAATCTCAGGAAACCTGCCTTCCGGTTACGGAACCGTTACAGTAGGTACCTACAAGGGTGCAAACAGCTCGAATCTGGGTTGGACTGACAACCTGACATCATATGGTGAATATAAAAATGACCAGTCAACATTCTCCAATCTTGAACTTGGATTTGAGGACAGGTCTGATTATTATAATACTGTAAGCAAGTACGTTGAGTACAGGGTTACGGAACGCATGTCATTCGGCGGCGCCACAATGCCTGAGGTGTCGTTGTATCAATGGTATGTTGTCAGTGTGCCCGGTTATATACGTGCCAAGAATAATGATAACCTGAAGCATTCTACAGTCAGCCCGTGGAAGAAGGAGGTAAAACTGGAGTGGGAGACCGAGGGTAGCGGTAACGATAACGGAACATGGAGCGTTTATTGTTATCCGGCCGGACAAAGCGCTTCCGCCAAGCTGGTGGCAAGTAATATAGAGGGTTCAAAAAGGGAGGCGCTCGTGACCATTCCGGAGTTTGACAAAGAATACACATATGACATATGTTTCATTCCTGTAGACGGTGAGAAAAGGAGTGAACTGACCAGAAGTGTCAATCACACTATGACCAGGGAGTGGTCATTCTCAAATTTCAAGGCAGAGCCCAAGGATGCCAAGATTCACCTCTCCTGGTCACATACTGTCATAGGCGATGCTTCGGGTAATAAGCCTTATTCTCTCATTCTCCAGCGTTCAGACGATAACAGGGCAAGCTGGAAGGATGTAAAGAGCTTCTCCATTACTAGTGCCAACACCAATGACGGTGTATTTGATGACTCCGAGGATATGGTTTCAAACCATCTTTACTATTACAGACTAAAGATCAATCTGCTTGACACCGATATCTACAGTAATGAAGTATCAGCAAGACTGGGTGGTTCCGAGATTACCGAGTTCACTGCCACACGCGGCTCTTACAGTAATATGGTCAAGTTGCAGTGGAAGGTTAAGCAGGTAGGTACCAATGTTACCAACTTCAGTATCCAGCGCCGTCCGATGGGAAGCACCGACGAGAAGGCTTGGGCCGATATTTACAACACGTCAGGTACCGCATCGGTTTACAGCTACGATGATGTTACTGCAACTCCCGGCAGTTTCAATGAGTACAAGGTTCTTGTATGGAGCAAGGACGGAAACGAGGATATTTACGGTGCCTTTGCCACAACTGACGGATTCAGCCTGGCCACAGGAACACTGAGCGGAAATATCACTTACGGAACAGGAACTGCTGTGGATAACGTAAAGGTTACTCTCAAACGGCAGGATGTTGACGGTGAGATATCCAGCGGTATGCGTTCTGTCAAGTTCAGCGGAGCAGGCTCTGGTATGAAGTATGAGTGTGACTCAACCACAATAGCACAGCTCCTGGGCGGAGACTTCAGTGTCCAGATGTATCTGTATCCTGACAGTGCCGTAATGAAAACCGATGGAACCAGATATCTGGTGTTTGATGTGGTTAACCTCTTTACTGTCAGTCTGCACTATGACCGTGCCAATAAGAGTTACAAGCTGGGTACATACGTAAGCGATGTAACAACTTCATCATTGTCCATCCCCGCCAACAGATGGTCACATATTACATGCGTTCGTGACAGTCATGAAAAGACCGTAACGTTCTATGTGGCTGACGGTGACAGCCTCCTGTCAGAGGTTGCAGACAGTGGTCACGACCTGCAATGGGATAAGGCGTTCCCCAAGAACGGAACCTATGCGGACTGCATGGCTATAGGAAACAGCGGTTCTTTTGATTTTGGTGACTATTATGAGGGCTATCTTGATGAGTTCCGTCTCTTTACCAAGGTGCTCACCAAGAAGGATATCCTGAACAACTACAATCATCCTCTTGCAGGAAATGAGTTGGGTCTGGCTATCTACTATCCGTTTGATGAAGGTCTGGCATCACAGACTCTTGCATATGACTTCTCCAAGACCAACGGAGTAAGCAACGGACGTCACGCCAAGGCAAAGGTTGCCGCAGTAGGCTCAAAGTATGTTCCCAATGAGGAGCAGCTCAGTCTGATGGCCTATACCGACTCTTTGGGTTACTATGTTGTCCGCGGCATACCTTTCTCTGATGAAGGAACCAGCTACAGTGTTGTTCCCACACTTGGAATTCATGAGTTCTCACCTTCATCACGTTCACGTTTCATCAGCATGAACTCTCTCATCAACTCGGGAATCGACTTTGAGGACATCTCCTCATTCCCCGTAAGCGGTAAGGTGTTCTATGCCGGAACCGACTATCCTGTCGAGGGTGCCAACTTCTATGTTGACGGTACCATCTGCGCCAAGGACGGTGAGGTTATTGAAACCAATGAGAAGGGTGAGTTTACCATCAGCGTACCCATAGGCGACCATTTCATTCAGGTTAAGAAGAACGGTCATGTGTTTGCATCGGCCGGACGTTATCCCGCCGATCCTTCCAACATCGGCCAGAAGATAACCTTCAATCAGAAGATAGATAACCTGGAGTTCATAGATGAGACTCTTGTCAACTTTACCGGCCGTGTGGCAGGTGGTTCAAAGGAGGGTGACATGACAGTAGGATTCGGACTGAGTACAAACAATATCGGTGTTACCGAACTGGTGCTCTCGCCGTTGAATACAACATACCGTCTCAATGTGGTCAAGAATGTTACAGAGACCACATACAGCTATGACAACAACGGGCAGAACGTAGCGGTAAGCTCTGACTCCAAGCGTATCAACAGCAAGTCATGGCGTACCGGCGGTGTAACCAAGATTGATTGCCAGAAGATAGTTATCCGTACAGACTCCGCAACCGGTGAGTTCTCGGCTAAGTTGCCTCCTCTGGAGTACAAGATTGAGAGCATGAAGGTTGTAAAGACCGGATTGGCAGTAGGAGAGTCTCAGACCATTGACCTGACCAATCCTTTGCTTACCTATACCGATACCCTGTATAACAAGGATGGCTCTTATGAACTTTATGAATATAACACCATGCTGAATCAGGTCTATCATTCGGATCCTGTATTCAATGTGGTGGAGCAGGGACATACTGACGGCGCTTTCGGTCTCAAGAGCTATACTGTTGAGGACGAGGAGGGCAAGATCGTGATCAATGACCTGTACAGGATTGAGAACGGTGTTCCCGTTTACAAATATCATGGTGCCATCTACGAGAAGGACGAGCATTACTATTATGACATTGAGGCATATGAGGAGTATGTAAACAGTGACGGTGATACACCTGTTCTGGATCATGTTCCACTGGGTGACCTGGTGGTTACCATTGACAATGCCCTGTCCGACAAGCAGCCCGTCTATATTGAGGACGGTGTCGTTAACGGCCAGAACGTGACCGCAGGTCAGGTGGCCGAGTTGGAGAGCAACCAGCTCAAGTTGGACAGCCTGGGTAAGGCTACATATCACTGGGTGGGCGGTTTCCCGAATATCTCCGAGCCATACACGCGTACCATTAATATATCGTACGATATAGAGGGTCGTCCCTATACATGGAGCGGCAACGGTATGGAGGGCGTGATACTGGGTTCTCTGCCTACAGGCAATAACTTTGTGACCTCAGGTCCCGATATGCTTGACATGATCCTGCGTGACCCACCCGGATCAAAGTCAACTGCACAGTGGACCAAGGGTTCTGTCACCACACGCTCAACCTCAAACCTGGGAACATGGAACAACGATACCCATGTAACCACCACATCCAAACTGGGAGTTGACGCAAGTAACATTTCCGGTGCACTGCCCGGTGTGGCCAAGGTCAATAACATTGAGGCCAAATCAGATCTGGAGGTTGGTGTATTGATCAATGTGCAGGGTGAGGCAGGTGATACCTGGAGCCGTACCGTAGAGACCACCAAGACCATCAGCACGAGCGATGCCATGGAGTATGTGGGTGCTCAGGGTGACATATTCATCGGTACTGCTACCAACATCATATTCGGAAAGTCGCGCAATATAGGTTTCCGTCGCGTAGGCAAGTCCCAGGAGGCCGAACTGAACCTTAAGGATGTAATTTCCACCGGCCTTCAGTTCAGCACAGAGTTCAGCTACACTCAGAACTATATTGAGAATGTGCTTATACCTAATCTCAAGTCTCTGCGTAACGGACTGCTCCAGACCGTATCATCGACAGAGGGTCGTGTAAACAAAGGCAAATCTCCTATATACCTGACAACACTTGAGCCCGGAGACAAAGGTTTTGGTGAGCCCAACACCAATGTCACGGACAAGGATGGAAAGGTTATCCCCAGTTCGGATGGTCCCTCATATACATGGCTCCTTCCTGAAGGAGCCGATGAGGATGATTTCATGGACAGTGTGATGTGGTATAACAACCAGATCGACACATGGAAACGTCATCTGGCTTTCAATGAGATGGAGAAGGCCAGAGCTTATGAACTGCGTGAGGAGAAGGACAGTGTTCAGTACCAGAACTACTCGTTTGATTCCGGATCGTCAATCACCATGAGCACTGACTCATCGGAGGTTAACGGAAGCAAATACTCCATTCAGGTAGCCGTAGGCGTACATCTGAACCGTACATGGGGTATAGAGATTTCAAAGACCGGTGTCATATTTGACGTAGGTACCGAGACCAGTGCAGGTTACCACCGTGAGGAGGAGAGTAGCCATGAGGACAAGGTATCATTCAGCTATACTCTTGCCGAGGAGGGTGATGATGACGCTCTGACTGTCGATGTATACAGGTACGGCGCATTCAGCCCCATCTTCCGTACCCGCGGCGGTCAGACATCGGCCCCGTATGAGGGTAAGGTTAAAACCAAGTATTACGAGGAAGGTACCGTGATCATGGATGCCACCATGCAGATTGAGGTGCCGCAGATTGGTGTTGATGTCAATACCGTAACCGATATACCTTCAGGTGGAACGGCAAACTACACTCTCAGGTTGAGCAACGCTTCCCAGATTGACGAGGATGTCTACTACCGTCTGCTGGTAAATGACGAGAGCAATCCCGACGGAGCCAACCTGCTGATAGACGGCAAACCTATCACAGATAGCCGTATCATCAAGGTTCCTGCCGGTACAACCGTAAACAAGGCTCTTCAGCTCAAGCAGACCAATACAAGCATACTTGATTATGAGGGTATTGAGATTGTACTTGCATCACAGAGCCAATTTGATCCCACCAGCACATGGGCTGTAATTGCCGATACTGTAAAGGTCAATGCTTACTTTGTTCCGTCATCGTCGCCGGTAGACCTGACATTGTCAAATACGCTCATCAATACCAATACCAGCACTGATCTGGATCTGACATTCTCCGGATTCGACCGCAACTACCGCGGACTGAAGGCCTTCCGTCTTCAGTACAGGAAACAGGGTGCTACCGACTGGACGCTGCTGCATGAGTATGTGCTTGACAAGAACCAGGTGGGCGGCAGCAGCAACAGGGAGGTGCTTCCCGATAAGGGCGGCAGCGTGACCTACACACTCCCCATGAAGTCGTACACCGACGGTAAGTACCTGTTCCGCGTACTCTCGGTAAGCACATACGGAACCAGCGAGGTTTACCGTTCAAGCCAGGAGATAGCACTCGTCAAGGATATGGTTCGTCCCACACCGTTAGGACAGCCTGAACCGGCCGACGGCGTGCTGGAGATAGGCGAGGACCTGAGCATAACCTTTAACGAACCCTTCCTTAAGGGCGATCTGACTCAGGAGGCCAACTTCAAGATCACCGGTGTGCTGAACGGCGCAACCATCGATCACGAGACCGCGCTCTCAATGCAGGACAATGAGTCCGCAGCCCGTACCCAGGACAATATCTCATTGGCCGATAAGTCATTCTCGATCGATGCATGGGTCAATGTCGCCAGTGCAGGAACCATCCTGAGTCACGGAACAGGCATTAACAAACTCACCGTGGCAGTCGATGACGCAGGCTATCTGATTGTAACCGTCGGCCGCGACACGCTCACGTCGTCCAAGACCATGCCTATGAACAAGTGGGCGTTCCTGACCATGAGCTATCAGAAGGTCGATGACGGTGGCAGCCTGTCGGCAACTGTTGCATCGGATGCCGATATCGTCAACCTGATTACAGGCGAGGATGTGGCCGCATATAACGGCAACGGACCTATAGTGATAGGTAAGCAGATAAGCGGTGCCATCCACGAGCTGCTCCTGTGGGACGAGGCTCACGATATGAGCACAGCTCTGCTGAACCGCTCCAGGAGCAAGAACCCGTCAACCCGTCACCTGATAGGTTACTGGAAGATGAACGAAGGCTCAGGCAAGTCCATACGTGACTATGCCCGCAACCGTCATATGTTCATGGACGGCGAGACCTGGCATCTGGAGAATGTCAACAAGGCAATCAGTCTGGACGGTCAGAGCTACCTCAAGCTGCTGGCATCAGATTCACCTTATACCACAGCCGATGACTACGCCATCGAGTTCTGGATGCGCGCAGGCGCCCAGGAGGCCGATGCACAACTCATCCAGGCCGGTTCCGTAAGCCTGTGGCTCAACGCCGCAGGACAGCTCAAGCTGAGCAACGGCAACTACAGTGACATTTCGGCCGCTCCTGTGACTTACGATGCAGGCCGTCTGTCACTCACCGACAACGTATGGCATCACATCGCCCTGAATGTATTGCGTCAGGGTGCTGCCGCAGTCTATGTGGACGGTCAGCGCACCTTTACCACCAGCTCAGTCAATGTAGGCTATATTGCAACCGATTACATCTTTGTAGGTGCACGCCGTTCTGTAGTCAAGGGCTCACTGATCGAGATGGGACACATGTTCAAGGGTCAGATTGACGAAGTCCGTGTATGGGATGCCACACTGGATGCCAATCGTCTGCTCTCTAACCGCAAACTGCGTCTGACAGGCACCGAGGACGGACTGGTATACTACTATCCGTTCGAAACAAAGATGCTGGATCAGTACAACCAGGTTGTCACCGCAGGTACGGCAGCCGGTCTTACTGACACCCTGCATGTGGCACAGCAGTGGAGCGCCGGTAACCTGAGCGATCTCACATACACCGATCAGGCTCCCGCACTGATGGCCAAGCCTACCGAGACCAACGTAAGCTTCACTTATGTGGCATCGGACACCAAGGTGGTCATCACTATCAACGAAGATCCCGCCAGCATAGAGGGAACCACCCTGAACCTGGTTGTGCGTGACGTATCCGACGAGAACGGCAACTACTCGCTGCCCGCACTCTGGTCGGCATTCGTCCACCGGAACGAGTTGGAGTGGCAGGAGGACCAGATCTCTGTTGTCCAGAACGTCACCGGATCAACTTCGGTAAGTGCAACCATAGTCAACAAGGGCGGATCGGCCCAGATGTGGGAACTGTCAGGTATGCCTGAGTGGCTTACCGCAAGTGCCGACTACGGAACACTCAACCCGCTGGGTCAGAGCCGCATCACCTTCACGGTTGATGAGTCCACACCAATAGGCAACTATGTGGAGACCGTTTATCTTAAGGGCAACAACGGTATTGAGACTCCGCTCACACTCAACATCAGTGTGACAGGTAATGTTCCTGACTGGAGCGTCAACCCCAGCGACTATGAGACCTCCATGAATGTGATAGGCAGCCTGAGCATACTGGGCGTACCCAGCTTTGATGAGAACGATATCGTGGCCGCCTTTGTGGGCGACGAGTGCCGCGGTATAGCACATCCGGAGTACAACCAGCGATATGACAGCTACTTCGTTACAATGGATATCTATGGCGGCAAGAGCCGTAACGGAAACGGTCCCGATACAGTAACCTTCCGTGCCTACGATGCCTCTACCGGCAACCTCTATCCCGTTGTCGACATCAACGGCGATGCCAAGGGTATAGCCTTTGCCGCCCTCAGCCTGACGGGTAAGTATGACAACCCCGTGGCTATGGAGACCGAGGACCTTATAGAACAGACCCTTGAGTTCAATGCCGGCTGGAACTGGATATCACTCTATGTGGATACCGATAACAGAACCGTACCTGAGCTCTTTGCTCCCATAGCCGGTTCAATTTTGTCCGTCAAGTCGCACAACGCCTTCCTGGCATTGGACGAGGATCTGTGGGGCGGTAATCTGACCGGCGCTCTGACAAGCACTCAGATGTATGCCGTCGAGGTCAGGGAGAACTGCAGCCTGCGCATTATCGGCAAGCGCATTGAACCTTCGGCCAACAGAATCACCGTGGTGAAAGGCTGGAACTGGATAGGTTACTACGGCCGTCAGGTATCATCCGTTACAGATGCCTTTGCCGGACTGTCACCCGTAAACGGTGATATTGTCAAGGCACAGCGCGGTATCAGCTACTACGACGTATACGAGTGGATAGGCAGCCTGCGCACAATGGTGCCCGGAGTCGGATACCAGTTCATGAGCGAGGTTAGTGCCAACCGTACCTTCAGCTATCCGGCCAAGAGCCTCAACCAGTATGCTCCTGCGCGCGGTACCCTGGGTACTGTGAACCCCGGCACTACGCAGACCGGAAGTTTCCAGGTGGCCGATTACCATAACTATCCCGACAACGCCATCATGACCGCCCAGCTTGTGGTCAAGGGTTCCCCCGTACAGTACACGGGAGTCGAGGTGGGCGTATTCGTGAACGACGAGTGCCGCAGTGCAGGCGTAACCGACCAGAACGGTATGGTATACCTGACAATTCCCGGCGACGAGAGCGCACCGATGAGCCTCAAGATAGCGTACGAAGGCAAGATAGTCGATGTTCCTATGTCTCTTACCTACCAGAGCAACGCTACATACGGTAAGCCCAAACATCCGCTTACCATTGAGTTGACATTCCTGACAGGTATAGGCACGGTGTCAGATACAGAACGCACAGAGTCTGTATATGACATTATGGGACGTGAGTTCGATGCGGATTCACAGGTCATCAATCCGGGTCTGTATATCATCGACGGCCGGAAAAAGGCGATAAAATAAAGGACTGACATAGTTTTTTGACCGGGAGAGTGGGATAGAGCCTTCTCTCCCGGTTTTTTTTGTCACCTGTGGGCGCTGAGTCAATAAACTGACTAAAAATGTGTAAGTTATATGGCTTGCGTGTATTTGTCAAATAGTCAGAAATATTTACATATATATGTCTTTTAGTTAGCAAAACAATAAAAAATAGATAAAAATGATATTTTTTTATCGTTTTTGAGAACAACCAATGAAAATAGTGCTTAACTTTGCAGCGTAAATCAGAACAAAGGATAACAGTTTATGTTTATCGGATTCAAAAATATAACCGCTGTTCAGCTGAATAATAATCAGCAGCAGAATAATCAGAACCAGAATAATAATCAGGTTCCGATGGTTATACCTTTTGACCGGTCAGGTATGTAACTGTTGTATTAGAGATAAAATTAAAAGGCTGGTCTTTTTAGACCGGCCTTTTTTTGTTTAACCCCGATGGATCCAACAAAACAATAATTATCAAACCCCAAAACACTTTAATTATGAAAAAGATTGAAGCCATTATCCGAAAGACAAAGTTCGAGGATGTCAAAGAGGCTCTGTTTGAGGCCGACATCAACTGGTTCTCGTATGCCGAGGTTCATGCCATCGGACAGGACCGTCAGGACAGAATCTATCGTGGTGTGATGTACAGTACCGATATCATATCACGCATTGAAATCACAATCATCTGCCGCGACCAGTTTGTTGAGCCCGCTATAAATGCTATCATGGGAGCAGCAAGGACAGGCGAGGTTGGCGACGGCCGCATATTTGTGAGCCCGGTCGACGATACCTGGTCCATCCGTACCGGAGAACACGGTGATGTAGTGTTGGCAGACAGAAAGTAAAACCATTTAAAGATTGAAGATTATGTTTTTAGATATAGTTGAAGGCGTAAGCGCAGTCGAGGAAAGTGTAAGCGCAGTAGCCGAGAGTGGTATCAGCGGACTGGATACAGTCTGGGTCTTGATAGCAGCAATGCTGGTATTCTTTATGCAGCCCGGTTTCGCCCTGGTTGAGGCGGGCTTCACCCGTTCCAAGAACACGGCCAACATCCTGATGAAGAACTTTGTTGACTTCATGGTGGGATCGTTGCTGTTCTGGATGATAGGTTTCGGCCTCATGCACGGAGTAAACAACGGATTCATAGGTGGTCTTCACCTTTTTGATTGGTCATTCATAGGCGACTCAAACGTTCCTGCTGAGTGCACCCTGATCTTCCAAACCGTATTCTGCGCCACTGCCGCTACCATAGTATCAGGCGGTATGGCCGAGAGAACCAAGTTCTCCATGTACGTACTCATTTCGATCATCATCTCTGTACTTATCTATCCCATCGAGGGGCACTGGACCTGGGGCGGTGGCTGGCTCTCAGAGCTTGGTTTCCATGATTTTGCAGGTTCAACCGTTGTTCACTCTTGCGGTGGTGTGATTGCTCTTGCAGGTGCTATGGTACTCGGTCCCCGTATCGGTAAGTATTCAAAGACCGGTGAGTCACGCGCTATCCCCGGTCACAACCTGACCTTCGGTGCTCTGGGCGTATTCCTGCTCTGGTTCGGTTGGTTCGGTTTCAACCCCGGTTCACAGCTGGCAGCCGAAGGTGCTGAAAACGCAATCGCTATCTCACACGTAATGTGCACAACCAACATGGCTGCTGCTACCGGCGGTCTTGCAGTACTCTTCCTTACATGGCTTGTATACGGCAAACCTTCACTCTCACTGGTATGCAACGGCATCCTGGCAGGTCTGGTAGGTATCACAGCCGGTTGCGACCTTGTATCAATAGGCGGTTCTGCTATCATCGGCGCAGTTTGCGGTGTTGCAATGGTTGGTTCTGTTGCCCTGATCGACAAGATCTGCAAGATCGATGATCCCGTAGGTGCTGTTTCTGTTCACGGAGTCTGCGGTATCCTTGGTACTCTCATGACCGGTATGTTCGCTGTTGACGGTGGCCTGTTCTACGGTGGTGGCTGGCACTTCCTGGGTGTTGAGGCCCTTGGTTCACTGGTAACATGCGCATGGTCATTCGGCCTTGGTCTGCTCACATTCGTAATCCTTAAGAAGGTTCACGGTATCCGTGTTGAGCCTAGAGTTGAGGAGGAGGGTCTGGATATATATGAGCATGGTGAGACTGCTTACAACGTTTAATTGAGAATTGAAAATTGAAAAATGAGAATTGACAATTGAGAATTGAAAATTGAATGTTAGAGAATCGGGGATTGGGGGACTCGGAGTCATGTTTTTGATTCGTAACTGCCTCTTTACTGTGATACTCGCTCAGGGTAAGTTTTGATTCCGGTTTTCCGGTTCCTGATTCTCTTTTATTTATTCATTGAAAAACCAATATTATACCATTTAACTATTTAACCATTAAACATTTACAACTATGAAAAAGTTATTTTACGTAATTCCCGCAATGGCAGCAGTAGTTGCTCCGTTGCATGCAGAGATAGAGACAAGTGTAAGTGCCGATGTAGTCAGCGAGTATGTATGGCGTGGCGTAAAGTGCGGTGATGCCGCAATCGAACCCGCACTGGCCATCAGTTCAGCCGGATTGGAACTGTCAGCCTGGGGATCGGTAGGAATAACCGATGCAACCGACACCAGGGAGTTTGACCTGACCCTGAGTTACTCCTTTGGCGGAGCCAGCGTAGGTGTAACGGACTATTGGTTCAGCGTAGGCGGCGATCCTGCCGGACGTTACTTCAAGTACGCCGAGGATGCTACCAACCACGTCTTCGAGGCATTTGTAGGATATGACTTTGGATTTGCATCCATAAGCTGGTATACAAACATTGCCGGAAATGATTTTAATGCCGACGGTGACCGCGCCTTCAGCTCATACTGCGAGCTGGCCGCTCCCTTCAGCTTTGGAGGACTTGACTGGACGGCAACACTGGGATTTGTACCCATGGAAACACCTCTGTACGGCACCGATGGCTTTGCAGTGACCAACATCTCTCTTTCCACAGGCAAGTCGCTGGACATTACGGACAGTTTCAGCATCCCCGTATCGGCCGGACTTACCTTTAACCCCTGTGACGAGAGCGCCTATTTTGTCCTGGGCATCTCGTTCTGAATGTTTTGTTTATTTGCGGATCCGCCGGTGGACGTCCTGTTCACCGGCGGATTTGTTTTGTGCCAATTGGTGCGGAATTGATAAATCTGATTATCTTTGCATAAATCACTTTTTACGTAATCAGAGTTATGAGAAAACTTACAGGAGCGCTGCTTATGGCAGCCATGCTGGTTCCGGGTTGGAGCGCAGCGCAGAAATGGGAGGGATTGGCCGAGACACCTCAGATGGGCTGGAACAGCTGGAACAAATTCGGCCAGAACATCAGTGAAAAACTTATCCGCGAACAGGCCGATGCAATGGTGGCCGAGGGCCTTGTGGAAGCCGGTTACATCTACCTTAATATGGACGACTGCTGGCACGGCGAGCGTGATGCCGACGGCTTTGTGCAGCCCGATCCCAAGACATTCCCCTCAGGTATTGAGGCACTTGCCGATTATGTTCACTCCAAGGGTATGAAGCTGGGTATCTATTCCGATGCGGGCCGCAAGACCTGTGCCGGCCGTACCGGTAGCTTCGGCCACGAATATCAGGATGCCCTGCAGTATGCCCGCTGGGGTATCGACTACCTTAAATATGACTGGTGCTCAAGTGAGAACATCAACCCGCGCGGCGCTTACGCACTGATGCGTGACGCACTGCGTGCTGCCGGACGTCCCATACTGTTCAGCATGTGCGAGTGGGGTACCAACAAACCCTGGGAGTGGGCCGAGAACGTAGGTCACTCATGGCGCACCACCGGCGATATCACCGCCCGTTTTGCGGGCACACCCCGTCAGCGCGGCTGGGGCCAGACCGTTCTGAGCATCATCGACCAGAACGCCCCCTTGCGCAAGTATGCCGGTCCGGGCCACTGGAACGACCCCGATATGCTGGAGGTTGGCAACGGCATGAGCGTTAACGAGGACCGTGCACACTTCAGCATGTGGTGCATGATGGCCGCTCCGCTCATCCTGGGTAACGATCTGTCCAAGATGACCGACGAGACCCGCGCCATCATCCTCAACAAGAAGGTTATTGCCATCGATCAGGACAAGCTGGGCGTGCAGGGACTGCGTTACAAGACCGAGAACGACATAGAGTACTGGTTCAAGCCGCTGGAGGGTGGTGACTGGGCATTCTGCCTGCTCAACCGCTCCACCGAGCCCGTTGAGTGTAACATCAACTGGCAGGACTACAACCTTACCGACGACGAGGTGAGCAAACTCTCCACATCGTTCGACACCGTAACCTACAACATCGAGAACCTGTGGGAGTCCAACGCCAAGAAGGCTAAGGTCGGTACCACCAAAAAGGCTCTCAAGGTCACAGTTCCCGGTCACGACGTTGCAATGTATCGTCTTACACCTAAAAAATGAAAATAGTGAAATAGCTGACAGAGGTGACAAAGGGGACGGTTCCGTTTGGCTCACACGAGCCAAACGGAACCGTCCCCTTTGTCACCTCTGTCACCTCTGCTGCTACTGCAGCTTCTTCATCTCATACCCAAGGCGGTGGAGTTCAATTGCAGCGCCGATGCTGAACATAACCTGGACGGCACGTGCATAGACGTAGAACGCGCGGCGGCTCTGGGGCTCAATTCGTTCCTGACGTATAAACGTGACTGCAGTCTGCGCGCAGGTCTGCATGATTGAGGTAATCTCCCCGGCCTGTTTGCCGTCGGGGAGCAGCCCCAGGATATCCTTCATAATATGGTCGTCCATATCGTCAAAGCCGTTGGGACCCAGCAGAACGCTGTAGGGCTGTTCCTTGAGCTTGTTCCAGTCGCGGTTCCACCAGCAAGCCACAGCCATACCTATGTAACCGGCCCATGCAACCGATACGGTAGGGTATGCGGCAATCTCCTTGACGCCGTCGGCAATATATTCGGGCGCAAGCTCCTTCCATTTAAGGTCAATATCATCGGACCTGAGGAGTATGCCCTCAAGCATTCCGGCATCGGTACATATCTTGAGCAGCTCTTTTTCAAGCCGCTCCTGAAACATTGTATAGTATAACTGGTCTTCCATCGCTAAAAATTTGTGCAAAAGTAGCCAAAAAGCGTCATTTCACCAGATACAGTTTGCCGTTTATGATTACTATGCCGCTGGGCTCACCCTCCACAGGACGTCCGCTCAGATCGTAAATCAGATCCGCACCCAGAGCCGCAGGAATCAACTCCACATCGGTAGGATACTGCTTGACGGTCCAGTTGGCAGCCCAGTGGTTGTCGGCATTCACGTCACGCAGCATCAGGACCGATGTACCGGACTGTGCCGATGCGGGCCAGGGAGCCACGCTCTTATAGCTAACCTGGTCAACCACAATGCCTGCAGCATTGCTCAGACGCACCGACTCGCCGTCGTTGGAGAGCTTTCCGTCGGTCCACTGCCAAACCTGCTGGTCCTTGACCGCCGTCTTGAGCTTGCCGGACTTGGCCGCAACATAGACGCTGCCGCGTGCCGGAATCAGGCTGCCCTCGGGGAACACAAAGTCAAATGCCTGGCTCAGAACGTATCCGCTGATGTCAAAGGGAGCATCGGCCGGATTGTAAATCCTGATGAACTCCGACTCTGAATCCTGCATGGGGTGATAGCAGATCTCACTTATCACAGGCTCGCTCTGAGGCGTCTCAGGCAGGTAGTTGGAGCCAATCTTCAGGCTGGCCGGCGTCAGGATATAGCTTGTGGCCGATATAAACTGCGGGTCACCGTAAAGGTTGCCCAGCGAGAGCGTATCGCCGTCGGACAGCGAACCGCTGAACCTGATGCTCGACTTGTCATCGCACTCAAATGTGCGGTCATAGCTGTTGGACAGGATGCACTCTGTCACCACCGCATTGCCGCCCAGACGGCCGTCAACCTTCTCATAGCAGGCCACCGGAGTAACCACAGCAAAGAATGTGCACTTGTCAATATCGGCATGACAGGAGTCCTTCACTGCAACACCCATGTTGGTCTGGATGAATGTGGAGTTGCTCACCTTCACGGTGGAGCGCTGTCCCACGCTGATTCCCTTGTCGGTAATGGTGTACGCCAGCAGGCTGTCAATGATCACACCCATAGCCTGCTCGCCGATATCCACAGCGTCGCTGTTGTCGCCCAGGAAGTGATGCGCCACCACATCCCTGATAATGCCGCCGTCAATGCCGTCAAAGTCAATGGCATCGGTATCCACCTGGTCATTGCCTATGAACGTGCAGTGCTCCACGCGTCCCTTGCCGTACTTGATGTTAATCAGATCGCCCGTAACGCGGCTGTGGATAATGCTGTTTGTAAGCGTCACGTCGCTGTAACGGGCCGCAATGGGATTGCTCACCACATCCGTAATGTTCAGATGGTCAAGCACCAGCTCCTTGCAGTTGTAAGCCGATATGGCCGCAACGCAGTTGTACAGGCGCGGTCCCTGATTGGCGTCGTGCATGGTTGCATAGCTGATAGTCGACTTGGCGTCGCTGTTTATCAGGCAGACAGCACCCCAGGACTGCCCGGAATACTGCGGGTTAAGCACAAAACGAATGCTGTCCGAGCGTGTGCCCTGAGCGGTCAGACCGCCGTTCACAATCAGGTTGGAGTTGGGTGCGAACCTTATCTCCACACCCGGCTCGATGGTCAGGCGGGCGCCCTTAAGGACGGTCACATCGGCCGCAGTATAATAGGGTGACTTGGACTTGAGCAGGGTCATGTCGGCCGATATGGTCTCGGGCAGCATGTTCAGGCCGTCGGGCTCGTACATAGCCTCCACAGCTATATCGGAGTCGATGGAGAACTTGATGGTGGGCTGGGTGAGTCCGCTCATGCGGTTATGCGATGCAGCCTGGTCCAGCACTGCCATAAGCTCCACATCCATAATGATATCCGAGCTGGTCCTTGAAGTCTGGTGCACCTCCACAGCCAGAGTGTTCTCGCCCTGGATGAGCCACGAGGGATCGATATCATAGGTCAGGTAACGGATGGCTGCACGCTTGGGAACTGCATAGTTGTCGGCCAGCGGATTGGACTCAAAGTTCTCCCTAAGGTTACTGCGTATTATCTCCTTGCCGTTGAGCCATACCACAGCGCCGTCGTCACGCAGAAGGCGCAGCTTGATCTGCAGATATGATGAGGGATCATCCTGGACCGTGAACTTGCGGCGGAAATATGTGGTCACATACTTGGAGTTGCTTGAGCCGTAGTTCACGGTGGTCTTTATGAGATCCGTCATCTTCTCGTCAGTATCATATCCCAGAGGCGATGCGCCCGATTTCCAGGCTGAGTCATCAAAAGAGGCGTTGTACCATTCTGCGGGGCTGGTTCCGTTGTCCAGATACTTCCACTGGCTGCCGGTTGAAACCAGCTTCTTGACGGCATTCTCGCGCCATCCCTTGAAGGTGTAACCCACGCGCTCGCGGGCGGTAAGGGTAATCTCCATATCGGTGGGGTAAGATCCGCACCACTTGTCCTTATTGATAGCCAGACCATTGAACTCAAAGCCGTTCTTGCCGGTAAGGGTGAGCAGGGCGGGCATTCCTGCGCCGTAGTTCTCGTACAGATCCCAAAGCAGAACAATGGGACGGCCGTTGCAGAAATCGCGCAGATAGCTTATCCTGCTGCGCCACTGACGGGTCGATGTGAGCGCATTGCCGCTGTACGAGCTGCTGGTGCCCAGCCACCTCTGGACCTGCTGTTCCATAAGCGGCTCAATATCTTTCATGTGTTCAGTCACCTGACGCTGTATCTCCTCCGGGTTGAAAGCCGTAAACAGAAGGTCGGCGGTTCGCTTGCAGAAATACTCGCGGTAACCGTCGTTCCGGAGCATCGCCCCGAAAGGCATATTGGCCTTTCCGGCATACCAGTCGGCATAGTCATCGGCATAATTGTTGAAACCGCGGTCGCCGTCGGTAAAAATCCAGCGCCACACGCCGCCCTCCTTGGGCTTCCAGGCCATAGGATTGTGGTTGACCGATGTGTTATGGCTCCAGATCTGAGCCACCATGAAATCGGTATAGTTCTCCACGTCCATGATCTCGGCCAGGTCGTCATAATTAGCCTGAATGCTCAAATCCTGCTGCCACACCTCCTTGTAGTAGTTCCACTCCTCCCAATCGCCGGCCTCCACGTTCTGGTCGCCCTCAATCATGTCAAAGGTGCCGGACTCAAGGCCGTAGCGGGTCTCAATATACTCCTCGTTGACCTTCTCGCGAATGTTATGGATACCCAGGAACTCTCCGTTAAGGTATACGGCCGATGGGCGGAACGCCTGCAGCGCCAGATTGAGTCCGCCCCTGCGGCAAGCCTGCTGCAGTAGTCCGTCGCGGAACATGGTGTAGTTCCAGTCGTTGCCCGATGCACGCAGCGCAAAGTCATCGAACTCGTTGCGCGGATCATCGTGGAACAGCTGGTATGACAGCTTGCTCTCGCCGTATTTCTTCTTGAAATATACTCCCAGCATCTTCTGGGGCAGCTGCCAGGCATACAGACCGTTTATCTTTACGCCCGCAGGCTCGTTGAATGCGGCTCTGTCGCTGCCGTTGTTCTCGTAGAGCTCAATGTTTACGGGAATCTCAAAGTCGGCCTTCTCGTTATGAGCGTTGGTCCAACCGTATATTCCGTGCTCGGAGTCCCAGAAATTCTCGCTGTCCGTTGCCAGCGATACCACCGGCAGGCTGTGGCCCTGGAACTCATTATTAAGGAAATATGTCATGGTCTTGGTCACGCCCGGCATCTTGCCGTCCTCCAGAATGCGTGCCCTGAGTACCGTTGTCTTGGTAAAGGTCAGGGGAGTGGTGTATATGTTTGAGCTCATGGTGGGCTCCGAACCGTCGGTGGTGTAATAGACTTCACCGCCCTGATCGTTGGTGACAGTCACCGTAACCGAACCCGAATAGGCTCCGCCCTGTGTCAGAATTACCGGCTGGTTGGACCTTCCGGTATAGCCCGGAGTGGTGTTGGCGGCACCGGGAGTGGGGGTCATAAAGAACACATCCGTTCCGGGATTATCCATAGAGCGTCCGTAACTGATATCACCATATTGCGGGCCGAATGTCATGCTGTCCACCATTTTTCCGTCAGCATCGAACAGACCCACCTCCTCACCGTCGGCACTCAGCTTGAAACAGGCGTGAAGTCCGTAGTCCAGATCATCGCACCATATAAGCAGATAACCTCCCGCCTTGATGGTTGTGCCTTCGGGCAGGAGGTACTTCCTGGGCTTGCTCAGGTTGTCCGTGATGGACCATCCGCGCAGGTTTACATCGGCCTCACCTGCATTGTACAGCTCTATCCAGTCGGCGTTTGTGCCGTAGTCGGGATCGGCATTGATGCTGCCGTTGGATGCCAATACCTCGTTTATGCTGACCTGTGCCGCGGCGGGAACTGCGGTCAGCACCATCATTGAAAGGTAAAACGGGAGTTTCATAATCGTAGTATGATGTTCCTTATAATGTTCGCGTTACTGTTTTTGGGAGAAATAGTCTTCCACCTTCTTAAGACTTCTCCTTACACAGTCTTTGTAGCCGTCGCTTGCGTTGGGATTATCCAGGATGGATTGGGCTGCGGCCTTGAACTCATCGGACTGCAGGTAAGCAGTGGTCTCTTTCAGGATCAGGTTGCTAATATACAAAACTGACACAAAGGGACCGGTTCCCTGTGTCACTTTTTTACTATATTTGTGACGATAATTGTTTGCGTGATACGATACTGGAAAACACGCTTTTGTTGATTTTTAATACTAATGAAATGAAAAGAGATCTCCTTTTAAGTGGAAATGCAGTAAAATCACGAACATTTCCTTGTAATCAATTCGTATTATTACTACATTTGTGCCGATATCAATCCAAACTTTCTGTTGAGTATGAGCTATAAGAAGGTTAAGGATGTTGTCAATGAGTTAGAGGCTCATGGATTTTGGTTTGTAAGACAAAAAGGGAGCCACATGGTCTATACCGATGGAAATAAGGTGGCGGTTATCCCTAATCATACAAACAAGGGAATAGAAAAAGGCACTTATTACAATATCTTGCGTCAGGCGGGAATAAACAAGTAAGGAATATGAATACATTACAGGTAATAGTTGAGTATGCCGGAGATAATCTGAGCGCATATATAAATGATCTTCCTATTGTTTCTGTGGGAAAGACCCTGAGCGATATTAAGCGCGATATAACCCAGGCGATTCAGACTTATAAGGAATCGTGTGCAGAACTTGGAGTTGAGCCGTCGTCACTTGTAAAAGGTGAGTATGAGTTATCCTTTGTGATAGATGCTACAACGTTCATAAACTACTACAGCAGTATCTTTACAAAAGCTGCTTTGAGCCGAATTACCGGCATTAACGAGAGGCAGTTATGGCATTACGCCGCAGGCCTGCACAAACCAAGAAAGAAACAGCTGGAACGAATCCAGCGTGGTGTACAGACCTTAACGGAGGAGCTGAAATCAATTTGTCTTCTGTAAAAAAAAACACAGGGAACCGGTTCCCTGTGTCTTTTTAAATCCAGGTCAGGCGGCGCCAAAGTCCCTCCAGAGGACCGCGCTCATGGTTCTTGGACCACAGCTTAAGTATGCTGTACTGGAACACGATCATGCCCAGACCTACCAGAGCCGAATAGGTGGTGCCCAGCGTGTTATACAGACTGAATCCCCACTGGTAGAACAGCAGGCTGCCCAAGATTGACTGGAGCAGATAGTTGGTAAGGCTCATGCGCCCAAAGAATCCCAGCTTTCCAAATACGCTCCTGAATCCCTCAAACCTGTACCACAGCAGCACAGCGGCCGATAATATAACCATCAGGATTGCCAGATTCCAGATAGGATGCAGCATATCGTCCCACTTTCCAAACTCCACGAATGCACCCGCAAGCATGATTACTGCCGATACTGCAAGGATCCTGCGCCATTTCTTAAGGTTATCGCCCTCGTTGTAGAACAGTCTGGTGCGTCCGATAAGCAGGCCCAGATAGAACAGACCCAAGGTCTGAGTAATGCGTCCGTGGAACCAGAACCATCCCAGCGTCACGGTAATACCGTACCTAAGGTTTGTTGCGGCCGAATGCAGGAACGTGTCATGTCCCATCATGAGCTTGAAGTAGCCCATGTCCACCCATTTTGAGTCGGGATGCCAGCCAACCATGTGTGAGTATATCTCAAGGGGCTGAATAAGCAGCAGCACCGTTATGACTCCGAGCCACCTGTTGCTCAGGTATCCGGCAGGAATCAGCAGCAGTCCCAGTATTGCGTAAGTAATCAGAATGTCGCCGTCGTAAAAGCAAACATTCAGCACACCGAACATAAACAGCAGCACCATGCGCCAAGCAAACCGCAGCGAAAAATCCTTGCCTTTCTGCTCCTGGTTGTCGCGCATAATGTAAAAACTCAGGCCAAACAGCACTGCAAATATCCCGTACATCTTGCCCGAAAGCAGAGCCTGAAGCACACTGAAAACTGTCCCGTCACACGGAAGCGTATACATGATCTCACGGCTGAACGTGTTGAAATGCTCCACCGAGTGAAACAGTATAATACCTGCTACAGCAAGCCCTCTCAGGGCATCGGCCACCTCTATGCGGCTGTTCTTTTGTCCGGTTGTCTTGTACATAGTTGGTTTTGATAATTCTCTTGGTCTTTCAAAGATAGGAAATGAACAATTAGGTTGTACAAAAAACACTACCTTTACAATCGCAAACATTCAATATGCCAGGCTCCATAAATATACTGCCATCGGAGTTCACTCAGGACCAGCCGCTCATGCTGGCGCCGGGTATTAAGGCGGGGTTTCCAAGCCCTGCTACGGACTATATGCGGGACAGTCTGGACTTTAACAGGGATCTTATCCGGAATCCGGAGGCTACATTCTTTGGGCGTGTGGTGGGCGACTCAATGATTGGGGCCGGATTGGACGATGGGGATCTGGCGGTGATTGACCGCAGCCTGGAGGCTAATAACGGCGATATTATTGTGGCTTACATCAACAATGAGTTTACCATCAAGACTCTTGACCTGAGCCACCGCAGTCAGGGATATATCCAGCTGCTGCCTGCCAACCCTGCTTACAAACCCATACGCATTACGGACACGGACTCATTCATGGTGTGGGGCGTGGTGGTCTATACCATCAAGACCTGGCGTAAGTACTAATTCCCTCTTGCTATGTACGGCATAATTGATTGTGACAACTGTTACGTGTCCTGTGAGCGTGTGTTCCGTCCGGACCTGGAGGGCAAGCCGGTGGTGGTGCTTTCCAACAACGACGGGTGCGTGGTGGCGCGCTCCAACGAGGCCAAGCAGCTGGGCATCAAGGCGGGCGTCCCTTACTTTAAGCTGCAGGAGCAGTTCCCCAACGAGAAGATTGCCGTTTTCTCGTCCAACTATGAGTTATATGCCGAGTTGACCGGGCGTGTGGTCTCCATAATACGCAAGGAGGCGCCTGAGTACTTCCGATACAGCATCGATGAGTGTTTTGTCTATCTGGACGGTATGGAGCGGATAGACCTCAAGGAGTGGGGCGAGAACCTGCACCGCCGGGTGCTGCGCAGCGTGGGGATGCCGGTGAGCATAGGCATAGCTCCCAACAAGACCCTTGCCAAGGTGGCCAGTCATTTTGCAAAGCACTATCCCGGATACCGCCACTGCTGCCTGATGGATACTGATCAGAAGCGCATCAAGGCCCTTAAACTGACCTCCATTGACGATGTCTGGGGTATTGGCCGCCGTTATACCGCACGTATGCATGAGCATGGTATACAGACAGCCTTTGATTTTGCCAGCCGGCCTCAGAGCTGGGTCAGAGCCATATTCCGCAACATTGTGGTGGAGCGCACCTGGCGTGAGCTGAACGGTCAGGACTGCGTGCCTAACGAGGAGCTGGCGGCCAAGAAGAGCATATGCACCAGCCGTTCGTTCTCCACCATGATAACGGATCCGGATGAGCTGCGCACACACGTGTCCAACTACGCAGTGCGGTGTGCCGAGAAACTGCGTCAGCAGGGTAGTGTAGCCTCCATAGTGGCCGTGTTCCTCAACACCAACCCCTTCCGCGAGGACCTGCCTCAGTACTGGAACTTCCGGGAGCAGCGCCTGATAACCCCCACGGCTACAACCACCACCATAGTGCAGACAGCGGGTAACCTGCTGGAGCAGCTCTACCGCCCGGGCTACAAATACAAGAAGGCGGGTGTGATAGTGATGGGTGTGGGCCCGGGCAGCCCCGTGCAGCCCGACCTGTTTGACACCAACGCCGAGCAGTTCCAGCGTATGCGCCGCCTGGATGCCGTGATAGACCGCATCAACCGCGTGCAGGGAACCGAGACCATCGTACTGGGCGCTCAGCAGTACACAAACAAGGATGGCGTCGGAAAGGCCGATGTCTTTGCCAACGCCATCAAGCATGACTATCGCAGTCCCAATCCAACAACCCGTTGGACCGATATTATCCGCTTGAAATGATTCAGGACAGGTAGTGATCCCGGTCGCGCTCCGTCAGTTGACCGAACGGGCCGAAATAGAGATCCTCCTCGCCGCTCATGCAGAGTATCTTTGAACAGTGGATGTCATAAACCTGTGTCTGTGGTTTATGGTATGTCTTTTTCATTTAATGGTCTTTTATATTGGACTATCTGATTACTACTTTACGGGCTCCGTTGATGTATACTCCCGGAATCTCTGGCCTTCCGGGCAGCGGGCGGCCGTCAAGGGAGTACCAAGCGTTGTCGTTGAATGTCACCTGGCCGCTCTGAGTGTCCAGCATGCCTACTGCGGTCAGTCCGCCGTCGCGGTCGGTCAGGTAGACTGTGAGGCGCTGGGGCACATCGATACTGGCGCTCATGTTACGTCCGGGGGCGTGGCTGGCGGCGTCTCTCTTGAGGTAGGCCCTGAACGGAGCAATGCTGGCTCCGGCTCCTGCCTTGACAAAAGTGCCTGCGCTGAAATCGGTTCCCGTATACTCGGTTGCTACGAATCCGTAGACCGAGCCCAGGTCGGGGTGCCCTTCGCTCCAGACAATAGCGCTGTAAGTACCCTGAAACGACCATTCACCTATGGCTGCAACCTCCTGTGGCTTGAAGCTTTCCAGGGTGGCATCGGCCGGTACAAGGACCGTTCCGCTAAACTCAACAAGGCCTGTGGCCGACGGCTTGAACAGGTAGGGCGTGCCTGCCTGGAGGGGGCTGTCGGCGGTGGCATCGGTCATAGTCACTATCCATTCGTTCTCATTGCGGCTCACTCCGGCAAACCGGTAGAACGTACCGTAGGCCGATGCCTCCTGGCTGCTTATGCTGAAGGGCAGGCACACGGTGCTGCTCACGTCGCGGGTGAATGAACGCTGGAACGTTGCGCTTACCCTGCGTCCCTTGCGGGCTATCAGGGCTCGTGCATCGGACTTTTCCAGAGGTAATGGCGACAGGTCGATGCAGTAGGGGCTTGCGGTGCTTCCTACAACGCCGTTAAAGGTGTACAGCAGCTCCGGGTTGGGGTAGAAACTGTATGTGTTCTCACCATCGTAGACCTGGAAATGGAGCGGCTGGTCATTGCCTGTATAGTTGCCCCATATGGTGGTGTACACGTAACCGGGGTGTTGGGCATCGTTACCCACAAAGTCCTTGCCGCGAAGCTCGTCGCCGCAGTAGACAGCTACCATAGCATCGTTAAGGACCTGACCGTTGTTGACTACCTGTGCCGTCAGTATCATGCTTCCCTGATAGGCGCGGAAATTGACGGTGGGGAAGGGGTCGTTGACAGCCCACATATTGGCACTCCCCATTAAGAGGAGTGCCAACAGCTTGTGGAACTTGGCAGTCATTCTCATTTAACTGCCTGCTTTTGACCGTTAATGATGTAGATACCCTTAAGGTCGGTTGCCTGCGGATCAGCCTTGCGGCCGCTCAGATCATATACTGACTGAGTGTCTGATGAGCCGTTGACCGCATCAATGCCGGTGGTGCCCATATCCACGGTGAGCGGATGGTTGGGTGAACCGTACATGGCGTTGGTCTGGTACATGAGAGTGATCGGTGCTTCTACCACCTGGTTGCCTATAGAGGCCTTGATGGTGATAAGGCAGGGCTCGTCGCCCGGGATGGTGAGCAGTGCAACGCCCTCGCTGTCGGTTGTGGCTGCGGTGCGGCACTCGTCGCCGGCAAATACGGCTACCTGGGTGTTGGCAAGATTCCTGTTACCGGCAGTTACCTTGACGGCCATGATGGCGTTGTCAGGATAGTTGCGAACGTTCACAGGCTCGAACACACCGTTGTATGCGGGGCTGATGCTGCCAACGGTGCCCCGTGCCGGAGCAAGATGGGTGGCGTTGACAATGGTGCTCGGGTAGGCGAATGTCTTGTCCTGAGTAGCGGTGCTCATGATCTGATAACCCATACCGGGCTGCAGCATGATGAGCGATCCGGACCACTCGTAGTTGTCCCAGTAGGCAATGCCCTGCTGAGCCTTGACCATATCGCCGTCGGTCTTGTCCAGATCGGCCAGCGCATCGGCCAGGTTGGCTACCTGACGTCCGTAGTAACCTACCCAGTTCCAACCCTGGCTTACGGTTACGGCGGTGGTGGGTACGGTACCTACCACGCGGAGCTTGCAGTCGGCCTTGACCTGTACGGCATACATCTGGCTGTTGGTCAGGTTGCCCAGGTTACCGGTCCACATTCCGTCCTCGTATACCTTGTAACCGCCGGTCTGGCTCTTGATGGCCACAATATTGTCGGCTATGTTCCTGAAGATGGCAGGTACCGACATATCCTGTGCGTTGACATAGATGGATACCCAGTTCCAGCCGGCCTTGAGGGCGGTTATCTGCTCAATCTTGTCCTGAACGGTAAAGACTCTGGGATCGGCGTATGTTCCGGCCAGTGTGAGCGGAGTGAAGCTGAATGTGTTGCTGGAGTTCCATGTGACCTCGGGATAAACGGTTCCGGTAAGAGCGTCATAAGCGCGGAATGTTACCTCCTTGCCCATGTCAGCGCTGCTGCCGAAGATATCCATTGTCACAAAGTAGTTGCCGTAACGCTCGTTATATACGGGCTTGGCAATACCGCGGCACTCCTCGCCTATGAAGGCGGCCATGATGTTGTCGGGATCGGACATGTAGGTGTTGTCCTTTACAAGTACGCCTATAACGTTCATGGAGCTCTCAAAGTCATACGGGTTGACACTCCAGTCGGGAATGTTGCCGGTTACGTTGACGTTGAACACAAGCGGGGTGTCGATGCTGTCATTGCCGGTTACATATACGGTCTGCTCGTACTTGCCGATAGGTGTGGCGGGGCTCACGGTGAATGTGATGGGCTGCTCGGCCAAAGGCATGAGTACGCCGTACTGCATATCGGCATCCAGCCATGAGGGCAGGTTGCTGAGTGACCAGGTCTGCGCCTCACCGCTCTTGTTGACCAGAGTGGTCATAACGGTGCTCTGCTGGGTGACGCTCTGTGTAACGTCAAGCTCCTGGTTCTCCCACTTGAGCGGTTTTATATCAACATATGCAGTCCAGGTGACGCTGTTGCACAGGTTACCGTTCAGATCACTTATGTTGCGTGCGGTGATGTTGAGTGTGGTTCCCTGAATCTTGGTGTTACTCTCTGCAATGTTGATGATAATCTTGTTGTCCGATGTGACGAGGTCGAAACGTACGTTCTCTATCTCGGGCTTGACATGCAGGGCAGGAGCCTGATCGGTGAACTGTGATGCCTCCATGTCCTGATTGTTGATGCGGGCTGCCATACCGTTCCTGTGAATGTCTATGGAGTCAATCACGGTGATGGGCTGGCCGTAGTTGTCAAGCTTGTTGATCTCGAACGGATAGTAGGCAACCAGACCCGGCTCTGTTTCGCTCAGGCGCATGTTACGCTGACTCTTTATCCTGTCGGCGTTCATGGTGGCGTGCCAGATGCGGACCTCGTCGATGATACCGGTCAGATAACGGTCATACTCGTATGCTTCGCCTATGAGAAGGGCAGTGCGGCGTGCTCCGATAATCAGGTAGTTGCCTGATGTGCTTGCAACCTTGTCGGCGCCGATGGTGAGTCTGTTGATGCCGTCCACATAGATATTGGCATTGCCGCTGCGGATAATGCTCAATGCTACGTGGTGCCAAGCGTTATCGGCCAGCAGGACATCCTGTACGGCAATCTGTGTTCCGTCCGATGACATCTGCAGCTTACCGCTCTCGTCAATGTAGAGAGCCACCTGGCCGGCCTGCAGCAGCTGGGCTGCGCCTGACTGTGCGGGAGCCTTGACCCACATCTCGACTGCGTAGTCATTGTCCATAGTTGTGGGTATATCCATGGTGGGAATGGTCAGATAACGGGTTCCGTCCAGTTCCACAGCCATGTTCCTGTTCTCAAAGTACCAGTTCTCGGCCTCCATTGTCATATGGCGGTTGCGTGAGTAGTCGGTGATGGTGCGGCCTTCGCCCTCGTTCATCTTCCAGTATCCTATAAGACCGCGTGAGTGCGGGTTCTTGGAGATGAGGCTCTGGTTGGCAATCTCCTTTGAATCCAGGAGCTTATCCCACAGCAGCAGCTCGTGCATGGCTCCGCTTATGTTCTGTCCGACGCAGATGGGACCGTTGCCCATATACTCAGGAACTTCAAGGTTAAAGAAGAGTATGACGGGAGTCTGGTTGTTGGCGTTGGACAGCTGGGCGTTGAGCAGATGCTCCCTGGCCTGATAACTCAGGCAGATATAATCCCATTCTCCCAGCGGAACTGTCTGGCCCGATGTATAGGTCTGGCCCTCGATGGTTACGGTGAACTTGCTGTCCTGGTTGATTCCGACACTCATCTTCTTGGTTCCGGTTCCGTGACTGAGTATGGTTCCGGCTCCCTGAGGCTTGATATAGAACTCGAATGTAAAGTCCTTGTCGGTAAGGTTGATGCTGGCATCGGTGGATGCTGACAGAGCGCCTCCGGTCAGGGCCATAGCGGTCTGATGGTTTATTTTGGAGCCGTTCAGCACGCCTGTTATCAGGAAATCCTCCTTCTTTACACGTCCTGTCTGGATATCCTCGTTGAAGATTATGCTCAGCTCATCGCCGGCCGAGAGTACTCCGTCGCTGGGCTGGGGTGTACCCATGGGCTTGGGAAGACTCATATCCTTGATTACGGTTATCTCGTCGCTCACGCATGTTACCTCGCCGCTGCCGTAGGCGCGTGCCGAGATGGCGCGGAACTTGTATGCGCGGTCTGTGAACAGCGAAGGTACCATTTCAAGAGTGTAGTTGATCATTCCGCTTGAGGGCAGGAGATCATCAATGGGGTTCTCGGAATCCACATCCTTGGAATCAACCCAATACTTGCGTACATCGTGCCAGCTTGTCTCGCCTGCACCCTGATACTGTATTGCAATGTACTTGAGGCCGTCGTAGTGCGGGTCAAAGTCACGTACACCCAGCTGCAGGTTGCCCTGGGTCGATGTGTTGACTGTGGTGTTGTCTATGCGCAGTGTCACATCGGTGCTGGTGGGAACAAACTCGGCCGATATCCATACGGTGTCGCCTATGACATCCCATGTGCTGGTAGGATCGCTCTGGCACTGTGAGGCAAGCACAATGGCTATGCTGTCGTACTTGAGGTCACCTATGCTGTTCTGCTCCAGGTCGAGTCTCATGCGTACGGTACCGCCGGCAGGAACCAGAACGGAGCGTCCGCTGCCCAACTCGTTGCCGTTAACATGCAGGCCTGCACCCTTCTTGTTGGTCTCGTCAATGCTGAACAGGTCAAAGAAGCAGTCCTCCTGTGTCTCGCTGTCGTTGCGCAGAAGCAGCATGTATGATGCGCTCTTGCCTGCGGGTATGCTTCCCACGCGGTTGGCGGCGTTCTCGACAGTGATTCTGGGTATCTCAATCTGCATGGTGGCAGCCGATATTACATGCTTGCCGGGCTCATAGTAGAGAGTCTTCTGCTCGCCCTCATACGGACATGATGTCTGACCGCCGCGGGTTACGAATATGGCTCCGTTTCCGTCGGGTGCATTGAACACGTCGATGGTCAGGGCGTCGTCATCGCCGGCTTCGGCAAGGGTGTAGCCTGTGGTAATGCTCGATTCGGTCTGAGTCTCGCCGGAAATGGTTGTGGCGGTTGATATTGAGTTCTTTGAGCTGTAATTCAGATTGATGGAGAATATCTCAATATCTGTTCCCAAGGCCAGCGATACCTCGGTCTTGAACGATCCGCTGTTGCTGGTTGTCTTGCTGTTGGTGGTGGTAACCGACGATTCTATGGAGCTGCCGGTATCAAAGCTCTCGTTGCGGGCTATATAGCTGTCGCGCTCCTTTATTGCCTTTACCTTGGCCTGCTCGTTGTTTGCCAGATGTCTTTCCCAGTTGGCTATCATCTGGTTATACAGACTTACCTGGTCCGATACACCGTCCTTGGGCAGGGGGTTGACAGGAGTGTAGTCATATGTGCCTTCCATTCCATAGTCATCATCCTCCTCGGTCACACCCGGGTGGACGTCGTATGTTGAACCGAACTTATCGACACCCTTCCTGAGTACGTCATTACGCAGGTTTATGATGTTGGGGATAAGGGTGTTGATGATGTAGTTCTGAGAGTATGAGAACTCGGTCTTGAAACTCTGGTCTGTCACATAGTCATCCTTGAGTGCAAATTCGTATGTGCCGTTCTTCTTTACAAGGCCTACGGAACGGGCGTTGCCGAATACCAGGTTGGTGGATTTGCCAATGAACACATCACCCATGGCACCTACATATTCAGGCTCGGAGCTGGTGGATATGCGGCGGGTGGTTGTGGTGGTGAGTGACTTGGTCTGTGAGTTTACATAAGTATCCTCGATGGTGAAGCCGGCATCCACGGTTGACAGCTCGCTGTTATCGGTTATGATACCGGATATAGCACCTACACCGACACCGTTGAACTGAATGAGCTTGAAACCTATCTCGGTATGAGTCATATCCTCCCTGTTGTAGGAGAGCTCAACATCGGTTGTGAGTGTGGAGGTGTAGCTTTCACCTTTTTCCATATAGGCCTGTGAGCTTGTGCCTCCCGGATCACGGATTATCATTGTCACCAGGTCGGGTCCCTCGGTAACGAAGTTGTTGCCCGAGGGCAGTGCACCTGCTACAATACCGTCAGTGACCATAAATTGGGATGTCTTGTCCACATGTGTGAACGAGGCGCCCAGAGAGAGCTTGAAGGGGGCGGTGATGTTGGGCAGTCCGGCTTGCCACTCGTACTGTGCATGACCCTTGTCGTCAAGTGTCACCACGTCGGGGATGGTGCTGCCCAGGTCGCCGTCCTCATCATCCTCGGCGGTGAGCTTGGAGTTTATGACAACCTCCTGTCCGGTTCCCATCTGGTTGCTGAACACAACCTCTACGTTCTGCAGCGGTACCTGGTCTATAACAGGCTCACTGTTGTCGTAGTTGGTATAAACCTCGTATGCCTTGACATCGAAGGTGTATTTGTTGGCCTGCTTGAATACGGGAACACCGAATGTGTAATTAATGTTGTTGCCCTCCTTGGTGTAGAGCTGGACGTTCTCCTTGGTGCTCTTGTCCTTGTATTCCAACTGCTTTTCACCGAATGCGCCATCGGCATTCACCTGAGTGACCTCAAGGATGGGGTCGGTGTAGTAGGATTTCTTCAACTTGGCTACGTACTCAAAGTACTGCTCGCCGTCTTCGGTTACAAGCGTGTCGGTTGATGTCTTGTTGGGATCGCTTGCTATGATGCTTGAAAAGCCGTCCAGATTAATATTCGAATTGTTGTCTATCGTGACGCTGTTTACCACATAATCCACGGGCGGCAGCAGGGCTGCGAACTCGCCGGTGTTGGGATCGGTCTTGATGGTTATGTACTTTGTATCCTCTTCATTGCCGCCGTTACGGTATGCTACGCTCTGGACGGCCGGAGTGGGAGACTGGACACTTAATGGGTCTGTGCCGAATTCAAAACCTGATGAAAGGCCGTTTACAACCTTCTCGACATTCATGGAGTGGGCTGCCACCAGCTGTATGGTGGCCTGGCCTATGTTGTTGAGGCTCAGTCCAAAGCCAAGAGGCTTCTGGTCCTCGATGAATCCTCCGGTTATACGTCCTGCTACGGTTACAAGGGTGTTGTCCCAGAACTCCATATTCTTCCGTTCGTCAAAGAACTCCTCGACTGTTCCGGTGTTGTTGGGATCTTCGGGGTATCGGCCGTTATATTCAAAGGTGTGGCCCTCCTTCTGGACGGTGATGTAGTGCTTGCCTATAGGTACGCTGATCACGAACTGACCGTTGGCGTTGGTGGTTACGGGCTGACCGTCCTTGGCGCATATCTGTCCGTCTACAAAGAAATGGACTCCCTCAACAGGGTATAAGGTGTTTGAATAGCGGATGGTACCTGATACGGGGAACGATGAGTCATCGGTAAAGTCGGTCGAGTTGTGTACCAGCGAGTTGCTGCTTACATATCTGAGCTGCTTGCTGGGGCTGAATGTATGGATGCCCAGCGAGGGGATGATCTCGTAGGTGGTACCTTCGCCCATAAAGGGTACACCTTGTATAATATAGTTACCGTCAACATCGGTCTTGGCTTTGAGCTCCAGCTTCTTGGGAGTGATGGTGGAGGGCTCGGTGTTGGTGCCGGTCTTGCCGTGATGCTGGTGGAATACGGTTCCGTTGCGTGAATAGTCAAAGAACTGTGTGTGCAGGTTCTCGTCGAAAGTCCAGTAGGTCTCAAGGCCTTTCTCGTTTCCTACCAGCAGATGGTCGTAGTTCTCCTCGATCTCATCTATGGTGAGAGCCTTGGTCCAGATACGTAACTCGTCAATGTATCCCTTGAAGTGACCTAACGTGAACTGTGTGGCACTGCTCAGCGGGAGTGTCTGGGACGGGAGCGTGATATTGTCGTGATATGTTGTCACACCCTGTTTGGGGTCAATGTAGATGACATGACAGTCTACATTTGTTCCCTTGCGGATGATGGACAGATGTGAATAGCTCTTGGTGTTGATGGTGACTTTGTCGAACGCTATTCCGTTGAAGGTTACTTTTCCGCCGGTGGTAATGCCTATGTAGCAGTCATCGCCCTTGAACTGGATAATCTTGCTGTCTGACAGCTCATCGGGACAGATCCATGCCTGTACGGTGAAGTCGTTGTCGGCGAATGTCTTTTGGGCATAGTTGCCGTCAACATAGGGCCATACGGCTTCGCCCAGGGGGCTGGTAAAGTGAAGCGAATGGTACTGCTCACTCATGGGATCGGTGGACACTTTCCTGACAATGACATCGGCTCCCTTTACTGCGCTGCCGGTGGTGCCGTATGTTATGCGGCCGCTTACGGTACCCGAGGTCTGTGAGAAACCTATGTTCTCTACATAGTTGGTCTTTTCCTCGCCGTCCTCGCACTTGTCGATTACGGTTACGCGGTATTCATAATATACGCCTGACAACGGTGTGTCATCGGTATATGAGAGATAATAGTCGTTGCTTGATGTGCGGTATATCTCGCTCCACTGGTCCTGCTCGTCCTCGGCGCGTTTGCGCTCTATATAGTAGGTCTTGGCTGCGGTCGATCCCTGCAGGTCAACGTGCCAGTTAAGTTTTACGCGTCCGGGATAGGTTCCTTTTGTGGCGTCGAATGAGTAGAACAGTGTTCCGTTACCTACGGCCTTTTTCTGTATGGTGACCGATGAGATTATAGATGAACCTACGACACCCTCTATACGGTAGTTGTGGGGTGTGCATGCGTTGAGCGGCTCCTCGGTATAGTAATAGTTGGTGCCGTCAATCTTTGTGGTCTCACGCTGTCCATGCTTGTCGGTTGAGCGATGCTCCCACTTGAAGCTGGTCTGGTTGTCGGTAGGTACTATAGTAATAATAGGTGTTGCCTCGTTGTCAACGTAGATGTTGAACTTGTTACCCCAATCCAGCGGGTAGCCGTCGGAGTTCCATGTAAAGATAATGCGGTCAGACTGGCTTTCGGCATTAACGTTAAGAATGGGGAGTGAACGTTTGGCGTTGACCGATGTCACATTACTTTTGAGTTGATCGATCTGGGTTCCTTCGGGCCAGTTGGAGAGCTCGTAGAAAACCTGATAATCTATTTTACCGTTCTCAAAGCCGGAGTCGGTGTATGACGATTGGCTTTGATCCACTGAACCTACACGTTGTCCGTTGCGGTATATGGCCCAACTGCCCTCATAATGATCGGTATTGGCTATGTTCCATGTCAATGAAACCTCGTTGTTGAGCTGATCGAATGCTCCCGACAGGTCGGTTGCGTAGGGCAGAGGGTAGAAGGTCCTTGTGTCGGCAGTAGATAAGGTATACTGTGTGCCGCCCCAGGTATCATAGTGATGGGAATACATGTTGTACGGCTGAATGGTGAAGGTTGACAACATGTCTTTGCCTAAATCCTGCAGTTTGAAGGAGTATATACCTCCATTCAGATTTATGCTCTTGTCGCCAATCTCTGAGCGGTAGGAGCCGTCAATGAAAGCATATAATTTGGTGTATCCGTCAGTGTTCTTTGAGCTTCCGGTCCTGTAGGGGATATTGATTGTTCCGTCAGGATCAAGGGTTAATTCACCGTTCCAGTACAACGAACGTACAGTGAAGGTGTAATAGTTGGAATAGTAGCATTCCTTGTAGATATAATGCGTATTGCCGCCGTTTGACTCGGACCAAGTGCCCTGACACTTGAATTTCAGGGTGCAGTTACGCCAATCAAGAGGTACATTCCAGCAGACCTCGGCAACCAGTGAGTTGTTTCCGTCGTGTCCTCTGTGGGTCTCGGACTTGTAGCATCCCCATCCGGGCTCGCTGTTGGAGTTGATGTTTTCATCGCCTCCGCAGCTCAGATTGAGCAGATGCTGCCAGTTCTCTCCGTTGTCTCTACTGACGTAGATGCCAAGTCCTCCACATTGGGAGTAGAAACCCTCGTCTACGCCATAGAAATTCTTGATTTCCATTGAGAAGAAGATTTGGGCGGCCTGGTTGTTCCATCCCATGCCATGAAACAGGCGGTCATACTTAAGGTCCATGTTGCCTGCATGAGCCTTTTGCGGCCCCATAAACAAGGCGAGCATGACCAAGATCGCTGCACGCACCAGACTGGTGCGCCCTGAAAGAGATTCTTTCTTTGTCATAAGTACCATTGAGTTTATTGTTGTTTGATGTTGGTGTCAAAAAACTTTTGCGCTGCAATGTTACTAAAGAATAAAAACAGGCGGGTAGGGCCGATGTTGCAATGCCGAAATACGGTGTTGCAAAATCCGCAAAGGGACGTTACAATTTTGCAATTTGATGTTGCAAAAAAGAAAAAGGCTGATTACCAGCCTTTTACAAATTGATTAAAGAGAGGCGACATAATCGCTCGGCGAGCAGCCGATGAACTTGATGAAGTTGCGGTATGCAGTCTGGCGGTTGCGGTATCCTATCTCAAAGTAGAGCGGTTTCTGGTCCTGACCGGGATCCTGGCGAAGCTTATCGGCCATATACTCGGTGCGCCACTTGTTCAGGTAATCATTGAAGGTGAGTCCTGTGTGCTCGCGTATGCAATCGGCTACGTATATGCGGTTGGTGCCTACGGCTCGGCTCATTATCTCAACGGTGGCATCGGGGTTGCGCCATATCTCATGCTTTTGCATCTGGTGACTGATGCGTTGCCAAAGGTCATCGGCCCGGTCTTCATCGTCCTGGTCTTCCTGTATTGGTTCCGGCTCATCCGGCAGATCCTGTGTGTCAACAGGAGGTAAGACTCGCATTCTCAGCTCGTAGTAACCTAAACACAAAGTGAAAAAGGTGCACCATAAGATATGGATATCAGATACCAGTTGGCTTCCGGCCAGACAATTCCAGAAAAAAAAGACAGCTGTTATTTCTGCAAAGATTACATACAGACGTATAAAATGGCTGTCGGCACTTGACTTACGCCAGTTGTATGGGATGAACAGGAACATAAGTGAGCCGATTGCGATATACAAAACCGGGAATATCCTGATCAGGACATCAATAGAGTACCAATGTTCAATAATATCGTTGAAGCTTAGGATATCACGAAAGCGTATTCCGAATAACAAGGGAATGGTTATCAAAAACGCAGGAATTAACGGATATAACAGCTTCCGACCTTTTAACCAATTCGGTCTTATAACCTCAATAGGATAATACATGATTGATACAAATGCATAAAAACCTCCTATGCATAAGGCTGGCGTGAACATTGCGTGAACTGTGGATACTTTTCCTGCGCTTAAAAATGTAATGTAAACTGCCAACATCGGTCCGAAAAAGAAATTGATTATGGCTAGGATTGTTCGTGCCCTGTCATTTACTTCTTTGCGCTTAATCCAACACAGAAAGGCCAAAATAAAAATGACAGTCATGCATATGGTGTATATATAAACAGCAAAAGTTGTTTCCATAAATCCCTAAAAGTCCTATTGAGTATAACAGTTCAGTCGTAATTGATGAGACGCAAATTTATAAATAATAACAATATATAATGAGTTGCGGGCGCGATTTTTTAAACAAGAATGCAACTTTTCTTGTCTGACAAAATGTTACTATTATATATATAATGGTGGCAATTTGTCAACGCAGAAAAAATTTTAGTATTAAAGTGATATTTTCCGCAAATTCTTTTGGTGGTACAAAATAGTGTGCGTAAATTTGCGGCATATTTAGCGAAACAGATATGGCAAAAGGTTTGGTCTTTGTAACCAATAATAATCAGCAGAATAATCAGAACCAGAATAATAATCAGGTTTTGATGGTTGCTCCTTTTGACCAGCGGGAAAGTTAATCATTGTAGAAATAAACAGAAAACATAATAAAGACTGGTCAATTTGATCAGTCTTTTTTTTGTTCCTGTTGGCAGACGCGAATAATAACAAAAACAATAAATACTATGTGTGGAATAGTTTCAATCTTCAGGATTAAGAAGCAGTCAGAGCAGCTCCGACAGCGTGCATTGGAAATGAGTCGCCGTATACGTCACCGCGGTCCGGACTGGAGCGGTATCTGGTGTGGAGGTTCTGCCATTCTGGCTCACGAGCGTCTGAGCATTGTGGACCCTCAGTCGGGCGGTCAGCCCCTGTTCAGCATGGACCGTCTGCAGGTGTTGGCCGTTAACGGTGAGATTTACAACCATCAGGCAATACGCCGTGAGTATGAGGGCCGCTACGAGTTCAGCACAGGCAGTGACTGCGAGGTTATCCTGGCGCTCTACCGTGATGCTGTACGTGCCGGCGGCAGTCAGGAGGATTTTATCCGTATGCTGGAGAAACTGAACGGTATCTTTGCTTTTGCCCTGTATGACGCAGAGCGTGACGAGTATCTGATTGCCCGCGATCCCATAGGCGTTATTCCTCTTTACATCGGTAAGGACAAGGAGGGTCACATTTGCGTAGCCAGCGAGCTCAAGGCTCTTGAGGGTATCTGCCCTGAGTACGAGCCGTTCCTGCCCGGACATTTCCTGAGCAGTCGTACCGGACATATTGAGCGCTGGTGGACCCGTGACTGGTTCAAGTATGAGGCAGTCAAGGACAACGACGCCAGCATTGAGGAACTCCACGATGCCCTTGAGGCAGCCGTAAAGCGTCAGCTTATGTGCGATGTTCCTTACGGAGTGCTTCTGTCGGGCGGTCTGGACAGTTCGGTGATATCGGCCATAGCAAAGAAAAACGCTGCACGCCGCGTTGAGACCGATGACCAGCAGGAGGCTTGGTGGCCGCGTCTGCACTCGTTTGCAGTGGGCCTTAAGGGTGCTCCGGATCTGGCTAAGGCCCGTGAGGTTGCCGAACACATAGGAACAGTACACCATGAAATAAACTACACAGTCCAGGAGGGACTGGATGCCATTCGTGACGTGATCTACTTCATTGAGACATATGATGTTACCACGGTACGTGCCAGCACTCCCATGTACCTGCTTGCCCGAGTTATACGTAGCATGGGAATCAAGATGGTGCTGAGCGGCGAGGGAGCCGATGAGGTATTTGGAGGTTATCTCTATTTCCACAAGGCTCCCGATGCCCAGGCATTTCATGAGGAGACTGTACGTAAACTTTCCAAACTGCACCTTTATGATTGCCTGCGTGCAAACAAGTCACTGGCAGCATGGGGCGTTGAGGGCCGAGTACCTTTCCTGGACAAGGAGTTCCTGGATGTTGCAATGCGCATGAACCCCAAGGCTAAGATGTGCCCGGGTCATGAGATTGAGAAGCGTGTGGTTCGTGAGGCTTTTGCCGATATGTTGCCCGAGAGCGTTGCATGGCGCCAGAAGGAGCAGTTCAGCGATGGAGTAGGTTACAGTTGGATTGACACTCTGAAAGAGATTACCGCTGCTGCAGTAACCGATGAGCAGATGGCTCATGCCGAGGAGCGTTTCCCCATAAACACTCCCATGAACAAGGAGGAATATTATTATCGCAGCATATTTGAGGAGCATTTCCCCAGCGCATCAGCAGCCAAGTGCGTACCCAGCGTACCAAGCGTAGCTTGTTCTACTGCCGAGGCTCTGAAATGGGATGCAAGTTTCCGCAAACTGAACGATCCCAGCGGTCGTGCAGTAAAGGGTGTACACGAAAATGCCTACAAATAAGCCTTTTAAATATCGGTTTGCTGCAGATAACATTTTTTTAATATCATTTTGTGAAAAAATAATGGAGAATCGTTTTCAAATTGCAACATTTATTCGTACTTTTGCATCGTTTTTGATACATAAAGACGATCGAAGATATGAAAGTGTTGATAGAATATGGTTTCAGATATGCTCTGGAGGTTGGTTTCAATCCTAAGCGTAATGTCTGCAGCTGTTTGGCTATTCTCTCTCCAGCCGGGGAGTAAGTCAATCGGCAACACTTATCTTTAAACATAACGAAAAGGCTGGCCCACTTGGACTGGCCTTTCGTCTTTAATAACAAACAAGAACAAAAACCACAAAACAATACAATTATGAGTGAACTTAGATTTGATGTGATACAGGATGCTTTCAAGAAGAAGGCTGCTGTAGTGGAGACACCCGCCAAGAAGACTTCGGAGTATTTCGGCGAGTTGGTGTTCAACCGTGACAAGATGCGCAAGTATCTTGATGACAAGACCTTCAAAGCTATTGTGAACTGCATTGACAATGGCGAGCCTCTGGATCGCAAGACTGCCGACGGCGTTGCAGCCGGTATGAAGACCTGGGCTATGGAGCACGGTGTAACACACGTTACTCACTGGTTCCAGCCTCTGACCGACGGTACTGCCGAGAAGCACGACTCATTCATGGAGTACGATGGCAAGGGCGGTATGATCGAGTGCTTTGACGGCAAGGCACTGGCACAGCAGGAGCCTGATGCATCATCATTCCCCAGCGGCGGTATCCGCGCTACCTTCGAGGCCCGCGGTTACACAGCATGGGATCCCACATCACCTGTGTTCATACAGGATGACACTCTCTGCATACCTACAGTATTCATTTCATATACCGGCGAGGCTCTTGACTACAAGACTCCTCTGAAGAAGGCTCTGAAGGCTGTCAACGACGCAGCTCTTCCCATCTGCCGCATGTTCGACCCCAAGGTTAAGAAGGTTTACTCTTATCTGGGTTGGGAGCAGGAGTACTTCCTGGTCGATGAGGACCTCTACGCAGCACGTCCCGACCTGATGCTTACAGGCCGCACTCTGATGGGTCACGCATCGTCAAAGAACCAGCAGCTGGATGACCACTACTTTGGTGCTATTCCTTCACGTGTTGCCGCTTTCATGCGCGACATCGAGATTGCCGGTTACAAGCTTGGTATACCTCTTAAGACACGTCATAACGAGGTTGCCCCCAACCAGTTCGAGCTTGCTCCCATCTACGGTGAGACCAACCTTTCAAACGATCAGAACCAGCAGATGATGAACGTGATGAACAGCATCGCCCGTAAGCACGGTTTCGTTGTTCTGTTCCACGAGAAGCCCTTTGACGGCATCAACGGTTCAGGTAAGCACAACAACTGGTCACTGGGTACCGATACCGGCACACTGCTGCTGGCTCCCGGTAAGGACGCTATGGGTAACCTGCAGTTCGTTACATTCTTTGTAAACGTTCTGGCTGCCGTACAGAAGCACAACGATATCCTCAAGGCTTCTATCGCTACCGCAACCAACGCTCACCGTCTGGGCGCCAACGAGGCACCTCCCGCAATCGTATCAGCATTCCTGGGCCGCACAATGACCGCAGTGCTCAAGAAGCTGCTTGAGGTTCCCTCCGATACTCCTATCGAGATTGCCGGCAAGAAGGGTAAGTCAGTAGGTCTGGTTGAGATTCCTGAGATCTTCGTTGACAACACCGACCGTAACCGTACATCACCGTTCGCATTCACCGGTAACCGCTTTGAGTTCCGTGCCGTGGGTTCAAGCGCAAACTGCGCAGGCGCCATGACCGCTCTGAACGCAGCCGTAGCCGAGCAGCTGATTGCATTCAAGGCCGATGTAGACAAGGAGATTAAGGCCGGTAAGGCAATGAACATAGCCATCATGGATACCCTGAAGCCCATCATCAAGAGCATTATTGATGTTGTATGCTTTGACGGTAACGGTTATACCGATGAGTGGAAGGCTGAGGCCAAGAAGCGTGGTCTGGACACTCTGACCAACGTTCCTGAGATGTTCAAGTCATTCACCACTCCCAAGGCTATCGAGCTGTTCACCAAGCTTGGTGTTTACACCGAGAAGGAACTTGAGGCCCGCAACGAGGTTAAGTGGGAGATATATACCAAGAAGGTACAGATCGAGGCCCGCGTAACAGGCCGTATGGCTCTGAACCACATCATTCCTGCCGCACTTGAGTATCAGACCAAGCTGCTCAAGAACATCGACCTTATGAAGGATGTTTACGGTGACAACTACAAGGATATGGCTGCTGTAAGCATGGGATTCGTTACCAAGATCTCTGAGCTTGTAAATAAGCTTAAGGTTCAGGTTGATGATATGGTCGAGGCCCGCAAGAAGGCTAACGTAATTGAGGGCGAATATGAGAAGGCTCTTGCTTACCACGAGATTGCCGAGTCTCTGTTCCCGCTGCGTAAGACCATTGATAAGCTTGAGGAGATTGTGGACAACGATATGTGGCCGCTGCCTAAGTACCGTGAGCTGCTCTTCATCAATTGATAATTGAAAATTGAGAATTGAACTTTTGGAGCAGCGAGAGGAGAGACTAAGCTTGCTTAGGCTATCCCGAGTCGCGACAAAAGTCAACGAAGTTAAAATTGAATTCTTCGCTTCGCTCAGAATTTGAGGCGAAGCGGAGATTAAATAATAGGTAGTTGAAAGTAACATATTATGAAAAAATACGGTTTATACGACCCTCAGAATGAGCATGATGCCTGTGGTATAGGTATGATGGTCAACCTTAAGGGGGGAAAGACACACCAGCTTGTTGACAGCGCTCTTACACTGCTTGAGAACATGAAGCACCGTGGTGCCGAGGCTGCCGACAACAAGTCGGGCGACGGAGCCGGAATCACACTCCAGATACCGCACGAGTTTATTCTCTTGCAGGGTATCCCGGTGCCTGAGCGCCTTAGTTACGGAACAGGACTCGTATTCCTGCCCAAGGACAAGGCCCTTGGTGACAAGTATCTGGACATTATCCGTGAGGAGGCGTCCAAGATGGGACTTGTACTTACCAACGTTCGTGAAGTACCCGTTAACAGCAATATCCTGGGCGAAGCCGCACGTGCCACCGAGCCGCGCACCGTTCAGATATTCATTACCGGTGCATCCGAGGCCGATGGTCTGGAGACTCTTCTTTATAAGGTGCGTAAGCACACTGAGAAGCGTATTGATGACCGTAATTTCTATATCGTATCACTTTCATGCCGCATAATGGTCTATAAGGGAATGCTCACATCAACCCAGTTGCGTGAGTACTATCCGGATCTTAGCAGTCCGTTCTTTACGAGCGGACTTGCTATGGTTCATTCCCGTTTCAGTACCAACACATTCCCCACATGGCCGCTTGCCCAGCCGTTCCGAATGCTGGCTCACAACGGCGAGATCAACACCATTCGCGGAAACCGCGGTTGGATGGAGGCCCGTGAGAGCGTGCTTTCATCACCGGCTCTGGGCGATGTGAGCGATATTCATCCTATCGTTCAGCCCGATATGAGCGACAGTGCATCGTTCGATAATGCACTGGAGTTCTTTGTGCGTTCAGGCATGTCTCTGCCTCACGCAATGGCCATGATGATTCCTGAGTCATTCAATGAGAAGAACCCCATAAGTGACAAACTGAAGGCATTCTACGAGTACCACTCAATCCTTATGGAGCCGTGGGACGGTCCTGCCGCAATGCTCTTTACTGATGGCCGTTACGCCGGAGGTATGCTGGACCGTAACGGTCTGCGTCCCGCACGTTACCTTATTACCGATGACGGCATGCTGATTATGGCATCCGAGGTTGGTTGTATCCAGGTTGATGCATCGAAGGTAGTGGAGAAGGGTAAACTGCAGCCCGGTAAGATTCTCCTTATTGATACTGACAACGGTCAGATTTACCGTAACAACGAGGTTAAGGATGCTCTTGCCAGCGAACTTGACTACGCCGGATGGCTCAGCGCCGGACGTGTAGAGCTGGGTAAGCTTAAGAGCGGCCGTAAGGCTGCGAATGATGTGCCTGAGTTCAGCCGTCGTCTGCGTGCCTTTGACTACACCCGTGAGGATATCGACCGTATCATAGTTCCTATGTGTCAGACTGCACAGGAGCCGCTTTCATCAATGGGTAACGATACCCAGCTGGCTGTCCTGTCTGACCGTCCTCAGTTGCTGTTCAACTACTTCCGACAGCAGTTTGCGCAGGTTACCAACCCGCCTATCGACCCCATCCGTGAGGAGCTTGTAATGTCACTGACCGAGTATATCGGCGCCGTAGGCATGAACATCCTTACACCCAGCGAGGGCCACTGCAAGATGGTACGTCTGCCGCAGCCGGTTCTTACCAACACTGAACTCGATACCCTTTGCAACATCCGTTACAAGGGATTCAATACAGAGGTCCTGCCCATCCTGTTTGAGAAATCAAAAGGTGCCAAGGGTATGGCCGAAGCCATAGAAAATCTTTGCAATGAGGCCGAAAAGTCAGTTGATGCAGGTATCAACTACATTATCCTGAGTGACCGCGGCATCGATGAAACACACGCCGCAATTCCTTCACTTCTTGCCGTCAGCGCAATTCACCATTATCTTGTATCAATCCAGAAGCGTGTCCAGACTGCTCTTATCGTTGAGAGCGGTGAGATCCGCGAAGTGATGCATGTGGCTCTGCTTATGGGCTACGGCGCAAGTGCCGTAAACCCCTATATGGCATTTGCAGTGATTGACGATCTGGTTAAGAAGGGAGAGATCCAGCTTGACTACGAGACCGCTCAGCACAACTACATCAAGGCCGTTGACAAGGGCCTTAAGAAGATACTCAGTAAGATGGGTATCAGCACCATACGTTCTTACCGCGGTGCCAAGATATTTGAATCTATCGGCTTGAGCCAGGAGCTTCTGGCCAAGTATTTCGGAACAGCATCATCAACCGTTGGAGGTGTAACCCTGGAGGGTATCTGCAAGGACGCCCAGCGTATGCAGGAGCAGGGATTCGGCAAGACCGAGCCCGATGATGTGCTTCCGTTCATAGGCCAATATGCATTCCGCAAGGACGGTATACGTCATGCATGGACACCTGAGGCCATTTCAACATTGCAACTTGCAACCCGTCTGGGAAGCTACAAGAAATTCAAGGAATTCTGCTCTATTGTTGACGACCGTCAGGAGCCGCTGTTCCTGCGTAACTACTTCAAGTTCAAGAGCAACCCCATCTCGATTGATGAGGTTGAGCCCGCCGAGAACATCGTTAAGCGCTTTATCGGTGCCGCAATGTCATTCGGCGCCATCAGCAAGGAGGCTCACGAGGCTATCGCAATTGCCCTCAATACTTTGGATTCACGCAGCAATACCGGTGAGGGCGGAGAGGACAGCGACCGTTTCCACAATGATGTGGACGGCGTATCACTGAGCAGCCGTATCAAACAGGTGGCATCGGGCCGATTCGGTGTAACTGCCGAATATCTGGTCAACGCTATGGAAATCCAGATCAAGATTGCCCAGGGTGCTAAGCCGGGTGAGGGTGGTCAGCTGCCCGGATTCAAGGTGAACGAGATCATTGCCCGTACACGTAACTCAATTCCCGGTATTTCACTGATTTCGCCTCCTCCTCATCACGACATCTACTCAATCGAGGACCTGGCACAGTTAATCTACGATCTGCGTAACGTGAACCCCAAGGCCAAGATCAGCGTCAAGCTGGTTGCCGAGAGCGGAGTAGGTACCATCGCAGCCGGTGTTGCCAAGGCAAAGGCTGACCTGGTGGTTATCTCAGGCTCTGAGGGCGGTACAGGTGCATCACCCGCATCATCAATCCGTTATGCAGGTATCTCACCTGAAATCGGCCTTTCCGAGACTCAGCAGACTCTGGTTCTGAACGGTCTGCGTAAGGAGATCGAGGTTCAGGTTGACGGACAGCTCAAGACCCCGCGCGATGTCATTTCAATGGCTCTGCTGGGTGCAGGCGAGTTCGGATTCGGAACTGCTCAGCTTATCGTTCTGGGATGCTTGCTGATGCGTAAGTGTCATACAAACGCCTGCCCTGTAGGTGTTGCAACACAGGATCCCGCTCTGCGCGCCAAGTTCCGCGGTCACAGCCAGTACCTTATCAACTACTACATGTATATGGCAGAGGGTGTAAGGGAACTGCTGGCCGATATGGGATTCCGCAAGTTTGAGGATATCATAGGTCGTACAGACCTTATCGAGATAGATACCGCCAAGTTCAACGACAAGACCCGCGGTCTTGACTTCAGCCGCCTGTTGGCTAAGATAGACGGTGACCTCTATAAGAAGGAGGATCAGAAGCATGACCTGAGTCAGATTCTTGACCAGAAGATCATCAAGGCATCGACCGATGCCATTGAGAACGGCAAGAAGGTTGACCTTTCATACGATATAATCAACACTGACCGTGCCGCAGGTGCAATGCTGTCAGGTGCTATAGCAAGCAAGTACGGACATGACGGTCTGGCCGATAATACCATCAACGTCAAGTTCAAGGGATCGGCTGGACAGAGCTTCGGTGCATTCCTTATGAAGGGCGTAAACTTCAAGCTTGAAGGTGAGGCCAATGACTATGTAGGCAAGGGCCTTTCAGGTGGCCGCATTGCAATATGCCCGCCCGCCGAGAGCAAGTTTGACGCATCCGAGAACATCATAGCAGGTAACACCATCCTGTACGGTGCTACAAGCGGTGAGATATTCATCAACGGTCGTGCAGGTGAGCGTTTCGCTGTACGTAACTCTGGCGCCACAGCCGTAGTTGAGGGCGCAGGTGACCACTGCTGCGAGTATATGACCGGCGGTCGCGTGGTTGTTCTGGGTACTACAGGACGTAACTTCGCCGCAGGTATGTCAGGCGGTCTGGCTTACGTCTGGGACAAGAACCATGACTTTGACTACTACTGCAACATGGATATGATCGAGCTTGACCTGATTGAGGACAAGGCCGGTCGTGACGAGCTGCGCAGCCTGATCGAGAAGCATTATGCTGCTACAGGCTCAAAGCTGGCCAGGACAATGCTCGACGATTGGGAGCACTACGTGGGTGAGTTCATCCAGGTGACACCTATCGAGTATCGCCGCATACTGCAGGAGGAGAGGATGAAGGCGCTACAGCAGAAGATAGACAGCGTGCAGCGTGATTATTAAATGAAAAACAGGAGGAGACACTAATATGGGAAATCCTAGAGCTTTCTTGACCGTACCCAGACAGGATGCCGGTCATAGACCAATACATGAGAGAATAGCTGATTTCAGTGAGGTGGAGCAGACCCTGAACGACAGCAGCCGTCAGTTGCAGGCTTCACGCTGCATGGACTGCGGCGTACCGTTCTGCCACTGGGCATGCCCGCTGGGCAACAAGCAGCCTGAATGGCAGGATGCTGTCTACAAAGGCAAGTGGGAACTGGCTTACAAGCTGCTCTCGGCCACAAACGACTTCCCCGAGTTTACAGGCCGTATATGTCCTGCACTCTGCGAGAAGAGCTGCGCCCTGAACCTGTGCATCGACGCACCCGTGACCGTACGTGAGAACGAGTGCTCAATTATAGAACACGCTTTCCGTGAGGGTTACGTTCAGCCCAAGACATACGCACGCAACGGCAAGAAGGTTGCCGTGATCGGTGCAGGTCCTGCAGGACTCTCTGCAGCCGTTCGTCTGAACTGCCTGGGTTACGAGGTTACACTCTTTGACAAGATGCCCTCGGCCGGTGGTCTGGTGCGTTACGGAATACCTAACTTCAAACTGGACAAGTATGTGATTGACCGCCGTATGGCTATCATGGAGCAGGAGGGTATCAAGTTCCAGTTCAACACAATGGTTGACCTGAACGATCTGCCCAAGGGCTTTGACGCATACATCATATCAAACGGCACACCTACCGCCCGTGACCTTAAGATTCCCGGACGTGAGCTCAAGGGCGTATATTTTGCCCTGCAGATGCTTACTCAGCAGAACCTGCGTCTGGCAGGCAAGGAGTTCAGCCCCGAGGAGACCGTATCGGCCAAGGGTAAGAAGGTGCTCGTAATAGGTGGCGGTGATACCGGCAGCGACTGCATCGGAACATGCCATCGTCAGGGTGCCGTAAGCGTTACACAGATTGAGATCATGCCTAAGCCGCCGGTGGGTTACAACCCCGCAACACCCTGGCCGCAGTGGCCTAACATCCTCAAGACCACCACAAGCCATGAGGAGGGCTGCGAGCGCCGCTGGTGCCTTACATCCAACAAGTTCCTGGATGACGGCAAGGGTAACCTCAAAGGCGTGGAGGTGGAGACTGTAGAGTGGGTACCGGATCCTAACGGTGGCCGCCCGCAGATGAAGCTTACAGGCAACAAGGAGATTATTGAGTGCGATATGGTGCTCCTGGCTATGGGATTCCTCAAGCCCGAGCATCCGCAGTACGCCGAGAACGTGTTCCTGGCAGGTGATGCCAAGAACGGCGCCAGCCTGGTAGTTCGCGCACTGGCCAGCGGCCGCGAAGTTGCAGCACAGGTAGACAAATACTTAGCCGGCAAATGAGCGTGATCAGGTTCACAAAGATGGAGGGTCTTGGTAATGACTACATCTATGTCAATACCATGGAGTGCCCCATTAGCAATCCCGAGCAGTTCTCCATACGCTGGAGCGACCGCCGCAAAGGTATAGGCTCTGACGGACTTATCATGATCGGTAAGTCCGCCGTTGCCGATTTCAGCATGCGTATCTTCAATGCCGACGGGTCCGAGGCGCGCATGTGCGGAAACGGTGCGCGCTGTGTCGGTAAGTTCCTTTATGATAAGGGATTAACCACTAAGACCGAGATTTTGCTTGAAACACTTTCAGGCATCAAGGTGCTTAAGCTGCATCTGGGAAAGGACGGTAAGGTGGCTCAGGTTACGGTTAACATGGGACAGGGTCTTCCGCTCAAGGTGAACTATGCTGACGGCACTCTGGTGGGCCAGACACTCAACGTCGGTGAGGGTCCTACCGTCTGCACTGCCATAGATATGGGTAACCCGCATCTGGTGATGTTCGTAAAGGATGCCGAGAATGCTCATGTAAGCGAGGTTGGACCGCTCATGGAGCATCATAAGATGTTCCCGGACCGCGCCAACATAGAGTTTGCACAGGTTCTGGACCGTAATCATATACGCATGCGTGTATGGGAGCGCGGAAGCGGCATTACGTTTGCGTGCGGCACTGGCGCCTGCGCTACGGCGGTGGCATCGGCCATGCAGGGATATACCGATCCTCAGGATTGTGAGATTATTATGGACGGCGGCAGCCTGAAGGTGTCGTGGGATCCCCAGACCAAGGAGGTGCTCATGACGGGCGACGCCAAAACCGTTTTTGAAGGAACGATAGAATACTGATATATATGCTTCAAGCGAATTTGAACTTCAGCCGCCTGCCCGAGAGGTATCTGTTTCTGGATATCGCCAAGAGGGTGGCAGCATACAGCAAGGCCCATCCCGAGGCCGATATAATCAGAATGGGAATAGGTGACGTGACTCGTCCGCTGGTACCGGCGGTCATCCAGGCCATGCATCAGGCGGTCGATGACTGTGCGGCGGCGCAGACTTTCCACGGCTACGGTCCTGAGCGCGGCTACCTGTGGCTCAGGGAGGCTATTGTCAACGGTGACTACAAGCCGCTGGGAGTGGAGATGAATCCCGATGATATTTTTGTTAACGACGGAGCCAAAAGCGACACGGGCAATATAGGAGATATCCTGGCACCTGGGTCGCTTGTTGGTATTACAGACCCTGTTTATCCGGTCTATGTGGATACCAACCTGATGCGCGGCAATGTGATCAAGTATATTACCTGCAACGCCTCCAACGGCTTTACCGGTGATGTCCCTTCACAGAAGTTCGACGTGATATACCTGTGCTATCCCAACAACCCCACAGGTGCTGTGATTACCCGCAGCAAGCTTAAGGAGTGGGTTGAATACGCTCTCAAGAGCGGTGCGCTGATCATGTACGATTCGGCCTACGAGGCTTTCATACGTGACCCGCAGATACCGCATTCAATCTATGAGATTGAGGGTGCAAGGGAGTGCGCAATTGAGTTCCGCAGCTTCTCAAAGACCGCGGGATTTACTGGAGTAAGATGCGGTTATACCGTTATCCCTCAGGAACTTATGGTAAGCGACGGCAAGGGTGGAAAGGTTAGCCTGAACTCACTCTGGGAGCGTCGTCAGAGCTGCAAGTTCAACGGTGCGTCATATATTTCACAGAAGGCTGCGCTGGCCGTATACTCGGAGCAGGGACGTGCCGAGACGGCTGCAACCATCGATTATTATCTTGAGACTGCACGCATCATACGCGAGAGCATGGATGCGGCCGGTCTGGAGCCTCAGGGAGGTGAGAACGCACCTTACATCTGGGCTAAGACTCCGGACGGCATGAGCTCGTGGCAGTTCTTTGACCTGCTGCTGGACAAGGCTCAGGTGGTGGTCACTCCGGGAAGCGGATTCGGCCCCGCAGGCGAAGGCTATTTCAGGATAACATCGTTTGCCGACAGGCAGCGTACCATCGAAGCAATGGATAGAATCAAGAAGATATTATAAAACACAGTAATGAAAGAGGCAGTACTTATACTTGAGGACGGTACCAGGTATGTGGGCCGCTCATTCGGATACGAGAAACCGGTATCCGGCGAGCTGGTGTTCTATACCGCAATGACCGGATACCCTGAGAGTTTGACCGACCCGTCTTACAAGGGACAGATCCTGGTCCCCACATTCCCGCTCATAGGCAACTACGGTGTGCCGGGCGACGAGACGGTGAACGGCATTTCGCGTTTTTTTGAATCGGACAAGATACAGTGCTCGGCACTTGTGATTGCGCAGTACTCGGCTGAGTACAGTCATTGGGATTCGGAGCGCAGCCTGGGCGAGTGGCTCAAGCGCTGGGAGGTTCCCGGTATCTACGGTATCGATACCAGGGCGCTTACCAAACGTCTGCGTGAAAAGGGCGCCATGCTGGGCAAGATAGTGTTCGGTGACGAGGATATCCCTTTTTATGACCCCAACAAGGACAATCTGGTGGCACAGGTATCATGCCCCGAAATCAAGTATTACGGAAACGGAAAATACAAGGTGCTCATGGTGGACTGCGGTATGAAGAACAACATACTGCGCTGCCTGCTTGACTATAACGTTCAGATCAAGCGTGTGCCCTGGAACTATGACTTCAGTAACGAGGATTACGACGGTCTGTTCATCTCGAACGGCCCCGGCGACCCCGCTATGTGCACCGAGACTGTTGAGCATATACGTGAGGCGCTCAAGCAGGACCGCCCCATAATGGGTATCTGTCTGGGTAACCAGCTGCTTGCTCTGGCAGCCGGCGCCAAGACCTACAAACTTAAGTACGGACACCGCGGACACAACCAGACGGTACGTATCCCGGGTACCCATAAGTGCTTTGTGACATCGCAGAACCACGGTTTTGCCATCGATGACAAGACTCTGCCTGCCGACTGGGAGCGTATGTTCGAGAACCTGAACGACGGCACGAATGAGGGTATAAGGCATAAGTCAAAACCCTTCTTCTCAACTCAGTTCCATCCGGAGGCATCGAGCGGACCTACCGATACGGGTAATCTGTTCGGCATGTTTGTGGACAATATGATACGTTACTCTAAGAAATGACGGATACTATGGAAGATGTAAAGAGAGTACTTGTGCTCGGTTCAGGAGCACTCAAGATAGGTCAGTCAGGTGAGTTTGACTATTCAGGTTCGCAGGCTCTCAAGGCTCTGCGCGAGGACGGCAAGTTCACCATACTTATAAATCCCAATGTGGCCACTGTCCAGACATCCGAGGGCGTGGCCGATGCCATCTATTATCTGCCCATCACTCCCGCCTTTGTGGAGAAGGTGATACAGAAGGAGCATCCCGACGGCATCATGCTTGCGTTCGGCGGCCAGACAGCCCTGAACTGCGGTGTCGAGCTCTACAAGAGCGGCATACTGGAGAAGTACGGCATCAAGGTGCTGGGCACTCCTGTTCAGGCTATCATCAACACCGAGGACCGCGAGCTGTTTGCCGATATGATGCGCTCCATCAACGTCAAGACTCCGCGCAGTGAGGCTGTGAGCAACATGGAGGAGGCTCTTAAGGTGGTAAAGGAGATAGGTTATCCTGTTATAGTACGTGCAGCCTATACTCTGGGCGGCCTGGGATCAGGTTTCTGCTCCAATGACGAGGAGCTCAAGAAGGTGGCTGCATCGGCATTCTCATACTCACCCCAGATCCTGGTCGAGGAGTCGCTCAAGGGCTGGAAGGAGATTGAGTACGAGGTGGTGCGTGACCGCTATGACAACTGTATCACGGTCTGCAACATGGAGAACTTTGACCCGCTGGGTATCCATACGGGTGAGAGCGTGGTTGTGGCTCCGTCACAGACTCTGAGCGACCATGAGTACCATAAGCTGCGCCGCATAGCCATCGACATTATACGTCACGTGGGTATAGTGGGAGAGTGCAACGTCCAGTATGCTCTGGATCCCAACTCCGACGATTACCGCGTGATCGAGGTGAACGCACGTCTGAGCCGCTCATCGGCCCTGGCATCCAAGGCTACAGGTTATCCTCTGGCTTTTGTGGCTGCCAAGCTGGGTCTGGGTTACGGCCTGGATGAGATTCCAAACTCTGTGACCAAGGTTACATCGGCCTGCTTCGAGCCCGCCCTGGACTATGTGGTATGTAAGATACCGCGCTGGGACCTGGGTAAGTTCGAGGGTGTGTCACGTCTGATTGGCTCAAGCATGAAGTCGGTGGGCGAGATCATGTCCATTGGCCGTACCTTCGAGGAGGCTATCCAGAAGGGTATGCGTATGGTGGGTCAGGGCCTGCACGGTTTTGTGTGCAACAACATTAAGGTTCAGGATATCGAGACTGAGCTGGTGAATCCCACCGACCGCCGTCTGCCGGCTATCGAGCAGGCTTTCGCGCAGGGTTACACTGTGGACCGTCTGCATGAGCTGACCAAGATTGACAAGTGGTTCCTGTGCCGTCTGGCCAACATACATAATATCGAGCAGCAGCTCAAGGCTGCCGGCAGTCTGGATAATGTGGACGCCGACCTGATGCGTGAGGCCAAGTGCATGGGATTCAGCGACTACCAGATAGGTAAGCTGACCGTGAAGGACAATATCGACGCTCACAGCAAGGCACGTCTGGTACGTAAGGCTCGCAAGAGCATGGGTATCCTTCCTGTGGTCAAGCAGATAGATACGCTGGCCGGCGAGTATCCCGCATTCACCAACTACCTCTATATTACCTATAACGGTACCGAGAACGATACTGCTTTCGAGCAGGATGGCAAGTCGGTGATCGTGCTGGGTAGCGGTGCTTACCGTATCGGCTCGAGCGTTGAGTTTGACTGGTGCGGTGTGGCTGCCGTAAAGAAGATTCAGGAGATGGGCTACCGCGCCGTGATGATAAACTACAACCCTGAGACGGTTAGTACCGACTACGATACCTGCGACCGTCTGTTCTTTGACGAGCTGACTCTGGAGCGTGTGCTTGACATATGCGACCTGGAGGCTCCCAAGGGCGTGATTGTATCTACCGGCGGTCAGATTCCCAACAACCTGGCTCTGCTGCTGGACCGTGAGGGTGTGAACATCCTGGGTACATCGGCCAAGTCAATCGATATGGCCGAGGACCGTCAGAAGTTCTCCGAGATGTGCGACTCGCTGGGTATCGACCAGCCGCGCTGGAAGGAGCTCACCAGCATGGATGATATCTGGAGCTTTGTCGATGAGGTGGGTCTGCCTGTGCTGATCCGTCCCTCTTATGTGCTCTCGGGTGCCGCCATGCGTGTGGTAAGTGACCGTGCGGAGCTGGAGACAGCCCTCAACAACGCTGCTGTGGTTAGTCAGGAGCATCCTGTGGTTGTGACCGAGTTCCTGCAGCGCGCCAAGGAGGTCGAGATTGACGCTGTGGCTCAGAACGGTGTGATCAAGTGCTACGCCATAAGCGAGCATATTGAGTTTGCAGGCGTTCACTCGGGCGACGCTACCGTAGTGTTCCCGGCACAGAAGCTCTACTACGAGACCATCCGTCAGATTAAGAAGATTTCCAAGAAGATTGCAAGCGCCCTGAACATATCGGGCCCCTTCAATATCCAGTTCCTGGCCAAGGAGAACAGCATCAAGGTTATTGAGTGTAACCTGCGTGCCTCACGTTCGTTCCCGTTCGTGAGCAAGATCACCAAGTTCAACTTTATAGGTATGGCTACGGAGATCATGCTGGGCAAGGAGGTTGAGCCTTTCGGTAAGACGTTTGCCGATATCGACTACGTGGGTGTCAAGTGCTCACAGTTCTCGTTTGCACGTCTGCTCAAGGCCGATCCTATCCTGGGTGTGGATATGGCGTCTACCGGCGAGGTGGCCTGCGTGGGTGACAACTATCACGAGGCTCTGCTCAAGAGTATGATATCGGTGGGCACACGCGTTCCGTCAAAGGAGAAGGGCGTGCTGCTGTCATCGGGCCCCACCAAGTCAAAGATCGACCTTCTGGATGCAGCACGTATCCTGAATGATTACGGTTATAACCTTTACGCCACCAGCGGTACCGCCCATTTCCTTGAGGAGAACGGCATAAAGGTTAAGGAGGTGCTGCACTGGCCGGATTCGGACGAGAAGCCTAATGTGATTGACTATATGCGCGGCGGCAAGATTGACCTGGCTATCAACATTCCCAAGAACAATACCGCGCGTGAGCTCCAGAACGGCTATCTGATAAGGCGTACTGCGGTTGACTTCAACATACCGCTTATTACGAATGCCCGCCAGGCAAGCGCATTCATCTATGCATTCTGCAAGATAGGCGTTGACGGACTTGCAATCAAGCGAATTGACGAATACGTATAAGTATAATATTTAAGGACTGTATTTATGTGTGGAATAGTAGGTTATGTAGGTAAGAGAAAGGCTTATCCCATTCTTGTAAAGGGACTCTCCCGACTGGAGTACCGCGGTTATGACAGTGCCGGCGTGGCGCTTATAAACGATGACGGTAACCTGGTTATCTACAAGACAAAAGGTAAGGTGGCCGATCTGGAGCGTTCTGTGGAGGGTAAGGACCTGAGCGGAACCATAGGTATTGCACATACCAGATGGGCAACCCACGGTGAGCCTAACGATGTGAACGCGCACCCTCACTTCTCGGAGTCGGGTAACCTGGCGCTCATTCACAACGGCATCATCGAGAACTACCGCTCGCTCAAGAAGGAACTCCAGAACCAGGGCTATCACTTTAAGAGCGAGACCGATACCGAGGTTATCATACAGCTTATACAGTTTATCATGGACAGCCACTCGATTACTCTCGAGGAGGCTGTTCCTCTGGCTCTCAACAGCGTGATAGGCGCCTATGCCATCGTGATTGTGGACAAGACCCAGCCGGACCGTATGATCGCAGCCCGCAAGGGCAGTCCGCTCATCATAGGAGTGGGCGACGACGAGTTCCTGATAGGGTCCGATGCAACCCCGATCGTGGAGTACACCGACCGTGTGGTCTATCTGGGCGAGGAGCAGATTGCTTTCATACAGCGCGGTCAGGAACTTAAGATAACCGACCTTAAGAGCGTGGAGCAGACTCCGGTAATCAAGAAGTTGGAGCTCAACCTGAGCCAGATAGAGAAGGGCGGATTCCCGCACTTCATGCTCAAGGAGATTCACGAGCAGCCCGACACCACACGTACGGTCATGAACGGCCGTCTGCACCCCGAGCTGGGCATTGTCAAGCTGTCGGGTGTGATTGACCATAAGGAGAGGCTGCTGAGTGCCAGACGCATCATTATATGCGCCTGCGGTACTTCGTGGCACGCTGCGCTTATCGGCAAATATATGATTGAGGACCTGACGCGTATCCCTGTCGAGGTGGAGTACTCATCGGAGTTCCGTTATCGCAACCCCGTAATCTATCCGGACGATGTGGTGATAGCCATTTCGCAGTCGGGCGAGACGGCCGATACGCTGGCCGCAATGCAGCTGGCCAAGGCATCTGGCGCATTCCTGTTCGGTATATGCAACGTGGTGGGCTCGTCCATAGCACGTGCGGCCGATACGGGCTGCTATACCCATGCTGGTCCCGAGATAGGTGTGGCATCCACCAAGGCCTTTACGGCTCAGGTGGAGACTCTGCTGCTGCTTGCGCTGAGCATCGCCCAGGAGAAGGGTACAGTTGATGCCGGGCAGCGTCAGCGTATCATCAAGGAACTGCAGAACATACCCGCCAAGATCGAGAAGATACTGGGGCATGACAAGCAGATCTCGGAGCTGGCCAAGACCTTTACCTACGCGCATAACTTTATCTACCTGGGACGCGGTTACAACTATCCCATAGCGCTGGAGGGCGCCCTCAAGCTCAAGGAGATATCCTATATCCATGCTGAGGGTTATCCCGCAGCCGAGATGAAGCACGGTCCCATTGCGCTTATTGACGATGAGATGCCGGTGGTGGTGATTGCACCCAAGCGCGGACACTACGATAAGATTCTGAGTAACATACAGGAGGTCAAGGCCCGTAAGGGACGTGTCATCAGCATTGTGACCGAGGGCGACAAGGATGTAAAGGCCATATCGGACTACTCGTTCGAGATACCGGATACCGAGGAGTGCCTGGTTCCGCTGCTGAGCGCAATACCTCTTCAGCTGCTGGCTTATCATATCGCCATAGCCAAGGGCCGCGATGTGGATCAGCCGCGTAACCTTGCCAAGTCTGTAACAGTGGAATAAAGAATATGGAAGAATTGCATCACGAATGCGGAGTGTTTGGCATCTACGGTGTGGAGAACGCCGCACAGTATGCCTATTATGCGCTGCACAGCCTGCAGCATCGCGGTCAGCAGGGTTGCGGAATCGTTACTTCCGACAAGCAGGGCATGCATCTTCATAAGGGTGCCGGTCTGGTGATTGAGATATTCGGCCAGAAGCATCTGGATGAGCTTACCGGCAATATCGCCATCGGACATGTGCGTTATCCGACCACCAACGTGGGCGGTATGGAGAATATCCAGCCCTTTACATTCCATCACTATACGGGCGACTTTGCTCTGGCTCACAACGGTAACATTATCAACTCCAAGGAGCTGCGTCTCTATCTGGAGCGCCGCGGAAGCCTGCTGCAGACCACATCGGACAGCGAGCTGTTTGCTCACCTTATCAAGAAGGATCCCACCGAGGAGGACCGCATTACCAACATCATCAATGCGCTCAATATGATTGAGGGTGCGTTCTCGTTGGTGATTATGACTCCCAACCGTATCTATGCATGCCGCGACAAGTACGGTTTCCATCCGCTCTCCATCGCCAAACTGGGCAACGGATATGTGGTGGCCAGCGAAACCTGCGCGTTCGATGCCATCGGCGCCGAGTTCATCCGTGACGTCAACCCGGGCGAGGTGATTTCCATTGACCATCACGGCATACGCTCAAACGACTATTCAAAACTCCGCAGTCACCGCATGTGCGTGATGGAGTACATATACTTTGCGCGTCCCGACAGCGACATAGAGGGCTGCAACGTGCACTCTTTCCGCAAGCTGTCCGGCCGTCTGCTCTATCAGGAGCATCCTGTGGATGCCGATATAGTGGTTGGTGTGCCCGACTCGAGCCTGAGCGCCGCAATGGGTTACGCCGAGGCCAGCGGTATCCCGTACGAGATGGGTCTGCTCAAGAGCAAGTATGTGGGCCGAACCTTTATCCAGCCCAAGCAGGAGCTGCGTGACAAGGGTGTCAAGATGAAGCTTTCGCCCGTTCGCAGCATCGTGAACGGCAAGCGCGTGATTCTGATTGACGACTCCATTGTGCGCGGTACCACATCGCGTCAGATTGTGCGTATGCTGCGTGAGGCGGGCGCTGTGGAGGTTCATGTATGCATAGCAAGCCCCAAGTATGCCTATCCCTGCTACTACGGTGTGGATACGGGTACCTACGAGGAGCTTATCGGCTCAAGCCATACGGTCGAGGAGATTCGTGATTATATAGAGGCTGACTCGCTCTATTACCTCTCACTCGAGTCTCTCTACAAGGCATCCGGCCGCAGTATGGAGCAGTGCCGGCTCTGTACGGCCTGCTTTAACGGTGACTATCCCACCAACCTCTATAACTACGAGGAGGAACTGAAGCGTCACAAAACCTGTTGATAAGTAAGCTCAATTGAGAATTGAGAATTGAGAATTGAGAATTAATTTTGCTCCCGTAATTCTTTGAATATGGGAAAGTTCAGTACAATTATCAAGTCTTCGATCCTGGCAGGTATCTGCATAGGAATTGCAGGTTTCGGTTTTCTGGCCCTTGGCGGTGTTGTAGGCGCCGTAATGTTTGCATTCGGCCTTATTACGGTAGTTTGCTATAAACTCAAGCTCTACACCGGTACCGCCGGTTTCATTGAGAAGGGACAGGTGGGTGACCTGCTGCTTATCCTGGTTGGAAACATTATAGGCTGTCTGCTGGTGGCTCTGCTCGCAAGAGTATCGCCCATGCCTCTGCAGGAAGCCGCTCAGAAAGTTCTTGAGGGCCGATTGGCGATTGGTCCCGTACGTGCCGGCCTGCTGGCCATAGGCTGCGGATTCCTGATGACTACTGCTGTGACATTTGCCCGCCGTAACCAGTGGCTCCCGCTGCTCTTTGCAGTCCCTATGTTCATACTGTGCGGATTCCCTCACTGCATTGCCGACGCTTTCTACTATCTGACTGTTCCGTTCGGTTTTATCTGTGATAACCTTGGACGCGTTCTGCTGCTTTATGTGTGCCTTGTGCTGGGCAACTTTGCAGGCTGTAACCTGTACCGCTTTATCATGATAGGCGAGGAGAAGGTATAATTCATTATCATCATAAAAAGAGAGCAGCCTGACCGTTCGGCCAGGCTGCTCTCTTTTCACCTTGTACTTATTACTTTGCTATGCGGTTGTTGATGTAATCCATAGGAATGCTGTTGATTGCAACATCGTTCTGGTCAGTTACCAGGATCTCGCTGAAGATGTCGTAGTACAGATCCTTGAT
>CACYHW010000008.1 GCA_902774335.1 uncultured Bacteroidales bacterium
TGCGGCAATAGCTCAGTTGGTAGAGCACGACCTTGCCAAGGTCGGGGTCGCGAGTTCGAGTCTCGTTTGCCGCTCAAAAGTAGATCTTTGATTTATTTTAGAAATGCCCAGGTGGCGGAATTGGTAGACGCGCACGTTTCAGGTGCGTGTGCCGCGAGGTGTGCAGGTTCGAGTCCTGTTCTGGGCACTTCTTTGGAGAGATGGCGGAATTGGTAGACGCGCTACTTTGAGGGGGTAGTGACAGTAATGTCGTGTGAGTTCGAGTCTCATTCTCTTCACCAAAGTTCATTGATATTTCTGGAAATAGATTTGCACCTGCGTATCCAAACGCACGGAGGCAATGGTCGCACAAGCCGAGAGCAGAGGGAAAGTTTACTTTCACTATGCCGAGGCGCCGGAGACCTTCGCCGCAAATTTTTTCCAGAGAAAAAATTTGCGGCAATAGCTCAGTTGGTAGAGCACGACCTTGCCAAGGTCGGGGTCGCGAGTTCGAGTCTCGTTTGCCGCTCAAATTCAAGGAATTAACTAAACAGCATGTCTTAACTGATACGCTGTTTTTTTTGTTTATAAACGGATGAAAAGAACTATTACTATCTTACTCTCAGCCTTGTCTGCACTATGTCTCCAAGCCCAGACCAAACACACGGTAAGCGGCTACATCACAGACAAATCAAGCAAAGAAACCCTGATAGGCGCCACAATTCTGGACAAGAACAGCGCCCGCGGTGCCATAACCAACGAGTACGGATTCTACTCGCTCACCTTACCCGACGGCGCCGTTGAGCTGAGCACCGGCTACGTAGGCTACAAGCCCGTAACCCTGTCATTCAATCTCAGGCGCGACACGGTAATAAACATAGACGTTCCGGTAATTGACGAGCTCACCGAGGTTACAATCTACGGAAACCGCGAGATGCTTGGAGTAAAAGGCTCCCAGATGAGCGCCGTGGATATCCCCATCGAGCAGATCAAGGCCGTCCCCGCCATGTTCGGAGAGACCGATGTGCTCAAGGCGCTGCAACTGCTCCCCGGCGTAATGGCAGGAGCCGAAGCCACTGCAGGACTCTATGTACGCGGCGGTAACCCCGATGAGAACCTGCTGCTGCTTGACGGCGTACCCGTATACAACGTAAACCATATGTTCGGCATGTTCTCGGTCTTCAATCCCGATGCCATCAAGAACGTGACGCTCTACAAAGGCAGTTTCCCCGCACACTACTACGGCCGCCTGTCATCGGTAGTGGATATCCGCATGAAGGACGGCGATATGGAGAACTACCACGGAAACGTATCCATCGGACTCATATCATCAAAGTTCAATTTTGAGGGTCCTATTATAAAAGGTAAGACATCGTTCAACCTCTCGGCCCGCCGCACCTACTCCGACCTGCTGCTCAACGCAGCACTCTGGCTCAACAAGCAGTTCAACTATGCAAATGCCGAGGACATGAACATGGGTTATTACTTCTACGACCTGAACCTCAAGGTAAACCATAAGTTCAACGACACCGACCGACTCTACCTGAGTTGGTACAGCGGCGACGATGACATCTACTTCAAGTATCGCGGATCGGGCGGTACGGTAGTCAACAAGACCAAGCTCGACTGGCGCTGGGGAAACACCGTGGCAGCCATCCGCTGGAACCATGTGATCAACCCCAGGCTCTTTATGGACGTTAGTGCCAACTACACCCAGTACCGTCATAAGATGGGTATCGACATAAAGGAGAACGACAGGGTTGAAAAGAAGGAGAATCATGCCGGAGTCAAGATGAAATCGGGTATCTACGACATGTCGGTGCGCTCCGACCTGCACTGGTCACCGTCGGTACGCCAGGATATCAGGGTTGGCGCCAGCTACACACACCACCGTTTCAAGCCGGATGTAAGGAACATCAACCTGGACAGCAACAACCCGAATGACTCCGTGCCTTCACAGAACAGCCACTTTGAATTGGGCTCCAGCGACATCATAGCTCATGAGATTCAGCTCTATGCCGAGGATGATATTGAGCTGACCGATGTCATCAAGGCAAATATCGGAGCCGGATGGGCCGCCTTCAAGGTGAACGGCAAGTTCTACAGTTCAATCGAACCGCGTCTGAGCAGCCGCTTCCTTGTTACCGACAACCTGTCGTTCAAGGCCGGATACGCCTACATGACGCAGTATGTGCATCTGCTCTCCAACAACACCATAAACCTGCCCACCGACCTCTGGGTGCCTGTTACCGATAAGATTACGCCCGAGCACTCGCACCAATGGGCCGCAGGAGCATCGTACAGCCTGGACGGCATTGCCGACTTTACGCTGGAGGGTTACTACAAGCACATGAACAACCTTCTTGAGTACCAGGAGGGATCCACATACGTATCGGGCGATACCGACTGGCAGGACAAGATAGCCATTGGTAAAGGCTGGAGCTACGGTATAGAGTTCATGGCACAGCGCTCCATCGGCAAGCTGAACGGTTGGATATCGTACACATGGAGCCATTCGCAGCGCAGGTTTGACCGCCCCGGCATGATGCTAAACGGAGGCCGTACCTACGACGCCAAATATGACCGCCGTCACAGCTTGGACATTACCTGCAACTACAAGTTCAGCGAAAAGTTCGACATGTCGGCCACATGGTTATATGAGACAGGTAACTGTGGAACACTCTACACCCAGTACTACAATTCCGAGCCCTTCGGTATCGAAGAAGACCGCGACATGGGTTCGCTGGGTTACTACGAGAACCGTAACAACCTCAGACTCCGCCCCACCCACCGTCTGGACCTGGGTTTTAACTGGCACCGCAAGATGGGCAAAAGATGCAAGCGCACCATCAATCTGAGCGTTTACAATGCCTACAACAACCGCAACCCCTTCCTGGTTTATGTCTATACGGACAGCTACTACAAGGAAGGTCACTACTACGAGGACCGCAAGCTCAAGCAGCTTACCCTGTTCCCCATCCTTCCCTCATTCAGTTACGCAATCTCATTCTGACCACAATGAAACAGAAATACATCACACCCGCACTCCTGGCACTCACACTCTTTACCACATCATGTGTTGAGGACATTGAATATGACGGTCCCGGCAGCAAATGCATGCTCGTAGCCAACTGTATAGCCGGCGACGGCACGGTTCCCGTATTCCACATGAGCCGCAGCCGCCTGTTCCTGGAGTATTACACCTCCAACGACGACTTTAAGAGCGGCGTCCAGATGGACATAGATATCAACGGCACCACACAAAGTGCATCATACGATTATGACTTTGGCGGTTACACCGACCACCGCTTTGTTTATCAGGGCGATATCATATCCATATCGGCCACACACCCCGATTACGGCCATATCACTGCGACCGATACCGTCCCCTACGCCCAGAACTGCATATTCAACGGTTTTGTCCAGAAATATTCGCACACCAACACCATCAGCGAGGCCTTTGATGACTATCAGGGATATGACGACAGCGCCATCGACTCGTCATGGGTTGTGGAACTGGACATTCAGGGCCGTCCCGACACCGCCGATTACTATATGCTCAAGATCTATCCTTTTATGCAGCAAAGGGTAAAAGGACTATTGTCTAACGGTTATGACACCCTGAGCAAGCCCCTGTTTTACAAGGTCCCCACCAAGACCAAGATGCTTCTGGGACAGACCGATGCAACAACAGCTATCCTGGAGGAGACCGAGGAGGACAGCCAGTTTGAATGGGGTGCCACCACATACATTTTCAGCGACGAGTTCATTAAGGATGGCAGCAAGCTCTCTTTCGAGGTGCTTCTTGAAAAGCCCGACACCATACAGACGATATACATGGGTCTTGATCCCAGCGATCCGGGTTCATACACCGATTATGCCGGCGCCGAGTATTGCGACTCCGTCACCTACGGCCTGAGCGTGCAGCTCTATGTACTGTCCAACTCATATTACCTGTACCGCAAGACCGTGGCCGACTATGACGACACATCATTCCTGTCCGAGCCTGTCACCATAATCCACAACATCAAGGGCGGCATAGGTATTCTGGCCACCTACGCCGAAAAGATTACGGGCACTCAGATTGTCCGCAAGTGGAAATAAGGTTTATTTGAGTATCTTGTAACGGGCGAACTTGAGAAGGAGGGTCTTCTCTCCTACGTTCAGGAAGCGTATGCGGGCCTTGGCGTTGTCGCCTGAACCCTCTACTGAGAGTACGTTTCCTATTCCAAAGCGCTCGTGCTCTATCACGTTACCTTCATGCAGGCCTTGTGATGATGAGGGTGCCGTGTTCTTGAGCATAGACTCCGTAACAACCTGGAAATTGCCCTGCTGCCAGGGTTTGCGCGCAGTACCATTGGGGACGGTTCCGTTTGGCACTGTTTTGCGTGTAAATGTGGTGCCATTAGGGACGGTTCCGTTTGGCACTGTTTTGCGCGTGAAGACCGTTTTTGGTGCTGATGTGGACGAAACAGTACCAAACGGAACCGTCCCCAATGGTACTGTCGCGCTGAGGTACCTGGCGTCAATATCCTTGAGGAAACGGCTTGGAGTACAGAAATCCATATTGCCGTACTTGAACCTGGTTGTTGCAAAAAGCAGGGTCAGATGCTTGCGGGCACGGGTCATGGCCACGTAGAACAAACGGCGCTCCTCCTCTATCTGACGCTCGTCGTCTCCGCTCATGTCGCTCGGGAAGAGATTCTCCTCCAAACCAACAATGAACACCGCGTCAAACTCAAGTCCCTTGGCTGCATGGACGGTCATGAGAGTCACCTTTTCCAGATCCTCATCGGTCTCGTTATCCTGATCGGTCATGAGCGAAACGTCACTCAGGTAATCGGTCATAAGGCAATGCTCGTTGCCCTCCTCCTTACGGTCTACACAGAATTGGGTGATATTTGCAAGGAGTTCCTCAACGTTCTGGCGGCGGCTCTCTCCCTCCACGGTGCTGTCGGCACGCAGTTCACGCATTATGCCGGATTCCTCGACAATGCGTCCGGCCAGTTGCTGGGCGTCGACTTTGGAGGCATCGGCCTGGAAACTCTCAAGCATGCTGCGGAAGGCAGCCAGTTTGGCGGCTGTTCCGGAGTTTACATCCAAGGCATACCCTGCGGGATCACACAGCACACTCCACAGGCTTACTCCGCTATCCATGGCTATGGACTGTATCTTGCCTAAGGTGGTCTGACCTATTCCGCGTGCCGGGTAGTTTATAATGCGCTTGAACGCCTCCTCGTCGTTGGGATTCACGCTCATGCGGAAATAGGCTATCACATCCTTGATCTCCTTGCGCTGATAGAACGAAAGGCCTCCGTATATCTTGTAAGGAAGACCGCGCTTGCGCAAAGCCTCCTCGAGCGGACGCGACTGGGCGTTGGTGCGGTACAGTATGGCCATCTCGCGCCAGGGCACATCCTTGAAGGTATGAAGGTCTAGCAGACGGTTCACCACCATCTCGCTCTCCTCAAGGTCGGAGTGTGCGCACAGCACCTTTATCTTGTCGCCCGGCTCGTTCTCCGAGAATACGTTCTTGGGTATCTGGGCGTGGTTCTTGCTTATCAAAGTACCGGCAGCCTCCACAATGGTCTGGGTGGAGCGGTAGTTCTGCTCCAGCTTAAAGAGCTTGGAGTCCGGATAGAGCTTGGAGAACTTGAGCATGTTGTCCAGATTGGCTCCTCGGAACGAGTAGATGCTCTGGGCGTCATCGCCCACCACACATACCTTGGCGCCGTTACGTGTCAGCTGCCATACTATGCAGTGCTGTGCGTAGTTGGTATCCTGGTACTCATCCACAAGGATATGCCGGAATCCCTTGCCGTATTTTTCCAGAACATCGGTGTTGTCGCGGAACAGTATAAACGTGTTCAGCAGAAGGTCGTCAAAGTCCATTGCGTCCGACTGGCGGCAGCGCTGCTCATAGCGCTCGTATATCTTACCCGTCATGGGTATGCGCTTGAACTGGTCATGCTTGTAGATATCGGCATTACTCACATAGGCCGATGCCGTTATCAGACGGTTCTTGGCGTTCGAAATACGGTTCTGAACCACACTCGGCTTATATGTCTTCTCGTCCAGCTGCATCTCCCTGACAATGGACTTGATCAGGTTCTGGCTGTCGGTCTGGTCATATATGGTAAAGTTGGAGCTGTAGCCTATCCTGTCGGCCTCAGTCCTGAGTATGCGGCTGAATATGCTATGGAACGTACCCATCCAGAGATAACGGGCACGGCTCTCGCCCACTCTTGCGGCAATGCGCTGTTTCATCTCACCTGCCGCCTTGTTGGTAAATGTGAGCGCCAGGATGGCCCATGGATCCACCCCCTCCTCGAGCAGATGTGCTATGCGGTATGTCAAAACGCGTGTTTTTCCGGAACCTGCACCGGCTATGACCATGCAGTCACCGTCCGTGTAGAGAACGGCGTCGCGCTGGCTGGGGTTGAGTTCCTGCTGGTAGTCAATCATATACTTACAGATTCTTTTTTGTGAATGCGAATTTACAAAATCACATTCTTTTATTTATCTTCGTAGCACAAAAAGACAAAATGGGTTTTCAACAACTTTTTCCCCTCACAGACAGCATCTGGATATGCTTTGTAGTCCTGATGCTGGTATTGTTTGTACCTATCCTCTGCAAACGGCTCAGGTTCCCCCAGATAGCAGGTCTTATAGTGACCGGCGTGCTGCTGGGACCGGGACTTTGCAACATCCTCAACATAACTCCGGAGATCAGTTTCTTCAGCCGCATAGGCCTGCTCTTCATCATGTTCTTTGCCGGACTTGAGATTGACCTTGAGGAGATGAAACGCAACAAGGTGTGGGGCATCATATTCGGAGCGCTCACATTTGCCGTTCCATGGGCTCTCTGCTACATATCCTGTGTCTGGCTGCTTGCACTTCCCGCCCGTACATCGGCCATACTGGCCTGTATTATGGGATCGCATACGCTTATTTCCTATCCTATCATAAGCCGATACGGACTGGGCCGACGCCAGAGCGTCACAATATCGGTATCGGGCGCACTGATTGCCATCCTGCTGGCCCTTGTGGTATATGCGGTGATGATGTCAACTAACGGCGAGAGCGACTTCAACCCCTACCTTTTCATAGTAAAGATCATTATCTACATACTGGCGGTCATTTTCATCTACCCGCGCATGGCACGCAACTTCTTCCATCGTGTGACCAATAGTTTCTCGCATTTCCTGTTTGTGATGATACTGCTGGCCTTGAGTTGCGGACTGGCACAGGTCATAGGGCTTGACTCCATTGTGGGAGCGTTCCTGGCAGGTATTGTCCTGAACCGCTATATCCCCAAGTCGTCACCCCTGATGAACCGTCTGGATTTTGTGGGAAACACGCTGTTTGTACCCATGTTCCTGATAGGCACCGGACTCATGATTGACCTTTCGGGCATGACCGGCAACTGGCTCTTCCTGACGGCATTCGGAGTACTGTTTACGGTAGGCACTTTCGGAAAATGGCTGGCTGCCCTGTTCGTTCAGAAGGCGAACGGCTTTGGCAAGAACGACCGACGTATTATATTCGGCCTGAGCGAATCACACGCCGCAGGCGCCTTGGCCATTGCCATGGGTGCTTTTGCAGGCGGTCTGATGGATAACAGCACACTGAGTACCACCGTGCTCATAGTGCTCTTTTCGTGCATAATGAGCAATATCATAACCGAGAACGCAGCCTTTGCGCTCCACCAGGACGAGCAGGGCAACACTCCCTATGACAGCCGCCTGCTGGTTATGCTTACCGGCTCCAACACCCTTAAGGCCATCATGGATACGGCCATGACGCTCTATGACCGCGGCGACCGCGATATGGTGGGACTCTACGTAACAGTCAACGGCGAGCACGCGCCCAAGTACATGCAGGACGGTAAGGGCCGACTCCAGGAGGCGCAGGAGATTGCGGCATCGGCCGATATCCCCTTTGTGACTCACAACCGTTTAGGCAATAACATTATCGACAGCATCATACACGCCTCCAACGAGTTTGAGAGCAACAAGATGCTCATGGGACTCCCGCTGCGTCACAGCATCAACTTGCCCTATTTTGAGAACATCATAAGCCCCTTGTGCGACGGATTCAAAGGCCAGATAGTGCTGCAGCGCTTTGTAGTGCCCTTCAACACCGTACGCCGCATTGTGGTTCTGGTGCCGGGTCCCATACTTCAGGACGACGCCTTTGAAAAGTGTATGGAGAGCATCTACCGCATCAGCATGGCCATAGGCTGTGCCATCGATTTCTACGGCAAGGACCAGCCTATTGCAGCCGTACGCGGTACAGGACTCAACTTTGCAAGCGGACGTGTATCGTACAACGAGGTCAGTGAGACGGCCGATATGCACTGGATCATGAGCAGCCTCAGGGAGGATCATCTGCTTATGATTGTCGGCCCCCGTGACAGCGAGAGCCATGCTGCACGTTCGTTCAGGCACCTTTATGAGCGTATTCATATGGCTCAGTCGGATTTCTCGACTATGCTGCTCTATCCGGAGACTCAGGCACTTAAGGGTAAGGAGGAGGCTACACTTAGAACCGAACGCGACTTCCTCAAGATGCTCCGGATGTGACACAATAGGGACTGTCCCTTCCGTGTCATTTATTCCCTATCAGGAATCCAGCTTTCTTTTGTACAAACCAAACAGAAAGAATCAATACCGGCATCAACAGGAGGGATACTATAACCCATGTCTGAACGGGTGTAAAGGGATGTATTCTGCCCAAGGTTCCTGTCAGGAATTTGATTACCGGATAATGTACACACAGAATGACAACTGAGTTGCGTCCTATACCCGACAGAACAGGTATCTCCCTATCCGCCAACTTATTGAACAAGTAATTGAATGCAATGATACCTGAAACCGAATATAAAAGGACCAAAAAATAATTATCGGCCTCATCGACCGTATTATATCTAAAGTCGAAATAGTTCGTAATTATGGGAACCGCCATGGAAACCACATATATCATTAAAGCCGGAATAAAAGACCAAAGACTGAACTGAGCCTTTTTCATTAGATATCCCAACGAGTAGAAAAAAAGTCCCAGGAAGATATTACCCAGATAAAACGGATAGTTAAAACCGGTGTAATGCATCAAAGAGGCTAATGCCAATGCTGCAATTGACACCACAGTAACATTAATTCTGGTAAACAGCACACATGCAAGCCACTTTACTATATACAGGCTTGGCAGGAACCATAAAGCTCCGTTCCATACCGTTGCTTCCTGAATGAAGATCTCCCTAACAGGCTCAATAAAAAGATAATCTAAAGAGGTCTTGCCCGACATCAGGGACGAAAACAGATAGACAAGCCAGCCGAACAGAGTAAAATAAAAATACGGAACCAAAAGCGATTTGAAATCCTTTCCAAGACGATGTTTCCAGCCTTCATCCCGATAAAACATGCCCGATTTGTAGAAAAACCATGGCATAAAGAAACAAAACAGCCTGTTTATGAAAGGAATAATACCATATGTCACGCCGGCATTCATTCTGACATGGACAAAGAAAACCATATTAATGATCAACAGTCCACACAGATTATCCAAGTATAATACTCTACTCTTATCCTTATCCATAAAAAAACACCGGCAACCTTTTGGGTTACCGGTGTCAAATATACTAAAAACGATTTATTTAAAAATCAGCTGTGCGAAGTTATAGAGGCCGTACTTCCAAACGGTGAAATTGTGACCCTCGTTAGGATAGTTGATAAGGGTGCAGGGAATACCGTTCTCGTCGCAGAAAGCCTTGAGCTGTGTGCTGTTGCCAATCAGACCGTCGGCACCACCGCATACCATCCACAGAAGCTTGTTCTCCTTCTTTACCTTCTCAACGTCAGGAATCAACTGAGCGGCACGCTGTGTGTTGGGAGCCGATGAGAAACCGCCTACATAAGCGAACTTGTCCAAGTTGCCAAGACCGAAGTTCAGAGACTGGCCGCCACCCATTGACAGACCGGCGATAGCGCGGTGATCCTTGTCGGTATATACGCTGAAGTTGCTCTCAATGTAAGGGATAAGGCTACCCAGAAGGTCCTTGTCAAATACACCGAAAGCAGCGGCTGAACCCATACCTCCCTCACGTGAGTCATTCTGGGCAGCACGTCCGTTAGGCATAACAACAATCATATCGGCCACCTTGCCGTCGGCATAGAGGTTATCCATGATGATGTTGGGTACACCACCGTCGTTCATCCATTCCCACTCGTCACCACCGATACCGTGGAGCAGATAGAGAACACTGAACTTCTTCTTGCCGTCATAGCTTGCAGGAAGATATACGTTAGCCTTACGGGTTGTACCTACAGACTCTGATTTGTACTCAATAAGCTTAACGGTACCCTTCTTGATACCCTCACGCTCCTGGTCAAAACCCTCGGGAGCAGCTACATACTCGTCGAATTTTACGTCAACCTGCTGGCCGCCGCCAAAGCCGCCAAAACCACCAAAACCGCCAAAGCCGCCGCCCATAGGCATACGGAAATCAGGCTCCTGTGCACCGGCACCTACTGCTACGAGGGCCAGAGCTGCTGTAAACAAAATCTTTTTCATGTAATTATTTAAAAACAGTTGTAATTAGCTTGTAATATATAGTCGGAAAATGGCCCAAAGATAAATCCGGAAAGGGCTTTTTTTTATTAAATCTGATTAAGGAATTGCATAAACGACTCAAACTGTGAGTCAAAGTTGAAACTGCCTGCCGAGGCCTCCCTGCACCTTTCGGAATAGGCCTGGAACTCATGGGCCTCCATCATGGCAAACTCCCGTATCTTATTCTCAATCATCCTGTAGTCCGACGGTTCCGATACAAGTCCGAATCCGTTATCCCTGACAATGGCAGCGCCCTCGCCCGTACCGCAGAACAGGAGCGGTATGCCTAAAGGAAGGGTATCGAATATCTTGGAAGGAACTGCGCCTGTGATGGATTTGACCAGTGCTATGAGCGAAACGTCATACTCACCCATCACCTTGTTCATCTGCTCCTTGGCAAGGACGCCGTGATAGAACACGTTCTTTTTACCGGCAGCAATCTCGTTCTTTATATCATCGGCCTGGTTACCGCCTCCATAGATATGGAACTCGGCACCCACAGACTCAAAATCCACATTGCGTACAATGGAGAGCACATCCTGAGGAACACCCAGCAGGCCTGCATAGACAATCTTGAGCTTTCCGGGCGATGCTGTCTTTTCCTTCCCGGCCTGCAGCTCCGCCGATATCCTGGACAGATTCCTGTACAGGAACAGACGTTTGTCCGGCTCCAGCGAACGGACCCTGTCAAGAATCTCGTTTGACTGGCCCATCACAGCGTCGGCACTTCTGTATATCTTGCGTTCCTGACGTGAGGTATACTTGAACGGCAGACTGTTCTCCTTCATGAAACCAAGCTCCACAGCCGATCCTGGCCACAGGTCCGAAACGTTCAGAACAACCTTCTTTCCGAAACAGCACTTAAAGAGTGACATGGCCGATGCAGACACCATAATAGGCGGAGACTGTACGATAACCTTGTCATAGCTGCGGATAAGCCTGCGCTTAAAGCCGAAAGCCCACATGGTCACGGCAAACGACGTCATGGCCAGGGCACGCCTTACAACGCCCTTGGAAACGGTGGCATATGTCCAATAACGGTATACATCCACACCGTCCAGATTCTCTTTCATTGAAAAACGGCCGCGATAACCGTCAAAGATCCTGCCTTTGGGATAGTTGGGAAGGCAGGTCAGGACATCCACCTGAACACCTCTCTCCTTGAGGCCACGGACCAGGTTGGTGATGCGGCAGGGTGCTGCACCAATCTCAGGTTCATAGTAGAATGAAACTACAAGTATTTTCATCGCGGAGGCCTCTTTTCAATAATAACTGAGAAATGCGCCTTTTGTTGTGATTGTTGAAAACTTATTCTTTAAAGAATAAACGGATAAAATCAACTATCCTGGGGCAAGCCTTTCCGTCACCGTAAGGATTGACTGCCTGACTCATGGTATTGTAGTATCCGGCATCATCCAAAAGCCTGCTTATCTGGGTTGTAATCTTATCGTAATCGGTGCCCACCAACTTGACCGTACCGGCCTGGACAGCCTCAGGACGCTCGGTTGTGTCGCGCATAACTACAACCGGCTTGCCCAGTCCGGGAGCCTCCTCCTGGATACCTCCGCTGTCGGTAAGCACAATATGGCTGCGCTCCATCAGACGCACAAAGTCAAAGTAATCCAGAGGTTCGATAAAGAACATGTTATCGGGCATCCTGCCGTCAAACATATCGTGTATGGGCTTGCGCACATTGGGATTCAGGTGCATGGGATATACAAAATCCACATCAGCATATCTGCGTGACAGTGTATCAAGAGCCTTGCATATGTTCCTGAAGCCTTCGCCAAAATTCTCACGCCTGTGTCCGGTAATGAGCACCAGACGCCTGCCGTTATCCTTCAGGCGGTTCACGTCATATCCCTGAGCGCATATATTCTTTTCGAGCGACTCCCTAAGAGCCGCATCGCTGTTGATCTTGTCTACAACGTAATAGAGAGCGTCTATCACCGTGTTGCCTGTAACGGTAATCCTATCCTCCGGCACATTCTCCTTTATCAGGTTGTTACGGCCGAACTGGGTGGGTGCAAAATCCAGCACCGAAATACGTCCCGTTATCTGACGGTTCATCTCCTCGGGCCACGGACTGTAGATATTGCCGGTACGCAGTCCAGCCTCAACATGTCCCACGGGTATCTGCTCATAGAAGGCAGCCAGGGCCGATGCCATGGAGGTGGTGGTATCGCCGTGTACAAGCACCAGATCCGGGTGCTCTTTCTGCAGTACCTTGCCGAACTCGCAAAGCACACGCGATGTAACGTCGTATAGTGTCTGGCCCGCCTTCATTATGTTCAAATCATAATCGGGCCTGATGCTGAACAGGCGAAGCACCTGGTCGAGCATCTCCCTGTGCTGTCCGGTAACGCAGACCAGAGTCTGGAACTCATCCGGGTACTTTTGGAGCTCCTTTACAAGAGGAGCCATCTTAATAGCCTCGGGACGGGTACCGAACACCAGGATTATCTTTTTCATCGTTCAGTCAATAATGTAGGGAAGTTTGAAAACGCCGCAGAAATCAAGCACCTTGACATCCGTGCGGTAGTTCAGGGCAGCAAACTCCCTGTGGTTGACCAGGAAGACCACGATATCGGCCTTTTGATAGGCCTCATTGTAATCGGTAAGGGCAAATCGCGGATGCTGCTTTATGTTGGGCTCCACAACCATGAGATACTGGGACTGGACAGCGTCTGTCACACCCTGAGCTATCTCCATGGCGGGACTCTCGCGAAGATCGTCTATGTTGGGTTTGAATGCCAGACCCATGAGTGCCACCTGGGGCTTGCGTCCGTTCTCCTTCTCGAACTTGAGGATCTGTGCCAGTATCTGGCCTGTGCACCACTCGGCCTTGCCGTTGTTTGTTTCACGGGCCTGTGCAATAAGCTTTGACTCCTCGGGGAAATCGGCTGTGATAAAGTAAGGATCGACAGCTATGCAATGACCTCCTACTCCGCATCCGGGCTGCAGAATCTTTACGCGGGGATGCTTGTTGGCAAGCTCTATCAGTTTCCAGACATTGATTCCTGCCTTGGCGCATATCAGTGAGAGCTCATTTGCAAATGCTATCTGTACGTCACGTGATGCGTTCTCGGTGAGCTTGCACATCTCGGCGGTACGGCTGTCGGTTGAATGGAGAGAGCCCTTGACGAACTTGGAGTAGAACTCCTTGGCTTTCTCGGTGGATTCAGGATTGATACCGCCTATCACGCGGTCATTGTTGATCAGCTCATATGCCACATTGCCGGGAAGGACACGCTCAGGGCAGTAGGCCATGTATATCTTGCCATCCAGCTCGGGACGGAGCGATACGATCACGTCACGCATCTTCTCGGTGGTCCCTACGGGCGATGTCGACTCGATGACAAAGAGGTCACCCTCCTTGAGGTACGGCACCACACTCCTGGTGGCAGCCTCCACAAAGGTTATGTCGGGCTCGTGGTTTCCCTTAAATGGAGTAGGAACAACAATGAAATAGGCATCGGACAACTGCGGCTCGGTATATGCCTTGAGGTTGCCGTTGGCAACAACCTCCTTAAGCATCTCCTCCATATCAGGCTCCACAATGTGGAGATGTCCCTGATTGGTAGCTTTCACAATATCAGGATTGATATCAGTTCCTGCTATTTCTATTCCGTGCTTGGCAGCTATAATGGCGGTCGGGAGACCAATGTATCCCAACCCGATAAAGTTTACTTTCATAAATTGGACCCTGCGGCATAAGCCGTTCTATTCAATCCACAAAGTTATAAAAAACTACATATTATTAACACCAAAACGCTATATTTGTGGAAAGAAAAAAGGTATGAAACTGACAAGGATTGTTTTGACTGTTCTTCACCTGAGCCCCGAGCAGATACTGTTCCAGGGTATCAGGAAGTTGCATACCCCCAGGTTCAAGGCGGTCCGGTACAACGGCAGCGTCTGCTACGCTCATCTGACCGTCCCCATACCCAAGCCCCGTTCACTTGACGGCCATAAGTTTACATTCCTGAACCAGAGCAGTTCATTCCAGGGATGGGAAGATGGACAGTACGGTCCTCTGTGGGCATACAACCTGAACTATATGGACTGGCTGCAGCAACCGGAAATCGCCCCCGCAGAATGCGCATCCTGGATTGACAGGTTCATACAGGAGTGTCCCGGGAACAAAACCGGGATTGCACCCTATCCTACCGCACTCAGATGCATCAACTGGATAAAGTTCTTTTGCGACAATAACAGTTACGCCACTCCGGAGCGTCTGGACAGCCTATACTCACAGCTGTTACTGCTCTCAAGGCGTATCGAAAGGAACGTAGGCGGAAACCACCTGCTCGAGGATGCCTTTGCCCTTGCCATAGGAGCATCGTTCCTGAATGACCGCAGAATGGCCCGCCAGGCATCCCGTCTGCTCCTGCGTGAGCTCAACAGGGAGATACTTCCGGACGGAGCCCACAACGAGCAGTCGCCCATGTACCACTGCGTACTGCTGGATCGCTTGCTGGACTGCATCAACTACACACCGGCCAACACGGATAACGGTCTGTTCCCCGCAGGCATGAATGAATTCCTGACCGATTGCGCCCGTATCATGACAGGACATCTTAAGAGTATTGTCTGGCCCGACGGCACCATTCCTCTCTTGAATGACTCCGCTTACGGAATTGCACCGCAGACACAGGAACTGCTGGATTATGCGGTCAGGCTTGGAGCCGACTCAGGTCCCATACCCATGAGGGAGTGCGGATACCGCCGCCTGACAGACGGCAGAATTAACCTGATAGCCGATGCAGGCGGCATCACAGCAGTCAACCAACCCGGACACACTCATGCCGATGCCTTGAATTATGAGTTGCGCATTGACGACAAGCCTTTCATTGTTGACACAGGCATATCCACATACAACAAGGGCGACCGCCGCCAGTATGAGCGCAGCACCCGGGCCCACAATACCGTTACATACGATGACATGGATTCATCACAGGTTTGGGGCGGGTTCCGTGTAGGCTCAAGAGCAACGGTAAGGATAATTCAGGACAACGGGCACGAACTGACCGCCTGCCATGACGGATTCGGCAGCAAGCACATACACAGGCGTTCATTCAAAATAGCTGACAACGCTTTGGAAATAAATGATGTATGTTGCGGAAGCAAGGAGGCGGTAAGCCGCATTCACTTTGCACCGGGAACTGATATCCTGAAGGCCGACCTGACCCAGATTGTAACGGAGAAAGCCTGCATAAAACTGGACGGTGCCGTTAAGGTTGAGATTAAGGAGGTCACCACATCCGTCCGCTACAACTGTCCGGAAAAATCAAAGGTTGCCGAAATAAGTTTCAGGGATAGTCTGACACAGACAATCAGCCTCTTATACTATCGTATATCTCCATGATGCGTGTTGGCACATCCGTCTGAGGATGATACTCCACACGTGCACCCGCATTAAGTGTTTCCATGCATTTAAGGGCCAGGTCACTGGCATCGCCTTTACGGTACAGAACCGCTTCAGAAGGTCTGGTGCAGACGTCACTGGCCACCACGGGAGTGCCGAACTGAAGCGCCTCCTTGACCGAAATGCCCTCCATATCCGAGAGAGTGGCCCTTACAAAGAGGTCGGTACGCTCCCATACCTCGAAACCATTGGCATCGGACCCCAATACCATAAGGAACCTGTCGGTCAGTCCTAACGATGCTATGCGGTCCATGCACTGGGCGTAATAATCCCTGTCGGTTATCTCGGACAGCATAAACACCAGTCCGACATCCATATGTTGCTGATTGACAAGATTATCCATCATATCTATAATCTGGTCAAAGCCGTAGACATCGCCCCATACGTTGCGGTATATATTGCTGGCATTGGTGGATATGTTGTAGCGGTGTTTCTTGCAGAACTCATCAATATCCGACGGCACGCCGCGCCTCTCGGAATCCGACGGCGGGATGAATGTAGGCAGTACCGTAACAAGACGCTCGTCAATGCCGAACTTGTCCACCAGCAGTCCGGTGAACTCCGGGTCATTGTATATTATGGCACGTGTACGGGACAGGAAACGGCGCATCATACGGCCGCGCCATCCCTCCTGAAGCAGCATCTTACGGTTATGGATGGTAATCACTATGTCGTGACGCCAGCCCGTCAGATAGAGCATGGTCAGGAACCATACGTTACGCAACTGCACATGTATTATCCTGCGCTTTACGAACAGAAGCCTTATGAACTCCCACGGCTTGAACCTGACATCCCTGACTGAGGCGCATCCGGAACGTGACGAGGCAAAATTAATAAGCATGACAGACGGATCAATGTCATGCAGTATCTCGGACAGCCTTTTGCAATAGACCGAGATTCCGCCTATGGGAGGCGGATAGACGCCCCATATCTCAACTTTCCTTGCCATAGTTCCAATAGCTGTCTTGGATGACCAGACGGTTGAAATCATCCTCCGTCACACCTGTCCTGCCCTTTACGTCCTGTATCAGGCTCTTGTATATATCCTTGGCTTTGGCGGGGCCGAAAGCCTTATTGAGGCTACGCATGGTCGGGTATCGGCTCACCATTCTCCATAAGATGAAGAACAGGGCGCCATACTGGGACCTTATGTCCACATAGCGGTTAAGGAGGTGCAGATATACCTTGCCGGAACGCACCATGGCATCGGCGGCGGCGCTCACCTTGTGGTATATAACCGAATCGGTAACGCATGCCATCCTTACTCCGCGGCGCTTCATCCTGAGCGATAAGTCAAAATCCTCCTCGCCAAAGAAGAACCTGTCGGTAAACGGCGTAAAGCCGTCATAGATGACCTGCGGAGTGAAATAGAGCGCACATCCCGTCACAAATCCTATCCTGAAGGGCTTCTTGCCTACAACCTTGTCCTGATGGGCACCGGCATACCTGTAACGGCGGAATCCGAACCTGAGCACGCCTCCGCAGTTCCAAATACGCTCCTTGTCGTAATAGTAGTTTATTCTGGGTGTCAGCACCTGATAGCAGCTGTGGGATTTACGGAAATTTTCCAGGCGGACCAGGAAATCAGGAGTGACCTCGGTATCGTTGTTGAGCAGCAGATAACTGTCGGGACCGGACTGGCTAGCGTATTGCACAGCCCTGTTGTTTCCGCCGGCAAACCCGTAGTTGTGACCCAGTTCAAGGAGTCTTATGTCAAGACCTGAACCGGCAGCGTACTCCTTTATCCTGGGAACGGAATCATCGGCCGATCCGTTATCGGCAACAACCACAAAGAAACTGCCCTGAGCCGTCTCAAGGGAGCGCAGGCAGGCAATTGTATCGTCTGCACCGTTCCAGTTCAATATGATGATTGCCGTCATTTCTTCTTTGCTATTCCAATCAGGACAGCCAGACACAGTACGGAGAGCAGCATCTCGGACAATGACATCGATGCTGCGGCCGCATATGCGCCATACCTACCCGCAAAAATAACTATAAAAGCGACACTGAAGACACCTGTAACCAACACAGAACGGAAGAACCGGTTCTGGCGGTTCATATTGATAAGCCCTACTATTCCGATAAGATAGTTTATCTCACCAAAAAGGATTACGGGCGTCATAAGCCTTATCAGGGGCACGCAGCTGCGGAATTCCACGCCGCCGCACAGGATATCGGATATCCACGGGGCGAAAACAAAGACTGCCGCAGCCAGCACAAGGACCGCTCCTGCAAACGGTACCGAAATTTTCTTGAGCAAGCCGATGTTTTCCATATCGGAACGCTCCTTGAACCTGAGGCTCAGATGCGGGAAGAGAGCCTGTGCCGCAGGCGACACGATTGACTGGAATCCCTTGATAACCTTCTCGGCCGCGGAGTAGATACCCACCAACTCGTTAGGAGCGAACTGCTTGAGTATTATTATGTTGGCATTACGGTACAAGTACATTCCGAATGTGGAGCCGAAGACCGCACTGCCCTCTTTCATCTGATAGCTGATATCCTTGAGAGACACCAGTCTGAACCGCATTCCGAACTGTCGGGAGGCAAGCCACAGACTCAGCAGACCGGCCAGCATATAACCGGCCGAGTTGAGTAGGATAAGCAGATAATAATCGTCGTCCTTTTTGATTACCAGGAACACAAGGACGGTGAACAATATCTTTGACGAGGCATTTACAAGAGTCATATACTTCATCTTCTCCATACCCTGGAACAGCCATAGCGGAGTCAGAATATCACCCAGAACCATTCCAAGGCCATATATGAACATCAGCGGAGCCTGGTCATCCTTCATTACGAACCTTGAGAGCGACAACAGAATCACCGAAAGGACCGTTGCTATTATCAGCTTTGAGGCCATGACCGAATTATATATCACATTCACCCTCTCCTTGTCGTCACGGCACTGTGATATCTGTTTGGTGGCCGAGAAATTAAAGCCGTATGTGGCAAATATGATTACATACTGGAGCAGCATGTAGACATAGCTGTATATACCGTAGTTGGCCTTACCCACGGTTCTCATCAGATAAGGAAGCGTGATGAGCGGCAGCAGGATGTTGATGGCGTTCAGTAAGGACAGGTATATGAAATTACCCGTAACCTTCCTGACAGCGCCGGCATCACCGCCCCGCAGTCTCTCCATTGCTTTGTCAAGACGCTGTCTGAGTTTCATAGCTCTTTCTTTGGGGAGAGTCAAACATCATGGCAATAGTCATAATAACCAATACCATTATCGGGACTTCAATACTGTCAAGTTGGGAGAAATAATAATCAAACCATCCCATGCCCAACAATGCACACTGATAGAACAGAATCACATTGATATAAACGCTGTTGAATCTTATTGCAAATATTTTGAGCATATATGTAACAAAGCTCAGGAACAGCGTAGCACCAACAAACTGGAAACCATTGGAGAAGATTGCAATGGTACCGAACATGGTTCTGGTATTCGTAAAATTAATACCGTTGTGGTAAAAGTAATCATTAACCGGAGTAACCAGTTCATTATTGTCCGTAAACAAGTTCAGGATATTAACTATCTGGGCGTAAAGCACCTCAAACGAGCCTCTGTCCGGATATCCTGCAACAGCATCCATACTCAGTCCAAACAATCCGCTGGTCAGGTAATGAACGAAATGACGGAATATAAATCCTATAACCGTGCCGCTCAGTTCAACATCGCCGCCAAGCACCAGCGACATTATATATGAAATCAGGAATACCATAATAGCGCCCACCAGTACCCAAAGCAGCAGTTTACCGGTCAGCTTGGTCTTACCGGAATAGAGTCGCATGGAGAGTCCGGCCACACACGGCAGTATGACCCATCCCTTTACCTGATGTATAAAAGCAAAGAATACCAGCAGAAGTATGGGAATCCAAAGCCAGCGTCTCTGCCTGTCATAGAAGTATATGCAAAGTATCAGTAATACGCTGTTTATCTTGCTCAGATGTGCCCACAGTCCGTGTCCGTCAAAATCCATTCCGAAATCGTCGCTTCCCAACGATGCGCCCGATGATCCCAGAGTCTGCTTAAGCCTGTACAGGAAAGCAAGACACATCACCACCGTCAGCGCAATGACCGCTTTGGATAATCCGTTGCCGTCGTCAATAGGCGTACGGACCGGCTTGCCGTTTTTCTGCATGGCAAAGCCCAATATGTAACTGGGTATGGCAAATATGAACAGACCAACGCTCCAGTAGAGTATGGTGGGATAATAGAAATCCACAAAGCCCATCCTACCCGCTATGGCGATGGTCACAAAAAGCACTGCCACATACGGCAGCATCAAAAATACAAGAGGACTGAAAAACGTATTCCACGCCTTGACTTCAAGGTAGAGCAGTACTCCCACCTCAACCAAAAGTGAAAGGAGTATCAGCAATCCCATAGTCAAATGTCAAGAATGCGGTCTTTGATAATAAGCCAGGCCGATGTTCCAAAGAAAGCCAGGAACACAAACAGCAGTCCGATCATCATCTTTTTGGGCGTTGTAGCCTTGTAGGGTACTGACGACGGTTCCAGCAGGACAATGACATGGGTCTTTTCCAACAGCTTGGTCTTGCACATGTCCAGCTGCTGAGCCAACTGGTTATAGAGGTTGAATGCTATCTCCTTTTCCTCCTCAAGGCGCTCCTGCTCCATGAGATACTGCAGTTTGGTCACTCCCATATGCTGATCGTAATACTCGGCATAGGCATGCTGTGCGGCATAATAGTTCTCACGTGCCTCATCATACATGCGCTGGGTGTTCTCCACATCCTTGCGGGCCTTTGCCGTGCGGTAATCGGTCACATATTTCTGGAGGTTCTCCGTTACGGCATCGGCCACTACCGATGCAATTCCGGCATCCTGCATTGTCACGTCCACGTAGATGGCGCTTGTAATCTTGTCAAGCTCCACCGATACCCTGTCGCCAAGAGCCTTGAGCGTCTTCTGCTGACTGCGGCTCAGGTGTCGGGGATCAAGAGTCATATTGTCATCCAGAAGCTCCGCCTTTTCGCGTTTGATAAGCTTGAACGGGGCTGCAAGTATCTTTGACCACCACGGTTCTTTCTGATACTCAACCAGATAGTTATAAAGGCTGGTGGTAATTGTATCCTTCTTGTACTTTCCGGTTACCTGCAGCGATGCAAGGTCGCACAGGAACGGCGATGTGCTTACAATCTGCGGATAGAGCTGCGGATAGATAGCCTCCTCCTCGGTGTTCATATTGATACCGGCCATCGATGCAAGTGCACCCAGACCGCCGGCTATACCGTTGCCTGTGGATATCTCAGGGGCTATGATAGCCTTTGATGTGAACTCCTTGGGAATGCTGAAAGCCACGATTATGGAGAGTACACCACCCCAGAAGCAGTTCATGATGATACGGCGGCGGTTGTCCCACAACATACGGACCAGGTCCACCAGTTCGGCCATATTCTGACCCTTCTTATTCTCCTTTTCCATAGCTGTCATTTCAACAGGTTCATGAGTGCCAGTACTACTGTAGCAAGTGAAGCCGATGTAGAGCCTAAGCTCAGGATCTCGGTGGTCTTCAGGCCGTCACGTTCACGCTTGGCCGGTACCACTATCTCACAGCCGGGCTGAACCAGCTTGCTGGAACGCTTCTTGGCCTTGGCTACCGATCCGTTCATATAGACCACGTAGGCCTTGTTCTTCTTAGCCTTCTCGGAGTATCCGCCGGCCTTCTCTATGTAGAACTTAAGGTTCTTACCCTTGACGAACGGTGTTGTGTTGGAGTACATAACCTCGCCGTTGATTCTTACGGTGTTGGTAAATACCGGGATGATAATGCGGTCACCGTCACGAAGGACGATATCGGCATTGCCTCCCGGATTCTCCATAGCCTCCTTAAGGTTGATACCTACATCATATGTAGTAGCGCTCAACAGCTTGTCCACCGCTCTGGCCAGTGCCAGTGAGTCGTTTGACGACAGGATCTCGGCTATGTCACGCATACGCTTGCGCTCATCGTCGGTCATCTTACGTTCCAGACGTGCACCCTCGGGATAAGCCTCATTGCTGAAGTCTCCCACGCGTGCCATGATGTCGCTCAGACGCTCGGTGTTGGTGGCCAGTGAGTAGTATCCGGGGAATGTAACCTCACCCTCAACTATTACACGTCTGTTGACCGAGTAACCCGGGCTGCGGCGTACGTATACCTCATCATAAGGCTCAAGACGGAAATCATTGTCCTGTATGGAGAGATCCTCGTTTATGCTGAATGAGAATGTCTCGGCCAGGGACTCCGACTTGGCGGTTGCCTGCTTGTCGCGGCTGCGGCGTACCACATCCACCTTGGAGAGCGAAGCGTCCTCCTTAAGACCGCCGGCCTGCAGTATCAGGTCCTCTACGGAGGTATTGTCGGCATAGCGGTAGTCGCCGGGGAACATTACCTCACCGTAAACACTGAAAGTCTTGACCTCGCCTATGTCAAACAGGCTGGGAATGAAAAGGACGTCGTTGTTACGCAGCTGCTCATCCTGTGCGGTACCCTCCATGAGTCCCTTGATATCTATAGAGAGGTTGGTCAGTGTCTTGTCCGGGTTGGTGCGGCTCAGCAGTGCCCTTGTGGGGAACGCATCCTCCTTGAGACCGCCGGCTGCCTCAATCAGCCCCTTGACGGTGGTGATGCTGCCGTCAATCTGGAACTGTCCGGGACGGAACACGGCACCGCGTACCTCGGCCATATTGGCAAAGGTTACCTGAATGGAGTCAACATATACGGAGTCGCCGTCCATAAGCTTGAAACCTGACTGCTGCTCCTTGGTGACGGTATATATCTCACGCTGGAAATCACCCATGCGGATTACGCGAACATCCTTACGGTATGCGTCCGATTCCAGACCGCCTGCATAGTCGATAAGCTTGTCCAGAGTCTCGTCCTTGGTCATCTCGTAGTACATGGGGCGGCGGATACGGCCGTCAATGGTAACCAGGAGAGAGTGTGACGAAACGATAACCACATCATTGTCGCTAAGGCGTATATCCTCCTGGACCTTGCCGTTGCGTATGTAGTCGTACATATCGATGGTGGCTATCTCCTTGTTCTCATGATAGAGCTTGATGTTACGTACCGATCCTATCTCGCTCACGCCTCCTGCCATGTAGATGGCGTTGAAGACTGTGGCGAACGATGACATCTGGTATGTACCGGGGTTCTCCACATCGCCCATCACGTTCACAAGGATGGAACGGTTCTGGCCAAGAGAGAGCTTGATGCTGGAGTTTGAATCGGCTCCGTCAAGACCTGAATAGATCTGGCTGAACACCTTCTTTATATATGCATCGGCCTCCTGTACGGTCTTGCCGTTCAGGTAAACCGGTCCAAGGCCCTCCACCATGATGTTGCCGTCGGGCGAGATAACCTCCTGAATGGTGTTCTGGGATGCTCCCCATATGTCTATGATAACCTCGTCGCCGGGACCCAGACGGTAGTTCTGGGGTGTAGCCACGTTGGCACTGGGCTCAAAGGTAAGGTCACGGTTCTTGAAAATGTCATGTCCGTATATCTCCTTGCGCGGCATGAGTGACATCTTGAGCAGGTAGAGCGAATCGGCAAACATGAACATGGACTCATCGTACATATTCTGGAGCCTCTCGTTCTGTATGGTACGGCGGTCACGTACAACGCGGCGGTCATCGGTGAAATCCTCGTTGGCCCTCACCTGATTCAGGCCTCCGCCCTGTGTTCTGGTGCGGGATGCCTGTTCCTGTGTGGGAACGGTGTTGCCCAAAACGCCGGTAGACTGCTGTTTCTCATATTTGTCGCGCATACGCTGCAGCTGCTGCACCGTAACGCCGCGTCTGTTCAGATTGTAGATTATCTGCTCCTGAGTCATGCCCTTGGCCTGCTGCTCCTGGACATACTCAATTATCTTGTCGTCCGACATCTGACCCCAAGCGGTCATGCACGTCAACAACAATAATGACGAAACAAGTAATTTTCTCATAAACATGTAAGGAGGATATTAGAACTTCTTTCCGCTGAACACTGAGAATGCGGTCTTGATAATGATTCCCAGGTCAGTGAATATATTACGGTTGTCAAGATAGTCCAGGTCATACTCAAGGCGCTTGAGCATCTTGTCCATAGTATCTGTATAACCGTTGTAGAGAGTTGCATACGAAGTGATTCCGGGACGCATCATGTAGATAAAGCGATAGTCGTCGGTCTCACGGTTTATCTGGTCAATGAAATACTGGCGCTCGGGACGGGGACCCACGAATGACATGTCACCCTTGAGAACGTTCCAGAGCTGAGGTATCTCGTCCAGATGATGTGCACGCAGGAAACTGCCGAAGGGAGTGAGGTATCTGTTACGCTCATTCTCCAGGCGGGGTATACCCTCCGACTCTGCATCGGTGCGCATGGTCCTGAATTTGTAGATGGTGAACGGCTTGCCTTTATAGCCTACTCTTTCCTGCTTGAATATCACGGGACCCTTGTCGTAGAACAGGATAACCGAAATAACCAGAATGAACGGAGAAAGCAGCACCAGTCCTCCTATGGAGAACACTATATCAAAGAATCTCTTGAGTGTCAACTGGAAGGGCCCCATCGCGTCAGAATGCTCCAGACGGCCCAGGCTGCGGCTGTAGTTTTGTATGTTATAGTTCAACATCAATCTTATTTTATTACAATAACGCGCACAAAAAGCAATAATTGTGTAGCACGGTAAAAAAATGTCAGTAATTAGTTTTTGACCATTCCCAATGATAGCTACATTTGCGCAGTTTTATCACTTTTGTGCGACCCGTTAACTGAAAAAGTCGCGCAAAGATAATACATCGCGGACAAAAAACATTGAAATACAATTTTTTTAGATATGAAAGCATATGTATTTCCCGGACAGGGTGCCCAGTTCTCGGGCATGGGAAAAGACCTGTACGACCAGTTTGACTGGGCAAAAGAGTTGTTTGCAGAGGCAGATTCAATTCTGGGATTCAAGATTTCCGACATAATGTTCAGCGGCAGCGACGAAGATCTGCGCCGCACCGATATAACACAGCCTGCAGTGTTCATCCACTCAGTTGCAGTAGCCAAGTCACATGGTGCCGATTTCAAGCCCGATATGGTTGCAGGACACTCTCTGGGAGAGTTCTCAGCCCTGGTAGCATGCGGTGCCCTCTCATTTGAGAGCGGCCTTAAGCTTGTTGCAAAGCGCGCCGGCGCCATGCAGAAGTGCTGTGAGAAGGTGCCCGGCACAATGGCTGCCATCATCGGCCTGCCCGATGCCAAGATCGAGGAGATCTGCGCCGATTTGAACGCCAAAGGCATGGTGGTTGTTCCCGCCAACTACAACAGCCCCGGCCAGGTGGTTATCTCTGGTTCAAAAGAGGCTATCGCAGCTGCTTGCCCCCTCATGACCGAGGCCGGTGCCAAGCGCGCCCTGCCCCTTACCGTAGGCGGTGCGTTCCACTCACCTCTTATGACTCCCGCCAAGGATGAGCTGGCACTTGCCATCAGCGAGACACAGTTCAACAATCCGGTATGCCCCATCTACCAGAATGTAGACGCCAAGGCCCACACAAACCCCGATGAAATCAAGGCAAATCTGGTTACCCAGCTCAACTCACCGGTCCGTTGGACCCAGAGTGTTCTGAATATGGTGGCCGATGGCGCTCAGGAGTTCATCGAGTGCGGTCCCGGCGCCGTTCTGACAGGTCTCATCAAGAGAATCAGAGGCTGATCCATGGATAAGGCCGTCATATACCAGATCTTTACCCGCCTGTGCTGCAACAGCGGGCAGAATGTGCCTGGCGGCGATATCCTTACCAACGGTTCAGGTAAACTGAACAGCTATACTCCCGTCGTACTTGACAACATCAAGTCGATGGGAGTTACTCATATATGGTTCACAGGCCTGATAGCCCACGCATCGTGCACCGATTACAGTAAGTACGGTATACCCGTATCGGCCCCCGAGACCGTCAAGGGACGTGCCGGATCACCCTACGCCATACGTGACTATTACGACATTGACCCTGATCTGGCCGAGTCCGTTCCGGACCGCTTGAAGGAGTTCCAGGCCCTGGTGGACAGGGTGCATGCCGCCGGCATGAAATTCATCATGGATTTTGTGCCCAATCATGTGGCCCGCCAGTACCACTCCATCATGAAACCCAGAGGTGTCAGGGACCTTGGTCAGGGCGACGATGTGAACATGCATTTTTCGGCCGCCAACAACTTCTACTACATGCCCGGACAGCAGCTGGGCGGACAAGTTGACTGGGGCGGCTACAAGGAGTTTCCGGCCAGAGCCACAGGCAATGACCAGTTTACAGCAACTCCTTCATACTCAGACTGGTATGAGACAGTCAAACTCAACTATGGAGTTGACTACACAGGCGGCGGACAGCACTGTTTCACGCCCATTCCAAGCACCTGGAAAAAGATGCTCCGCATACTGCTCTACTGGGCAGCCAAGGGCGTGGACGCATTCCGTTGCGACATGGCCGAGATGGTGCCGGTGGACTTCTGGCACTGGGCTGTTCCTCAGGTCAGGAAGGAGCACAGAGGCATTGAGTTCATAGCCGAGATATACAACCCCGGATCATACGGATCATACATTGAGTACGGAGGCTTTGACTACATCTACGATAAGGTAGGTCTCTACGATACGTTGCGCGCTATCGTGGAGTCGCGTGAATCGGCCACGGCAATTACACGCTGCTGGCAGCAGACGGGACAGAACGGACCTCACATGCTGCACTTCATGGAAAACCACGACGAGCAGCGTCTGGCATCCAGATTCTTCGGTGGAAACGCCATAAAAGGACGTCCTGCCATGATTGTATCGGCCCTGATGGACTGCTGTCCTGTAATGGTTTATGCAGGCCAGGAGGTTGGCGAAACGGGAATGGATCAGGAGGGATTCAGCGGACTTGACGGCCGCACCACCATATTTGACTATTGGGCTCCCGATACCCTGACCCGTCTCTACGACAACGGCAAATGGGACGATACCCTGCTCACACAGGACGAGCGTGAACTGCGCAGCTTCTACTCCACTCTGCTGCGTATCTGCAATCAGGAAAAGAGCATAAGCGCCGGCAAGTTCTTTGATCTGATGTACGTCAATCCCGTATCGGCCGGCTTCAACCCCCACCGCCAGTATGCGTTCCTGCGCTCCGACGGCAATGAGGCTGTCCTGGTGGTGACCAACTTCACCGACCAGCCGCTGGATACGGCAGTCAACATCCCACAGCACGCATTTGAGTACATGGGCCTTAAGGAGAATGAGCACGTAACCCTGCAGGAACTCCTGTCAGGACACACATTCCGTTCGTGCATCCTGCCCGACTCTCCTGTCCGTCTGCGCGTTCCCGCCCAGTCAGGAGTTGTGCTCAAGTGGAAAATCTGATTATCTTACAAGGTATTTCCGGCCGTTGCGGATAACAATATTACCGTTAAGCCAGTATTCCGAATCATATGTGACACCGGCGTTCACGGGGGCCACGCCCACATATCCGTCATTGCCGTAATAGCCCTTGATTATCTCGTCCTTAAGGTCCTCAAGCGTCCATTTGGGAACACTGCGGTCCTGTCCGTCCGACAGCTTCATCCAGAACAGTGTGGCTATATTCTTGCGTTTGGCAGTCGACACAAAGTATTTGCAGTACTTCTTGAAATTCTCGTATCTGGTATTGTCGGTATAATCATCTTCGTTGAGTGTTCCCCACTCTCCTATTACCACAGGGACCTTCTTGGTGACAAAACGGGTATTCAGATCCGACATCAGGCCCGACGCCTCATTCTTGGAATTATTGAGATTGGTCATTCCCAAGATATAGCTGTGTATCTGCAGAATGATATGTCCGCTCAGCGTATCGGTAGGTATCACCATCTTGGTGAACGGATCCGTACTGTGACCGGTTCCACGGCAGTTGCTGGCCGCATAATTGGTCACAATAAGGTTACGTGATATATTGTTGCCTCCGGTTGCACGGACCGCATCGACGAATGTCTGAGCATAGCCGTTAACGGCGGCATAGGCCGATGACGACAGACTCGCGTTGTATTCGCCGTCTGCCTTTGCCGATGCATATACCCATGATCCCAGCGTGTCGAGCATCTCGTTATACCCCTCGAACAGCAGATGTTCATCGTAATCCTTGAACTCATTGGCTATTTGGGTCCATAGATCATAGAACCTGTCCTTATTGGCGTTGTATGAATCACGGTCGGCTACCACCCAGGCCACATCGGTGTCACCTGTGTCGTGATGGACATTCAGAATGCAGTACATACCCTGCGATATCACGTAATCCACCACCTCATGTACACGTTCCATCCAGGCTTCATCCACCTTACTGCCAAAGGGATAACGCTTTTTGTCCCAGATAAGTCCGTCGGTTCTGATACCACCCATGTGAGGATACCAGGTAACAGGGACGCGGATGGCATTGAATCCGGCCTCCTTGAACATCTTGATGAGTTTGAGGGTTGCAACGGGCTGTCCCCATGCCGTCTCATATTTGGAAGGTGTCCTGTCGGTGTAGTACTCAATCCACATATTCTCTGTGGAACCGGAGTGGGAATCAAGGGTGTTTCCAAGGTTCCAGCCCACTTTCATGTTCTTGACGGCATCGGCCGCTTTCTCAAATTCAACATCCTGAGCCTTGAGTATCAGTACTGCGCAGGCAAGGCATATGAGTAGAATAATCCTTTTCATAACAAACCTTTATTTGCCGTAAAAGTATAATAAATGTATCAGATGGACAATCTACCCAAGACCGATTATATGTATATTTGCGTTTATAAAATACAAAATAAGTGTAATATTATGGAAATCAAGACTATAGGCGTTCTTACATCCGGAGGCGACGCTCCCGGAATGAACGCATGCATCAGAGCCGTAACCAGAGCCGCCATTTATCAGCACTGGAAGGTATACGGCATATACCGTGGATGGGAAGGACTTATCAATGACGAGGTCCGTGAACTGACAACCGAGAGCGTCAGCAATACCATACAGCGAGGCGGCACCATTCTCAAGACCGCACGCAGCGAGGAGTTCCGTAAGCCCGAAGGCCGCAAAAAGGCCCATGAGACTCTTGTCAAGTACGGAATAGACGCGCTTATAGTAATAGGCGGCAACGGCTCACTTTCAGGTGCGCTGGAGCTGGCCAAGGAGTATGATTTCCCTGTCATCGGACTGCCGGGCACCATCGACAACGACCTGTACGGCACCGACTCCACCATAGGTTATGACACTGCACTCAACACCATCGTGCAGTGCGTGGACAAGATACGTGACACCGCCACATCTCATGACCGCATCTTCTTTGTCGAGGTTATGGGACGTGATGCCGGTTTCCTGACTCAGAACAGCGCCATTGCAGCCGGTGCCGAGGCAGCCATCATCCCCGAGGACTGCACCGACATTGATCAGCTGGCCACATTCATCGGCCGCGGCATCCGCAAGAGCAAGAACAGCAGTATTGTTCTGGTGTCCGAGAAGGACGGCGGCGCCATGCACTATGCCGACCGCGTACGCAAGGAGTATCCTCAGTACGATGTACGTGTATCAATCCTGGGTCATCTGCAGCGCGGAGGCACTCCTACCGCTTATGACCGCATCCTTTCAAGCCGTCTGGGCGTTGCTGCCATCGAGGCTCTGAACGAGGGACAGCGGAACATTATGGTGGGCATCAAGAACGATCAGATTGTGTACGTTCCTATTGCCCGCGCCATCAAGTGGGACAAACCCATTGACAAGGAGCTGATCCACGTTCTGGGAGTACTTTCAATTTGAATTGAGAATTGAGAATTGAGAATTGATACGCTGTACCTGCGTTAATTACCGCGACATAAAAAAGCCTTGCGAAGATTTCGCAAGGCTTTTTTTAATTCTCAATTCTCAATTCTAAATTTTCAATTTACTTGAAGCTGTCCCAACTCTTGATAGGAATATCATCAATATCAACAGTGCAGAAAGCATTGATGAACGAACTGGCCAGACGAGCGTTGGTAATCAGCGGAATGTTCAGGTCAATGGCTGCACGGCGGATCTTGTATCCGTTGGTGAGCTCGTGCTGGGTAAGATCCTTGGGGATGTTAACCACCATGTCAATCTGCTTGTTGTGGAGCATCTCCAGAGCCTGTGGCTGTTGTCCCTCCTCGCTGGGCCAGTATACGCGGGTATTCTTGATACCGTTCTCCTCCAGGTACTTTGAAGTACCGCCGGTAGCGTACAGGTTGAAGCCCTTTGAAACAAGCATCTTGGCGGCATCCAGCATTGCGGCTTTCTGCTTTGCGGTACCTGTTGACAGAAGGATGTTCTTCTTGGGGATGCGGTAGCCTACTGAGAGCATTGACTCCAGGATGGCGTAACGCTGGTCATCACCCAGGCAGCCTACCTCACCGGTCGAAGCCATATCGACACCGAGTACGGGGTCGGCCTTCTGCAAACGGTTGAACGAGAACTGTGAAGCCTTGATACCTACGTAGTCGATATCGAACAGGCTCTTCTCGGGTGCCTCGACAGGAATGCCAAGCATGATCTTGGTTGCTATCTCGATAAGGTTGATCTTGAGCACCTTGCTTACGAACGGGAACGAACGTGAAGCGCGCAGGTTACACTCAATTACCTTGATATCGTTCTCACGTGCCAGATACTGGATGTTGAAAGGTCCGCTGATGTGGAGTTCCTTGGCAATCTGACGGCTGATGCGCTTGATACGCTTTACAGTCTCAACATAGAGCTTCTGGGGCGGGAACTGGATGGTAGCGTCACCGGAGTGTACGCCGGCAAACTCAATGTGCTCGCTGATAGCGTAGGCAATGATCTCACCGTCCTTGGCAACGGCATCCATCTCAACCTCCTTGGCATTCTCGATAAAGCGGCTTACTACAACCGGGTGCTCCTTTGATACCTCGGCAGCCAGCTGCAGGAAACGCTCCAGCTCCTCCTGGTTGCTGCAGACGTTCATGGCAGCACCTGAAAGAACGTATGAGGGACGTACCAGTACGGGGAATCCAACCTTCTCGATGAACTTGCCAATCTCCTTCATAGAGGTAAGCTCGCTCCACTCAGGCTGGTCAACGCCGATGCGGTCAAGCATTGCAGAGAACTTCTCGCGGTCCTCGGCATTATCGATGTCCTTGGCGCTTGTACCCAGGATAGGCACATTCATTGCATCAAGCTTCATGGCCAGGTTGTTAGGAATCTGTCCGCCGGTTGATACAATCACACCGTAAGGATTCTCCAGCTCTATGATATCCATGACGCGCTCAAATGAGAGCTCATCAAAGAACAGACGGTCTGTTACATCGTAGTCGGTACTTACTGTCTCAGGGTTGCAGTTGATTACGATGTTGCGGTAGCCCTCCTTGCGGACGGTGTTCAGAGCCTGAACGCCGCACCAGTCAAACTCAACTGATGAACCGATTCGGTATGCGCCTGAGCCGATAACGATGATTGACTTCTTGTCATCAAAGAAAGGTATATCGTGAGCGCAGCCGTTATATGTCATGTACAGGTAGTTCTCCTGAGCCTGATACTCACCGCCCAGTGTATCGATCTGCTTAACGAAAGGAACAATGCCCAGGCTCTTACGCTTGTTGCGTACAGCCAGCAGACCGGCCTGTGCGCCAAGACTCTTCTCGGCACCTATGGCACGTGAAATCTGGAAGTCTGAGAAACCAATCTTCTTGGCCTTGCGCAGCAGATCCTCGCTCAGAGCATCTACGCCCTTAACCTTATGCAGTTCCTTTGATACATCGTGAATACCCTTCAAGCGGTTCAGGAACCACTTGTCAATCTTGGTAAGCTCCCAGATGCGGTCAACGGTGTAACCCTCGCTGAAGGCCTGGCTGATAGCGAACAGACGCTTATCGGTAGGCTCCTTGAGTGCCTTGTCCAGGTCGGCAAACTTGATGCTCTTGTTCTCAACGAATCCGTGCATGCCCTGACCGATCATACGGATACCCTTCTGGATAACCTCCTCAAAGCTGCGGCCGATAGACATAACCTCACCTACAGACTTCATTGACGAGCCGATCTCGCGGTCAACGCCGTGGAACTTGCTCAAATCCCAACGGGGAATCTTGCAGACTACATAGTCAACAGAGGGCTCAAAGAAATCGGTTGTGGTCTTGGTGATGGAGTTCTTAAGCTCGAACAGGTTGTAACCCAGACCCAGCTTGCAGGCAACGAATGCCAGAGGATAACCGGTAGCCTTTGATGCCAGGGCCGATGAGCGGCTCAGACGGGCGTTAACCTCGATGACGCGGTACTCCTCGCTCTGGGGGTCGAATGCGAACTGGATGTTGCACTCACCTACTATACCGATATGACGTGCTATGCGGATGGTCAGCTCCTCAAGCTTATGAACCTCATGATTTGTCAGAGTCTGTGTAGGAGCAACCACGATACTCTCACCGGTGTGGATACCCAGCGGGTCAAAGTTCTCCATTGAGCAGACGATGATTGAGTTACCGCTCTTGTCGTTCACGCACTCGAACTCAATCTCCTTCCAGCCCTTGAGGCTCTTCTCAACCAGGATCTGCGGTGAGAATGAGAATGACTTCTCGGCCAGTTTGTTCAGCTCCTCCTCATTGTCGCAGAAACCTGAACCCAGACCGCCCAGAGCGTATGCAGAACGGATGATAACCGGGTAACCCAGCTCACGTGCAGCTGCGCGTGCATCGTCCATGGTCTCTACGGCGTGGCTCTTGATGGTCTGTACGCCTATCTCATCCAGACGCTTGATAAAGAGGTCGCGGTCCTCGGTGTCCATGATGGCCTTAACCTGGGTACCCAGAACCTTTACCTTATATTTATCCAGAACACCGTTCTGCTCCAGGGCGACACCGCAGTTCAGAGCGGTCTGGCCACCGAATGCGAGCAGGATTGCATCGGGACGCTCCTTGGCAATCACCTTCTCAACAAAGAACGGGGTTACAGGGTAGAAATAAACTCTGTCAGCTACACCCTCGCTGGTCTGTACTGTAGCGATGTTAGGGTTAATGAGGATGGTCTCGATGTTCTCCTCCTTAAGGGCCTTAAGGGCCTGTGAGCCTGAGTAATCGAATTCGCCGGCCTCACCTATCTTGAGTGCGCCTGATCCCAGGAGCAGCACTTTCTTGTATTTCTTCAATGCCATAGTAGCGGGGTGTTAGAGTTTTGAAACAAAATCATCGTAAATAAACTTGGCGTCAGTGTTCACCTGATCGCTCTCTGAGTGGAACATCACGCCTACCCAGGGCTTGCGTGTGTTGTAGATGCCCTCAACAGAACCGTCGTTCAGGTTCTTGAGGTATACCTTCCACTGACCAACCACTGAATCCTCGCGGATAGCGTAGTTGTGGTTCTGTGTGGTTATGTAGCAGCGCTCGGTACCTGCCAGTATTACCGGCTGGTTCTGACTGTGGTGGCCGAACTTGAGCTTGTATGTATCCATACCGCCGGCAAGACCCAGCAGCAGGCATCCCATACCGATACCCAGGATAGGAGTATCGTTCTTGGCCATGAATTTCTGGAGCTTGGTAACAACCTCACTGCAGTAGCTGGGGTTACCCGGACCGTCCGATATTACCAGACCGTCCATCTCCATCTTGCTGTAGTCGTAGTTCCAGGGAACGCGTACCACCTCAAGATCCTCGTTGATGAGGCAGCGTACCACTCCGGCCTTAACGCCGCAGTCTACCAGTACCACCTTCTTTGAAGCACCCTCGTTATATGTAACAGGTTTCTCGACCGATACCTCCGGAAGCATGTTGGTATATGCATACTCGGCAGGCTTGGTCTTACCGTCAAACACGATCTTGGCGGTCATGCTGCCATGGTTGCGGATGTGCTTGGTAAGCTCACGGGTATCAACACCCATCACACCAACAATCTTTTCGCGCTTCATCCACTCTGCGAGTGACTCCTTAGCGTTCCAGTGGCTGTAAAAGTCGCTCACCTCGCTTACTATCAGTGCACGTGCCTGAGCCTGTGAGCTCTCGGCGTTAGTGGGCAGTCCATACTCATCGGGAGTCATGGGCTGGATTCCGTAGTTACCAATGACCGGATAGGTCATTACAATGAGCTGTCCGCGTGAAGCAGGCTCGGTAAGAAGCTCAGGATAACCTGCCATTGCGGTGTTGAATACCAACTCACCGCTTACAGGATGTTCATAGCCGAATGATTCGCCCTTGAAACAGGTACCGTCGGCCAAAATCAATGATACTGTCATTCTCTCTCTTTATTGTGTTAAACTCTTTTCAATCACAGAGTAAAAAAAAGGAGAAACTGTAAACAACAATTCCTCCTTCTAAAAAATATTTCTCTTGGAAACATTATCCCCACCGGTCTGCTTATGCTTTGGCGAGCAACTTATATTTCCTCTTTTTCTTAACATGCTGCAAAGGTACAGCTTTTCCTTCAAACCTCAACACACAAATGAATAAGTTTTCAACAAAAGAAGAATAAATAAACATAATAAGCCCTCTATCCTGTTACAGAGGTTTGTAGTCAAATGAGGCCAGGGTTGCATTGCCGTCCAGAAGATAGGCAGGACGGAGGGCAAAGAATCCTTTGTAGTAGTTGTGGTGATAGGACTGGACGGTAGCGTTCTGATAATATACGGTCCAGTCGGCTCCGTCGGGGCTTATCCACACAGATACGTTGTTGCGGTCGTTCAGTATGCGAACGTAGAAATCGGGACCCTTGCTCTCCTGGGCGCCGATGTTTGCGTCCTCATTATAGAAAAGGTAGAGTCCGGCACGTCCGCCCTCACCTATTTTGAAATGGGCCGATATCTGATAAGAGGCGTCGATGGCGGTGGTGGTCATCAGAGTGCCGCCGTCAAAGCCGGGCTCCCACTTGGCCCACATGATGGGGTTCTCGTAGTGACGCAGGTAATCGTAGTTCTTCTGCAGACCGCCTCTTTTCCACTTGGCGCCCTTTTTCTGTACCAGTACAGGCCAGCCGTCCTTGGTCCACTCCACACTCTCGATAATGGTGCTTCGGCCCAGAGTATGAAATCCGTTGCGGTATGCGTGATATACAATGTACCAGTTGCCCTGGGGATCGTCAATCAGAGTGCCGTGACCCTTGGACCACCACTGCTCGTCGGCTGAATAGGTGTGTACCAGCGGGTTGTAGGGGCTGTTCTCCCAGGGACCGGTTACGGACTTGCTGCGGGCTACCACGCACATATGGCTGGTGGGAGGACCTGCGGTTCCACCTTCGGCGCTTACCAGATAGTAGTAGTCACCACGCTTAAGAATCTTGGGTGACTCCAGCCACATGCCCTCGGTCTCCCACTCCTCGGGATACTGCCACGGGTCATAAACCTTCTTGTTCGGACCGGTTATTGAAAGGCCGTCAGCCGACAGAGGAGCTACATGACCGTCATTGGTATAAAGGTAACGGTTGCCGTCGGCATCAATGGCATGACCGGGATCGATTCCGCTTACCATCAGTTTGACGGGCTCGCTCCACGGGCCTTCCATCCTATCGGCCGTAACCACAAAGTTCTCACCGCTGCTGGTGGGATAATAGATGTAGTACTTGCCGTCAACCTTACACAGGTCCGGAGCGTATATGGAATAGTCCTGATCCTGAACGGCGCGTGCTATAGGCTCCCAGGTCAACAGATCTGTGGAGTGCCATATGAGCAGACCGGGATAGTAGGTGAAATTGGAATGAGTCATGTAATAATCATTGCCGTCACGCAGGATTGTGGGGTCCGGATAATCTCCCGGGAATATCACCACTTTCAGAGCATCTTTCTGCCTGCACCCTGACATAAGCAGAGAAACAGCGGCAACTGCCATTGCGACATAGGATTGGACCTTCATATTTAGAGACATTAAATGTTAGTAAATGCAAAAATAATAAGAATATGCCTCGGTTTGTCCCATATGCAAAAAAAAGACGGACTGACCATCAAGATCAGTCCGTCCTGTATGATTGTTATTCCTTAATCAGAAAGCATAGCGGATACCTAATCCGGGATAGATTCCGTCAAGGAGCTTTACGCCGTCGTTGATAGAAACGACGTTGGGACGTACATCCAATGAAAGCTGAAGAGGTACACTGCCAAAAGTATACTCAATACCAACCTGACCACAAACACCTATTGAGGTGAAGCCGTCACCAATGTATACGTTGGCACCGGGGCCTGCATATACATTCCATGTTCCGGCAGTCCACTGGGGAGAAGCGATAACAAAGTCGTAAACACCGCTGATACCAACAGTGCCGCCCCACCAACCGAGATCTGCCTCAAGGAAGTTAGAACCAAGGCCGTGCTGGTAAGAAATCTCACCACCATTTGCAAAACGGGCACCGATTGCACGAGGCTGAGCTACTGCAGCAGCTGAAATACCCAAGACAAGCGAAAGAACAACTAAAAGCTTTTTCATATTTGTATTTGTTAAGATTGATACGCAAAAATATGATAAAATAAATATAAAAACAAATATCGGGGAATAATCTCACCCATAAAACAAAAATTTTAGCATCAACTGTTATGTGGGTATCATTTTTGGGTATAATCCGATTTGTTTTGCGGAAAAAGAGTACCTTTGCCGCCGGTTTAAGAATCAAGCCGAAATAGCTCAGTTGGTAGAGCAACGCATTCGTAATGCGTAGGTCGCGGGTTCGAGTCCCGCCTTCGGCTCAAAAAAAATAGCGCCCGTTAGGACGCTATTTTTTTGAACCGAAGCGGAACGCGGGGTCCCTACCATTACACCTTATCAGAAGGAATAGCCTAAGGAGTAATTCCTCTGTTATTGCAGTGTATAATCGGGGAGTTTATCAAGATCGGGAGTCTCATAATTGGATATTCGCAGGCGATAACGGCGCAGTTCATCGAGCGTATGCTGAGGCTGTGTGCAGTCATCGGGAATAGGCATACCCGAGAATGTCTGGAAGTAGAGCATCAGGGCATCACGCCACCAGATGGCATCCTTGGCCTGACGCACCAGCTTGTCATGAACCTGACCGTAACGGTACGGATCAACGTATTTCTCTACGCTCTCCCATGTGCCGATAAAGCCGCGTGCCTCCTGTATTCCCTCCTCAAACGTGTAACATAGCTCATCCCACAGGGTACGTCCACTCTTCATCTTATAGTCCCAAGGCAGATGATGGAACCAAAGGATCAGGTTATCGGGACATGTCTCTACGTTGTTATAGATCGATTTGAGAGGCTCATTATACTGAGACACATTATTGCTGCCGGTTGTGGTACGGTCAAAACCTATTCCGTCTGCTGCAGCCTTATGATAGTATGCAGGCTCCCAGTCGGGACGTGACGAACGGTCCCAAGGTCCGGGGCCATAATGACCTGCTCCGGAAAAACAGTGGTGCAGTCCCATTGGCATCTCATACTTGACGCAAGCCTCACGCGATGCCAGAAGCATATTGGCTACAGGCTCCACAAACTTCTTGTCGGTTGTGAAGGTCTGTTTTATCCACTCATCAACAATCTGCTGCGAACTCAGGTCCGGATTCCAGGCCATACGGCCAAATGCGTACCAGTTGGCCTGCGCCATGTGATGTCCGCACCAGTTTATGCTGTCACCTATGTTGGTAACACCGGCAATGGCGCTGTATTTGGTATTGCCATGAACCTTACCCAGAGTGATGGCGGCAACGGTGCTGCCCTCACCCTTCTGATATGTATCGCTATCCAGGCACTCCTTCCACATGGGGTGCAGATAGACCATATGATTACTGTGGCCCAGATACTCCTGGGTAATCTGCATCTCGGCCATCACGTTGGTGTGCTCCAACTGTCCGAACAGCGGGCTGAAAGGCTCACGGGGCTGGAAATCGATAGGTCCGTTCTTGATCTGTATGATCACGTTGTCACGGAACTGTCCGTCCAGAGGCATGAACTCCTCGACAGCCTGATTGGCGCGGTCGGGCGATTCGGCGGCATACACGAATGCTCTCCACATCACGATTCCACCGTAGGGCTTCAGGGCATCGGCAATCATATTGGCACCGTCGGCATGTGTACGTCCGTAGTCCTGCGGACCGGACTGACCCTCGGAGTTGGCCTTTACCAGGAATCCTCCAAAATCAGGGATTATGCTGTAAATCTCGGCAACCTTATCGTTCCACCACTTGATCACATCCTTATCCAGAGGATCGCTGGTCTTGAGACCTGCCAGATGCTTGGGAGCGGCAAAGTTGAGTGACAGGTACACCTTTATTCCATACGGGCGGAAAATATCGGCCAGAACCTTGACCTTTTCCAGATACTCACGTGTGAGCATGCAGGGATCGGCGTTCACGTTATTCAGAACGGTACCGTTTATGCCGATGGATGCGTTGGCGCGGGCATACTCCTCGTACTCGGGACGTATCTTACCGGGCAGCTCGTTCCATTTCCAGAGTGACTGGCCGGCATATCCGCGCTCTACGGTGCCGTTGGGATTATCCCAGTGATTGAGCACGCGGTACTTGAATGCGGGTACCTCGACGATATCCTTATCCACCTTTATATTGCAATCGCGAAGACGCTTAAGGTGATATGTGCCGTACATCAGGCCCACCTCGGTGTTGGCATAGATTACGGCATCGCCATCGGCGTTGTTGCTGATGCGGAATCCCTCATCGCCCAACTCCTTGTCATACGTCTTGAGCAGCTCCTTGTTGGCTGCAGTTACCGGAGCGGTGATATCGCCCAACCACAAATCATGTCCGTTCCTGTTCTCCGGCCTTGTATTACCGCAGGACTGCATTCCCAGAGCCATTGCAGCCAGGGAAACTCCAAAAATCAAATTCCTTATTCTCATATAGTTATAAATTTTCAATTATAATCTCCGGATCCGCCTGAGTAGCCCCAATCCCGCTAAGTTTCCGCTCCAGCTCATCGGCCACCGAAAGCTTAGCCCTGAAAGTCATTCTGCAGTCAAAAGTGCGTGCAGACTGTTTGCAGTTGAACGCGCCCCAATCCTGAGTACCCATCTGTACGTCCAGATCCTTGGCCGCCTTCATGACCACATTCATCATATTATAGGTAAACAGGACGGTAACGTCGCGCTCCACATAGGCGGTCACGACCTGGGCCTTCTCTATAACCTGCGCGGCACCCAGTCTGTATGCCTCGGTCAGGCCCGATGTGCCCAGCTTCACTCCGCCAAAGTAACGTACCACAGCTATCAGCACGTCGCTCAGGCCGGCGCTGTTGATCTGTCCAAGGATAGGCTTGCCGGCAGTTCCTGAGGGCTCGCCGTTGTCATTGGCGCGCCAATCGGCCCTTTCGGCACCCAGTATATAGGCGTAGCAGATATGACGTGCGTCATAATACTCTTTCTGGAGGGCGGCTATTCTCTCCTTAACCTGATCGGCATCAGTAACATGCCAGATAAAGGAGATAAAGCGGCTGCGCTGCTCCACAAACTGTGACTGCGCCTCCCCTTTTACCGTAAGATATGTGTCGGTTCTGCCCTCCATAATTCAGAGACCCAAAGATATAGTTTTTTTCGGTCCCCTCCCCAACGCCGGCGTCCGATTTGACAAAATGCACTGCCATAATGCATTTTATGTGGCAAGAATTGCCTTTATACCACATTTTTTACTACGTTTGCACAACCTTAAAACTATTTTTTATTGTATGAAACAGATTAAGTCCTTGTTTTTGCCGTTAACGGCAATCGTGTTTGCATTGTTCTCTTGTGATAAAGAATCTGGTCTCGAGACCCCGCCAGAGCCCGGGGAAAAGACTGTAGTCCTTTTTGACTCAGTAACGGTTACTCCGTTCTCAGCTTCAGTATTCGGAAACTTTGCTACTCAGTTTACTGACAGTGAATACAAGAAGGCCAATTTTGGTGTCTTGTACATTGACAGTGTCATCGAAAATACAGACATCTTCAATGCCTGGATAAACGGTGATAAAGATCCTAAAATCAAAAGTGCACGCGGAAGCCGCCGAGGCAACATCATTGAGGGCAAGCTCTCAAACCTGGGCATAGCAACCACTTACAGCTACTGCACTTACTTTATCAACGGTGAGACCAAGGTTCTGGGAAACCACGGTACATTCACCACCAACTCTTTCAATCCCACTGTAACAACCGGCGACGCATTTGACATCACCTACTATGATGCAGTGCTGACAGGCCGTGCACAGGAGGTTCAGAAATCACTTGACCTTTGCGAGATAGGTATTATGTATCACACATCCCAGGAGCAGCTTAAGACTGCCGGTACCAAATCAATCGTCAAGTCCTACAAGAACAATGCCGAGATGAACCGTTTACTGGACTTCAAGTTCAACACACAGTACTTTTACTGTGCTTACCTCAAGACTCCTTCCGGACTGTTCTACTATGGCGACGTCAAGGATTTCACAACTCCCGATATGGCTGTTGACCTGGGCCTGAGCGTAAAATGGGCAGCCTGTAACTTAGGAGCAAGACAGCCCGAGGAATTCGGTAACTACTACGCATGGGGTGAAACCGCTCCCAAGACCAGCTACACCTGGGACACTTACGACCTGCAGAGCCGTTACAACACCGATACAACATCTACATATGTATCCTCAAAAGAATACATAGAGTTGAAGGATGATGCAGCCAATGTCAACTGGGGCGGCACATGGAGAATGCCCAAAAGCACAGAATTGAGGGAACTCGATTCTCTCTGCACCATAGTTCCCGCTAGGAAAAACGGCGTAGCCGGATTCACCATTACGAGCAAGAAAAACGGCAATTCCATCTTTGCTCCTGCTGCCGGATATATGCAAGGTTCTGCCACCTTATTGTCCGGATCCATGTGGATTATGTTCTGCAGCGACCTGTACTTCTGCAGAGACGCTTACGGATTCTGGTGGTGGTGGTATAGAATCGGCCAAGTCGAGGAGCCTGGCATGGCACGCTGGTACGGACTTCCCATACGTCCTGTCTGCTCAAAGTAATCAGCTGACAGGTGACAAAGGGGACGGTTCTGTTTGGCTCGCCAAGTCGAGCCAAACAGAACCGTCCCTTTTGTCACCTTTTATCGGGTTGATAGGTCTTCAAATAATTCTTCCTGACGATAGTCCGATTCCTTCCACTGGAATTTAACCTTTTCCGGCACATAGAACTTGTCAATCCTGTAATCGATATTGGCCTTGTGAGCCTGACTGAGCTGGAACGGACGTCTCACATAATACTCCTTGCCATCCTTTATGAAACGGGCTCCCGTCTGATGGAAGCGGAACGGCACGTCTTTCTCAACACACTGACGCCTGAGGTCCAGAATCCAATCATAATTGCAGGGACGCGCCTCAACGCCGGATTCACCTCCCACCGACACCTCCTCAATACTGTTGTCAAGATACTGTGAGATATCCACCGCTGTTATCAGAGGCGATACAATTATTGATTTGTGCTTTATCGGCAGCTTTTTGAATATGGGCAGACGGTAATCGGCCATCTGCTGATTCTCCACCGTACAGCCCACCAGAACATTGTCGTATCCATCGGCCCAGTCGTCAGGAACGCAATCCATGAAACGGTCTATGCGTTTGGTAAAGAAGTAGAACCAGAGGTCGCTGCGTACGCGCATCATCTGCCAGCACTCCTTACGCCATTCATCGGCATCCTTAAGCAAGAAGTCCGATGTAAAACAGGTGAACACCACCTTACCGGGCTCAATCTTCCAACTGCGGTCACGCTTGCGCTTTAAGGGCAGATCAAAAGCGGCAGTCTTACGTGCCAGATCACTGCCTATCTCACTGCCGTACATGGCATCCTGTCTGTACACATAGCAGTACTTGCAACCCGGACTGATTTTGGTACAACCATGCCAGGGATTCCAATCCGCATATATGCTCCAATGCTCCATGCTACAAATGTAGCAAATTGAGAATTGAGAATTGAAAATTGAGAATTAAAAAGCGTAATTTTGCGGCATATGACAGAGTTGGAGAAAGAACAGAAATATAAGCAGTTGCTCAAGGAAGCTACCGCACTGCTGGACGGAGAGAGTGACATGATTGCAAATATGGCAAACCTGGCGGCTCTCATTCATGAGACTATGGGATTCTGGTGGACAGGATTCTATATTGTGCGGGCCGATAAGGATGGCGCCGAGCAACTGGTACTGGGACCGTTCCAGGGTCCGATAGCCTGCACACGCATTGCGCTGGGACGCGGGGTGTGCGGAACATCATGGCAGCGCCGTGAGACTGTTGTAGTACCCGATGTGGAGAAGTTCCCGGGACACATTGCCTGCAGCAGCCAGTCCCGCAGCGAAATAGTTGTACCCGTATTCAAAGCCGATAAGGTATCGGCCGTACTTGACATTGACAGCAGGTATCTGGACACTTTCAATGAGACCGACGCCAGTTACCTGGAGCAGATTGTCAAACTGTTGAACTGAAACACGTTATGGATATAGAACTGTTCCGCGAATACTGCCTCAGCCTGCCGCTGGTAACAGAGGATATGCCGTTTGATGATACGGTTGTGGTATTCCGTCTCAAAGGCAAGATATTTGCCTGCATTACGCTCGACAAGCCCGATATAGTGGTCCTGAAATGTGACCCTGACCGCGCATTGGAACTGCGCGATCATTACGCCGCAATAGAAGGAGCTTTCCACTGGAACAAGAAATACTGGAACCAGATACGTCTGGACGCCGATGTGGACCGTCCCCTCATAGAGGAACTTACCCGCCACGCCTACAACGAGGTCAACGCCAAACTCCCTAAGAAAGACAGAGTCTTTCCAATTGAGAATTGAGAATTGAGAATTGAGAATTAACAAGCACCTGCGTAAAAAGCACCTGCGTAAAGCCCTCGACATTAAAAATGGCCCGGAAATCTTCCGAGCCATTTTTATAATTTTCAATTTTCAATTCTCAATTCTCAATTAGTCGAGTGAGTGTATCACGAGACCGGAGCGGAGCTTGGGCTCAAACCAAGTGGTCTTGGGCGGCATGATGTTGCCTGTATCGGCTATATCCATGAGCTGTTTCATCGAAACAGGATAGAGAGCCAAAGCCATCTTCATCTCGCCGCTGTCCACGCGACGCTTGAGCTCGCCAAGGCCGCGGATACCGCCCACAAAGTCGATACGCTTGTCGCGGCGCAGGTCCTTGATACCAAGCAGCTGGTCCAGGATCAGGTTTGATGAGATTGTTACATCAAGCACACCAATGGGATCGCTGTCGTCGAATGTGCCCTTCTTTGCGGTCAGCTTGTACCATTCTCCGTCAAGATAGAGAGAGAATGTGTGCAGCTCGGACGGCTTGAAGATATCCTTGCCCTTGTCCTCGACTACAAAGTTCTTCTCAAGAGCCTTGAGGAACTCTGCCGATGACATACCGTTCAGATCCTTGACAACGCGGTTGTAGTCAATGATGGTGAGCTGTGAAGCGGGGAAGCAAACTGCCATGAAGTAGTTGTACTCCTCATCACCACGGTGATTGGGGTTAAGGCGGGCCTTCTCGGCACCTACCAGGGCAGCAGCAGCTGAGCGGTGGTGACCATCGGCAATATAGAGTGAAGGAATACCTGCAAACCTCTCGGTTACAGTCTTGATATCCTCATCCTTGTCAATTATCCAAAGCTGATGACGGAAACCGTCACCCTGAGCAACGTAATCATACTCAGGAGCGCCCTTTACATACTTGGCAACGAGCTGATCCAGAACGGCATCATCGGGATAAGCAAAGAACACCGGCTCGATGTTGGCGTTGTTCACGCGAACATGCTTCATGCGGTCCTCCTCCTTATCGGGACGTGTAAGCTCGTGCTTCTTGATATTGCCCTTGAGATAATCCTCAACGTATGCGCATACAACAAGACCATACTGGGTCTTGCCCTGCATGGTCTGAGCGTAGATGTAGTACTGCTCCTTGGTGTCACGCTTGAGCCAGCCCTTGTCCTGGAACTTCTTGAAGTTCTCGGCGGCCTTGGCATATACGCGGGGATCGGACTCATCGGCTATGGGATCAAAGTCAATCTCAGGCTTGATGATGTGGTACAGCGACATCTCGTTACCGGCTGCCTCTGCACGTGCCTCCTCTGAATTAAGGACGTCGTAGGGACGGCTCTGAACCTTCTCTACGAGCTCCTTAGGCGGACGTATGCCCTGAAACGGTTTAATTATAGCCATTAGCGGTTAACCATGAACTTAGTGCAACCATCCTTGATGAAGCCAACAATCTGGTTGGCAGCTGCGATACCGGCGTTGATGTTAGCCTCGGCAGTCTGGGCACCCATCTTCTTGGGAGTAGCAAAGTAACGGCCTGCAAACAGCTCCTCAAACTTGGCAGCTGCAGCAGGTGCGATATCTGAAACGAACTTGATGTCATCGCGCTCCTGCATGAGCTTGATGAGCTCCTCCTCGTTGATGATCTCCTTACGGGCTGAGTTAACCAGAACGGCACCCTTAGGCATCAGACCTACAAGCTTGGCACCGATTGAGTTCTTGGTCTCATCGGTAGCAGGCAAGTGAAGTGAAATGAACTGGCAGGTCTTGTACATCTCCTCCACGTTATCAACTGCATGTACACCGGCAGCCTCGATAACCTCCTTGGGGCAGTAAGCATCGAAAGCGTAAACCTCCATGCCAAATCCCTTGGCGATGCGGGCTACGTTACGGCCTACATTACCGAAAGCGTGGATACCCAGCTTCTTGCCCAGCAGCTCAATACCTGATGTGCCATTGTAGAAGTTACGTACGGCGTAAACCATCAGACCGGCTACGAGCTCGGCAACAGCGTTGGCGTTCTGACCCGGAGTATTCATAACGCATACTCCATGAGCGGTGGCCGATGCCAGGTCAACATTGTCATAACCTGCACCTGCGCGAACCACGATCTTAAGCTGCTTGGCAGCATCGAATACCTCAGCGTCTATGATATCGCTACGGATAATGATAGCGTCAGCATCAGCAACAGCAGCAAGAAGAGCAGCCTTCTCTGTATATTTCTCAAGCAGGGCCAGCTCATAGCCGGCGCCCTCAATTACTTCACGGATTCCATCAACAGCAACCTTAGCAAAAGGTTTTGATGTAGCAACAAGTACCTTCATATCAATATCGAATTATTAATTCTCAATTTTCAATTCTCAATTCTCAATTTTCAATTAGTGCTTTGCCTCGAACTCCTTCATGCAGGCAATCAGGGCATCAACACTCTCCATAGGCAGAGCGTTGTAGCAAGAAGCGCGGAAACCGCCAACTGAACGGTGACCCTTGATACCAACCATGCCCTTGCCCTTTGCAAAGTTCATGAACTCGTCCTCGAGCTCCTTGTACTCGGGAGCCATTACCCAGCAGATGTTCATGTAAGAACGATCCTCATCCTTAGCGGTACCTACGAACAGACGGTTGCGGTCAATCTCACCGTACAGCTTGGCAGCACGGGCCTCGGCACGCTTAGCCATCTCCTTAACACCACCCTGAGCCTTGAGCCAGCGGAGTGACTCCATAGCTGAGTAGATAGTGAATGTGGGAGGAGTGTTGAACATTGAACCGTTGTCGATGTGAGTCTGATAGTTCAGCATTGTGGGGATGTAACGGTCAACCTTACCCAGGGCATCGTTCTTGATGATAACGAAAGCCATACCTGAGGGAGCAAGGTTCTTCTGAGCACCACCGTAGATGCAGTTATACTTGCTGACGTCGATAGGACGTGAGAAAATATCTGATGACATATCAGAGATCAGAGGAACAGGGCTGTCCAGGTCCTTGCGGATCTCAGTACCGTAGATGGTATTGTTTGTTGTAAAGTGGAAATAATCAGCATCAGCAGGGATTACATAATCCTTGGGGATGAAGGTGTAGTTTGCATCGGCCGATGAAGCTACCTCAACAACCTCACCGAATGCCTTTGCCTCCTTCATAGCCTTCTTAGCCCAAACACCGGTGTTCAGGTAAGCAGCCTTCTTATTGAGGAAGTTATAAGGAATGCGGCAGAACTCCATGCTGGCACCACCGGCCAGGAAAAGAACTGAATAACCCTCGGGAACATCCAGAATCTCCTTGATCAGAGCCTCGGCCTCGTCAACGATGGGCTGGAACTCCTTTGAACGGTGACTGATAGAGAGAATTGAAATGCCTGTGCCGGCGAAATCATAAACAGCCTGAGCTGACTTCTCGATCACTTCCTGCGGCAATACGGCAGGACCTGCGCAAAAATTATGCTTCATAACAGAGTATATGTATTAAAGTTTTTTGATTCGTGGCGCAAAGGTACTCCCTTAATTCGGGTAAACCAAATATTTTCAATGAAAAAAGTGATAAACTTTTGAACAATATACAAATATTTTGCAAAGTTAAAAGCTCCTATTGTTTACACTTTGCAACAAATCAGCCACAACCCTTTTCATTTTGTCAGTTTTTATGCAAACCCCTCCAAAAACCTTGACAAAATGTTAGAAGTCAGGAATAAAAAAAGGAGGCCGGAGCCTCCATTTTTTATTTGAAAATCAGCTGAGCAAACTCATACAGACTGCGGCGCCAGGTATGCCACTCGTGGGCTGTGCCTTCCGATATATAACCTACGGCCTTTACGCCCATGCCGTTAAGAGCCTCGGCTGCCTCCATAACCCTGGGGTTCTCCTTGCTTCCTGAACTCATGAACACCAGCTTGGCGGTATTCTTGAAACCGTTTGCGCCGTTTACATCATCAGGGCTGATGGTGCCGCCGCTGAACATACCTATGTATCCGAACTTGGTGGGATTGGCCAATGTGATACGACGGGTCTGACCGCCGCCCATTGACAGACCGGCCATACCGCGGTGAGCGGCATCGGTATACACACGGAACTCCTTCTCAATGAACGGGATGATGTCGTTAAGGAGCACTACAGAGAATGCATCGTTGCTGGCACCGCGTCCGCCCTGCTGTTGCTGGGGCTGAGGCTCCGGAGCATACTGGCCTTTAAGATGAATGTTCTGGCCCTGACCGTAATCCATTACGATGATGAACGGAACAGCCTTCTTCTCGGCAATCAGGTTGTCCATAATCTGACCGGTATGGCCCTGAACTGACCAACCGTACTCGTTCTCGGCGTTACCGTGCTGCAGATACAGAACCGGATACTTCTTGTTTGGGTTCTTGTCATACTCGTTGGGCAGATAAACATAGCAGTGACGCATGCTCTCAGTGGCCTTTGACCAGTAGTATTTCTCTACGATAGAGCCCTGGGGAACATCCTTGACCTGCCAGAAATCCATATCGTCCGACGGAATCTCGATACCGCTTCCCCATCGGCCTGCGCCAAAATAAGATATTGTACCGGGATCGGGCATAGCCGTACCGTCCACAATAAGCTGATAGTAGTGGAAACCTACATCCTGCGGGGCCGATGTACCCGTCCACACGCCGTTCTCATCCTTGGTCATCTCATAACGGCGACCCAGATCCAACTGGACCGATGTTGCACCGGGAGCACGCAACTGAACGCGTACAGCACCCTGCGAGTTCACCATGGGGTACTGACGGCCGGGCTGGTTTGTGATAACTGAAGGCTTGAAATCCTCAACTGCGTCCGCGAATGACGGAACGGGAGCATTGTTTCTCTGCTGCTGGGCCGATACAGACAATGCAGCCAGCATCATGACTGAAAGCGTAATCCTTTTCATTTTTCTAATTATTTGGTTAGTAATAATGTTCAATTGCGAACTTAATGTTTTTTTTTGAAAAAACGACGCATTGGGGTCGTTTCCCTTTGCGTCATTTTCTAATGTGTCGTTTCGTAATCCTTGAGGGAGCGGATAGCAGCGGGACAGAGTATCAGCACTGATATAACAGTTACCCAGGCCATCAGGCCCACGCCTATATCACCAAGCTGCCAAACCACATCGGTCTCACGTACGGCGCCGAATATTACAGCCGCCATAGTGATAACCCTCAGTATATTGATGGCTATGCTCTCCCATTTAGGCTTACCCTTCCTGAACAGATAGATAATGCTTGACTCCGAGTAGAAATAGTAAGCCATAACCGTGCTGAACACAAAGAACACCATGGCAATGGAGACAAACCGCCCGCCGAATCCCTTAAACACAGAATCTACAGCAGTCTGGGTGTAACTCACGTAATTGTTGGCCAGTTCCGGAGCACCTGCATATATCATGTTGCCCGTGGAATCAAAGATATTGTACATGCCCGATGACAGTATCATAAGAGCTGTCGCCGTACAAACCAGCAGCGTATCCACATAGACCGAGAAAGCCTGCGCCAGACCCTGCTGGGCAGGATGAGCCACATCGGCCGATGCCGAAACGATTGCACCCGTTCCCTGCCCCGCCTCATTGGAGAATATGCCGCGCTTGACACCCATAGCGATAGTGGAGCCTATGATACCGCCGCATACAGGATTGATTCCGAAAGCATTGGTAAAGATAGAAGCGAATATTCCCGGAACAGCCTTGATATTGATACATATAACCACAATGGCCATAATCATATATCCCAAAGCCATGAACGGAGTGACAATAGCAGCCACACGGGCAATCCTCCTGACTCCGCCAAATACAACCAGGCCCAACAATACAGCCATTCCTATGCCACTGGCAAGCGTTGAAACCGAGAATGCGTTGCTGAGCGCCGTAGAAGCGCCGTTTGACTGAACCGTAGGCAGGAACACGCCGCATGCCACCAGTGTAATGACCGCAAAGGTCTTGCCAAGCCAAGGCATCTTAAGTCCGTTTTCAATGAATGACGCCGGGCCGCCCCTGAATCCGGTACTGTGCGAGAACTTGTAGATTTGCGCCAGAGTGGATTCAACAAAGGCGGTCGATGCCCCGAAGAAAGCCACCACCCACATCCAGAACACGGCGCCCGGTCCGCCAAAAGCGATAGCCGTAGCCACTCCTACGATATTTCCGGTTCCAACCCGGCCCGAAAGAGCCAGACAGAATGCTTCGAAAGATGATATACCGTTATTGCCAGCCTTCCTGCTGAAAAGCGACCTGAGCATGGACCCGAACTTGCGAACCTGCACAAACCTGGTCCTGAAAGAGAAATAGAGACCTGCCAGAATCAGAAGCCCCACCAACCCGGGATTCCAGACAATATCATTAACCTTAGAGACAATGTTTTCAAGCATAATGCCCCAAAGTTACAAAAAAGAGATAAACTAATTGCAGACGGGACGTACAGATAAGCCCAAGTATCGGAAGACACAGCCATATGGCACGAATCTTGTCTTAGTAAAACTTGCTGAGTAACATTCAAACTGGTTCGAATAAGGATTGAGAGAAGATGATACGTAATCTATACTAAAACTAACGCCTGTAACTTTGTGTGCAGACAGTCCTGCAGCTGGCAGAAAGATGGAGTGGTCTGTATAACCGGGCATATTGCTGGTTACATAAAAACCATAAACGCCATTCATATTGCCCCAGGTCCAGGTACAGTTCTCTTTCAATTCATTCCACTCCTCAATGGTTGGTATCCGCCAATCACCACCCCATTTTACATGGGCCACATCATCTTCAGGATCCAGAACAGTCTTATTATCCACCAAGCCATCATAACCATATCCTGCATTGTTGCAGTATTTGGTCAGAAGCATCGTTGAATCATTTGTCTCATCGGATATAAACCACTTACTGAATCTGTAGTTTGAAAGCAGATACTCAGATTTGGTTTCTGTCTCACCCCATGCATAGTAGTTGCCCAAATCCTCAGGCTTATCGGCCCCCACGTTACATGTCGCCCATTTTACGCTCAACCCCATATCCACATACCTGTGCCTTCTTATCCTGCCGTCACCACGCCTTACCTTTCTGGCATCAAGGTCAAGCACCGTCTGTTCCCTGCCATCATCTATACCAACCAGCAGGGACTGGTCACTATTCTTCTCATAAGCCTTGACCTTCTCTATCATTTCGGCAGTGAGTTGGGCAAGGCTCTTTGTCGTGTCTGTATTAAAATACTCTTTTCCGTTTACAAGAATCCTATTCACACTCTTGCCGTTTACGGTAATATTTCCGGCACTGTCAATCTGCACTCCCGGCAATTTACGGATAAGATCCTCTACCGATTCGCCCTCCGGCAATCTGTAGGCAGCCGAGTTAAACTTTGCGGTATCACTGACCGCCTGCACCTTTGCAACTACCCCTTGGACTGCAATTTCTTCCATAGCCCCTTGCGGATTTGACTTGAAAGGCATCAGGAACAGCAAAAGCAGGACTGCAGCTGCTGCAGGAACCGATATGGCCGCTGTAATGAATCGACGGCGGCGCTTTACCGCAAGGTCATGAGAGGCTTTCCTGGAGAGGAAATCATTCCAGTCAGACTCCGGCAGCTCTGCCTTTCGGCTCAACTGACGTTCTTTGATTATGTCTTCCCAATCCTTCATAGTCCTGTCTTGTCTATATAGTTCATCAATGCCTTCTTAAGGCTGGCGCGAGCCTTGGCCAGAACCGATGTGGAAGTTCTCTCCGTTATGCCCAATGCCCGGGCAATATCGTGATGACTGTATCCGTCAATGCAATACATATTGAACACCGTACGCCTTACCGGAGGCAATTCAGCTATCAGTTTATCAAGTACACCGTCAGGTATCTTCCTGACTGATTCAGCATCGGGCTCCAAAGCATTCTCCAACTCATCCCCGCTAACCTGTTCAAAAGGAATCTGCCTGAACCGGGAGCTCTCTTTAAGGCGGTTTATAGCCATATTGACGGTAATCCTGCTAAGCCATGCATAAAGTGAGCCTTCGCTCACATATCTGAAAGACTTGAAGTTATCCATAGCCTTGATCATACAGTCATGCATCAGGTCTCGCGCCTCCTCCCTGTCTTCTATGTATCTGAGACATATTGCATAGAGTCTTGATGAATATCGGGTATACAGCTCCGCCTGTGCATCCCTATCCATACGGACGCACCCCAAAGCCAATTCCTGCTCTGTAAGGAAGCTTTTCCTCATCACTTTTTCAAGCCTTTCCGCTAAATAAACCGCAATTTACTCAAAATGCGTCTTGCATTATGGAAAAAATATGTTGCGAACAAAAAAGGGCGGTTCCAAGCCGCCCTATTTGTTTTATCTGGCCAGCACGCCGGAGTCCAGACCGCGGATAGTCTTGAACCGCATCTGGCCTTGCTGATCTATTATTATGGCTACGCCGGCCAGGTAATTGATCCATTTGCGGTTTACCCAGTAATGCAGGTCAACCTGTTTATCTGATGCATAGATAGCCATCGGGGTCACCATATAATCATGTGACACCAGCACATTGATACGCTTCATTGAAGGCAGATGAGCCTTGAGTGAATCCAGCCACTCCTTGCTGCGCTCCTCCAGGTTATAGAAGCCCTCTTCCTTACCGCCTTCATATGCCCACTGTGAGAGTGACTCCCAGTTATCCCAACCGTTACGCTTAAGAGCCGGTATGTCCTTACGGTACCAATCGCCGTTGAGTATGCCCCACTCCTCATGAATGAACTCATCGCCGCGGCCTATGGCAATATTCTCGCAGGTCTGTATGGTGCGACCATAATCGGAGTGAGCGTAGAAAGCCTGCTCACCGCTCTTGATCTTCTCACCCACCATCCGGGCCTGAGCCTTTCCGTTCTCGGTCAGCAGTCCGTTCTTGGAGTAATCACGGCCGCGCTCACCGTGTCTGACCAGAAACACCACCGTCTCATAGGGCTTAACCTCTGCAAACACATCGGCTATATCATTGAAACCTATATCAGTATAGGTAGGCTGAGCACTCAACTGAAACATACCGCACATAAGGACTGCGGCCACCATAAGCATTATCTTTTTCATCATCAAGTATGTTTTATGTTAGGACTTTGCAAACTTACAAATATTTGTGCTATTCGTGAAGATTTGATTACATTTGCGCATAATCAACAATTCTCATAAAGGACTATGAAAAAGAATTATCTGCGGGTGCTTGCCGCCACCATAGTTTGCGGCTTGGCTACAGTATGTTTATCGCTGAACTCCTGCAATGATACCAAGGCACAAGAGTCAGACCCCACACCGCAGGTTCAGAGCACCGAACTGATACGCACCAGCCAGAGCTGGGATGGAGTAGAACTGCCCGATTACCTGGAGGGCCGTCCCGAACTGGTGGCAGTAAAGTATGTTTTCCCCGCCGGCAAAAAGTTAGGCTGGCACCACCACCCCGTTATGAATTACGGAATACTGGTGCAGGGCGAGCTGACCATCATAGGACTGGACGGTAAGACCAAGGTTGTTCATGAGGGTGAGCCAGTTGTCGAAATGGTGAATACAATCCACCACGGCGAGAACAATGGTGACAAAGACGTAATCCTATACATGTTCTACCTCTCGCAGAAAGACTCCCTGCTGGCCGTGCAGCATCCTGAAATCCCACTGGAGTAGATACTTTTGTGTCAATTCAGGCGGAAATAGACCGGGACGGTGTATTGCACTCTGACGGGAGTTCCGTGCTCCATGCCGGGTTTCCACTTGGGCATTGTGGATATTACCCGCCGAGCTTCTTCATCAAGCAAAGGGTGTACACTTTTCAGCACGCTTACATTCTTAATGGAGCCATCCTTCTGTACTACAAAATTTATAAGTACACGCCCTTGTATTTTAGCCTCTCTGCACTGGGCCGGATAATTGACATTTGCCTTGAGGTAATCCAGTAAAGCCTGCGAACCTCCCGGGAACTCTGGGCCGACTTCTGTTACATAATAAATGGAATCGGGATTGATTTCCTCTTTTTTATCCACATCAATGTATTCAACTTTAATGTCTGGGGTTCCTGATGCTTTGGCATCAGAGAGAATAGCCATCTGATCATTCCAGTTCTTATCCGGCAAACGATAAAACATATCAGGCCAGGAATATGCCATCTCTCCTGGCTTAAGTGCATATATGACATCACCATCATAGAAAACAACCCAAATATCTTCATCATCATTTGTTTCATCAGCCTCTGTTTTTTCGAGTCTCTTCCTGGCATCCTCTATTTCAAAATCCCTACGCTTCTGGGCTTCACCTATATTACCGTCAACCGTCTTCAACAGCTCTTTTGTCAGCGTAGCGTCAATCTCTTTTGTCTTGGCAATTCCCGGCTTTTTATATACCAGTTCATACTTATCGGCCTTCTTTACAACATACATGCTGAAATAATTGTTACCCCAGGCATCATCCACCACATAACCGCAGACAAAACCCTCAGGAGCCTTATTCTGCATATTTTTAAAATTCCAGGACTCCGGATCCATCAGCTCCCATGAACCATTCAGTGGATATCCGGCCGCAAGAGCAAGCTGTGATATCATCACAACACCCAAAAACAGAAAAGACAACTTTCTCATAATGCAGTTTATCAGGTTGTTCATCTTATAAACGGCAAAAATCTCTGAATACGTCTTTATGACACAGGGATACGTTACTTTTGTGTCAGTAATCAGTCACCCAATTGGCAGGTTTCTTGTCAATCCTGAGCAGATAATATTCGCGGTAAGGATTCTGTAGCAACGACGCATATTTCTTAGCCAAGCTCTTGATATCAGAAAGTTTGGAATTGATTATCTCAATATCCTTTTTCCCAATGGCATCGTACATACCCTGGTTAATTGACACAAGAGCGGCGTTATTACCGTTTCTTGGAGACCAGCATTTTGCGCCGTATTGTCTGTTGAAGAATCGATAGGTAGTTCCATCAAGACCGGCAGCCATAGCCATTACGCCCTCTCCGGACTTAAGGATATCCAGTTTCTGTTGAATCCACTGTTTTTCAGGCAGATTACTGGCCGAATAAACCGCAGCATCTATCAGATTCCTCATCTGATAAGCTAGTTCCTCATCTATTTCAAGCACGTGAGGCTCTGTCTGATTCTGCACTTTTAGTTCCAGACGACACTCCATAGACTGGCTGTTGCAGACACATTGGATTTCATAGCTCTCCTCAAAAGACGGTTCAACTTTTGTGCTCCAGCATACCACGTCATAATTTCTGGGAGATTTCATCATTTCCTCCATCTGTTTCTGGAAGCCTTCGGGGTCTTCAAGCATATTACCACTCCATACCATCGTATACGTTGGGAGCGGTTTGTCACAAGGTTGCAGATACTCATTTGTTCTCTGCGCCATAGCCGACATTGCAAACATCAGCAAAAGACCGGATAAAACCGGCTTAAGATACATTCTCATATTCATTCTATTTTATTGGTTTCAACCTAATCTCATAAGTCCCGCGGTCAATCGGGAAAGACAGCTTTTCATACCCTTCTGCCTCGAAAGACAGATAATTGTCCGTGCTTTTAATACCTATAAGCATAAAGAAACCGTCTTTCTGGTCTGCATTGGTAATTGTAACGGCACGATCCACAAAATCACGCTCACAGATCCTTACCTCTTTATTTGCAATAGGATTGCCGTCAGCGTCAAGTACATGTCCGTTAACCCTTCCTCCCGCTTTAGGAGCAGACTCTATCGGCTTGTGCATATCTTCAATATTCTTTCTGACCAAGGAATCCAGCTGTTCTCTGCTCATCTGGCTCAACTCATTAATCCTTTCAAGTGTAGAATCCAGTTTAGTCTGCAATTTCGCACTATTCTTCTCTGCAGTCCCCACCTGCTGTGCACTCAAAGGAAAGCACACCATCATAAAGACTGGAATCAAAAACAATAAATTCTTTCTCATAAAGCAATTAATCCGGCTATCTATTCTCTAAACTGATTTATACCCCAAATGCGTCTCCTGTTAAAGAACTTTTCTCATAATAATGCTTAAATCAATTTACTGACTATCACGGAGCGGTATGGGGATACCTGTTGTCTTATAATCGGGATCTGAAAAGCCCTCCCGATACGATCCTTTTATGTCATGTGTCAAGAAATAAGTATTTTTGCAGCCTATTAGGACTCAATCGTTTATGAAGAAGCGCAAATGGACATACAAGCTGTTAGTAAGACTACCCCTACTCTTTATTGCCTTCAGCTTTGCCCTGGTGCTTCTGTTACGATACGTTCCCATAAAATATACTCCGCTCATGCTTAAACGCTCCATCGAGAACCGTAAAGTGGAGTCATTTAAGAATCAGCACACTTGGGTTAGCCTGGATAAGATATCGCCTCAACTTGCCAAGGCCGTAGTTCTGACCGAGGACCAGAAGTTCTATCAGCATCACGGTTTTGATTGGGAAGAGATCCGTAAGATGCGTGATGACCACCTGAACAAAGGGACCAAAATCCGTGGTTGCAGCACCATATCGCAACAAACTGCCAAGAACGTATTTACATTCGGCTCCCGCACCGGCGCTAGGAAGATCTGTGAAGCTTACTGGACAGTTCTGATAGAACTACTCTGGAGCAAGGACCGCATAATGGAAGTCTACCTTAATGTGATTGAGATGGGCCCCGGCATCTATGGTGCCGAAGCCGCCGCCCGGCATTATTTTAATTGTCAAGCCGGCAAACTTACCCGCAGACAAGCCATATCCATCGCCATTTGCCTGCCCAACCCGCTAAAGAGCAATCCCACCAAGCTGACTCCCTACCTCCGTAACCGATGCAATACTCTGCTTGAACAGATGCAATGAGGAATCTCGCCAAAGGGAACAAAAAAGCGGCCCCCGCAAAAGGAGCCGCCTTTTCAATTCTTGAAAATGATACAAAAGGGGCCTGACCCCAATTGTATCATCCGCCAAAGTTATCGTACATGATGGAGGCGGGATCAACGCCCAGGTTGTCCAGCATTCCGGTAACGGCCTTTGACATGGGGCCGGGACCGCACATGTAGTACTCGATATCCTCGGGAGCCTCGTGGTCCTTCAGATATGTCTCGTACATTACGTTGTGTACAAAACCCGGAGTGTACTTTACGCCAGCTGCATCGGCTGCGGGATCGGGACGGTCCAGAGCCAGATGGAAGTGGAAATTGGGGAACTCCTTCTCGATCTGCAGGAAGTCCTGCAGGTAGAATACCTCGTTGAGGGCACGTGCTCCGTAGAAGTAGTGCATCTCGCGGTCGGTAGTCTTGAGGGTCTTGGTCATGTGCATGATCTGTGCACGCAAAGGAGCCATACCGGCACCGCCACCAACCCAAATCATCTCCTTCTTTGAGTCAAAGATAGGATGGAACTCACCGTAAGGACCTGACATGATTACCTTGTCACCGGGCTTGAGGCTGAAGATATAAGATGAAGCCACGCCTGTGGGAACATCCTGGAAGCCAACCTCGGGTTTCGGTTTGAAAGGAGGAGTAGCAATACGTACCGTCAGCATGATGCGGTCACCCTCGGCCGGATAGTTAGCCATAGAGTAAGCACGGATGGTAGACTCCTTTACGACCGATTTAAGGCCAAAGAGACCGAACTTCTCCCATGCGGGCAGATACTCAGGACCGATAAGATCCTTGTCGATATCCTTATCATAATCCATGGTGTATGCGGGGATCTTGATCTGAGCGTAACTACCGGGCAGGAAGTCCATATGCTCGCCAGCGGGAAGCTGTACGATGAACTCCTTGATGAATGTAGCCACGTTCTTGTTGGAGATAACCTCGCACTCCCACTCTTTTACGCCGAGTACGCTCTCAGGAACCTTGATGGCCAGGTCACCCTTGACCTTGCACTGGCAACCCAGACGCCAGTTGTCCTTGATCTGCTTGCGAGTGAAGTGACCCTTTTCTGAGTCAAGGATCTCACCGCCGCCCTCAACGACCTGGCATTTGCACTGTCCGCAAGAACCCTTACCGCCGCAGGCAGAGGGCAGATAAACACCGTTCTCGGCCAGAGTGCTCAAGAGGCTTGCGCCTGAATTCACCTCAAGTTCCTTGTCGCCGTTGATGGTTACCTTGACCTTGCCTGAGGCAACAAGGTAGCTCTTGGCCACCAGCAGGATAACTACCAGCAGCAGGATAACGGCCAGGAAAACTATAATACTTGAAATATAGATGTTGTTCATAATATTACCTTTTTAAATTGCCAGACCTGAGAAACACATGAAAGCCATGGCCATCAGACCTACGGTAATGAAAGTTATACCGACACCCTTCAGGGGTTTGGGTACATCGCAATATTCCATCTTCTCACGGATGGCAGCCAGGCAGACGATAGCCAGAGCCCAACCGATACCGGAACCCAATGCGTAAGCGATTGAGTCACCGAAAGAGGTTATGGCCTGAGTGTTGTCCGGATCCATACCGATACGCTGCTGCATGAACAGTGAAGCACCCATGATGGCGCAGTTCACGGCGATAAGCGGCAGGAATATACCAAGTGAGTTGTAGAGTGACGGAGAGAATTTCTCAACCACCATCTCAACCAGCTGGACGATACCGGCTATAACAGCAATGAAAAGGATGAAACTCAGGAACTCCAGACCCATCGGCTCCAGGACCTTGGTCTGAAGCAGATAGTTAACAGGAAGTGTAATGAGCTCAACAAAGATAACAGCCACACCAAGTCCCAAAGACGTCTTTACGTTCTTGGATACTGCCAGGAATGAGCACATACCCAGGAAGAACGCAAATATCATATTGTCGACAAATATCGACCTTACAAATAAACTGAAGAAATGTTCCATAGTTCTTTACGCTTTGAGATTAGTTTTCCTGTAAATCCTTGTTCTTGGCGCGGTGGTACCAGATGATGCAGCCAGCCAGGATAAGAGCCATAGGAGGCATGATCATAAGACCGTTGTTCAGGTAACCGGCCTCATAGCAGGCCTGCGGTATAACCTGGAAACCGAACAGTGTTCCGCTACCAAAAAGTTCACGTACAAAAGCAACCACTACCAGAATGGCAGCATAGCCGAGACCGTTACCTATACCGTCCAGGAAAGATGCCCAGGGGCCGTTCTGCATGGCGAAAGCCTCCAGACGACCCATAAGGATACAGTTGGTGATGATAAGTCCGATATAAACGGAAAGCTGAACGCTCACATCATATGCAAAAGCCTTAAGGATCTCGCTTACCACGGTAACCAGAGCAGCTACAACCACAAGCTGGATGATGATGCGGATACGGTTAGGAATTGTATTACGCAGGAGTGAGATAATCACGTTTGACATGGCCACGATGATGGTAACTGAAAGACCCATCACGATGGCAGGTTTAAGCTGAGCCGTTACGGCCAGAGCCGAGCAGATACCCAGAATCTGAACCAATACAGGGTTATTGATCCATAAAGGCTGTTTAAAAGCCTCAGTGTTCTTGTTTGCCATAATCCTATCAGTCGTTAGAGTTTTCATCGCAGCACTCATCGGCACCCTCCTCGCAGCCGCCTTCCTTGCAGCACTGCTTGGTCAGGAACGGAATGTATGCTGACAGCACCTTATTAATCATTGAATTCACACCGGTTGATGTGATGGTTGCGCCGGTCACACCGTCAACCTCGAACTTGGAGTTCTGGTCAGCCTTGCCAAACTTGACAACCTTGAGACCTACCTCGCTACCGTTCACAACCTCTTTGCCGGGGAATCTGTTCTGGAACTTAAGACCGGCAATCTCGCCACCCAGACCCGGAGTCTCGGATGAGTGTGAGAAATATACACCGTAAACTGTGTTACGGTCCTCGTTCAGAGCAATGTAACCCCAGATTGTACCCCACAGACCAAGTCCGTTCATAGGAATGACGTATTTCTTCTGACCTTCAATCTCGGCCACAAAAACGTGGAGATTACCATTGTCGGCCTCGGCCTTGTAACTGGTATTGAACTCACCGTCATACTCAGTCAGCTTACCGTCAGTTGCCATAAGCGCATCGGACTTGATAACCTGGTCGTAGGTGCCGGCCACATCGGGCAGGTCACGCAGATTCAGGGCTGAGAGTATCTGCTGCTTGGTATCGTTGATTACATTGGCGGTCTGACGATCCTTGAGAGTCTGTGAAACGAACACCAGGAGGAAAGCCACTATGATAACCATCACGGCAGCATAGACGATAGTGTATACGTTGCTGTTGGTGTTGAGACCCTTCTTGGCGGGAGCGGCAGGCTCTGCGCCGGCCTCAACAATCTCTTCGAACTCGCTCTGAGGTGCCTGACACATGGGGCACTGCTCAGGAGCCTTGTCTCCTTCGTGGACATAGCCACAAACCTTGCATTTGAATTTTTTCGTAGCCATAATCCTTATTTGTTTATTCTGTTAAGACGTTTGTTCACGTTACGCTGTACTACACAGTAGTCAATGAGCGGAGCGAAGCAGTTCATGAGCAGGATGGCAAGCATCATACCTTCGGGATAACCGGGGTTCATGACGCGGATTGTGATAGCCATCATACCGATCAGGAGACCGTAGATCCACTTACCAACCTCTGTACGGGCCGATGTCACAGGATCAGTTGCCATGAATACGGCACCGAAGCAGAAACCGCCCAGGCAGATATGCTCGTACCAAGGCATCTGAGCCATAGCGTTGTCGGGACCCCACTGGTTGTAAACCAGAGCCATCAGGATACCGCCTGCAAATACTGAAAGCATTGTCTTCCAGCTTGCGATTCCGGTATAGAGAAGCAGCAGAGCACCAAGAGCGATGGCGATAACGCTGGTCTCACCTACTGAACCGGGGATGAAGCCCCATACCATATTCATATCAAAGGCGGGAGCGGCAGCGGTGGTAGCAGCTGTACCCAGAGCGGTGGCAGCGGTCATACCGTCGATGTCGGCACCAAGACCGCAGATTGCGTGGTCAACCACCCAAACGGTCTCACCGGTGATTACTGAAGGATATGCAAAGAATATGAATGCACGGGTAATCAGGGCAACGTTCAGGAAGTTCATACCTGTACCGCCGAATATCTCCTTGGCAAAGATTACCGAGAAGGCAACGGCAACGGCCAGAATCCACAGAGGAGTGGTTGCGGGGATAATCAGGGGAATGATGAAACCTGATACCAGGTAACCCTCCTGAATCTCCTCGTGTTTCCACTGAGCCACGATGAACTCAATTGTAAGACCTACTACATACGAAACAATCAGTCTGGGCAGAACGGCCAGGAAGCCGAACCAGAACTTGTTCCAGAAAGTAGCCTGCTCAAGCAGACCGGCCAGAGCGAAGTGCTGATAGCCTACGTTGTACATACCGAACAGCAGTGCGGGGCACAGGGCGATGACAACCATGATCATCATGCGCTTGCTGTCAAACGAGTCGTGAATGTTCACGCCGTTCTTTGAAGTGGTGTTCGGAACATAAAGGAAGGTCTCAAAACCTTCAAAAACCGAACGGAAAGCATGCAGTTTGCCACCCTCCTCGAAATTCGGCTTAATCTTGTCTATGTAATTTCTTAAACTCATAACACTTCAGGGTTTTAGGCCATTTCGGCACGCAGGTTATTGAGGCCCTCGCGCACAATGCGCTGAAGCTCAAGTTTAGATGAATCAACAAACTCGCACAGAGCAAAATCCTCAGGGGCAACCTCGTAGATACCGTATGCCTCCATCTTGTCGATATTGCCTGTAATGATAGCCTTGATAAGGAACTCGGGATAGATATCCATGGGGAACACCTTATCGTACTCATTGGACATGATCATGTGACGCTCACCGCCCTTGATGCGTGCATCAATGCTGTAACGCTTCTTGCATGTAAGCCAGCTGAAGAATGTGCGGCTTACGCTGTACTGCTTGAAACGGGGAGCAATCCAGCCCATGAACTCATTCACATCGTCACCCTCGGGGATAACGGTTACCATGTTGGCAAATGCGCCCAGGTAATCATCCTTGGAGCACTTTACACCGGTCAGCACGTTACCGTTGATGATACGGATATGCTCGGTCTTGTTCAGACGTCCGTCCACAATCGATGAGATCTTGGCTCCGGCAATGACCTTAAGATACTGGGGATTTACAATCTCCTCACCTGCCACGGCAATGACGCGGGTCATATCGACCACGCCCTTGTTGAACAGACGGCCGATAAAGATAACGGCCTCGGGATCGATGGTCCATACAATCTCACCCTTGTTGACGGGCTTGATGTTGTTGATCTGTACACCTACGTTGCCTGCGGGATGAGCACCCTTGAATGCATACAGGTCAACGTTCTTGGCATCGGTAAGAGTCTCTGCTGTCTGGCTGGCGCTGATGCTCAGTGTTGTGGGAGCAATCTTGGCGATTGCGCTCAGGCCGGTACGGAAGTCCAGCTCGTTGCCCTGGAGTACGAACTCAAAGTCAGGAGCAAGAGGTTTGGAATCGAAAGCCGATACAAAGATGCCTCTGGGAGCATCGGCGGGGTTAGCGATCACGTCATAAGGACGCTGACGGAAGAATGAGAAAAGACCGGACTCCAGGAGCGCGGTCTTAACCTCCTCACCTGAGAGCGACTGAACGCTCTTGGTGCCGAACTCGACATACTTCTGCTTGGCATCGGGCTTGACCACAATGCTCATGACCTTACGGCGGGCACCGCGGTTCACTGCAACAACCTCACCGCTCACAGGCGAAACGAATTTCACCTCAGGGTGGTTCTTGTCAATGAACAGAGCCTCACCGGCCTTGACGGTCTGCTGTTCCTTGACGACAGGCTTGGGAGTGACTCCGGTAAAGTCGTCGGGGCATAACGCGTATGACTCCGCAAGACCAACCTCTGTCAGCTCCTTAACCGGAGCGCCCAGCAACTTGATGTCCAGACCTTTTCGTAAACGAATGATTTCTGCCATTTTGTTGTTAGTTGAATATATAGTTTAATATTATTCAGAAAATCGGGCGCAAATTTACTAATAAAACGGCTAAAACCGGTAGTTAAAAAACAAAAAAGAAACTGCACTTTTCAACACCTACAGGATTATCCCATTTCATCGTAGGATTGTCCGGTTTTCAACAGGTTTAAGTCACCAAAAGTGGAAAAAGTGGTAAAAACTGTGGAAAACTTTAAATACGCGTGTTGTACATATTAGATTTTTCACTATATTTTTGCATGTAATGAAAACCGGGAAGGTCCTACATATTATTCTGATTGTGCTCGTCGCTCTCTTTTTGAGCGGCCACATCCTGTTGAATAACAAGAAGATACAGCAGGATGCGGCTACACATGTGGTACGTATAGCACAGGCAGCGCTCGGGACCGATGTCAGCGCCGGGCGTGTACAACTTGTTTACCCCTTCGGCATCACAATCGATGACCTTACGGTGTACGATCTCAAGCACGATACACTGGCCCACGCAGCATCCGTTTCACTGCGCCTCAAGCCTTTCCAGTTGCTTCGTAACAAAGTCAGTATCACCAGTGTAAGGGTCAACAGCCCCGCCGTGACACTGAGCAAGGACAGCATCGGAGCGCAGCCCAACTACGCATTCCTGGTGGATCTGTTCGGCGGAAGCGATGATCCCATGGCTCTCAGGGCCAATTCCATACTTATCCGTAACGGTTCTGTCAGGTATGACCTCAAGACGGCAGAACGCACGGACAGTATCTTCAACCCCAATCACATCGCTGTTGCCGGACTGACAGCAAACCTGTCCGTCAAGGCCTTCAGCACCGACTCCATATCGGTCATAATGCGTAAGTTCGCATTCAGCGAGCACTCCGGATTCAGGCTCACCAAAGCCAAGGGTGCAGTCACCATAGGCCAGGATCAGACTATCCTGACAGGACTTACGGTATCAACACCCAACAGCAGTTTCCAGGCTCTGCGATTTACTGCCGGTATAGGTATGGCAACACCCATTACAGGTGTTCCCCAGGCCGATGCCGACGTACGCTCCATCTTTACCGGAAGCGATCTGAAGGCATTCTTCCCGCAGCTGGCCAGCATGACCGACCCCATCGACATAACCGTCAAGGGTAAGAGCGGCGACGGCAAGGTAGGCATTGACGCCATCTACGTACATGCTCCCAACAACACCGTTGACCTGGGCATGAGCGGTACGCTGATGATGGACAGCGCCCTCCATATCACCGGATGCAGGTTCGCCGAGCTCCACGGATCGTTCGCCGCCGGCCTGCCGGTATGGCTCGAGGAGCAGTTCCTGGGTCTTGGACTCACCGTTCCCTCACAGCTCAAGTCGCTGGGTGACGGAACCATCAGGGCTACGGCCGACAACTATGACGGCAATCTGGATTCGGAGCTGGAGATATCGGCCCAGGCAGGAACGCTCTCTTGCGGCATCGAGGGCCGGAACAACAGCTACACCGCCAGCCTTAAAGCACAGGACATCAGGCTGAACAGCATTACCGGCATAAGCGACCTGGGCAAGGGCAGCCTTACCGCACAGGCCAACTTCAACAAACGTTCTGACGGTTACAGAGGTACGTTCCATGCCAATGCCGGAAGCTTAGTATATAAGAAGTATAGGTACCGCAATATCGTGGTGAACGGATCATTTGATCCCGAGTTGGTTACTACTGACCTGAACTTTGCCGACCGCAACGGTTCGCTGGCACTCAACGCCAAGGCAGGACTGGGAGGAGAGCCCTTCTTCAACCTCCTGATGCAGGCCGATTCGCTCAACCTGGCAGCATACAACCTGGCGGGTCGCGACACCATGTCGCTCACCACTACCCTGGCCGCCAACCTGAGCGGTAAGGACGTTGACAACCTGAACGGTAAGATTACGGTTGACAGCCTTGTCTATGTTGACCGGGAGGGTGACTGGTATATGGATAATTTCACCGTAACCATCGATGAATCCGAGAATCTGGACAAGGTCATAAGCGTCTATAGCGACTTTATGGACATGTCCATCATAGGCAAGTACACACTCTCCAGCCTGCCCGCATCGTTTGCCAAGGCTTCATCGGACGTACTGCCTACCATCGGTAAGATGCTGGCCGACAACATGGGCGTCAAGAGCTATCTCAACAGCCGCAACGTATTCAACGTGAACGCCTGCCTGTTCAATACGGACTTCATGGATGCCGTATTCCACTACCCCGTCTCCATAAGCAGTCCGGCCAACCTGCACATGAACTTTATCGACACGGACAGCACATGTGTGGGACATCTCATCATACCGCAGATAACCGTAGGAACGCAGGTCATCCAGGAGGCCGATCTGGACATCAACTCCACACAGGGCACCTGCTATATCACCATCAACGGATTGTACGGTGAAAAGGAGAGCAACCCCATCAATATCGAAGCCTCGCTTATGGCATTCACCGATATTGTCCGCGGCACCTATGTCTTCAACAACCAGACGGGCGACATAAGCGGAAAGGCCAAGACACTGTCACAGTTCTTCCGCTACGACCACCGTCGCGGACTCAAGTCACTCACCTTTATCGACACTACCAACGTCATCATAAACAACACCAACTGGAGCGTATCCATTGCCAGAATCAGCACGGATATGCATAAGGTTACCGTATCTGATTTCAGGGCCAGGAACCAAAGCCAGCACCTGGATGCCGACGGTACTATATCGGCCGATTCCAGCGATGTATTCCGCGTGTCTATGAACAACATCAACCTTGGACATACACTCTCGGCATTCGGCGGCAACAAGGCAGGTATTGAAGGTATGGCGTCGGGCGAGATGTTCATTGCGGGGCTGTTGGGCAATCCGGCATTCTACGGCCTGTTCTCCATCAATGACTTCAGTTTTCTGGATTCATACCACGGCAATCTCACAGCCGACTGCCGTTGGAACAGGGATACCCGCCGTGTTGAGATGGAGGCCAATATGGTGGACAAGGGCGTGGCCAACACCTACATTGCAGGTACGTACATACCCGAAACGCATTACATGGACGTAACCATCGATGCCGGACATACCGACCTTCACTTCCTCAACACCTGGACCAAATCGGCATTCCAGGATATCGGAGGACGAGCATTGGGCCAGCTCAGGCTGTTCGGCAACCTGCCCGATCTGGACATGGAGGGCCAGGCCATCCTGGAAGACGGCTATTTTGTACAGGATGCCGTACACACCACCTTCCTTGTAAAGCGCGACACGCTCTGGTTCGAGCCGGGCAAGATGCTCTTCAGGGATGTTGAGTTCTACGACGAGAAGGGTCACGACGGACTGCTCACCTGCATACTCACCCACGACAAGTTCTCCCACTGGAGAGTGGATATGACGGCCGATGTAGCCGATATGCTGGTATATTATCAGCCCAGGACCGAAAAGAGCGACATCTACGCATCGGTATACGCCGAGGGCTCCATGGCTCTCAAGTACGCCCCCTCAAACGGACTTAACATATCGGTCAACGCCCGAACCGCTCCCGGTACCAGGATAGGCTACAATCCCACCTCGGGATCCGTGGCCGATTATAACTTCCTGACCATCGTGGACAGGAATACCGTGCGCTTGGACGAGGAGGCCGTCAAGGCAATCATCCCCACCAAGACCAAGTCCGGCAAGCATTTCAGTCTTGACTTCAACATTGAGTGCAGTGAGGATGCCCTTATCGAGATGTCGCTGGCCTCGCTCAACGGATTCTTCCGCGGAAACGGTGATCTGTCGCTCAAGTATGACCCCAAGGACGGTCCTATTATAAACGGTATTTACAACCTGAGCTACGGTCAGTGCTCACTCTCGCTGGAGGATCTGATACGTAAGAACTTTACCCTGATGGAGGGCAGCTACGTGCGCTTTAACGGCGCTCCGCTCGACACCGAACTGAGCCTGCAGACCTACCATAACGTCAACTCCGTATCCATCTACGACCTTGACCCCAGCGCATCGTCGTCAAACAACGTACGCGTACGCTGCCTGATGAACATCAACGGCAATGTCACCGACCCGCGCATAACGTTTGACATTGATATGCCCAGCGGCACATCCGAGGAGAAAGACATCCTAGCCAGCGCCACATCCACCGAGGAGCAGCGCAACATCCAGTTCATGTACCTGCTTGCCATAGGACGTTTCTATACCTACGATATGGGAGCCATGAATGAAGGCCTCACCCCCAGCACCATGGAGTCCATAGTCAACTCTACCGTGAGCGGTCAGATAAACAACCTGCTGTCACAGGTGCTCGACAACGAGAAGGTCTCCATATCCAGTAACCTGAGCGCCAGCAGCTATCTGTCGAACGATGCCACCAACCTCAACAACAAGGAGTTGGAGGGCATTCTTGAGGCCCATCTGCTTGATAACCGTCTGCTTGTGAACGGCAGCTTCGGTTACAGGGAGAACACCATCAACAACACCTCGAACTTTATCGGTGACCTGGAGGTCAAGTACAAACTCTTCCCCCGTAAGGGCATCAGCATCAAGGGTTACAACAAGGCAAACGACAAGTATTTTTCTAAAACAACCCTTACAACCCAGGGCGTAGGACTTGTCTTCGAGAAGGATTTCTGATCCTTAGCATCTATCCTAAACCACTATTTTAAGGTATTGCAGCCGCATCCGAGGGCCGCTACCTTTGCACCTGTCAAATCCAGTAGGGATTTGTTCTTTTCCTTACATTATATAATTCGACAGGTATATGAAAACAAGACACACTGTTAAGACCGGGAACACAGGATACCATTTTATAGGTATAGCCAGAACACTGATCTTACTTGCAGCACTCTCCCATTCCATCGGCATTTCGGCCCATCAGGAGGGCAGCGAAGCCGATATTGACATTAAAGGAACGGTATTCGACATCACCCAGAACGAGATCCTTCCGGGTGCGACCGTCTACATTGAAGAACTTCAGAAAGGTGTCATTACCGATACCGATGGAATATTCCAGATTGCAGGAATACCCGAAGGAACCTATACTCTCAAGGTCCAGTATCTGGGATATCAGCCCACCGAAAAGACCATACGCACCGACCGCGGCGCCAAGTCAAACAACATAGGACTCAAGCCTGAGAACCAGTCGCTGTCAGAGGTTATCATATCGGAAAAAAGCCAGGCCAGAATACTTCGTGAGCAGGCTATGCCTATCACGGTCATCAGCATGCAGCAACTCCAGGGTACGGTAAGCGACGTACAGAGCATACTTGCCAAGACCGCCGGCGTAACCATACGTGCCACCGGCGGATTGGGAAGCACCTCGCGCCTGTCGGTACGCGGTCTGGAAGGCAAACGCATAGGTTTCTTCATAGACGAGACACCCATGAACGACCAGTCCGATTTTGTGGACCTGAACGACATCCCGGTCGATATGATTGACCGAATCGAGATATACAAAGGTGTTGTCCCGGCCAAGTTCGGAGGCTCATCCATGGGCGGCGCCGTGAACATAGTCATTAAGGAGTATCCCGAGCATTATGCCGATGTCAGTTACCTCAGGGAGTCCTACAATACCAACCGCTTCCAGACGGTACTCAAAAAGAATGACTTCAAGCACGGTCTGGTATACGGCATAGGAGGCGGCTACACCTATGCCGACAACGATTACACCATGGATTCACCCTACATCAAGGGCCTTAAGATACACCGCGACCATGACAACTTCAGGAAGGTGATGATGGGCGGAAGTATCAAGGCCCACAAGTGGTGGTTCGATGAGGTCGAACTGGAGCCCGTATACGTGAACACATACCATGAGATCCAGGGTATAGACTTTGACATACGTCACGCCCACAGCAAGTCGCAGGGCTATCTGTGCAACCTCAAGCTGGTCAAGGACGATTTCCTTGTTGAGGGTCTTGACTTTGACATGTCTACAGCCCTTGCATACACCGTCTATAACATGATCGACACCGCCACCACCTACTACGACTGGTACGGCAACAGTCACCCCACTCCCTCGCCCTACGGCGGTGAGATTATAGGCAACCGTTTTGCCACCGATTCACGTAACACCAAGTTCACGCTGCTCAACAAGCTCTACATAGAGTATCTCATCAGTAAGCGCCACTCTTTGATCTTCAACTCACTTATCCAGACCGCCGACGGCAGCCCAAGCGACGAACTCAAGATCAAGAGTATGGGCAAGAAGGTGGACTTTGACTCACACATGCGCAGTTGGGTTGTAGGCATGACCTACGATTACCGCTCACTCGACCAGCGCTTCCTGAACTCCATTACCGGTCGCTACTATTGGTACGGCATGAACACCCAGTATGAGAACATCTATGTTACCAGTCCCGTCCAGGACATATCACTCCGCAAGACCAGCGCCGGATTCAGCGAAGCCATGCGTTACCGCCTCACTCCGGGTCTGATGGCCAAGCTCTCGGGAGGCTATGACGTACGTATCCCGGCCGATAACGAGCTGCTGGGCGACGGTTCCACCATAGCACCCTCACAGCAGCTCATGCCTGAGCGCAACCTGAGCTTCAACGCCGGCATGCTGTATGACCTGACAGGCATACACCCCACCAACCTGCAGGTCGAGGTAAACGGTTACTACATGCATGTGGACGATATGATACGCTTTGTCAAAGGCATACTGGGCGCCCAGTACCAGAACTTCGGCGAGATGCGCACCATCGGCGTGGAGGCCGAGGTCAAGGCCGATATGCTGCCCTTCCTGTACGGATACGCCAACGTGACCTATCAGGACCTGCGCGACACCCGCGATCATGAGGCCGGCAAGGACCTTCCCAACCCCACCAAGGGCAAACGCATGCCTAACATACCCTACTTTATGGCCAACGGTGGACTGGAGTTCCACAAGGAGAACCTGTTTGGAGGCAAGGGGCAGAACACACGTCTGTTTGCCGATGTATCGTTCGTGGAGGAGTACTTCTACGACTTTGAACTGACCAAGAACGAGAAACGCCGCATACCGCGCAGCACCACCCTTGACCTTGGATTCGAACACAGCTTCCTGGACCAGCGCCTGTTCATATCGGGCAAGGTCAAGAACGTAGCCGACGCCACGGTGATATCGGAATACAACTGCCCGCTGCCGGGACGCACCTTTGGAGTCAAGCTCCGCTATATTCTCAGATAACTCATTAACAATAACTTATTAATTCAAAAACAATGAAGAAAACACTCTTTTTCAGTGCCTCCATCCTGTGCGGTGCGGCACTCCTCCTTACAGCATGTGACAAGGAAGACGATCCGGTATCAGAGCAACTGCCCGGCGGCAAGGGTCATATCGTGATTGAGTCCACCATCAAGAACGACGATGGTGCCAGCGGTGCGTCATATCTGTACCAGATCCAGAACCTGGGCGACCCTATCAGCTTTGACAACGCCATTCAGGTAGGTTTCTCGTCAACAATATCGGCCTATGGCAATGATATCTACGTATTCCCCAGTGAAATGATCAAAAGTAATCTGATGATTGACCGCTATGTACGTTCAAACGACGGTTTCAAGAAGGTCGCCTCCAGACAGGTTGTTCCTGGATCGGCATGCTACGCTCTGCTCAAGATCAGCGACAGCAAGGCTTATATTCCCCAGTACGGACTGGGTAACATCGAGATTGTGGACCCCATGACTCTTGATGTTAAAGGCGAGATCAACCTGCGCGAGTATGCTTTCAGCGACCAGAGCGCCGATCCCGCCCGCGGCATCCTGCGTGACGGCAAGATGTACGTTGCCCTGGATCAGGTAGGCCCCACATGGATGCCTTTTGAGAACTACCGCCAGGTAGACGTTGTGGTGATCGATGTCAATACCGACAAGGTTGACAAGATGATTTCCGAGACCGTTACAGGGCTGAGTTTCCCCACACGTCCGTTCCTTCCCGGCATGATGTTCATGACCGAGAACAAGGATATCTACATAGCCTGCTGCGGAAACTTTGGTTATGATGAGACATATGTCAAGAACGGTTTTGTATGCATCCCCAACGGAAGCACCGAGTTTGACACATCACGTTCATGGAATATCAATGAGACCGTCATTGAAGGAACCGATGGCTGGAGAGCCGCTTCGATCTACAACTCAGAGTATCTGGGCAACGGTAAGGTTGCAGCTTTCGTGGCCTGCACTGAGCTTAACGGTGACAATCCCTACACCGCCCACAACTCCATAGCGGTTATCATTGACATCAACAATAAGACTGTCAAGAGAATCCAGGGTATCCCTAATACCGATCCGCACAGCTGCTCTATCGACCTGTATGACGGAAAGGTTTACTTTGCCGCATACGGTGTCAACGCTTCCGGAATCTTTGCATACGATCCCTCAAACGAGGCTGTTGAGCATGTGCAGGAGTGCAACACCGACATATCATACCTTAAGATATTCTGATTCCAATAAGGCAAAAAAAAAGAGAGCTCCTTTGGGGGCTCTCCTTTTTTTATGCTGTCAGCTGATCAATAAGAGCGGGCAAACAGTACGCGGCGTGCTGCGGGCTTTCCGCTGTAAACATCGGTTCCGGGCTCCTCCTTCATGCCGAAAGGCAGACAGCGGATGGTAGCCTTGGTCTCCTCCTTGATCTTGGCCTCGGTCTCGGCGGTGCCGTCCCAGTGAGCCAGAACAAAGAAGCCCTGCTCTATCTTCTCCTTGAACTCATCGTATGAGTTAACCTCCACCATACGTGCGTCACGCCATGCCTTTGCCTTCTCAAAGATTGCTGTCTGCATCTCGTCGAGCAGGCTGGGGATAAGGTTCTCAAGACCCTCAAACGGAACTGTCTCCTTCTCCAGAGTGTCACGGCGCATGATCTCGTACGGGAACACCCTTGACCTCGTAATCGGCGAACTTGAATCCGGGACGTTTGTTATCAGCGTCATCATACTTGACGCTGATACCCTTCTTCTTAAGGGCCTCAACAAGAGTGTCAACCTTGGCGCTTATCTGTGCCAGATCCTCCTCATTCTTATAGATAGGAACAATTACTACCTGTATGGGAGCCAACTTAGGAGGCAGAACAAGACCGTTATCATCGGAGTGAGCCATGATCAGAGCACCCATCAGACGTGTCGATACGCCCCATGAAGTAGCCCATACATACTCCAGTTTGTTCTCCTTGTTGATGAACTGGACATCGAATGCCTTGGCAAAGTTCTGACCAAGAAAATGTGATGTACCGCACTGCAGTGCCTTACCGTCCTGAGTCATTGACTCGATGGTATAGGTATCAAGTGCACCTGCAAAACGCTCGGTCTCGGACTTGACGCCGCGAACTACCGGAACGGCCATGTAACCCTCAACAAAGTCGGCGTAAACCTGCTGCATGCGGCGTGCCTCCTGCTCGGCCTCCTCACGGGTGGCGTGTGCGGTGTGACCCTCCTGCCACAGGAACTCGGCGGTACGCAGGAACAGACGCGGACGCATCTCCCAACGCATTACGTTAGCCCACTGGTTGCACAGGATAGGCAGGTCACGGTATGACTTGATCCAATTCTTATATGTAGCCCAGATGATTGTCTCGGATGTAGGACGTACTATCAGCTCCTCCTCCAGCTTGGCTGCGGGATCCACAATCACACCGCTTCCGTCCTCAGCGTTCTTAAGACGGTAGTGTGTCACTACGGCGCACTCCTTGGCAAAACCCTCAACGTGCTCGGCCTCGCGGCTCAGATATGACTTTGGGATAAGCAATGGGAAGTATGCGTTCACGTGACCGGTTTCCTTGAACTTGTCATCAAGGGTACGCTGTATCTTCTCCCAGATTGCATAGCCGTAGGGCTTGATAACCATGCAGCCGCGAACAGGAGCCTGCTCTGCAAGGTCAGCCTTAACTACCAGCTCATTATACCACTGCGAGTAGTTCTCGCTTCTTTTGGTAAGATCTTTAAGTTCTTTTGCCATATCCAAAGATTTTTCGGAGTGCAAAATTACTATTTTTTCGCAACACTTGAATTGTTCCGCTAAAAACAATACTTTTGATGCGTGTAACAAGACTATAATGGACAGGCAGAAACAGATTTACAAGGTCACTCTGGCCGGAGGAGCGGTAAATGTGGCGCTTCTGGTTTTCAAGTTTGTGGCCGGTATCCTGGGGCACAGTGCCGCAATGGTGGCCGATGCCGTCCACTCGCTATCCGACTTTGTTACCGATATAATCGTACTGATATTCGTTTACATCAGCGGCAAGCCTCAGGACAAATCACATGACTACGGTCACGGTAAGTATGAGACACTTGCGCTTACAATCATCGGCATAGCGCTTATGATTGTGGCCGTCGGCATATTCTACAACGGAGCGCTGCGCATTGTGGACTGGTGTCAGGGCCAGCAGCTGGAGGCTCCCGGCATGCTCGCTCTCTGGGCTGCACTGGTATCCATAGTACTCAAGGAACTCACATACCGCTACACCATACGCTACGCACGCAAGCTGGACTCATCGTCCCTGGAGGCAAACGCATGGCATCACCGCAGCGACGCCCTCTCCTCCATAGGAACAGCCTTAGGCATTGGCGGTGCGGTACTGTTGGGACAGCGCTGGACCGTGCTTGACCCCATTGCATCGGTCGTGGTAGGCGCTTTCATCGTAAAGGTTGCGGTTGACCTTATCCTTCAGGGCATGAGGGACCTGCTCGAGCACTCCCTGCCCGATGATATTGAGGACGAGATAATGCAGATTGCCCAGTCGGAGCCCGATGTCATCCAGCCGCACGATCTGCGCACCCGGCGTATAGGCAACCGCTACGCCATTGAGCTTCACATACTTATGGACGGCAACATCACTCTGGCAAAAGCCCACGATCATGCCGATTCCATAGAGAATCAGCTCAAAAAACGCTTTGGACAGAATACCCATGTGGCCATTCACATGGAACCAACCGAATAGATTATGAGTGTAAAATTCAAATATAAGCTCCTGATATATCTTGTAGCGGTACTGCTTGCGGTTCCGCAGATGCTGCACGCGCAGTGGTTCGGGAGCAAATCGGAAAGGATAAACACTCTGCGTATGATTGTGGCAGGTGATTGGGAACGCATGCCTGTGGTCAATATGGAGGCCGGTGAGTCCATTGAGTTCTCCTTTGACGAGATGTCGCACCGCTATCACCGCTTTACCTACCACATACAGCACTACGATGCCCGCTGGCAACCATCGGACCTGTTGGAATCGGACTATCTGGACGGCTTTAACGGCGAGACCATCGACAACTGGCGCAACTCGTTCAACACCACTTTCGACTATACCCATTACAGCCTGACAATCCCCAACAACCAGGTGAGCCTCAAACTGTCGGGCAACTACCGCATGTCCATACGTGAGGACGGCGTGGAGGTGGCCTACTTCAAGTTCTGCCTGAGCGAGGGTTTAAACTGCCTACAGGCTACCCTGAGCGGCAATACCGACATTGATACGCACGATTCGCACCAGCAGCTCAACCTGGCCGTAAACTACGCAGGGCTCTCCATCAGGGACTACACCAAGGAGCTCTACACAGTAGTGATGCAGAACGGACGCACCGACAACGCTGTTCTCAACCCCACTCCCACATACGATGCCGGAAACCGTCTCACATACGAGCACTGCAGGGATCTGATATTCCCCGCCGGAAACGATTTCCGCCGTTTTGAGGTTGTGGACATGTATTACTACTATCTCAATGTGGACCGTATCAGTTACCACGATCCATACTATCACGCCAACCTGTCAAAGGACACCCGCCGTCACGCCTATAAGTTTGACTACGACCACAACGGACGTTATCTGATACGTGCCGACGAGTCCAACGACAATGACATCGAGGCCGATTACCTGTTCGTACATTTTGACCTTGCCGCCGATCCTTTGAACAACGGGAAGCTCTACATATCGGGCCATTTCAACGGCGGAAACCTGGATTCCAGGAATGAGATGGAGTACAACGCAGGCGAAAAATCATATCAGGCCACCATTCTCCTCAAGCAGGGTGCTTATGATTACCAGTACCTTTGGGTTCCCGACGGACATAAAGCCGGGCGCACTGAACTTATAGAGGGTGATTGGTACGAGGCCAAGAACGAGTATCAAATCCTGCTTTACTACCGCCCGCGCGGCTCACGCTATGACCGTCTGATCTCTCAATTGACAATTGAGAATTGAGAATTAATACGCTGAGCTTGCGTATGTTCCGTGACATAAAAAAGACGATCCTGTGGACCGTCTTTTTAAATTCTCAATTCTCAATTTTCAATTCTCAATTTCCTTTCTTTCCCCAAAGAGCATCCATGCGCTCCTTGATCCTGTCCTCCTGTGCATTGGACTGAGGTTCCCAGAAACGGGTACCCTTGATTTCATCGGGCAGATACTGCTGATTCACAAAGTGACCTGCATAATCATGGGCATACTGGTAGTTCTCACCGTATCCCAGGTCTTTCATAAGTGATGTGGGTGCGTTCCTGAGATGCAGCGGCACCGGAAGATTTCCGGTCTCTCCCACCTTGGCCAAGGCTGCGCCGATACCCAGATAGGCCGAGTTGCTCTTGGGGCTGGTAGCAAGATACACCGTTGCTTCGGCCAGCGGAATACGTCCCTCGGGCCATCCTATCTTCATAACCGCATCAAAGGCAGCATTGGCTATAAGCAGTGCGTTGGGATTGGCCAGGCCCACATCTTCGGAGGCCGATATCACCAGACGGCGTGCTATGAATGCCGGGTCCTCGCCTGCCTGCACCATGCGTGCCAGCCAGTAAAGGGCTGCATCGGGGTCACTGCCGCGTATTGACTTGATGAAAGCCGATATGATATCATAGTGCATCTCGCCGTCCTTGTCATACGCCAGGGGGTTCTGCTGCAAACGTTCATTGACGATTTCATCGGTGATTACCACCTTATCGGAACTGTCTGCCTCAACCACCAGTTCCAGTATGTTGAGCAGTTTGCGGGCATCGCCGCCCGAAAAACGCAATATTGCGGTTGTCTCCTTGAGTTCTATGTCGCGCTCCTTGAGAATGACATCGATCTTTACGGCGCGGTCCAGCAGCTTGAGCAGGTCATCCTTCTCAAGCGAATTGAGTACATAGACCTGCATGCGTGACAGGAGCGGACGTATCACCTCGAACGACGGGTTCTCGGTAGTTGCACCTATCAGCGTTATGTCACCACGCTCCACGGCGCCCAGGAGTGAATCCTGCTGAGCCTTGTTGAAGCGGTGTATCTCGTCGATAAAGAGTATTGGACTGCCCTTGGTACGGAACAGAGGGTTACTGCGGGCACGGTCTATAACCTCACGTACCTCCTTCACACCGGCAGTCACTGCGCTCAGGGTGCTGAACGGCAGTTCCAGCTTGGAGGCCACGATCTGTGCCAGAGTGGTCTTACCCGTTCCGGGAGGGCCCCAAAGTATGAACGATGACAGCCGTCCGGAGTCGATCATACGGCGCAGCACCGCGCCGGGACCTACCAGATGCGTCTGACCCACATATTCATCCAGGGAACGGGGTCTCATTCTTTCTGCTAACGGCTGCATATCCTTTTTAAATTGGTTACATCAAACTTATGTAACAGAGTTTGTAGAGGGAGAAAATACGGAGTTTGGGCTTGGGTCCCAACAGGTTTTTCTCCATGCTCTTTTGGAAGAAAGTCCACAAAATCCTGAAGAACCACCTCATCCTGAACCTCTTGACCTTATTGTAGTGAGTAAGCAGTTTTGAGCTGTCACCTATCTCATTCCTGTGGTCAAAGGCATTCAAAACGGCCTGACGGGTCTTGTTCAGGTAGACATCACTGCTCTCCAGACCAAGGTGTTCCACGGGGTTGTCAATATGGAGTATGCTCACTCCGTTCTCTTCCAGTTCATGTCCGAACTGCACGTCTTCATAGCCGTAACCCACATACGACTCGTCGAACCTGATGGCCATGAATACAGGCCTATCTATGACAAAAGAGAACGATGTGAACCTCAGGTACGGGTTCTTGCTTCGAAAACCGGCCGAACGCTCATAAGCGGCACTCTTCTCATAGAGATACCTGAGTTCAACGCCTTCCCTGGGCATTTTGTCGGGATGTATAAGTCCGCCGCATACTACCGATGCCTTATCGGCGGCTTCCATGTATTTCCTTAGGAATTTTTTGCTCCTGACAGCCGAATCGCAATCCAGGAACAGGAGTTTGTCATATCTGGACTCATCGGCCATGTAATTGCGTATGGCGGCACGTCCTATGTTGTGCGAGAGGGCAAAGAAACGGCAGTTCTCATGGCTCTCGGCAACGATGCGGTTCTTTTCCAGAATAGCCTTGTCTGTCGAGCAGTCATCGGCCACGATAATCTCGTATGGGACGCCTAGTTCCAGTCCCTGGAAATGGAGGTCCTTGATAAGTTGGGAGCAGTCCCAGTTATAGACCGGAATTAGTATTGACAACGATTCCATATCGCAAAGAAACGAATTAATTCCTAAAAGACATCATTTAATCGCACAAAAGAGGGAGTGCCCTCCTGACGACACTCCCTCTTTTTATCATGACCTGACTTTTACTTCTTGAACAGCAACTGTGCGAAGGTGTTCAGGTAGAGTCTCCAGTTGGCCCATACATGACCGCCGTCCGACTTGTAGAAGATGTGGTCAAGACCACAGTCGGTAAGGGTCTGATCCAGGGTAACGGCACCGTCCCAAAGGAAATCGGTGGTACCGCAAGCCAGGAAGTAGAGCTTTACGCCTGCCTTCTTGAGGGCTGTAATCTGCTCGGGAGTAGCGCTGCCTGCAGCTGACAACGGGCAGATCCAGTCGAACATCGAAGGATACAGGATTGAAGCGGTGATGGTGTGGCCGCCACCCATTGACAGACCGGCAATGGCACGTGACTCAGGCTTGGCGATTGCACGGAACTCCTTCTCGATGAAGGGAACAATCTCCTCACAGAGGCTCTTTACATATGCGTTCTGAAGGGCGGGATCGCGGAAGTTCATGTCGCTGGTGGGAAGACCCAGTGTCTGGGCAGCCTGCTGGTTGGGGTTACCGTTAGGCATAACCACGATCATAGGCTCTGCAAGACCCTTCTCAATCAGGTTGTCAAGGATCTGTGCGGTACGGCCCATTGATGTCCAGGCCTCCTCATCGCCACCGGCTCCGTGAAGCAGATAGAGAACGGGATACTTCTTATTCTTGTTCTTCTCGTATCCGTAAGGAGTGTAGACGGTAAGACGACGGTTCATTTTCAGAATCTTGCTGTCATACCACTTGTAGGTAACGGTTCCGCGCTGATTGGCCTCCGAGTAGTTCTCGGTACGCTCGCCGGGAACCAGGAGCATATTCAAATAACGTGTTCCGTCACGCTGTACCATGTAGTTCTGGGGGTCATTGACCGATACGCCGTCAACCACAAAGTTGTAGGTGTAGATTTCAGGTGAAGGGGTGTCCACTGTAATCTCCCATATGCCGTTGGGGCCCTTCTGCATAGGAATACCGCCGCCGTAGGGATTCTCCATCCAGCTGCCTACCAGATTGACGATGGTAGCGTAGTTGGCATTGAGACGGAATGTTACCTTGTCGCCCTTAAGCTCGGGTGAGATAACCTGCTGTCTTCCACCAAAATTAAAGTTTGAAAGCTCCTGCGCCTGTGCGCCCAGGCACATGAATGTCACGAGTGTGACAACCGAAAAAAATTTCTTCATAATTACTCAAAGGTTAATAATTACCGTAAATAGTGATTGTTGTGCATTCTGCAGGGATAACAGGAACCGCCTGCATTGATGCAAATGTAACCAAAATTACAGATATACCAACTGTTTGAGTCTTAATCTGTGCAAAAAAGGGTTTAATCAGAAGTAGAGCCAATGCCACCTCATTCCTACGCCACCGGTCTGATATTCAAGCGTCGGCATGGGTAGTTTTATTCCGCTCAGCACCCTGAGCACATGCTTGAGGGTCTTGTTGCGGCACGGAATGCGTGACAGGTCTATGTCCGGAGAGATAAAGAACTGGCGGTGACGTGCGTCGTTGGGCATATAGGCCAGCTGTCCGGGCTGATACTCCCAGCCGCGTCCCCAGTTGCCGTCCTCACCCACCTTGCCTGCCGGACGGAAATTGTTGTATTCACCGGTCATTCCCTCGGCTCCGTAGCCGATGGCCCACCCCAGCCATGAGGGATAACGGCTGTCCTTTTTCATCAGCAGTGACTTGACATCGAAAGACATCCATATGGTCACGCCGCTGTAATCCTCGTACAGACGGTCCAGCCAGTCCTCGCCCATGATGAAATCACGCTCCATTGTCAGGGGATTGCTCACGTTGTATTTGGGACAGCCGGAGTTATGATAGGAGTACTTGAGTGCAATGCGCTGCTCGTGCCAGAGAGCCTGCTGCGCCATAAATAGTCCGGTACCCAGCAGGTTGGCACTCATATCGCCCCACGAGAATCCCCAGTCGGCCGACAAACCGTCAAAGATCTCTACTACCGACATCACGGCCAGTCCCAGCGTGCCGCCGTAGATGATGGAGTGCTTCTCGTCCCATCCGGCCAGAAGCAGTGCCTCGTAGCCCAGGTTTCCCATGTTGTAACAGGCATTGGCGTGGCCTGCCTTGTCCATCTGCAGCCACTCCCTGTTATCGTTGTAGAAATGGAATCCGCCTGTTTCGGAGCCTGAATACCAGGATTTGTAAAGCGAAGTCATGATTCCGCCCACAAGTGCACCCTCGGTGCCCAATACCAGCGAAACGTTCTTTTTGTAGTTTAATGTGGAATCTTCCCTCAAAGAATTGGATGAGGACTCTTTTGTCATGGATTTTACGGGGCCGCACAGTATAACGGCTGCAAGCAGGAGTGATAACTTTTTACGCATAGCGGCGCAAAAGTACAATTTTTTCACATCACCTGGCTGCCGTACAGTGCAAAATCTCCGCGCGCGGGATCATCGGGCCAGATTTTGGCCATTTGACCGGTAATTTCGACGCTTGTCCTAAGGTCAGCGCTGCTTCTGGAGGTGAGTCCCAGCGCACGTGCCGTTGCGTACACGTGTGTATCCACGGGAACCAGCAGCTGGGCCGGAGCAACACGGGTCCAGATACCGAAATCCACCGGGCTCCCCTTGCGTACCATCCACCTGAGGAACATATAGAGCCTTTTGTTGGCCGATGTGCTGCCGGGTACGGGAATGCCGTTCACGCCATCAAACTCACGGCACAGAGCAAGAACTCCGTTCTCCAGAGGCTGGCCGGGCACAAACAGTTCCTCAAGGCTCTCCATTCGGGAATAGAGACTGACCAGACGTGCACACAGCGCCCTGAAATCGGCCCACTTGTAGAAGCGGTACAGGCAGCAGGTGTCCTCACTGCCGGCCTCTTTCCAAGCCCCCGACACGATGAAACGGTACGGACCGCCCGCCCTGTCCATCATAGTGTGAAGCCCTTCAAGCACGCCCAGGAATACCTTACGGCTGCCATAAGCCATCCAGGCCGATATGAATGCCGATGTCTCAATATCGTGACGGTCACGGTACCTGTGAGGGAACCGGACCGGATCTGAGTCCACAAAGTCGGGCCGCTCATACAGGTCTGCTGCACTTCTGAGTTGTGATACTATGCCGGGGGAAAACTTATCCATCCTGTTACTGAACATGAACAGGTACAAAAGTACAAAAGTTATGACTATCTTTGTAATGACCGTTCTACCTAAACAGGCAGTTTATGAAGAGAATTCTGTTTTTGATACTGTCCGTTCCGGTACTGCTCATGTCTTGCCGGGATGAGGACGACAACGAAAAGGACTATTTGGAGGAACCCGGGTATGAAATACTCAGTTACAGCGACAACGGTTCCATATACTGTACCTACTCCTACCCGTCGGTTGACCACCAGGGCAATCCCGCAACGCTTTCATCGGCAATAATGGCCTGGAATCCTTCGGACCGCAACGGCGCCCAGATCAAGACACTGATAATAGGCTGCCATATCACCATAACGGCCGATGCCGAGTGTCCCACCCGCATGGAAGATTCGCCGTCGGTCAACGACGTGCAGATGATGAAGGTGCTCTCCACATCGGCCATCATTCCGGAACTCAGACAGAGCGTCGTGATCATGCCCGATTATCAGGGTTACGGAATAACCACCAATATGGTACATCCATACATGTCACAGGAACTTACCGCACGGCAAGTTGCCGATGCCGTCAAATACGGCCTGCAGGCATACAAGAGCCTGGAAAAGGCGCTGCCTTTTGCCAAGAACTGGAAGTCAGTCTGCATGGGCTTTTCACAGGGAGGAGCGGTTGCGCTGGCCACCCAGAGATACCTGGAGCAGAGCTCCATGGACAAGCAGCTGCACCTGGCAGGCAGTTTCTGCGGAGACGGTCCATATGACCTGGTAGAGACCATACGCTACTATTTTGAGGATGACGGTCACTCCTATGACGTGCAAACAGAGCACCGGAGCGCCATGTCCACGATGCCGGTTGTCCTTCCGCTCATTGTCAAGGGCATGCTCGACACCGATCCGGACATGAAGGAACACGGCATCAGTGATTTCTTTAGCAAACAGTTCATAGACACCGGTATATTTGAGTGGATAGAACACAAGGAAATGACTACCAACGATATTGCCAAAGCCTTTTATGACATGTGCAGCGACGGTCTGACAGCCGCCGACGGCACGCAATACACGGCGCAACAGATGCAAGCTCTGTTCCCCTCCAGTTCGACATCATCGGGATTATATGGCGTTACGTCCCGTTTATCTGCAATGCTCACTCCCGATGCATACCGTCAGTTTACGGAATATCTGGCCTCCAGTTCCACCCCGGCCGTAACGGGCAGGCCTGTTGATGACCTGATGCATGCGCTCGCCGTCAACTCCGTTGTCCAGGGTTGGGAACCAACCCACAGGATTGTTTTACTGCACTCAAAATATGACACCGTCGTACCTTACGGGAACTACCTCTCGTTTGCCGGCAGCCATCCGCAGGCCCAGATCAAGTTCAAGGACTTGGGAAACAAGGATCATGCCGATACCGGAACAAGTTTTTTCCTGTCATTGATAAGTGTTACATTCTCTAAGGAGTTCACATGGCTATTTGCCGAAAAATAGGTAATTTTGCACCCTGATTATTTTTAGCACTTATATATGACAGAGAATACTGTAACTGAAAGCAGCGAGAAAAAGAGTCTGAACTTCATTGAGGAGATGGTTGAGAAAGACCTTGCCGAGGGCAAGAACGGAGGCCGCGTGCAGACACGTTTCCCGCCGGAACCCAACGGTTACCTCCACATCGGACACGCCAAGGCCATCTGCATGGACTTTGGTATGGCTCAGAAGCACGGCGGCATATGCAACCTGCGCTTTGACGACACCAACCCCACCAAGGAGGATACCGAGTACGTTGATGCCATCAAGGAGGACATCGAATGGCTGGGATTCCACTGGGCAAACGAGTTCTACGCATCGGACTACTTCCAGCAGCTGTGGGATTTTGCAGTAGAACTCATCAAGGAGGGCAAGGCTTACGTTGACGAGCAGGATCAGGAGACCATCCTTTCACAGAAGGGTACCCCCACCCAGCCCGGTATCAACAGCCCCTACCGCGACCGCCCCGTTCAGGAGAGCCTGGAGCTGTTCAACAAGATGAACAGCGGCGAGCTTGAGGAGGGCTCAATGGTGCTGCGTGCCAAGATTGACATGGCACACAACAACATGCTGTTCCGCGATCCCATCATTTACCGCATAGTCAAGACTCCGCATCACCGCACAGGTACCAAGTGGAAGGCATACCCCATGTATGACTTTGCACACGGCCAGAGCGACTTTTTTGAGGGTGTGACCCACTCTCTCTGCACGCTGGAGTTCGTCCCTCACCGTCCTCTTTATGACCTGTTCATAGACTGGCTCAAGAAGGGTCAGGACCTTGACGACAACCGTCCACGTCAGACCGAGTTCAACAAGCTCAATCTGAACTACACCCTGCTGAGCAAGCGCAACCTGCTGGCTCTGGTACAGAACGGCATGGTATCAGGATGGGACGATCCCCGCATGCCGACCATCTGCGGTTACCGCCGCCGCGGCTACACCCCTGAGTCCATCCGCATGTTCGTGGACCGCATCGGCTATACCAAGTTCGATGCACTGAACGATATGGCGCTGATGGAATCGGCCATCCGCGAGGACCTGAACCGCCGCGCCACACGTGTATCGGCTGTAATCAACCCCGTCAAACTGATTGTGACCAACTATCCCGAGGATAAGACCGAGGAGTTCGAGGCTATCAACAACCCCGAGGATCCCGAGGCTGGCAGCCACAAGATAACATTCAGCCGCGAGCTCTGGATTGAGCGCGAGGACTTTATGGAGGATGCTCCCGCCAAGTATTTCCGCCTGAGCCAGGGCCGTGAGGTACGCCTTAAGAGCGCTTACATTGTGCTCTGCACCGGATGCAAGAAGGCTGCCGACGGCACCATCGAGGAGGTTTACTGCGAGTACATTCCCAACACCAAGACCGGCGAGTCCGACTGCAACCGCAAGGTCAAGGGTACCATCCACTGGGTAAGCGCAGCCCACGCCATCAAGGCCGAGGTTCGTCTGTACGACCGTCTGTGGAAGGTGGAGAACCCGCGTGACGAGCTGGCCCGCCTGCGTGAGGAGGGAATGGATCCCGTGGAGGCTCTCAAGCAGATGAAGAACCCTGATTCACTTGAGATACGCCCCGACTGCTACGTTGAGCAGTTCCTGGCCGACACCAAGCCCATGGATCACTTCCAGTTCCAGCGTATAGGCTATTTCTGCACCGATAAGGATTCAACCCCCGAGCACCTGATATTCAACCGCACCGTATCACTCAAGGATACCTGGAACAAGGTTAAGGACAAGGCTTAATGAAGGACGACTCGGCATCATACTTTGACAGTCAGGAGTTCCTGGATCTTCTGAGCATGTATGAGAACATGCTGGCAGACGGCAGTTCCGTCTATTTTGACAGCATGGACATTGCCAATATAGCCGAGTTCTACTCCATCAACGGTCAGCTGGATAAATCCGACGCCGCAATAGAATATGGTCTGCGCCTGCACCCGTCGGACGCAGACATTCTTATTTCCAAGGCCAATAACCTGCTGCGCCGCGGCCACAAGGACGAGGCCAGGGTCATTGCCGAGTCCATCACCGAGACCGAGAATCAGGAGCTGCTCTACCTCAAGGGCGAGATAGAACTGGCCTTTGACAACCTACAGGAGGCCGATGCCCTCTTTATGAAGGCCGTACAGCTGAGCGACGACGACCCCGGCATGCTCAACGACATCATTGTCAAGTACATGGACAACCGCCAGTACGACCTCTGCCAGAAATGGCTCGACATGGCGCTGCTGCTGTCACCCGACTCCCGTAACTTCATTGAACTGCAGGCCGACCTCTTTTTTGACACAGGCCAGGCCGACACTGCAATAGAGTGGTACAACCATCTGCTTGACGAGTTTGCCTACGACACCTACTACTGGGAGCAGCTGGGACGCATATACTACGAGAAGAACGATTTCCCCAAGGCCCGAGAGTGCTTTGAGTTCATCGAGGCCATAGAACCCGAGAACAAGTCGGCACTCATGATGAAAGCCGGCTGCATATTCAACATGGAGGAGTGGAACGAGGCCTACCAGATCTATAAGGTTCTTCTGGCCGATGACAACACCTCCTATACCCTGCTCTACTACTGCGGACGCTGCCTCTACGAGACTGGCCGCTACAGCCTTGCATACGATCATTTCATGGATGCGCTGGCCATGCTCATGCTGGACACTGACGTTCCCCAGGAGATGTTCACGGAACTCTATTACTATCTTGCCGACAGCGCATACATGACCGGCAGTACGGAACAGGCCAAATCATTCCTGTATCAGGGTCTGGCGCTGGATCCGGACGATGAGGACCTTAAAAGAATAGCCGCTAAAATACTACCCGAACAATGAACAAATACATTATCGTATTCCTGATTTCCATGGTTCCGCTCATTGAACTGCGCGGAGCTATACCATATGCCGTAGGCTTTGACCTTCCCATAGTTCCCTCAATCATAGTTGCACTGGTGGGCAACATGCTGCCTGTGCCTTTCATATTCCTCTTTGCCCGCAAGCTCCTGAACTGGGGCCAGGACAAGAAACTTATTGGCGGATTCTGCCGCTGGTGTCTGGAAAAAGGCGAAAAAGGCGGCCGCAAGCTGGAAGCCAAGGCCGGCATGGGACTCTATATGGCGCTGCTGCTGTTTGTAGGCATACCTCTTCCCGGCACCGGTGCCTGGACAGGAACACTGGCAGCAAGCCTGCTTGACCTGAACTTCAAGAAAAGCATTCTCTACATTCTTTTGGGACTCCTGCTGGCCGCCGCAATAATGCTCGCAGCCAGTCTTGGCGTATTCGGCGCAGTCTCCATGATCAAGTGATCACGGACGCCAGGAATCAATCCTTGAAATAAAGCGCGAAAGTATCGGCCGATATCTTGGCCCTGAGACGTGACTTGATGCTTCGCATGTTGGAGCGTGAGGTGCACATGATGTCTGCCACCAGATCCTGGTCAATTCCAAGCAGGTTACAGAATATAAGCGTGATATCCTGCTGACCCAGCTTGCCTGCCTCGGCCCTGAGGTTGGCAATGGGCGATGCGAAGTAAAGGTTTATATCGTGTATCACAACATCCCTCTCCTCCTGACGGAACGAGCGGTGCTGCATGGCCACGTCATTCACCAGGTTGAACGCGATACCGGTCCTGAAGGCGTCGCAGGCCTCCATCAGACGGTTACCCTGAGAGTTGGATTTCTCCTCGATCTGTTTCTTGATAAGGTCATCGTACTTATTCAGGTAATATGTCTCCCTGCGGCGGTCACGCTGTATGCTTATGATAATGAGTGAGGCCAGTACGATAGTAAGCACCAGGGAACCCACGAATATCACCCTTACAACCCTGGACCTGATCTTCTGCTTCTGCATGGCATCGCTGTGCTGCAGTCTGATCTGTGTTATCTCGGACTGCGAAACCTGCTTTTTGCGCTCGTTCTGATACTCCTCGTTAAGTATCTGCTGGTTCCATGCAGCCTGGTAGTTACGCAGCTGGATGGCCACCTTTTCGAGTCCCTCGACCGCAAGTATCCTTGTATCCAGGTCGTTGGTCGAGCTGTGGGCACGCCTCAGGTAATAGAAGGCCGAATCCAGATTGTGTATGTAGTAGAATGCGATACCCTTGAGAGCGTAACCCGGAGCAGCCTGCTCATTGTTCTTGCACAGCCTCAGATAGGGATTGATATACTCGAATATCATGGAACCGGCCTCCACATTGTAGATGCCGTTCTTGACGTGAGCCATATACAGAAGGCATGTACGGTATCCTTCGGTATCGATGCACTTGTCGTCAAGTACCCTTTCAAAGATGGCCTGTGCCTTGTTGTACTCCTCCTTTCCGTACAGCGATATACCCAAATTCAGTTCGGCCAGCGACGCGTTGCGGCAGTCGTCCAGCTTCTCGTACAGCTGCTTGCTCTCGGTATATGAGCGTATAGCCTCATCGTGCAGGCCGCACAGGTTATAGTGGTGGCCCAGCATGGAAAGCGTGGAGGCATAGTATTTTGAAATGGTGTCGGGGAAGAGTTCCTTGGCCTTAAGCAGCGCGTAGATGGCCTCAGGATCCTTGTTCATATCGGAATAGGCGCATCCCAGCGAGTACCAGCTCATGGCGGGATAATGGCCTATCTTGCGGATGCCCCAGTAGTCCGTGGCAATGCGGGCAACCGAATCGGACTCTATTACCTTGCCGGCCAGATGATAAGCCTGTGTTTTGAGCATTGAATAGATGGCCAGGCGCTTTCCGCAAAGATTATTGCTGTCTATACTGTCCAGACGCTCAATGGCCTGATATGGGTTCTTCTCCATAGAACGCTCTATGGACTTAAGGTTGTTCATTTCACTCCTGCCGCAGCCGGCAAGCACAAACAAGACGGATAATATAAGGCAACTCGTTTTCATATAACGCCAAAATTAACCATTTGTACGGAAAAAACGTTATTTTTACACCACATAAAAATATATATCCTTATGACATTTTTACAAACAACAGTTGACCCCAACGTGGTAATCAACGTAAACGACTCTATAAAGGCTGCCACGAGCAACCTCATCCAACAGGTCAAGGAGGACCCCGACACATTCATGCACGATTTGCTGCAGAGCGCAATTGATTTCGGCCTCAAGCTTCTGGCCGCAATTGCCATATATGTCATAGGAGCATGGCTCATCAAGAGAGTCAAGATCTGGCTCGGAAAGGTGTTTGCAAAACGCAAGACCGAGGCCACGCTCTCCACATTCATCACATCGCTGGTGTCCATCACCCTCACGGTGCTGCTCATAGTCATCACCATCGGCACCCTGGGCATCAACACCACCTCGCTTGCTGCACTTCTGGCTGCCGGAGGTATGGCCATAGGTATGGCTCTGAGCGGCACGGTGTCCAACTTTGCAGGCGGTCTGATGATTCTTGTTTTCAAGCCCTTCAAGGCCGGCGATTTTATCAGCGCACAGGGATTCAGCGGAACTGTAAAGGAGGTATCCATTGTCAACACCAAGATAATAACCCCCGATAACCGCGTCATCATAATCCCCAACGGAGCCCTTTCCAACGGCAATATCGACAACTATTCGGCCAAACCCATACGCCGTCTTGACATAGAGATAGACCTGGCATATGATACCGATGCCCAGAAGTGCATCCAGGCCATACTCGATATCCTCAAGTCCGATGAGCGCATACTTGACGCCAAGACCAAGGGAGCAGCCGACCCAATGGCCGTGCTGAGCGCCATGAAGGAGAGCACCATCACCTTCCTGGCCCGCGTCTGGGTACACTCTGCCGATTATTGGCCCGTCAAGTTTGACCTTAACAAGGCCATCTTCACGGAGCTTCCCAAGCAGGGATTCCACTTTGAGTATCCGCACGTGAACGTAACCATAAACAAGTGATATGGTTATACTCATTACCGGCATAACATCGGGATTCGGCGAGGCTATGGCCCGCCGTCTGTCGGCCGACGGTCATAAGGTTTACGGAACGCACCGCAAGGAGTGTACCCAAATACCCGGAGTTACCTATCTCAAGGCCGATGTCCGCGACAGCCAATCCGTCGATGAAACCGTAAAAAAGGTCCTTGACGCCGAGGGCCGCATAGACGTATTCATAAACAATGCCGGAATGGGTGTTGCAGGACCGCTGGAGTTCACCTCAATCGAGGATGCACAGAACCAGATGGATGTCAACTTTACCGGAATGATACGGTTCCTGAACCGCATTGTCCCCGTGATGAGACAGCAGCGCAGCGGTAAGATAATCTGCTTCAGCTCCATAGGCGGTCTGATGGGACTGCCCTATCAGGGTATGTACTCAGCCAGCAAGTTTGCCATAGAGGGATACTGCGAGGCACTGCGTCTGGAGTTGCATCAGTTCGGGATACATGTCACCGTTATCAATCCGGGAGATTTTTATACCGGCTTTACCGCAGCCCGAACCAAGAACCTGCCCGATGAGGCTGCCGCCGCCTACCCCGGCTACAGCAAGTCCATGCAGGGAATCGAGAAGGATGAACGGACCGGTCTGCAACCGGATTATCTGGCTCGCCGCATAAGCCGCCTTGTGCGCAAGCGCCGCCCAGCCAACCGCTACATCATCGCTACGACTGTGCAGAAGGCTTCAGTCCTGCTCAAAGCCATACTTCCGGCCAAGTGGTACGACAGAATCCTTTCCGCCTACTACAATCTTTGAATTGAAAATTCTTGGAGCAGCGAGAGGAGAGAAAGTTTACTTTCTATCCCGAGTCGCGACAAGAATCATGGAACGAAGTGACATAATTGAGAATTGAAAATTGAGAATTGAGAATTATTACTACGAATCTGCATTATAAAACCAATTGTATGAAAAGAACATCCATCACCCTGCTGACCCTAATAACACTCTCAGCATCCACCTTTGCACAGCCGCAAGGAGCCTTCCGCCGTGAATCATTCCCCGAAGGCTCATACTCACCGGTTACCAACATCAACCGCAACTCATACCCCCGTGTCCTGGCCGACAACAGCGTTATGTTCCGTGTTCAGGCACCTCAGGCACAGACCGTACAGATTGACCTGGGCGGAACCAAGTATGACATGACCAAGGGCGAAGGAGGCCAGTGGAGTGTAACCACCAATCCACAGGTACCCGGATTCCACTATTATAACCTCTTTATAGATAATGTATCTGTTTCCGATCCCGCCAGCCAACCATTCTACGGTTGCAGCCGATGGACAAGCGCCATCGAGATCAAGGAGGACGGAATGGATGTGTTTGAGGTTCAGGATGTACCTCACGGCGAGGTCCGCACCGTGCACTATTTCTCCAAGGTGGAGAACGCATGGCGTCCCGTCATGGTATATACCCCCGCAGGATACAACGAGAGCAAGGACTCCTACCCCGTTGTCTATATCCAGCATGGCGGCGGTGAGGATCATCGCGGTTGGATGGAACAGGGCCGCACCGCACAGATAATGGACAATCTGATTGCTACAGGCAAGGCCGTTCCCATGATTGTAGTCAGTGCCAACAGCAACGTTCGGAGCAGTGAGAGCCATCAAGTTGGCTTGAATGGCCGAGTCGCGACGAACGAAGGCGCAGCCAATGTGCAGGCAAGAAGTGGAGGTATGGGCGGCGGCTACAGCTGGCAGGGTATGCAGACATTCCGCAGCGAGCTTATCGACAACGTCATACCTTTTATAGAGAAGAACTACCGTGTCAAGAAAGACCGTAAGAGCCGTGCCATGTGCGGACTCTCCATGGGTGGCGGCCAGGCCTTCTACATCGGCCTGCGCGATCCTGAGGTGTTTGCAAACGTAGGTGTGTTCTCCACCGGTATGTTCGGCGGCATACAGGGCGCATCAAACTTTGACCTGGAGGCAGAATGCCCGGGCATCCTTACCGACACCAAGAACTTCAACAAGCAGTTTGACGTATTCTTCCTGAGCTGCGGTGAGCAGGATCCGCGCATCGAACACACCCGCAACATCGTCAGGAAGATGCAGGACGGCGGCGTAGAGGTCAAGTTCAACTCCTACCCCGGCGACCACGAGTGGCAGGTTTGGCGCAAATCCCTCCACGAGTTCGCCCAGTACCTGTTCAAATAAAAAAGCAGACAATAAAAAAATAGGCTCGGAAATCTCCGAGCCTATTTTTTTGATTGAAGCTTGTATTAAGCGTACATAGCAACGATTGCCTCGTACAGCTCCTGCTTACCGCTGGTCTGCTTGGGCTCGTCTACCTTCTTGCCGTACTCGTAAGCCTCCTCGAGAGTCATCTTGCCCTCCTCGAACTTCTTACCCATACCGCTGTCGAATGAAGCGTAACGCTCAGCCTTCATCTTCTTGTAGGGTGACTCCTCAAGCAGCTTAGCAGCTGACTCAAGAGCGCGAGCCATAGCATCCATACCGCTGATGTGAGCGATAGCGATGTCCTCAAGATCTGTTGAGTTACGACGTGTCTTGGCATCGAAGTTTGTACCACCTGTGCCCAGACCACCGTTACGGATGATCTCCATCCAAGCCTGTACAAGCTCGTACTGGTCAATGGGGAACTGGTCGGTATCCCAACCGTTCTGATAGTCACCGCGGTTAGCGTCGATTGAACCGAGCATGCCGGCGTCAACTGCGCAAGCCAGCTCGTGCTCAAATGTGTGACCGGCCAGAGTAGCGTGGTTAACCTCGATGTTTACCTTGAAGTCCTTATCCAGCTTGTGAGCCTTGAGGAAACCGATAACGGTCTCGGTGTCAACATCATACTGGTGCTTTGAAGGCTCGCATGGTTTGGGCTCGATCAGGAATGTACCCTTGAAACCCTTGCTGCGTGCATAGTCACGAGCCATGGTCAGCATGGTAGCCATATGCTCTTTCTCACGCTTCTGGTCTGTGTTGAGAAGGCTCATGTAACCCTCACGGCCACCCCAGAATACATAGTTCTCAGCGCCCAGCTCGATACCTGCGTCGATAGCGTTCTTGATCTGAACGATAGCGCGGGCTACAACATCGAAATCAGGATTGGTAGAAGCACCGTTCATGTAACGCTTGTTACCGAATACGTTAGCGGTTGACCAAAGCAGCTTGGCACCGGTCTCTTTCTGCTTCTCCTTGATGTAAGCTACGATAGCCTTCATGTT